>JAHUZV010000027.1 GCA_019264575.1 Vulcanococcus sp. | reverse complement strand
GCCCGCTGCAGCCGGCGGGCCATGGACCGCAACACCTGCTGCTCGGCCAGGTTCGGCTCCTCGGCATCGCCGTCGATCAGCCTGATCTCGGCGCCCACCGCTTCGAGCACCTCAGAAACGGCAATCCTGGCGGGCTCCCGTTGCAGCCGGTAGCCCCCGAGCCGGCCGCGCCGCGCTTCCACCAAGCCAGCCCGGCGCAGCTGCAGCAACAGCTGCTCGAGCATCGGGGCCGGCAGATCCTGGGCTGCCGCGATCTCGTTCACCGATCGCCATTGCTGCGGAGCCTCGGCCAGCTCCAGCAGGGCTTGAAGCGCCTGCTCTCCGCTGCGGCGCAGCAGGCTCATCCCCGCTGGGCGAGCCGCTCCAGCACTTGCTCGAGCGCGTAGCCGAACAGCGCCGGATCGGGATCGCTTTGGCCCACATCCGCTAGGCCCAGCTCAGCCCAGCGCTCATCCAGGCGCGCCTCCAGCTCAGCCGGCCGGCTGAGCGGCTCTCCCCAGGGGTGATTGCGCTCGGGGCCCAGCTTGGTGGTGGCATCGATCGCTAGGCGGCCGCCGAGCCCCAGCTGTTCGCTGGCGAAATCGAGCGTGTCGAAGGGAGTGTTTTCCACCACGATCAAATCGCGCTGGGGATCCACCAGGGCGCTGATCGCCCAGATCACCTGGCGCGGGTCGCGGATGTTGATCGCTTTATCCACCACCACCACAAATTTGGTGTAGGTGAACTGAGGTAGGGCGGTCCAGAAGGCCATCGCGGCGCGCTTGGCCTGGCCGGGGTAGGCCTTTTCGATGGCGATCACGGCCAGCTTGTAACTGAGGCCCTCCATCGGCAAGAAGAAATCCACGATCTCCGGGATCTGCTGGCGCAGGATCGGCGTGTAGATCCGGTTGAGGGCGATGGCGAGCATCGCGTCTTCCTTGGGTGGGCGGCCGCTGAAAGTAGTGAAGTAAATCGGGTTGCGGCGCTGGGTGACGCACTGGATCCGCACCAGCGGTGAATCCTCCACACCGCCGTAGAAGCCCATGTGGTCGCCGAAGGGGCCATCGGCCAGCTCTTCGCCCGGGGTGATCGTTCCCTCGAGCACCACCTCGCTGTGGCTGGGCACCTCCAGATTCACGGTTTTGCACTTGGCCAGCCGCACGCCTTCTCCGGCATAGAGACCGGCGAACAGCCATTCGCTCAGTTGCACGGGGATCGGTGTGGCCGCCGCCATCACCAGCAACGGATGCACACCGATGGCGATGGCGATCTCCAGCTTCTTGCCCATGGCTGCTGCCTTGCGCAGGTGCCGTGCGCCGCCGCGCACGCTCAGCCAGTGCACGGTCATCGTGTTGATCGACTGCTGCTGCAGCCGGTAGACCCCCACGTTGGGGGTGCCGGTTTCCGGATCCTTGGTGATCACCAGGCCCAGGGTGAGGATGCGGCCGCCATCGCCGGGCCAGGGGCGCAGCAGCGGCAGGGCATCGAGGTTCACCGCCTCGCCCTTGAACACCTCCTGCCGGCAGGGCGGGGTGAGATCGAGATCGGGCCGGGCCTTGAGCACATCCAGCAGCACCGAGCCGAAGCGCACTGCCTCACGTGCCCCCTTGGGGGGACGGGGCTGCTGCAGGAGAGCGAGCCGCTCACCGAGGGCTTCGAGCTCCTCGGGCCGCTCCATGCCCATGCTCCAGAGCACCCGCTCCTGGGTGCCCATCAAATTGATCGCCACCGGCATCGAGGAGCCAATCACGTTTTCGAACAGCAGGGCCGGGCCGCCGCAGCTCAGGACCCGATCCGCGATCGCCGCCAATTCCAGATCGGGATCCACCGGCGCGGTGATGCGGCGCAGCTGGCCTCGCTCCTCCAGCAGTTTGAGGAACCCGCGTAGGTCGCGCTGCGAACCCATCAGCCTCAATCCACTGCCATGCGGTGCTTACTGTGACGCACCCCACCCGCCGCTGTGGCCGTGCAGATCTCCTACTTCCATACGTCTGAATGCGTGCCGGCGGTGTTGCCCGTCGCCGAAGGCGGCCCCGATGCGGCGGTGGTGATCGATGTGCTGCGCGCCACCACCACCATTGCCTGGTCGCTGGAAAACGGTGCCGAGGCGATTCAGGCCTTTGCGGATCTGGGGGAACTGGATCGCACGGCGGCGGCCTGGCCCGAAGAGCGGCGGTTGCGCGCCGGTGAACGCGGCGGCAGGCGGGTGGACGGCTACGACCTGGGCAATTCGCCCCTGGCGGTGACGCCGGAGCTGGTGGGAGGCAAGCGCATCTTTATGAGCACCACCAATGGCACCCGCTCCCTTGATGCCGTGAAGGCGGTGCCGCTGCTGATGACGGCCTGCTTGCCGAACCGCACCGCCGTGGCTCGCCGCCTAATCGAGCGCGAGTGCCAGCGGGTGTGGATCGTGGGCAGCGGCTGGGAGGGCGATTACTCCCTCGAAGACAGCCTGGCGGCGGGAGCTGTGGTGTCTGCCGCGCTGGAGCTGGCGGTGTCGCCTCATGTGGGCGTGCGCTGCGCCAACGACGAAGCCCTCGCTGCCCTGGCCCTCTGGCAGCAGTGGCACACCGACACCGAAACCTGCCTGCGCGCCGCCAGCCACGGCCAGCGTCTGATCGGCATCGGCAACCACGACGCCGACTTCGCCTGCTGCGCCTCGGTGGACAACCTCACGATCGTGCCCACCCAGACCAGTCCCGGGGTGCTGCAGGCCGCCTGAGGGCCCTTGCGGGGACCCTTACAGTGCCCGGGTCGGTAAAACGCAAGCGGTGACAAGCTTTCTGGCAGCAGCGATCCAGCTCACCAGCACCGCCGATCCCGACGCGAACTTCGCGGCCGCGGAGGAGCAGATCGATCTTGCGGCCCGTCGCGGCGCCGATCTTGTGGGGCTCCCCGAGAACTTCGCCTTTATGGGTGAAGACGACCACCGGCTCGAGATTGCTCCCGTGCTGGCTGATCGGGCTCAGCAGTTCTTGATCACCATGGCGCGCCGCTATCAGGTGACGCTGCTGGGCGGTGGCTACCCCGTGCCGGCCGGCGAACGGCTCACCAGCAACCGGGCTGAGCTGGTGGGCAAAGACGGCCAGATCCTCGCCCGCTACGACAAGATCCATCTCTTCGATGTGGATCTGCCGGACGGCAACACCTACCGGGAGTCGGCCACTGTGCAGCCCGGCGATCAACTGCCGCCGGTGGTGGAGGTGCCCGGCCTTTGCCGGGTGGGGCTCTCCATCTGTTACGACGTGCGCTTCCCCGAGCTCTACCGCTACCTGGCCAGCGCCGGTGCGGATGTGTTGTTCATCCCGGCGGCGTTCACGGCCTTCACCGGCAAAGACCATTGGCAGGTGTTGCTCCAGGCCCGCGCCATTGAGAACACCGCCTACGTGCTCGCACCGGCTCAAACCGGCAACCACGGCGGCCGGCGCCAGACCCACGGCCATGCCCTGGTGATTGACCCCTGGGGCACGGTGCTGGCTGATGCGGGCAGTGGGCCTGGTCAAGCGGTGGCCCCGGTGGATGTGCAGCACCGCCAGCGCATTCAGGCCCAGATGCCGAGCCTCAAGCACCGGCGCCCAGCCCTGTTCTGAGTGGTGAGAGCGTCGTTCTCCTTCCGTCTGCGGTCTCGGCTGTCGGGGCTGGCCCTGGCCGTTGCAGTGCCAGCGCTGTCGCTCTGCTCGGCCCTGCCGGCCTGGGCTGGCAGTGCCCTGGCCGCCTGGCGCATCAACCGCTCCGGCGCCCTGGAGTTGCGCACGCCTCCGGGCACCTCCATCGAGGCTTACTTTGAAGAAGGTCGCGGGCTGGTAGGTCCGCGGCTGTGGCTCGATCTTCCCGGCGCCCCCTCCCGCAGCCGCAGCGTGCGCGGCAACGGCGCCATCCGAGAAGTGCGGGTGGGGCGCCCCAGCGACAACACCACCCGGCTGGTGGTGGAGTTCAGAGCTGGCACCAAGCTCGATCCCGCCCAGCTGCGATTGGTGGGCACCAGTGCCGATCGCTGGCAGATGGAACTGGGTTCTGGCGTGAGCGGCCTTGATCCCATTGGTGAAGGCGATCTCGACGCCCCGTCCACACCCAGCTGGCGGGCACGGCCACCGGCGGCTGTGGTTCCTGGGGGGCCCATACGTTCGGTGGAGGGCCTGCCGAGCGTGCCGGTGGGTCGTTACAAGGTGGTGATTGATCCCGGCCACGGCGGGCCTGATCCCGGAGCTGTGGGGATCAATGGCCTGCGGGAAACCGATGTGGTGCTGGATGTGAGCCTGCAGGTGGCTCAGATCCTTCAGGCCAAAGGTGTGCAGGTGCTGCTCACCCGTACCTCGGAAGTGGATGTGGATCTGCCGCCCCGGGTGGCATTGGCCAACAACAGCCGGGCTGATCTGTTCTTGAGCATCCACGCCAATGCGCTGAGCATGTCGCGCCCGGATGTGAACGGCATCGAAACCTTCTATTTCCAGGACGGTCCCTCCAGGCGGCTTGCGGAAGCCGTGCAGCAGCAGATGCTGCGGGTGTCGCCGGGTAGCCCCGATCGCGGTGCACGCCCCGGCCGCTTCTTTGTGATCCGCCGCACCGTGATGCCAGCGGCATTGGCCGAAATGGGCTTTGTGACCGGACAGCTCGATTCGCCCCGCCTGGCCGATCCCGCCTTCCGCCGCCGGATGGCTGTGGCGATCGCCACGGGTCTGCTCAATTACTTGGTCGCCAATCCATGAGCGGCGCTCCCATCGGCATCTTTGATTCCGGCGTGGGGGGCTTAAGCGTCTGGCGGCAGGTGGTGCATCACTTGCCGGATGAATCGGTGATCTACCTGGCCGATCAGGCCCACGTGCCCTACGGCCAGCGCTCAGCCCAGGAGATCCGGGCTTATTGCAGCGCGATTGCGGCTGAGCTGATCGCCATGGGTTGCAAGGCGATCGTGGTGGCCTGCAACACGGCTTCCGCTGTGGCACTGGAGTCGTTGCGGCAGGCCTTCCCGCAGCTGCCGATCGTGGGGCTGGAGCCGGCGGTGAAGCCGGCGGTTGAGCTCACCCGCTCCGGTGTGGTGGGGGTGATGGCGACGCCCGCCACTTTTCAAGGGGAGCTCTACCGCGCCACGGTGGGCCGTTGGGCGGCCGACATCACAGTGGTGGAGCAGGTGTGCATCGGCCTGGCGGATCTGGTGGAGATGGGGGAGCTCGAGGGTGAGCGCTGCGATGCGCTGCTGCGCAGTTTTCTCGACCCCATGCTTGCGGCTGGTGCCGACACGATCGTGCTCGGCTGCACCCACTACCCGTTTGTGATCGAGGCGATTCGCAGGCTTGTGGGGCCCGCATTTGCGGTGCTGGATCCTGCGCCAGCTGTGGCGCGCCACTTGGGCGAGCTGCTCGCCGCTGCGGGCTTGCTCTGCGGCGGCTCTTGCCGCAGTGAGCACCAGTTCTTCACCAGTGCTGACCCCAAGGCTTTTGATCACGCCGTGGCCCGGCTGGTGGGAGCCCGCTGCCTCAGCCAGCCCGTCACCTGGCGGGAGAGACAGCTCCATCACGGCTGAGCCAGCGCCAGCCATGGTGTGCCTTCTAGGATCGGCGCACCGCAGGGGGTCATGGCCACGGTTGCAGAGCTGCTCCAGCCCGTCGAGGCCGACCTCGAGGCTCTGCTGAGCGACCTGCGCAGCCTTATTGGAGCGGGGCACCCGATCCTCCAGGCCGCTGCTGAACACCTCTTCAGTGCAGGGGGTAAGCGTCTGCGCCCCGGCATCGTGCTGCTCGTCTCCCGGGCGCTGAGCGCCGATGGTGAACTCACGGCCCGCCACCGGCGCCTGGCGGAGATCACCGAGATGATCCACACGGCTTCGCTGGTTCACGACGACGTCGTGGATGAGGCCAGCACCCGCCGCGGCGTCGATACCGTTCACAGCCGCTTCAACCACCGCGTGGCGGTGCTTGCCGGCGATTTCCTCTTCGCCCAGGCCAGTTGGCACCTCGCCAACCTCGATGATCTCGAGGTGGTGAAGCTGCTCTCGCGCGTGATCATGGATCTCGCCGATGGCGAGGTGAAGCAAGGCCTGTTCCGCTACGACACGGGCCAGAGCTTCGAGACCTACCTCGAGAAGAGCTACTGCAAAACCGCCTCCCTGATCGCCAACAGCGCCCGCGCTGCAGGGGTGCTCAGCGGACTGCCAGCCCATCAGCTCGATGAGCTCTACCGCTTCGGCCGCCAGCTCGGCCTGGCCTTCCAAGTGGTGGATGACATCCTCGATTTCACCGGCAGCGACCAACAACTCGGTAAGCCAGCGGCCAGCGACCTAGCCAGTGGTTATCTCACTGCCCCGGCCCTCTACGCCCTAGAGGAGCATCCGGCCCTCGCTGGTTTGATCGAGCGCGAGTTCAGTGAAGAGGGCGATCTTGATCAAGCGCTGGAGCTGGTGCGCAACAGCCAGGCGATCCAACGCTCCCGTGCCTTGGCCGAGGGTTTTGCCAATGAAGCCCGCGAAGCCATTAGTTGGTTGCCCGCTTCGGATTGCCGTAGTGCCCTGTTGGCCTTGCCGGAGTTTGTGCTGAGCAGGCTCTACTGAAGCTCCCGCACAATGTCTTCAAGGCTGCTGAGGAAGCGCTCGATCTCGGGATAGAGATCATGGAGCTCTTCCCCGCTCAGATGCTGGGGCGGCAGCACGTGCACGTGGCAGCCTGCGGCACGGGCGGCCCGCACTCCGGCGGGTGAATCTTCGAAGGCCCAGCAGTGGCGAGGATCCACGCCCAGCCGCTCCGCCGCCAGCACAAACACATCCGGTGCCGGCTTGCCGCGCTTGAGATGTGGATCATCGCCGTGCACCCGCACCCTGATGGCGGTGAGCCAGGGGTGCGGGGATGCTTTGAGCTCGACAGCCGCTTGTGAGCTGCTGGTGGCCAAGGCCATGGGGATGCCGAGGGCCTCGCAGTGCTGCACCAGCTCCGGTGCCCCCGGCATCGGTGCCGCATGAATCAGCAGCGCTTCAGCGATCGGCTGGCGCACCGCCAGCAGCGCCTCGCGGCTGGGTGCGTTGCCGTCCCCGCCAGCGCTGATCCACTGCAGCACTTGATCGGCGCAGTCGTGGCGGCGGCGCCCCCGCAGGGCTAAGAGCTCTTCGGCTTCCAGCGGTCTGCCGAAGTGGCTGGCGGCCTGCTGCCAGGCCTCCGCATGCAGCGGTTCCGTGTCGAGCAGCAGCCCGTCGAGATCGAACAGGCAGGCGGCGGGTCTCACCATGGCTCCATCCTGAAGCAGCGCCGAAGGCTGCGGCGGCTATTACAGGCCTGGCGCCGAGCCGGCCAGCCGGGTTGCGCGCTCGCTTGAATGGGCGCGCCTGCCGTTGCCCGCATGTCTGAGGCCCAGACCAGCCCCGCCACCAGCACCACGATTGAATCGGTGCTGCAGGAGCAGCGGGTGTTTGAGCCGCCGGCAGCCCTGGCTGCAGGCGCGGCGATCGGTTCGCTGGAGGCCTACCGAAAGCTGGCGGCTGAGGCGCAGGCCGATCCTGATGCGTTCTGGGGTGAGGCGGCCCGGCGCGAGCTGCATTGGTTTGAGCCCTTCCACACGGTGCTCGATTGGAGTAATCCGCCCTTTGCCCGTTGGTTTGAAGGCGGCACCACCAACCTCAGCTTCAACTGCCTCGATCGGCATCTCCATGGGCCCCGCGCCGATAAGACAGCTCTGATTTGGGAAGGGGAACCCGGCGATACCCGCACCTTCACCTACCGCCAGCTCCACGCCGAGGTGTGCAAGGCAGCCAATGCGCTCAAGGCGCTCGGCATCGGCAAGGGCGATCTGGTGGCGCTCTACATGCCGATGGTGCCGGAGGCAGCGATTGCCATGCTCGCCTGCGCTCGCATCGGCGCTCCCCATTCGGTGGTGTTTGGTGGCTTCTCCGCCGATGCCCTGCGCGATCGCCTGATCGATGGCGAGGCCAAGGTGGTGATCACCGCCGACGGCGGCTTCCGCAAGGACAAGCCAGTGCCGCTCAAGCCGGCGGTGGACGATGCCCTCTCCGGCAACGGTGGTGCCCCCAGCGTGGAGCACGTTCTGGTGGTGAAGCGCCTCGATGGAGCCGCTGGCGACTGCGCCATGCAGGCCGGCCGCGACCACTGGTGGCACGACGTGGTGGACGCCCAGAGCGCCGACTGCCCCGCAGAGCCGATGGCCAGCGAAGACCGGCTGTTCGTGCTCTACACCTCAGGCTCCACCGGCAAACCGAAGGGGGTGGTGCACACCACCGCCGGTTACAACCTCTGGGCTCATCTCACCTTCCAGTGGATCTTCGACATCAAGGAGAACGACATCCACTGGTGCACCGCCGATGTGGGCTGGATCACGGGGCACAGCTACATCGTCTACGGCCCGCTCTCCAACGGCGCCACAACGGTGATGTACGAGGGTGCGCCGCGGCCCAGTAAGCCCGGTGCCTTCTGGGAGGTGATTCAAAAGCATCAGTGCACGATCTTCTACACCGCCCCCACGGCGATCCGCGCCTTCATGAAGAGCGGTCGCGAGGTGCCTGATCAGTACGACATGAGCTCGCTGCGCATCCTCGGCACTGTGGGTGAGCCAATCAACCCCGAGGCCTGGATCTGGTACCGCGATGTGATCGGTGGCAACCGCTGCCCGATCGTCGACACCTGGTGGCAGACCGAAACCGGCGGCGTGATGATCAGCCCGCTCCCGGGCGCCACCCCCACTAAGCCCGGTTCCGCCACCCTTCCTCTACCGGGCATCCAGGCCGACATCGTCGATCACGACGGCAACTCCCAACCCGCTGATCAGGGGGGCTACCTCGCGATCCGCCACCCCTGGCCGGGAATGATGCGCACTGTGCACGGTGATCCGGAGCGCTTCCGCAAGAGCTACTGGGAAGAGATCCGCCCCGCCGATGGCTCCTGGCTCTATTTCGCCGGCGATGGCGCCCGCCGCGACAGCGACGGCTACTTCTGGGTGATGGGCCGCGTTGACGATGTGATCAACGTGAGTGGTCACCGCCTCGGCACGATGGAAATCGAGAGCGCCCTGGTGAGCCACCTCGCCGTGGCAGAAGCGGCGGTGGTAGGCCGGCCCGATGAGCTCAAAGGCGAGGGCATAGTGGCTTTCGTGACCCTGGAGGCCGGCCGCAGCGGTGATGACGCCCTGATCGCCGAACTGCGGGGCCATGTGGGCAAGGAGATCGGGCCGATCGCCCGCCCCGATGTGATCAAGTTCAGTGATGCCCTGCCCAAGACCCGCAGCGGCAAAATCATGCGCCGCATCCTGCGCTCCCTGGCAGCAGGCCAGGAGGTGAGCGGTGACACCTCCACCCTGGAAGATCGCTCCGTGCTGGATGCGCTGCGCGTTTGATCAGGCGGGCTGCGGGGCCGCTGGGCTCCACCAGCGGCTGATCGTCTCCGCCAGGCTGTCGATCTGGCGCTGACGGCTCGGGTCGTCGGCCCAGGCACCTAGCAGGTTCTGGCGTAGGCCAGCGCTGGCGGGGGTGAGGTGATCGCCCGGCAGCTCAAGCAGCTGGGTTTGATCCTGCGGCCGCGCCTGCAGCACCGCCTGCAGGCGCTGGCTCTGATCGATGCCGTCGCGGTTGAAGCGCACCAGCAGGTTGGCGGGCTGGCGGTAGTTGGCCCCCACCAGCCGCAGGGTTTCGCTGGGGGAGGGGCTGAATTCGCTCTGGATGCCCAGACGCGGGCCCAGCTCCGCCAGCAGCGGCACGCTGCGCTCGGCGGAGAAGTTGTTGAAGCTCAGGGCCGCCAGGCCGCTGCAGCCGCGGCCGTTGTCGGGTGCCAGCAGGTGCAGCTTGCAGCCAAGGCTGTGGCCGAGCCGCAGGGCGGGCAGCCCCTCCGGGCGTGCGGCCCGAAACAACTTCCAGGCTTCATTGGCCTGGGCCTGGTGATCGAAGCCCGGCACATAGCTCCAGGCTTGGATCGCCAGACCCTGCCGCGCCAGCGCTTCCAGCAAGCGGCGGTAGCTCAGCTGGGGTGTGGCCGCCAGATAACTGCCACCGATGAACTGGATCAGGCCCCGGGCTGCCGGCGGCTCCAGCAGCCAAAGGCTGCCGCGCTGGCGCCAACTCATGCCTTCTGCAGACCCTTGAGCGCCTCGAGCGCTTCGCGGCGATGGGCCGGGCCATCGAGCAGGTTGTTGAACACATGGCGAATGACACCGCTGCCATCGATCACATAGGTGACGCGGCCAGGCAGCAGCCCCAGCACGCTCGGCACGCCAAAGGCCTTGCGCAGCTGGTTGCCTTTGTCCACCAGCAGGGGGTAGGGCAGGTTGTGGCGCTGGGCAAAACGCTGGTGGCTGGCCGCGTCATCGCCGCTCACGCCCCACACCTCGGCGCCCATGCCCTGCAGATCGGCGTAGCTATCGCGGAAGGCGCAAGCCTCCATCGTGCAGCCGGGGGTGTCGTCTTTCGGATAAAAGAACAGCACCAGGGCCTTGCCCCCCAGTTGATCGCTGCGGCGCTCAGTGCCGCTCTGGTCTGCGAGGGCAATCAGGGGCGCGCGGTCGCCGATGTTCAGGGCTGAGGCCAAGACGGGTGCTGGATGCTGGCGAAACCCTAGGCAGGGCCTGGCGCGGCCTGGGATCATGAAGCCATCGCGCAGCGCCCCATGGCCACGGCAGAACCTCCGCAACCCTGGGAGCAGGTGGACCTGCTGAGCTTGATGGCGGCCCCAGCGGGGGAAGCAGCTGAGGCTCCTGAATCGGATGAAGCGGTTGTTGCGGAAGCTGCCTCTGAACCGGTGCCGACAGCGGAGGTGAATGCCATCGCTGCCCCGCAGCCCATTGCAGACCCAGCGCCCCGCGTTGAGCCGCTGCCCATTCGCGAAGCATCGCCAGCCGCGCCGGGCCAACCATCGCCGCAACGCCTGCTGATCCTCGACACGGAAACCACGGGCCTGGATCCACAGCGCGATCGCTGCATCGAGCTGGGTGCGGTGTTGTTCGATCTGCCGCGCCGCTCAGTGCTCAGCCAGGTGTCGTTGCTGTTGCCGTGCGATCAGAACGCTGCCCAAGCGGTGAACGAGATCGACCCCGAGCTCACCCAGCAACCGCAGCCCTGGCAGCAGGGCTTGCAGTGGTTTGAGGCCCTGCTCGCCAGCGCTGATTTGGTGGTGGCCCATAACGCCGCCTTCGATCGCCAGTGGTTCGGCATTGAACCCCTGCCTGCGATTCACAAGCCGTGGCTGTGCACGATGGAGGACATCCGCTGGCCCGCGGATCGCAATTTGCGATCGAACCCTTCGGTGCGCGATCTGGCTCTGGCCTACAGCGTGCCGGTGTGGGCCGCGCATCGAGCCCTCACCGATTGCATTTACTTGGCTCAAGTGTTTGAGCGTTGCGACGATCTCGAGCAGCTGGTGCAACAAGGGCTGGAACCGCGGCGCCTCTATCGCGCCCGCCTCTCCTATGAGGAGCGCCACCGCGCCCGCGAGGCCGGTTTCCGTTGGAATGAGCCCGTGAGTGGTGCGTGGAGTCGCCGCCTGTCGGAGCGGGAGGCGGCGCTTCTCCCCTTCCCCGTGGTTCCTGTGGACGGCGACCAGCAGCGCCGTTCCGCCTGAACGGTCCGCTGGTTTTGCTTCATCTATGGGAAGTTGAAGCGTTGCTTTGGTGCACCTGCTGAATTCAGAGCCATGGTGTGGATGAAGCTTCGAGGTTGCACGCGATGGCTGTATCCGCTCGCGGCCACCCACGCCATCCGCCCCATCTGCATCAGCGGGTCCAGCGCTGGCAGGACACGCGCACCTGGGCTCGGTTGATCCGTGAAGCTGAGGCCCTATGGCACGTGGATGTTCGTGACCTGCGGCGGCTCGGGGCCCTGGAGCTTTCCCAGCTGCTAGAGGAGGTGCCTCCTCCTCTGCGCCCGCGGGTGAATCGCTGGCTGGCTTGCTACCGCGTGCACACACGGTTGCAGTGAGCTGGGCATAAAAAAACCACCCTTGAGGGTGGTTAAGAGCCGGTTTGAATCGGAGCGGCGGGATTTGAACCCACGACCCCCACTACCCCAAAGTGGTGCGCTACCAAGCTGCGCTACGCCCCGGCGAGAAAGAAATTATCACAGCGCCTTCCCGCGTCTGGCCTGGATTTTGCGCAGTAGCGATGCGGTGAGCTGCTCGCGATTGAGGCTGCTGTAACCCCATAGCCGAAGGGCGCGCGCCAGGTCGCGCAACTCCCTCAGATTCATCGAGGCCAGCCTCAGCTCTGGGATGCGTTGCCATGCCGTGGTGGTCATGGGCAGGTCGCTTCCATCGCGCCCGGCGCGCAGACCCGCCAGGGCTCCATCCGCCATCCATTCCGGCACCAGCACGAACAGCACGGCCAGCAGTCCGTAGAGCTCCACCAGTCCCCTGGGCAGCGGATGCAGCTTGCGCTGGGGCTTCGGGTCCACGCGGGCGATCGACAACAGGTGCGGCGGAGATGCGACGTCAGTGCCGCCGGGGCATTGTCTCCCACAACATCAGGATTGGTTCGAAGCAGATCCGATCCGGTGGGCTCAGATCAACGAGCTTCCGCTTCGGCCCGGTAGCGCTGGCTGCTGAGGTGCAGGCGCTGCCTTGGGCTTCAGGGGAGCCGAATCGCGCCATTGCAGCGCCGGTTCCGGAGATGGCGCCAATCGCACAAACCAGAACACCAGGGCAAACACCAGGCCCAGGGTTATCAGCATCCCGAGGATCACGGTGCGGTCGGGCAGGGGATTCATCGGCGGCTCAGGCTTGATCGGTGCGGGTGCATTGCATCTTGCGGCGGCCCTGCTCCAGGGTGAGGTTGTCTCCCCAGAGGATCAGCTCCATCGCATCGCTGCCGTAGCGCACCCCAGGCTGGCTGCTCGCCACGCGGAACAGGGTGAAGCGGCTGCGTCCGCTGATCAACGAGGCCTGGGCGTCGTTGCGCTCCACCACGAGCACCCCCTGATCACCGCAGAGGAAGCGCTCGCGAATGTCGTAACCCTCCCACCAGGGGCTGCTGAGGGCGAGGAGGGGAACCAGCAGTGCGATCACAACCCGATCGGCGTGTTGTCGCCGCGCAAGACGCAGTGATCAATCGACCAGTCGTAGTGGCTCCACACCGCGGCCGGCAGCTTGTAGCTGGAGCCTTCGAAGCCATCGAGCAACACACCGCTGGGGCGGGCCGAGCAGTACGGGCGGCTGCCGGGGCGGGCCAGATATTGCTGGTGGTAGGTCTCCGCGAAGAAAAAGGGCTTGCCGGTTGCGATCTCGGTGGTGATAGCGCCTTTGCCGTTGGCGTTGAGCAACTGCTGGTAGCGATCGCGGGAGGCTTCAGCAATCCGGAGGAGCTCAGGTTCCATCACGTAGATCGCTGATCGGTACTGAGTGCCGGTGTCGTTGCCCTGAGCCATGCCCTGGGTGGGGTCGTGGCATTCCCAGAACAGCTTGAGCAGATCGCTGAAATCGATGGCGTTCACATCCCACACCACCCGCACCACTTCGGTGTGGCCGGTGCGGCCTGAGCACACTTCTTCGTAGGTGGGGTTCGGTGTGTAGCCGCCGGCGTATCCCACGGCCGTGCTGATCACACCGGGCAGGCGCCAGAAGCCCTTTTCAGCGCCCCAGAAGCAGCCGCAGCCAAACAGGGCTTCCTGCTGGCTGGTGCTCAGCGGTGCCTTGAGAGCGGTGCCCAGCACCACATGGCGATCGGCCGTGGCGATGGGATCGGCGCGGCCGGGCAGAGCGGCATTGGGTGCGACCAGCTGGCTCTTCGATCCGCCCAGTCCATCAAACAGTCCGAACACTGATGCCGCAGCCGATGTGGGGCTTCAGCCTACGGCGCTCAACCCTGTGGCGCGCTGGGTTCCAAAGCGATGTGGTTAAGCAGCGTGGTGGTGAAGGCGAAGAGCAGAAACGGCAGCGAGAGCACCAGGATTAACCCCACGCCCACCAGGGCAAAGATCGGTTTGCTGGCTCCCATCAGCGCCAGGCCGGCCGCCAGGCTCACGAAGATCACCAGCATCCAAATCAGGATCTGGCCGTAGATATCGCCGAAGGTGAGGGTGCAGCGCAGGCGGTAAGGCACACCGGTGGTCATGGCAGCGGCGCGGGGCGTCAGCTTCAGCTAAGCCACGGCTGCGGGGCTTGTCTGGTGAAGGGCACAGAGTGTGACTGAATCCGCGGATGCGCTTCGGCCACGGCTCAGGCCGCCCGGCTGAGTTGTTGTTCTGCCTGCTCCCGCTCCCAGAGGCGCCGGTAGGTGCCGCTGTGCTGCACCAATTCGTTGTGGTGCCCCTGCTGCACGAGGCGGCCACCATCCATCACCAGGATGCGGTCGCAGGCGGCAGCGGCCGAGAGCTGGTGGCTGATCATCAAGATCGTGCGGTCCTGCTGGCTGCGCACCGATTGCAGGATGTCGGCGGCGGTGTTGTTGTCCACGCTGGCCAGGGCGTCGTCGAGCACCAGGAGCGGTGCCTGCACCAGCAGCGCCCGGCCGAGGGCGGTGCGTTGGCGCTGACCGCCGCTCAGCGTGATGCCGCGCTCGCCCACCAAGGTGCCGTAGCCATCAGGGAAACCGCGGATGTCGCCCTCCAGGCGGGCCTGAATGGCGGCCGCCTCCACGGCGTCCTGCGCTGCGCTCGGCTCGCCGTAGCGCAGGTTGTCGGCGAGTGTGGCGGTGAAGAGATATCCCTCCTGCGGCACCAGGGCAACCTGGCGGCGCAGATCATCGAGGGCCACGCGGGTGATGTCGGTGCCATTGAGGAACAGGGCACCCGCAGGCACCTCCACCATGCGGCCGAGGGCCCGGGCCAGGGTTGTTTTGCCGCAACCCACCGGACCCACCACGGCCACGAGCTCTCCGGGTTCCAGCCGGAAGCTCACGTGCTCCAGCGCCAGGCGCTCCGCATCCGGGTAGCGCAGTGAGAGATCGCGCGCCTCTACGGCTGCGGCGCGGCGGCCTGCCTGGATCGGCGCTGCGATCGCCACAGGCTGCGCCGGGGAGGTGACCCGGGGTTTGCGCCGCAGCAGATCCTCCACCCGCTCCAGGCTCACCTGGCCGGTTTGGAAGGTGTTGAGCGTGAATCCCAGCAGCGCCGTGGGGAACACGAGGCGCTCCACATAAAGGATCAACGCCACCAGATCACCAATGCTCAGGCGACCGCTTTCGAGCTGTCCGCTGCCCAAAGCCAGCAGCAACAGCAGGCTCACCGAGGAGATGCCCTCCAGCAGCGGGAACAAGGTGCTGCGGGTGCGGGCCAGCTGCAGGGCGTCGTCGCGGTAGCGGCGGTTGCGATCGGCGAAGGCCTGCCGCTCGGTGGCCTCCTGGCCGTAGATCTTGATCGCGTTGATGCCGGAGAGGTCTTCCTGGATCAGATCGCTCAGCTGCGCGAGGGCCTCTTGCTGGCGCCGCTGTTGGCGCATCATGCGCCCGCCGAACAGCCGGACTGTGACGAGCATCAGCGGATAGAGCCCCACCGCCGCCAGGCTCAGGAGCGGATCGATCGCCAGCATCGCCGGCAAGGTCAGCGCATAGGCGAGCACCGTGTTGGTGAGGCTGAGCACGGCGAAACCAAGCAGCCGCCGCACGTTTTCCACATCGCTGGTGGCACGGCTGATCACCTCGCCGCTGCCGGTGGTCTGCACCCAGCCGGGTTCCTGGCGCAGCATGTGATCGAAAATCTCCTGCTTCAGGCCGGCCTCCACCTGGCGGCCCACGCCGAACACCAACATCCGCGACCACAGCCGTACGCCCCCCATCACCGTGGCCAGGGCAATGATCAGTGCCGCCTGGCGCAGCACATTGCTGAAGGTGAAGCCGTCCTGCAGGTCGTCGATCACGCCGCGCACGAGCAGTGGCAGCGCCACGCTCAGCAGGTTCACCACCACGAGCGCGGCCACCCCGAGCAGCACCGTGCGCCGATAGGGCCGCAGATAGCGCCCGATCAACCCGAACCGGATGGCTGCCATGACGCACCGCAGGAAGCTGCCAACCTAGGGAGCCAGCCCAGCCGCACGTTCTGATGCCCGCCAGCGATCAGCCCGAGCAACAGCATCCTTTGTATGCCAGTGATCGGGAGCTGGTGGATTCCCTGCTGGCCACCGAGAAGCCTGCTGATGCACAGCTGGTGGATCTGGGCCGGTTGCTGATGCGCTACGCCGGCTTCCCTGGCGCACTCGATCTTCAAGACGATCTGCAGAAAACCCTGCGCCTCTGGGGCCTCAGCCACGCTGAATTGAACCAGCGCTGCCGCGCCATCTGGGCCGCGGGCTACCGCCCCGGTGTTGACGCCCAAGAGCAAGCCGTGGGCTCGGGCTTTGACACCGCCGATCAAGACAGCCCCTGACCCGCATTTTTCTGCTACATCAGCCCCAGCTGATGCCTCCCCATGGCCGCTGTTTCATCCTGGCCCGCGCTGCTGGAGCAGCTGTTGCAGGGGGAGTCGCTTCACTCTGAGCAGGCCACGGCCCTGATGCAGGCCTGGCTGGCCGAGGAGCTGGAGCCGGTGCTCACCGGTGCTCTGCTCGCCGGCCTGCGGGCCAAGGGGGTGAATGGTGAGGAGCTGGCGGCGATGGCCCAGGTGTTGCGGCAGGCCTGCCCGCTGCCCGGGCCCAGGCCTGAGCTGCCCCTTGTGGATACCTGCGGCACCGGTGGTGATGGGGCCAACACGTTCAATATCTCCACCGCTGTGGCCTTTGTGGCTGCCGCCTGTGGGGCCCATGTGGCCAAGCACGGCAACCGCAGCGCCAGCGGCAAGGTGGGTTCGGCCGATGTGCTCGAAGCCGTTGGCATGAATCTCAAGTCCCCGGCGGAGCAGGTGATCGCCGCGCTCGAGCCGGCTGGCGTCACCTTTCTCTTCGCACCGGGCTGGCATCCGGCCCTGGTGGGGCTGGCCCCGCTGCGCCGTGCCCTGGGCGTGCGCACCGTGTTCAACCTGTTGGGTCCGCTGGTGAATCCGCTGCGGCCCGATACCCAGGTGCTCGGGGTGGGAGCGGCGGATCTGCTTGATCCGATGGCTGATGCTTTGGCACGCCTGGGGCTGCAGCGCGCCGTGGTGGTGCACGGCCACGGCGGCCTGGACGAGGCGTCGCTCTCAGGCCCCAGCGAACTGCGGTTGGTGGAGGCCGGCTCGGTGCGCGCTGAAACGATCACACCAGCGTCGGTGGGTTTGGCGGAGGCGCCCATGCAGGCCTTGGCCGGTGGTGAGCTGGCAGACAACCAGGCGATTCTTGAGTCGGTGCTGCAGGGCCGGGGCACGGCTGCCCAGCGCGATGTTGTGGCTCTCAACGCCGCCTTGGTGCTCTGGGCGTCCGGGCGGGCTGATTCGGTGGCGGCTGCGGTTCCGCAGGCCCTTGAGGCCATGGCCAACGGCGCTGCGTGGCAGCGGCTGGAGCGGCTGCGCTCAGCCCTCTCGGCTCCCCTGGCTTGATCCCTCTGAAGGGGATGATGGGGCCATGACCACAGCCCCTTCCTCCTCTCCCGCTCTGCTGGTGCTGGCCGATGGCCTGGTGCTGCGCGGTGAAGCTTTCGGCGCCAGTGGCACCGCCGTGGGTGAGGTGGTGTTCAACACCGGCATGAGCGGTTATCAGGAGGTGATGACCGACCCCAGCTATTCCGGTCAGCTGGTGACATTTACCTATCCGGAGCTGGGGAACACCGGTGTGAACAGCTCCGACCAGGAGGCGGATGCTCCCCATGTGCGCGGTGTGATCGCGCGTGAGCTGGCACCGACCGCCAGCAACTGGCGCAGCGAAACCACCCTCGAGGCCTGGTTGCAGCGCCACAACGTGGTGGGCATCCGCGGCATCGACACCCGTGCGCTGGTGCGGCATCTGCGTGAGGGCGGGGCGATCAACGGCGCCATCAGCAGCGATGGCAGCACCCCCCAACAGCTGCTGGAGCAGGTGCGCTCGGCCCCCTCCATGGCTGGCCTCAACCTGGCCAAGGCCGTAACCACCTCCGCTCCTTACACCTGGAGCAGCCTCTGCCCCGCGGCGTTCGATCAGCGCCTGCAGAACAATCCCGCCACCCCCTACCGGGTGGTGGCCATCGATTTCGGCATCAAACGCGCCATCCT
Organism: Vulcanococcus sp.; assembly: GCA_019264575.1. Lineage (GTDB taxonomy): Bacteria > Cyanobacteriota > Cyanobacteriia > PCC-6307 > Cyanobiaceae > Vulcanococcus. Next base: position 146,826 of record JAHUZV010000027.1, on the reverse strand, counting down.
CGAGCGCCTCGCTGCCCACGGCTGCGACATCACGGTCCTGCCGGCGGATGCCTCCTTGGAGCAGGTGCTGGCGCTTCAACCCGAGGGGGTGTTTCTCTCCAATGGCCCTGGTGACCCTGCGGCGGTGACCGCCGGCATCGAGCTGGCCAAGGGACTGCTGCAACAGAACAACCTGCCGGTGTTCGGCATCTGCCTGGGCCACCAGATTCTCGGCCTGGCCATGGGCGGCAGCACCTACAAGTTGGGTTACGGCCATCGCGGCCTCAACCATCCTTGCGGCAGCCCCGGTGTGGTGGAGATCACCAGCCAGAACCACGGCTTCGCCATCGATGCCACGTCGCTTCCCGCCGATGCGGTGGAGGTGACCCACTTCAACCTCAACGACCGCACCGTGGCGGCTCTGGCCCACCGCCACAAGCCGGTGTTTGGCGTGCAGTACCACCCGGAGGCCAGCCCTGGCCCTCACGATGCGGATCATCATTTCGGGCGCTTTGCAGCACTAATGGCGGAGCGGCGCGGCTGATCGCTGGTGCCCCTGGCGGTACCTCTGGTTGTGCCCCATCAATGCAGCTTTGTTGCGGTCCTGCCCGTTCCGAAAACCGTCATTACACTGCAGGCGCCCCAAACGTCAGAGGTCAGGAGCCATCACTGATCTGCAGCGATTGACCGTGTCTCTGCGCGGTGGCTTTCAGCAGCAGGACGGCTGTCTGCTGTTCAGCTTCACCGGCCAGCTGGACGCCTATTCCGAAAAGCAGTTTCTTGCCTTCATCACCGAGCACCTCACCAGCACACCGCAACCGCTGGTGATCGATCTGAGCAAGATCGATTTCATCGACTCCTCCGGACTCGGTGCCCTGGTGCAGATGGCGAAGCTCTGCAACGACCAGGCCATGCAGTTCCTGGTGGTGGGCAATGCCCGTGTCGTGCAGACGGTGAAACTGGTGAGGCTTGAGCAGTTCCTCCATCTCCAGCCCGACCTCGATACCGCCCTCGGATCCATCGCTGCCTGATTGGCTCGCGGCCATCCCGGCCGCTTCGATCACGGCCGATCTCGGTCCGCTGCAGCTGGCCTGGCTGGGTGATGCCGTGTGGGAGTTGCATCACCGCCTGCGCCACTGCCGCCAACCCGGCCGCAGCGGTGCTTTGCACCAAGCGGTGGTGGCCGAAGTGCGCGCCGATGCCCAGGCAGCAGCCCTGGCTGTTCTGGAGCGCGATGGCCTACTGACGCCGGAGGAGCTAGAGCTGGTACGGAAAGGCCGCAACCGTGCCGGCCGTGGACCCCGCAAAGGTGAGGCCGGCATTTATGGCCGGGCAACGGGGTTTGAGACAATGGTGGGCTGGCTCTTTCTTCAAGACCCCAGCCGCCTTGCCCAGCTGCTGGCACACCTCGAGAACGCCGACCCGATAACCCCTTTGCCCGCTGAAGCATGAGCCCCCGTTTTGATCGCCGCAGGGACCAGGGCCAGGGATCGGGGGCGGCAGGATCGCGCCCAGCACGCCCGGGTCGTCCTGATGCGCGGGGTGGCTCGCGCCGTCCGTTTGCTCCCCGTGGTGAATGGCGTCCCGAGCGCGGCGAGGGCGGTGATCGGCCCGAGCGCGGCGATCGCCCCAGCTTCGGCCGGCGCCCGGAGCGCGGTGAGCGTTCGGAGCGCTTTGGTGATCGCGATCGCGCGCGCCCTGAGCGCCGTTTCGATGGGGCCCGCCGCCCTGGTGGCGACCGTCCTCGTTTTGAGCGCCCCGGTGCTGATCGCTGGAGCGCCGATCGCTCCGGCAGCGATCGCGGCAGTTTTGACCGCAGTGGTTCTGATCGCAGCTCTTCCGATCGCGCCGGTGCTGATCGTCCTGGCGCTGAGCGCCGCGGTGGTGACTTCCGCCCTCGTTTTGATGGGGCCCGCGGCAGTGGCAGCCGCACCGAGCGCCGGCCGGGTCGTCCCCAGGGCCAGGGCCGCTTTGGCGCGCGCCCTTCCTTTCAGGATCGCCGCTCTGATCGCCGCCCTCTGCGGGGTGAGCGCGATCAGCCCGCCGCCTCCCGCCCGCTGATTGTTGATGCCCCCACTGGCGAATCCGAGCGCTTCAATGCCGGCCCCGCCGACGATCTGATCTGGGGTCGTCATGCCGCCCAGGCGGCGCTTGAGAGCGATCGCCCCATCCATCGCATCTGGTGCACGCCGGAGATGCGTTTCCAGCCCCGCTTCATGCAATTGCTGCGGGAAGCGAAAGCCGGCGGTGTTCTGGTGGAGGAGGTCACCTGGGCGCGCCTCGGTCAGCTCACCGATGGAGCCGTTCACCAGGGCATCGTGCTCCAGGCCGCTGCTGCCGACACCCTTGATCTGGGCAGCCTCATTGATGGCTGCCGCAGCATCGGCGAACCGCCGTTGCTGATGGCGCTGGATGGGGTCACCGACCCCCATAACCTCGGTGCGATTGTGCGCAGCGCTGAAGCCCTCGGCGCCCATGGCCTGGTACTACCGCAGCGCCGCAGCGCAGGGCTCACCGGTTCGGTGGCCAAGGTGGCCGCCGGTGCCCTGGAGCATCTTCCCGTGGCGCGGGTGGTGAACCTCAACCGCTCTCTGGAAACGCTCAAAGAAGAGGGTTACCGCGTGATCGGCCTGGCCGGTGAAGCCGGTGTGGCTCTGAGCGAGGCCGATCTCGATGGTCCTCTGGTGATCGTGACCGGCTCAGAAGGTTCTGGCCTCTCGATGCTCACCCGCAAACACTGCGATCAGCTGGTGCGGATTCCGCTGCGGGGTGCCACCCCGAGCCTCAACGCCTCGGTGGCGACCGCGATGGTGCTCTACGAGGTGGCTCGCCGCGGCTGGATGAAGCAGATCACCGGTTCGGCTCCCGCGCCGCGGATCGTTCGCCCGCAAATTCCTTCAACACCGCTGACCACCACGGCCACTGCTGCTGTTGCTGACGCCCCAGCCGTCGACGAAGTGGAAGAGCTCGACGAGCTTGATGCTTTCAGCCCTGAGGAGACGCAAGCCGCTCAGCAAGTGGTTGAGCAGGTGGTGAACGAGCTCACTGGCGGCCATAGCGCCCCCGAGTTCGAGGCCCCTGATGCCACCTCCGAGCCCCAGTCCGACCTCGTGCTGACCATGGCACCCGGCGCTGCCGACGGCTTCTCTGGCGATATCAAGCTCTGATGGCTGCGTTCGCCGCTTTCACGGCCACAATGAGTCCACTTCCCACCGCCCCATGACCACCCTGTTCCAGCCCCTGCGCAGCGTTGCTAATGGGCTTGGTCTGGCCTGGTGGGCGCGGGTGGAGACGCGTCAGCCCGATGTCACCTACTGGTTCGGGCCCTATGTGCGGCGCAGCAGCCTGGAGGAGGCCCTGCCTCCCTTCCTGGCTGATCTGCGCAGTGAAGGTGCTGTTGAGGTGAACCACACGCTGCTGCGCACCCGCCGCGGCGAGCCTTTCACCATTAGTGCCGACTGATAGCGTCGACCCCTGGATTTGCAGCAGGGTTGATGGGGATCGCCGAGTGGCGTGAGCAGCTCAAGCGCGGCGAGGTTTCCGCCCGCGAGCTCACCGATCAGCACCTCAGCCGCATCGAGGCTGTCGAGCCCAGCATCAACGCCTACACCGAGGTCACGGCCGAGCGGGCCCGCGCCGATGCCGACCGCATTGATGCGGCACGTGCTGCGGGGGAGGATCTGCCGCCCCTGGCCGGTGTTCCCCTGGCGATCAAAGACAACCTCTGCACCAAAGGGGTGCGCACCACCTGCTCCAGCCGGATGCTGGAGACCTTTGTGCCGCCCTATGAAGCCACCGTCACCTCCCGTCTCTGGGGAGCTGGTGCGGTGCTGCTGGGGAAGACGAACCTCGATGAGTTCGCCATGGGCAGCTCCACCGAGACCTCGGTGTTCGGGCCCAGCCGCAACCCCTGGAACACCGAGAAGGTGCCCGGTGGCAGCTCCGGCGGCAGCGCCGCCGCCGTGGCCGCGGGTGAATGCGTGGGTTCCCTCGGCTCCGACACCGGTGGCTCAATCCGCCAGCCCGCGGCGTTTTGCGGCGTGGTGGGCCTCAAGCCCACCTATGGCCGCGTCAGCCGCTATGGCCTGGTGGCCTTTGCCAGCTCACTCGATCAGGTGGGCCCCTTCGCCACCAACGTGGCCGATGCGGCTGAGCTGCTGCAGGTGATTGCCGGTGAAGATCCGCGCGATTCCACCTGCCTCAAGGCCCCGGTGCCCGATTACACGGCTGCTTTGCAACAGCCCGTGGCTGGCCTGAAGGTGGGCATCGTGCGCGAGTGCTTCGAGGCCGAGGGCCTCGATCCGGAGGTGAAAGCCTCGGTGATGGCCGCCGCTGCTCAGCTTGAGGCCCTGGGCTGTGAGCTGGTGGACGTGAGTTGCCCCCGTTTCAACGACGGCATCGCCACCTATTACGTGATCGCCCCCTCGGAGGCTTCGGCCAACCTGGCCCGCTACGACGGTGTGAAGTACGGCTACCGCGCTTCCGATGCCGCCAGCCTGGCGGAGATGACATCGCGCAGCCGCGCCGAAGGCTTTGGCGATGAGGTGAAGCGCCGCATCCTGATCGGCACCTATGCCCTCTCGGCCGGCTACGTGGATGCCTACTACAAGAAGGCCCAGCAGGTGCGCACCCTGATCCGCCGCGATTTCGATCGCGCCTTTGGCTCGGTGGATGTGCTGCTCACCCCCACGTCCCCCACCACGGCCTTTGGCTTCGGCGCCCACAGCGAGGATCCCCTCGCCATGTACCTGGCCGATCTGCTCACCATCCCCGCCAACATGGCTGGCCTGCCCGCCATCAGCCTGCCCTGCGGTTTTGATGGCGCCGGCCTGCCGATCGGTGTGCAGTTGATCACGGGTGTGCTCCAGGAAGAGCGGCTGTTGCAGGTGGCGTGGCATTACGAGCAGGCCGCCCGCGTGATGGAGAACCGTCCTGCTGCTGCCCTGGTGCCTTAACGCCACAGCTGGCGTTGCCTGCCGGTAAAGCCGGTGCTCAGGCCCTGAATCTGGTGGTGGCCCCTTAGCCTGGGGCTACTGCTTCAACCCTGCGGCACCGCCTGTGGCTTTTGTTCCGCTTCACAACCACAGCGACTACAGCCTCCTCGATGGGGCCAGTCAGCTGCCGGCGATGGTGAAGCGAGCTGAGGAGCTGGGGATGCCCGCTCTGGCGCTCACCGATCACGGTGTGATGTACGGCGCCATTGAGCTGCTCAAGCTGTGCAAGGGCACCTCGGTGAAGCCGATCATTGGCAACGAGATGTATGTCATCAACGGCTCCCTTGATGACCCCAACCCCCCCAAGAAGGAGCGCCGATACCACCTGGTGGTGCTGGCCAAGAACGCGGTGGGCTACCGCAACCTGGTGAAGCTCACCAGCATCAGCCACCTGCGCGGCATGCGCGGCCGTGGCATCTTTTCGCGCGCTTGCATTGATAAACCCACCCTCGAGCAATACAGCGAGGGGTTGATTGTGGCCACCGCCTGCCTCGGCGGTGAGATCTCCCAGGCGATCCTGCGTGGCCGCCCGGATGTAGCCCGGGATGTGGCCCGCTGGTATCAGGGCGTGTTCGGAGGCGATTTCTACCTGGAGATCCAGGACCACGGTTCCCCGGAAGATCGGATCGTGAACGTGGAGATGGTGCGTATCTCCCGCGAGCTCGGTATCCCGATCGTCGCCACCAACGACGCCCACTACCTCACCAGCAACGACGCCGAAGCTCACGACGCGCTGCTCTGCATCCTCACCGGCAAGCTCGTGACCGATGAGAAGCGCCTGCGCTACACCGGCACCGAATACATCAAGGGCGAGCAGGAGATGCTCGCCCTGTTTGCTGATCACCTCGAGCCTGAGGTGGTGGCCGAAGCCGTGGCCAACACCGCGCTGGTGGCCGAGAAGGTGGAGGACTACGACATCCTCGGCCGCTACCAGATGCCGCGTTTCCCGATCCCAGAGGGGCACACGCCGGTGAGCTACCTGCGTGAGGTGAGCGAGCAGGGGTTGCGTGCTCGCTTGCAGCTGCCTGAGGACGCCGGCTTCACGCCGGAGTACGGCGAGCGGCTCACCTTTGAGCTGCAGGTGATGGAGCAGATGGGTTTCCCCACCTATTTCCTGGTGGTGTGGGATTACATCCGCTTTGCCCGTGAGAACGGGATCCCCGTGGGGCCTGGCCGTGGATCGGCCGCAGGCTCCCTGGTGGCCTATGCCCTGGGCATCACCAACATCGATCCGGTCACGAACGGCCTGCTGTTTGAGCGCTTCCTCAATCCGGAACGCAAATCGATGCCGGATATCGACACCGACTTCTGCATCGAGCGCCGCGGTGAGGTGATCGACTACGTCACCCGCCGCTACGGCGAAGAGAAGGTGGCGCAGATCATCACCTTCAACCGCATGACCTCCAAGGCGGTGCTCAAGGATGTGGCTCGCGTGCTCGACATCCCCTATGGCGATGCCGACCGCCTCGCCAAGTTGATCCCGGTGGTGCGCGGTAAACCCGCCAAGCTCAAGGAGATGATCGGCGAGGAATCACCGGCGCCGGAATTTCGCGAGAAATATCAGAACGACCCCCAGGTGAAGCGCTGGGTGGATATGGCGATGCGCATCGAAGGCACCAACAAAACCTTCGGTGTGCACGCCGCCGGTGTGGTGATTGCTGCTGATCCGCTCGATGAAGTGGTTCCGCTTCAGCGCAACAACGACGGCCAGGTGATCACTCAATACTTCATGGAAGACGTGGAGTCGATGGGGCTCCTGAAGATGGACTTCCTCGGCCTCAAGAACCTCACCATGATCGATAAAACCATCGATCTGGTGGAGCAAAGCACGGGTCAGAAGGTGGATCCTGATGCGTTGCCGTTGGATGATCCCGGCACCTATGGCTTGCTGGCCCGCGGTGATCTGGAGGGCATCTTCCAGCTCGAATCCAGCGGGATGCGCCAGATCGTGCGCGATCTCAAACCCTCATCGCTGGAAGACATCTCTTCGATCCTGGCGCTCTATCGCCCGGGTCCGCTGGATGCTGGCCTGATTCCGAAGTTCATCAACCGCAAGCACGGCCGCGAGGCAATTGATTTCGCCCACGCCAAGCTGGAGCCGATCCTGCAGGAGACCTACGGGATCATGGTGTATCAGGAGCAGATCATGCGGATCGCGCAGGATCTGGCTGGTTATTCACTCGGTGAAGCCGATCTGCTGCGCCGCGCGATGGGCAAGAAGAAGAAAAGCGAGATGGAGAAGCACCAGAGCATCTTTGTGAAAGGTGCGACTGAGCGAGGCGTTGATCCAAAGATCGCCGAATCACTGTTTGAGCAGATGGTGCTGTTCGCCGAATACTGCTTCAACAAGAGCCATTCCACCGCCTACGGCGCTGTGACTTACCAAACCGCCTACCTCAAGGCCCACTACCCAGTGGCCTATATGGCGGCGCTGCTCACCGTGAATGCCGGCACCACCGACAAGGTGCAGCGCTACATCTCCAACTGCAACGCCATGGGCATCGAGGTGATGCCGCCGGATGTGAATGCTTCGGGGATCGATTTCACCCCTGTGGGTGATCGGATCCTGTTTGGCCTTTCAGCGGTGCGCAACCTCGGCGATGGAGCCATCCGGGCGTTGCTGGAGGCCCGCAGCAGCGATGGCCCCTTCCGCTCCCTGGCTGATCTGTGCGATCGGATCCCCGGCACCACGCTCAACCGCCGCTCGCTGGAATCGCTGATTCACTGCGGTGCCCTCGATGCGCTCGAGCCCAAGGCCAACCGCGCCCAGTTGATGGCTGATCTCGATCTGATCGTGGATTGGGCCAGCTCCCGCGCCCGTGATCGCGCCAGCGGCCAGGGCAATTTGTTTGATTTGCTCGGTGGTGGCGGCAGCGATGCCGAGGCGGCTGCGGCCGCTGGTGGTGATCTGAGCACGGCCCCCAAAGCAGCCCCCGTGCCCGACTATCCCCCCACCGAAAAGCTGCGGCTGGAGAAGGAGCTGGTGGGCTTCTACCTCTCCGATCACCCGCTCAAGCAGCTCACCCGGCCTGTGCAGCTGCTCTCACCGGTGGGCCTGGGCAGCCTGGAGGAGCAGGCCGATAAGGCGCGGGTGAGTGTGGTGGGCATGGTGTCTGGTTTGCGGCCGGTGACCACCCGCAAAGGCGATCGCATGGCGGTTCTGCAGCTGGAGGATCTCAGCGGCAGCTGTGAGGCGGTGGTCTTCCCGAAGACCTATGCCCGCCTGGCGGATTTCCTGATGGTGGATGCGCGCCTGCTGATCTGGGCCTCGGTGGATCGGCGCGATGAGCAGGTGCAGCTGATCGTCGACGACTGCCGCGTGATCGATGAGCTGAAGGTGCTGCTGGTGGAACTCGAGGGCAGTGAAGCCAGCGACATTGCTGTGCAGCACAAGCTGCGCGAATGCCTCAACCAGCACCGCACCGATAAAGACGACGCCGGTGTGCGCGTACCGGTGGTGGCGATGGTGCGCCACCACGGCCAGACCCGCTTCGTGCGCCTGGGCCATCAGTTCTGCGTGCGCGACAGTGAGGCCGCGCTTAGCAGCCTCACGGCTCAGGCCTTCCGGGCCCGCCTCAGCTCGCCGCTGGTGGCCGCTTGATCGAGCTGCGCAGGCGGCTGATGTTCAGGCCGATCTGCTCGATTCCCAGCAGGCTGCCGGCACCCGGCTCCCAGCTGGCGGAGAGCACCCCGTAGCTCAGCCCCACCAGGCCCAACAAGAAGAATCCCCCTGACGTCACCAGAGTGATGCCGGGGGGAATATCCAAGACGCCTTTGCTCACCAGCAGATAGCTCGCCACGAAGGTGGACATCCCAAGAATGCTGGGGATGCCGGTGGCGACCGCCACACGCCGGGCCATGCGATTGGCCACGTAGTCGGGGATGGTCTGCTGGGCCTTGGCCCTGGTCTTGTTGAGGCTGGCAGGGGGTTGTGGTCCCAGACCACCGCCGCCGCTGGTGCGGTTCTTCCCCTTGCCTGCCATCGTCAGCCGCGGATGCCGAGCTTCTGAATCAGGGTGGCGTAGCGCTGCTCGCTGTTGCTGCGCAGGTAGCTCAGCAGACGCTTACGGCGGCCGATCATCTTCAGCAGACCCTGCCGCGATGAGAAATCGTGGATGTTCTTCTGCAGGTGTCCGCTCAGCTTGCTGATGCGCTCGCTCAGCATGGCCACCTGAACCTCAACAGAACCGGTGTCGGTGCCGTGGGTCTGATGAGCGTTGATCAGTTCCTGCTTCTTGGTGGTGTCGAGCGACATGCGCGGCGTCTGGCCCTGACGGTGCAAACATCCAACTTACCGCCTCATGGTCACCCCAACCTCAGGCCGCCTGGCCGCGGGAGAGCCAGCGCAGACACTCCCGCAGCCAGTCATCGGCCGCTTCGATCTCAGGGCTTTGCAGGGCAGCCACGGCCCGTAGGGCGCGGTTGATCTCCAGCGCTTCGTAGCCAAGGGCCGTGAGGGTGAGGCTCACCTCCTCGCGCACAGCGTTGGGCAAGGTCTGCTTTGTGGCGTTGGCCGTGAGGCTCAGATCGGCTGTGTCGTCTGGATCGCTGCTGCTGCCAAAGCGCTCCTGCAGGCGGGTGCGCAGTTCCACCGCCAGCCGCTCGGCCGTGCGTTTGCCCACCCCCGGCGCCTGGGTGAGCAGCCGCAGGTCGGCCTGCACGATCGCCCGCACCAGCTCTTCGCAGCTCAGCTGCCCTAATAGTCCGAGCGCCATTTGCGGCCCAACGCCGCTCACCGCCACCAATTCGCGAAACAGATCCCGCTCGGCGCGGCTGGCGAAGCCGTAGAGCGTCCAGGCGTCCTCGCGGATCACCTGATGAATGTGCAGGCTCAGGGCACTGCCTGTTTCACCCAGGCGATCCCACTGGCGGCGGGGCATCTGCACCTCGTAGCCCACCCCGCCGCACACCAGCAGCAAGCCGCAGCGGCTGGCCTGCTGCCAACGATCGGCGAGTTGCCCTTGCAGCCAGCCGATCATGGAAGCACCGTTGATGCCCCCCATGCTGCCCGCTCCGACAACCCCATCCCCGCTGCTGGCAGCACTGCGCCGGGTTGTGGCGCTGTTGCTCTGCGTGGTGCTCAGTTTCACGCTGAGCGCCTGCGGTGGCGCGCAACCCTCCCAGAAGGTGCTGCTCTCGGCGCTTGCGCTGCAGATCGATCTCACCCAGCGCTCGATCGCTGAGGCCCTGCAGCTCAACCCGGCCGACGGCATGCCCCAGGTGAGCCGGGTGCGTGTGGAATCACAGCAGGCCATCCCGATTGGCGGCAGCAAGGGTTTGCATCTCACCGGCCGCTTCGATTGGCGCCTGCCGGGTGATCCGATCCGCGTGGACAGCGCCTTCGATCTCTACCTGCAGCGGGGTGAACGCGGCCAGAGCTGGCGCTTGGCGCGGCCCAGCGGCAGCAGCGATGGCTCCACCCAGGACTGGATCATCGATCCTTTGCCGATCGCCTGAGGCTCAGCAGGGTGGCGGCCAGCACCAGCGCCATCGCCAGGGCGGTGTCGGGGTCGAGCGATTCGCCGAAAAACCACCAGCCCCACAGGGCCGCGAGCGGCACCTGGCCGTAGCTCAGAGCCGTGGCCCGCGCCGCCGGCATCCCCAGCAAGCCATTGGTGACCCCCAGCTGCCCCAGTTGGGTGAACAGGCCTACGCCCACCAGAGCCAGCGCTTCCCAAGCCGTGGGCCACACCGGCTGCAGCAGCACCAGTGGCGTGGTGAGGACCAGCCCCACCAGTGGGAAATAGAACACGATCACCAGCGGGTGCTCTGTGCGCCCCAGCGCCCGCACGCTCACATAGGCGCAGGCCGAGAGCAGGGCACCGGCGATCGCCAGGAGCACACCGGTTAGGGGCAGAGGCGTGGCGGTGCTCTCCAGCCAGCGGCTGGTGATGGGGCCGAGCAAGCCCATTAAGTCGTTCTGATTGCTGAGCAGCACCACTGCCAGCCAGCCCAGCAGCGCTGCGAGCAGCACCCGCGGCCCCACCCGCTCCCGCAGCAGCAGCCAGGCCAGCAGTGCCGTGAACGTGGGTTGCAGGTACTGCAACACCGTGGCTGGCGCCAGCGGCAGTTGCGCCAGGGCCGCGAACACGCACAGCAGGGCGCCGGTGCCGATCACCCCGCGCAGCACCAGCAGGCCCCGCCGCTGCCCCCAGGGGTTCAGCCCCGCCTGCTTCAGCATCGCGATGCTCAGCAGCAGGCTCACTGCCGACCTAGCCAGCACCACCTCCGCCACCGGGATGCGGCCGCCCACCGCCTTCACACACACGCCCATCAGGCTGAAACTGATGGCGCTGGACAGCATCCACAGGGCTGCCCTGCCATCCTGAAGCCGCACCCGTGCGCGCAGCGTGTCTGCTCCTCGCCTCCACCCCCGCACGATCGAGGCCGTTAAGGAACGCGCTGACATCGTCGATGTGGTGGGTGAGCACGTGGTGCTCAAAAAGAAAGGCCGCGAATTTGTCGGCGTCTGTCCATTCCACGACGACAAATCGCCGTCGATGACGGTGTCGCCGGCGAAGCAGTTCTACTACTGCTTCTCCTGCGGGGCCGGCGGCAATGCGATCAAGTTCCTGATGGAACTGCAGCGCCAGAGCTTCAGCGATGTGGTGCTGGAGCTGGCGCGCAAATATCAGCTGCCGGTGGAAACCCTCGAGGGGCCCCAGCAGGAGCGTTTGCGCCAGCAGCTCTCCCGCCGCGATCAGCTGCACAAGGTGCTGGCGATGGCGGCGGGCTGGTTCCGCAGCCAGCTGCGCAGCCCTGAGGGCGCAGGCGCCCTGGCCTATCTGCGCGAGCAGCGGGGCCTGAGCGAAACCACCCTCGAGACCTTTGGGCTGGGTTATGCCCCCGAGCGCTGGGATGGTTTGCTCTCCCACCTCCAGCAGGTGGAAGGCTTTGCACCCGACTTGCTCGAGGCCGCTGGCCTGGTGGTGCCGCGCCGGGGCGGCGATGGCTTCTACGACCGCTTTCGCCACCGGGTGATGGTGCCGATCTGCGATCGCCAGGGCCGGATCATCGGCTTTGGCGGCCGCAGCCTCGATGGCGGTGAACCCAAATATCTGAACTCTCCGGAAACGGAGGTGTTTGAAAAGGGCAAACACTTGTTCGGCCTCGATAAGGCGGTGAATGCCATCCGCAAGGACGACCGGGCGGTGGTGGTGGAGGGCTATTTCGATGTGATCGCCCTGCACGCCGCCGGCATCACCAATGCGGTGGCGGCCCTGGGCACCGCCCTCAGCAGCCAGCAGATCACCCAGCTCTGCCGCTGCTGCGATGGCAAGCGCCTGATCCTCAACTTCGACACCGACCGCGCCGGTGTGCGCGCCGCTCAACGGGCCATCGGTGAGGTGGAGCAGCTGGCGCTGCAGGGGCAGCTGGAGCTGCGGGTGCTGCACCTGCCCGCCGGCAAAGACCCCGACGAATTCCTCAAGGAACACGGCGCCGGTGACTACCGCTCCCTGCTGGATCAGGCGCCGCTCTGGCTCGATTGGCAGATCGATCAGGTGCTCGAAGATCGCGATCTGGCCCGCTCCGATCAGTTCCAGCAGGCGGTGAGTGAGCTGGTGGTGCTGCTTGGCAAGCTGCCCGCCAGCGCCGTGCGCTCCCGTTACCTGCAGCAGGTGGCCGAGCGCCTCAGCGGCGGCCAAGCGCGCCTGGCTCTGCAACTGGAAGACGACCTGCGCCAGCAGGTGAAAGGGCAGCGGTGGCATGGCCGCTCCCAGCGCTGGGAGCAGCCCGGTGAGGCGGGCCTGCGCGAGCGCGCGGAAGCTGAGCTGCTGCGCCTCTATCTGCACTGCCCCACGCACCGCGGCACCATCCGCGCTGAGCTGCGCCGGCGCGAGCTCGATGATTTCGCCATCGCCCACCACCGTCAGCTCTGGGCGGCGATCAGCTCCCTGGAGGAGGACAACCTGGGGGTGGGCCGCCTTGAAACGATCAACCGCGGCATCGATCCGGGCGTGGAGCTGGCGGATCTGGATCTCCCGCGCCTGCTGTCTGATCAGTTGCTGCTCAGCGATGCGGAGGTTCCTTCCGATTTGCTCACGCGGCTCACCCCGCTGCTTGAGCCCACCGATGTGCAGCGTTTGGCCTTGGCCAACCCCCTGCTGCAGCTGCGGGGGGCGACGGCTTCACTCGAGCGCCAGCGCAGCCTCAAGCGCTGCCGGCATCTGCTCAATGCCTGGAGTGCCCAGCGCCTGGAAACCCTCGAGCGCTGTATTGCCCGCCTCCTGGAGGCTGGCCATGGAACGGGTGATGCGCCGGCGGATCCTCCTGGCGATGGCGATCCCAGCCGCGCCCTCCAGCCCGCTGCTCTTGATATGGAAGCGCGCATCGAAGCGATGTTCGCCGATCTCAACGGCGATGCCCTGCGCTTTCAGGAGCTCTACTACAACGAGCGCCAGCACATTGCCCACCTCGATCAGCAGCGCCGCGCCGGCTTTGAAGATGTGCTGCAGGAGCAAGCGGATTCGCTCCCGGCCTGACCCTGATCGCCGTCAGTTCTGGTAAGACACAACGATGCCTTTGTCTTCCCTTCTTCGCAGCACCGCGTCGTTGCTGGCAGCTGCTGTTGCGGTTGGCCTCGCCGCTCCCGCGCAGGCCAGCATGATCGATCAGATCATCCTCAATAAGTGCTCCGCTGCCATGCGCGAGGACTTTCAGAAGGCCGGCAAAACCCCGCCTGATGGCATGGTGGCCGACACCTGCAACTGCGTGCTGGAGCAGGTGAAGAACCGCCAGAGCATTGAGCAGGCCAAAACCTTCTGCAGCAAGCAGAGCCTCGAGAAGTACGGCCAGCCCTGAGCCTCAGCGGGCCCAGGCCGTGGGCAAATCGGCCAGGCGGGTGGTGGCCGCGCGTGAGAGCTGCTCGCGCCGCATCATCCAGCCGGGCGTCAGCCCGCAGGCGGCCCACTGCACCGTTCCCCGCCCATAGCGGCGGTTGAGGCCGTCGATGCGTTGCATCAGGTCTGCGCGCCGCTGTTGTTCCGCCTCTGGCAGCGGTGCCAGCAGATGGTGTTGCAGCTGCTCCTGGCTCTGCAGGTCCTGCAGCAGCACCCCGGCTTTGGCAAAGCGTTTGTGGGGCCTGTAGATCAGCGCCACCAGGGGCAGGGCTGCCTGCAGCAGCACGGCTGTGTCGTTGCTGGCCACGGGCAGGCTGGTGCCGGCGGCCTGGCTATAGAAGCCCGGGCTGAAGGGGCTGGTGCGGGCGAACACCGTGAGCCGGCCGCTGCACTGCCGCTGATGGCGCAGTTTTTCGGCGGCCCGCACCACGTAGCTGGCCACCGCTTGGCGCAGCTCGCCGGCATCGGTGATCGGGCGGCTGAAGCTGCGGCTCACGCAGGTTTCCCGCTTGGCCGTGGGACCTTCCTCCAGGGGCAGGCAGCTCACCCCCTGCAGTTCCAGCTGCAGCCTCAGCCCCACCACCCCCGCCTTCGCCCGCAGTTCGCCGCTGGCCATGTCGCGCAGTTGGCGGGCATTGGCGATGCCCCGCAGCCGGCACCAGCGGCCCAGCTGGCGGCCTACCCCCCAGATCTCCTCCACGGGGGTTTGCTCCAACCAGGGGTCGGGGTTTATTTCACGGCCCAGATCGAACACGCCGGCGTGGCAGCGATCGCCCTTGGCGATCCGGTTCGCCACTTTCGCCAGCACCTTGCTGGGGGCCAGGCCAATGGCGATCGGCAGGCCGAGGTTGTGGCGGATGCGGCTGCGCAGCTCTGCGGCCCAGCTGCTGAGGTCGCCGCAGCGCGGGCGCGGCAGCCGCGCGAAGGCCTCATCGATCGAATACACCTCCAGCTCCGCCACGAACGGCTCGAGGCTGCTCATCAGCCGCTGGCTCATGTCGCCGTAGAGGGCGTAGTTGGAGCTGCGCACCACTACGCCGTGGCTGGCCAGCTGCCCGGCGATCTGGAAGTAGGGCTTGCCCATGCCGATGCCGAGCTGCCGCGCTTCGCTGCTGCGTGACACCACACAGCCGTCGTTGTTGGAGAGCACCACCACGGGCCGGCCGATCAGGGCTGGATCAAAGGCCTGCTCGCAGGAGGCATAGAAGTTGTTGGCATCGATCAACGCCAGCACATCAGCCATGGCGCCCGAGCGAGTGGATCACATGGATGGCCACGCCCCAGATCTGCACGTCGCCGCACTGGTGCAGCTCCAGCGGTGGGTAGGCGCTGTTGGCGGCCTCCAGCCGCAGCCGGCCCTGGTGGCGCGCCAGGCGCTTGAGGGTGAACGCCCCATCGAGCACCGCCACCACGATCTGACCAGGGCGGGCCTCCAGGCTGCGGTCCACCACCAGCAGGTCGCCGTGCTGAATGCCGGCATCGATCATCGAATCGCCGCTCACCCGCAGGAAGAAGGTGCTGCTGGGGTGGCGGATCAGCGCCTCGTTGAGATCGATGCCCACATCGATGTAGTCGTCGGCGGGGCTGGGAAAGCCGGCGGCCACGGTGCTGCTGGCTAGGGGGAGCCGCAGAGGGCGGCGCTGACCGCGCCGCAGAGGCATCGGCTGAGGGCCCGCAGCAGGCATGAATCCGCCACCCGATCATCGGATCGCAGATTAGTGCAGATGTATTGGTTGCGGCGCTGGTCAGCGGCTACGCCGTCACTCCTCCTCGTCGCCTTCCAGCAACTGCTGCTGGAAGGCGGTGTAGAGCTCTAGTTCCTCGTTGCTGGCGGGTGCGCGCCGCTGGCGGTTGGGGCGCAATTCGTTGCTGGCGCCGCGGGGCTGCAGGCCCTGCCCTTGGGGCGTGCTCTGCCGCTGCATCGCCTGGCGTTGCTCGGCCTGGCGGGCCCGCTGCTGATCAGCTTCCGCCTGCCGCAGCCGATCGAGCAGGTGCGGCGGCACGCTGCCATCGGGACTCACCTGCATCAGCTCGCGAAACAGGGCCTGGGGATCGGTTTCCGTTTCCACCCGGTGCCGCTTCTGGCTGGCTGGCGCCTCGGCGGCGGCGGGCGCTTCAGGCTTGGGGAGCGGTTTGGGCAGGCTGCGGCCCAGCTGTTGCAGGCGCTCGAGGCTGCGGGCGTCAAAGCTCATGGCGTGGGTCTCCTCAGCCGCACTCGAGGGTGTCGCGGGTGTTGCGGCCGGTCACAGGGTTGGTGCCGCTGGCGCTGGCGCAGAGCGTTTTCAGCACATCACCGCGGAAGGGCACGTTGGTGAAATCGGCGCCTTCGATCAGCACGTTGTTGAAACGGGTGTTGAAGGCGAAGGCGTTTTCGAGCACGGCGTTGCGCAGGTCGGTGCCGTCGAGCACCGCCGAGTCGAGGGTGGCGTCGGTGAGATCGGTGCCGGAGAGGTTGGCGTCCTGGAGCTTCGCTCCAAACAGGCTGGCGCCGCGCAGGTCGGAGCCATGGAAATCGGCTTCGCGCAGGTTGGTGAGGTTGAAGGTGGCGCCGCGTAAATCCATGCCGGCGAAGTCGTGGCCGATCAGCACCTGCTTGGCCACATCCATGGCGGCATGAGCGGCCGGCGGCGTCAGCAGCAGGGCTGCCGGGAGCCAGAGCGCCAGCACGGGCATCAGCAGGCGCTGGAACAGCGGACGCAGCAGGCGGCCCATCGGATCGGCTTCGGGTCGGCCAACCCTAAGCAGCCTGTCGCGATCACCACCAACGCAGCGAGGAGCTTCCCCTAATGTCCGCGGCAATGCATCGAACGATGCAGTCCCTTGGGTCGTCGGATCGAACAGCGAGCGTTCGCGATGGGCAATCCGATCGACAAAGACACCTTTCTGGCTCGGGCCCGCTCCCGATTCGGTGATCGCTACGACTACAGCGCCATCGTTTACAAGAGCTTCAAAACCCCGATCAAGATCCGCTGCCGCGAGCATCCGGTGCGCTGGATTTCGATCACGCCGGAGCGTCACCTGGTGACCACCGGTGGTTGCAAGTACTGCCTGCGGGCTCTGCGCGGCCAGTTGCCCGGCGAGTGATTTCCCCAGGGGAATGCTCAGAGCTGAAGCGCACCTCAGCAGCAATGGCCATCAGCGCGAGCCAGCGGCGCGGCAACTGGGCAGAACAACGCGCCCTGCGCCTACTGCGGGGAACCGGCTGGCAGCTGCTGGCACGGCAGTGGCACTGCCGCTGGGGTGAGCTGGATCTGCTGCTGCACAAACCCCAGCGCTTGCTGCTGGTGGAGGTGAAGAGCCGCGGCCGGCGCGGCGTGGATGGCTGGGGCCTGGCCAGCTTCACGCCACGAAAACGCGTGCGCCTGAGCCGCGCATTCGACTGCTGGCTGGCCGCCCATCCCCACTATCAGCACTGCAGCCTGGAGCTGGTGCTGGCCCTGGTGCCCCAGCCGCCGGCTAAGGAGCCGGTGCGCTGGATCCGCTGCTGGGGGTAGCGCTGCTCGGAGCGGGGGCCGCTGGAGCAGTGGTGTACTCCAGCGTGCAGATGTAGCGGTAGTTGCCAGTGCGCACGTTCACCACGGTGCATTGGCTGCTGGTGAACGTGGCATTGGCGGGCAGTTGCTGTTGAGCCCGCTCGATCGCGTTCTTCTTATCCCAGATCGATTCGGCGGTGATCGATCCGGACTGCGCTGCTGGGCTGAAGCCAAGCAGCAGGGCGCTGGCGCAGGGGATCGCGGCGAGCCAGGCAGCGGCAGTGGGATGACGCATGGATGTGAGCTGGATGCCCTTGTGTTTAGTCACCCTGGCTGCGGACGGCCAGGGGGCAATCTGGAAGCAGGCCCTGTGGCGCACGGATCGATGACCTTCGCGGCCCACCGCACCCGGAAGCGGTTTGGTCAGCACTGGCTCAAGGATGAGCGGGTGCTGCAGCAGATCCTCGCCGCAGCGGAACTCAGCGCAAACGACACGGTGCTGGAGGTGGGGCCAGGTCGCGGAGCGCTCACCGAACAGCTGCTTGCTTCACCGGCAGCGGCGGTGCGGGCGGTGGAACTCGACCGTGACCTGGTGGAAGGGCTTCAGGAGCGGTTTGGTGGCGATCCGCGCTTTGAGCTCACCCAGGGCGATGTGCTCGCGGTTCCGCTGCCGGCGGCGGGGATCGTGGTGGCCAACATCCCGTACAACATCACCGGGCCGTTGCTGGAGAAGCTGGTGGGCCGGTTGGACCGTCCTGTGGCGCAGCCCTACCGGCGCTTGGTGTTGCTGATGCAGCAGGAGGTGGGGGAGCGCATTCGGGCGCGGCCCGGCAGCAGTGCCTACTCAGCGCTGAGTGTGCGCATGCAGCTGCTGGCCCGTTGCAGCAGGGTGTGCCTGGTTCCGCCCCGTTGTTTTCAGCCCCCGCCGAAGGTGATGAGCGAGGTGGTGGCGATCGATCCACTGCCGGTGGATCAACAACTCGATCCCGCCTTGGCCCGAACGGTGGAGAGCTTGCTGCGCCGCTGTTTTGCCGCCCGCCGCAAGATGCTGCGCAACACCCTGGCTGGCTTACAGCCGCCCGATCAGCTGGCAGCCCTCACCGCTGAAGCCGGAATTGGTTTGGAGCAGCGGCCCCAGGAGGTGGCACCGGAGCGCTGGGTAGCGCTGGCGGCCGGCTTGAATCGGCTCACCGCCTGAACCCCTCGCATGGCTGAGCTGCTGGTCAGCGCCCCCGCCAAGATCAACCTGCATCTGGAGGTGCTGGGGCTGCGGCCCGATGGCTTCCATGAGCTGGCGATGGTGATGCAGACGCTCGATCTGGCCGATCAGCTGCGCCTGCGGCCCACGGCCGATGGCCACATCAGCCTCAGCTGCCAACGCAGCGATCTGCCCACCGATGGCAGCAACCTGATCGTGAAGGCTGCCGAGCTGCTCAAGGCTCGGGTGGGGCTGCCGGAGCTGGGGGCATCGATTGAGCTTGAGAAACGCATCCCCATCGGCGCGGGCTTGGCGGGCGGCTCCAGCGATGGCGCTGCTGCCCTGGTGGGGCTCAACGCCCTGTGGGGGTGCGGTTTCAGCCGCGAGCAACTGCTGGAGATGGCGGCCCAGCTGGGCTCCGACATGCCGTTCTGCATCGATGGCGGCACGCAGCTCTGCTTCGGGCGGGGCGAGGTGCTCGAGCCATCGGGGCTGGCTGCGCCACCAACCCTGGGCGTGCTGCTGATCAAGCATCCCGATGCCAGTGTTTCCACTCCCTGGGCCTATGGCCGCTGCCGCGAGCAGCGCGGCGATTTTTATCTGAGCCGTGAAGCTGATTTCGAGCAGCGCCGCCAGGCCCTGCGCCAAGGCCCTCTACTGGAAGCGCTGGCCGGTCAGCGGCCGCTGGCGCCCTTGCGCAACGACCTGCAGGGGGTGGTGGAGCCGGAGGTGGCCAGTGTGCGTGAAGGGTTGGCGCTACTGCGCCAGGCCAGCGAGGCCCTGGTGGTGGCGATGAGCGGTTCGGGGCCGAGTTTGTTTGCCCTGTTTGCCGAGGTCACCGGCGCTGAGGCTGCCCGCCAGCAGCTGCAGCCGGCGCTCACGGCGGCTGGTTTCGAAGCGTGGGTGTGCCGCTGCACCGGCTCCGGTGCCACCCTGGGTTGACGCCACATCCCGCCGACCCCGTGAGCGAGAAGCCCGTCGCCGACGCCACTGCTGACGCCACAGCCCCCAAACGCCAGCGCAAGGGGCCGATCAGCTTTCTGAGTGGCTCGCTCACCAGCTTTGGCTTTGGCTGGCTGGCCCTGCAGCTGGCCCAGCGGATCCTGGGCTACTACGCCGAGCATCCGCCCCACTACGAAGTGCGCTTTGCCCAGAGCATCGCCGTGTTCATGAAGACGCTGATCGTGGGGATGAGCTTCCTGGCCACCTTCACCTTTGCCTTTGTGGGGCTGGGGCTGTTTTTCACATTCCTGCGCAGCTTGATGCCGGGTTGGAGCGAAGCGGAGCAAACTCCCTAGCCTGGGAGGGCAGAGCCTGCTGAGCGATGACTGCCCACGACCTGCAGCTGCTGGTGCTGCTGCTCTCCCCCGGGATGCTGCTTTCGGTGCTGCTGTTGCTCACCTTTGCTGCGGGCGGCTGAGATAAGTTGGCGCAGCGACCGGCCAGAGCCGGACTGAGTGCTCCGCTGTGGCTGAGACCCTGCTGTTCAACGCCCTGCGCGAAGCCATCGACGAAGAGATGGCTCGCGACCCCCACGTGTGCGTGATGGGGGAAGACGTGGGCCAGTACGGCGGCTCCTACAAAGTCACCAAAGACCTCTACGACAAATACGGCGAACTGCGGGTGCTGGACACCCCGATCGCTGAGAACGCCTTCACCGGCATGGCCGTGGGCGCCGCGATGACGGGCCTGCGCCCGATCGTGGAAGGCATGAACATGGGCTTCCTGCTGCTCGCGTTCAACCAGATCTCCAACAACATGGGGATGCTGCGCTACACGAGCGGCGGCAACTTCACCATTCCGGCTGTGGTGCGCGGCCCAGGCGGTGTGGGCCGCCAGCTGGGCGCAGAGCACAGCCAGCGGCTCGAGGCCTACTTCCACGCGGTGCCTGGCATCAAGATCGTGGCGGTGAGCACCCCCACGAATGCCAAGGGCCTGATGAAGGCCGCCATTCGCGACAACAACCCCGTGCTCTTCTTTGAGCACGTGCTGCTCTACAACCTCAGCGAAGAGCTTCCGCAGGGCGACTACATCTGCGCCCTTGACCAGGCCGATCTGGTGAAGGAAGGGTCCGACGTGACGATCCTCACCTACTCGCGCATGCGCCACCACTGCCTCAAGGCCGTGGAGCAGCTGGAGAAAGACGGAGTGAGCGTGGAGCTGATCGATCTGATCAGCCTCAAGCCCTTCGACATGGAGACCATCTCCCGCTCGATCCGCAAGACCCACAAGGTGCTGATCGTGGAGGAGTGCATGAAGACCGGTGGCATCGGCGCTGAGCTGATGGCGCTGATCACCGAGCAGTGCTTCGACGATCTCGATTGCCGCCCGGTGCGTCTGTCCTCCCAGGACATCCCGACGCCTTACAACGGCACCCTTGAGAACCTCACGATCATCCAGCCCCACCAGATCGTGGAAGCGGCCAAGGCCCTCAAGAGCGGCCAGGTCTGATCCCCATTCCCTAACCCCTCGCAACACCAATGGCGCGTCAACAGGGGTGGTTTGCCCTGATCCTGGCTCTTGCGATTGCGGCCGGAGCCGTTTTGGCGAGCTTCCCTTTGCAGCTTGGCTTGGATCTCAAGGGCGGCAGCCAGCTCACCTTGCAAGTGCTTCCCGCCGGCGCGGTGAAGCAGGTGAAAAGCGAGCAGCTCGAGGCGGTGAAGGATGTGCTGGATCGCCGCATCAACGGTCTCGGTGTAGCTGAATCCACCCTTCAGACCGTGGGTGACGACCAGCTGGTGCTGCAGCTGCCAGGTGAGCAGGATCCAAGCCGTGCAGCCAAGGTGCTCGGCACGACGGCACTGCTCGAATTTCGTGCTCAGAAGCCGGGCACAGAGCAGGAGATGACCGGTTTGCTCAAGCTCAAGCGACAGGCAGAGGCTGTGCTGGCTCAGACCCGTCAGAAGCCGACCGACGACCAAGCCAAGCCTGAGATCAAAATCGAAGAACTGGCCAAAGCCCTCGATCAGCTCGGGGTTCAGGTGCCAGCGGGCAGTAGCGAAACCGAGCAACTCGAGCTGCTGCTGGCGGAAGTGAACCGCCGCATCGTTGGGCTGTATGAGCCCGCCCAGCTCACCGGTAAAGACCTCACCAGTGCCGGCCGGCAACAGCAGCAAACCGGCAGCGGTTGGGATGTGACTCTTGGCTTCAATACTGAAGGCGGCCGCAAATTCGCCGAACTCACGCAGGGCATCGCCGGAACCGGTCGGCTGCTCGGGATCGTGCTGGATGGCCGTTCCATCAGCGAAGCCAGCGTGGGCCCCGAGTTCAAGCCGGCTGGCATTACCGGAGGTGCCGCCAGCATCACCGGCAACTTCACGGCCGAAGAAGCCCGCGACCTTGAGGTGCAGCTGCGTGGCGGTTCCCTTCCCTTGCCGGTCAAGCTGATTGAGGTGCGCACCGTGGGTCCATCCCTGGGCGCTGAGAACATCCGCTCCAGCCTGATTGCTGCGCTCTCAGGCCTGGCCCTGGTGGCGGTGTTCATGGTGGTGGTGTATCGCCTGCCAGGCTTTGTTTCGGTGTTGGCGCTCAGCCTTTATGCGCTGTTCAACCTGGCGATCTACGCGTTGATTCCGGTCACGCTCACGCTTCCAGGCATTGCTGGTTTCATCCTCTCGGTAGGCATGGCGGTGGATGCCAATGTGCTGATCTTTGAGCGGGTTAAGGAAGAGCTGCGCAGCGGCAACACCTTGATTCGTTCACTTGATACGGGCTTTTCACTCGCCTTGTCATCGATCGTCGATGGCCACGTCACAGGCCTGATTAGTTGTGTCGCCTTGTTTGCTCTTGGAACTGGCCTGGTGAAGGGCTTTGCCGTAACCCTGGCGATCGGTCTGTTCCTGAGCCTCTTTACGGCGCTCACATGCACACGCACAATCCTGCGCCTGTTAACGAGCTATCCCGGTCTTCGTCGCACCACTTACTTCCTGCCTGCTGATCAGCTCCCCACCGGCGCCGCCTGATGTCCACTTCAACCGTTCCATCACCCCGCTTTCGCATCAGCCGCTATCGCCGTCTGGCTTGGTGGGGATCAGGCTTGGCCTGTTTGTTGAGCGTTGTGGGTTTGGCCTTGTGCTGGCTGAACCCGAGCATTGGGGCACCGCTTCGGCCGGGCCTTGATTTCACCGGTGGCACCCAGATCCAGCTGGAGCGGCAGTGTGGTGAGGCTTGCTCCAGTCTCACGTCTGCTGAGATTTCCACAACCCTGTTGAAGCTGACCTTGCCTGAGGCAGATGGACAGAGGCCCCCAAGCCTGAGTACTGCCGGTGTTCAGGTGTTGGATCAGGGCCGTTCGCTGATGTTGCGCCTCCCTGATCTCAATCCTGATCAGGCCAGCGCCGTTGTGGCGGCTGTACAGCAGACAGTGGGTCCGCTCAATCCAGCCGCCACATCGGTCAACACGATTGGTCCAACCCTCGGTGATCAGTTGCTCAAGGGGAGCCTGATTTCGCTGCTGGTGAGCTTTGCGGCTATCGCGGTTTACATCAGCTTTCGCTACGACCGTTTGTTCGCTGCACTAGCGCTGCTGTGCTTGGCCCACGATGTGCTGATCACTTGCGGGGTCTTTGCCTGGCTTGGCATCCTGGCCGGTATTGAGGTGGATTCCCTCTTCGCTGTATCTCTCATCACGGTGGCTGGCTACTCCGTGACCGACACGGTGGTGGTGTTCGACAGGATTCGTGAGCAGAAAACTGTGCTACGCGAGTTGCCCCTGAGCGAGCAAGTTGATGTGGCCGTTGATGCCACTCTGACGCGCTCTCTGTACACCTCGCTTACAACGCTTCTTCCCTTGGTCGCCTTGATCTTCTTTGGCGGAAGCACGCTGTTCTGGTTTGCTGTTGCCCTCACCATTGGGATCGCGGTGGGTAGCTGGTCGAGTATTGGGATCGCCCCGACCCTGTTGCCCTTGCTGGCGCGGCGATGAGGCTCTCAGACGGCCGGCGACGGTTGCAATTGCCTCTGATCCCCATCCTTCTGGCAATTCTGGCGCTGCTCGATTTGAGGACCGAGCTGCAGCTGCTGGCCGATCACTTCACCTTCGCGAGTCTTGTAGAAATCCCTCGCCACCACCCGCTGGCCATCGCTGTTCTGGTGTTCACGCCCTGGATGATTCAGAGCAGTCGCTGAGAAGCGATTAGAGCCAGCGATCCATGATCTGCTCCACCAGCACCCGCTGCGAGAGCACCTGAAGTACAACTACCAGCGGCAGCGCTAGCAGCACCCCTGGCAGCCCTAACAGAGCTCCCAAGCTGAGCTGCGCCATCAATGCAACGGTGGGCAGCAAATTCACGGTGCGGCTCAGCAGCAGTGGCGTGAGCAGAAACGCCTCAGCGTTTTGCAGTACGAGCCGCAGGATCAACACCTGCAGTGCGAGGGCCGGTGACACCAGCAGGGCCACCGCCAAGGGCAGCAAGGTGGCCACGGTGGGGCCAATCGTGGGCACGAAGGTGAGCAGGCCGCACACCAGGCCGCTCAGCAGTGCCAGCGGCACCTTCAGAGCGGCGAGTCCGGCCCAGGTGAGCAGAAACACGGCGCTGGCGGAGATCGTCATCCCCGCGAGCCAACCACCGAGCGCTTCGCGGCAGGCGCTGAGGAGCTCACCGGCCATCGGCCGGTAGTGAGCGGGGGTTGCCGCCAGAACCAGGCGCTGGTGGCTGCGGGGATCGAGCACCAGCAGCAGGGCCAGCAGCACCATCAGCAGCAGCTGAATCGTGCTGTTGGCGGCCCCTCCGGCAAAACCCAGCAACTGCCCACCGAGTGGCTGCAATTTGTCGAAGGTGGCCAGATCGGCCACGCGGCCCTCCAGGCTCTCCAGCATCGCCACCCCACCCAGCAGCTCGCCAACGCGGTTAATGAGGGCCGGCACCAATTGGGTGAACTGCTGCACCTGCTCGATCAATTCGGGCAGCAGCAATTCACCCAGCTGCCAGCCCCCCAACAGCAGCAGCACCACCACCACAACCAAGGCCTGGGGGCGATGCATCGGTGTGAAGCGCCGAAGCCAGCTCACCGGCACATCCAGGGCCACGGCGAGCACCACGGCACCGAAGAGCACCAGCAACACCCAGCGCAGCTCCCAGGCCAGAAGGCCGAGCACCACCAGGGCCAGCAAGCCGATCAGGCCGCGCAGGGTCATGAGGTGCGGTGCTGCTGCCAGGGGTCGAGCACATCGTGGATCAAGACCTCACGAATCACCACCTGCAGACACACCGCCAGGGGCAGAGCCAGCAGCAGCCCCAGTGGCCCAAACAGCACGGTGAACAGGAATTGAGCCGCCAGGGTGAGCCCCGGCAACAGATTCACCTGCCGCTGCATCACCGAGGGGGTGATCACGTAGCTCTCCAGGTTTTGCACAAGCACGTAGAGCCCCAGCACGGCTAGCGCTTTCCAGGGCGACACCAGCAGCGCCACCGACATCGGAAAAACCGTGCTCAAGGTGGGCCCCACATTGGGGATCACATTGAGCAGGCCGGCCAGCAGGGCATTGGCCACCACAAGCTTCACCCCCAGCAGCGACAGGCCGATCCCTGCCAGAAGTGCCACACATAGGGAGCTGATCAGTACACCGCCCATCCAGCTGCTGAGGGCTTCGCCGCATTGCAGCAACACCTCGCGCAGGCGCCGCCGATAGAAGGAGGGAGCAAGCAACACCGCTACCTCCCGGTAGGCGGTGGGGTGCACCGCGATCATCAGCGCTACTGCCAGCACGAACAGCAGCTGCAGCAGGCCTCCGCCCAGGTTGCCGGCTAGATCCAGCAGGTTCTGCAGCCCCTGCCCCAGGGCTTC
Source organism: Vulcanococcus sp. (assembly GCA_019264575.1). Lineage (GTDB taxonomy): Bacteria > Cyanobacteriota > Cyanobacteriia > PCC-6307 > Cyanobiaceae > Vulcanococcus. Next base: position 121,556 of record JAHUZV010000027.1, on the reverse strand, counting down.
ATTGCTGGTTCCGCCGTTGCCCCAGCTCTGCTTGATCCAATCGAGCGCCTGCTGGCCGTAGAGCATGCGGCTGCTCACATCCATCAGCTCCTGCAGCAGCGCGCCAGCGCGATTCGCGGCAAGCGGCAACTGCAGGAGCAGTTGCTGAGACTGCTCCAGGAATGGCGGCACCACCACGGCCAGGGCCACGGCCACCAGTACGAGCAAGCCGAACAGGCTGAGCAACAGCGCCAGCGGGCGGCTGCAGCGAAGCCGCTCCCGCACCACGCCCACGATCGTGCAGAGCGCCATGGCCAGCACCACCGCTGCGAACAGCTGAATCACCACCTGCCGCAGCGACCACAGCAGCAGCACTGCTGCTGCTGTGGCGAGCAATCCCAGGCCCTGGCCGAATTTCATCCGGCCAAACTCACTCGGCGTCGTCTGCGGAATCGCCAGCGTTGTTCTCCTTCTGGGAGAAGCCGAGATCGTGGCTATCGGCGTAGCGCTGGGCAAAGCGCATGAAGCGCTCGAAATCTTCCGGGGTTTTCCAGGTGTAGGTGGCTTCCAGGGCGGCGGGCTTGCCGTTCACGAACTTGGCATTCACTTCGCGGGTGACGAGTTGCCCTTCCTCATCCACCATGTACATCCCACCGATATCGCCCATGCTTTCGGGGGAGAGGGCTTCCGGCTGATCAAACACGAAGATCGCCTGGCCGGTGCGCCCGTCGCGCGAGCGGGTCATGCGGATATCAGGAACAACCGGCTCGTCGACACCGCGGAAGAACTGAATGGCGGCCATCGATCGATCCCTGCAAAGCCCGATCCTAGGCAGCGTTCCGGCGCTGGGCCTTTGTCACACCGCGGCTGATCAGCTGGTCGGCGGCAGCCTCGGCGCTCAATCCGGCCAGATCCTCATGGCCCAGCAGCCGGTGCTGATCGGCGGCGCCATGGCGCTCCAGTTCGTGGTCGTAGCAGCGGTCGTAGTAATCGAGCATCTGCCTGGCCGCTTCTCCCCACTGCTGCGCCTCGATCGCCTCTAGTGCGGCCGTGGTGCGTTGCGGCCCGAGGCGCCGGGCAATGCGCTCGGTGGCCTCTTTCAGGGCGTCTGGATCCTGGGAGCCATACACCTCCACCAGTTGCTCCAGCCGTTCTTCCAGCGGCCTTCGGATCTCCAGCAGCGGTGCTGCCTGCATCTGCCGCCAGATCCTGCCGGGAATGCGGCAGCGGCCCACCTGCACGCTCTCGGCTTCCACCCAGATCTGCTCGGCTTCTCGGTAGCCGTGCAGCGCCAGGGCGATGCGGTTTTCGTAGTGCTCGCTGCTGGGCTGCGGCGGCATGCCGAGGCTGCCAAAGCTGCTGCCACGATGATGGGCCAATCCCTCCAGATCCACCACCGCCACCTGGCGTTCGGCTAAGGCGAGCAGCAGATCCGTTTTGCCGCTGCCGGTGCGTCCACCCATCAAATGAATGGGCCAGGGGGTGTCAAATAGCTCCAGGGCCCAGCGGCGAAAACTCTTGTAGCCGCCCTCGAGCAGCACCACCGGCAGGTCGAGCTGGCTTGCAAGCCAGGCCACGCTTTCTGAGCGCATGCCGCCGCGCCAGCAGTGCAGGCGCAGGGGCGCACCGCCGGCCTCCTCTGCCCAAGCGCTGAGCTGGCTGCCCAGCTCGCCCAGCCGCGGGCCCACCAGCTCCAGCCCCAGCTGCACAGCGGCCTGCCTGCCCTGTTGTTTGTAGGTGGTGCCCACGGCGGCCCGTTGCTCATCGCTGAACAGCGGCAGATTGCGCGCACCGGGGATGTGGCCTTGGGCAAACTCCGCCGGCGCCCGCACATCCACCACCGGAGCCGTTCCCTGCAGAAACCGTTCCACCGGTTGGCGATTTAGTTGCATCCCAACCATTCGGGAACCCGCCTTGGCCTGGCCATGCCTGACATAGTGGGCCAACGCTGGTCCCATGGCAGGTCTGACCTCTCTTCATGCTTTCCGGACCCCCCGTCACCACAACGGTTAGCGCCGAACAACTCTTGGAGCGTTTCCTGGCGGCCAATCCCCGCCAGCGCCGCACCCTGCTCGCCCAGGTGCAACAGCGCGCCGCTGAACTGCGCCCGCTGCTTCCGGAGCAGATCGATCGCCTCGATGCCACCTGCGATGACTGGGCTGCCGGCCTGCTGATTCAACTGTTGGTGTCGGTCGACGACGGCCTCACCCAGGCCTTCCGCGATCGCTACCGCGATGGTTGGTTGGCCGTGACCAGCGCGGCCGGGTTGGATTACGCGCCGCTGCAGCGCGCGTTGATCGACCAAGACTTTGAGGAGGCCGATCGCCTCACCAGCGAACACCTGCGCCAACTGGCCGGTGAAGCGGCAGTGAAGCGCGGATACGTTTATTACTCCGAAGTGCCGCCCATCGCTTCGGTGGACCTTGAGAGCTTGGATCGCCTCTGGGTGGTGTACTCGCAGGGGCGTTTTGGCTTTTCCGTGCAGATCCGGCTGCTGCGCTCCCTCAATGGCCGTTGGGATCAGCTGTGGCCACGTTTGGGCTGGAAGCAGGGCGGCGTTTGGACCCGCTATCCCCGATCGTTCACCTGGTCGCTGGAGGCACCGGAGGGCCACCTGCCGTTGGTGAATCAATTGCGAGGTGTGCGCCTGATGGATGCGCTGCTCTCCCATCCCGGCCTGCAACAGCGCGTATCGGCCTAGATCGGCCCGTCCGCCGCAGCGGTAGCTTCAAATCACTGCACGGCTGCTCCGCCGGCTTGGGTTCGATGCCACATCGCTGGGCCGATTTCATCACCCCCTCCACCCTGCAGCTCTCGCCGCTGCTTGAGGTGCTGCTGGAGCCGATCAGCTGCGCCCAGCAGATGGCCTCTCTGCAGCTGGGTTTGCAGGAGGTGCTGGTGAATGCTGTGCGCCATGGCAATGGCAACGACCCCGGCAAGTGCCTGCGGGTGCGCCGCATCGTGACCCCCCGCTGGTGGGTGTTTCAGGTGCAAGACGAAGGCTGCGGGGTTCCTGCCGATGCCCGCTGCGCTGCGCTGCCGGAGGAGCCGGATGCCCTCTGCGGGCGTGGGCTGTTTCTGATCCACTCCTGCTTCGATGACGTGCGCTGGAGCGCCCGCGGCAACCGCGTTCAGGTGGCACTGCGGCGTCAGTGACGGCTCAGTGACCGTGGGTTGGGCAGCCGGGGTCTTTCAGCTCTCCGCGCAGCCAGCCCAGCCCGTGCTCCAGCAGCGCAATCGCGTTTTGGCGTTGCGTGGTGGCCACGGGGGCATTCGCGGGATTGGCCGGGTCCAGCAGTTGAACCAGGGCGGCCGCCAGCTGTTCGGCGGCGCGCCGCTGCGGCTGGCTTTTGAGCGCGTGCCACTGACGGTTGTCGATGGTGAGCAGCCGATGCAGGGCCTCCGCCGTTTCTCGGCTGCCTTCGGGCCACTGTTGACTGGCAGACACTGGACACAAGCTCGGCTGGAAGGCCATCCTGGCGCCATGCAGCAGCGTCCGCGCTCCCCCCACACCCCCATTCGCTGGCTGCATCAGCTGGCGAACCTGATGGCGCAGGTGTCGCGGGCTGAGCGCATCACCAGCGGTGATGAGAGCCTGCAGGCCCGCCGGCTGCGCCAACGCATGGCCCTCGCTCAGCGCCTGCTGGATCCCCTACCGGCTCCCCTGCGCCCCACCACCTGGCAGGAAACCAGCCTCTGGACAGCCCTGCGCTGGGGTGGCCTCGGGTTGGTGCTGGCTTTGTGGCTGAAGCGCTGACTCAGGCTTGGTTCAAGCCACCAGGCGAATCAACGGTTCGAGCTCGGGGTTCTCAAGTGGTGTGGGCTCCACTTCAGCGCTGGCTCCATTGAGCGGAGGCGCTGGCTCAGCCGCCTGGATTCGATTGCCCCGCAACCAGGCGTTGTGCAGGGCGCGGCGCCGCTGATCCTCAGCCAGCACCAAACGATCGGCCGCCACAACAGGGCTTTCGCCAGGCAGGAGTGGCGTGCGCAAGCAGATGCCGAAGCCATGGGCTTCCACCTGCACACACCCCTCCATGAACACGGTCTGGAAGGTCCAGCCTGCCAACCAGCGCACGCTGAACGGATTGCTCATGCCCACTTCGCTTTAGGCGGACCCTATGGCGTTTGGGCAGCGGCCAAGGCCCTTTGTCAGGGCTTGGTGGCACTCCACACGCGGGTCATCAGATGCGAGGTGGCGCGGATGCCGCTGAAGCCGGCAGCGCTGAGGCGCGCTTCGATGTCATCGCCGATGTAATCGCGGTAGTAGGGCTCATGGAATACGCGGCGGAAGTTATCCATCGCGGTTTCGAACTGGGGTGAATCCGCCAGCTGCACGGAATCCGCCAGCACCAGAACGCCGCCGGGCTCCAGTACGCGGAAACAGTCATTGATCACGTTTTGGCGCGCCTCACCGGGCAGCTCGTGCAGCAGAAACACACAGGTCACCCCCTGCATGCTGCCGGTGGCGAATGGCATGGTTTCCCCATTGCCCTGCACCAGTTGCGGCAGTTCATCGGGAAGCTGGCTGAGCCAACGGTTGGCTTGGCGCAGATAGGCAGACGAGAGATCGAGGCCCACCAACTGCGCCTGCGGCAGTGCTGCGCGCACCTGCCGCAGCGTGCGGCCCGTGCCGGTGGCCACATCCAGCACCCGCAACTGGGACGCGGGCCGATCGGCAAATGCCCTGAGGCCCTGCACCAGCGGTTTGATCACCCGGCGCCGCATCGGATCGGCGGTGCCGTTGAACAGGATTTCCACCTGCAGGTCGTAGAGCGAGGCGGAGTGATCGCTGAGGTAGCCATCGGTTTGGTGATGGAAGTTCTGGAGGTAGTAATCGGGGTAGTTCTCGCTCTCCACATCCGCGGGCAAGTCGGTCACATTGCGTTCGCTGCGCCGATTCCAGGTGCTGGGCATGTCGAGCCACACCATCGGGTAGCGAGCCGCCCATTCCAGCCAGGGGGCATCGAACAACAACCCTGTGGGATAGAGCCCCTGCTCAGCTTCCTCCCAATCGATGTCCATCAGAGCTGAATGGGCGGCCTGCAAATCCATCAGCATCTGCGGCGGGATCGGCCGTGTTTTCGGTGCTCCCTGGGGGGCCACCAGCTCCATCAACTTGGTGCTCACCTCTTTATGGGCTACACCCACCAGGCTCTTGCCCTGCTGCAGGGCCTGATAGGCGAGCTTGGTGAGGGTGTCAGCCATGGAGCGGAGCCAGTGCGCAGCAAGCACACCATTCCAGCGGATCCCATGCAACACCGTGATCCGTAGTGGCCGGGTGCCCGTCTGTGCCTGCCTGAACCCAGATCACGTTTGATGGAGCACCGCTTCATTCCGTAGCAACCGCTACAGAATGAAGCGGTGAACGTTGTGTGGAGAAGGCCATGAGCAGCGCCTCTGAGCGTGAGCCCCTGTTTGTGGAGTGGATGCGCCACCGCCAGCAGGAGCAGCGGCGCCATCAACCGGTTGTGGCGCAGCGCCATGCCACTGCCGATCGCAGTGAAGCCTCTGACGTGCATTCCCAGGAAGTGGCCTGGGCTGAGCGCCATGCCCACGAGCGCCGCCTGCATGACAGCGCCATCGCCCAGCTGCGCCACGATCGGCTCGTGTAATCCACAGGTTGGTTCCCGATCGCCAGATCTTGATCTGTGCGTTCGGGAACCATATCTATGTCCTATGGGGAGTGACGACTAGACCGTCCAGGCGAGGCCCTGATTCACCCATCCGTCGCCGAGCAAGCTCGTGACTTCATTAGGGTTAGCTGTCCAGAAATAGCGTTTTGAGTCTGGTTCGAATAATCGGGATACTTCTGTAGAACCAGGCGTGAGCGAACCCGGAGGCTGAACCCAGAACGTTTCGCCTTCGTAAGTGTAATTCTTTTTGGCATTGAACTTGTCGTATTCCTGAATGCTTGCAGTCCAGAAATAAGTGTCGTTTTTTGTATTGATGAAGCGATAAACGGCTTTGCCCCTCACGTCTGTAGAAACGAAGGCGACACCCTCGTCAATAACTCCTGTCTTGCCTTGCTGCTTTTCAATGTCTTTGGCGTTAGACGTTAGATAGTGAGAGCCAGTTACCTTGTCGTAAAAGCGGTAGACGTTTTCGCTTCTGAGCTGTGACGGGATGTTGTAGGCATCGCCGACATAGGGAAAGCTGCCCCAGATCCGCATGTCATTCCTGTTCACATCTTCGTAGAAGCCTTGGTCGGTGGTGAAGGCCTCGGGGTCAACCTGAGCATTGGCTGCAAAGTCAACACCATCTCTATTGGAAGGAGATGTCGTAGGGGGAGTCGTATTATTAAACTGTTGGAGATACGTGATAATATCGTCTTCTAAGGCTCGGCCATTGGGGATCCCTGCTGGTTTTGATGTGTCGTAAATGACAACATCTGGGTAGCCAAAGCCATTCGCAACGTGCTTGGAGGGGTGGAGTCCATTCTGCAAGCGGATCTCCACCGGATTTTGGTCTTTTAAGGCGCGTCCAATAAGATCTGAATAGGTCTGATCGGCAGTTCTCTCGACGCCATTGCTATCAAGATAGGTGTCTCCCTTTGAGAGATACGAGCGAGCCCATGATACAAAAGTCTTGTCACTGTCTTGAGCAAACAACTTCTTTTTATCGATCTCAAATATAATGAAGTTGCGGTTTGAGCGCACAAGAGGCCCAAATTGGAATACCTCGGAACGCGTACCATGGAATGTTTTCCCGATGCCATCGCTAATTGTTCTGCCGTTGAACCCGCCGATTCCGTGGACACGATAGTTTAGTTTATTGTTTTTGAGTGTAAGGAAAATCGTGGCGTCTTCTCTGATACCCGAAGGATTCTTAAAGCTTCCGCCAGCCACGTCGTTTAACTCTTGGTTATCCCGACTGATTTTTGAGTCGAAATCAAGGTAAACCTTGAGCTTCTGAGACTCGCCAAAGGGGATTTGTGATCCGTCTCGGGATTTGTTGCTTGGATTGAACGCGAAACTGAATACGATATTCTCGCCCTTTTCGTATAGGTGATAATCGCTCAGCTCATGTAGGGGGGCGTCAATCGAAACCCCGTTCGAACTTGTCAAGTGATCGGCGTGATCGGCCACTTTTCTGCTAGCAGACTCTTGTTCACCGTAGCAAGCCAGGCTGAGTTTGCTTGGTGGAATGCAAATCTTTACTTTTAGGTTCTTGCAAGACGTGGGTTCTCGTGCCAACTTAACGCCGAAGTCATGGTGGGGGGCAAATGTCGGGTGGTTATGAGATGAATTCGCTAGGGAATTAAAGTATCTGTTATAAATAAAACTTTGTCGGTAGAGATGCCTCCGGGGGGGTGTGGTTCGGGAGTTCAGGGATAAAGTCCTTGGCTGGAATCTCGCGTCTTACTAAAGTTGGGAGGTAATCTCGATTAGCGAATATGCGTTCCGAAAGCAACGCGTCGCAGTCTTTCTTTCAATGACTCATTGCTCTGGTCGCATCCGAAGGGCGTACGCAGAGCTACTTGAACTTCCATCAGACCTTGCCCCTCAAGGACCGATGTCGCTGGCGGCGTTGTATCCCGTCGCAGGTCTTGCGCCAAGTGGGCCCTCCTTAGGCTGACTTCTCGTGTCATCGATCATAAAAAAGGCCTCCGGTTTGGGGGCCAGCGTGTGGAGTTCTTGAGAATATTCAGTCTCGTATTGCTACAGACTTCTAAATCAGGCGTCGTAGTACATGGTGAATTCGTGGGGGTGCGGCCGCTGACGCAGCTGCTGCACTTCCTCGTATTTCAGAGCGATCCAGTTATCGATGAAGTCTTCGGTGAAGACGCCACCGGCCAGCAGGTACTCGTGGTCGGCCTTGAGGGCTTCCAGTGAGCCGTTCAGAGAAGCGGGAACCGTGGAGATCTTGGCGAGCTCTTCGGCGGAGAGTTCGAACAGGTCAACGTCGGTGCCATCGCCCGGATCGATCTGGTTCTTGATGCCGTCGATGCCGGCCATCAGCATCGCCGCGAAGCCCAGGTAGGGGTTGGAGAGGGCATCGCCGGAGCGGAACTCGAGGCGCTTGGCCTTGGGGTTCATGCCGGTGAGCGGGATGCGCACGGCGGCGGAGCGGTTGCCCTGGGAGTACACCAGGTTCACCGGTGCCTCGAAGCCCGGCACCAGGCGCTTGTAGCTGTTGGTGGTGGGGTTGGTAAACGCCAGGAAGCTGGGAGCGTGCTTCAGCAGGCCACCGATGTACCAGCGCGCGGTCTGGGAGAGGTTGGCGTAGGTGCCTTCGCCCCAGAACAGGGGCTGGCCGCCTTTCCAGAGGCTCTGGTGCACGTGCATGCCGCTGCCGTTGTCGGCAAAGATCGGCTTGGGCATGAATGTGGCGGTTTTGCCGTACTTCTTGGCAACGTTGCGCACCACGTACTTGTAGATCATCACGTTGTCGGCCGCGCTGATCAGTTCGGCGAACTTGATGCCGAGCTCATGCTGTGCGGTGGCCACCTCGTGGTGCTGCTTCTCGATCGGTACGCCAAGGGCACCCATGGTGAGCAGCATTTCGCTGCGCATGTCCTGCAGGGTGTCGTTTGGGGCTACGGGGAAGTAACCCTCCTTCAGTTGGATCTTGTTGGCGAGGTTGCCGCCTTCCTCAACGCGATCGGTGTTCCAGGGGGCTTCGATCGAATCCACGCTGTAGAAGCTGGATCCGTTGGCGCTCTTGTAGCGAACGTCGTCGAAGATGAAGAACTCAGGCTCGGGACCGAAATAGGCGGTGTCGGCCAGGCCGGTGGTGCCGAGGTAATCGAGAGCCTTCTGCGCCAGAGCCCGGGGGCAACGGGAGTAGGGCTTACCGCTGCGGGGCTCCTGAATCGAGCAGATCAGGCTGAGCGTTTTGTGGCTGTAGAAGGGGTCGATCCAGGCGGTGTTGGGGTCGGGCACCATCGCCATGTCCGACTCGTTGATCGCTTTCCAGCCGCGGATCGAAGAGCCGTCGAAGGCCACGCCTTCGGTGAAGGCGGCTTCGTCGATCAGGTCCTCACAGACCGTGAGGTGCTGCCACTTGCCGTGGAGATCCACGAACTTGAGGTCAATCAGTTCGATGCCCTCGTCCTTGATCTGACGGAGGACGTCCTGGGCGGTTTTGGCCATGACGTGAACGCTTGGAGGCTGAGAGGAAGCCCGCCTGGAACCGGGCTCGCGGGACCGTACGGAGCAGCCTGACCATCGCTGTGTATCAGCTGTAACCAAAACGCTGACTGGTGACGGTGAAATCGCTTGCGTAACCGTTTCTGTCAACTTGATCAGATCCGTGCAATGGCAAGGGATCTGAGCGTTTGCGGGTGCTACGTTCCGACTCAGGTGCGTCGATCCTTCACGCCATGCGCGATGCCATCACCGGTCTGATCGGTCGGTACGACCAGCTGGGCCGCTATTTCGATCGTGATGCGGTCGATCGCATTGCCACCTATTTTTCGCAAGCTCAGCTCCGCCTCGCGGCTGTTGAGTTGATCAATCGCGAAGCCGCGGAAATCGTGCGCGAGGCCAGCCAGCGCCTCTGGCAGTCGGATCCCGAGCTGCTGCTGCCTGGCGGCAACGCCTACACAACCCGTCGCTGGGCCGCCTGCCTGCGCGACATGGACTATTTCCTGCGCTACGCCAGCTACGCCCTGGTGGCCGACGACAGCACCATCCTCAACGAGCGGGTGCTGAACGGACTTGACGACACTTACAAGAGTCTGGGTGTGCCCACCGGCCCCACCGTGCGCAGCATCGCTCTGATGGCGGATGTGGTGTGTGAGCTCCTGCTGGATGCCGGTGTGGCCAGCGCTGAGCAACTCACTGCGGTGGTGCGTGCACCGTTTGATCACCTCTGCCGCGGCTTGGCTGACAACAACGTTCGCGCCCGCTGATCACCCACGCCTCGACTGCGTAGGCTCCACTCCACAGACCCATCCAGGCCTTGGCAACCACAACTCCTTCTGTGTCCGATCGGCATCGTCTGAACCTCGCTCCGATCGCGACACCGGATCGGTTGCTGCTGGGTCCTGGTCCTTCGAATGCCCACCCCACGGTGCTGCAGGCCCTGAGCCGCACGCCGATCGGGCACCTCGATCCTTTGTATGTCGCCCTGATGGGTGAGGTGCAGGAGCTGCTGCGCTACGTCTGGCAGACCGATAACCGCCTCACCCTGCCGATGAGCGGCACGGGTTCGGCGGCGATGGAAGCCACCATCGCCAACATGGTGGAGCCCGGCGACACCGTGCTGGTGGCTGTGAAGGGCTACTTCGGCCTGCGCCTCCAGGACATGGCCGGCCGCTACCGCGCGGATGTGCGCACGATCGAAAAGCCCTGGGGCGAAGCCTTCAGCCTCGAGGAGATCGAAGCCGGCCTGAAGGAGCACCGCCCCAAGATCCTGGCGATGGTGCACGCCGAAACCTCCACCGGCGTGCGCCAGCCGATGGATGGCATCGGTGATCTCTGCCGCCAGTACGACTGCCTGCTGCTGCTCGACACCGTCACCTCCCTTGGTGCGGTGCCGCTCTACCTCGATGAGTGGAAGGTGGATTTGGCCTACAGCTGCAGCCAGAAAGGCCTTAGCTGCCCTCCGGGTCTGGGTCCCTTCACCATGGGCCCCCGCGCCGAGGAGAAGCTCGCCGCCCGCAGCGGCAAGGTGCCGAACTGGTATCTCGATGTGAGCCTCCTCAACCAGTACTGGGGCAGCGATCGGGTGTATCACCACACCGCACCGGTGAACATGAACTTCGGCATGCGGGAGGCCCTGCGCCTGATCGCCGAGGAAGGTCTGGAAAACGTGTGGGAGCGCCACCGCCGCAATGCCGAGCGTCTGTGGTCAGGCCTGGAAGCCCTCGGTCTTGAGTGCCATGTGCCGGCGGAGTTGCGCCTGCCCACCCTCACCACAGTGCGCATTCCCGAAGGAGTGGACGGCAAGGCCTTCACGCTCCACCTGCTCAACAAGCACGGCATCGAAGTGGGTGGCGGCCTCGGAGCCCTCGCCGGCAAGGTTTGGCGGATTGGCCTGATGGGCTACAACAGCCGCGAGGAGAACGTGGATCTGCTGCTCAACCTGCTGGAGCAGGAGCTGCCGGCCTTCCGGAGCGCTGCTCCCGTTGCTGCTGCCGCCGCTGCTTGAACCAGCGCTCGAGCTGATCAGCGCAAAGCTTCGCTTCCACCCCGCCCACCACCTGCATGTGGTGGTGGGCGCTCGGGCTGGTGCTCAGATCAAGCACACCACCCAGCCCTCCCCGTTTGGGGTCGCTGGCACCAAACACCACCCGCCCAACCCGGGCTTGCACCAAAGCACCCGCGCACATGGGGCAGGGCTCGAGGGTGACGAGCAGAGTGCAGTCGTTGAAGCGCCAATCCCCCCGGAGGCGAGCGGCTTGCTGCAACGCCACCAATTCGGCATGGCCGAGGGGCTGCTGGTCTCGCTCGCGCCGGTTGCTGCCCCAGCCCACTGCCCTTCCCTGGCCATCCACCATCACGGCGGCCACGGGAATCTCCCCCTGGTGGCCCACCAGCTCAGCGTGCCTAAGCAGCCGCTGCATCCAGAGGAGTTGCTCTGCCGGCCCCAGACCATCCACCCACGCTCTGTGCACAATGCCAGCGCCTGATCCCACCCGGCCATTGGTGAGAATGGGCGAACCCTGTGGCGCCCCCTTGGCTCCAGCCCCTCAGCACGAGCCAGCGGCAGCGCCTTCTTTGCCGCTTTTTCCCGATCCTGCTGGTCTGGATGCGGATCTGCTGGCATTTCTGCAGCAGGCCTCGGATCAGCTCTGCCGTTGGTGGGGTGATTCCAGCCAGCGCTCGCCTCTGCCCTTGCTGAGCGTGCTGCCGGAGGTGGCCCCGGCAGAGGCCGGTTTGGATCCGCTCGCCCTGCTGGATGATCTCCAGCTGGTGATGGATGGGGCGTTCAATCCGGTGCATCCGGGTTCGATGGCCCACCTGGATCCGCCTCCCCTCACCGCCTCGGTGGCGGCGGATCTGATTTGCGCCGGCCTCAACAACAATTTGCTGGCTGAAGAGCTCTCGCCGAGCCTTTCGCGGCTTGAGCGCAGCCTGTGCGCCTGGATGGCCGAACGGCTTGGCCTGGGTGAGCAGGCCGGTGGTGTGGCCGCCAGTGGCGGCAGCCTCAGCAATTTGATGGCGCTGGTGGTGGCGCGCCAGCAGCGGCAGTTGCTGGGCGCGCAAGACGCGTTGGTGTTTTGCAGTGCTGATGCGCATGTCTCGATCGCCAAAGCGCTGGCGGTGATGGGGCTGCCGCCATCGGCCTTGCAGCCCGTGGCGGTGGATCGCCATGGCTGCCTCCAACTGGATCAGCTGGCAGCTCAACTCGATGCCGCCATCGCTGCGGGGCAGCCCGTGCTTGCTGTGGTGGCGACCGCCGGAACCACCGTGCGCGGGGCGATTGATCCGCTGGATCAGGTCGCCCAGATCTGCCGCGTGCGCCAGATCTGGCTGCATGTGGATGGTGCTATCGGCGCTGTGTTTGGGCTCAGTTCAAGCCATGCCGATCTGGTTCAGGGCCTTGGGCTGGCGGATTCGCTCACAGTGAACCCCCAGAAACTGCTGGGCATCACTAAGACCTCTTCCTTGCTTCTGCTGCGCCAGCCCGATGGGCTGGCCTCCTGCTTTGCCACCGGCCTGCCCTACATGGAGCCCAGCTGGGCCGAGGCCCATGGTGGTGAGTGCGGCTTGCAGGGCACACGCCCTGCTGAGGTTCTCAAGCTCTGGTTGGGTCTGCGGCAGCTGGGGCTGAACGGCATTGAGCAGGTGCTCCGTGGAGCGATCGAGCGCCGCCAGCAGCTGCAGGCTCTCCTTGCGCCCATGCCCCTGGAGCTGCGCAGCGGCCCGCTGCACCTGCTGGCTTTCACCCCACAACATCTCTCGGCTGCGGAGGCGGAGCTGTGGTCGCAGCAGACGCGCCACCGCCTGCTCGAACGTCAGTTGATGCTGTCGCGTCCGCTGTATCAGGGGCGTCATCACCTCAAGGCCGTGCTCGGCAACCCCCACACCGGCGCCGCTGAGCTCGAGGCGGTGGCCGAGGTGGTGGCGGCTTCTCTGCCTGCTTCGCTTCCCCTTCGCTGATTTCGCCGCATGAGTGCACCCCAGACCCGCGGCCGCTGGGTGGCCATCGTGACGGGCGCCATCTCGGTGTTGATTGCCGTGGCCTATCTGGTGTTGATCACGGTGCTGGATTCCCGCGGGCCTCTGCTGCCACCACCCCCGGAGGCCATGGGGCTGAGCGCTAGCGCCGCCCCTCCGGCCGCGGTGGCAGCTGCTCCTGCTTCTGCTGCCGTTGCAACGGCTCCACCACGCGGTTGAAGGCTGCGCTGAGAAAGCTCTTCAGCGCTGAATCGCGGCGGTTGAGGTCGTACTGGCGCTGCACCACTTCCTGCATGCCGCCATCGCCCCAATCCTGATCCTGCTGGAAGTAGGTGATGAAGCTGCGCCCGGCGACCCGCGTGAGCCAGCCCGCGCCGACGGCCTGCACAGCGCGGCTGAGCACCAGGGCCGGCAGGTTCACGCTCAGCGCGGCGCTGATTAGCCCCATCCCGCCTTTGATCACGCCCAGGCTGGCCAGGGTGCGCCCAACCGATACCGCCAATTCCTGGGCGGAGCTGCGGCTGAGGCTCACCCCATGGATGCGGCCGATTTCCATCACCATCTGGGCATTCACCGCCGCCGCACCCAGCAAATCGATGCCGGGTAGGGGCGTCGCGGCGATCACACCAGCGCTGATCCAGCTGTAGCGATCCACCACCGCTTCAGCATCCTGCTGGCGTTGATCGTTGAGCAAACGCCGCCCCGTTTCGCTCAGGCGGCGGCTTTGCATGAGGATGTTGTCGGCGATCAGTTCTTCGCCATCGCTGTGCAGCACCTGGGCGATGCGGCGCAGCAACGCATCAAGTTCAGGCTCTGGCTGCAGCGGCTTGCCGCCGGGCATCGGTACCGATTGGGGCGCCGCGCTGGCGGCGATCACGTCTTCGGGGGCGATGCGCCCTTGGCAGCGGCGGCGCAGCAGCGCCAGCAGCCGGCGCTCCTCATCGCTGCCCCGTAGGTCGCACTTGTTGAGCACCAGCAGCAGCCGTTTCCCCAGCTGAGCCAGCGCCAAAAACACCTCCTGCTCGGCGGCGCGCAAATCGCCATCCACCACCAGCAGCAGCAGATCAGCTTCCGCGGCCTGCTTGCGCGCCAGCTGTTCGCGCCGCTGGCCCGCATCGCCGGCTTCGAGGATGCCAGGGGTATCCACCAGGCGAATGCCGCGGTTGAGGTTCTGCAGGCGCAGGCGGTAGCTCACGCAGGCATCAGTGGAACCCATGGCGGCACCCACCCGACCCACCACATCCTTCAGCAACGCCCGGATCAGCGAGGTTTTGCCGGCAGAGCCTGTGCCGAACACCACCAGCACCAGATCACCGCGCTCCAGCTCGGCCGCCACCCGCTCACGTTCCTGTTGCAGGGCCTCCCGCTGCACGGCATCGCGAATCCGCTCCAGCAGCTGATCCACAGCCTGCAGTTGCTGTTGGGCTGCCTCCTGGCGGTTGCTCGGCGGTGCGGCGGAGGTGGCCCCGGCGCTTGTGCTTCCACTGCGCTTTCGCCGCCAGCCCTCAAGCCATGGCCAGGCCACCCGCGCGATCAGCAAGGCGCCACCGCCAAACAGCAGCAGGGTGAAGGGGCCCACCAGCCAGGCCGGCAGCAGGTAGCTCAGCTGCCAGATCAGGTTGTTGATCGCCTGCAGCACAGCGGTGAACACCACCAGCACCAGCAGGCCGCCACCGATCCAGAGCCAGAGCCGTGCAGGAGCTTTCACAGGTGCCGGGCCTCAGCGCAGGGTGATGCCGCGATCGAGGCTGCCTCGACCGGCTGAGCGGATGATCTCGCCCCAGAGCTCTGCCGCCAAGGCGCTGCTCGATCCGGTGGGGGTGTTGTCGTCATTGCCGAGCCACACGCCTATCACCCAGTGGCGGCTGGGTTCAGCCCCCATGAACAGCAGATCACGGCCGTTGTTGGTGGTGCCGGTTTTGCCCCATTCCTCACCGCCGAGCCGTGCGGTGCGTCCCGTGCCGGAGCGCACCACAGCCCGCAGCATTGTCTGCATCTGGTGGGCCTGGGCTTCGCTCAGCACCCGCCGCCCTGGACCTGTGCCCTGGCCCTGCGCCTGGCTGGTGCGGCTGCGCTGTTGTTCGGCATCGGTGAGTTGGCGAATCGTGCTCGGCGGATGCCAGATGCCTTGGTTGGCTACCGCGGCATAGGCACCGGTGAGTTCCACCAAGCGAACCTCGGCCTGCCCCAGGGCCAGGCCGGGCACAGCCTCCAAGGGTGTGGTGATGCCGAGTTTGCGGGCGGTTTCGATCACCCGATCCAGCCCTACGCGCCTGGCGAGGCGGAGGGCAGCAGTGTTGCTGGAGCTGGCGAGGGCCTGCTCAAGGTTGAGAGTGCCACCGCAGCCGCTGCGGAAGAGTTGCCCGCCCCATTCCAGTGGACCGCAGCTCACCCGATCGCTGGGTTGCAGACCGAGCTCCAGGGCTGCGAGATAAGGGAAGAGCTTGAAGGTGCTGCCCGGTTGGCGCAGGGCCATGCTCGCCCGGTTGTATTGGCTCTGGCTGTAGTCGCGGCCGCCCGCGATGGCGAGGATGCCGCCGTTGCGGCTGTCGATCACCACCACCGCACCCTGCTGGGGCCCCGCCTTGGAGCGCAGCAAGGCGCTGAGGCGCCGCTCCACCACCTGCTGCAACAGGGGATCGAGATAGGTGCTCACCAGAAAATTGCCTTCGGCCGCCACATCGGCCCCAAGCAGTGCCTCCAGATCCCGCTTCACCTGATCGGTGTAGAAGGGCATCGGTTGTGCGGTCTGCTCTGCTCCCGCACCGCAGGCCTGGGGTGCCAACTGCAGGGGTTGCCGACGGGCGCTCCTGGCCCGCTGCTGGCTGAGCCGCCCTGCTTCCACCATTTTCAGCAGCACCCGATTGCGGGAATCGAGCGCCGCCTGCGGTTGGGTGCAGGGGTTAAAGCCGTTTGGCGACGGCAGCAACCCCACCAGCAGCGCCGCTTGCTCGAGCGTGAGATCGCTTGCAGGCCGGCCGAGGTAGTGGCGGGCGGCGTCTTCAAAGCCCCAACCCACACCCAGATACACCCGGTTGAGATAACTGAGCAGCAGATCCCGCTTGCTGTGGCCGGCCTCCAGCTGCAGTGCTACCAACAACTCGCGCCATTTGCGGCCCAAGGTGTCACCGCGGCCCACGGTTTCGGGATGCACGCTTCGCGCCAGCTGCTGGGTGAGGGTGCTGCCCCCCTCGAGCACGCGTCCACCGCTGAGGTTGGTGAGCAGGGCCCGGGCCGTGCCAATCGGATCGATGCCGGGGTGCCACCAGAAGCGGTTGTCCTCACTCGCGAGCAGGGTGCTGATCAGCTCCGGAGGAAACCGGCTGAGATCGTTCTGCTCGCGGTGCTGAATCGATTCGGCAGCCATTAACGGCCGATCGGCTCCATCGAAGAGCAGCAGCGGCCCGCGGCTGGCGCCAAGGCCAGCACCCACCGGCACCTGCAGCCGTCCAACGCCCAGTAGGGCCAGGCCGCCGGCGGCCACCACTGCAGCTGTAGCACTGCCCCACTGCCGCAGCAGCCGCCAGGGCCGTTGCGCCACTTGATGAAACACCAGTTCAGCGGCACCTTCGGCGCCGGTTGGAGCCAGGCGGATGCGATCGCCGTCGCAGAGCAGCAGCTGCTGGATGCGCCGCCCGCGCCACCACAGCCCGTTGGTGGAGTTCAGATCGGTGAGCAGCCAGTGGCCGCCCACCCACTCGAGCAAGGCGTGTTGCTGGCTGACCCCGGCAGCCTGGATGGGGAGTTCAGATGAAGGGTCGCGGCCGATGCGATAGGTGCCGGGCTGGAGCTGCCGGCGCTGCTCGCTCTGGCCGAGGCTGCTCCAGCTCAGTTCAGCGGGCCGGGCGGTCATGACGCCCATCTTGGCGGCGCAGCAGATCGATCAGCAGGCAGACCACCGCCAGGTTGATCGCGGTGTCCGCCAGGTTGAACACCGGAAACTGCACCGGCACGAACTCGAGAAAATCCACCACGCTGCCGAGCCGCCAGCGATCAAGCCCGTTGCCGATGGCTCCACCGAGCAGCAGCCCCAGCCCCAGGCTCTGCCAGCGGCTGAGTGCACCGCTGGTTTGAATCCAGAACACCAGCCCCACGGCCACTGCCGCACTCACCAGCCCAAGGCCAAAGGCATTGCCCTCCAGCATGCTGAAGGCCGCGCCTGTGTTGAACACCAGCCGTTGTTGCAGCAGGCCCGGGAACAAGGGCTGAACGCCGCGGCCGCTGAGCTGCTGCAGGGCCACGAGCTTGCTCAGTTGATCGCTCACCACCACGGCCAGGGCAATGAGATACACCGGCCGGATCATGACTCCAGCAGCAGCACACGCCGCAGGCCCAGAGCCAGCACGGCGACGGCGCAACACAGCAGCAGCTGCGGCACGAGCGGGCCAAAGCTGTAGCTGATCAGCAGCTGAGGGAGGGCACCGTTCCAGCGGCCCACCAGGCCCCCCAGCAGCAGATTGGCCAGGCCGCAGAGCTGCAGCACCAGCAGCCCGAGCATGGCGGCGCCGGTGAGGCTGAGCAGGTTGTCCATCCCGTTTTGGCGGGCCAGACGGCCCGTGAGCCAGGCTGCCGGCAGGAAGCCGGCGAGATAGCCAAAGCCAGGGTCGAGCAGGTAGTTCACCCCGCCACCGGCCTGGAACACCGGCAGTTGAAAGAGTCCGAGGCTGATGTAGGCCACACCCGCCAACATGGCGGAGCGGGCACCGCACACCAGGGCGGTGAGCAGCAGAGCCGGCACCTGCAGGGTGATCGGCAGCGGGATCAGGCTGAATCCAGTGGGCCCAAAGCCGGGAAGAGCCGCCTGCACCAAGCCGCCACACACGATCAGCAAGAGGCCGGCGAGGGCACCGCTCCAGTTGGTGAGGGCTCGCACGAAGGGCCGGTCGCTGGCCCCATCCTGCAGGAGAGTGGTGGTCTTGCAAGCGATTGTGTCGCCATGACCGACCCCGCATCGCCGGCTTTGCCCTTCGCCGTTGGCAGCCGCGTGCGCCTGCGCGAGCTGCCCGCTTATCTGAAAAGTGCCGATCCGATGCCGATGCTGCGTCCACCCGATCTGGTGGATGCGCAAGAAGAGGGTGAGGTGGTGGGCTTACGAGCCCTGGAGCAGCTAGCGGTGCGTTTCCGCCGCGGCACCTTTTTGCTGGAAGCCCGGCAGCTGGAGGCCGTCAGCCCCTAGCAGCGCCACTGAGGCTGTGGGCGTTCCACACCGCTTCGGCCTGTTTGAGCGCTGCTGAGGGGCCGCACAGGCTGAGGCTCGGCTGGGTGAGCAGCTCCCGTGCCGCGGTCAGCAGCTGCTCCGGCGAGAGCTCGGCAGCATCCCGCAGGCTTTGATCGGCGAAATCAAAGGGCAGGCCATGGCCCAGCACCAGGGCATGGCGATCAGCGATCTGGCTGCTGGTTTGCCGGCCCAGCGCTTCCTGGCCGCGGAACTTGGCTAGGGCCAGCTCCAGATCAGCGGCGCTGATCGCCTGATCCAAAAGCCGCTGCCACTCGCTCAGCAGCTCGCGGGTGGCTTCCGCCGCCCGATCACTGCTGGTGGAGAGATGGAACACAAAGGGCGCATCCCCGAGCCGGGCTGGGTAGTGAACGCCCACGTCGTAGGCGAGGCCGTGCTCCTCCCGCAGCGCCACAAACAATCGGCTCGACATGCCCACCCCCAGGTGGCAGTGCAACAGCCGCAGGGCCAGGGCGTGCGGTGCTCCCAGCGGTGTGGTGCTGGCGCCGAGCATCAGCACCAGCTGCTCGGTGTCGTCGTTGCTGCAGGCCAGCTGGGGCTGCTGCAGGCCCGTTGGGCCGGCTTGGCGCTCTGGCGCGCTGCAGGGCCAGGCCTCATCGCCCAGGCCTGAGAGCAGCCAGCGTTCAGCTTCGGCGGGCAGCTCACCCGCTAGCACCAGCACCGCGCCTGAGCGGCCATAGCTGCGCGCCAGCTGCTCGAGCTCCGGCTTGCCGATCGCTTTGAGCTCAGCTTCAACCCCGAGGGCATCGTGGCCGTAAGGCCCATCGCCGTAGAGCAGGACGCGCAGCTGGTCATGGGCCAGTTGGAACGGGTCTTCCTTCTGGCGCTGCAGCGTTTGCAGATTGAGCTGACGCTCCAGATCGATTTGATCGTCCACCAGCCAGGGCCGCCTCACCATCACCAGCAGCAGCGGCAGCAGGGCCTCGGCATCACTGCTGGCGCACTTGAGGCTGATCAAGGTGCCGTCTTCCGCGGCTTCACTGCGCAGCCCGGCGCCGCAACCCTCCACCAGATCGGCCAGGGCATCACCGCTGAGCTCGCCGCAGCCGCGGCTCAACACCCCGGCCAGCAGCTGGGCGGCACCGCGTTGGCCGCTTGGATCGCTGCTGCTGCCTCCCCGCATCCACAACTTGGCCGAAAGAATCCCAGCCCCCGGCCGATCGATCAGCCAAAGCGGGCATCCACCTGGCAGCACCCGCTGCTGCACTGCGCGCTCCCTCATGCCGGCACCGCCTGCAGGCAGAAGGCCTGATCGGGATGCAGCAAGGGAATCACCTCGCGGCTGAGCCGCTCGCTGCTCCAGCCCTCCAGCCACTCGAGCGGGCGCTGCAGGTTGTGGCTCCTGCCCCACAACTGACTGTTGCCCACCATCGCGGCCACCGATCCCGCCACCTCCAGGCTGAAGCGATAGCCATTGCCCACCAGGCGTTTGGCCCGCTCCATTTCCGCCGGTTTGGGCGCCTGCTCGATCAACTCCAGCAACACCTGGCGCACCTGCTGCTCCACCGCCGGCAGCTGCTCGGGATCGCACACCGCCTCCAGCAGCACCAGGCAGCCCGACTCGAGCACGTTGAGATCGAGATCGATGCTTTCCACCAGGCGCAGGCGCTCGCGCAACTGCTCCACCAGGCGGCTGCGCCGACCCTCCGCCAGCAGGGTGGTGAGCAGATCGCCGCCCATCACGCTGTCTTGATCGGCGGCACCCGGCAGCTGCCAGGCCATCAGCAGCCTTGCCGCCTCCAGCCGCGCCAGTTCGATCCGATCGCGGCCCGGCTTGAGCTGCAACTCGGGCAGTGCCGCCTGCGGCTCGGAGGGCTTGAGCGCAGCCAGGGGGGATTGGTTCAGTCGCGCTTCCAGCTCCAGCCCAGCCAGGGGCCCGGCCACCGAGAGGCAACAGCGATCGGCCCTGTAGTGCCGCCGATGGAAGGCGGCCATGGCTTCGGGGGTGTGGGCCTCGAGGGCCTCGCGCCGCCCCAGGATCGGTAGCCCGTACGCATGGCTGCCGCAGGCCTGACGCAACAGCTCCTGGAACGCCACCTCCTCCGGTTGGTCTTCGCTCTGAGCCAGCTCTTCGAGCACCACCTGGCGCTCCATCGCAAAGTCGCCCCCGTCGAGGCGTGGTTGCAGCACCAGATCGAGCAGCAGATCCAGCGCCTCAGGTGCTGCCTGGGGCGGGATCAGCACGTGATAGTGCACATCGTCAAAGCCCGTCGCGGCATTGCTGTTGCCGCCTAGGGCCTCCACTTTGAGGTCGAACTCACCGGCGTCGAGACGCTCGCTTCCTTTGAACACCATGTGCTCGAGGAAGTGCGCCAAGCCCGATTCAGCTTCGCGTTCACAGGCGCTACCGGCGCGGCACCAAAGATCGAGGCACACCACCGGCGCCTCGGGCAGCTCGATCTGCACCAGGCTCACGCCGTTCTGGAGTTGGTGGCGCCGCGGATCCGGCAGGGGCGGGGTCGAGGGACCGGGCGACGCGGGCAACGGATCGAGCGCTGTGTCTGAACCTTCATTCTGCTGTCAGGATCAGCAGCCTGTTTCCCAGGACCACCGATGAGTTCAGCTGCCTTGGGAATTCATCCGCTGGTGGATGCACTGGCGGATCAGATCCGCCAAAGCTGGGATCAGCTGCCTGGCCTACAGCCGTTGGCGGTGGATCCCGAGCTGGAGGCGATCAGCGGCAGCCTCGATGGCGAAGCGCTGTTCATCCGCAATGAGCTGCGCCAGTGCCAGGGCCTGCGCAAGCTCCACCTCGAAACGGCACGCCTGGGGGCTGGATTGCAGATCCTGCACTGCGTGTATTTCCCCGATCCCCGCTACGACCTGCCGGTGTTCGGTGCCGACATCGTGGCCGGCCGCGGTGTGGTGTCGGCCGCGATTGTGGATCTCTCGCCCGTGACCGGTGCGCTGCCTGAAGCCGTGGCTCAGGGGTTGGCGGCGCTGCCGAAGCGCAGCTTCAGCCAGGAGCGCGAGCTGCCGGAGTGGGGCACGATCTTCTCTCCGTATGTGCGTTTTGTGCGCCCAGCCGATCAGGAGGAGGAGCAGCAGTTCATCGGTGTCGTGGGCGACTTCCTGCAGGTGCTCAGCGCGGCATGCCGGGCCGCTCAGCCGCAGCCGATCGACCACCCGGATACCGTGAAACGGCACGAAGGGCAGCTCTCCTATTGCCGGCAGCAGAAGCGCAACGACAAGACCAGGCGAGTGCTGGAGAAGGCCTTCAACCCTCTCTGGGCGGATCGCTACATCGAGGAGCTGCTCTTCGACGATCCACTGCCTCTGGCCTGATGCGTCGCCCTTGGCTGATTGCTGGCAGCGCCCTGCTGGTGGTGGTGCTGGCTGTGGCTGTGTCCCGCCGCTCCACCCCTAAAGCTCCGGCTCCCGTTCCGGCTGTGGCCACCGCGCCAAGGCTTGAAGCCGTGTCCGCCCTGGGCACGTTGCTTCCCGCCGGTGATGTGCGCCGCCTGGCGGCTCCCACCAGTGCCATGGGGGGCAGTCCGCGGCTGCTCAGCCTGGCTGTTGAAGAGGGCCAGAGAGTGAAGCAGGGCCAACTGCTAGCCACCTTCGATAGCCGCCCGAAATTGGTGGCTGATCTGGCAGCGCTGCAGGCCCGGATCGCCAGCCTGCAGATGCAGATCCGCCTGCAGAACCGCGAGATCGAGCGCTACCAGAGCGCGGCCAACTCCGGAGCAGCGGCCATGGTGCTGCTGGAAGAGAAAAAAGATGAGCTGGTGAAGCTCCAGGGCCAGCTGCGGGAAGCTGTGGCCCAGCGCCAGGGCCTGCAGGTGGATCTGGCCGACAGCGAACTGCGCGCTCCCCTGGCGGGCACGGTGCTCAAGATTCACAGCCGCCCTGGTGAACGCCCCGCTGGCGACGGCGTGCTGGAGCTGGGTGCCGGCGATCAGATGGAAGCGGTGGCGGAGGTGTACGAGAGCGACATCAACCGCGTGAAGCTGGGCCAGGTGGTGTCGCTGGTGAGTGAAAACGGTGGGTTCAGCGGCACTCTCCAGGCACGGGTGACCCGCATTTCACCCCAGGTGCGCCAACGGGCCGTGCTCTCCACCGATCCCACCGGCGATGCCGATGCGCGCGTGGTGGAAGTGCGCTTGGCTCTGGATCCAGCTGATGCGGGCAAGGTGCGCGATCTGGCTGGTTTGAAGGTGATCGCCCGCTTCACCCCGTGATCCAGGAGCCTTTGCGCGCCCAACCCCTGGGGGTTCAACGCTGTCTGGTTGGCCTCTGGCAGCGCCGCGGCATTCCCCTGTCGCTTCTGCTGCTCACTCGGCAGCCTGTGCGGCTTGCGGTGGCATTGGCTGGGATCAGCTTCGCCGGAATCCTGATGTTCATGCAGCTGGGGTTTCGCGACGGCCTGTTTGATGCCAGCGTCACCATCCACCGGCTGTTTGATGCCGATCTGGTGTTGATCAGCCCGCGCTCCACCAGCTCGGTGAGCATGGCGGGCTTCCCCAAGCGCCGGCTCGTGCAGGCGATGGCGGCACCGGAGGTGGAAGGAATCACGCCGGTGCACTGGAACCTGCTGCTCTGGCGCAACCCCGAAACCCGCGGCACTCGCTCGATCCTCACCCTCGGCTTTGAGCCCAACGACCCCCTGTTCACTGATCCGAGCCTGGCGCCGAAGGCCCGTTTGCTCACGCAGAAGGGCCGCGTTCTGTTCGATGAGCAATCCAGGCCGGAATTCGGCCCGGTGGCGTCATGGTTCAAGGCCGGCCGCACCGTGGAGAGCGAAATCGCTGGCAAGCGCGTGCGCGTCGCTGGTTTGGTCGGCCTGGGCACCTCTTTCGGCGCTGACGGCAACCTGCTCACCAGCTCGGAAACCTTCCTCGAGTTGGTGCCCAACACCCCCCCGGGCAGCATCGAAGTGGGGCTGATCCGTTTGAAGCCGGGCAGTGATCCAGCCGCCGTGGCGAAGCGGCTTCAGGCGCAGTTGCCGAGCGATGTGACCGTGCTCACCAAGCAAGGCTTCATCGACTTCGAGCAGAACTACTGGCGCACCAGCACCTCGATCGGCTTCATCTTCACCCTGGGGGCCGCGATGGGCTTCGTGGTGGGCTGCGTGATCGTGTATCAGGTGCTCTACTCCGACGTGAGTGATCACCTGCCGGAATACGCCACCTTGATGGCGATGGGATACAACCTGATCAGCCTGCTGGGCGTGGTGGCCCGCGAGGGGCTGTTGCTGGCCGCCTTTGGCTACCTGCCGGCCTACGCCGCCGGGCAGGGGTTGTATCTGCTGGTGCGCAGCGCCACCCAGCTGCCTGTGTTCATGGACACCACCCGCGCGGTGACCGTGTTCACCATGATTGTGGTGATGTGCATGGCCTCCGCTGGTTTGGCCATGCGGCGCCTGGCCGATGCCGATCCCGCGGAGATCTTCTGAACGCCATGGCTGCAGCCGCTGCGATCGATGTTCAGGGTCTCTGCCATTGGTATGGCACCGGCACCATGCGCCGTCAGGTCCTGCAGGGCGTGAATTTGCGGGTGGCCGCCGGTGAGGTGGTGCTGCTCACAGGCCCATCCGGTTGCGGCAAAACCACCCTGCTCACCCTCGTGGGCGCCCTGCGGCAGGTGCAGGAGGGATCGGTGCGGGTGCTCGGCCAAGATCTGCAGGGGGCCGGTCGCCGCGAACGCCAGCAGTTGCGGCGCTCGATCGGAATGATTTTTCAGGGCCACAACCTGCTGCGTTGTCTGACGGCTGAGCAGAACGTGCAGATGGGATCGGATCTGCTGCCGGGTTTGAGCTACCGCGCCCGCCGCGATCAGGCGCGCGAGTGGCTGCGTGCCGTGGGCCTCGGTGATCAACTCAACAAATTGCCCCACGATCTCTCCGGCGGCCAGAAACAACGGGTGGCCATTGCCCGTGCCCTGGCCGCGCGGCCGCGCCTGCTTTTGGCGGATGAACCCACGGCGGCGCTGGATTCCAAAACCGGCCGCGAAGTGGTGGAACTGCTGCAGCGCTTGGCCCGCGAGCAGGGATGTGCGGTGCTGATGGTCACCCACGACCCCCGCATCCTTGATATCGCCGATCGTTTGGTGCGGATGGAGGATGGTCAACTCAGCGAAGCTGAACCGATGGGTCTGGTCACCAGCGGTTGAACGCCATTCAGTAGTGTGGTGATTACCCAAAAGTTCCAGCCGTCTCGATGGCCAAACGCCGCAACCTCAAGAAAGAAAAGCAGGAGCGCAACCGCGCCTACGCCCGCAAATTCAAGAAGCGCAAGCTCCGCAACGACGGCCGCGGTGAAGGTGCAGGCAACGGCGTGACCGGAACAGCCAACAACGGTGGCGCTGCCGACTAATCGCTTCACACGAAAGCATCAGCTGGGGATCCTGCGGGGTCCCCTTTTTTGTCACTGCTCCAGCCCCCATCTGGCCTGACCCCTCCGCCGCGCCATGTTCCTCAGCGTCGTCATCCCCACCTACAACCGGCTGCCGATCCTGGAGAAGTGCCTGCGGGCGCTGGAGCAGCAGCAGCTGGAGGCACCGATCAGCGCCTATGAGGTGGTCGTTGTCGACGACGGCTCCACCGATGACACGGTGAACTGGCTGCTGCGCAACGGCCACGTGTTTCCGCACGTGCGCCTGGTGCAGCAAGACCATGGCGGGCCTGCGGAAGGTCGCAATCGGGGGGTGGATCACGCCCGCGGGGATGTGATCGTGTTCATCGATAGTGACCTGGTGGTCACCGAGAGCTTTCTGATCAGCCACGCGCGCCGCCTGGAGCAGACCTGGCAGCAGCGCGGCGATCGGCTCTGCTTCACCTATGGCGCGGTGATCAACACCGCCAATTTCGACGATCCCACCAGCGAGCCCCACAAGCTCAGCGATCTCTCCTGGGCCTACTTCGCCACGGGCAATGTGGCGATTGATCGCGAGGTGCTGGAGCGCAGCGGTCTGTTCGATACCCGCTTCCGCCTCTACGGCTGGGAAGACCTGGAGCTGGGCGAACGGCTGCGGCGCATGGGGGTTGTGCTGGTGCGTTGCCCCGAAGCGGTGGGCTACCACTGGCATCCGCCCCTGAGCCTCGAGCAGGTGCCCCGCCTGATCGCTGTGGAGGGGGAGCGGGCGAAAATGGGGTTGGTGTTCTACCGGAAGCACCCCACCCGGCGGGTGCGTTTCATCATTCAGTTCACCGTGCTGCACCGGCTGCTGTGGGAGCTGCTCACCCTCGGCGGCCTGCTGAATGAGCGCAGCCTGCGGCCGCTGCTGGCCTGGTTGATTCGCCGCGGTCAGCCGGGCTTGGCGATGGAGCTGCTGCGGCTCCCCCTCAACCGCATCGGTGTGCGGGCGCTCTACCGCGAGGCGCGCGCCGAGGGCTTGGCCTGAGCGAAGTGCAGCACTGCCATTTGGTAGGGTCACTGGGTTCATTCACACCGCACACCTGCATGTTTCGGGTGACCCGTTCGCGGAGTCCCTGGCAGGTGGAGGCGAACCCGAAACCCTCAACTCATGGCTGTTGTCACTCTCGCCGAAATGATGGAGGCGGGTGCCCACTTCGGGCACCAAACGCGCCGTTGGAACCCCAAGATGTCGCGCTACATCTACTGCGCGCGCAACGGTGTTCACATCATCGATCTCGTGCAGACCGCTGTCTGCATGAACAACGCCTACAAGTGGGTGCGTAGTGCTGCACGCAGCGGCAAGCGCTTCCTGTTTGTGGGTACCAAAAAGCAGGCTTCCGAGGTGATCGCCATCGAAGCCACCCGCTGTGGTGCGGCCTACGTGAACCAGCGTTGGCTGGGCGGCATGCTCACCAACTGGACCACGATGCGCGCCCGCATCGACCGCCTCAAGGACCTGGAGCGCATGGAGGCCTCCGGCGCCATCGCCATGCGTCCCAAGAAGGAAGCAGCCGTTCTGCGCCGTGAGCTCGAGCGTCTGCAGAAGTATCTGGGCGGTCTGAAGAACATGCGTCGTCTGCCCGACGTGGTGGTGCTGGTGGATCAGCGCCGTGAGACCAACGCCGTGCTCGAGGCCCGCAAGCTCGATATCCCCCTGGTGTCGATGCTCGACACCAACTGCGATCCCGACCTCTGCGACGTGCCCATCCCCTGCAACGACGACGCCGTGCGTTCGGTGCAACTGGTGCTCGGCCGTCTTGCCGATGCCATCAATGAAGGTCGCCACGGCGCTAACGACCAGCGCGGCGGCTACGACGACGAGGAAGGCTGAGCAACAGCTCGCTGGCTGTGAACCCTTGATCGGTTCACAGCTGACCTCCTCGCGCCTGCGGCATTGGAGCTTCCCTGAGGGGGAGCTTCTGCCTGTTTAAGCACTGCATTCGTTTTCTCCCCCCTCTCCCCCAGATCCATGGCTGAGATCTCCGCCAAGCTCGTTAAAGAACTGCGCGACGTCACCGGCGCCGGCATGATGGATTGCAAGAAGGCTCTTGCAGAAACCCACGGCGACAAGGACAAGGCCGTTGAGTGGCTGCGCCAGAAAGGCATCGCTTCCGCCGAGAAGAAGTCGGGTCGTACCGCCGCTGAAGGCGCCATCGGCAGTTACATCCACACCGGCGCCCGCGTGGGTGTGTTGGTGGAAGTGAACTGCGAAACCGACTTCGTGGCCCGCGGCGAGATCTTCCAGGAGCTGATCCGCAACGTGGCGATGCAGATCGCTGCTTGCCCCAGCGTCGACTACGTGAAAGTCGACGACATCCCGGCTGAGGTGGCTGAGCGCGAGAAGCAGATCGAGATGGGTCGTGACGACCTGGCCGGCAAGAAGGAAGAGATGAAGGAGAAGATCGTGGCCGGCCGCATCGGCAAGCGCCTCAAGGAAATGGCCCTGATGGATCAGGCCTACATCAAGGACAGCAACCTCACCGTCGACGAACTGGTGAAGCAGGTGTCCGGCAAGGTGGGCGAGAACATCCAGGTGCGTCGCTTCGTGCGCTTCAACCTGGGTGAAGGCATCGAAGTGGAGAAGATGGACTTCGCCGCTGAAGTGGCTGCCATGCAGGCTGCCTGATCCCGATGCGCGAGGAGGCTCAGCGCCAGATCGATCTGCTCCTGCAACAACAGGAACAGCTGGCGCCTGAGCTCTATCGCGATCTGGCTCTCTACCTGCAAGTGTTGCGAGAAGGCCTGTTGCATGCCGTGCAGCAGGCCTGTTTTCATCTGGCAACCCAGGTGGTTCCCGATCGCTACAACCAGCTGCCGCCTGAACGGCGCCAAGCGTTCCAGCAGCGGCTCCAGGAGTTGGTGCAACGCACCGGCACCTTGCTCACCGTGGAGCAGGTGATTGGTTTGGCGGCCCAGCAGCAGCGCCGCGAGCACCGGCGCCAGCGCGCCCAGCAGCAGCGGATGCTGGAGGCCTTCCTCAATGGCGACGGCGACGGCGCTGAGTCCAGCGACGAGGACGACAGCCGCTCCGCTGCCGCCGATGACGCAGCTCGCAGCACAGCGCCGGCGGCACCGATCGGGCCCAGTGCCAGCGGATCGGTGCATTTGAGCCTGGATCTGCCTGTGTCTGCGGATCTCTTCAATCGCGGTCTACCGGGCCTGGCCGCACCGCAGTCCTCATCCCAGCCTGTGGCACCAGAGCCGTCCGCCGAGGCAGCAGAGGAATCGCCGTCTTCGGAGCAGGCGTTGCTCCAATCGCTGTTTCAGATGGCCGCTGAGGGCCTGCAGGCAAGCAGCAGCACCCCAACGCCGTCATCAGACGCCTCAGCTGAGCAGGAGTCCGATTCCGCCGCTGAAGCGGCCATGCTTCTGGCTGCCCCGGCTGATCTCGATACGCGGGTCACCGCCCCCTCGCTGCCGCGCGACCCCGTGCTGCAGCTGCGTTGGTGGACCCACTTCGATCGCGCCCTGCGCCGGCGGCTGCGCAACCTCTCCCATGCGATCAACGTGGAGATGCTGCGGGTTGGCCTGGCTCAGGGCCTGCTGCCGATGAATCTGCTGGATGCCGTGCTCGATGGGCAGGTGGATGCCCTGCCGGCTCCGGCCAACCTGCTGCGCCTGCCTTTACCGCTGGGTCAGGTGCTTGGGCCCAATGCCCCCAGCGAGGTGCTCACCCTGCTGCTGCGCTGCTCGGATCTGGAATACGAGCAACCGCGCTTGCGCACCTGCCGCAAGCGGCTGGAGCAGCGCCGCCGCGCATTGCGCACAATGGCCAAGCGTTACCGCAGTTGGCAGCGCCGGCTGGATGCCCTCGAGGCTGAACATCAGTGGTATCAGGACCATGCTCACAACCTGAAGCCGGCGGCGGATCCTTCCTGAGCCTTCAGGCCTGGCTGCGCCCCCTGCAACAGGGATTGCAGCTTGAAGCTGACCATGGGTTCGGCAATCTGCAGGGCAGGCGAGAGCCCTTTCAAGCCTTTCTGAGCCGCAGCCTGCGCGAGGTGCCCCAGCCCTTGCCCCCGCATCAGCTGCAACTGCTGAGCCAGCTCTCTGAACAGTTCGATGCCTACGAGGAGCTGAGCCAGGCCCGCCGTCAGGCCCTGGTGCGCCGCACCCGTCAGTCGCTGCACGAACTGCAGCGGGCCCATGCGCCCGTGCTTCCGGTGTCGGCGCCGCGGCTGCGCCTAGTCGCCGACGCCCCCAGTTCTGGTGGCGTGGTTGGTGTGATTCAGCCGGAGACACCGCTGAGCGAGATCAAGGGGGTTGGACCCAAGAGCGCCGCGCGTCTCGCGGCCCTGGATCTGTGGGTGGCCCTGGATCTGGTGCGTTACTACCCGCGCGACTATCTCGACTATTCCAACCTGGTGCGGATTGCGGCTCTGGAGCCTGGACGCACCGCCACCATCGTGGCCACGGTGCGGCGCAGCCACAGCTTCACCAGTCCGCGCAACCCCAACCTCTCGATCCTGGAGCTGCAGCTGGTGGACATCACCGGCCGCATTCGCATCTCCAAGTTTTTTGCGGGCAAACGCTTCAGCTCACCGGCCTGGCTGAAGGCCCAGCAGCGGCAATACCCCGCAGGCGCCACGGTGGCAGTGAGCGGTCTGGTGAAGGAAACCCCCTACGGCCCGGCCTTTCAAGACCCGCTGATGGAGGTGCTGGCCAGCCCCAATGCGCCGGTGCAGAGCGAGCAGATCGGCCGCCTCTTGCCGGTGTACGGGCTCACCGAGGGGCTCACGGCCGATCGCCTGCGTGCGTTGGTGAGACCCCTGCTCCCGGCAGCCCAGCGTTGGCCGGATCCCCTTCCCCCGCGCCTGCAGCAGCAAGAGCAGTTGGTGGATCTGGGTACGGCCCTCACGCAGATCCATGCCCCCAGCAACCAAGACACCTTGGCCAGTGCGCGCCGGCGCCTGGTGTTCGATGAATTCCTGCTGCTTCAGCTGGGCCTGCTGCAGCGGCGCCGTCAGCTCACCAGCCGCCCCGCTCCGGCTCTGCATCACCCCAACGGCAACCTGCTCACCGCCTTTCTGGAGCTGCTGCCATTTCCGCTCACCGGAGCCCAGCAACGGGTCTTGGCGGAGATCCGCGCCGATCTGGAGCGCGAGCAGCCGATGGCCCGGCTGGTGCAGGGCGATGTGGGCAGCGGCAAAACCGTTGTGGCCATTGCCTCGCTGCTTACCGCCATCGAAGCCGGCTGCCAGGGCGCGCTGATGGCACCCACCGAGGTGCTCGCGGAGCAGCACTACCGCAAGCTCTGCGAATGGCTGCCGCAGCTGCATGTGAGCTGCGCCCTGCTCACCGGTTCAACCCCGGCCCGGCGCAGGCGGGAGCTGTTGGCGGATTTGGCCAACGGCACGCTGAAGATGCTCGTGGGCACCCATGCGCTGCTGGAAGACCCGGTGCAGTTCGCTCGCTTGGGGCTGGTGGTGGTGGATGAGCAGCACCGCTTTGGGGTGCATCAACGCAACCGCCTGCTCGATAAGGGTTTGCAGCCTCACCTGCTCACCATGACGGCCACGCCGATCCCGCGCACCCTGGCCCTCTCGTTGCACGGCGATTTGGAGGTCAGCCAGATCGATGAGCTGCCGCCGGGCCGCACACCAATTCGCACAGCCCTGCTCTCGGGGGGAGAACGGGATCAGGCTTATCAGCTGATTCGTGAGCAGGTTGCTCTTGGCCAGCGGGCCTATGTGGTGTTGCCGCTGGTGGAGGAATCAGAAAAGCTCGATCTGCGCTCTGCGGTGGAGGTGCATCAGCAGCTGAGCACTCAGATCTTTCCCGATCTGCAGGTGGGCCTGCTGCACGGCCGCATGCCCAGCCCAGAGAAGCAGGCGGCGATCGGTGCCTTCGCCGCGGGCGACACCCAGGTGCTGGTGAGCACCACGGTGGTGGAGGTGGGTGTGGATGTGCCGGAGGCCAGCGTGATGGTGATCGAGCATGCCGATCGCTTTGGCCTGGCGCAGCTCCACCAGCTACGGGGGCGGGTGGGCCGTGGTGCTGCCGCCTCCTACTGCCAGTTGATCAACGACAGCCGCAATGCCCTGGCGCGACAGCGGCTGGAGGTGCTGGTGCATTCCACCGATGGCTTCGAAATCGCCGAGATGGACCTGCGGCTGCGGGGGCCCGGTCAGGTGTTGGGTACCCGCCAGAGCGGGCTTCCGGATCTGGCCCTGGCCAGCCTCACCGATGACGGCGATGTGCTCGAGCAGGCACGCCGCGTAGCGCAGCAGATCATGGAGAGCGATCCCAGCCTGGAGGCCCACGCCGGCCTGGCCGCCGCTCTGGCGGAGCAGCGCCAGCGCACGGCGGCCCCGGCCCGTTTGAACTGAGCGCGATGCGCCCCTGGAGCCCGATCCCCATCCACGACTGCGGCGAACCGCTGCTGCCGTTGCCGCTTGATCTGCTGCGGCTGGAGCCCCATCCCTACGTGGCCGCCGGTGCCCCCTACGGTGCCGACGCCTGTCCGTTTCGCCTGCGGCAGGGGGTGATCGAGCGCCTGCTTCAGGTGCAGCGGTTATTGCAGGAGCGCAGCCACGGCTGCCGCCTCGCGATCTTTGATGCCTGGCGGCCGCTCGCGGTGCAGCGGTTCATGCTGGCCTACGCCACCGCTGAGGAATGCCAGCGGCGTGGGGTGGATCCCTTCCAGCCCAGTGCTGAGCTGGAGGCGGTGGAGAAGGAGGTGGGGCGTTTCTGGGCACCACCCAGTGATGATCCAGCCACACCTCCGCCCCACAGCACCGGCGCCGCTGTGGATCTCACCCTGGCGGGGCCGAATGGAGAACCGCTGGATCTGGGTTCGCCGATCGATGCGATCGGCGCCGTGTCAGAACCCGATTACTTCGCTGGTGTCGCCAGAGAAGCCAGCGATCCAGAGCTGCGCAACCAAGCAGCCTTGTTCAACCAGCGCCGCGACCTGCTCGCTGCCGTGATGCTCGAGGCGGGATTTGCGCAACACCCCAATGAGTGGTGGCATTTCAGCCACGGCGATCAGCTCTGGGCCTGGCGCAAAGGAGAGCACCAGGCCATCTACGGACGCTGGGGTGGCTTAAGCAGCCCCAGCTAGCAGCTCCTGCACCTGCTCACGGCCCAGCTTCACCACGTAGTCGCCGAAGGAGCGGCGACCGCCGGCCGCTTTCCAACCCAGCAGCAGCGGCTCAAGCGTGGTTTCCAACTTCTCCAGCGGCATCCGCTCCAGGTAAGGCTCCGCCAAGCGGGTGAGGTTGGGGGTGCCACCCAGCCACAGCTGGTACTGATTCACGCCATCGCCCACCAGGCCGAGCTCGGCCATGTAGGGCCGTGCGCAGCCGTTGGGGCAGCCGGTCATGCGTACCAGCATCGGCTTTTCGATCTCCAGCCGGCGCAGTTGGGCATCCAGGCGATCCAGCACCTCAGGCAGGATGCGCTCTGCTTCCGTTACCGCCAGGCCGCAGAGGGGAAGCGCAGGGCAGGCAATGGCATGGCGGGCCAGCAGCGGGGGTGCTTCTGGGGCCTCGATCCCCATCGCTTCAAGGGCGGTGCGCACACTGCCGCGCTGAGCGGTGCCGATGTTGCAGAGCAGCAGGTCTTGGTTGGGGGTGAGACGCACCTCGAGTTGGTAGGTCTCCACCAGTTGGCGCAGGCCGCGTTTGAGGTCACCAGCCAGGCGGCCACACAACAGCGGGATGCCCACAAACCAGGTGCCGCTGCCCTGGCGGTGCCAGCCCAGGTAGTCCTGGAGTTTGGCCTTGGGCTCCAGCCGCATGCCCTTGATCGGGTGCTGGAAATACTTGGCCTTCAGCTCCTGCTTGAACCAGGCAATCCCCTGATCGTGGATCAGGTATTTCATCCGCGAGTGGCGGCGGTTGTTGCGATCGCCGTAATCGCGTTGCAGGGCCAGGATCGCTTGCACCAGGTCGAGCACATGCTCACCGTCCACGTAACCGAGGGCGTCGGCGGTGCGCGCGAAGGTTTCTTCCTTGTTGTGGGTGCGGCCCATACCGCCGCCCACATACACGTTGCAACCGCGCAGGCTGCCGTTGGCATCGGCAAAGGCCACCAGGCCAATGTCTTGCGTGAGCAGATCCACCGAGTTGTCGCCGGGCACCGTCACGGCGCACTTGAACTTGCGGGGTAGATAGGTGGTGCCATACAGCGGCTCTTGGCTATCGCCGCTGAACACACCACCTTCCATCTGGCGCTCGCGCACCTTGTTCACCGCACGGGTCGGCTTGATCCGGTAGCTGAGTTCTCCATCCACCCAGAGATCCAGATAGGCCCCTTCGGCGGCCACGGGGCTCAAGGTGTCGGCGATGTCGTTCGCGAGTTGGCGAGCCGCGGGGTACGCGCCCTTATCGAAGGGGGCCGCGGGAGCCATCACGTTGCGGTTGATGTCGCCGCAGGCCGCCAGGGTGGAGCCCATCCCGCGCACGATCGTGCCGATCACCTCGCGCAGGTTGTGCTTGCGGATGCCGTGCATTTGGAAGGCCTGGCGGGTGGTAACCCTCAGGGTTCCGTTGCCCAAACGATCGGCCAGATCGTCCATGGCGAGAAACAGCGAGGCCGGGATCCGGCCGGCTGGGCTGCGCAGCCGAAGCATCATTTGCCAGTCTTTGTCTTGTCCCTTCTGCCGGTTATCGCGGTTGTCTTGTTGATAACTGCCGTGGAACTTCAGCAGCTGAACGGCGCCATCACTGAAGTTCGGCAGCTCGTTCTCAAGCTCGGTCGCTAGGGGTTCGCGCAAATAGCCGCTGTCGGCTTTCAGCTGCTCGAATTTGGTGCGTTCGGCGCCGTTGGCGATGCAAGGCGAGAAGCTGCGGCCGCTCTGAGATTCAGAGCTGCGCCCATCGGACCCTGCCGTCACGGTCACACGCTGCATCGCTGGAGACATGACCGTAGCGAAACGCCGTTCAGCACTGGCTTCAATCTGCGCTCGGTGCTCTTGCCACCCGGCCTGTCCACAGCTCTGAGGCCCGTGGGATCCAACCAAACCCCTTCAATACAGTGGGCGGCTGTTGTGGGCTGAACCTCGTGTCGACCTTTCTGCTGGAGATCGGGACCGAGGAACTCCCTGCCGATTTCGCCCGCCTCGCTTTGCCGCAGCTCGAGCAGATGCTCCAGCGCGATCTGGCTGAGGCTCGTCTGGGCTATGGAGCCATCCGCTGCACCAGCACGCCGCGCCGCCTGGCAGTGCAGGTGGCAGGTCTTGAGGCTGCAGCTCCAGATCTCGAAGAGGAGCGCAAGGGCCCTCCCGCGGCGCAAGCCTTTAAAGACGGTGTGCCCACGCCAGCTGCCGTGGGTTTTGCCAAGCGCTGCGGCATCGATCCAGCGGCGCTGGAGGTGCGTGAGACCCCCAAGGGCCCGTTCGTGTTCGCCACGGTGCTCGAGAAGGGACGTTCAGCCCCGGAGCTCCTGAGTGAATGGATTCCGCAGTGGATCAGCGCGCTTCAGGGCCGTCGCTTCATGCGCTGGGGTTCGGGCGAAAGCCGTTTCTCGCGCCCCGTGCGCTGGCTCGTGGCCATGCTCGATGGCCAGGTGGTGCCCGTGCGGCTCGAGGGCAGTGATCCCGAGGTGGTGAGCGGCAATAGCAGCCGCAGCCACCGTCTCCATGGCGGAGCGGTGACGATCAGCAGCGCAGAGGCCTATGACGAGGCTCTGGCGGCAGCGGGTGTGCAGGTGGACCGCAGCCAGCGGGCCCAATGGATCCGCACCACCGTGGAGCAGGCAGCGGCCGCGCTTCAGGCAAACCCCGATCTGCCAGAGGAGCTGTTTGAAGAGCTCACCGATCTGGTAGAGGCTCCTCTGCTGATTGAAGGCAGCGTGGATGAGCACTACCTCGCCCTGCCGGCTGAGGTGCTCAGCACGGTGATGCGTGCCCATCAGCGCTATGTGCCGCTGTATCGCCAGGGAGCTGATCAGGATCCCTTGGCGCTCGATGCGCGCAGCAGCCTGCTGCCCCGCTTCTTGTGTATCGGCAATGGTCTGCCCGAAGCGCTGGCCACGGTGCGCCGCGGCAACGAGCGCGTGCTTAAGGCCCGGCTGGCCGATGCGGAGTTCTTTGTGCAGGCTGACCGCGTGGTGCCCAGCATCGATCGGCGCGATCAGCTCGCCCGCGTCACCTTCGCGGCCGGCCTGGGTTCCCTCCTCGATCGGGTGGAGCGCTTGGAGTGGTGCACCGATGTGCTGCTTGAGCTTCTGGAGCTGCCTTCAGCTACCGCCAGCCACGCCCGCCGCGCTGCCCATCTGTGCAAGCACGATCTGGTGAGCCAGATGGTGGGGGAATTCCCTGAGCTTCAGGGGGTGATGGGCGGCAAGTATCTGTTGGCTGAAGGTGAGCCCCGAGAGGTGGCGCTGGCGGTGCTGGAGCACTACCTGCCCCGCGGCGCTGGCGATGCCTTACCTGACTCCGATGCCGGAGCCGTGGTGGCCCTGGCGGAGCGCCTGGAATTGCTGTTGAGCATCTACGCCAAGGGTGAGCGCCCCAGTGGTTCTTCCGATCCCTATGCCCTGCGCCGCGCCGGCAATGGCGTGCTGCAGATCCTGTGGGCGAAAGGCTGGAGCCTGAATCTGCAGCAATGGCTGGAGCGGGCCACGGCCCACTGGGCCCAGCTTCTGCCCGAGTTCAAGGTGGATGCTGGAGCCCTGGCTGCTGAGCTGGCTGAGTTTCTGCGCCAGCGCCTGCAGAGCTTGCTCGAAGAGGGCGGCACGGCTGTGGATCTGGTGCAGGCCGTGGCCGGTGATGGTGTGCCAATTGAGCGTGTGATCACAGATCCATCGGATGCTCGCCAACGGGCAGAACTGCTGATGGCCCTGCGCGCCAGCGGTGAGCTGGCGGCGGTGCAGGCAGTGGTCACCCGCGCGGCTCGCCTGGCGGAGAAGGGAGATCTCACTGCAACGGTGCTTTCGGCGGCCGGAGTGGTGGATGCAGCGCTGTTTGAGAAGAGCAGCGAAGCTGGAATGCTGGCCGTGATCGAGCAGCTAGAGCCCATCGCCACCAGCGACAGCGCTGATCGCTACAGCCGTTTGGCCCAAGGATTGATTGCCGGTGCGTCAGCTTTGGCTTCCTTCTTCGATGGTGAGCAAAGCGTGATGGTGATGGCTGAAGACGCCGCCATCCGCGGCAACCGCCTCAATCTTCTCGGTGTGCTGCGCAATCAGGCGTCGGTACTAGCCGACTTCAGCCGGATCAGTGGTTGAGGCGGGTCTGAGCAGCGTCTGCCCATGCACTCCCATTAGGGTGAGGCCTGAGCAGGTGATGCATCGCACCTGGTGATCAGGTACGGCCTCCTCCTTGCAACAAACCCAGCTTCGGAACCGCGGCGAATTCTCGCTGGCTCCCTTTCGCCAACCCAACAACCTGCGGGCTGTTTGGCAGTTGCTCACCACTCTGGTTCCCACAGCACTGCTCTGGGCCTGTTTGCCCTGGATCTGGCGGCCGCTGCGGCTCGAATCACTGCTGATCGTGCCAGCTGTTGCGCTGCTGGTGCTGTTTTCAGCCCGCAGTTTTTCATTGATGCACGACTGCGGCCACGGCTCCTTCTTTCGCAGCCGTGTGCTCAACCGCGCCGTTGGCTTTCTGCTTGGTGTTGTGAATGCCATCCCGCAACATCCCTGGTCGCGCGGTCATGCGTTTCATCACCGCCACAACGGCAACTGGGAACGCTACCGAGGGCCTTCGGCGCTGATCACGGTTGAACAGTTTCAACAGTTATCGCCTAAGCAACAGCAGCGCTACGGCTGGTCGCGTCATCCGTTCATGCTCTTCCCGGGTGGGTTTTCCTATCTAGTGGTGCGGCCTCGCCTGCAGCTGCTACTTGGGCTCGGGGAATGGTTGGCTGCGATGGCTGGTGAAGTTCGTCGTGATGGCTGGCGTTCCCTATTCAGCCTCTATTCGCGCACGCTGAAATTCCAATCGAGCCATTGGTATACGGGCGAAGAATTCATCGATCTGGCCGCGAATAATGTTTGCGTGCTGGCCAGCTGGTGCTTGATGAGCCGCTGGCTTGGAGCGGGGCTGTTCTGGGGCACCTACGCCATCGTGATGACCTGCTCCGCCGCCATCTTCATCTGCATCTTCTTTGTGCAGCACAACTTCCCTGAGTCATACGCCCACCGCACCAACGACTGGAGCTATTTCCAAGGGGCTATGGAGGGCAGCAGCAACCTGATTCTTCCAGGAATCCTGCACTGGTTCTCAGCTGATATCGCCTTCCACAGCATCCACCACCTGTGCGAGCGCATTCCCAATTACCGCTTGCGCGCCTGCCATGAGGCCAATCAGCATCTCCTCGGGGAGTGCACCTATCTGCGGCTCAGCGACATTCCCCGTTGCTTCGACCTGATTCTTTGGGACAGCGCGAAGCAACGCCTGGTGTCGATGGCTGAGGCCTAATCGTGGCGTTGACCTGTCCTTGAGCGCTGGAAGGCCCACATAAAAAAAACCGCCCTTCCGGGCGGCATGTTCCTTGTTGTTGGCTTCAGCCTTTGCCAGCCAGAACCGGTTCGCGCTCATCGGAGGCTGAATCGGTGGCGGCAGCTGTATTCGCTTTGCCTTCCTTGGCCTTGCCCACGCGGATCCCACCTTTGATGGTGCTCACCGCCAACATGGCGTTCACTTCGGCTTCGTCTCGCACGGCGCTGGGCACGGGCTTATAGCCCTGGGGCGCAAGAGCATTGCCGCGCAGCACCGAACCCAGGGTGAGCAGCGTGAGCTTGAGCTGTTGCCAGGGGTTCATCATGACGACGCGCTTGTAGAGATAGCTGTCGAAAGTGAGACGCTGCACATCTGTGTCGTCGCACATCTCCACGAACGCTTCGCGGGCAGCATCGTTGCGGTAGAAGATGTTCTGCAGGATCTCCAGCACCTTGTAGGTAGCGCCGTACTGGCGATCCCACTTCTTCAGATACTTCTTGAGGTCAGCCTCGCTGGGCACCTTGGTACCGCCCTTGCTGGATTCCACGATCTGCTCGGCGCACATCCGGCCGCTCTTGGCGGCGAAGTAAATACCTTCGCCGGAGCTCTTGGTCACGTAGCCGGCGGCATCACCCACGAGGGCCATGCGACCCACCACCCGGCGCGGACGCGGGTGCTCGGGGATCGGGTGAGCTTCCACCTTGATCACTTCACCATTCACCAGGCG
This sequence comes from Vulcanococcus sp., assembly GCA_019264575.1. Classification (GTDB taxonomy): domain Bacteria; phylum Cyanobacteriota; class Cyanobacteriia; order PCC-6307; family Cyanobiaceae; genus Vulcanococcus. Next base: position 83,803 of record JAHUZV010000027.1, on the reverse strand, counting down.
CTTTTTGGCGCGCTCGCGGATGCCTTCCTGCAGGCTCTTGATCAGCGACTGGTTCTCCTGCATGGTGCCGGTGCCCACGGCCACGTGGTCGTACTTGGGGAACACCCAGGCGTAGAAGTCGGGCGACACATCGGTGCCCACGTACATCTCGGCCAGGCTCTCGTAGTACTTCATCTCTTCCGGGGGCAGCTTGATGCGCTCCTGGAAGGCGATGGCCACGTTGTAATCGCCGGCATCCATGGCCTTGGCCACGCGGCTGTTGGCGCCATCGGCACCAATGATCAGATCCACTTCGAGGGTCTGGGTGGTGCCGGTGGCCTCACCCTCGCTGTAGTCGGAGTAGGTGAGGGTGTAGGGGCCCTGGCGGTTGGCGCCGGTGTCGATCTTGGTCACCAGACCGTTCACCAAATGAGCGCCCAGCTCGGCGGCACGGTTGCGCAGGAAGGCATCCATCACCTCGCGGCGGCACATGCCGATGTATTCGTTCTCGTTCTCGAGATTGATATCCACCTCACGGTTGGAGGGGGAAATCATCTTCATGTTCCGCACCTTGCGGTCGATGATCGACTCGGGCAGGTCGAACTCATCCACCATGCAGAGCGGAATCGCACCGCCGCAGGGCTTGGCGTTATCCAGCTTGCGCTCGAAGATCCAGGTTTGGATGCCGGCCTTGGCCAGCACTTCCGCAGCACAGGATCCGCTCGGGCCGCCGCCCACCACCGCGACTCGCAACATCTTGAAACCCGCTCCGCCAGAAGGATGTTGGGGCGAAGCTAACACCGCTGAGCGGGCAGCTGCTGGCGCTCCCTGGGCACCGCCTTACCATCGGTCAACCCTGCTGCCATGGGAGTCGTCGCTTGCCCAGCGCCAGTCGGCAGTCCACAGCCACGCGCAACGCAACACGTCGTGGTGCTGACGACATTCCGCTCGCCCAGCGCACCATCTCCCCTGCTCTGAAGCGCAGGACGCCCTGGCGTATCGCACTCACCGCTGCCGGAGCCGCCTTGCTCACAGCCGGAGCGCTGGTGGTGGTCTTCCCTCAACCCCTGCGGCGGCTGATGGCGCCGCCACCGGTGCAGGGCTTGCAGGCCCGGGTTGGCCTCGATGGCCGCCTGCTCGGACATTTCCCCTACGGCGAAGCTCCCACTGCTGATCTGGTGGCCATCGCCCCTGGAGTGCAACTGCATCGCGATGCCGCTGCCGCCTTGCTGCGTCTGCAAGACGCTGCTGCAGCCGATGGCATCGATCTGCGGGTGCTCAGCGCCTACCGCTCGATCGATTTGCAGAAGCAGATCTTTTTTGATGTGAAGTCAGAGCGCAACCAAAGCGCCCTCGAGCGCGCACAGGTAAGTGCGCCGCCCGGCTTCTCCGAGCACAGCACCGGCTACGCCGTTGATCTCGGCGACGGGCGTGCTCCCGATACCAATCTCTCGGCCAGCTTTGAATCCACGCCAGCGTTTGCCTGGTTGCAGGCCCATGCCAATCGCTTCCACTTCACCCTCTCCTTCCAGGCGGGCAATGCCCAGGGGGTGAACTACGAGCCCTGGCATTGGCGTTTTGAAGGCTCAGCTGAGGCCCTCAAAACTTTCGAGGCCGCCCAGCGGCTCAACCGTTAATGGCGCACTTGCCTGAACTGTTGGCTCCCGCTGGGTGCTGGGAGTCGCTGAAGGCGGCTGTGGCCAATGGGGCTGATGCCGTGTATTTCGGCGTCGAGCAGTTCAATGCCCGCCTGCGGGCTGAGAACTTCCGCGCCGCCGATCTGCCGCAGGTGATGGATTGGCTGCACCGCCGCGGTGTGAAGGGATTTCTCACCGTGAACGTGCTGATCTTCCCCTCGGAACTGGAGCAGGCGGCCGATCTTTTGCTGGCGGCTCAATCGGCGCAGGTGGACGCCTTGATCGTGCAAGACGTGGGCCTGGCCTGGCTGGCGCGGCAGCTCACCCCCGATTTAGCGATCCACGGATCCACCCAGATGTCGATCACCAGCGCCGCTGGGGTGGCAATGGCGGCCGAACTCGGCTGCACCCGGGTGGTGCTGGCGCGTGAGTTGAGCCTGCGTGATCTGCGCCGCATTCAGGAGCAGTTGCAGCACCGCGGCTTACCGATGCCACTGGAGGTGTTTGTGCACGGCGCGCTCTGTGTGGCGTATTCCGGCCAGTGCCTCACCAGCGAAGCCCTGGGCCAGCGCAGCGCCAACCGCGGAGAGTGCGCCCAGGCCTGCCGGCTTCCCTATCAATTGATTGTGGATGGCGAAGAACGCGACCTCGGCGAACAGCGCTATTTGATGTCGCCCCAGGATCTGGCCGCCTGGGATCTGCTTCCCGAGCTCGCCGAAGTCGGCATCGCCAGCTTGAAGATCGAGGGTCGGCTCAAGGAATCCACCTATGTGGCGGCCGTTACCGACGCCTACCGGCGCGGTTTGGATCAGCTGCAGCTTGGTGAAACGTCCGCTGATGCAGAAGCTCTGCGCCGCCAACTCGAACTCAGCTTTTCCAGGGGCCTGAGCCACGGCTGGCTCGATGGCGTGAACCACCGCAAACTCGTTCACGGCCGCTGGAGCAAAAAGCGTGGGCCTTGGCTGGGTCGATTGGAGAGCCTGGAATCAGGCGAGCGGCTGATCCTGCGCAGCCAGCAAACACTCAAGCCTGGTGACGGCGTGGTGCTGGAGATCCCGAGCAGCGATCCCCTGCTTCCGCCTGTTGAGATCGGTGGGCGGCTGATGCAGGTTGATCGTCTACCGTGCGGCCGTGTCGCCCTCACCCTCGGCCCGGGTCGTGTTGATCTGCGCGGGCTGCAGCCCGGCAGCCCTTGCTGGCTCACCAGTGATCCGCAGCTTGAGAGCCGGCTGCAGCGGTTAGCGCAGCAGGAGGTGGCTGAGCAGCGGCGCCCCCTCTCGCTCAAGGTGTCGGGCAGGGCGGGTGAGCCGCTGCTGCTTGAAGTGTTGGGCGGCACGGCCCGCGTCAGTTCGGAGCAACCGTTGGAACCAGCCCGCGGTGGTGGCCTTGATCCAGAGCGGCTGCGGCAACAGCTCGGCCGGCTTGGCGGTACTCCCTGGGAGCTGGATCGGCTGGAGGTTGCACTCGAAGGGGAGTTGTTTCTGCCGGTGGCCCAGCTCAACCAGCTGCGGCGCCAGCTGGTGGATCAACTCGCCGAAAGCCTCGCCACTGAACCCGCGGCCCCGCCTCCGGTTCCCAGCTCCACAGCTCAGGTGTCTGCGGTGTTGAACGGGCTGCTGGCTGCACCGATGAGCGGCGTTTTGGCTGAAGAGCAGCCGCGCCCCCAGCCTCACCTGGCGGTGCTGGTGCGCAGCCTTGAGCAGCTGGAAGCCCTCAAGGGTTTGCCGATCCAGCGCGTAATCGTGGATCTCGAGCACCCGCGCCAACTGCGAGAAGCCGTGCAGAGCGCCCATGGCTGCTGGCCTGGCGGTGTGTGGGCGGCTGGTCAGCGCATCTGCAGGCCGGATGAGGCCTGGAGCCTCGAACCGCTGCTGCGCTCTGGCGCCGATGGATTTCTGGTGCGTAATGCCGATCAGCTTGAGCGCCTCACGCCCCTCGCGCCCTGCCAGGGGGATTTCTCACTCAATGTGGCGAACCCGCTCGCAGCCCGTTGGTTGATCCAACGCTGGGGGCTGGAGCGCATCACCGCCAGCTACGACCTGGCCCTGGATCAGCTGCTCGCGCTGGTGCGCGGCTGCCCCGCCAACAGCGTGGAGATCACGCTGCACCAGCACATGCCGCTCTTCCACATGGAGCATTGCCTGTTCTGCGCGTTCCTCTCAGACGGGCACGACCACACCGATTGCGGACGCCCTTGCGAAAGCCATGAGGTGCTGCTGCGTGATCGCAGCGGTGCTGAGCATCCGCTGCGGGCCGATCTGGGCTGCCGCAACACCCTGTTCAACGGCCGGGCCCAGACAGCGGCCGAAGCCATTCCCCAATTCCTCAAGGCCGGTGTGCGCGATTTCCGCGTGGAACTCCTGCAGGACAGCCCCTCCGATACCCGACGCCGCGTGGAGCTCTATCTCCAGGCGCTGGCCGGTGAGCTCAGTGGCCGGGCGGTGTGGCAGCAGGAGCAGCTGGAGAGCCGCCTCGGTGTGACGCGGGGCACCTTGGCCGAGCGCCGTTGAAACCCAGGGTGAGCGCAGGCACTGCGATAGATTCCCTTAACGCACCGTAGGGGTCATCGGTCTGGGTTGTGGTCGTTGTTCATCAACGCTCCACGCCGTTCAGACCACGCTGCAAGAGATACCAGCCCTGATCGCTCCGCTTTCTGCCACGCGATTTGGCTCAGGGGTTTCAGACACCGTTCCCACGCCAACGCCTGCGGCGTGCGCCATCGAGATCACAACCAGCACCACCATTTATGAGCGGCGAGCATCCGGGAACACCGATCCGCAATATTGCAATCATTGCCCACGTTGACCACGGCAAAACCACCCTGGTGGATGCGCTGCTGGCTCAGTCGGGCATCTTCCGTGACAACGAGGCCGTCCCCACGTGCGTGATGGACTCCAACGATCTGGAGCGCGAGCGCGGCATCACGATTCTCTCCAAGAACACTGCGGTGGACTACGAGGGAATCCGGATCAACATCGTGGATACCCCTGGTCACGCCGACTTTGGCGGTGAGGTGGAGCGGGTTCTCGGCATGGTGGATGGCTGTCTGCTGATCGTGGACGCGAACGAGGGGCCGATGCCCCAGACGCGCTTTGTGCTCAAGAAGGCTCTGGAGAAGGGGCTGCGGCCGCTGGTGTTCGTGAACAAGATCGACCGCGCTCGCGTCGATCCTGAGCAGGCCGTCGACAAGGTGCTGGATCTGTTCCTGGAGCTGGGCGCCGACGACGACCAGTGCGACTTCACCTATCTCTTCGGTAGCGGCATGGGCGGTTACGCCAAGCCGGACATGAAGACCGACAGCGACAACATGCGGCCGCTGTTCGAAGCGATCCTGCGCCATGTTCCGCCGCCGGTGGGTGATCCCGAGAAGCCCCTGCAGCTGCAGGTGACCACACTCGACTACAGCGATTTCCTTGGCCGGATCATGATCGGCCGCATTCACAACGGCACGATCAAAGCCGGTCAGCCCGTGGCGCTGCTTCGTGATGACGGCAGCGTGAAGCGCGGCCGCATCAGCAAACTGCTCGGCTTCCAGGGCCTGCAACGCGTTGAGATCGAGCAGGCCCGCGCCGGCGATCTGGTGGCCGTGTCCGGTTTCGATGAAGTGAACATCGGCGAAACCATCGCCTGCCCGGATGAGCCCAAGGCGCTGCCGCTGATCAAGGTGGATGAGCCCACCCTGCAGATGACCTTCGTGGTCAACGACTCACCCTTCGCCGGTAAGGAAGGGAAGTTCGTGACCAGCCGCCAGGTGCGCGACCGCCTCAACAAAGAGCTGCTCACCAACGTGGCTCTCCGTGTTGAAGACACCGATTCCCCCGACCGTTGGGCCGTGAGCGGCCGCGGTGAGCTGCACCTGGGCATCCTGATTGAAACGATGCGCCGCGAGGGCTATGAGTTCCAGGTGAGCCAGCCGCAGGTGATCTTCCGCACCATCGATGGCACGCCTTCGGAGCCCTTCGAAACCCTGGTGCTGGATGTGCCCGAAGAGGCCGTGGGCGCCTGCATCGAGAAGCTCGGCATCCGCAAGGCTGAGATGCAGAACATGGAGAACACCAACGACGGCCGCACCCAGCTGGAGTTTGTGGTGCCCTCCCGCGGTCTGATCGGCTTCCGCGGTGAGTTCATCCGCGCCACCCGCGGTGAAGGGATCATGAGCCACTCCTTCCTTGACTACCGCCCGATGCAGGGTGAGTTCGAAACCCGCCGCAATGGCGTGCTGATCGCCTTTGAAGAGGGCACCGCCACCTTCTATGCGCTCAAAAACGCTGAAGATCGCGGCCAGTTCTTCATCACCCCCGGCACCAAGGTGTACAAGGGCATGCTGGTGGGCGAAAACAACCGTCCTCAGGATCTCGAGATCAACGTCTGCAAAACCAAGCAGCTCACCAACATGCGCTCCGCTGGCGCTGAGGAACTCGACACCCTGCAGGCCCCGATGCAGATGACCCTGGAGCGCGCACTGGAGTACATCGGCCCCGACGAGATGCTCGAAGTCACCCCCGAGTCGATCCGTCTGCGCAAGCTGCCGGCGAAGAAACCCGCCCGCCGCTGATCCCTGCGTTGAACCAGCCTCAATCTGAGGAAGCCAGCCTGATGGTCGATCCCCGCTTCGGGGAGGCCGTCAGGCTTTTCAATGCCGGCGAGTGGTACGCCTGCCACGACGGCTTCGAGGAGCTCTGGCATGAGACCCAGGGCCCCTGCCGCAAGGTGTTGCAGGGCATCCTTCAAATCGCTGTGGCGCACCTGCACCTCGAGCGCGGCAACCGCCGCGGGGCCACGGTGTTGCTCGGGGAGGGCTTGGGGCGTCTGCAGAACGCAGGTCTAGCCCAGCTGGGCCTTGATCTCGATCAGCTGCGGGAGCAGGCCAGGGCGCGCTTGCAGGCCTTGCAGCAGGAGCAGGACCCTACGGGGTTGCCACTGCCCCGGCTCCATGCTGATTGCGCAGATGCCTGATGGGCCAGGCGAACTGAGCGATACGATGGCCCCATTCACACCGAGGGGAGCGGGGTTTGGCCGCCAAGTGCAGCATGCCCAAACACGCTTCCGCTCTGGTGGTTGCTCTGTTCCTTTCGGCAGCAGCGTTGCCGCAGGCTGCCGCAGCGCAAACAGCTCCGTCGCCTGCCGGGGAGCCTGCTCCCGCCGCGCCAGCGGCAGGTGCAAACCCCCCGGCTCAGGCTCAGCCTGCGCGGGTTTCAACGGGCCTGGTCACGATTGAATCGGATCAGCAGCGCGCCGATCAACTCACTGGCGTGATCACGGCCACGGGCAATGTGCGCATCGTGTATCCAGATGAGCGGGTCGTGGCCACCGCACGCCAAGCCCAGTACTTCAGCAAGGAACACCGGGTGGTGCTCAGCGGCGATGTGGACATCGTTCAAGAGGGCGGCAATCTGATCCGGGCGGAACGGGTGGTGTATCTGGTGGATGGTGAACGCTTGATCGCTATTCCTCCCGCCGGCGAGCAGGTGTTCAGCCGCGTGCGGATTCAGCAAACACCCATCCAGCAGACCCCGGTCCAGCAAGCACCGGCTGCTCAGCCATGAGCTTGGTTCTCGATCATGTGGCGCTCACCATCGGTGGGCGGCCGCTGGTGAAGCAGGTGAGCCTCAACCTCAATCCCGGTGAGGTGGTGGGCCTACTTGGCCCGAATGGTGCGGGGAAAACCACCACCTTCAATCTGGTCACCGGTTTGCTGCGGCCCGATTCCGGTGCCGTGGTGATGGATGGTGAATCAGTAGCTGATCTCTCGATGCCGCAGCGGGCACGGCTTGGCATCGGTTACCTGCCCCAGGAAGCGAGTGTGTTCCGCAACCTCAGCGTGCGCGACAACCTCTTTCTGGCCCTGCAGGAGAGTGCTGCACCCCGCAGCCAGCGCAGCCAGCGGGTGGAACAACTGGTGGATGATTTCCATCTGCGCCCGTTTGTGGAGCGCCGAGGCTTTCAGCTCTCGGGAGGTGAACGCCGGCGCTGCGAAGTGGCCCGTGCCTTGGCCGTGGGAGAACATGGCCCGCGCTATCTGCTGTTGGATGAACCCTTTGCTGGGGTGGATCCTTTGGCTGTGGCCGATCTGCAAAGCCTGATCGCCAGGCTGCGCGATCGCGGCATGGGGATTTTGATCACCGATCACAACGTGCGCGAAACCCTCGCCATCACCGACCGGGCCTACATCCTCACCGAGGGCAGCATCCTGGCCAGCGGCCCCTCGCGCGAGATGGCGAACGACCCCCTCGTCCGGCGCCACTACCTCGGGGAGGACTTCAAGCTGTGAGCAGCGTTCCTTCCTTCTTCGATCCTTTGCAGCGCGGCCTGCAGCGTCTGAGGCGCCAATGGCAACGGCTGCCGTTGATGGATCGCTGGCTCTCTTCTGAGTTGCTCGGCCCGCTGCTGTTTGGGATTGCTGCCTTCACCGCGGTGTCGCTGTCAGTGGGGGTGGTGTTTGAGCTGGTGCGCAAGGTGGCCGAAGCGGGTCTCCCGCCGCTCGTGGCCATGCACGTGCTGGGGCTGCGGCTACCCGGTTTTCTGGTGCTCTCCTTTCCCATGGCCACCTTGATGGCCACCTTGCTGGCTTTCAGCCGGCTTTCGAGCTCCAGCGAACTCACTGCCCTGCGGAGCATTGGTGTTCCCACCTGGCGCATGGTGGTGCCAGCGCTGGCCGTGGCGGCGTTGATGACGCTGCTCACGTTTGTGTTCAACGATGTAATTGTGCCCAGCGCCAACCTGGCGGCGGCCGACACCCTCGATTCCGCCCTGGGGCGCTCCGTTGCGGCTGAACGGGGCGACAACGTGGTGTATTCCCGCTACGCCCAGCTCACGAGCATCGATGAGAAAGGCCGTGAGCGCACCGGCAACGACCTGGCCCAGCTCTTTTACGCCCGGCGTTTCCGCGAAGGAAAGATGTATGAGGTCACCCTGGTGGATTTCACCAAGGCCGGCCACCAGCAGCTGTTGATCGCCAAAACGGGCACCTGGAACGATCCCCGCAGCATGTGGGAATTCCGCGATGGACGGATTGTTGACATCGATAGCGCCAACAACCGCACCACGTCGGCTGATTTCGATCGCTACTTCTATCCCTTCACCAAGGCACCGTTGGACGTGGGCAAGTTGCCCAGTGATGCCGCCCAGATGACCGTGGCCCAGGCCTGGCGCGCCGAAGCCCTGCTTGAGCAGGCCGGCGATCGCAAGGAAGCACGGCGCCTACGGGTGCGGATTCAGGAGAAATTTGCATTCCCCGCCATCTGTTTGGTGTTTGGCCTGATCGGCAGCAGCCTTGGGGTGCGACCGAACGCCCGCACCAGCCGCAGCCAGGGCTTTGGCATCAGCGTGCTGCTGATCTTCGGCTACTACCTGATGTCATTCATTTTCAGTTCGCTGGGGATCAAAGGCACCTTGCTGCCGTTCTTTGCCGCTTGGATGCCGGTGTTCATCGGTCTGGGCGGTGGCCTTGTGTTGTTGAGACAAGCCAGCCGCTGAGCCCGCCCTTCACGGCAGACTGTGCGCGATTCCACCGCGTGGTTCTCCCTTTTCGTGACCGATCCGGTTTTGGCCCTTGGCCTCGGTGCCTTTGCCTTGCTGTTGCTGGCCCTACCCCTGGCTTTCTGGAGTGTGAGCGGCGGCGGCCAGGGCAGTCAGGTCGTGCGCCTGATGGTGGCAGCGGCCAACCTGGCGCTCACCGCCCAGCTTGTTTTGCGCTGGTGGCAGTCGGGTCACTTCCCGATCAGCAACCTCTACGAATCACTCTGCTTCCTCGCCTGGGCCTGCACCCTTACCCAGCTGCTGGTGGAGCGCAGCTACCCCTCTCCGATCGTGGCGGCAGCAGCGACGCCAATGGGTCTGGGGTGTGTGGCCTTCGCCAGCTTTGCGCTGCCTGATCAGCTGCAGCAGGCCGCTCCGCTGGTGCCTGCTCTGCGTTCGAGCTGGCTGGTGATGCACGTGAGCGTGATCATGGTCAGCTACGCCGCCCTGCTGGTGGGCTCCCTGCTTTCGTTGGCGGTGCTGTTCACCGATCGCGGACAACAACTCGAGCTCCGGAGCAGCTCGATTGGCAGCGGATCCTTCCGCCAGGCCAGCCTGGCCACCGAAGGCGGCTCACCGGCAGTACTGCAACTGAGCAGCGCCACCATCTCGCTCAGTGAGCAGCTCGACAGCCTCAGCTACCGCACGATCACCGTGGGTTTTCTGCTGCTCTCGATCGGCATCGTGAGCGGTGCGGTGTGGGCCAATGAAGCCTGGGGCAGCTGGTGGAGCTGGGACCCCAAGGAAACCTGGGCGTTGATCTGCTGGCTTGTGTACGCCGCCTATCTGCACACCCGTTTGAGCCGCGGCTGGCAGGGCCGCCGCCCGGCGATGGTGGCGGTGGCTGGCCTCGTGGTGATTTGCGTCTGCTACATCGGCGTGAACCTGTTGGGCATCGGCCTGCACAGCTACGGCTGGTTCCTCAGCGCTTAATCAGCCCGCCCCAGTGGCGGGCCTGAGGGCAACGAGGCAAAGCTGAAAACGATTGCTGCCAATGAAAAACCGCCAATCCGTACGGCAAGTACAGATTGGCGGTTTTGTTGTGATGGCCTGCGGGTTGCAGGCCAGGTATGGCAGGCGAGTGATTGCCGTTGTGGCAATCAGGCGGCCACAGCCACAGGCCGCTTGCTGTTGCGAATGCCGGTGATGGCATCGGCGTAGCTGGGCTGGTTGAACACGCCGGAGCCGCTCACGATCGCGTTAGCGCCAGCTTCGATCACCTTCCAGGCGTTCTCGGCCTTGATGCCGCCATCCACTTCGATCCAGGGATCGAGGCCGCGCTCGTCGCACATGCGGCGCAGGTCGCGGATCTTCTGCACTTGGTTTTCGATGAAGCTCTGGCCGCCGAAGCCAGGGTTCACGCTCATCACCAGCACCAGATCGCACAGCTCAAGGCAGTACTCGAGCGTGTCGATCGGGGTGCCGGGGTTGAGTACCGCGCCGGCCAGCTTGCCGAGATCTTTGATCTGGGCCAGGTTGCGGTGCAGGTGGGTGCAGGCTTCCACCTGAACCGAAATGATGTCGGCGCCAGCCTTGGCGAAATCAGCCACGTATTTCTCGGGCTCAACGATCATGAGGTGAACGTCGAGCGGCTTCTGGGTCACCGGACGCAGCGCTTCCACGATCAGGGGCCCAATGGTGATATTCGGCACGAAGCGACCATCCATGACATCCACGTGAATCCAGTCGGCGCCGGCTTGATCCACAGCGCGCACGTCTTCGCCGAGGCGGGAGAAATCAGCCGAAAGAATCGACGGCGAGATCACCAGGGGTTTGGTGCTCATGGCAGCGCTGCGGGCAGGGAGAGGGGTGATTGTAGGAATGCACCTTCCAACAGCCTTTGAAGCGCCCTTGCAGCGGCCCCGAATCGCTCTAGAAGCACTGATACAGTGAGCGGCGCTTCAAGCCTGAAAGGCCTTGGTGTTGCTGGCCGAACCGGCTGTTCACACGGTTCCGGCGGTCACGATCCCAAGCACCTCCTGGCGTTGACCTCTCTTTCCCTTCGCTGCACCGCCTGTGGATCGCACCCTGATTCAAGAAATTCTCGAGGTTGTTGAGCAGGCAGGCATCGCTTCCGCCAAGCTCACCGGCATGGGCCTCAAGAACGAGGCAGACGCCGCCGCCGTGGAAGCCATGCGCGAGCGGATGTACAAGATTCAGATGCAGGGCCGCATCGTGATCGGTGAGGGCGAGCGCGATGAAGCGCCCATGCTCTACATCGGTGAAGAAGTGGGCAGCGGCACCGGCCCCGGCGTTGATTTCGCCGTGGATCCCTGCGAAGGCACCAACCTCTGCGCCAACAGCCAGCGCGGTTCGATGGCCGTGCTCGCCGCCTCCGATCGCGGTGGTCTGTTCAACGCGCCCGACTTCTACATGAAGAAGCTGGCTGCTCCTCCGGCCGCCAAGGGCAAGGTGGACATCCGCAAGTCGGCCACAGAGAACATCGAGATCCTCAGCCAGTGTCTGGGTATCCCCAAGGATGAGCTGGTGATCGTGGTGATGGACCGCGCCCGCCACAAGGATCTGATCAAAGAAATCCGCGCCACCGGCGCCCGCGTGCAGCCCATCTCCGATGGCGACGTGCAGGCCGCCATCGCCTGTGGCTTCGCTGGCACCGGCACCCACTGCCTGATGGGCATCGGCGCTGCTCCCGAAGGTGTGATCTCCGCGGCCGCCCTGCGTGCCCTCGGCGCCCACTTCCAGGGTCAGCTGGTGTACGACCCGGCTGTGGCCCAAACCTCCGAGTGGGAAGGTCTCACCAAGGAAGGCAACCTGGCCCGTCTTGCAGAGATGGGCATCAGCGATCCCGACCGCATCTACGAAGCGGAAGAGCTGGCTTGCGGCGAGAACGTGGTGTTCGCAGCCACCGGCATCACCGATGGACTGCTGTTCGATGGCGTGAAGTTCGAGAAGGACTGCACCCGCACCAGCTCCCTGGTTATCAGCACCCTCGACAACACCGCACGCTTCACCACCACCGTGCACATCAAGGACGGCGCCCAGAGCATCGCTCTGCGCTGATCGATCCCGCAGCGGTTGGGGTGCTCTGAATCCTTCAGGGCACCCCGCCTTTGTGTTGGCACGCTGCTTTCGCCTTCCCTCGCACGTTTCGTTTCCGCTCCATGCACATCGCCGTCGTCGGCCTCAGTCACCGCACGGCCCCGGTGGAGATCCGGGAACGCCTCAGCATTGCCGAGCAGGCGATCGAGGATTCCCTGCAGCGGCTGCGCTCGAGCGATGAGGTGTTGGAAGCCTCGATCCTGAGCACCTGCAACAGGCTCGAGATCTACACACTGCTGCGCCACCCCGAACAGGGCGTGGGCGCTGTGGGAAGTTTTCTCAGCGATCACTCCGGGCTGGAGCTGGATCAGCTCACCCCCCACCTATTCACCTATCACCACGAAGACGCTGTCGCCCACCTGATGCGGGTGGCCGCTGGACTCGACTCCCTGGTGCTCGGCGAAGGCCAGATCCTCTCTCAGGTGAAAAAGATGTACCGCCTGGGCCAGGAGCACCGCTCCATCGGTCCAATTCTCAATCGCCTGTTGAATCAGGCCGTCAGCACCGGCAAGCGGGTGCGCAGTGAAACCAATCTCGGCACTGGTGCGGTGTCGATCAGCTCCGCCGCCGTGGAGCTAGCCCAGCTGAAAGTGGGCCAAGCCCGTGGGGTCGACGATCTGGTGCCGCTCGATCAAGAGCAGATCGCCGTGGTGGGCGCCGGTCGTATGGCACGCCTGCTGTTGCAGCACCTTCAGGCCAAAGGGGCCCGCGGGGTGGTGTTGCTCAACCGCACGGTGGAGCGGGCGGAGCAGATGGCCGCTGATTTCCCCGGCCTACCGGTGCAATGCCGGCCCCTCGCCGATCTGGATCACTGCCTGAGCACCTGTTCGCTGGTGTTCACCAGCACCGGAGCGGATGAGCCGATCATCACGGTGGAGCGGCTCGAGAAGCTCAACCGCCGCTCTTCGTTGATGCTGGTGGACATCGGCGTTCCCCGCAACATCGCTGCCGGTGTGGGCGAGCTCGGTGGCGTCAACTCCTACGACGTGGACGATCTGCAGGAGGTGGTGGCCCGCAACCAGGAAGCCCGCCGTGAGATCGCCGCTGAGGCCGAAGGGATGCTGCGCCAGGAGGGCCGCGATTTTCTCGATTGGTGGGATGGCTTGGAGGCGGTGCCTGTTGCCAACCGCCTGCGCACCCAGCTGGAAGTGATCCGCGAACAGGAGCTGCAGAAGGCGCTCAGCCGCATGGGTCCCGACCTCTCGGCGCGCGAGCGCAAGGTGGTGGAAGCGCTCACCAAGGGCATCATCAACAAAATCCTGCACACCCCGGTGACCAACCTGCGGGCACCGCAATCGCGCCAGCAACGGCACCAGGCGATGAAGGTGCTTCAAGACCTGTTCGAGCTGCACGACAGCCAGGACTGAGCGGCCGGGCATGGGCCATGTGACATGCCCTTTCCGTTTGCAGCCAATCTGCTCAGAAGGGTTTCGGTGTGGGCATTGGTTCGCCTACCGTCTTGGCGCCCAAGGCACTAGGGATCAGGCATGAAGCGCGTTCTGGCGATCATTCTCGGCGGCGGAGCCGGCACGCGCCTTTATCCGCTCACCAAAATGCGCGCCAAGCCCGCTGTGCCTCTGGCAGGCAAATATCGCCTGATTGATATTCCGATCAGTAATTGCATCAACTCCGGCATCAACAAGATGTACGTGTTGACGCAATTCAATAGCGCGTCGCTCAACCGGCACCTCACTCAGAGCTACAACCTCTCGTCCGGCTTCGGCCAAGGTTTCGTGGAGGTGCTGGCGGCGCAGCAGACCCCCGAAAGCCCCAGCTGGTTTGAAGGCACCGCCGATGCGGTGCGTAAATACCAGTGGCTGTTTCAGGAGTGGGATGTGGACCACTACCTGATCCTGTCCGGCGACCAGCTCTACCGGATGGACTACAGCACCTTTGTGGATCACCACATCTCCACCGGTGCTGACGTGAGCATCGGCGCCCTGCCTGTGGATGCCGCCCAGGCCGAGGGGTTTGGCCTGATGCACACCAACGACCACGGCCGTATCAAGGAGTTCCGCGAGAAGCCCAAGGGCGAGGAACTCAAAGCGATGTGGGTGGACACCTCACGGCTCGGGCTTTCTGCCGATGAAGCGCTCAAGCGGCCTTACCTGGCCTCGATGGGCATCTATGTGTTCAGCCGCGACACCCTGTTTGATCTACTGGCCAAAAACCCGACGGCCACCGATTTCGGCAAGGAGCTCATTCCCGAAGCGCTCAAGCGCGGCGATCACCTGCAGAGCTTCCTCTTCGACGACTACTGGGAGGACATCGGGACCATTGGCGCCTTCTACGAAGCCAACCTGGCGCTCACCGATCAGCCCAACCCGGCTTTCTCCTTCTACGACGAGCAGTTTCCGATCTACACCCGCCCGCGCTACCTGCCCCCGAGCAAGATGCTCGACGCCCAGGTGACCCAATCGATCATCGGCGAGGGTTCGATGCTCAAGGCCTGCAGCGTGCATCACTGCGTGCTCGGCGTGCGAACCCGCGTGGAGGACGAAGTGGTGCTGCAAGACACCCTGGTGATGGGTAACGACTTCTTCGAGTCGAGCGAGGAGCGAGCTGTGCTGCGCGAGCGCGGCGGCACACCGCTGGGTGTGGGGCGCGGTACCACTGTGAAGCGCGCCATCCTCGACAAGAACGTGCGTATCGGCCGCGATGTGACGATCGTGAACAAGGATCGAGTGGAAGAAGCCGATCGGCCGGAGCTGGGCTTCTACATCCGCAACGGCATCGTGGTGGTCGTCAAGAACGGCACCATCGCCGACGGCACGGTGATCTGACGCACGCCGACGTTGCCAGTTGGCAACGATGGGGCTGCGCCACCGGTGCAGCCTCGCCACACTTGTGACAACTACCTCAACCTCGTGATGGACAAGGCCCATTTCGGCCTGATCGGCCTGGGTGTGATGGGAGAAAATCTAGTGCTCAACGCTGAGCGCAATGGTTTCTCCAGCGTCGTCTACAACCGCACCTACGCCAAGACCGAGGAGTTCCTCAAAGGTCGCGGAGCCGGTAAGCAGATCATCGGCGCCACCTCCCTCGAGGATTTCGTAGGCAAGCTGCAGCGACCGCGCCGCATCTTGATGATGATCAAGGCGGGCGATCCGATCGACGCCATGATCCAGCAGATCTCACCGCTGCTGGAGGAAGGTGATCTGCTGATCGACGGCGGCAACTCCCTCTACACCGACACCGAACGCCGCGTTGCCGAGCTGGAAAGCAAGAGCTTCGGCTACATCGGCATGGGCGTTTCTGGTGGTGCCAAAGGTGCCCTGGAGGGTCCGAGCATGATGCCCGGCGGCACCAAGGCCGCCTACGACGCGATCGAAAGCCTGGTGCGCAAGATGGCCGCCCAGGTCGACGATGGCCCCTGTGTCACCTACATCGGGCCTGGTGGTGCTGGTCACTTCGTGAAGACCGTGCACAACGGCATCGAATACGGGATTGAGCAGATCCTGGCCGAGGCCTACGACCTGATGAAGCGCGGCGCCGGCATGAACGGCGACGCCATGGCCGACGTGCTCAAGCAGTGGAATGCCACTGAGGAGTTGTCGTCGTTCCTGGTGGAGATCACCGAGATCTGCCTGCGCACCAAGGATCCCGCCGATGGCGCTGATCTGGTTGAGAAGATCGTGGATGCCGCCGGCCAGAAGGGCACTGGCCTCTGGACCGTGGAGAGCGCGCTGCAGATGGGCGTGCCTGTGCCCACCATCTATGCCGCCCTCAACGCCCGGGTGCTCAGTTCGATGCGCGCCGAGCGCATGGCGGCTGAATCGCACCTTGCCGCTCCGGCATCTCGGGCGATGACGCTGGGCAGCCCGGCCGATGCGATGGCTCCGCTGATGGATGCCTGCGTGCTCGCCTGCATCGCCAGCTATGCCCAAGGCATGGCGCTGCTGCAGGAAGCCTCCAAGCTGCACAACTACAACCTCGACATGTCGGCCATCGGCCAGATCTGGAAGGGCGGTTGCATCATTCGCGCCCGCTTGCTGCAGCGCATCCAGAACGCCTACACCGCCCAAGCCGAACTGCCCAACCTGATGGTGGATCCCTGGTTCACCGAGCAGATTCAGCGCCGCATCGCCGGATTGCGCCAGGTGGTGGCCGGTGCTGCCGCCGCCGGCATCCCCGTGCCCTGCCTGAGCAGCTCACTCGATTACATCGACAGCTACTTCACCGGCCGTCTGCCCCAGAACCTGGTGCAGGCCATGCGCGACTGCTTCGGTTCCCACACCTATGAGCGTGTGGACCAGCCCGGCAGCTTCCACACCGAGTGGATGTGAGCGTGTCCCCTTTGATGAGCCCCTCGTCCGCCAGCTACAAACTGGAGGTGGTCAGCGATGCCACCCAGCTGGCGCGCGCCTGCGCCGAGCGGGTGGCGGCGCTGATCGATCTCGCCCTCGATGAGCGCGATCGCGCCCACATCGCCCTCTCCGGCGGCACCACGCCGGCAGCGGCTTATCGCGTGTTGAACAAGGAGCATCTGCCCTGGAACCGGGTGGATGTGGTGCTCGGCGATGAGCGCTGGGTTCCGCCCACGGATCCGGCGAGCAATGCCCGCATGCTGTGGGACACGTTGCTGGCCGCGGGTGGGCCCGGTGCTGATGCCCGTTTTCATCCGGTGCCCACCGAACTCGATTCGCCTGATGCTTCGGTGGATGCATTCGAGACCTATGTGCGCGATCTCTGCCCCGGGGATCCACCCCGCTTCGATGTGATGCTGCTGGGCTTGGGTGATGACGGCCACACGGCCTCGCTCTTCCCAGGAACGCCGGCAATCCAAGAGCACACCCGCTTGGTAACCATTGGCGCCGGTAAGGGTCTGGAGCGCATCAGCCTCACTGCTCCGGTGCTCAGTGCGGCACGGCAGGTGATCTTCCTGGTGAGTGGTGCAGCCAAGCGTCAGGCCTTGCAGCGTCTGCTGGATCCAGCTGAGCCGGCCGATCGCACCCCCGCCAAGCTCGTGCAACCCCAAGCGCCCGTGCTGGTGTTGGCGGACACTGAGGCAGCGCAAGGACTCTGATGCTCGCTCCTCTGCCCATCGCCAGCGGCGATGGCTTCGCCGGCTGGCAAGCCCTCAATGACACGATCATGGGAGGGCGCAGCACTGGCGGCGTGCAGGCCACCAGTGCTGGTCTGGTGCTTGAGGCCTTTGTGGAACCGGAAGGTGGCGGTTTCGTGAGCTGCCGCTCTCCAGTGTTTGATCCGCCGCTGGATCTCTCTGCCTATGGCGCCCTGCAGCTGGAGCTGGATGGCGACGGACGCCGCTACAAGTTCGCTGTGGCTTGCCGCGATGGGGTGGCCGGGCTGACGGAGCTGATCCCCGGCGGTCTGCGCTGGGTGGCGGAGTTTTCCACCCGACCGGGTGGCACCTCCACGGTGGTGATCCCCTTCAATCGGCTCACCCCCAGTGTTCGCGCCACACCCGTGGGTTTGCCGGTGCGCTTCGATCCAGCGGGCATCACTCGTCTCCAAATCCTTCACTCCAAATTCGGCGACATGGGCGGCCGCAATCCTGGCTTCAGACCCGGTGATCTACGCCTACTGATCCGCTCGATCGAGGCGGTGGTCTAAGGAGTTCAGCGCAATGTCTCCCGCGAATGAGTCGATGGATCTGGGCCTGTTTGGCGCCGAGGATCTTGAAGCAAGCCTTGATCCCTTTCTGGTGGCGTTGGCGAAGGCGGCCGATCTTTGCCTCAAGCCCTATCGCCACGCCCTGCGCTTCAGCGGTGAGCCACCCACCACCATTGGCGATTGCAGCGATTGTGTGGTGCTGATCGAGGCACGCGGCGTCGATGGAGCGCGCTGCGCTGAGCGTGATCTTGAGCTGGAGATCTACCGCAGCGGCGCCGATCTCCATTTGATGCTCAGCGTTGTGAACGATGAGCAGGCACCATTGCTTTGGCATGGCAGCCATGCGGTGTGGATGCAAGCCGCCAGCGGTGAACGCTGTGACAGGCCGAGCGAGGGTGCTGCCCTTGAAGCGCTCTGCCGGCGGATCCGGGCCTTGCTGGTGGATGTCGACGAGCGAGCCAGCTGATGCCCTTGGTTTCTCTCACGCGCCTGCGTCTGCAGTCTTGGCGCTCCTATCCAGGTTTTGGCCTGTGGGTGCTTCGCTCCATCTGGCAATCCCTGCAAGCTGAAGGCTTGCTGGGGCTTCAGTTGCTGCGCGATCGGAAGCATGCCTACTGGACCCTGACGCTCTCGCAGGACATGCAGTCGATGGAAGCGTTCCGAAACCGTGGTGCCCATGGTTCCGCGATGCGCCATTTGGCCCGCTGGTGCGATGAGTCAGCAGCAGCCCACTGGCTTGTGAGTGAGGAGGAGTTGGTTGAGCTCAGCAGTCCGCAGTGGAATCAGCTGCAGCAACGGCTCTTGCAGTTGGGGCACTTCGCGGCACTGCCCATGGCTTCTGCAGCGCAGCGGGCACGCTCGATCCCAGCCCCGGCGGTGGGCCGAGGCCGGGTGATTCGCTTGCGCTGAGTTCAGCGATTGGCTGTCAGTTCAGCCTGATCGGTTACGGCGCCCTTGCTGCTCGAGCTCACCAGGCGGGCATATTTGCCGAGCACACCGGTGCGGTAGCGCGGCTCGGGCTTGGTCCAGGCGGCGCGACGCTTGGCCAGTTCGGCCTCCTCCACGTTGAGCTGGATCAGCAGCTGGTTGGCATCCACGGTGATGCTGTCGCCCTCCTGCACCAGGCCGATCGTGCCGCCTACGGCGGCCTCGGGGGCGATGTGGCCGATCACCAGACCGAACGAACCACCGGAGAAACGGCCATCCGTGATCAGGGCCACCGAATCGAGTAGGCCCTGGCCCACGATCGCGGCGGTGGGGCTGAGCATCTCGCGCATGCCGGGGCCACCCACGGGCCCTTCGTTGCGCACCACCACAACGTCACCGGGGTTGATCTGTTTATCGAGGATGGCGGCCAGGCAGGTTTCCTCGCTTTCGAACACGCGGGCGGGGCCGGTGATCACCGGATTCTTCACGCCGCTGATCTTGGCCACCGCGCCTTCTTCCGCCAGGTTGCCCTTGAGGATCGCCAGGTGCCCCTTGGCGTAGAGCGGGTTGCTCAGGGGGCGAATCACGTCTTGCCCGGCGGGGGGCTCGGAGGGCACGTCGGCCAGAACCTCCTTAAGGGTTTTGCCTTCGATGGTTTTGCAGTCGCCATGCAGCAGCCCGGCATCGAGCAGGAGCTTCATTACCTGGGGGATGCCACCGGCCTGGTGCAGATCCACGGTCACGTAGCGGCCGCTGGGTTTGAGGTCGCAGATCACTGGCACCCGCTGGCGGATCATCTCGAAGTCGTCGATCGAGAGCTCCACGCCGGCGGTGCGGGCGACGGCGAGCAGGTGCAGCACGGAGTTGGTGGAGCCGCCCACGGCCATGATCACGCTGATGGCGTTTTCAAACGCCTCGCGGGTCATCAGGTCGCGGGGAAGGATGTTGGCCTTGATCGCATCGGCCAGCACCTCGGCGCTGCGGGCAGCGCTATCGGCTTTTTCGGGATCCTCGGCCGCCATGGTGGAGCTGTAGGGCAGGCTCAGGCCCAACACCTCAAACGCGGCGCTCATCGTGTTGGCGGTGAACATGCCGCCGCAGCTCCCTGCGCCCGGGCAGGCGTTCTTCTCAATTGCCGTGAGCTCCTGCTCATCGATCCGGCCGCCGCTGTACTGACCCACCGCCTCAAAGGCGCTCACCACGGTGAGGTCGCAGGCGCCGAGCTTGCCCGGCTTGATCGTGCCCCCGTACACAAAGATCGAGGGGATATTCATCCGGGCCATGGCAAGCATGGCTCCGGGCATGTTCTTGTCGCAGCCGCCGATGGCCAGCAGCGCATCCATGCTCTGGCCGTTGACGGCCGTTTCGATCGAATCGGCAATCACCTCGCGGCTCACGAGGGAGTACTTCATCCCCTCGGTGCCCATGGAGATGCCGTCGCTCACCGTGATGGTGCCGAACATCTGCGGCATGGCACCCGATTGGTGGGCGGCCTCTTCAGCCCGGCGCGCCAGATCGTTCAGCCCCAGGTTGCAGGGCGTGATGGTGCTGTAGCCGTTGGCGATACCAATGATTGGCTTGTTGAAGTCGCCGTCGCCGAAACCAACCGCCCGAAGCATGGCGCGGTTGGGGGAGCGCTGAATGCCCTGGGTGATCGCGGCGGAGCGAAGCATGGTCGCGGCAGTGTCGTCCCAGCAACCTACCCAGGAGCGGGCTCAGCTCTGGGTGCTCATGCTCTCCAGCTGGCGGCGCACGTCTTCGATGGCCTGGTTGAGCTCGTGCACCTTGTCTTGCAGCTCGGTTTCGCGCAAAGGCCGACTGGTGGTCGGGGCGTCGAGAGCCTCGTCCTCATTCCAGGAGAGCCGGTTGAGGCGGAGGCTGCGGGTCTGGCGTCGATCGTTACGGCGGCGCTCCGCTTCCGAGAGCAGCCACCAGCCGAGGCCGGCGGCGCCGATTAGAGCGCCAGCCAGCAGGGTGCCCAGGGAGCTGGAACCGCTGTCTCGGTTGGCCATCGCGCCGTGATTGGAAAGCTGTGCGCTCAGCCTACGAAGTTCGTCTGGCTGAGGCCATAGAGCCGTTGTTCGGCGTCACCGATCCCCGGCAGGATGCGGCCTTCGTCATCGAGTTCGGCATCGATGCAGCCCGTGTAGATCGTGAGGTCTTCGTAGCGCTCACCGAGCTGCTTCAGGCCAGGGCTGGCCGTGAGTGCCGTGATCACCCGCAGCCGCTGGCCGCCTACGCCGCGTTGCTCCAGCTGCTCGAGCACCCGCAGCAAACTGTCGCCTCGCGCCACCTGCGGCGCAAACACCAGCACCCCACCGCGAGCCGGGATCGATTCAGGCAGGGTGTTGCACCAGAGGGCCGCCGGCGCCGAGCCATCGCCGTAGCTCACCCCCACGTGCGACACCGCAGCGCTGGGCACGACAGGCCGTGCTCCTTCCCAGAGCGTGAGTCCGCCGCGCAGCATCGGAACCGCCAGCATCGGAATGGAGCCATCCACCACGGTGCCTTCGGTGGTGGCCAGCGGTGTCTGCACCTGTACGCGTTGGTAGGGGATCCAATCGCGCATTGCTTCATAGGTGAGCCAGCGCCCGAGTTCCGCCATGGCGGTGTTGAACAAGGCCTGCGGCGTCTCGCGATCGCGCAGCAGCGTGAGCCAGTGGCCGATCAGAGGATGGGGCGGAACCACCACCCGCAGGGTCTTGCTCATCGGTCGCGCTGCGGCGGCTGCCTGCAATAACTTGGCTGCCCAACGTAGTGCTGCCGTGTTGCCGCTCCCTCGCTCCCTGGCCAGCGCCCTGCGGGCCATGTTGCGGGCAGCACTGGTTTTGCTGTTGCCGCTCGTGCTCTGGGGGCAGAGCGCTCAAGCGATCACGGCGCCTGAACTGCGCAGCCAGCGCAGCCTGCAGGATCTTCAGCCCGACATGCACGGCCGCAACCTGCAGCAGCAGGAATTCCTCAAGGCCAACCTCGAAGGCTTTGACCTCAGCGAGACCGATCTCCGCGGCGCCGTGTTCAACACCGCCAACCTGCAGGGCGCCAACCTGAGTGGCGCCGACCTGGAAGACGCTGTGGCGTTTGCCAGCCGCTTCGACAATGCCGATCTCAGCAACGCCGTGTTGCGCAACGCGATGTTGATGAACAGCAAATTCACCGGCGCTGAGATCGCCGGCGCCGATTTCACCGATGCGGTGTTGGATCTGCCGCAACAGAAGGCGCTATGCAGCCGCGCCAGCGGCACCAATGCACGCACGGGTGTGGTGACCCGCGACAGCCTCAACTGCCGCTGAGCCGTCTGATCAGCCCATTCGCTCAGACCCACTACATTGATCGCGTCGGTTCTTCGGGGGATCAGCCCGAAGAGGAAACGGGGAAAGTCCGGTGCGAATCCGGCGCTGTCCCGCAGCTGTGATCGAACGGGGCTGAGGCTTCGTTCGCAGTCAGAACGCCCGCCGGTCATTGCTCCCTCCACCCCTGGCGCGGACCAGGCCAAGACATGATTCAACGCCTCATGCCGGTTGCCGGCGCTCTGGCCCTGCTGATGGCCGGACCCGCCCTGGCCCATCACCCGATGGAGGCCATGCACCTGGTGCCCAACGCCTTCACCGGGTTGTTGAGCGGTTTGGCCCACCCCCTGCTTGGCCCCGATCATCTGCTGTTCCTGGTGGCCCTGGCCCTGGTGGGTCTGCAGCGCTCTGGTCGTTGGATGCTCACCCTGCTGGCCGTTGGCCTGGCAGGCACCGCCCTTGGCTTGGTGTGGCCTGGTTTGCCGGCGGCGGAGCTGTTGGTGTCGCTGACGCTGGTGGTGGAAGGGCTTGTGGTGTTGCGCCGCCTGCCTCAAATGCTGCTGTTGCCGGCGTTTGCGCTGCATGGCTATGTGCTCAGCAGCACCGTGATCGGCTGGGAAAGCACCCCGATTGCCACCTATCTGCTCGGCCTGCTGCTCAGCCAGGGGGCCCTGTTGCTTCTCGCCCTGGTGAGCCTGCGCGGTGTGGCACAACGCCTCGATGGTCAGGGCCGCACCTTGCTTGCAGGCAGCCTGATCGGCATTGGTGCCGCATTCAGCTGGACCGCCCTGGTGGGTTGAGATGAACTCATCCACCAGGCGTTTGCCCGTCACCGTGGTGACGGGTTTTTTGGGTGCCGGTAAATCCACCCTCCTGCGTCAATTGCTGTTGAACAGTGGCCTGCGCCTTGCCGTGCTGGTTAACGAGTTCGGCGAAGTGGGGATCGATGGTGATCTGATTCGCAGCTGCGGCTTTTGCCCAGAAGAGGAGCTCGACGGCCGCGTGGTGGAACTGGCCAACGGCTGCCTCTGCTGCACCGTGCAGGATGAATTCCTGCCCACGATGCAAACACTGCTCGAGCGGGCCGATCAGCTCGACGGCATCGTTGTGGAAACCAGTGGTCTGGCTTTGCCGGTGCCGTTGGTTCAGGCCTTTGGCTGGCCTGAGATCCGCACCCGCACCCGGGTGAGTGGTGTGGTGACGGTGGTGGATGGTGAGGCGTTGGCCGCCGGCAGTGTGGTGGGAGATCCAGCTGCTCTCGAAGCCCAGCGCTTAGCCGATCCCAACCTGGATCACCTCAGCAGCATCCAGGAGCTGTTTGATGATCAATTGGAAGCGGCGGATCTGGTGTTGCTGAGCCGCGCTGACCGGCTGGAGATTGAGCAGGTGGCAGAGCTCCAGGCGCAGATCACAGCCCAAGTGCGACCTGGGGTTTCGGTGGTGCCGATGCAACGGGGCGAGGTGCCGGCGGCACTGTTGCTGGGGCTTGAGCGCGAGGAGCACGCGGCTCACCACGATCACCCCCACGACCACGACCACGACGATCATCACGAGCACGAGCATCACGACCACACCCATGTGGCGATGCAGTCGGCCGTGGTGCGCTGGAACGGTGCCCTGGATCGCAGCCGGCTGGAGGCGGTGCTCGAAAGCCAGATCCGTGAGCAAACCCTGCTGCGGCTGAAGGGGCGTGCGTGGCTCCCCGGCAAACGCCATCCCCTGCAGATTCAGGCGGTTGGTCCTCGCTTGGAGTGCTGGTTCGACAGCCAGTCACCCGGCGAGAGACCTGCCTCCGATGGCCTGGAGCTGGTGGCGCTCGGTTTATCGGTGGATGGAGCGGCTCTGGAGCAAGCGATTCAAACCGCTTGAGCGCCTTTGGCCAGAGGCTCTTAGGCCGGGTTAATCAAGGGGAAAGTCGCCCTTGGTGCACACCCCGTCCCAGCACAATTCGCGTTGGGCGGTCCACACGGGCTGAACCGTGCGGCTTACGCCGGTTGGGTCGCTCAGGGTGACGCTGCCGCGTCCATCGCTGTGGAACACCAGGCGCTGCTCACCGATCTGCAACCACCAGCGGGCACCCATCTGCTCAATGGTGAGGGTGCAGGGTTGCCAGGGCCCCGCTTTCAGCTGGCATTCCAATGGCAGGTTCTGGGCTGACTGGGCGCGTGCTGCCGCCACAGGCAGCCACGGCAGCACGACGAGGACCGTGTGCAGCAGGTGACTTGGCAGAGGGTGACGGGCCACGGGCCGGCGTTGCGGCTTCTACCTCCACCGTGACCATGCACAAGGGGGTGTGGCAGCCGGCCTGCCAAGATTTAACAATCCTCGTGGAGCTCAGGTGCCGCTCTTCTCCGCCCGCGTGTTGGTGTCCCTCAGGCCGTCGGTACTGGATCCCGCCGGGGAGGCCACTCGGGCTGCCGCAGCACGTCTTGGCGTGGATGGTGTGAGCAAGCTCCGCATCGGGAAGGCCGTGGAGGTGGAACTGGAAGCTCCGGATGCGCAAACCGCCCGCGCCCAGCTCGAGCTGCTCAGCGATCGGCTGCTTGCCAACCCCGTGATCGAGAACTGGACCCTCGAACTCAAGGACGACAGCAGCGCAGGAGCCTGACGATGAGCCTTGGTGTGGTGGTGTTCCCCGGTTCCAACTGCGACCGGGATGTGCAATGGGCCGCTGAAGGTTGCCTGGGGATCAAGACCCGTTTTCTCTGGCATGAAGAGCGTGATCTGAGCGGCCTCGAGGCCGTGGTGATCCCTGGTGGCTTCAGCTACGGCGATTACCTGCGCTGCGGTGCCATCGCCCGCTTCGCTCCGGTGCTGCAGGAGGTGGCCGCCTTCGCCGAGCGCGGCGGACGGGTGCTCGGCATCTGCAACGGCTTCCAGGTGCTCACCGAGATGGGTCTGCTGCCCGGTGCACTCACGCGCAACCAGAAGTTGCACTTCATCTGCGAGCCCACCGGTCTGCGGGTGGAACCGGGCCAATGCTCCTGGTTGCAGGGCTACAGCAGTGGTGAGGTGGTGAATTTCCCGATCGCCCATGGCGAAGGGCGCTACCAGGCGGATCCAGAACTGCTCAAGCAGTTGGAGGATTCGGGGCAGGTGGTGCTGCGCTACTGCAGCAACCCCAACGGCTCGGTGGGTGATGTGGCTGGTCTCACCAACAGCCAGGGCAACGTGTTGGGCTTGATGCCCCATCCCGAGCGGGCCTGTGATCCAGCCACCGGTGGTGTGGATGGGCGTCGCTTGCTGGCCAGCCTGATCGGTTGAGCCGTCGATGAGGCGCCGCCGGCTGCTGCAGGCGGGCCTTGCTCTCGCTGGCGGCAGTTGGGTTGTGGCGAGTGCTGCGCCGCCCACCGCTCAGCCCGCGGGCGTGCAGCCGGCTCCGCTGCGCCGCGGAAGCCGCATTGCGGCATTGGCACCAGGAACCTGGCTGGATCCCGCGGATCCGTTGCTTGATCAGCTCAGCCAGCGCTGCGCCACCGAAGGTTGGCAGTTGCTGCGGCCGCCATCGCTTAGCCAGCGGTGGCGTTGGTTTGCCGGCTCCGATCGCCAGCGCCTGGGGGCCTTGCAGCAAGCCTGGCTGGATCCGCGCGTGGATGCGCTGTTTTACGTGGGCGCGGGGTGGGGCAGTGCGCGTGTGCTGGAGGCGGGTTTCACGGTTCCCGCCTCGCCGCGGTGGTGCGTGGGCTTTTCGGATTGTTCAGCGCTGCTGCTGGCCCAGTGGGCTGCGGGCAGTGTTGGCGGCGTGCATGGGTGGTTTGGCGGCGACGTAGCGGCCTGGCAGCGGCTGGTGGCTCTGCTGCAACACCAGCCTGTGCCATCCCTTCAGGGCACCCCGGTGCAGGGCGGAACAGTCCGCGGGCCACTCGTGGTGAGCAACCTCACCATCGCCACCAGCCTGATCGGCACGCCTTGGTTGCCGCCATTGCAGGGCGCAATTCTGGTGTTGGAAGACACCGGCGAGGCTCCCTATCGCATTGATCGGCAGCTCACCCAGTGGCGCAGCAGTGGGCTGCTCGATGGGCTGGCGGGCATCGGGCTGGGCCGCTTCAGCTGGGCTGAAGACGATGTGTTGCTCGGCGATTTCACGATGGAGGAGATCCTGATAGAGCGCCTGGCGCCCCTGGGGGTGCCGCTGGTGCGCGATCTTCCGGTTGGTCACGGCCGCCCCAACTTGGCTCTGCCCCTGGGTCGGCTGGCGGAGCTGGATGGTCGTTCCGGCCAGCTGCGGCTGCTGAGCACCTGATCCACAACCAAAAAAAGGGCCCCGAAGGGCCCCTGAGCAGATCGACTGAGGAGCTCAGTTGACGGCGGCGAAGAACTCCTTGCTCTTCACGGGGTCGGGGTTCATGGTCTTCTCGCCGGGGGTCCAGTTGGCGGGGCACACCTCGTCGGGGTTGTTGCGGATGTGCTGGAAGGCCTGCAGCAGACGCAGGGTCTCATCAACGCTGCGGCCCACGGGCAGGTTGTTGATGGTGCTCTGCATGATCACACCATCGGGATCGATGATGAACAGACCGCGCAGGGCCACGCCGGCTTCCTCGTCGAGCACCTCGTAGGCGCGGGCGATGTCCTTCTTGAGGTCGGCCACCAGGGGGTAGGCGATGTCGCCGATGCCGCCGTTCTTACGGTCGGTCTGGATCCAGGCGAGGTGGGAGAACTGGCTGTCCACCGACACGCCAAGCACTTCACAGTTGCGGCTGGAGAAGTCGCTGTAGCGATCGGAGAAGGCGGTGATCTCCGTGGGGCAGACGAAGGTGAAGTCGAGGGGATAGAAGAACAGCACCACGTACTTGCCGCGGTAGGAGGAGAGGGTCACCTCCTTGAATTCCTGATCCACCACAGCGGTGGCGGTGAAATCAGGAGCCTGCAGACCGACGAGCCTGGACATAGGTACGCAAGAGTGTGGGTTGGACGCGGGAAGGACCACTCGAGGAAACCCGTAAGCGGATCGACTTCCAGTTGTCGCTGTGACAAGTTATCACGCTTTCCGGGGCGCCTGGGTCCACCTACGCTGATCCAACGAGCGAGAGCGCCCTTTGATGAGCTGGGATCCAGCCCTGCTGCGCAAATACAGCAGCACGAACCACTACAAGTTGCTCAACCAGGTGCGCAGCGACCTCAAGGAGCAGCCGATCCAGCGCTCGAGCGGAGGCAGCTCCCGTCGTGGCGGCTCCGCCGCTAGCAGCAGTGGTGGCGGCTCACGCCGGCGTTCCGCACCGGCACCCGTTCCCCAGGCGGCGCCGGTGCAGTCCACCCCTGCCAACAGCTTTGATGCGTTCGTCACCGTGCCGGTGCTGATCGCTCCGTTTGAGTGAACGGGCCCTGATCAGCAGACCGGGTTCAAGAAACAGTCACGCCGCGCCAGAAGGCCACACGCCCTTTGATTTCGGCAGCGGCTGACTTGGGTTCCGGGTAAAACCAGGCGGCATTGCTGTTCACCTGGCCGTTCACAACCACGTCGTAGTAGTGGGCTTCGCCCTTCCAGCCGCAGGTGGTGCGGTGGTCCGAGGGCTGGAAGTGCTCCATCACCAGGCTCTCAGCCGGGAAATAGGCATTGCCTTCCACCTTCACGATGTCATCGCTGCTGGCGATCACCGCTCCGTTCCAGCTGGCTTGCATGGTCTGCCCGTGAAAGGCCCATCATGCAGGCCTCAACGGCGGCGCGGGTTGTCGATCCGATAAGTGCCGCTAGTCAGCCCAGCGGGTCCTTGATCGCTGAAACGGAGTCTCAGTTCGCTGAGGGCCGTGATCCCCTCGCCGCTGGCCGGGCGGCCCAGGCTCAGCGTTGCCGCGTAGCTCATTGTTTGGCCCTCCACGCAGCTGGGGCCACCTTTGTAGATGCAGCTATTCACCACCAAGTTGCCGGTGCCTTTGGCACCGTTCATGTCCCAGCGGGTCCAGTGGATGTCACTCACCATGATTCCGCCATCCGCGCAAGAGATCTGAATCGCCTTGGGACGGCTCACGCCCTTGCCGGCGCAATCGATCAGCACAGGTTGCGGGGATGGGGGTTCGGCGAGCGCAGCGGGCGCCATCAAGGCAACAGCGCTGAGCAGGAGAGCATGCCGGGCGAACATCCATCGGGTGCAGCTGGGCCACAGCATGCCGCGTTCAGCGCTGTTGCGCTTGACGGCCGGCCCGGCGCTGTGAGCAGATGGAGTTGGAAGTCGTGCTGCGGCCACCCACCTTGCCTTCTCCTTCCTCAGCACCCCCTCTGGATCAGGCGGAATGGAAGGTGGTGCGTCTGCCGTCCGCCCTCGATTTGGCGCGCTCCGGTGAACGCCGGCGGCCCTGGCTGAGCCGATCGGAGGAGGAAGCCAAGCAAGAGGCCCGGCTGGCCCGCGTGCGCCGCGAGAACGGCATCCCGTCGCCGGATGAGTGGATGTGGTGAGGCCGGGCATGGTCCCGGGCGCGAGCAGAACCCCAGCAGATGATGGTGGCGTGATCCGTTCCACAGCGATGCGTCGTCTGCTTGCCGCCTTGGCCATCAGTGCCTCAACTTTCACCCCGGCTCTGGCACAAGGCACTCCGCCGCAGGAGGTGGTGGCCCAGCAGCAACAACTGCAGAGCCTGCTCGATGACGCGATCGTGGCGGTGCGTGCCAGCAATGAAGCCCAGGCGTGTTCACTGCGCGGCCAGGCGCTGAACATCTTGAACAACAACATCCAGGCCTTTGAGGCGGTGTTCCCCGCCAACAACTGGAGCGATCTGCAGACGTCACTGCAGGGCAGCGTGGCCCGTTGCACAGCCAAGGGCTTCTGAGGCCCGGGCACCGGCGCCAGTCTTCCGGGGCTTTTCCACAGGTTTTCCCCATGGGTCCGGCGCCGGACCCATGTTGTCAACGGCGACTGCGTTTGGATACAGCAACACGACCTGTTGCGGTGTCGGTTGCACCGGTTGTGCTGATCCCATGCAGGCGGGGGTGGTGGCAAACCCACTGCAAGGCAGCCTGTCGCAGATCGATCTGCTTGAGATCGAAAGGCTGGCCTCCGCTCTACTTCTTGGATCGCCGCTGCTTTGAAACTCCGTTATGGCGGAGAGCCTGAGCGGTTTTGGATCAGCTGCCGGAATAGCGGGTTGGGGAAAACTCCGCGCTGGTGGATGGGGGCTGATCAGCGCTGGGCCCAGCCGTGGCAATGCGGCCTGCAGCGATGGCTTCCAACATCAGCCGGTAATCGGCCTCGGCCAGGGCGGCATGCTCCAGTGCCTGCTCCAACAGCGCACGGGCATAGAGCTTGGGGGTGTTGATCTCGCTGGCGATCGCCTTGCGGTTGCCGCTACGGCGAGGCATCAAAACCAACGTTCAACAGGTGAGCATCACCCCAGAGCTGCACCAGCAACCCTGAATGGGGCTGGCGGGAGAGGTCTGAAGCCATCACCGCAGCGGCGCCACGGAAGAAAGCGCTTGCGCTCACCCTGGCCACGCAGGGCCTCAGGCTTGATCCAACACAAACCGGTAGCGCACGTCGCCTTGGCGCAGCCTGGCGATCGCCTCGTTGAGGCGATCCATGGGCAGATGCTCCACCTCAGGGCGGATGTTGTGGCGCACGCAGAAGTCCACCATCTTCAACAGGCTGGCGGGCGATGAGGTGGGGCTACCGGTGATCGATCGCCGGCCCATGATCAAGTCAAAGGCGCCCACCTGGATGGGATCGAGCACGGCGCCCAATTGATGCAGGCGGCCGCGCGGCGCCAATGACGCCATCACATCGCTCCACTGGAGCGCATGGTTCACCGTGTTGATCACTAGATCAAATCGGCCCGCCAGCGTGCCCAACTGATCGAGCGCTTCCACATGGTGCGCCCCGAAACGACGGGCCTCCTCCGCTTTCGAGAGGTTGGTGGTGAGGGCGGTGACCTCACAGCCCCAGGCCCTGGCGAATTGAAGGGCCATGTGGCCCAGGCCGCCGATTCCGATCACCGCCACATGGGCTGTGGGTGAGACGGCCTCATCCACCAGCGGTGCAAACACCGTGATGCCCCCGCAAAACAGTGGGCCCGCAGCGGCTGGGTCCATGCCAGCGGGCAGGGGAATGGCCCAGTCTTGGCGGGCGGTCACATGGCTGGAGAAGCCCCCCTGGCGGCCCACGATCGTGGCTTCGAGCGAGCCGCAGAGGTTGCCGGTGCCCCCCAGGCATTGCGGGCAATGGCTGCAGCTGCCGCTGATCCAGCCGAGGCCCCGCAGCTGCCCGATCAGCTCAGAGCTCACGCCCGACCCCACCGCAACCACGCGGCCCACCACCTCGTGGCCTGGAACCAGCGGGTACTGGGTCATGCCCCAGTGGTTGTCGAGCATGGAGAGATCGCTGTGGCAGAGGCCGCAGTGCAGCACTTCCAGCACGAGCTCGTCGGCCGCGGGTTCGAGCATGGAGCGTGTGGCGGGCTCGAGGCGACCGCCAGCCTCAAGGGCCTGCCAAACGGTGATGGACACGACGCGATGGCGCAGTGCCCTCCTTCTAATCACGACTCCCCTCGCAGCGCTGCATGGCGCGGCTGCGAAGCGGGATCGGTCAAGTGGCGATTCGCACCGAATCCACCTCAGATCGCGATTGCTTGCGGAGCGGCTGCGACCGATCAGCAGCGCTGAAGAGCGAACCTACCCACAACCGCGGTGTGCTTTTCCACAGGTTTTCCCCATGGGTCCAACCGCAGACTCAAGTGAGCGTCAGGCGCTCCACGAATCCGTCCGGAAAACCCCTCTCCCCTTGACAGCCGTCTGAGCCGGCACCAGCAGCCGGCAGACGCGCGTGGCACAGGCCGACAAAGCCTTTGCGGTGCAGCCCATCTCGGTTTGGGACGCCGCTCAGATGACGCATGGGCGCCGTTTTGACGGCAAGCCGCTCTCCGTGCGCTGATGGGTGGGTCAGAGCGAGCGAGGTGCGATGCAAGCGATTCCCGACCACATGCCGGAACACGTGAGTGTGGAAAACCAGTTCCCGGCGGATCTGTTCGAATCGATGGTTGGGTTTATTGAGCAGCATCCCCAGTGGGACCAATACCGGTTGATGCAATCCGCCCTGGCGGGCTTCCTCTTCCAGCAGGGTTGTCAGGACAAGCCGGTGGTGCGCCACTACCTCGACGGACTGTTCCGCAAGCCTGAACCGGCGCAACGCTGAGGATCGAATGGCCCCTGGCCACTTGCCTCATGCATCAGTCAGTCACTTCAAGATCAACGCATCGTTCAATCTTCATTTTTCAAGCTGAGTGATTGAGATGTGCAGCGCTTTTTCCCTGTGCCTGCCCATGGGTCGAAGCGTGGAAAGGTCCCGAATTCACTACCGCGCTGCTCCATCGGCGTCGGTTGAACGCAGCATCAGCGGATGACCGATTGGCTGAAAGCGTGCCGGTCGTTGAATCGATGCCGTGAAAGCCACTGCGCTGGTTCGCTGGCAGTCGCGATTGAACAGTTCGATTGATCCCGTAGCACGGCCGAGGTAAATGTGCCGCGACTACCTGGCGCGAGCCCACATGCGTGGGCGAGGGGTTAGAGTCTGAAATAATCCTTTACATCTGGATCGTCCTGCATGTTCACGCTTGAAAGGGCCACCCAGATTTTTCCGGAAACACGCACAGCTGACGTGGTGCCGGCAATCACGGCACGCTTTCAATTGCTGAGTGCCGAGGACCAGCTCGCTCTGATCTGGTACGCCTATCTCGAGATGGGCAGCACGATCACGGTGGCAGCTCCGGCCGCCGCGCGCATGCAGTTCGCTGAGCGCACCCTCAACGAGATCAAGGCGATGTCGTTTGAGCAGCAAAGCCAGGTGATGTGCGATCTGGCCAACAGTGCTGATACCCCGATCAGCCGCGTTTACGCCACCTGGTCGGTGAATATCAAGCTCGGTTTCTGGTACCAACTGGGAGAGTGGATGGCGGCCGGCAGCGTGGCGCCGATCCCCGAGGGCTATCAACTGTCCGCCAACGCTTCAGCTGTGCTGTCGTCGTTGAAGGCTGTGGAGCAGGGTCAACAGATCACGCTGCTGCGCAATTTCGTGGTGGACATGGGCTTTGATCCCGCCAAGGGAGAAGGCCAGCGAGTGATGGAACCTGTGGCGCCTCCAACTCCCGAGGAGCAGCGCAAGAAGGTGTTCATCGAGGGCGTGATCAACCCCACGGTGAACAACTACATGGATTTGCTGAACGCCAACGACTTTGACAACCTGATCCAGCTGTTCCTGCCAGACGGCGCCCTGCAGCCGCCGTTCCAGAAGCCGATCGTGGGCACTGACGCGATCCTGCGCTTTTTCCGTGAGGATTGCCAGAACCTGCAGCTCCTGCCCGAGCGCGGTTACGCCGAACCCACCAACGACGGCTTCAACCAAATCAAGGTGACCGGCAAGGTGCAGACCCCTTGGTTTGGCGCGGGCATCGGCATGAATGTGGCCTGGCGCTTCCTGCTCAACCCCGAGGGCAAGATTTACTTCGTGGCGATTGATCTGCTCGCCTCGCCGGCTGAATTGCTCAAGTTCGCCCGTTGAGCCTGCTGCTCAATGGTGTGTTGATTCTGGGCTGGGGATGTTCCCTGGCCCTGGGCCTCGGCGCCACGATCACCCAGGATTCGATCTGGCTTGTGCTGGTGATCGTGCTAGTGCGCACCCAGATGCAGACCGGCCTCTTCATCGTGGCCCACGATGCCATGCACGGGTTGGTCTGCCCTGAGCGCATCAAAACCAATCACGCCATTGGTGCCCTGGCCTTGATGGCCTATGCGGGGGTGTCGTATGCCCGTTGCCAGCGGCAGCATCAGCGCCACCACCAACAACCAGGCACAGCCAACGATCCAGACTTTCCCTCCGACCAGCGCCGCAGCGTGTTGCGGTGGTACGGGCAATTCCTGCTCCGCTATCTCAGTGCAGAGCAAATGCTGCGCTTGCTTGGTGGCTGGGGCCTTCTGGTGTGGCTAACCGCGGCTGCCACGTCGCTGGACTGGAGAGCTGCAGCGCTGCGCGTCTTGTTGGTTGCCACCCTCCCGCTCGTGCTGAGCTCATGGCAGCTGTTTGTTGTGGGCACCTACCTGCCGCACCGCGGCCAGTGTGTACCGGAGCAGAGCGCCCATCCGATCAGCCTGAACCTACCGCCCTGGCTCTCGCTGCTGGCTTGCTTTCACTTCGGATATCACCGCGAACATCACGACAACCCAGGCCTCAATTGGTTCCAATTGCCCTCTGCCCGGACCGTGAGCCTTGTGCTCGCGATGCCGGAACCGCTCCGGTAGCGTCGGACACAACGGTGTCACATCCATGAATCAAGCAGTTGTGGTCACCTGGAGTGAGAGCGAACAGGCGATCGCCCGCTCCGCCTTTCAAAAGGCATACGAGCGCGCAGTGGCACAACTGACTGCCGCAGTGCAAGCCCAGGCCGCAAGCTTGAGCACAGTGGAGTCCGTCTGGGCCCTGCACGACTTTTTAAGCATCGAGCGCCACACGATGGAAGGCCGCTTCGACTTCCGCTTGGAAGGGATCCTGTTCGTGTTTGCCAGCTTGGTGAAAGAGAACCTGTTGCAGTTGCAGGAACTCGATGGCCTCGATGCCGAGAAATTGGCCAAGGTCGCCGCGATGTCTCGCTTCTAATCTGCAGCAGAACGCATAAAAAAAGCCGCCCGTGAAGGGCGGCTGATGCGTGATCGCTGGATCACTGAATCACCAGCGGTTTCCGCCGCCGCCGCCACCACCGCTACCACCGGTGCGGGGTTCAGCCATGTTGACCCGGATCATCCGGCCCATCCACTCCACGTTCTGGAGGTCGTCGATGGCCTTCTGCTCGTCAGCAGTGTTGGCCATCTCAACGAAGGCGAACCCACGCTTACGGCCGGTGTCGCGATCGAGCGGCAGGCTGCACTTGCGCACAGCGCCGTACTCGGCGAACAGGCTCTGAAGGTCCTCCACTTCGGCATCGAAGGAGAGGTTGCCTACATAAATTGTCATGAAATGCGATTAAGGTATGAACCCGATTCGTTGAAGGCCCTGAAGAAAGTTGCTGGCCGGGTGGAGAAATCTTGGGAACCCGCCGCCTGGAGTCGAAACCTGCTGGAGAGTGATCGTTGAATCTTGTTCACTCTACTGCACGCCTGATCAAGCCACGGGGGTGGGCCTTGCCGACGTAGGTTTGATCAAACACCCCTGGGGGCATGGATGGCCGAACGCAATGGCTCGGCCCGGGGGGATGAACCATCGCTCACCCTTGGGCAGCTGGAAGGCAGTTACCCGGCCTACTGCAAAGCGCTGAGGATTTTGATCCGAGAAGGAAAAACACTTCCCCAGATTCAACGCACGCTCTGTTGGCACCGGCTGGTGATGCTGCACGAGCGCATGCCGCGCCAATACCGCGATCCGCTGCTCCACTACGGCATGACCAAGCGGGCACTAGCAGCAGACGCAGCTGGCAAGAGCTGATCGTTGTTCAGCGGGCGGGAGGCTCTTTCGACCAGATGCGCTCGAGGGAGCGACGGAACTCACCCTGCGTCATGGGTCGTGGCAGGCGGCGTCGCCGCAAGGTGCTGCTGATCCACCAGATCTGCAGGCCTCCGAAGGCCAGAGCAAAGAGCCCCAGTTGCCAATAGCCCGCGTTTAGCTGCTCCATCAACCCGTTGAGCCCTCAGCGATGCATTGCCCAGCGCAGTGCGGCCACGGCGATGGTGATGGCCACCATGGTGTTCCAAAGCAGTGCATCGCGGGCGGTGAGCCGCTGCAACATCCTCGGAAGCTGCTCATGCCGCTGCGCCAATTCGCCGGGGTCTGCGCGCGCTGGCCAACGACATCA
The DNA here is from genome assembly GCA_019264575.1 of Vulcanococcus sp. Lineage (GTDB taxonomy): Bacteria > Cyanobacteriota > Cyanobacteriia > PCC-6307 > Cyanobiaceae > Vulcanococcus. Next base: position 49,059 of record JAHUZV010000027.1, on the reverse strand, counting down.
AGGGGATGCTCGCGCTGGGCTGTGTTCAGGTCGCCGAAATCGGCACCTGGCCGAAATCGGCACCTGAATTAACTCTCAGGCAGCCCTGGCCCATTGCCAAGACTTCGTCCTGGGAGAAGAGTGAAGTGAGAATGATCAGGTTGGCGACCGTGCCGCTCCAGCCGGTCTGGTGGCTGGCGCCAATGCCGGCACCGTTGTCGCCGTGGAAGTATTCATAAAACAGCAGATGGTCTTGCCAGTGGGGATCAGACTGGAAGGTTTGCTGACTCCCGAAGACGGGTCTCAGCCCAGCTTCATTGCGCGTAAAGATCGAGACAAGCCTGTGCACGAGATTCTCAGCGATTTCATAGAGGTTCGCCATCTGGCCACTGCCTGTGGGAAATTCCACCTTGAAGTCTTTTCCGTAATACGTAAAGTAGACAACCAGGGAGCGGATGATCAAGGCATTGACTGGCATCCAGATCGGACCGCGCCAGTTGCTGTTGCCACCAAATAGCCCCGAATCAGACTCGGCAGGCAGGTATTTGACAACATATTCTTGCCAGTTGTGTACAAAGCGATAGGGCTCAGATTCGTGTCGCTTTGAGATGGAGCGAATGCCATACTCACTCAAAAACTCATCAGGATCGAGCATGATCTTCAGAACACGCCGGAGATTGTTTTCATTGAGAGCTGACATCATGTACCGGTTGGCATGACCCTCAAGCCTGACATCATGAAACGAACCACGATGATCTGGATATTTAGCCTGGAACTGGCGTGCAATCCCCCAAAGGTCATACTGTTCTTTCGCATCTTTTTCGAACACTTGAACAGCGCACAATGGAATCAGGCCGACCATTGTCCTCACCTTGAGGCGCGTTGAGCTGCCATCGCTTTTGCGAAGCACGTCATAAAAGAATCCATCCTCTTCGTCCCACATGCTCGCACTCGCGTTGCGATTGGTCATCGCATAAGCGATAGCGAGAAAATGCCGCATAAACTTGGCTGGATAGTCGCGATATGTGTCGTCTTGCTGTGCAAGCTCAACGGCGATTTGCCCCATGGTCTGCGCATAAAAGGCCATCCACGCCGTGCCATCCGCTTGCTCCAGGTTTCCACCCATCTCCGGGGATTCGGTGCGATCGAAAAGGCCGATGTTGTCAAGGCCGAGGAAACCACCCTGAAAAACGTTGTTGCCGTTGACATCTTTTCGATTCAGCCACCAGGTAAAGTTGATGAGAAGTTTGTGAAAACTTCTTTTCAGCCACTGATAATCACCTTTGCCACTGAGTCGCTCGTCGGCCAAGTAAACGGAATAGGTCGCCCAGGCATGTACGGGTGGATTCACGTCACCAAAGTTCCACTCGTAAGCAGGAATTTGTCCGTTGGGGTGGAGGTAGTGATTACTCAGCATCAAGCTGAGCTGTTGTTTGGCAAAACTGGGATCCAGCCAAACGAATGTGGTGGCGTGAAAGGCTAGATCCCAAGCCGCATACCATGGGTATTCCCATTTGTCGGGCATGGAGATGACATCACAGTTGTTCATGTGATGCCACTGCTGGTTCCTGAAACTCTGGGCATTGTTGTCACCCAGTGGATCAATGCCGCGCTGCTGGAGCCAAGGCGAGATGTCGTAGTTGTAGAACTGTTTTGACCACAGCATGCCTGCCATGGCTTGCCTAAACACAAGTTGTTGCTCGGTGCTCAAGCCAGCTGGTATCACACAGGCGTAAAACGCGTCACAGTCTTTTTGTCTGCGCTCCAAGATCTGATCAAAGCCTTGCGCGGCATCACTGGTGTCTGTTTCGGTTACTGATGGACTGAGGCGCAATCGGATTGTGCTGGAGGCATGGGCACCAATCGCGAGGTTGTAGATCGCCGCTGCTTTGGTGCCTTGCTCGGCTGGGTTCACCGCTGCTGTTTCGCCATGCACCACATAGCGATTGATGCCGCATTTGGTGTATGGGGATTGGTTGGGTTGTTGGAACAGGCGCTCGGTGTTGGTTTCGTTGTCGGTAAAGACAATCTCATCCGCGCCATGGCAGGTGAGGGTGAACATACCGAGCTCAGGGTGTACCGCATCCAGCATGGCTGGGTCTGCTTCGCTGGACCGTCGGCTGATCAAGGGCTTAGGGCTGCTCCCGTCGGCCCACGTGTTGCGAAACCAGAGCGTAGGCAAGACAGCCAGCTTGATCGTTTGCGCGGAGCGGTTGTGCACCGTGATCCGGATCAGGAGATCCTCTGGGCCGGCTTTGGCGTATTGAACTTCAACATCGCAATACTCGTTATTGTCAAAGATCCCTGTATCGATCAGTTCATATTCTTGGTCGTATCGCGTTCTGGCTTTGTTGGTGGCGACGAGATCCTCGTAGGGGTAGGCATTGAGTGGATATTTGTAGAGGTAACGCATGTAGGAATGCGTTGGGGTCGAATCCAGGTAGTAGTAGTATTCTTTAACGTCTTCTCCGTGGTTTCCTTCGCTATTGGTGAGGCCAAACAAGCGCTCTTTAATGATCGGATCCTTGCCGTTCCAGAGGGCCAAGGCGAAGCAAAGCCGCTGGTGGTCATCGCTGATGCCGGCCAGGCCATCTTCACCCCATTGGTAGGCGCGTGATCTGGCCTGATCGTGACTAAATGACTCCCAGGCATTGCCATCGGGGCTGTCGTCTTCTCGCACTGTGCCCCATTGCCGTTCGCTGAGATAGGGCCCCCACTTTCTCCATGGCTGTTGGCCTTGGTCAGCCTCCGACAGCCGTTGGTGCTCAGGCGAAAGAGCTGTTGGGGCTTTTGTCTGAGAGTCCGCCATCGTGGGCCAGCGCTTCGCTGCATCTTGCCTGCACGCTACGACTGTTCTTGGTTAGTTGGTTGTCCCAATGGGTGTTGTTGCCGATGGCCGATCACCAGCAACAACAGGCTGATGGCACCAAGCAAGCACACGATTAGAGCGACGCCCACCATGGTTCCCGCCAGCCCACTGGCGTAGGCCTCGCTCATCACCTGGATCGCGTTTGATCCTGCATCGTTGTGTTGGCTGAGCCGACCGCCGCTGAGGGTCTCCCGCAACAGGCTTTCGAGTTGGTGGCTCTGAACGGGGGTGGAGCCCAGCTGCAGCATGCGATCGCGCAGGCTGGCGAACCCAAAGGTGTTCACCATGGCACCGCTGGACGCAAAACCGAGGGCGAAGCCCAACTGCCCGGCGGTGGTGCGAAAGGCCGTGACCGAGCCAAGCGAGCGCGGCGGAGCCTCCTGCACGAACAGCGCCGCTTGGGGAACGGAGATCAAGCCCAGGCCAATGCCCACCAGCACCATGGCGAATCCAAGCGAGCTGTAGGAACTGTTGGCGCGCACCAGGCCAAACAACAACAGCCCGATTACCAGGGAGGCCATCCCAGCTGCCACCAGCTGGGTGATGCGGCGACCGGGACGCATCACACGGCCTGCCACCACAACGCCCACTCCAGCAGATACGAGAAGGGGGAGCTGCGCCAGGGCCACCTGCCCCGTGCTGTAGCGCTGCACCAACTGCCAGAAATTGCTCGTTTGGAGCTGCACCACAGCCCAAGCGAAGTTGAAGGCAATCCCGCTCACAATCGCCGCAGAGAAGCAACCACGCTGATAAAGCGAGATCGGAAAGATCGGCTGCTGCCGTCTTTGCTCAATCAGACCATGCACACCGAACAGCACCACCCCTGAGAGGGTTGGCACCAAGAACTCTGGCGAGGTGAGACCGTTGATCGCATGGCTCACACCGCTTAGAAAAAGCACCATCGCCCCACTGATGCTCACCAGCCCTCGCCAATCGGCTCGGAGCTCTGGGTTGGCTGGCATCTCTGGCAATAGCGATGGCAGCAACGGCAGACAGAGCAGCGCGATTAGCGGAACCAGGCCCAATGCCAGGCGCCAGCTGCTGTTGGCCAACACGCCACCCAACAGCGAGCCGGCGATGAAGCCCGCGAGGATCAGGAGGTTCCACACCCCCAGATCTTTGCCCAGTTGGTTGGGGCGGCTCACGCAGCGCACAGCCGCAAACGACAGCACGAGCACACCACCAACGGCGATGCCCGCCAGGGCGCGACCCAGCAGAAACAGGTTTGCATTCGGCGCCGCCAAGGCGATGCCGTCGCCGGCGACCGACAACAGCAAGGCGGCCATCAAGACCCGCCTGCGCTCCAGGCGATCTCCCAGAAAGCCCATCAGCAGCACAGTGGCCGCCTGGGCCAGGGTGGAGATACCTGCAGCCAGCGCCAAGGTGGCGCCATTCATCTCCAGGGCCTGGCTGGCCTTCACCAGGGCTGTATTCGCCACGGTGGGATCAATCAGCTGCAGGCTGGCGAGAACACCGAGGAAGGGCACCGCCAATGCGCGGGTGCGCGTTTCGCTCATGGGGTGATCCGCATTGTTGGGCATCGTGACTGGGCTCACGGCATGACGTTGATCACACCCGATCACAATGGCTTGTTGCTCTGCCGTGCGATCTCCAAGCTGAAGGGTGAGCTTGACCAACGCCTCGATGCAACCACCGGTGCTGATGGATCGCCCGGATCCGATCGATCTGATGGTCGCGCAGGAGGAGGGCCGGCTGGATTGGCTCCTGCCGGTGCGCCATAGCCGCATGGCGGTGAGTGCGTTCACCTTTTATCGGGGTACGGCGGTGGTGATGGCGGCCGACCTGGCCCGCCAGCCCCACTCCGGCGTGATGGTGCAGCTCTGTGGTGATGCGCATCTGTTGAACTTCGGCTTCTATGCCTCACCGGAGCGGCAGCTGCTGTTTGATCTCAACGATTTCGATGAAACCCATCCCGGCCCCTTCGAGTGGGATGTGCAGCGGCTCGCAGCGAGCATGGTTCTCGCCGCCCGTGATCTGAATCTCAGCGTGAAGCAGCAGGAGAAGGTGTGCCGCCGCACGGTTCGCGCCTATGCGAAGGCCATGGCGGAATTTGCCGCCATGCCGGTGATGGAGATGTGGGTGCTGCAGCAGGATCTGGAGCGTTTGATTGAGGAAACCGAGAGCAAAACTCTGCAACGCCACGTTCAGTCGTTGGCGGCTCGAGCCAAGCAGCGGAACAGTCGCCAGGCCGTGAGCAAGCTCTGCGAAAAGGATGCTTCAGGCCAGCTGCGCATCCGTCATGATCCGCCGCTGATCTTCAGGTTCTCTGAGTTTCAGGGCAAATGGCTTGACTACAACATGTCGCTAGACGAGTGGCAACGGGAGATGTATGAGCTCTACCTGGCCAACATTCGCCCCGACTTAAAAACCTTGCTCTCCCATTTTCGCCGTGGCGATCTGGCGTTTAAGGCGGTGGGTGTTGGCTCGGTGGGCATGCACTGTTCGATTGGACTCTGGGTGGATCAACGCGGCGAAGAGGTGTTGGTGTTGCAGAGCAAGCAGGCCAAAGCCTCGGTGTTGGCGCCTTATGTGAACCTGCCTGGCCCTGAGCATCAGGGGCAGCGGGTGGTGCAGGGGCAGCGGTTGATGCAGACCGCCAGTGATCCGTTCCTCGGATGGACCAGCACACCAGTCGGCAATCACTACTACTGGCGTCAGTTTCGCGACTGGAAATTCTCCGTGGATGTGTCGCTCCTCGATGCCGAGGGGCTTACGGATTACGGCCGCCTCTGTGCCTGGACGCTCGCCAAGGCCCATGCCCGCAGCGGCGATCGGGAGGCAATCTGTGCTGCGATCGGTTCGCCTAAAGCCTTCTGCGCCACCGTGCTCGAACAAGCGGTTGGGCACTCGGATCAGGCGCAGCTCGACTACCAGGTGCTACTCACGCGGATCGCTAGCGGCGAGATTGCAACCAGCCCCGTGTACTGAACCTGATCCTGGAGGGCGAGCGCTTACGGCCTGATCACCGCAATAGGCATTAAGCTTCGTAACGAATGCTTGACCGCCATGGCCAGCTCCGATTTCAAGATCCTCTACCAACGCACAGGTTTCGTCCCTTTTGCTGAATCCCTCAATGGCCGCCTGGCCATGCTGGGCTTCGTGATTGCCATCGCCACTGAGGCGCTCAGCGGTAAGGGCATCCTCGGACAGCTGGGGCTGGGCTGATGAATTTGATGATTCCTGCTCTGCTGATCACGGCCTGGCTGGTCACAGCCCTGGTTGGCCGTACCGCGGCCTGAGGTGGTCTCTGGATTCCGGCTCTCCTGCCAGGCTCACTGATTCAGGCACCAACAACCAACGCACGCCACGCCCCGAGCGTTCAACCTTATCCCCATGGAACGCTCCGACCTATTGATTGCATTTCTTGCCTTCGGTGGGGCGGTGTCGTGCCTGGGCGCCTGGCTTTGGTCGAGCCTCGGGAACACGGAGCGCTGAACGTCTGCGGTGGATGTGTCCTGCAACTGCCTATCTCAGCTGAGCTCGACATGGCTGCAGTCACATCTGGTTAGACCCTGAGGCCGGTTCAGTTACCCATCACCAAGGGATTCGGACTTGGCTGGGTGCAGGCCGTTGAGCACGTTGGCTCGCTGGCTTCCTCCCACACACCCAAGCAGTGATGACCACTTCTGCTTCCCGCCAAGACCATTTGCGCTCTGCAGCGCGCATCGGCGTCGCCTTTGCCGCGGTGGCCACGGCATTGCTTCCCCTGGCGGCATCGGCGCGGCCCTGGCCGATCCCGCAGTCCCGTTGGAACGGGAGCATTCAGGACTATCCCGCGCCCAGCGCACCGCAGAGGCTCTGGTGGAATCCAGGAAGCAACACGGGCGATCAGGCCTACGGCACGCCTCCCCTGACACCCGAGCAACAGATCCAACGCTGCAACACCGGCCGCCTGATCGGTGGTCTAGGGGGAGGTGCTGTGGCCTACGCGATGTCCCGCGATGACGGGCGCGCCTGGGCGATTCCGCTGGGTGCGCTGCTGGGATCGCAGGTGGGGTGCAACGCTGCGGCCGGTCGCGGACCGCTGCCCTGGTGAGCATTCATTGCGCAGTAGTACCGCCCGTAGGAGAGCAAAAGCACAATCCACACAGGTGCCGATGAGAGCCGCACCTGCTTGAGCGCCCCATCTCCCTTGCCCGGCTGCTCCGGGAAGCCCTCGGTTCGCCCGCCGAGGGCTTTCTGTTGGCTGGCCAGCCTGAGAGCCCACAGGCCGACCATCCCTATTGCCTTCTTTGGGATTTCTTTAGATTGTTATTGCATTGGCATCGGGCCTGTGGCTGTCACTGGCTTTCGCTCAGGCCTGTGTAGCGCCGGTCACAGTGCTCTTTCAGCGCTGCATGAGCCTGCCAGTCTGTCAAGACTGTTGTGCTGGTCTCAGGACGCGTAAGTTCACTCGAAATCAGCCGACATCGGCTCCAGCGCACCACTGATGAAGGCGATTCATACCTCTGCAGCTCCGGCGATCACCGTTGCGCAGCTAGAAGCGAGTTATCCGGCTTATTGCAAAGCCCTGCGGATGTTGGTGCAAGACGGACTCTCGCTGAACAAAATCCAGCGCACAGTGTGTTGGGATCGCCTGCAGTTGCTCCATACAACCCTGCCTCGTCAATACCGCGACCCGGTTGTGCATTACGCCATGGTCAAGCGTGATGTTGACAACCAACAAGCCCTGGTCGGCTGACGACAACTGCACTCCGAATCACCCATACCCTCCCGTTGATGTCAGAAGCCACCCAAGAGCCCCTCAAAATCCTGATCGCGGACGACGAAGCCAATATTCGCCGCATCCTCGAAACTCGTCTGGCCATGCAAGGCCACGCTGTGGCCGCTGCCAAAGATGGCGCTGAGGCGCTGGAGCTATTCCGCAGCGTTGAGCCCGATGTGGTGGTGCTTGACGTGATGATGCCCGAGCTCGATGGCTTTGCTGTGCTCGAGCGGATCCGGGCGCAATCCGAGGTGCCGATCATCCTGCTTACGGCCCTCGGCGATGTGGCTGATCGCATCACCGGTCTCCAGCTCGGCGCTGATGACTACATGGTGAAACCGTTCAGCCCCAAGGAGCTGGAGGCCCGCATCCGTTGCGTGCTGCGCCGCGCGAACGAGAGTCAGGGCAACTCCGGTGTTGGTGCGATCAGCTCCAATGTGATCGCGCTGGGTGATCTCAGCGTTGATTTCAATCGCCGTCAGGCCTTCCGCGCCGGTGAACGCATCCGCCTCACCGGGATGGAGTTCAACCTGCTGGAACTACTGATCAGCCGCGCCGGTGAACCGATCAACCGCCTCGACATGCTCGAGCAAGTGTGGGGCTACCGGCCCAGCAAGGCCTCTGACAGTCGCGTCGTGGATGTCCATGTCTCACGCCTGCGTAACAAGCTCGAACTGGACCCCATGAACCCCGAGCTGATCCTGACAGCCCGGGGCCAGGGCTACATGTTCCAGCGGTTGCAAAGCGGGATTGAGCGTTCGGATCCTTCAACCCTCGCCATGGCTGCGCTCCCACGCCAAAGCTGAGCCCTGCTCTGCCTGCGTCACGGCATCGCCCGCATCACTCACCAGATCGGAGGGATGGCAGCGTGCAGTCCAGAAGCGCAGTTGCGGGTATAGCCCCTGCATGGCGGCGTACTGCTCAGAGCAGCGATAGCCCTGCTCGAGGTCGCGGTAGGCCGTTTCGCTGTCCATGCTGTCGAAGTCACCAGAGACCGGCGTCAGTCCGGGGTCAAGGTCCCTTGGGTTCTGTTCGGTAGTCACAGTCGGATCCTGCGGCGATCACGATGCAGCTGCAGATCGCCTGACACCAACGCTGTATGGGCGGGCCCCAAGGCGCCAGGGAGTGTGAGCGGGAGCACACGCGCTCTTGAACCGTCTCCGGAGAACAGCTTGGTGTGGACGTCCTCGGCTCAATCCATCTTCTGCTAAGCAGCCTCGAAAAGTAAAGATGGGCCCTGTCCCCAAAGGCCACTGCACCTCAAAGCCGACCAACTCAAAGGGTCTGCAGAGTCTTTTATCGACCATGGTCGATAGCCAGAGCCCATGAATTGTTGTGTAATTCAAGAAGAGGCATAAAGACTGATGACCCGCGAACTGGAATTCGTCACTGTTGGCAACCCTGGGAATCCAGATGCTCCAGGAGACGATTCTGGCGAGCGCTACGGTAGCGTTGGCTACACATACAGAATTGGGAAATATGAAGTTACATATGGACAGTATCTTGAATTCCTAAACGCCAAGGCCAAAAGCGACCCGACGGGGCTTTACGACCCCAGCATGACATTCGACAAGATTGCCAACGGCATTGCTCGGAGCGGCAGCAATGGAAGCTACAGCTATTCACTCCTGACAGATGCATCTGCAGATCTTCCTGTCAGTTTTGTCAACTTTACAGACGCAGCTCGCTATACCAACTGGATCAATAATGGCAAAGGTATTTCCAGCACTGAAGAGGGATCTTACACGATCACAACGGCTCGCCTCAAGGGTGCAGTCAGGAAGGACGGAGTAATCACATATATGGCCAAAGGCAAACTTGACCTCCAGGCTGGCGATCAAATTGCAGTCACTGGCCTTAAGGGCATCGGCTTTGCTGGGCGTAGTTCCATTAAAGATGTCAAGTTTAATGATGGCAACACGTTTTTCTCTGCGGCCAACGATTTCCCAGATGCTGTAGCCACAGGGAGCGGGAAGGTTGTGGCCGTGTCCGCAAGCCATTCTGCAGATGCGAAGGTCTGGATCCCAAGTGAAGACGAATGGGCGAAAGCAGCATATTACAATCCCAGTCTAAATAATGGCACTGGTGGATACTATACTTGGGCGACTCAGAGTGATGAGTATCCCGGAAACAGTGTTGGCACCCTGCCCAATCAAGCCAACATACCGAGCTATGTCGACTTACGCTTTGCCAATACTCCCCTGAATCCCAACATTAGTCCATCCGTTGGCCCTAATCTGCTTACAGCGGTTGGTGCATTCACAAGTAGCCCGAGCTATTACGGCACTTTTGACCAGGATGGCAATGTCACCGAATGGACAGAAACGATCTACGATAAGAGTGCTTTATTTGGTAACTGGAATCGATCTGTCAATGCAACACGCTCTAAGCATGGGGCAATGTATTATTCAGGCACTCCAGGAAGCAGCCGTCGTGACGACGGGCTCATGCCTAATGATATTGGTTATGCCACTGGCTTTCGCTTAGCCGCGGCGCCCATATCGGCATCAACTTCCCTTGTCTCTTCTACAACCAATGTTGTGACGAGCGATTCGAATGCACATGCTGATCATGACCATGCGCTTGCTTCTGGAACCGATCAGGCTGATTCAGTGAGCCCCAGTTCGGTTAAGACTAAGACCAGCGGTCAAGCTGTCTTTGGTGGTCCCATTAGTGCTGCACAAGAAATCTGGCCAACCGTATACCCCGCTAGCGGAACAGCTAGGGTTGTTCTTAACCCTGAGCAGACAGCTCTCAGCTATAAATTTCGAATCATAGGACTTGACTTTGGGGAACTTGCGGGCATAGGCCCGACAACGAAGGCTACTGGCGATGATGTGAATGGCATGCATATTCATCATGCTCCTGCTGGACAGGTTGGTGACCCAGCCATCGGCTTAATCAATCCCTATCAAGACAAAAATATTCGATTCCGATACAATCCGAAGACTAAGTACTGGACGATTACTGGACGGTGGACCGAGGAGGATCCGAGTGTCGTCAGTTTTGATGACAATCTCAAGAATCACTTATTCCAAGGGCTCGACTATCTCAATATCCATAACGAAGATGTAGCACTTGGTGTCATACGTTCACAGTTCTATCCGCTTAATGAGGCGGCCAAGGCTGGCTACGCCACCTCAGCTTCCTCTTCCTTGCAGAGCAGTACATCTGCCAGTCTTGAGGCCCCGATTAAGACCCCTGAGTGTACAGCGAGCCATTGTTGTGATGATGGTGATGGTTTGGTGCAGGATTCGCTGAAAGGCATTGATCGTCTCACTGGTGGCAAGGGTGTTGATCACTTTCGCTATAATCTGGGGTCAGATAGCTCCACAAAGACTGCGCACAGGGACATCATTATCGATTTTGATCCTCTCGAGGATCGAATTGATCTGCGAGATCTTGATGCAGATCGTACGCAACCAGGTATCCAATCATTTGTATTCAGTGGCAGTGAATCGTTCACGGATTCTGTGCCTGGTCAACTTTGTTACAGCAAGGGGGTCTTGGAGGCAGATCTAAACGGTGATTCCAGACCAGATTTTGCCCTTAAGCTTGCTGGTGCTCCACTTCTAACGGCTGATAACTTTCTTCTGTAAGTCAGTTTCGGATCTCATTGCTACTCAGCAAGCCGCCTCTCGCCGTTGACCCCCCGACATTGATAGTGTTGGGTCAGTAGACGGCAGGAAGCAGGGTTGACGGGAACTGCTGCATTGATCACTGGTGTGGCTGATGAGGCCCTGCTGACCTCGGCACCCCACATGCAGAGAGCGTTTGTTACGGGTGAATCTAGATTCCTTTACGCATGTCTGTCCAGAGGGTTTGATCCTTCGATTGTGATTATTTCAGCGAGTCGGCTTCTTGCTGTTGCTGCGTATAAAGCACTCAAACGAAAGTCCGACTTTCGAGGCTATGCCAGTACGTCATCGGATGCCATTGATCTACTCAGTCGATCTAGGCCTGGAATTGCTTGTATCGTTGAGAGTGAAGCTGAGCTTACTTATGGTGATGTGTTCGAGTTTATTGCCCGCTCGTGCCCTGCGACTCGCTCTATTCTGATTCTAGGCAATGTCAACTCTCTGAACCATGGTTCCCTGCCTCAAGCAGATGCGATTGTTGCCGATGAGGATATCTTCCTGCCTGTTAATCCTCTTTATCAGGGCTTGATGGCCTTAATTGCTGGAACTGTGTACCGTAGTCCTTCGATCGTACGGCATTTGGCAGATTCCCCAGTTGCCATCGACTCACCTCCTCCAGATCGGATTATCCTCAGCCTTCGAGACCAGCAGTTGCTTGAAGCCTACGTTCTTGGCCTGAGTAATCGTGAAGTGGCCCAACATCTCAACCTATCGGTTAGGACTGTGCAGACCTACAGCGGACAGTTGCTTCAACGTCTTGGAGTGAATAATCGTCAAAAGGCAATCTTGCGAGCGATCGAGATCGGAATCTCGTTTGTTCCGAAGTATTTTACAAATAGGGCTTCCTGAGCCAATGCCTTTTGCCACCAAGATCCTGCACTTCCTTTTTGCTGCTGACTGCGCCGGTGTGTAGGGCCAGGATCGTTGAGGTTCTCGCAGCGGCACCTGCGACACAAAGCCGTTCAATGCCAGGCACCTCTTCATCACCAACCTGCGCCCTGCCCCAGTAGCCCTGCTGCTACATATACGAGAGCACTGGATCATGAGAGCTGGCACCCGGAATCCAAGCCACCTAGCTCCAAGAGGACAAGCATCTGTACCGCAGCAATGCTGGAGGCCACTGGCTGTGCTGCGCACGCCAACAATCGAGCTCTTGCGCTTAGCCGGATCGACTCAATACGCGAGGGCTTACAGGACGTGATGCACGACATCACGTCACTACTGGCGATGGCGATGCGTCAGGCGCGTGTGAAACCTGCATGACACTGTGATTCAGCCTTGAGGTTCAGCCACTACCAGCAAAGCAAGGATGAGAAAGAGAAGTCCATGAACTCAAGCAAGCACACATACTGATTCGATCGATCACGAACGAATCGATAGGGCAAAAAGATCGATCGAAGTAAAGCCTGTGGTATCAGCATGGTTAGAGCTATTCAGTCCCGATCGTCGTAGCGCATCCCAGTATCTTTGTCGTTCGCTCCATTGCCCAGATCGGGCAAATGGAGTCATCCTCGTGAATCCACTGGGGCGTCGTCCGGCCATTAGCTTCGTGAGAGGTTACCCGACGCAGTTGTGTGTCGGGGCGGCTTTCGGTGGCGCTACCCAGCCACAAAAGATAACGATGGGCCTTGTCCAGAAAGCCCAGTTTGACATTGGGCCGAGCACTCATAGGGCATAGGCCGCCCTTTGATAGACCATGGTCGATTGACTCGCCCATTACAAGGAAGTTGAATCAAAGCAGATCATTAATCGCTCAATGACTCAGAGGCACGAATTTGTTACCGTAGGGGATCCTGGCAACGCAAACGGACTTAGCGCCTTGGGCGGGAATGGCTACGGAAGTGTGGGGTATACGTACCAAATAGGAAAATACGAAGTGACCTACGGGCAATGGGCAGAATTCCTTAATGCCAAGGCGAAGAGCGATCCAACAGGTCTCTACAATCGAAGTATGACGACCGACAAGGTCGCCAATGGCCTGACGAGGAGTGGAAAAGAAGGGAACTACAGCTACGCACCCATCAACGTGACGAGCGCTAATCTACCTGTTGATTATGTAGCCTTTCAAGATATTGTTCGCTACGCCAATTGGGTCAATAACGGTAAAGGTAATAGCAGCACTGAATACGGAGCTTACACAATTACAACCGGCAGGCTAAAGAGTGCAGAGAGAAAAGACCAGGTCATCACGTTTACGGCAGATGGCAAGCTTGATGTTCAGGTGGGGGATCAGATTGATGTTTTTGGGTTTAGAGGCATCGGCTTTAACTCCAAAACTACTATTGAAACAGTTAAGAAGGCCAAAGGTGACACAGTGTTTACCGTTTACAATAACTACCCTGACCAGATAGCCACTGGAAAGGCCAAGATCACAGTCATTCCAAGTTCACACTCGGCAGACGCCAAGGTGTGGATTCCCACTGAGAATGAATGGCTTAAAGCTGCTTACTACGACCCAACCCTGAATGGAGGCGAGGGTGGCTATTGGACGTGGGCTACGCGCAGCAATGACCTTCCAGGCAACACCAGCGGCACCCTCGCAAACCAGGCCAACATTCCGAACTACATCAATGGCGCCCCTTACTTTGCAAATGGTGTGTTATCTAGTAGGGCAATCACACCTTCAACTGGACCAAATCTATTAACTCCTGTTGGCTCTTTTGCCAACAGTTCCAGCTATTACGGCACATTTGACCAGGATGGCAATGTGGAGGAATGGACTTCAACAATCTACGATCCAACGGCACCACTAGGAACTTGGAACAGTTCTTCGAATTCCTTTCGTGTAAGACATGGAGCTCCATACTATAACTATGTTCCAGGAAGCGCAGCCCGGGATGATGATCTGGTCCCAAGTCCCTTGTCCTATGGGATGGGCTTTCGTCTAGCTGCAGACATCAACTATTCCGAGCCAACATCCTCTGCAAGTCTTAGAAGTGCTTCTTTGGCAGGTTCTACGAGCCAATCCCTGAGATCTTTAGGAGGAGAAAAGCCGCCGTTATCCTCGGCTAGCGTGACAAAAACAAATCGAAAGAGCTACCCAGCCTCCTGGGCACACTTTGGTAGCAAGGTCGACGCTACACAGGAGATTTGGTCTGTCGACTATCCTGCCAGTGGAACATGCGACATGTGGCTGGATCCCAACCGTACTCATTTAGATTACAGGATTAAGATTACTGGACTGGACTTTGGTCTTGTAGCACGTGGGGTCCCAACCACCCCCGACGAACTAGATGATGTCTATGGAATGCATATCCACTGGGGACCTAAGGGAACCGCAGGCCCAGTTGCGCTGGGAATTGCCAATCCAAATCAAGATCTAGACACCCGATACAGCTTCAACAAAAAGAAGAATACCTGGACCATCACGGGTCGCTGGAGCAATAATGACCCAAGCGTGGTGAATTTTGACTTCAATCTTGCCAACTTCCTAAAAGAGGGGTATAGTTACCTAAATATACATAATGACGCTGTCCCGCTTGGCGTCGTGGAAGGTCGCTTTGACCCCTTAAATGCTGCCGCGAGGGATTTTGTTAACGCGCCAGCGACGCCAGCAAACTCATACTTGGTTAAGCCTCCCAAGGCTAAACAAACAGGCTTTCAAGGCCATCATTCGCATCAAGCATCTGATGCGCTGACGGGACAGGCAATCAACGATGGATGTTGTTTGGATGACAGGCTAGAAAGCCCCAGTCAACCCTATAAGTCTGATCGACTAGTGAATTATGCTCAAGCGCAAGATCGCTTAGCACTCCGTGAATGCGATGGCGATAGCATCCTGCAGGGTATTCGTAATACCCCATCGGTCGCAGCAGATCTGTTCGCCAAGAATAAGCCTGGCCAGCATCGGCATCCCAATGGTCTCTTGATGGGGGGACTTAATGGTGATTTGACCCGAGACTTTGAGCGTAAACTGTTTGGCACGCCAGTCCTGGCGGCTGACAGCTTCTTCCTGTAAGATGTGCACTGATGAATGACACGTTGAGGAGTCGCAGCAATGACTCCCTCAATGCATTGGTAGGTTTGAATGAGTCATCGACGCTGTTTGGTTCGACAACCTCAGCGGTGCCTCTGCGAGCGCCACTCTGGATTCCTCCAGCGATGATCCGGTTATCTCGGGTGGGCGCTCCGCTAGCCAAGCTAATTCCTCTTTCAGCATGGTTGTCAGGAAAAACCGGTGGTGCGCCACTACCTCGATGGGCTGTTTCGCAAACCAGAAGCGGCAACCCACTGAGGCGTCCGGACCCAATGCTGAGGTGAGCGAACTGCTCAACCCAAGCATCAGAAACAGCCTGAGCAGCTTTGCTGGGATCGCAGTGCTGGCGATGCTCCCGAGCGAATTTGGGTTCCCTGACGATCGCCTGGGATCACCCCGCTCCCAGGCGATCATCCACTCACTCACAGGGTGATCGAGATGGCCTCCAGCGCAGATCTAGGCGGCAGCGGCCTCGTCAATCTTGGTAGCTGGACCATCGCCCAATTGCGTGATCTGGCCCAGCGCATCGGGCTGGGCGGTTACAGCCGCATGGACAAAAAAGGACTGCTTGATGCGGTCAATCAGGCCCTGCCAAAGGCCGAATCCTCTGCCGTACTGACTCCAGAACACACGCCAGAAGAGAGCTCCGCGGCGGCGCTCCATGCACCAATCGCACCAGAACTCACCAGCCACGTCACCTTCCTGCCGCGTGATCCCCAGTGGGCTTACGTGTTCTGGGAGATCCGTGCCGGCGATCAACAGCGCGCAGCAGCGGCGGGCGGCACGCAGCTGGCATTGCGGGTTGCGGATGTCACCGGCTTGCCCCTGGGCGCCGCCCATCCCCACACCCTGCAGGAGCTGGTGGTGAACTCCGGCGCACGGGAGTGGCATCTGCCGATGCCGCTGAGCGATCGCGACTACCGCGTGGAACTCGGTTATCGCACCAAGAGCGGCGGTTGGTTCTCCCTGGCCACCTCCTCGGTGGCGCGGATGCCGGCGCTGGAGCCCAGCGCTTTTGTGGCCGACGCCTTTGTGCCCTTTTCACTGGACGCCCCGATCGCGGCAATGTCTGCGACGGCGTTGAGCAGCGGCGGTGTGGAGCATGAGCGGATGTATCAGCTCTCCACCGCCACCGCTGTGCGTAGCCGCCGGGTGGGTTCGGAGGTGCTGCATGAGTGGGATCAAAATTTGGCCCGCAGCGGTGAGCTGAATGACTCCGGCGCTGGCCTCTGGGCCAGTGGCCTGAGTGAATCGGGCAGCGGGATCGTGCGGCCGCGCTCCTTCTGGCTGGTGGCCGATGCCGAGTTGATCGTCTACGGCGCCACTGAACCGACCGCCAGCCTCTCGATCGGTGATCAAGAGATTCCGCTGGAGGCCGATGGCACGTTCCGCGTGCATGTGCCCTTCCGCGATGGCGAGCAGCTGTACCCGATCCGTGCGGTGGCGGCCGATGGTGAGCAGGAGCGTTCGATTCGTTTGGAATTCGAGCGCCGCACTCCTGCAGCACGGGTGAACCGCAAAGAAGATGCCGTGCTCGAGTGGTTCTGATCCATCAAACGTGATCCAGCCATGAAGCGCATCGGCGTGGTTCGGGGCCCTCTCCTGCTCCTCGTTGCTGCATTGGCGGGCGGCGCTGCACCGCTGGCCGCGGTCACCGCACAGGAGGCTCCGGCTGCAGTCGAGAGCACTGAGAGCAAAGAACCAGCCCCCACCTCAAGCACAGGCGCTGGCGCCGCTGCTCCCACCACAACAGCGCCAGCCGTTGATGCCACGGGGCTGAGCGAGAAAGAAAAAGCGCTGCTGCAGAGGATCAACGCCCTCAAAGCACCACGCTGGCGTCCATTCGGCGCCTGCCGTTACGACTGGGCTGGCTGGAAGTTGATGGCCGATGGCGTGCGCACCACCGCAGTGCAGTGCGGACCTGAAACGGCAACCAACACCTCTGCAGGAATGCCTGCTTCCAGCGTGGCTGTGCATTGCGACACGCTCAAGCTGAGTCTGAGAAGTGGTGATCAGGCCTGGAGCAGCTGGAGGCTGCCCTATGCCGCCTCGGAATCCAAAGAGCGCGGCGGGGAAGACCTGATGGTGGCGAGTCTGTGCGCCAACGCCAAGCCGATCCCTAAACCACAACCAGGGCCGCCGCCAGCCGTGAACCCAGCCGTGAAGCCAGCGGCCAAGTCAACCGCCACACCGGCGAGTAAGAAACCAACAGCAACACCGGCGCAGAAGCCGCCGGCCACCAAGCCCTGATGGCTGAGCTCAGTCAAGGAGGACCTTGGAATTTTTTCGGTGGGCGTCCTTCTTGCATTGGCCACGGCAGACAAGACCGCCCCGCAGCCGACTCGCAGGCGTTTGTAACGTGTTGTTAAGACGTTGCGCCAAGCCATGAAAGAGCCTTCCCTCAGCAGGCAGTTCGCACTCGCGATGCAAGAGCGAGCCATCGAGAGCTGTGATGACATTGAGCAACTGCGGTCCGTAGCCAAAACACTGCTGCGGGCCTGGCAGATGCAGGCGTCGTTCACCGAGGACTACGCCGCCCAGCTGATGCATCTCACGTCACCTCCCTTTTCGTCCAAGGGCTCGGCTGATTGAGGGCGGGCCTGCGGATCACGCCTGAAGGATGAATGGGGTGGGCCGCGGTGTGAGGAGTGGAGCCCGGAGCCACGCCGGTAGGACGACTCACTCATGGCTCAGGTGACCGCTGCAGCGCAAGGGCTGTTGGGATGCTTCAGCTCGCTCAATCCAGTGCATGGGATAGGAGCTGCTGCTCCACTTCAGGCGTGATCCCGCAGTCGCTGTAGTCGGAGGAAGGAGGCAGGTGGAGGTCGAGCAGCCACTCCACAAGCAATCGACGATCCCGCATGGCTGTTGAGAGCTCGACAAAGTCGTTGCCCAACTCTCCTTGAAGTTGAATGCTCTCATCGAGTGCCTCAAGTTCGAGGCAGATCGCACGATACAGGCAGAAATCCCGCAAACTGAGATCTGCGATGCGTTGCCGATGAGGAGAGTGCATACCGGTCACTGTGGACAATCCCGCTTCAGCCAAGCCAACGGCGATGCGGATTTGCCCAACAATCTCTGCAATCAACGAAGGCGATTTCATTGGGCAAGGCCTGGAAGCTGTTGATTCGCCAAAACAAAACCCCTGAGCACTGCCCAGAGGTCTGACGATTGAAATGGTGCCTGCTCTTCGTTTGAGCTAGAAGCAGAAGGGCAAAAACTGGGTGTGGCAGGCGGCGTAGCCATCCACCAGTGGGCCAAGGCCGATCTGGTGGGCAACGCCAGCGCCTGTTAACCCCTCAGTGATGATCCCGATCACGATGCCGAGCATGGCCGCTCGACCGTTGAACAGCTCAGCGCGCTGCAATTGCTGCAGGTGGATCTGATGCGTGGCACGGTCTTGATACCACTTCTCGTTGGCGGGTGACTCGCTCATCGGCTTAGCCCAGACCAATTTGGGACAGGATGCTTTGGCCGGTGAGCAGTTCAGTGCCGAGGCCAATTACGAAGCCGAGCATGGCCAGACGGCCATTCCAGGTTTCAGCAAATTCAACAAAACCGAAGCGGGCTGCAGATTGAGTCATGTGTTGTTCCGAGTGGGTGCGCCAATGAAGCGTCATGTGCTGAGGGTGCCGATGGCGGTTTCTCCTCAAATGTTCTGCTGTTCTGAGGCTGGCGATGGCCGCCAAGGGCCTGCCCTGGCTGAGCTCAGATAAGCCGTCTAGAGGCGTGGCTTTTACCAACGGCTGTTGCCGAAGGCAGAAGTGGGGCGAGGTTCGGCCTTGTTGACACGAATGGAACGGCCCATCCACTCCACGTCTTGAAGATCGGAGATGGCCTTGGTTTCGGCGCTGGCCTCGGCCATCTCCACAAAGGCGAAACCTCGCTTGCGACCTGTGTCGCGATCGAGCGGCAGGCTGCACTTGCTGACTGAGCCGTACTCAGCAAACAGGTGTTGAAGGTCCTCCACTTCGGCATCGAAGGAGAGGTTGCCCACGTAAATTGTCATTCAATAAGAAATTATGAAGCCGATTCGCTGAAAGCCCTGAAGGAAGTGACTGGTCGAGTGGAGAAAGACCGAAGCCAGAAGCTTATGAAACTCGCCGCTTGAGAGAGAAACCCGCCTGAGAGAGGTCGTTGAATCATCTTCACTCTACACCCCATGGTGGACGCTTGCCCGATCGTCCCTGGCTGCTGTCGTTTGGCTGGATGGTTTGGGGGGATCAGTAAAAAGCGCCGCCTGAGCGACGCTTCTTTCCCCTAGGTGCGCCTGACAGAAGCTGCAGGCGACCACGCGCATCGTGGACCTGATCCGCCGAGCCAGGTTCAATTCACCAAATCACCGCATATTCACAGTATTTGTGTTGTTTCATCACGCGAGATGTCGGGAGATGAAGCCGGCTTGAGCCATACACAAGCCAGTGATTCCAGATGGCAACGTTGGTGATGTGCTGCCAGGATGGGATCAAGGGAGACCCTGGATCCGTTGAGGAATAAGATGACTGCTCATACAAAGCCAAAGCGAGACAACTTCTTGCTTGATGTTGTCTGCGAGAATCCAATGCAGATCGTCGCGAAGGTTCGTCAATACTTTTCTCTCCATGCTCAAGACTTGATTGATCTCGGCGAGTTGCCTTCTCAACTAGGGATCAGCAAGCAATGCCTCGAAATAAGCTTTGAGAAAGTTCGTGGCATGAGCCTGGCGCAAGCCCTGCAGGAGCACCGTCTCAACAGGCTGTTTGCGGCACTCACGGATCAACCCCGCCAAGGCCTCGGACATGCCATACAGGCCTGTGGGTTGAGTCGCACTCAAGGTGTTGTGGCGTTATTTGAGCAGGCATTTGGCATTGAAATGCCATCGTTCTTGCTCACGTGTCGTCGCGCAGCAGATGATCGCTGCTTTCGCAGGAACAATCCAGAGCCTGAATCGTTGGTGTTGCCAACGTGAGCTTGACGCTTGGCTGGTGCCATTGGGCAAGCCCTCACTCCTGCTCAGTTGACTTCACCCTGATGGCCTGTTGAGAGGCTTCCGACTGAGTCCTTCGCGGGCATAGCTCAGAACAAGGCGCGACTTGCGAGTGAGTTCAAGCCTCTGGTAAACCGCTCAGCACGTCTTGGCGACAAGTGGTCTCCATTTGCCACAAGTGGCTCGCACTGGGCGCAGCCATGGAATGGGCAAACGCCCAGTCCCAGACAGCAAAAAGCCCCGCCGAAGCAGGGCACGAGCTATTCAGCTCGAAGTGGCTCGGGGGAAACTTGAACTCCCGACCTTGGGGTTATGAATCTCGAGAAGTTCCCCGAAAACGCTTGGTGCGACTAGGTGAGGCCTCGTCACTCTGCACGGAACTCAGCACGTTTCACAGAACTTCATGTTGCGTTTGGCCGTCTCGGGAGTCTCGGAATCCTGGTTCGGTTTGCCTACTCGGCATGAAAACGCATCAGGACGCGTTGCTGGTGCCAAAGGATGTTTGATCTCGGTGCAAGCGGGTTGGCCTTGCGGAAATGGTGGCCAGATCGGAAGTAACCGGCCGTCTTGAGTCGCTGGAGCGTGACACGGTGCACACTCAACTGTTCCGCCATTTGGCGGGTGCAGATCCAGGGGCTTGCTGGGTTGCTCATCTCAGATAGCCATGTAATGGAGGCTATTGGCGCTCGTCTGTGACTCAGGGCTGTCCCTGCCCCCTTCTCTCGACCGAGCTACCCAGTGCCAATCCGGCAAGGATGCTCAGTCCCTGATTCACAGCGTCATCAATGCGGCCCTGGGGGCGGGTGCAGAAGATCGCAACAGGGTGCTCTGGGGTCGAGGCGCCGGAGGGTTGCTGGGGTGCATCTGGATCAGCGATTCCGGCACGGCCGGCCGGTTCATCCACCCGCCGCTCCAGCGCCGCCAGACCATTGGTGCGCACGTAAAGCCAGCTCAGGGCAGTGCAGTTGAGCAGGTCAAACGCCAGCGTGGCCCCCTGGAACCCAAGGATCCCGGTGGAGATCCAAACCACCAGCCGGCGGGAATCCATTGTGCACGTGAACAAACAGTGCTTAAGGGTTCCGAGGCTGGTGCTCAGAGCAGATCGCGAAATTGCTGAGGGGTTAAACCTGCATCGCGCGCGATCGCGCCCATGGTGATGGCGTTGATCGGGTCATGGCGTGGGATGACCAGTCGGCGTTCTCCGTTGCTCATGATCAGGTGACCCGATTCGCGCGCAACGCGGTAGCCGAGTTTCTGGAAGACCCTGACCGCATCTTTTTGACTGACCCCGGGCAGCCGCGGCATCAGACCGCCAACTCCAAGGTCTCCACCGTTTTCACACCAGCCTCTTCTGCTTCCACCTCCAGCCAGAGCTGGATGGCCTCACGGATGTTGATGAGCGCCTCATCGCGCGACTCACCCTGGGAGTGACACCCCGGTAGATCCAGGCAGCTCACCGACCAACCCTCATCGGTCTCGAGCAGGCGTATGCGGTATGACATCCAACCCTCGCCGGTGACTTCACCCTATCGAGGCTGGCGAGCTCCAGGCCGCGGATCGTCTGAGGCGCCGGAACCCTCAGAGGTTCTCTGCTTCTGATGCATGCCACTCACCCCTGAGGGGTGGACCCTGCTCAAAACCTGGGAGGGCTGCCGCCTGAGCGCCTATCCCGACCCCGCCAGTGGCGGCGCTCCCTGGACCATCGGCTACGGCCACACCGGCGCGGAGGTGGTGCCGGGGCTGACGATCAGCCAGGAGCAGGCTGATGCCTGGCTCGAGCAAGACGCGGCTGAGGCGTCCGGTGCTGTCGACCGACTGCTCAGTGGCGTTGCGCTGACTCCTTGCCAACGCGATGCCCTGATCAGCTTTTGCTTCAACGTGGGAGCCGGGGCGCTGGAGCGTTCAACGCTGCGCACGCGACTGATGGCCGGCGAATCGGCCGCTGTGGTGATTGCCCAGGAGCTGCCCCGCTGGCACAAAGGGCCGAACGGCCCGGTGGAAGGACTCAAGCGCCGCAGGGCTGCGGAGGTTGCACACGCGCAGGCCGGGAGCTCGTCAGAGCCAGGAAGCAAGGCGAAAGCGGCAAACCGCGAGCAGGCCACCACGCCCATCCAGCTGCTCGACGCCGTGCAGCACCACCAAGGCCTGGCCCACCAACAGGAGGCCTGGCGACTGCTGCAGCGCAGCCTCACGCCTGAGCAGCTCACTGCCTTTGCAGAGACTTTCCGCAGATCAGCGACGCTCCAGACCGTTAACGGCACAGGACAAGCGGAAACCGCCCATGGCGGTCTGATTCAGCTGCCTGTTCCTTACCTGAGCCAGAACGACAGCGCTACCGGCCAAGGAAGCCGGATGTGTTTTGCCTCCACCTGCGCGATGGCGGTCGCCTTTCTCAAGCCGGGCTGCCTCAGTGGCTCTGGCCAACTGGATGATCAGTTCCTCGCCTTGGTGCAGCGGCATGGCGACACCACCGATGCCAGCGCCCAGGTGGCAGCGCTGCAGAGCCTTGGATTTCACGCTCGCTTCCACACAGATGGCCGAATCGAACACTTGGTGGAGCAGCTCAACCGGGGAATTCCGTGTCCTGTCGGCTGGCTGCACAGGGGCCCAGCTTCTGCACCCAGTGGCGGCGGTCACTGGAGCCTGGTGATCGGTTGGGATCCGGACACACGCCAGCTGCTGATGCACGACCCCAATGGCGAGGCGGATCTGGTGAACGGTGGATACGTGAGCACTGCGCTCGGTAGCGGCAAAGCGCTGCGTTATTCCGAGCGCAACTGGGGCCGTCGCTGGCAGGTGGAAGGCATCGGAACAGGCTGGTGGATTCAGATCAACCCCGCGAGCTGATCGCTCCATGGACCTGTGCGGCTTGAGCGGGGAACCCTGACAGCAGTTCGCTGTTCTTCCGCCATGTCGTTCAACCCAACCGTTGCCACGATCCCGCTCCATAGCCACCACCACGTGCGCCAGGGTCTGGAAGCTCAGCTGCGTCAATGCTGGGCGATATACACCGCTGTTCCTTCAGAAGCCAACCGTTATCAACTGGTGCGGCTGGAGCGTCTTCTCCAGGAGATCTGAGTGGCGCTGGCCTCACCGGCTGCGTTAGAACCAGAGCACTGCAGAAGATGACACCTGCACGGGTTGGGAGGTCTGAGGAGACCTCCTTTTTAATGTGTCAATGAGCCGTTGGATTGCATTCATGTCGCAACTTCAAGCGTTATGGTCGGTATGTATTTCCGTTCACACCCATGCTCACCGGCTCTGATCTGCTCGCCAAAGTCAAAGAGCTGGGCGATGTCTCTAAATCCGATCTGGTACGCAGCTGCGGCTACGTGAGCACCAAGAAAGATGGTGGCGAGCGCCTGAACTTCACGGCCTTCTACGAGGCCCTGCTCGAGGCCAAGGGCCTCAGCCTCGGCAACGACGGCGTCGGCCGTGGGAAAGGTGGCCGCAAGCTCAGCTACACCGCCACCGTGCAGGGCAACGGCAATCTGCTGGTGGGCAAGGCCTACACCGCCATGCTCGATCTCAAGCCCGGTGATGAGTTTGAAATCAAGCTTGGCCGGAAGCAGGTGCGCCTAATCCCCGTGGGTGGCGTGGACGAGGAGGAGTGATCCGAGAGAACACGTTGAAGGTGTGTCGCGACTGTTAGCGACAGACCTCGGCACTACGGAGGGTCAAATCAGCCCGGCTGCACATGCTTCTGGTCTGTGGACCCTCACGCTCTGCATCCCTGGAGCTCAGGAGGCCTCCCGGCGGAAGACCCGGTGTGTTTGAGTCAGCGCTTTGATGCAGTCGGTTCCTCGGGGAGCTGGTGCTTGGAGTGTTGATCCTCTCGGATCTGCTCGAGAACCTCACCATGCTTATCCATCAGTCGATACACACGCCCTGTCAGTCGGGCTTTGGCTTTTGCCGTTTTGTAGGCAGTGAAGTGGTTGCATCTCCGTGCCTCATCACGCCAGATCAGATCACCAGGTGCACGGCTCTGGATCACAATCGCCACAGTGTCTCAAGCCGTTAGTTGTTGAAAGCACTGTCACAGCAGCAGGCCCAAAACGGTGAAATCTGCTGGAGAGCTTCGGGATCGCCGAGGTCGTGATGTTTCTGATCAACGCGAGCGACTTGAAGGCATGGTCCCTCACACCAGTCACCGCAACTGGCTGGACCAGATTCAAGGTCCCAGCAGTAGATCGATCGTCGAAAGGCTGACTACACCATCACCTTCGAAAATGGTGAAAGCTTCACTTGCGATGAGGACATCATCAGCTTCGATTCGCCCGAGACCCAGGGGATTGACTGGCTCACGTCCTGCCGTTCCGGTGCCAGCAATCTCTGAGCCGGGATCTGGCGTGAGCTCTGGATCATGCAGAGTATTCGAGCTTGATCACGATCCAATCGACCAGGCGGCAAGCCGCCTCTGATCTGCTGAGGCACCGTTCATGCGACGAAGCAGCGCTTGGCTGAGGTTGAGCTCAATGCACTCCGATGACCAAACCACACTTCGCTCCCGAGCCAGACGCTGATCAGAAGCGTGCCTGGGAACCCCATCAGGAAGAAGTGATCGTGGCCCGTGAGTATCGCCAAGCCCAGGCCGAAGAAATCGATCATGGCCGCCATGACGAGGATCGTTCCAGGCCGATCATGGTGGTGCGCAAGAACCGTTGATCCAGATCTGCAGCAGTACGGAAACTGGAACCTCTGCGCACCTTCCGGTCAGATCCCATGGGCCTATCTTGAAGTTGAGGGAAGGGATGGGAGCCGACCTAACCTTCACCCCCAACAGAGTCCGGCCAGGGATCACCCGAGCCGGTGCGCACAACGGAGGTGCGCCCAACATGCGTCAAACCCAACGTGAACTCGATGATGCAGCGCGAACATCACCCCGTAGCAGCAACAGCGATACGCCACTTCTGATGTTGCGATTGCTGAATCCCTGGGCTGCATAACCCGGGCCGCGATCACAGCCGCTGAGGTCAAGCCCCGAGCATCTCTCAGCAGAGACGTGACCGCTTTCCTTGCCTGCCAGGTCCCAGACAGGTGCATCGTAAAACCAACAGACACCCGACCAAGCCGACCGCGACATACCAGCGGTGAAGCCTTGCAACCGGTGTTAAGGCGCCCTCTACGGGGCGCCTTTTTGGCGATGGGCTTTGGATAGGGAAGCGCTTTAGCGGCTCTTCACGCAGTAGCTTCCTGAGCTGAACCAACCGAGTGGGCAGGTGTTCCCCTGCTTCTGAATCGCCTCTCGCTCGTTGCTTGGGCTGCTAACGCAGTAGTTGCCGGAGCTGTAAAAGCCCAACGGACAGCTATTGCCTGTTTTCTCCAGGGCTCCGCGGGTGTTGCCGCTCTTGAACGGCACGCAATAGTTGCCGGAGGAGTAGTAGCCGAGAGGGCACCCTCCCACTTTTGGGAGGGGTTGCACCGGTTGCTGGGCCATGGCAGCCGGTGCAAGCAATGCCGCGAGCAGGCTGAATGCCAGACGACCCTTGATCTGAGGCATTAAAGAGCTGAGGTTCATCACCACCAACGTCCATCTTGGTCCAGTCACTGACCCGGCCCCCTTGGTCAAACAGCGGCTACGGCATACCAATTGTGCATAAGTCATGGGTTCTAATCACCTGGTGCATAGCCCTAAGGATTGCCTCAATACACCAGAAGAAAACCAGTCAGTGAAGCCTTACGGTCGCCGCGTTCCACTGCATTTCAGGCGCACTCTCTGATGGCAACCGTCTTCCGTAAGCCCCGTCGCCTCACCATCACCGTGAGCCAACACGTGATGGAGCGGCTCCTGCACTACTCCGATCAGCAGGGGCGCTCGCTCTCCAACTACGCGGCCTATTTGTTGGAGACTTCCTTGCAAGCCAGTGCCGCTGAGGTGCAGCAGCAAGAGCGCTCAAGCACTGGCCTCGGGGTAGGACTCCAGCGAGCGGCTTAGCCACTCCTGGTGTTCGGCCCGCAGCTCAACCGGTGCCTCCACGCGGATACCAGCGCCGAGACCAAACAGCCAGTTGCGCAGGTCCACATCCCGAGCCACCGTCCAGATCGGCAAATCGATCTCCACGGGGTAGGGATGGGTATCCGCTGGTGAGCCGGGCTCCAACACATGGGGGGCCTTGGGGTGATGCCACCAGGTGTCACCCGCCAAGGCTTTGCTGTAGCGGGTGTGTTCGATCGGGTAGCGCTGCAATCCCTCGCGGATGAAGGCAAAGCTCCAGCTCTGGCAGCAGAAGCGCAACGTGGTCATCGCCTTGGCCCGCACCCGCGCCGTGGGGCTGCACAGCTGCAACTGCGCCTCCAGATCCGTTCCGAAGTAGATCCCGCCGCTCAGGTGCAGCAGGGTCTCCAGCCTTGCCAATGCATGGGTGTGTTGCTCCTCGCTGCGTCGATACCCGCTCTCGCTGCGGCGTAGGGCGAGGCGATCGAGCCGCTCACAACGGATCAGGCCTTCCTCGCGGCCCACGCTGTCGTCCTCAAACACCAGATACCAACCGATGTTGTGGAAGAGCAGTTGCAGCGGCCAGGCGCGAAAGCTGCCGCTGGGGCTATCGGCAAAGCCGGCCACGGAGGCGTAGCGCTCCAGCTCCACACGCCGCCGCTCCACGATCGCCGTTTCCAGCCGTTCGGCCTGGCGCTCTGCGGCGAGCGAGTCAGGCCTCACGAAGGCAGCACTCACAATCGAGCGATTCGCAAAAGCCCGAATCGGCGCCGGCTCAGCGGTGGCGATCCCTCCCCAGTGGAGCCGTTGCTCCAGTTCGCTCAACAGATCCTGGGCTGATGGATCGGCCAGGCGACCGGCGGCCTGGCTCACGAGCCCATGCACCTCCCGCAACCGATGGGCCGAGAGCAGCGCCGTGCCAATGGCGTAGCCGTGGCGCACGTTGTCGTTGCGGGAACGGAAGCCGTAGGGGGTGAGCAGCTTCTCAATGTCTTTGCGCAGCGTGGCCGCTTCCCCACTGAGATAGGAGCCGGGGATGCCTTCCAGCTGCTCGATGAGGTGCTCGGGCAGTGGGATGCCATCGGCGCGATCAAACGGTTGCTGGAGCAGATGGCGCAGCAGGGTGAACACCCGGATGAACACCGGCGCATCGCCCAGGGGCGGGTAGCCGCCGTGAACTCCGCCGGCCACCGGAACCGAAGCGTCAACCAGAGGTGGTGGAGGCTCAATCGGTGCCTGAACGGGTTCAGCGGCGCAAAAGCCATTGGCATTCAGCCAGGCCAGATCTGAGCGAATAGCAGCCACGTCGCCGTAACACTCGCCATGGAGCCGGCGCAGCAACGCCGCAGCGCGATCGGCCAGATCACCCTCAGGCAATGGCGAGACGATCGCTTCCAGCTCGGCGCGGCTGGCTGGATCAGCCGGATCGAGATCGGGGTTTTGGCTGAGCAGCCGCAGCAGATAGAGCAGCCGTTCGAGATCGAGCAGGCGGGAGTAGCCATGCAACGCAAAGCGGCGTTCGCGGTTGCGGGCGGAGCGGATCCGTTGATCCAGGCGCGCCAGTTCATCGCGCAGTAATGGCTCCAGCTCCCGTTGGTGGGTTGGGACCACCGCCACAACTGCTGCCATTCCTTCTGCCCGCGAGGGCCCAAACACCGGATCAGCCAGGGCCGCTGCCATCTCGCGGATCACCGGCTCGGGCACCAGGCGCTTGCGCGTTTGGTTCCACTGCAGGCAGGTGGAGAGCGGCGTGTAAAGCCACCAGCCGATCCACTCCACCGGAGCCGGCAGCGCCAACGCCTGGGTGATCACCAGCCGCCAGGGCCGGCGGGCATGGGTGGCATCCACGATCACCGGAACACCAGCTGCCACCGACTCGCGGATGCGCTGATGCAGCAGGGCCTCAATGTCCCGCCAGGGGCCCTGCACCGCCGCATCCCCGAAGAGCTCATCGCGGAGCAGATCGGTGGAGAGCACCACCGCACCAGTGAGCGCAGCGAGCACACCCGCGAGGGTTGTTTTGCCGCTGGCTGGCGGGCCGATCAGCAGGTGGCAGCGCAAGGGTGCGGTCATGCCGACAGGGTGGCGACAGGGCCAACGCTCAGCAACCCCTTCCTGCGAAGAACCAACAGAAAGTGCAGTAAGCAGCTTGCTTTAGTTAGTCCCAGTTGCTCTTTCGCAGGAGAAATCGCTCTGAGCGGGTGTGCGCTGCCGAGCCTGCCTGCAGCGATCCAGCCAGGCCCATGGCCACCCACGCCGATCCGATCCCCCGCCAAGCGGAGCCCTACCGCCTACCAGCCCTCCTGCAGGACATCCGATTGCTCGACCTGTTGGAGCTGAGTGGCTCCACCGTGCAGGCCAGTGAGCTATTGAGCCTCAGCCAGCCCACCGTGAGCCGGCGCTACCGCTCGCTAGCGCAGGACTTTGGCCTGGAGCGTGATCCACGCCAGCGCAAACTCTGCCGCTACGGCAGTACAGACGCCATGCGCTGGTTGCGCATGGGCTGCAGGGCCCATCGCCTCGAGGCCGGCTATGCCCGCATTGGCGCCGACCTAATGCATCAACCGCTGCTGTCGGGGATGGATTGGCTACTGCCAACGCCGGTGCGGTTTCGCTCGATCCACGACTGGGCCGAGCTGATCCGCGAAGGCGTGATTGATGCAGCCCTGGTGTCTGGGCTTGAGCTCAGAGCTACGCCGCACTGGAACAGCAGTGGTTTGGAGGTAGTTGCCCTGGGCGAACGTGAGTTGGGTTTGGCCGTAACCAGAGACAACTTGGGCAGGCGGGCAACAGGAGTGCCGCCTGTGCTGGTTCCTCCCCGCGGAGTGTTGCCCGGTCTGCACCGCACACTGCGGGAGCAGGGCTTGCAGCTCAAAGTTGCTGGTAACGGTTGCATCAGCGCAGAGCAATGGCTCAGCCGGTGTTGCGATCATGCGCTGGGGTTGCCGATCTACAGGGATTGCCGCAAGAGCGGGCACTGGAACGCGAACCTGCAACCCGTAGCGCTGCCTGAAAAATTTTGGGGGTCAGTAGCGCTATTGGCTTCAACGGCTTTTCAAAGGTCAGTGGGATTGACCGTGTTGGCGAAGGCACGGGCATCGGTGGGATCTGCCGTGGACACCTCCTATGAGCATGAGTAGCTACGTGAGCCCATCACAGCGGCGACGGGATCTATGCACTCACTGCATAAACAGAGGGTCTCAACAACAAACTGCGGCAGATGGTGTGCCATTTCGTGGCAGGGGAACACAAACTAGAAGCAGGCCAGCCCGCACCCTGATGCCCACTCAGGTTTTGCCCCAACGACTTGGAGTGCAGCCCTGATGCCTGAAGCCGTTGCCGCGAGCGATCAAAACCTCACAAGGGGCTGCGTAGTGATTTGCCGCAGCCATCGCTGGCTGGTGGAAGAGGTGGAGCCCTCTGAACTTCCTGGTGGCGACACTGTCGTACGCATGGCATGTCTGGACGACGACGCCAACGGCCAGCGGCTGGAGGTGTTCTGGGAGCGGGAGGTGGATGCCCATGTGGAAGGGCAAACCACCTGGGACACGGTGGGGCAGCGGGGCTTTGATCAGCCGCAGGTGTTTGGCAGCTACCTGAACACCCTGCGCTGGAACTGTGTGACCAGCACCGATCCGGGCCTGTTTCAGTCGCCATTGCGGGCCGGGATCGATGTGAAGCCCTACCAGCTGGAGCCGTTGCGCAAGGCGCTGCGCATGCCGCGCGTGAGCCTGTTCATCGCCGACGACGTGGGCCTGGGCAAAACGATCGAGGCCGGGCTGATCATGCGCGAGCTCCTGCTGCGGCAGAAGGTGCACCGCGTGGTGGTGGTGGCGCCTCCTTCGGTGGTGCTGCAGTGGAAAGGGGAGATGGAAAGCCGCTTCGGGCTTGGCTTTGCGGTGATGGACCGCAACTACATCTCCGACATGCGGCGGCAGCGGGGCTGGGGGATCAATCCCTGGGCGACCCACACCCGCTTCATCATCAGCCAGGCGCTGGTGCGCGATGAGGCGTATGCCGGGCCACTGCGCGATTGGCTTGGCGATGAAGGCAAGCAGGCGTTGCTGATCCTTGATGAAGCCCACAACGCTGCACCGGCGAGCGGTTCGAAGTTCGCCATCGATTCGAAGCTCACCAACTCGATCCGGGATATCGCCAAGCGGTTTGAGCACAAGCTCTTCCTCTCGGCCACGCCCCATAACGGCCACAGCAACAGCTTTTCAGCCCTGCTCGAGATCCTTGACCCCACCCGCTTCTGCCGCGGTGTTGCCGTGCGGAAGGTGGATCTCGAAGACGTGATGGTGCGGCGCCTCAAGGAAGACCTGCGCCAGATCGGTGTTGAGCTGCCTCAGCGGCTGGTCACACCTGAGGTGATTGATGGCCTGCCGGCTGAAACACCAGAACTGAAGCTGGCGGAGCTGCTCAGCCGCTACCGGGAACTGCGTAACCAACGACTCACATCCGCCAGCAAACGCGAGCGCGCCGCAGAAAACCTGGTGATCTCGAACCTGCAAAAGCGGCTGCTCAGCTCGATCGCCGCCTTTGAGCGCACCTTGCAGGTGCACATGAACACCCTGGAGAAACGGGCCGCGAAGGCCGGGAAAGAACGGCAGGTTCGGCTGGAAACCCTCGACCTACTCCAAAACGCCATCGATGGCGACGACGAGCGGGCCGAAAGCGATGAAGAGGACTTGCTGCTCGAAGCCGATGCCCAGCACGAAGCCGCTGTGATCTCAGCCCTCGAAGCAAGCCCGGAGGAGTGGGAACTGCTGCGCCAAATGCAAGGGATTGCCCAGGAGACCCGCTACCGCGCCGATTGCCGCGTGCAACGCCTGGAAGAGCTGATCCGTGAACACCTCTGCCCGCAGCTGGGCCGTGATGGTGCCGAGTGGAACGGAGAGCGGCTGTTGATCTTCACCGAATACGCCGACACCAAGGATTGGCTTGAGCGGCGAGTGCGTGAGTTGATCGCAGGCAGTGATCAAGCCGAGGCCCGGATCGCCACCTTCCATGGCGGCATCCGTGATGAACGCCGCGAAGCGATCAAACGCAGCTTCAACAGTCCGCCTGATCACGATCCCTTGCGGATCCTGATCGCCACCGACGCCGCGCGGGAGGGGGTGAACCTGCAGAACCATTGCAAGCGGTTGGTGCACTTCGATGTGCCTTGGAACCCCGGCCGGATGGAGCAGCGAAACGGCCGTATCGATCGCACCCTGCAGCGCTCGCCCCAGGTGTTTTGCCACTACTTCGTACTGCCGCAGCGGCCGGAAGATTCCGTGCTCGACACGGTGGTGCGCAAGACCGATCAGATCCGCCAAGAGCTGGGCTGCCTGCCGCCCGTGGTGATCCGCAAGCTGAACGACCTGTTGGCCAAGGGGATCAATCCCATAGCGCTCGCCAAAACCGTGGCCGAAATCGAAGGTCTCGATCAGGAGGAAGCATTCCTGCGCACCCGCGCCTTGCTCGATGAAGAGCTAGAGGGCAGCCGTGAGCGCAAGGAGCAGCTGGAGAAGCAGGTGAACACGCTGGAGGGCTACTTGAGCCGCTCGCGCAAATGGCTGCACTTCACCACCAGCCAATTCCGGGATGCCCTCAACACCAGCCTGCAGCTCACAGGTGAGCGCCATGGCCATCAGGCGTTGGGCCTGCGGCCTCGTGATCCACAGCAAGCAGCGCTCGATCCAGAGCGGGCCATCTGGGAGTTCCCCAGCGCCGATGAACTACCGGGCGGCGAAACCGCCTGGGGGGATGTGCTCGATGCGCTGCGTCCTCCGCTGCAGCCCGGACAAAACAAAAAGAAGTGGCGCCAGGAAACATCCCTGCAACCGGTGGTCTTCCGTGATCCGCAAGAAGTGAACGCGGATCGGGTGCACCTGCACCTGGAACACCCGCTGGTGATGCGTCTGCTGAATCGCTTCTTGATGCGGGGGTTCCAAACCGATGCCCTCAGCCGTGCGGCTGTCTTAGGCACGGGCGATGACACGGCCAAGCTGATCGTGTTGGCACGGCTATCGCTATACGGCCATGGGGCTTCGCGCTTGCACGATGAGGTGTTGGCGGTGGCGGCCGAATGGGATCCAGCTGATCCAACGCGGCGTCTTCGCAAGCTGAGTGCAGAAAAGACAGCCCGTGCCTTAGAGGATCTGGAAACGGCGCTGCAGCAACGCCTCGAGGCGCCGGAAGGAATCACCACAACCCTTCAAGCCCATCTGAGCAACGACGTAGCGCAGCTGCATGAAGCCCTCGATCAGAAGGTGGAAGAGCGCAGCCAAGAAGCTGCCGCCAAGTTGGCGAAGCGTGCGGAAGACGAAGCGGCGCGGTTCGTGCGCGTGCTTGAGGAACAGCGCAAACGAATCACCAGCACCCGCAGCCGCACCAACGAGAACCTGGATCAGCTGCTCCTCGATCTCGGCGAGGTGAAAGCGGAGCGCCGCCAACTGGAGGACAACCGCAAGTATTGGGAGCAGCGCCTGCAAACCATTGATCTCGATCTGGCGCAGGAGCCAGAGCGGATCCGCCGCACCTTCGCGCTGCAAACCGATCGCGTGGAGCCAGCCGGTGCCATTTACCTCTGGCCCCAGGGGGTGACGCCCTGATGGCCTACGGCACTCCTGGCATCCAAACCCACGAGCAATGGCTCGGGCTGGTCCAACCGGTGGGCCTGGTGGTGGCGCCTGCAGTGCTCACCAAGCTGGAGCTCTTTCCCAATCAGGGAGCGGCTTATCTCTCCAGCCGCCAACGCCAGCTGAAGTCACTTCTGGAAGAACACGATCACAGCGCAACCGGAAAGCCGATTCAGGTGGTGCCGAGCTTCCAGGTACTCGCCACTGAATTACTCGACTGGGGTAACAGCGACCTCATCGCTGCCCATGCCTTGAACACAGTTCCCGAGGTGGTGCTGAGCGAATACGGCGAAACCCTTCGGCCCACCCACGCGGTGCCGAAGTTTGAAGGCGAGGGCTTGCAAGCCCTGGTGCTCGACCTCACCCAACTCAATGAATGGGGCAGGGAGTTTGATGAAGCCTGGAACCCCAAAGGCCATGGCTGGGATGCCACTCCTCAACAGCGTTTCGAGCGGCTGCTGAAGGAAACCGAGCATCCGATCGGCATCTTGTTCAACGGCTCAGCGC
This sequence comes from Vulcanococcus sp., assembly GCA_019264575.1. Lineage (GTDB taxonomy): Bacteria > Cyanobacteriota > Cyanobacteriia > PCC-6307 > Cyanobiaceae > Vulcanococcus. The sequence goes on along the minus strand of JAHUZV010000027.1, from coordinate 15,837 downwards.
TGCGGCTGGTGCATGCGCCGCGAGGTGAATCGAGCGGCTGGCTCACGATCCCGCTTGAGCCGATGGCGGAGGTGGCGGGCCGGCCGATGCTCGGCGCTCTCGAACTCCTGCTGGGGGTGGATCGCCTGTTTGGCGGCAGCCCAGAGCAACGGCTACCGGCCCTGCTGACAGCTAGCCGCAAAAACCAAAACGAGGTGAGCACGCGCCTGGCAGAGCAGGTGCTTGAAGCGCTCTGGGAATTGCTGCTCGGTTTCGATGAGGCGGAGCGCGTGGCGCAAGACGCTGGCCGCACCATCCTTGGCGATCTAGCCAAAAGCGAAGAAGGCCAGAAGCACCTCTATGGCGGCCTGATCACCGTGCTCTTGCGGCTCGTCTTCCTGCTCTATGCGGAGGACGAAGCGCTAATGCCGACCGATTCGCTCTACGGGCAGCACTACAGCGTGAATGCCCTGGCGGATCGGCTGCGGCAGGAGCGCTTTGAGCACCAGAGCGGCATGGCCGATCGACGCGGGGCCTGGGCTTCGTTACTGAGCCTGTTCCGGCTGGTGTACGACGGCGGCGGCGCCGATCTCAACTATCTGCCCGCACGCCACGGCGAGCTGTTTGATCCCGATGCCTATCCCTTCTTGGAAGGGCGGGATGCCGAGTGCTCCTATACCGACGGGATTCTCACCAACCTCCCAGCGGTGAGTGATGACGTGGTTGAGAAGGTGTTGAGCCGGCTGTTGTGGCTCGCCGATGACAGCAAGGTGGCGCAACGCCTGAGCTACCGCTCACTGGATGTGGAGCAGATCGGCTCGGTGTACGAGGGGATCATGGGCTTCACGGTGGAGCAGGCCACTGGCACCAGTGTGGGGATCACTTACCGGCCGCCCCGCCAGAAGATCACGATCACAGTGGTGGTGGATGCCGAGCAGCTTCTGGCTCAAAGCGGAAGTAAGCGCGAGAAATGGCTGGATGAGCAGGCGGGCGTGAAGCTGAACCTGCCCGCTGGCGTGAAGCGTGATCTGAAAACAGCGAGCAACTTAGTGGAGCTGTGCCTGGCACTGGATAAAAAGCTCTCACCCCACACGCCTCTGGGCCTGCAGAAGGGGTCGCTGATCCTGCAACCCACGGCCGAACGTCGCCGCAGCGGCAGCCACTACACGCCGCGCGCACTCACCGAACCGATCGTGGCCGAAGCCTTCCGGCCCTGGCTGGAGCGCTGCAACCATCAGCCCACGGCCGAACAGATCCTGGCGCTGAAGGTGTGTGATCCAGCGATGGGGTCGGGTGCCTTCCTGGTGGCGGTGTGCCGCTTCCTGGCGGGATGGCTGATTCAAGCCTGGGAGCGTGATGGCTATCCGGATGACTTCCGCCAGGAATGGGATAAAGACACAGTGGCGCGCCGATTGGTGGCGCAGCGCTGCCTCTACGGGGTGGATAAAAACCCCTTTGCTGTGAACCTGGCCAAGCTGTCGCTTTGGTTGGTGACGCTCAGCGAGAAGCAACCATTCACGTTTGTAGATCACGCCCTGAAGTGCGGCGATTCGCTGGTGGGCTACTCCGTGAAGGAGATCCAGGCTGCGATGAGCGAAGTGCAGCTTGGTTTCCTCAATGAGCAGAACCAGGTGTTTGCCCAGATGGACATCGCGAGGCGTGAAAGCTTTGGCGACGACAATCTGAGCGATGAGGGTTACGACCGCAAGAAGATCTTGCTGCAACAGCAAATCAAGGCCACCGAGGGCCTACGCCAAGCGGGCGATCTGATGGTGGCGGCCTTCTTTGATGCACCGAAAGCCAGGGACCGTGGCGATAAGCAGCAGGTGTATCTGGCGATGCTCAGCGGCGCCTTCAATGACGAGGCGCTGGAAGATTCCATCCAGGAGATCCGTGATCGGCTAGCCGCAGGCGACAAGGGCATCACGCCTTTCCACTGGGATCTGGAGTTTCCGGAGGTATTTGGCCTCGGGCGTTGTGGGTTTGATGCTTTCGTGGGCAACCCACCATTCGTTGGTGGCAAGCGCATCAGCACAGTGGCAGGCGATGCTTTCAAGGACTGGTTGCAAGAGATCTCGGCTGAAGCCAATGCCAATGCCGATCTGGTCGCCCACTTCTTCCGTCGCTGCTTCAACCTGCTGCGGCCCGGTGGCTCACTTGGCCTAATTGCGACCAACACCATCGCCCAGGGAGACACTCGTAGCTGCGGTCTCCGATGGATCTGCCTGAACGGTGGCACGATCTACTCGGCCCGCAAGCGATACAAATGGCCAGGCGCGGCTGCCGTGGTGGTGAGCGTGGTGAATCTCCGTAAGGGTGACTACGCCGGTGTGAAGCTTCTAGAAAAGCGACCGGTGGAGCAGATCACAGCTTTCCTGCTTCCCAAGGGCGGACACGATGATCCCAAGCGATTGGTAGCGAACGCAGAAAAGAGCTTTGTCGGCAGCTATGTACTGGGAATGGGTTTTACTTTCGATAATTCCACTGAGCCCGATGACGAAACGCCTGGCGCAGCATCGTCAATCGCCACAATGGAGAGGCTTACAGCGGTGAACCCAAAGAACAGAAACGTGATCCTACCTTATATTGGCGGCGAGGAGATAAACGGCAACCCAACCCATTCGCACAGTCGCTACGTAATTTCCTTTGGCGATCGCACAGAGGAACAGTGCTGGCGAGAATGGCCAGAGCTAATGGAGATTGTCAAAAACAAGGTCAAACCAGCTCGAAGCATTCTAAAAAGAGATGTCTACAAGAATAAATGGTGGCAATTTGCGGAAAAACAAGCTGCTTTGTATGAAGCAACAGCCAAGCAAGACAGGGTGATCGTTGTCGCGAGGGTTGCCGATGCACTGGCCTTTACATGGCTGCCGCGCGAAATGATATTCAACGAAAAGACGGTCGTCTTTGCCGGTCAGTTTGATTGCACATTAGCCGTTTTGCAGTCTCGCACTCACGAGATTTATGCTCGCACTCTCTGCTCCTCACTAGGAGACACACTTCAATACACCCCTACCGTAAGCTTTGAAACCTTCCCGCTGCCAGCTTTCTTCGACGAATTAGAGGGATCGGGCTCGCGTCTGAGCTCATCGCGTAAATCGCTTGATGATATCGGTGCTCTCTATTACAAATATCGCTCAGGTCTTATGGTTGGTAACAACGAAGGCCTAACCAGCACCTACAACCGCTTCCACGATCCCGCCGAAACCAGTAGCGGCATCCTGGAGCTGCGCCGCCTCCACGACGAAATGGATCAAGCAGTACTTGCTGCTTACGGCTGGAACGATGTGTCCACCACCTGCGGCTTCGGACTCGACTACCTCGACACCGAAGAAGATGCACAGCTCCCCGATCAACTACAGGAGCGCATCGACAGCGGCGAGCTTTTCTTCTGGGATGCCAACGACGCCCTTGATTTCCAGGGCCAGCTCCAGGCCTACGGCGCCATCACCGGCCGTCGCAAGTTGCCCTGGCGTTACCGCTGGCCAGATGCGGTGCGGGATGACGTGCTCGCCCGACTGTTAGCGCTCAACGCTGAGCGGTATGCGGAAGAGGTGGCGCTTGGGTTGCACAGCAAGGGCAGTAACAAGGGTTCAGGCAAAGCCGCTGCCGGCTCCAAGCGTCGCGGCAGACCTGCGAAGGCCGCGACTTCAACCGATACTGAGCAGATCGGTCTGGCGTTATGACCAGTTCAGCCGCCCTGCCTGCTCTCAGCCCTGATCAGGTGCTTCCGCTCCTACGTGAGCGCCAGGGTGCGTGGCGGCAGCGCTACCAACTTCAACGCATCGGCCTGTTCGGCTCCACCGCACGCAACCAAGCCACATCCAGCAGTGATGTGGATGTGTGGGTCGAGCTAGATCCCCTCACCCCATTCGCCACCGTGCACCTGAAGCGGGAGCTGGAAGAGCTGCTGCAACGCCCGGTGGATCTCGTGCGCTTGCGTGAACGCATGAACCCTGCCCTGCGGCGCGCAATCCTGCAGGAGGGCATCAGCGCGTGAAGGATGATCGGCTTCTGTTGCTAACCCCCCTGCGGGAGGCACTCGAGCGGATTACTCGCAAGGCTGGTCCACTTCTCGCGGATCCCTCTCTGCTGGATCAAGAGGACGGACAAGACCGCCTGGATGTGATCTGCATGCAGTTCCTGGCAGCCGGTGAAGCCCTAAAGCGGCTGGAAAAACTCGAGCCTGGTCTATTGGCGACCAGCTTTCCTGACATCGACTGGAAGGGTGCCATGGGCTTTCGCGATGTGATCGCCCATCAGTACTTCGATCTCGATGCGGAGCAAGTCTTGCTGATTTGTAGTCAAGCGTTGCCAGACATGCTCCAGGCAGTCATCGCTCTAGAAGAGCGCGCACGCTCAGCACGGCCAGACCAATGACCAAAGAGTGGCTATCGCTTCTGACATCGATCGACAAGATCAAGTCTGAGTTCTTGGTAGCGCTAGCTGGTTTCAGCCTGTTGTTGCTGTTCAGCCCAACCTGGTTACTCAAAGCATTAGGGATCCTGGCGGTCGTCGCTACCATCAGAACCTGGCTGGGCATAGCCTTGCTTCTCTCGCTGTGCTTACTTGCTACAAGAGCTATCGGTTTAGCGATTCGATTTGGAGGCTATCGACTACAGCGGGCAAGATCAATGCAATCTATTCAACAACTCACCGGGGAAGAACTCGGATTTCTGGGTGAATTTATTCAGCAAGACGTGGCCTCGATCAAGGCCGCAGTTGGTGATGGGCTAACTGGTGCACTAATGGCCAAAGGTCTTATTTTCTGTGCCTCTCGAATAGGTGATCCGTTGTCTGGCTTCCCCTATGGCATTCAGCCGTGGGTCAGAAGCTACTTGCAAAAAAGACCTGAGCTTTGGGTCGACCACGCCGCTGCAAGAGCCCAGAGGAGAGCTGCTCATCGAGGCCATTTCGGGCATTGAACCCTCTCTATTTCGCTGCAACCAACTCCTGACACATGGCCAAAGCAGAAGCCACCGTTGAAGAACTCGTCAGCAAGATTGAGCGCGGTGAGTTGCGCTTGCCCGAGATGCAGCGCCGCTACGTCTGGCGTTCCACGCGTGTGCGCGATCTGCTGGATTCCCTGTATCGCGGCTATCCGTCAGGCGCCATCCTGATCTGGGAAACAGATGAGCCCGTGCCTGAGCAGGACTTTGCCGTAGGGCAGCAAGCCAATCCCTACGCCAAAACCCAGCTTCTGCTCGATGGCCAACAGCGCCTCACCTCGCTCTCGGCAGTCATCCGCGGCGAACCGGTTCAGGTCAATGGCCGCATACGACCGATTGAGCTGCTCTTCAACCTCGAACACCCCGATCAGCTCAGCGTGATCACGGAGGTGGATGACAACACCACCGACGCCATCGAAGACAACGGCGACGCCAGCGATGAAGAGGAAGAGCCAACGGATGAGGAAGCCGACGCGTCAGAAGACGAGCTGCAGAAACGGTTTGATCGCATGACCTTCGTGGTCTCGACCCGCAAGCTTGAGCAGCTGCCTCAGTGGGTGAAGGTGAGCGAGGTGTTCAAGACAGACAGCGACGCGTCTTTCCTGCAGCGGGCTGGTGTGACCGGTTTCGATGACGCGCGTTATCAGAAGTACAGCCAGCGCCTGGCCCGTCTCCGTGGCATCCGCAAATACGTCTATCGGATGGACGTGCTGGAGCGCAGCCTCTCCTACGACGAGGTCACCGAGATCTTCGTGAGGGTCAACTCGCTCGGCGCCAAATTGCGCAGCTCAGACCTTGCCCTTGCTCAGATCACGGCCAAGTGGAGAGGTTCCCTGCAGACCTACCAGGCCTACCAGGCCGACTGCACCAAGATCGGCTTTGAGCTCGATCTTGGTATCCACCTCAAGAACCTGGTGGCCCATGCCACGGGCCAATCCCGTTTTCTCACCGTGGCTGGACTCAAGCTGGAGCAGCTTCAGAGCGGCTGGGATGCCGGCTGCCAGGGTCTCGACTTTGCCCTCAACCTCCTACGCAGCAACACGGGGATCTCGAGCCCTGCCCTGCTCGCTTCACCGTTCCTATTGATCAGCCTGGGCTTCTACGGCGCCCAGCGCAGCTACACCCTCAACCCCGAGGAAGCCGCAGGCCTAGTGCGCTGGGTGTTGCTCGCCAATGCCAAAGGCCGCTACAGCCGAGGCTCCAGTGAAACCTTGCTCGATCAAGACCTCAAAACCATCCGCGATGGCGGCGGCTTCATCGAGCTTCTGGATCGGCTGAGAACACAAGTCGGTCGGCTGGATGTTGCCCCGGAGGAACTGGAAGGCCGCAGCCAACGCAGCGCCCTCTTCAAAACGATGTTCCTGGCCTTCCAAGCCGCCGGCGCCAAGGATTGGCAAACCCAGCTGGCGATCGCTTTGAGCCATGTGGGCAGCGCCCACCAGCTGCAGTTCCATCACATCTTCCCGAAGGCTCTGCTCAAGAAAAGCGGCTATGCCACCCGGGAGATCGACGACATCGCCAACCTCGCCTTCATCGGCGGCCGCGCCAATCGCCGCATCAGCGACAAGCCCCCTGCGGACTACATCCCGGAGCTGGTGGCCACCAGCGGCGAGCAGCCCTTCACCAGTCAGTGCATTCCGACTGACCAGAGCCTGCTGAGCCCGGATCACTACCGCAGCTTCCTGGCAGAGCGGCGACGACGGATCGCCGAGCGCCTCAATGCCTTCCTCGATCCAACGGCCTTGCACACCCCCGTCATATGAGCAGCAACGTTCCTCCTATTGATTCCGCGCAAGTCCGTTCGCAGCTCGTCACAGTCCTCGAGCTCGATCTAATCGGGCCGACGCAACGGGTGTTGAACGCGCTAGGGCCAGACGCCGAAGGGCTGGAAAACGAATCGATCGACCGCCTGCCCAGCAGTTGGTATCCAACGGGCTTCCTCGTGCCCACCAACACCGACTTGTCGCTGCGTTGTGACGACACAGCCGACGACGACTTTGCGGCGGCTGATGGCGTTGATCTCCGCAAACCCCGCAGCAAAGACAAGGCGTACAAATCCGGCGGCGTTGGTGATGACGGTGGCCCCAGCGAAGCCGGGCCTGCCAAACCCCAGCTCCTGCCCTCCTCCATCGGTGTGAGCGTGCTCCTCCCCCCTGGAGGAGATCTGGAACTCATCGCCCGTTGGGGCGATTACAGAAAGTTGGGCGAGGCTGCCAATCCTGATGCCGCATTGGGCTCGAGCCGTGAGGAGCAGACCTGGCAGCGAACCAGTCGCCAGGAGCCCATGGCCTTAAGCCATGCGGAGATCATCAGTACACGCGGACTTGGCCACGGGGATTGGCCCAACAGCAGCGGCTTGAAACTGCACTGGCACTGTCGCCCCGCGCCCGATCACCAGGGTTATGCCCCTGGCACTGTTGCCGTCACCCTGTTCTTCACCAACGAGCGCCGCAAGGATCGAAGGCAAGCGGCCACCTTGGTGGAACGCGACCAAGATTCAGCGTTCCAGGCCGAGCTGGAGCTGCATTGCCCCCAGGGATTCGTGCCGCGCCTGGATCCGCAAGCCAGCCGCGATGGCGGCGACTGGGATCAAGCCGTGAACGCGCTCCAATACAGAGACGCCCGGGAATACGGCGTTGGCCACAACGTTGGTGTGGAGGTGGAGCTGGGTGCAGATGGCAGCTGCTCGCGGTTACGCACCACCTGGATTCCGCAGGCCACGGTGGAGAAGGTGGCTCCGCGAGAAGACGTGGGCTGCGTGCTTGGCATGGAAGCCCTTGATCAAGCAGCAAGCGAAGGCTTCAGCGCTTTACGTCAGGCCTTGATGCCCTTGGTGGAGCGCTACGAAACCTGGATCCATGAGCAAGCAGCCGTTGCAGGCCTGAAGCCGCACCAGCAAGCCACAGCAACGCAATTGCTCGAGAACGCTCGCAACCAAGCCCAGCGCATCGCCCGTGGCATCGAAGCGCTGGCGGAAGACGACATCCGGGAAGCCTTCGCCATCGCCAACCGCGTGATGGCAGCCGCAGCGCGGCAACGCTTTGGCGTGATGCAAGGGAAAGATCCATACGATCCAGGCGTGCGCCCTCCCTCCTGGCGGCCGTTCCAGCTGGCCTTTGTTCTGATGAATCTGGTGGGCATCGCCAGGCCCGATGACCCCAAACGCGAACGCGACGGGGTGGACCTGCTGTTCTTCCCCACCGGTGGTGGCAAAACTGAGGCCTATCTGGGCCTCGCAGCCTTCACGCTGGTCATGCGCCGGCTACGGCACGGTGGCTCGCTCCAGGCAGGCGGCCTCAGCGTGTTGATGCGCTACACGCTTCGTCTACTGACCCTGGATCAGCTGGGTCGTGCGTCCACATTGATCTGCGCCCTCGAGCTGGAGCGCCAACGCCAGCCCGAAAAGCTCGGCACCTGGCCTTTTGAAATCGGCCTGTGGGTCGGTCAAGCCGGCACCCCAAACCGCATGGGTAAAAAGGGCGATAGCAACGAGGCCACGGCCCGGATTCGCGTCCTCAAATACATCGAGAACAAAGACGACCGCAAACCCATCCCGATCGACACCTGTCCGTGGTGCGGCGTGGAATTCGGCAAGCGTTCACTCGACGACCTCAACCAATCCCGCAATCGCGGGGATGTGTTCAAGCTGCTCCGCGGTGGTCGCGTGGATGCGGACAACCCAGATGAATTGCGGGTGGCCTGCCTCAACCGCAACTGCCAGTTCCGAGGCACCAGCAAGGAGACCTTCCTGCCGCTTGTGGCTGTCGACGACATGATTTACAGCCGGCTACCGGCGTTCCTGATCGCAACGGTGGACAAGTTCGCCTCGCTTCCCTGGGAGGGGCGCACAGGCAAGTTGTTTGGCAAAGCCACCCATGTCGTCGAGGGGCAAGCGTTCTACGGCCCCGCCGATGGAGACGATGCCAATCGCGGTGTGCGTCTATCCGAGCGCCTTGATCCACCGGATCTGGTGATTCAAGACGAGCTGCATCTGATCTCTGGCCCCCTGGGATCGATGGCCGGGCTCTATGAGTCGGTAATTGACGAGCTCTGCACGCGCGATGGACTGAGGCCCAAGATCGTGGCCTCCACCGCCACCGTGAGGCGCGCCAGCGAACAGATGCAAGCACTGTTCGGCCGCCCGAAGTCGTCGATCTTCCCGGCGCCTGGCCCTGATCGCCGCGACTCGTTCTTTGCGGTCACGGTGCCCGCCGATGAGGTGCCTGGACGCCTTTATGTGGGTCTCAGTGCCCCTGGGCGCAATGTGAAAGCACTGCTGCTGCGCGCCTCACTCGCGCTGATGAGCGGTGCCCAGCTGGCTTGGAAAACAGCAGAGAAAGAGCGCACCGCACAACGCCGCCGAAATCAAGAGCCAGGGCCGAATCCAGCGGATCCCTACATGACCCTGCTCGGGTACTTCAACACCATCAAGGAGCTGGGGATCAGCCGCCGCCTGATCGAAGAAGAACTCACCTCTCAGCTAGCAACCCACGGAGAGCGCAAACGCCTCGGTGATGCCATCGAACGGGCTGCCAACCGCAAGATCAGCAACATCCCGCTGGAGCTCACCTCCCGCGTCTCCACCACGGAGGTCAGTAACACCAAGGATCGTTTATCGAGAAGCTTTGATGAAAAAGACAGCCGGGTCGACGTGGCCCTGGCAACCAACATGATCTCGGTGGGTCTGGACATCACCCGCTTAGGGCTGATGTTGATGCTTGGCCAACCCAAAACCACCGCCGAATACATCCAGGCGAGTAGCCGCGTGGGCCGTGATCAGGCCAAACCAGGATTGGTTGTCGTGCTACTCAACCCCAACCGCCCCCGCGATCGCTCTCACTATGAGCACTTCGCCCATAGCCACGACGTCTTTTACCGCGACGTAGAAGCCACCAGCGTGACTCCTTTCTCAGAGCGTGCGCTCGAGCGGGGCTTACCAGCCATCACGGTGGCTTTAGCCAGACATCTCAGTGATGGGCTCACTCATGCGCGTAACGCCGGAGACCTGCAGGCCCTTGCCGATGCACGCCCTGCAGTCGCCGCCGCCCTGAAGCGGCGCGTGGCAACGTCACTGGTCAATCACCCTGATCCCGATGGCTACGCCAACCAGGTGGCCGATCAGGTGAAGCGCATCATCGATGACTGGTGCTCCATTGCCGAACGGAGAGGGCGGATGGAATACGGCCGCGAGGAGGGGGATCTTCCGCCACTCCTGCGCACACCACTCGATCCGGAATTGCTGGAACTGGAAGACGATCGCGAGCGGCAATTCAAGGCCAACCGCAGCTTGCGTGATGTGGAGCCCTCTGCCCTGTTGCTCAAAGACCGCTACCAAACCCTCACACGCGGCTGACCGTCATGACTGGATCGCAAATCACCACGAATCATCCGGTTGGGGAAGTCCGCCACGGCCAACTGATCACGACCTATGGCCCTGGGGCCATGGTCGACCTTCCTGATCGCTCTGTGGTGGTCGGCGGGCTCAACCTCTGGCACTACAGCCGCGACGACGACAGCTGCTTCATCGATGAGCCGCGGCTGGTTGCCAAGTTGCGCGGCGTACTGGGCGTGAGCAGTTTGCTGCTCAAGCGTCCCCCCAGTGACGATGACAACTTTGCTCAGAAATTCCGGAGTAGCAGCGGGATCCGATCACCGGAGTTCCCGCTCTGGTTTGTGGCTCAGCCCAAGGAACCGTTTCCCCCGTACATCGATGAAGCTGGCCGGCGCTATCGAACCCGGCCCCTGATTCACAAGGAGCGGCTGCGCGATGAGAAGTGGCCCTGGCGTGAACCCGGCGGAAAGGTGCAGAAGCTCGATGTGGTGCCGGTTCGCTTTGTGCAGTGCTGCGCCAACGGCCACCTAAGCGACATCGACTGGAGTCGTTTTGCCCATGGTGGTGTGAGAAGCCGCTGCCAAGAAGACCTCTGGCTCGATGAGGCCGGGGCCGGCAATGATTTCAATGAGATCTACGTTCGCTGCCCGCAGTGCGACAGCCGCCAGGCCTTGGCCAGCACCAAGGGAGATACGGGAGCGTCACTGCTTGGTCAGTGCAGAGGAAGCAGGCCTTGGCTCGGCAATTTCAGCGATGAGGTGGACTGCACCGATGAGAACGGCAAGCCGCGCTACAACCGCCTCTTAGTCCGCTCAGCCAGCAATGCTTATTTCCCCGAGATGGTGGGTGCCATTTCGATTCCACAAGCCGAAGACCCCCTACGCCAGCTGGTCGTCACCCATCTCAGCGACTTTGAGAAGATCACATCGGCCGAGAAGCTCATCCTCATGCTTGAGGAAGATCTGCTGAAAGAGCGGATCGCCTCTCACCTACGTGGTCGAGACCCTGATGAAGTGATGGCGATCGTGGATGCTGTGCGCGGAAGCAAAACCGATAACCGAATCGACAAACAACCACCCCTGAAGCAGCAGGAGATTGATGCCCTGTATGCACCGGCCGGATCACTGGGCTCACCGGATCGAAACAGCACCTTCCACGCGGAGATCGTACCCCTCTCTGGGAAGCCAGATTGGTTTACTCAGCGGTTTGATCGTGTTCTAAAGGTGCATCGCCTGCGTGAAGTGATGGCATTGATTGGATTTACTCGGCTCGAGCCCATCGTCAAAGGAGTCGACGGAGATCCAATCGACAAGCTCGACCTCGGGACAAAGCGAGCGGCAATCAATAGCAAAGAGCTGGATTGGGTTCCCGCTATTGAGAACTTTGGTGAAGGCTTATTCCTTGGTGTTAGCGAAGCAGAGATTAAGGAATGGCGCCAGCGAGATGGAGTGGTTCATCACTGCTCTGGCCACCGCGATGCCTGCAAGAGCTGGAATCGAGACCATGGCCTTAAGGCAGAGGATTTCGATTGGCCTGGAGAGGCCTACCTGATGCTCCACAGCCTCTCCCATCTACTCATCACCACAGCAGCGTTGGAGTGCGGCTATGGAGCCTCCGCCATCAAAGAGAGGATCTACAGCTTTCCTGGCAAGGGATTCGGAATCCTGCTGTACACGAGCGGCAGTGGCTCAGAAGGCACTCTCGGTGGCTTGGTTTCCCTTGCTGATCGCATCGACAGCCTGGTTGCCGACGCACTGGAGCGAGGCCGGCTTTGCTCCAACGATCCGTTTTGCTCGATGCACAGGCCAGAGAGTGAGTTCGAAAAGCGTTACAGCCACGGGGCTGCCTGCCACGGTTGTTTGCTCATTGCGGAAACGAGCTGCGAACAGCGCAACCAGTTCTTGGATCGCGCGTTTGTCGTACCCACTCTTGACGTGACTGACGCGGCATTCTTCCCCAATCCACTCAGATGAAAGAGCCCCTTCTGGCTCTAGGCAACGGTGAGCTGCAGCGGCTGGCTGCTCAGCTTCGAGCATCGTCATCACCCCTGAAAGAAGCGGCTCTTCACCAGCAGCGAATCGCTCAGGAGGATCCTGCACTACGGAGGGAGCTTCTGGGTTGGCTTGATGGATGGACTCAGAGCGGTGGAACCAATGCAAGCCTCGAACTCACGGTCAATCTTTTGCTCGAGCAGCGCCAACAGCTAGCCAGCAATCAAAGTGAGCTGGTTTGGTCGGGGCCTCATGGTGGTGCCGCTGATATTGCACGCGATCAAGCAGTGTTGATCCGGGAGATGGTAGAGCGATGTGAGAAGCGATTGCTAATCACTACTTTCAACATCTACCGGAAAGGGTTCATCGCAGACCTACTGGATCGGATCCAACAACGACTGGTGGCCTGTCCGGAGTTGGATGCCCGCATGGTGGTTAACATCTCCCGCCCCAAAGGCAGCAGAGTCATCGCGGATCAGCTTCGCGACGACTTTGCGCGAAACACCTGGAACCGGCTTTGGAAGACTTCTATGCCCCGACCAGTGGGGTACTTCGATCCACGTTCGCTGGATCTAGAGCGTGAGCGCCCCACAGTTTTTCACGTGAAATGCTGCGTTGCTGATCAGGAGCTCTTGGTCACCAGCGCCAATCTCAGTGAAAGCGCCCAGTTTGACAATTGCGAACTAGGAATCCATTACCCCGAAGGGCAGCGAGCCGAAGATGTATGGCAGCACTTTGACCGCCTTATTCAAAGACAACCGGCTGCTCTGGCCGCTATTGAAGAACCCCTCAATCGTTTCTAGCAACGAGATCACCAATATCAACAGGCGCATCGGGATACGTGACCTGATCAAGAATAAACTGGATCCGTCCACCAAAACGCTCAGCCTGAAGCCGAATCATTCGCTCAGCCAAGCCTGTATCCCCAGCGCTACGAACTGTCTTCTGCAGAATGATCTGCCGCGACAGATCGACCAGCTGCTCGCAACGCACCACCTGACGCCTTAAAGCCTGGACAATTAGCTCTCGATAGATAATGCAATGGTAAAAACGGAATTCAGGCTCAATAGCAGTAATGTCATCGACAATTAGATTGCGCAGCTCCTGTAGCTGCCGGTAAGCAAGCCGCACGCTCTGCAATGCCATTGCCGGATCAGCTCCTGCCGATCCTTGGGCGCCTTTGACCTGCTTCTGCATCTGCGCTTGGCTCACCATCAGCTCACGGATTTGGGAGGAGATAGCCTCCATGTCCTCGCCGAGTCGATTGAGAACAGGTCCCAAAGCACTGCTTAGAGAACCAAATCGATCATGAAGAATCGCCAGTTCTTCTCGTAAAGCCACGATGTCATCGACTTGCCCTGCTCCCCCCTCGGGCATCGCCCCTGGATGCATCTGCCCCCATACATCGCCAAGCTCCGTACGTTCACTTGTGAGGCGCACAAACGAGCGTTGGACATGAGTCATCAAAGCTTGGGTCTCGATGCGATCCAAGACTTCAAGTGATTGCTCCAATCCCAGGCGCACAGGGGCAGGCATAGCGGTCGAGACCTCTAAGACCGTGCGACCACAAGACTGCAGTTCAACAGGTATTTCGGCAAGACGAAGAACTGCAGCATGCCAAGAGATCGAATGGAATGCTGTATCAGCCTTGGAGTGAGCTGCGTGATGACGATCTTGTTGAAGCTTGATAAAGAGTCCTCTTGCCTCCTGGAGCAACCCTGTGAAGCGGCGAGGTTCTGCTGCCCACTCGGACCCTAGATGGGTTTGCTCAGGAAAATGACGCCAAAGCTCATGAATCAAGTTCCCTGTTCTTCTATTGCCACGCTCATGCGTAACAAGGAGCTCCCATCGTTCATAGAACTTGTATGGCTCCGGTTGAATCTGCTCTAGCAACCGTTCGATCTGTTGACGCGCCAGCTGCAGATCATCAGGCTCTTCCCGCTGATGAGCCCGGATTGTTCGCCCCTGTTCTTGCAATTGCTGGAGTACAGCAATTTTGACAGGTATCGCCAGCTCCAAAACAGCCAACAAAAGTGAACCAGCTAGAAGCGCTAGACCGCGCTCCTTGTCCAACGGCACCGCTGCCTGCAAGCTGCCGTAGGAAGCCTGGTCTCCCACACTGCCAAAACCTCAGGCCCCCATTCTCCTAAAAAACCTTGGAGATGGGTACGAAGGGACTGGTTTTGCCAAATGTGTATGCCGACCTAGCAATTCTCCCAAGAACTCCACGGCAGAACAGAGCCTCTTTCATTCATCACAGTGAGCTCCTCTCAAGCTTGATCAGCGCCCAGCGCACCGGCCTCCGAGCGCCTACGTCCATGGCCATACTGAGCTGTGCTGGGGCCGCAAACTCAGCCAGTGGATCTGGTTCTTGCTGCCACAGCCCTCTGCGTGAAGGCCTGCATTCATCCCTGAGCCGCCTGCGCCTGTTCCCGCCGCTCCTCCTGCCACGCACGCTGCAGATCGATCCGCGTGATCCGGTAGCCAAGGCGCCGTGCCGCGAGGATCAGCTCCTTGCGGGAGCGGCAGTGCTTGAGCGCACGCTGTAGGGCGCTACCGGCCTCCACATCGTCCACAAAACGCTCCAGCTCGGTCCAGCTCATCGGAGGGAAAGCCCTGGGCCTCTCACCATGCCAAGGGTGTCTGAGCTGCGCCAACCATTGACGAACCGTCTTTAGCGATTTGGTTTTGGAATGATTTTCAATGCCCTCAGGCTCTCCCGCCCGAGCTGCTCGCGCTTGGGCGCATCCGCAGAGCCGCGCATCGCGATGTTCAAGGCAAATGGATACACCTGATCACCCCGCTTCACCCAGCCCACCCACCAGCCAACGCCCGCTCCAGGCGCGTTCTGCCAGCCGGTTTTGGCATGCAAGCTCCAGCCTGGTCCTCCATCGATGCGGGTGATCTCCGCCACCTGCTGTTGCGCAGCCGCAGGGAAGGGCAGCGTCCGCTTGGCTAAGCCAGCGAGAAACTGCGTCTGCTCGATGGCGCTGATCGCCAGAGGCCCACGCAACCAGAAGGTGGTGACATTGCTTCCGATCTGCTCATTGCCGTAGTGCAGCCGCTGGATGGCGGCCTGCATCCGCGCAAGCCCGATGCGCCTTGCCAGTTCCTGATAAAGCGGCACATTCGACACGCGGATCGCGCCACGCATGCCCATTGGCTCGAGCCACTCGCGCATAAACGGATTGGGATCACCCGTGTAAGGAATCAACTGATCCACGTTGGCCACCACCCCGAGCGATAGCGCAATGAGGCTGTTGGGGATCTTGAAGGTGGAGGCAGGCGAAAAGCGCTGCTCAGCGCGCTGGCGGTTGGTGCCGCGCCAAGCGCGGTCTCGCTCATCGAGCAGCACAAAAGTGCCATCCACACCGGCCTTTTCAAACAAAGGCCTCAGGGAAGGTTCCTCGCGCCAGGTCAACGCCATCACCTGGTTGGCGCTGATCAAGGTGACGGCCACACCAGCCACCGATGCCCGCAGACCAAAAACCATCAGTGCTGCCCCTCTATGAGCATTGTTGACATGGACTTGCATCAGCACTGAGGAAACCGGCCGGAAACCCGGCCGGGGGGGGGGGGGGGGGGG
>JAHUZV010000025.1 GCA_019264575.1 Vulcanococcus sp. | reverse complement strand
GGCTCAACTGCCAGTCAGGCGAGGGTGAAAACGAGCCGATAGAGCCATCGGGAGATCGCCCCAGAGTCACGTCAAGGCAAGAAACAAATCTGTCGAGCTCAGTCAGCCCTCAAACCCCTATTACCCAGAGATTCCCTAGCTTCTGGGGATGAGTACCCCCACACCGATCCGCGCCCAGGATCTGCAGCAACGGCTCCAGGCCGGCGAGCCTCTGCAGCTGGTGGATGTGCGTGAGCCGATGGAGCTGGAGCTGGCACGGCTGAGTCAGCCGGTGATTCACCTGCCTCTGAGCGAATCAGAGCGGTGGATCGGATCCCTGCGGGAGGTGCTGGATCCGGATCGCGACGTGGTGGTGCTGTGCCATGCCGGCGTGCGCAGCTGGCAATTCGGCTGCTGGCTGATGGAAGCCCAGGGGTTTCCCCGGGTGTGGAACCTGCACGGCGGCATCGACGCCTGGAGCGTGGAGGCCGACCCAAGCGTGCCGCGCTACTGAGCGCCTGAAACGGACTCCTCAACCAGACCCCTGAACGCACGGCAGCGCTCCTACGATCCGCGCACTTCTGCAGCAGACGCCGTTCCCGTGCAGCCATTGCCCCGCCGGCAAGAGCAAGTGCTGCAGGCAACCGTGCGCCACTACGTGGACACCACCGAACCGGTGGGCAGCAAAACCCTGGTGCAGCGCTTCGGCCTGGAGGCCAGCCCCGCCACGATTCGCTCAGCGATGGGGGCGCTCGAGCAGCGCGGCCTGCTCACCCAGCCCCACACCTCAGCCGGCCGCATCCCAAGCCCGCTGGGCTATCGGCACTACGTGAATTGCCTGCTGCCAGCACCGGGAGCGGCCGTGAGCCAGCTGCAACGCGAGCTGATGGGGCTGAGCCTGCAATGGGCCGCCTTCGACGACCTGCTGCTGCACCTGGCCCGGCGACTGGCGGATTTCACCGGGCTGCTCAGCCTGATCACCCGGCCGCAGCAGCAGAGCTCAACCCTGCAGGCCCTGCGGCTGGTCCCCAGCGGTGATCGTCTGCTGGTGTTCCTTGTGGAAGACGCCGCGGCCGCCGCCAGCCTCAATCTGCGCCTCCCTGTCGCCGCCGCTGCCGAACTAGCACCGCTGGAGCGCTGGCTGTGCGAGCAGCTCAGCCGCGGCCAACTCGATTGGAGCGGGCTCCCGCAGCAGCTGCAACGCAGCGGCGCCCTGGTGCGTCAAGGCCTGAGCAGCCATGCCCAGGCCCGCAGCAGTTCCCATTCCGGTGCGGTGGCGATGGGGCTAGGCGGCCTGCTACGCCAGCCGGAGTTCGAGCGCAGCGACAGCCTGCGGCCGCTGCTGCAGCTGGTGGAAGAAGCACCCCAGGCGCTGCTGGAGAGCGACCAGGCGCAGCAGCCAGAGCGGCTGGGCGTGTGGATCGGCAGTGAACACCCCAACCCGGCGCTGCATCACTGCGCCGTGGTGCAGGCGCCTTACAGCACCGGCAGTGGCGCCCAGGGCCAGGTGGCCCTGATCGGGCCGATGCGCATGGCCTATTCCACCGCCCGCGCCGCCGTTCAGGCGGTGGCCTCCAGCCTGGAGCGGCTGCTGAGCTGAGCCTCAGCCGCCCAAGGCGCTACCGAGCTTGTCGGCCACGGTGTTCACATCCTTGTCGCCACGGCCGGAGAGGTTGAGCACCACCTCCGTGCCGGGGGCAAGGGTGGGGCAGAGCTTGTCGAGCCAGGCGAAGGCATGGGCCGTTTCCAGGGCGGGGATGATCCCCTCCAGGCGACACAGAAGCTGCAGCGCATCCAGGGCTTCCGCATCGGTGACGGCGCCGTATTCAGCCCGGCCAATGGTTTTGAGGTAGCTGTGCTCGGGACCCACACCGGGGTAATCGAGGCCGGCGCTGATCGAGTGGGCCTCCTGCACCTGGCCTTCGCTGTCCTGCAGCAGCAGGCTCATGGCGCCGTGCAGCACGCCCACGCGGCCCTCGGTGATCGTGGCGGCATGGCGGCCAGTGGCCACACCATCGCCGGCGGCTTCCACACCCACCAGGCGCACATCGGTGTCCTGCACGAAGGGATGGAACAGGCCCATAGCGTTGGAGCCACCGCCCACACAGGCCACGAGCACATCGGGATTGCGACCGAAGGCTTCATGGCACTGGCGCTTGGTTTCCTCACCGATCACGGCGTGGAAGTCGCGCACGAGCATCGGGAAAGGGTGCGGGCCCGCCACCGAGCCGAGGATGTAGTGGGTGCTCTCCACATTGGTCACCCAGTCGCGGATCGCTTCGCTGGTGGCGTCTTTAAGGGTGGCGGTGCCGGCGGTCACGGGCTGCACCGTGGCACCGAGCAGGCGCATGCGGAACACATTCAGCGCCTGGCGACGCATGTCTTCAGCGCCCATGTACACCACGCACTCCAGGCCGAAACGGGCGCACACGGTGGCGGTGGCCACGCCGTGCTGACCGGCGCCGGTTTCGGCGATGATCCGCTTCTTGCCCATGCGCAGGGCCAGCAGCGCCTGACCGAGGGCGTTGTTGATCTTGTGGGCGCCGGTGTGGTTGAGGTCTTCGCGCTTCAGCCAGATGCGTGGCCCACCCTCGGGCCGGCGGTAGTGCTCGCTGAGCCGCTCGGCCTCATAGAGCGGATTGGGGCGACCTACGTAGGTGCGCAGTAGATGGTTGAGCCGATCGGTGAAGGCCGGATCCTTCCAGGCCTCAGCAGCGGCCTGCTCCAGCTCTGCCAGGGCAGGGATCAGCGTTTCGGGAACGTACTGACCACCGAACTGGCCATAGCGCCCGAGGCTGTTGGGCCTGGCGGCAAGCTCCAGGGCTGCGGGGTCAACCTGAGGAACGCTGCTGGTCACCGGCGCCTGAGCGGAATCACTGCAGCGTAGGAACTGGCGGCGGCGGCAGCGCCGGCCAGCCGGGCGGTTCATCGATGCGGATCCGGCCAGCTTCGCGGCGGCAGGGCTCAGCCGGCTCCACCAACACACCAAACAAGCTCGCGTTGATCCGGTCGTCGGCGGGTCGGCACTCCGCAGCAGCCGGTTGCCCCTGCAGGCCGAGCGTGGCGGGGCTGGTGCGCTGAACTGGGTTTAGCGAACGCAGGCGCGATGGCCAAGGGTGGTTGGCAGGAATTCAGCAGGCCGGAGAGCCTGCAACGGGCCGCACCGGCCTCAGAACCCGCGCCCAAAGGGCAGCAACGGGTGCGGGTGCAGCGCACCAAGGCGGGCAAGGGCGGAAAGATGGTGACGGCAATCACCGGCTTGGAAGCACCCGAAAGCGAGCTCAAGACCCTGCTCAAACAGCTCAAGGCGGCGGCCGGAACCGGCGGCACCGTGAAGGATGGGGTGATCGAGCTGCAGGGCGACCAGGTGGCCCCAGCCCTGGCGGCCCTGGAGAAGGCGGGCTATCGCCCGAAGCAGGCCGGGGGCTGAGATGCAAAGGCGCAGCTGGGCTGGTGCTGTTCTGCTGGGCTCGCTGCTGTGGGGGCGGCCCGCCCTGGCAGTGCCGGCACCGCTGAATTGCCAAGCGGCCCTCGCCGCTGCCCAGCTCCAGCAGCAGGAGCTGCAACAGCAAGCCAAAACGCTCGCGGTGCTGTTGCTCGGGGAAATCCACACCAGCGTGGACGACCACGCCTGGCAGCTCGGCACACTGGAACGGCTGAGCAGTGAGCGCCAGCTGACCCTCGCCCTGGAGATGATTCCGGCGGCACGCCAACCGGTGCTCGATCGCTTCAACCGCGGCGAGCTCGATGTGGCAGGCCTGCTGCGCGAGGTGGATTGGCCCGCGGTGTGGGGGCACGATCCAAACCTCTATCTGCCGCTGTTGCATTGGGCCCGGTTGCGGCAGGTGCCGCTGCTGGCTCTCAATGCCGAACCGGTCCTGGTGCGGCGGGTGCGCCGGCGGGGTCTGGCTGCCACACCCACAGCTGAACGCGGCGGCATCGGTGAACCGCGCCCCGCCAGCCCGGCCTACCGCCAGCGCCTGGAGGCCAGCTGGCGTGGGCACCAGGCCATGGGGATTGGCTCAGGCGGCGCTGCTGATCTGCAGGGCTTCATCGACAGCCAGCTGCTGCGCGATCGCGCCATGGCCGAACAGCTCGCGGCCGCGTACCGACGCAACACCACATCCCTAGTGGTGGCCCTGATCGGCGTAGGACACCTGGAAGGTGGCGATGGCGTGCCAAGCCAGCTCAACGATCTGGGCTTGAAGCGGCAACTAAGCCTGCGCCGGCCGTCCCTTCCCGAGGGTTGCACTCCCGCCCCGCAAGGAGCCCGCCTGGGGGCCTACCTCGAAAGCGACGCCAGCGGCGTTTGGGTGCGCCAGGTGGCACCGGGCTCGGCAGCGGCCGCCGCCGGCCTCAAACCTGGCGATCGGATCGTGGCGCTGAATGGTCGGGGCGTGCAGCGGGCCGGCGAGGTGATTCGCGGGGTGCGCCTGCATCCCGATGGGCAGCCGCTGGTGCTCACCGTGGAGCGCGGCGGCCAACGATTGGAACTGAAGCTGCAGCTGCCTCCCTCCAGCGATCCACGCCTCGCCGCCAGGGACAATGGCGCCAACGCCTGATCCACCATGACCGCAACCCCCACCTACGGCGAGCTCACCAATCAGGGGGCTTCCACCAACATCGCCTGGCATCACGCCTCGGTGGATCGGGCGGCAAGGGCGGAGCGGCGCGGCCACCGCAGCGCCATCCTCTGGTTCACCGGCCTGAGCGGTTCAGGCAAGAGCACCCTGGCCAACGCCGTGAACCAGGCCCTGTTCGAGCGCGGCCTGGCCTGCTACGTGCTCGATGGTGACAACATCCGCCACGGCCTCTGCAAAGACCTCGGCTTCTCTGATGCCGACCGCGAAGAAAACATCCGTCGCATCGGTGAGGTGAGCAAGCTTTTCCTCGATGCCGGCGTGGTGGTGCTCACCGCCTTCGTGTCGCCGTTCAAGGCCGATCGCGACCGCGCCCGTGCCCTGGTGGCCGCTGGTGATTTCGTGGAGATCCACTGCGCCGCTGATCTGAGCGTGTGCGAAGAGCGCGACACGAAGGGCCTCTACGCCAAAGCACGCGCCGGCGAGATCAAGGAGTTCACCGGTATCTCCAGCCCCTACGAAGCCCCCGAGAACCCCGAGCTGAAGGTGGACACCGGCAGCCAGACCCGTGAGCAGAGCGTGGAGCAGGTGCTCGCCTACTTGAGCGCCCAGGGCGTTATTCCCCAGCAGGGCTGAGCTGCTCGGGCTGCTGCGGGCGCCACGCATCGAAGAACGTTTTGATGCAACTGGCCACAGGCACCGCCAGCAGCAGCCCCAACAGATCCCCGAAGCCCATCAGGCTGCCGATGCGCGCACCCACCGGCAGCGACACGAGCAGCCAGGCCGGCTGGAGCCCCACGATGCTGCCCATCAGGCGCGGCTGGATCACCTGATCCACCACCTGGCCCACGCTGATAGCGGCCGCGAGCACCTCTAAACCGGTGCGGGGGTTGTCGAGGGCGAGCAACACACTCACCAGCACGATCGTGAGAGCACTGGCATAGGGCACCAGCGTGGTGAAGCCGATCGCCACGGCAAACAGCACGCCATAGGGAATGCCCAGCAGCGTGAACACCACGATCTGAAGCACGCTCAGGATCACCGCCAACAACACCTGGCCGGCGAAATAGCCGCGGAAGGTGCGGTTAAGCGTGCTGATCACCAGTTCCCGCACACTCTCCGGCAACCAGCGAGCCAACCCCGCCACGATCCGCTCGCCCCCCAGCAGCAAAAACACCGCCAGCACCACCACGATCACGGTGTTCACGGTGATGCCCACCGTGGCCCCCAGGATCCCCAGCACCCGCTGGCTGAGCTGGCTGGCCAGCTGACTAGCCCGGGCAAACAGGGTGCTGCTGAGATCGGTGAATTCGGTGGGCAGGCCGCGATCGGCGGCCCAGCTCTCCAGGCGATCGAGCCAGATCTCACCCTCCACCAGCCAGGAGGGCAGGGCATTGATCAGTTCACCGAGCTGCTCGATCAGTCGCGGCAGCAGCCACAGGGCTGAAAGCACCAGCAACCCCAGGCCCAGCCCCACCACCAGCAACACCGCCAGCAGCCGCGGTAGCCCCCGATCCGCAAGCCAGCGGGTGGGCAGGTCCAGCAGGAAGGCAATCAGCGCCGCCGCCAGGAACAGGGCCGGGAAGGGCGCCAGGGGCAGCAGCAGCTGCCGCAGCACCCAGAGGTTGAGGGTGAGCAACGGCAAGGCCAGGCTGAGGCGCAGCCAGAGCGGCAGCACCAAGCGCTCAAGCATCGGGAACGGCGTTCAGACCTTCAGCTTGCCGGCACCCGCGGTGGCCTGCCACCAGAAGGCCAGCCAGGTGGCAATCCCCAGGAATTTCGCTCCTTCTTCAAACAGCTGCAGGGTGGAGTAGTCGACAGGGATCAACTCCTGCAGCTGATCGATGATCACCGAGAGGCCGAGCAGCACCACGGCCAGCAGGAACGAGCCCCCACCGAGGGCCTGCACTTGGCCTCGGAAGCGAAACAGGATCAGCAGCGCAAAGATTGCGTACAAGCCGTACAGAAAACTGCTGCCGATGTAGCGGTCGTGCAGCAGGAACATGTCGTCGAGGCAGAGCAACAGCGAAAACCCGCCGCCGCACAGCAGCAGCTGCCGCACCCGGCCCCGCACAGCCACCACGCCGGACAGGGCACCAAAGAGCGCAATCGCGGCAGCCGAGATCCAAAGCAGATAGCCCACGTTGGAGAGGAAGCCCACCCCGAGCGCGGTATCGCAGCTCTGGGCCAGATCGCGGATCACCAACTGCGTGCGGATGCCGGCCGCGGCGCTGAGCACGAGCGCCAACACGTAAACGATCAGCGCCGGCAGCACAGCCACCAGCAGCACCCGCAACAGGGGGCGTTGAGGCAAACCCACAGGCATCCGAGCGCACGCAGCAACTTGCCCCGGACGTTAAGGCCGGGTTATGGAACGGATCCGCAGGTCGGGCCGTGCTTCAGGGCATCTGCTGGAGGTAGGCGCTGCTGCCCAGCTCCAGCAAGCGCGCATCCTTGGCCACCACCTGATCGTGAAGGCCCTGCCGGTAGGCCGCTACCCGCTCGGCTAGGGCGGCATCGGCGGTGGCCAGGATCTGGGCCGCCAGCAGGCCGGCATTGGCGCCATTGCCGATAGCCACGGTGGCCACGGGAATCCCCGCCGGCATCTGCACGATCGAATGCAGCGAATCCACGCCAGAGAGGGCGCGGGTCTGCACCGGCACACCAATCACCGGCAGCGTGGTGAGGGAGGCCACCATCCCGGGCAGGTGCGCGGCACCGCCGGCGCCGGCGATGATCACCTTGAAGCCTTGGCCAGCGGCCTGCTGGGCAAACGCCACCATCTCCAGGGGCGTGCGGTGGGCCGAAAGCACCCGCACCTCCGTGGCCACTCCAAAGCTCTGCAGCATCTCCACCGCCGGCTGCATGGTGGGCAGATCGGAGTCGCTGCCCATCACCACGGCCACGAGCGGGGCTGACTGTTCAGGCATCGGATGCAGGCAGCAAAGGCGGCGAGGATGGCATTCTCCCGCCCCGCTGTTCGATGCACTGGCTGAGCTCCGTGCGCCTACCGGCCACCACGGGCCTGTGGCGGATCGGTGTGGACCAGGAGCAGCGCATCGCGGCGATCGAGCCGCTCAGCGGCGGCAGTGCCGCCGCCGGCGCCTGCTGGAGCGGCGACTGGCTCAGCCCAATGGGCCTAGATCTCCAGATCAACGGAGGGCTGGGATTGGCGTTTCCGGAGCTCGGCCCTGGCGATCTACCGCGGCTGCTAGAGCTGCTCGAGCTGCTCTGGCGCGATGGCGTGGAGGCGATTGCCCCAACGCTGGTGACCTGCGGAATCGCCGAGCTGCGCCAAGCCCTGGGGGTACTGCGCGAGGCACGGGCCCTGCACCAACCAGGACGCTGCCAATTGCTGGGTGCCCACCTGGAGGGGCCCTTCCTGGCGGAGGCCCGGCGCGGCGCCCATCCCCGCCAGCACCTGGCCGCCCCCAGCCTGGAAGCGCTCAACGCCCGCATCGCCGGCTTCGAGCAGGAGATCGCCCTGGTCACCCTGGCGCCGGAACTCTCTGGCGCCGGTGAGGTGATCGAGGCGCTGCGCGAGCTGGGGATTCTCGTGAGCCTGGGCCACAGCGAAGCGAGCGAACACCAGGCGGCTGAAGCCTTCGGGCAGGGGGTGGGGATGATCACCCACGCCTTCAACGCCATGCCCGGGCTGCATCACCGCGCCCCTGGCCCGATCGCCGCGGCGGCCCTGCGCGGCGATGTCGCCCTGGGGCTAATCGCCGATGGGGTGCATGTGGCGCCCTCGATGGCAGTGCTGCTGCAGCGCCTGATGCCGGAGCAGACGCTGCTGGTGAGCGATGCTCTGGCCCCCTACGGCCTGGCCGATGGGGTGCACCGCTGGGATGAGCGGGCCCTGATCGTGGAGCAGGGCAGCTGCCGCCTGGAGGACGGAACCCTCGCCGGGGTGACCTTGCCTCTGCTGGAGGCGGTGCGGCGCCTAGCGGGGTGGAGCGGCGAAGCCGGCCAGGCGATCGCGGCCGCCACCGTGCTGCCCCGCAGGCTGCTGGGCGCCCCGAGCTCAGCCGCCGAGCAGCTGCACGGGAGGCCCCTGGCGCAGTGCCTGCGCTGGAGCGGCGCCGCCAGCGATCTGCGCTGGCAGTGGGCAGCCTGAATAGGATCCGCGCCATCTGAACCCACGCCCCCAGGCCCGAGCCGATGCCCACCGAGCAGCTCTCCCAAAGCACCGAGGCCCAGAAAGCGGCCGAGAAGCAGGAGGTGAAGGGCTACTTCGAAACCACCGGCTTCGATCGTTGGAACCGCATCTACAGCGAGTCCGACGATGTGAACAAGGTGCAGCGCAACATCCGCATCGGCCACCAAAAAACGGTGGACAACGTGCTGGCCTGGCTCAAGGAGCAGGGCAATCTGGCGGGCCGCAGCTTCTGTGACGCCGGTTGTGGCGTGGGCAGCCTCACCCTGCCGCTGGCGGAGCTGGGCGCCGGCTCCGTCGCCGCCTCCGATCTGTCGGAGGCGATGGTGAAGGAAGCCGAGCGGCGCGCCGTTGAAGCAGGCGTGCAGAAGGGGCAGATCAGCTTCCTGGCCTCCGATCTGGAGAGCCTGAGCGGCAGCTACAACACCGTGGTGTGCCTGGATGTATTCATCCACTACCCGCAGCAGCCGGCTGAAGAGATGGTGCGCCACCTGGCTTCGATGGCCGAGCAGCACCTGATCGTGAGCTTCGCCCCCTACACGCCGCTCTTGGCCCTGCTCAAAGGCATTGGCCAGCTCTTCCCGGGCCCCAGCAAAACCACCCGGGCCTACACCCTCAAGGAAGCCGGCATCGTGAAGGCGGCCGAGGAAGCCGGCTTCGTGGTGAAGCGCCGCAGCCTCAACCAGGCCCCCTTCTACTTCTCGCGCCTGTTGGCCTTCGAGAAGGCCTGAGGCGATGGATGGCTCCCAGCTGCTGATACCAGCGGTCCTGGGAGCCGGCGCCGTGGCCACGGGTCTGGCCCGACGCCATCAAGCCCGCCGGCTGGCCACCTTGCTGGATGCCCGCAGCACGAGCGTGGCTGAACTGAGAGATCTGCAAGCCACCGTGGCGGAGCAAATGGGGGCTGGCTCCTTCCGCGAGCGGGTGAAGCTTCAGGGAACCATCACGTGCAACGAGCCCCTCACCGCCCCCTGGAGTGGTGAGCCCTGCGTTGCCTTCACCAACACCACCACCGCACTGATGGAGGTGCGAGAGGAGCGCACCAGCACCGACAGCGCCGGCAACACCACGACGGAGGTGAACTGGGAGCGGCGGGAGGAAACGCTGCAACAACTGGAGCAGCGCTGCCCTTTTGAGCTGCAGCAAGGCGGCCAGAGCTTGCTGGTGGATCCGGAAGGGGCCGAGCTGGAGCTGGAAACCGTGTTCAACCAGGTGGATCCGCCCACCACCGCCAACACAGGCCTGTACCGGCAGCTCGGCACCCGCCGCGTGGAATCCCTGCTGCGGGCCGGAGGCCCTGTGTTGGTGGTGGCGGAATGCAGCGATGCCAGCGGCAAGCTTCAACTGCAGGCACCTGAGGGCAAAGGTTTGTTCGTGGTGCGCCGCGGCAGTGAGGACGACTTCAGCCGCTCGATTCGCCGCTGGCGGCGCATCTGGACGGTGAGCACCTGGCTGTTTTCGGCGTCTGCCGCTCTGAGCGTGCTGCTGATTGCGCTGTAACGACGCAAGCTGGGAGAACCGTGCTCAGCCGAATCAAGACGCTCATGTTCAAACACCTGCTTGCACTCACGGGCTGCATCGGCCTGGCCCTGGCGCCAACAACCGCTCAAGCCTGGGAGCCTGGAGATGACTGGCAGGACAGCCAGTGCCGCACCACCCGCGATGAAGGGGGAAACAGCGTGGAGGTGTGCCAAGCGATCTACGACGTCAACAAGGTGTATCTCGGGGCCTATTGGGATGACGGCTCTGAGGTGGTGGGCCCCTGCTCCACCGATGACCCGGAACCGATCGAATACAAGGGCATGACCAAGGCCGAAGCCCGCACCTGGGTGAAGACCTACTGCCCCTGAACAGTGAGCGCCTCCGGCAGCGCCGCTTCGAGCTGCAGCACACCCCCAACTGGCGGCTGTAGTTCCAGCCGATGGGCATGGAGCCAATAGCCCCCTGCTCCCGGGAGTGATCTCGAGTCAGCCAGGCCTCCAGCTCGATAGAGAGGATCACCGAGCAATGGGGCCCCGATGGCGGCCGTGTGGATGCGGATCTGATGGGGGCGGCCTGTGGCAATCGCCAACTCCACCAAACACGCCTCCGCGCGGCGTTCTCGCAGGGTGATGTCGCTGCGGGAGGGCAGGGCGACAGGGTCGCAGAGTTCTGCTGCGCACCAGATCTGACCGAGTAATGGGTGAGCCCGTCTGCCGATCGCAGCCGTGATCGCTCGTGTTTCCCCCAGCCGCCACTCGGATGGGAGCGGCTGGGAGAGCGCGCGATAGAGCTTGCGGCAGGCGCGGCCGGGATCAGCAGCACCCGCCGCTCCACTGGTGCTCTCCCGCAACTGAGCGCTGAGCCAAGCGCGGGTTTGGCTGCGGCGGGCGCACACCAGCAAACCAGAGGTGAAGCGTCCGAGCCGATGGACTGGGCGCGGCTGACCAGCCGTGGCGCAGATCCGGCCAGCCGTCACCCAGCCCTGTAGCTGCTTCAGCAGCGTGTGCTCGAGGAAGCCACCAGCTGGCAGCACCGGCAGACCACTGGGCTTGTTGAGCACCAGCAGATCGCCGTCGTCGAACACGATCGAGCGCTGGCTGAGCACCGGCACGGCAGCCTCCTGCCAGGGGGGGCGATGCCACACCAAACGATCGCCGGTTGTGAGCGCCGCATCGGCCCGGAGCTGTTGGCCGTTGCACCAGATTTCACCGGCGGCGAGGCGCTCCATCCACACCGCCTGATCGGAATGGCGGTAACGCTCGGCGTAGAAGCCAGCGATGCTGGCGGCGGGTCGATCAACGCGATCGCGGTAGGCGTGGCCCTGGTTGAAGGCAGCCGGCAGCCAGGCCTCGCTCGCAGACGACGCGCTACTCAACCAGGCCGTTTTCGAGGGCGTAGCGCACCAGCTCCGTGCGGCTGGCGGTGCCGGTTTTGGTGAACAACCGGCTCACATATTTCTCCACATTGCGGATGGAGGTTTCAAGGCGCCGGGCAATTTCCTTGTTCATCATTCCCTCGGCCACCAGCTGCAGCACCGAGGCTTCCCGCGGCGTGAACTCATGTTTGACCCCTCCGGGGGCCTTCTTGCTGCCGCCGGTGGCCAGCAGCGAGCGAATCTCAGTGATCTGCTTGGCCATCTGGCCGATATCGGCATCGGCAAAGCGGGCGGCCTCCTGCAGCAAGCGCTCCTGGCGGCGCACCACGTTGTGCACCCGTGCCACCAGCTCGTCGGGATCGAAGGGCTTGGGGATGTAGTCGTCGCAGCCGGCCTGGAAGCCCTCGATGCGATCGGCGGTCATCCCCTTGGCGGTGAGGAAGATCACCGGCGTGCCGCCGAGACGCTCGTCGTCGCGCAGTTTGCGCAACAGCCCGTAGCCATCGAGGCGGGGCATCATCACGTCGCTGATCACCACATCGGGCAGCAGCTCCTGAGCTTTGGCGTAGCCGTCTTCGCCGTCCACGGCGGTGGTCACCTGGAAGCCCTCATCCTCCAGATAGGCCTGCACGGCTGTACGCAGACCGGGTTCATCGTCCACCAGCAGCAGCCGCGCCGGCGGCTGGGGTGCGGCTTCTGCAGCCTGGGTTTCGGGTTCGAGGCTCATGGCCGCAATCTATCGAGGGCTGCCAGGTAGCACCTGCTGCTGCTCCCGCAGCTGGCCGCTGTAGCCCAGCTGGCGGGCCCTGGCCTGCAGGGTGGCGGGATCCTTGCCTGCCAGCTCGGGGAAGCAGGCCGCCCACCAGATTTGGTGATCAAGGCGGTTGGCCTCGGTGATCACGCCGCCGGGATTGAGCTCCTTGATCCAGAGATCGCGCCCTTTGCGGGTGAGCCTCATGGGGGCCGCCGGGCTGCAGCGGAGCGTGTCGACCGCCAACTTCACATCGGCTGGGGCTTCCACCCACACCACGATCGTGCGGGCGGAAGGATCCCGCGGATCGGGCTTGGCGTTGTGGACGCCAATGGCGAAATCGCCTTCCATGGTGGTCCACTCCCGCAGCAGCACCAGATCGGCAGGGCGCTGTTCGGTGGCGCTGCGGTGTGGGTTGCTGGCGTCGGGGGCGCCGAGGGAGGTCTGCGCAGCGGCGGGCAGCGCTGCAAGCCCGAGTTGAAGCAGCGCCCAGCCCAGCCCGAGCCTCAGCCGAACCCGCTGGAGAGCAACAGCCATCAGGGCCACCACAGGAAGCTGCTTGCCAGCATGGTGGGGAATGGCCGATCCCGTCATCTACCTCGACCACCAGGCCACCACGCCCTGTGAGCCGGCGGTGGTGGAGGCGATGGCGCCCTGGTGGAGCGAAGAGTTCGCCAATCCATCCAGCCGCAGCCACCGGCCGGGGCTACTGGCGGCAGCAGCAGTGGAGCAGGCCCGCGGCCAGATCGCCGGTGCGCTCGGGGTGCCCGCCAACGCGGTGGTGTTCACCAGCGGTGCCACCGAGGCCAACAACCTCGCCATCAAGGGCCTGGCGGAAGCGGAACTGCTGGCCGGCGGCAGCCGCCGCCATCTGCTGTGCCTCAGCACTGAACACCGGGCAGTGCTCGATCCACTGCGCTACTTGAGCCGCCACGGCTTCGCGCTCACGGAACTTCCGGTGCCCCCCTCTGGGCTGGTGGATCTCGAGCAGTTCAGCCAGCACCTGCGGGCCGACACGCTGCTGGTGAGCGTGATGGCCGCCAACAACGAGATCGGCGTGTTGCAGCCGATCAGCGCCATCGCCCGGCTCTGCCGGGAACGCGGCATCCGCTTCCATTGCGACGGCGCCCAGGCCGTGGGGCACATCCCGCTGCAACCGGCGGCGCTGGGGATCGACCTGCTCAGCATCAGCGGCCACAAGCTCTACGGCCCGAAGGGCATCGGCGCCCTGGTTGTGGGCCCTGGGGTGCAGCTCGCTCCACAGCTGCATGGCGGCAGCCAGGAGCAGGGGCTCCGGGCAGGCAGCCTGCCGGTGCCGCTAATCGTGGGCCTGGCCAAGGCGCTTGAGCTCGCCATGGCCGATCAGGCCGAGCGGGCGGAGCGGCTAGCGGCCCTACGCGATCAGCTCTGGCAGCGGCTGCAAGCCCTGGGCGGCATCCACCGCAATGGCGCCGCGGCCCCGCGGCTGGCCCACAACCTCAACATCTGGATCGAGGGCGTGGATGGGGCCGCGCTGCAACGGGCCCTGCGCCCATCACTGGCGCTGAGCAGCGGCTCCGCCTGCAGCAGCGGCGAACCCTCTCATGTGCTGCAGGCGCTGGGGCTGAGCCGGCAGCAGGCGGCGGCAGCGCTTCGCTTTGGCCTGGGCCGCCGCACCAGCGGCGCCGAAATTGAGGCTGCTGCCGAGCTGGTGAGCGCTGCGATCACGGAGCTGCGCCAGCGCTGAGTCCAGGGCAGGTCCGAAGGTTCAGTACGAACGTCAACTGCAACAAAAGCTGGGCGAGCGCTGCTGCGATCGCTACCTTCCGGGCAATTGCCCATTGCTGATGAGCCTGCCGACCCCCGGCACCAACAAGCTGCAGGTGCTGCGCGCCGTGGAAGACGGTTGGCAGGCCTTCTGCAGAGCCCCCTGGCCGTTCCTGCTGTTCCAGGTGCTCGTCACCGTGATCCTGGTGCCCTTCGGCGCTCTGCTGCTGGCAGGCCTGCTGCGGCTCAACAGCGGTGAACTGCCGCTGCTGCATCCGGTGGCCGCCGGCATCGCCGTGGTGGTGGGCGCGATTGGCTACGTGATCGTGGGCCTCTGGGGTGTGGTGGGCATCACCCGCTGCGCCTGGATGAGCCTCGATGGCCAGCGCCCCTCCTTCCGCAACTTCACCCGCTGGGATGGCGCCGCCGCCGGCCGCCTGCTCGGTTCGGTGATCCTGCTGGCGATCGTGCTGGCCGTGGTGGGCGTGGTGGCCGCCCTGATCGGCACGGGTCTGAACGCACTCAACACAGCACTCACCGTGATTCCGGTGATCGTGTTTGGCATCTTCTACATCTGGTTCCTGATCAGCCAGAAGTTCCTGCTGCAGCTCTCGCTGTTTGGGGTGAAGCGTCCGGCGGAAACCATCCAGGCCGGCGTGAGTGGCGTAAACCCCAGCTGGTGGGTGGTGCTGTGGCTGGCGATCGTGGAGAGCGTGATCCACGCCGTGGCCGCCCTGTTCAGCTACGGCGGGCTGTTTGTGGTGTTCCCCGTGGTGATCTGCATCAGCACCGCCGCCTACCGCCAGCTGTTCGGCAGCCAGGACCACACCGGCATCCTCAGCAACGGCTGATCTCGGGCCGCGCTCGCTCAGCGGCGACGCGCCAGGCGCCATTTGGCAGAACGGCTGCGGGGGTTGGAGTTCTGCTCCTCCTCCGCAGCCGTTTCTGGTTTGCGGGTGATGCGCTGCAAACGCTCGTCGCTCACAAACGAGGTTTTCACGCGGCGATCTTCCAGGGAGTGGAAACTAATCACGCCGAAGAGCCCCCCCGGCAGTAGCCAATCAGGAGCCGCCTGGAGCAGGTGATCCAGCACGCCCAGCTCATCGTTCACCGCAATGCGCAGGGACTGAAACGTGCGGGTGGCCGGATGGATGCGGCCGCGCCGCGCTTTTGGGGGATAGCAGCCGGCAACCGCATAGGCCAGCGCCGCGGTGCCGCTGTAGGGGCCCTGCTCCGCCAGATCGTGCTTGATCCGCCGGGCGATCCGGCGCGAGAGGCGCTCCTCGCCGTACGCGTAGATCAGATCCGCCAGTTCGGTTTCATCAAGCCGCGCGATCAGCTCAGCAGCGGTTTCGCCGGCGGCCGGGTTCATCCGCATGTCGAGCGGGCCATCGAGCCGGAAGCTGAAGCCCCGCTCCGCCACATCCAGCTGCGGGCTGCTCACCCCAAGATCTGCCAGCACCGCCAGGGCTGGTTCCGTTGGGGTGTAAGCCGCGAAGTTGGTGGCCACGATGTGCACGCGATCGCCAAAGGGGGCCAGGCGCTCCGCGGCGGCAGCCCGGGCGGTGGGGTCTTGATCAAGCCCAATCAGCCGCAGGCGGGGATGCGCCTCCAGCAGCAGAGCACTGTGGCCACCACCGCCCAGGGTGCAATCGATCAACACGCCCTCACCGCGTTGATCCAGCAAGCCCTCAAGCTCGGCAAACCCAGCCAGCACGGGCCCCGCCAGGACCGGAACGTGATCAAACGTGGCGGAATCCTGCGGATCGCTCAAGCGCAGCGCCAGAAGCAGCGGCCCTTCCTTCCTAAGATCCCGCCAGCGAGCCCATCCCCCTCGGCCCCATGACGCAGCTGGAAACGCGCACGGAGCCGATGGTGGTGAACTTCGGGCCGCACCACCCCTCGATGCACGGGGTGCTGCGGCTCGTGGTGACGCTCGACGGGGAAGACGTGGTGGATTGCGAGCCGGTGATCGGCTACCTCCACCGCGGCATGGAGAAGATCGCCGAGAACCGCACGAACGTGATGTTCGTGCCCTACGTGAGCCGCATGGACTATGCGGCCGGCATGTTCTACGAGGCGATCGTGGTGAACGCACCCGAACGCCTGGCCGATGTGCCGGTGCCCAAGCGCGCCAGCTACATCCGCGTGCTGATGCTGGAGCTCAACCGCATCGCCAACCACCTGCTCTGGCTTGGCCCCTTCCTTGCGGACGTGGGTGCCCAGACGCCGTTTTTCTACATCTTCCGCGAGCGGGAGATGATCTACGACCTGTGGGAAGCAGCCACCGGTCAGCGCCTGATCAACAACAACTACTTCCGCATCGGTGGTGTAGCCGCAGATCTTCCCTACGGCTGGCTGGAGAAGTGCATCGACTTCTGCGATTGGTTCGGCCCCAAGATCGATGAATACGAGAAGCTGATCACCAACAACCCGATCTTCCGCAAGCGGATTGAAGGGCTGGGTGTGATCACGCGCGAGCAGGCGATCAACTGGAGCCTGTCTGGCCCGATGCTGCGCGCCTCAGGCGTGCCCTGGGATCTGCGCAAGGTGGATCACTACGAGTGCTACGACGACTTCGACTGGGACGTGGCCTGGGCCCAGGAAGGCGACTGCTTTGCCCGCTACCGCGTGCGGGTGGAAGAGATGCGCCAATCGCTGAAGATCCTGCGCCAGGCCTGCGCCATGATCCCCGGCGGCCCCACCGAGCACCTGGAAGCCCGCCGCATGGCTGAGGGTAAAACCAGCGAATTCGCCGGCTTTGATTATCAAATCGTGGCCAAGAAGGTGGCTCCCACCTTCAAGATCCCCGGCGGAGAGCTCTACACCCGCTTGGAATCGGGCAAAGGCGAGATCGGCGTGTTTATCCAGGGCAACGACGACGTGACCCCCTGGCGCTTCAAGATCCGCGCCGCTGATTTCAACAACCTGCAGATCCTCCCCCACATCCTCAAGGGAGCGAAGGTGGCCGACATCATGGCCATCCTTGGCTCAATCGACGTGATCATGGGCTCGGTGGATCGCTAAGCAGCCTGGGTTGCTGATCAGCTAGCCGGGTTGAGCTGAACCACTGAACCGCTTCCTGCGACGCCTGAACCACGCTGGTTGGCTCCTACCGGCCAGCTTCACGGGCTACTTGTGGCTCAAAGGGCTGCATCCCGGCCTCCCGGGCTGGTCCTGCCTTCTGCGGGCACTCACCGGCATTCCCTGCCCCACCTGCTTTCTCACCCGCGCCACCAGTGCCGCCCTCACCGGCAACCTGGGCGAATCGGCGCGCTGGCATGCCTTTGGACCGCTGCTGGCGGCAGGACTCCTGTGGTGGTCGCTCCAGGCGATCCGGCGACGCGAGCTGCTGCCCTTGCGGCTTGGGTCTCGCGCCTTGGGTTGGATCGCCGCGGCCTTGCTGGGCTACTGGGCCCTGCGGCTTGGCCTCAGCTTCACTGGTTTCAACGCCTTTCCGCACCTGGCTGCCCCATGAATCCCGAGAGCTGGCTGCTGCTCTTCCGCACCGTGCGCTTCGGAGACACCGACGCCGCCGGGGTGATGCACTTCCCGCAGCTGCTGCATTGGTGCCACGAGGCCTACGAGGAAAGCCTGGAGCGCTTCGGCATCGCAGCGGCGGAGGTGTTTCCCAGGCCGGGATCCATGCCCAAGATCGCGCTGCCGATCGTGCATTGCAGCGCTGATTACTTCAAGCCGTTGGTGTGCGGCGATCCTCTGGCGATTGCACTGGAGCCGCAACGCCTCGATCACGGATGTTTTGAAGTGCGGTATCGCTTCAGCAGCAATGGCGCCCCTGTCGCCGAGGGCCTCACCCGCCACCTGGCCATCAGCAGCAGCAGCGAACGTGGGCGGCGTGAATTGCCCGCAGCCATCAATCGCTGGCTGGAGGCCTCATCCCTGAAGAGCGGTGTGCAGCCGCTGTAGGCGACGCCTGGATGCACCACAGCAAGGCCGCCAGCTGCAGCGGCAGCAGGGCCGCCAGGAGGGCAAAGGGATGAAAACCAGTGTTCCATCCATCGCCCAAAGAACACGCACTCACCACAGCCGCCAGCGCGAGCAGGCCAGCTGCCACGCGGCTGGAGGAACGGCTTAAAACCATTCCTTACGCCCTTCGAGATAGGTGGTTTTGAACTCCTGCGGCGTTTGCGTGAGATAGATGATGCCTTCGATCACACCAATCAACCCCATCACAAAACCAGCCACGCCACAGGTGAGCACCGTGATCAACAGCATGATCAAACCCGCCTTGGTGTAACCCAGCACGAATTTGTGAATGCCGAAGGAGCCCAGAAAGATCCCCAGCAAGCCGGCCGCCAGCTTTTTGTTGCTCACCTCCGTGAGATCCAAGGCACTCCAATCGCCGTTGCTCATGCATCACAGAGCCGCTACTCCCCGCTTGTAGCGATCTGAGTCGCGCTTGTCAGGGCTCTGGCGCAGGCTGTGACGCTGACTGGGAGCTCAACCACTGGCTCCAACGCCGGCGCTCCCATTTCCCAAGTGGGCTGCGCTGCAACTCAGGGCAAGGCAACCAGCGCCGCGGCCGTTGGCTCGGCGGCAGGGTGAGAGCAAGCGTTTGCAGGGATTGCAAAAGCGCGGCTTCACCCGCATCGATACCAGCCTCCGGCTTCACCAGGGCCACCAGCCGCTCCCCCCAGAGCGGATCGGGCTCTGGCAGCAGCAGTAGTTCCTCCACAGGGAGCGCCTGAGCCCGGGCCAGTTCCAGCAAGCGCTGCTCCACCTGCTCGGGGAAAACCGTTTCGCCGCCGCTCTGGATGGCGCCATCCAAGCGACCGAGCAGCTGCCAGCTCTCGGGCCCCTGCTGAGCCCGATCGCCGCTGCTCCACCAACCCTGATCGAGAGGCAAGGGCTGCAGCTCCCCCTGCTGCAACATCCCCAGCGCCAGGCTGGCGGTCTTGATCTGCAGCGCTCCGCTGCCGGGCTCGACGCGGAGCTGCACGTGGGGCAAGGCCTCACCACATCCCTCCACCCCGGCCAGGAACTGCTGCGGTTGCAGGGCCATCACCATCGCGCCGGTTTCGGTGCTTCCGTAGCAAGGAGCCAGCCGAATCCCAAGGGCACGGCAGCGATGCGCCAGGGCGGGTGGCAGGGCCGCACCACCCACCCAGATCAGGGCAAAGCGCTCCAGCCAGCGGATCCCGGCCGGCACATCCAGCAAGCGCTGCAGCTGGGTGGGCACCAGCGAGAGCACAGCCCGATCGGGAGTCGCCGGCGAGGCTTCGGCCATCAGCTGCTCGGGCTCACGCATCCAGGCAGGTGGAAGCCAGCGCAGTTCCGCCCCCCATGCCTTGGCCCGCAGCAGTGGCATCAGTCCACTCACGTGATGCAACGGCAGAGGATTGAACAGCTCCAGCTGGGCTGGTTCCAGGCCAAGGGCCTGCAGCCACTGGGCATTGCCAGCCACCGCCACCTGCAGGTGAGCCAGAGGCTGCACACACCAGCGCCGCCCCCCACTGCTGCCGCCGGTTCCCAGCACCACCGCTGCCCCCCAGGAAGGAGGGCTCTGGGCGGGCAACGCCGCCCCCAGCAGATGGGCCTCCTCTGGAGCAGCGATCGCCACGGTTTGCCCCGCGTCCCAGGCCTGCTGCAAGGTGACCGCCAGATCGGCCCGATCACCGCCTGTGCGCAGCAGGAGCGGCGGGCTCACGCCGCGGCCTCCCACACTCGCGCAGGATCCAGCGCGAACAGCGGGCCTTCGGGCTGCCATCCAGGCGCCAAGCCCGGTGCGGCCGGCGTGGGGCCTTGCGCCTGCAGCGCCGCCAGGTGCTCCACGAAACGCTGGCCGATGCCGGTTTCAAACGCCGTGCTGATCATCTGGCGCGGCAGGCCGGCCTGCAACTGCTGGAGCAGCGGCCGTGGATCGCCCTCCTGCAGCGGCCGGCGCACCAACCAGCCGGGCCAGGCATCGCGCTGCTGCGGCTGCAGATGGGGCAGCGATTCATCCAGCGCCACCGGCAGCCGAGCCCCCAAGCGCTCCAGCTCAGCGAGCTCGAGGGGCGCCAAGGGCTGCTCCAGCCACTGCAGCCGCGGTTCATCCACCAGGCGATCCGCCCAGCGGTGAGCCGTGGCCACATCCCAGCCGCCATTGGCATCCAGCCGCAACCGGGCTGATGCGGGCAACCGCTGCAGCAGCGCCTCCAGCACAGCGCGCTCCTCGGCATCCGGCAGGGCTGCCACCTTCCACTTAACGGTGATGGACGATCCGGCCGATCCCGCTGCGCTGGCAAGCACACGCTCCAATTCCGTCAGAGCCGCCTCACCGGCTGGCAGCAGCCAGGCCGAAAGCGGTGAAAGCTGCCAGCTCCCACCTGCGCCATCCAGCTCCGCCAGGGCCATCCCCACCGCGCAAGCCAGCGCTGCCGGCAGCTGCCCCATCTGCCGTTCCAGCTCCTCGCGCTCCAACGCTGGCGGCAGCGCCTCAACCGCCGAGGCCAGTTCTTGCGAGGCGGGCATCAACAGCGGCGCGGCCGCCTCACCCCAGCCACAGGCCCCGTCGGCTGCTGTTAGCCGCAGCAACCAGCCAGAACGCTCCACCAACGCGCCGCGGCTGGTGATTAAGCGGCGCGGCAACTCAAAGCGATAGGGCCGCCAGCTCAGCTGCAGCGGGCCCGCTTCACTCATCCCAACCAACGGCCCAGAGCCAGCCCTGCCGCGAGGCCCAAACCATTCAGCGCCTGAAAGCGCAGGGCCAGAAACTTGCTGCCCACGATCCGCTGCGGCTCACGGTGGTGCTGACGCAGCAGACGGATCAGGGCCTGGGCGGGTGGCAGCCCGATTCCCCCAAGCAGGGCCGTGAGCGGCCATTGCCCCACCAGCACCGGCGCCCACTCCAAGGCCAAAGTCGCCGCCACAAACCAAGGAATCAACCCAGCCGCAGGGCCCGTTCCCAGCCGCACGACGGGCGAACGCTTGCCATGGGCCGCGTCCTCCTCCACCTGGTGGAAATGGGAGCAGAACAGCACCAGCGTGGTAGCCAGAGCCGGGCCGCTGCCCAGCTCCAGCGCCGCCCGCCAGGGCACAGCCCCCTCGCCCGCCGGCGCCAGGGCCAGCAGGGCGGCGGCTGTGGCCAAGGGCCCGAAGGCGATCCAGCAGAGGGGTTCACCAAGGCCCCGATACCCAAGGCGCAAGGGCGGCCCCTGGTAGGCGTAACCAATGCCGCAGCAGGCCAGCACCAGCGCCAGAACCGCTGGGCTGCTGCGCAGCGCTACCAACGCCATCAGCAGCAAC
Source organism: Vulcanococcus sp. (assembly GCA_019264575.1). Lineage (GTDB taxonomy): Bacteria > Cyanobacteriota > Cyanobacteriia > PCC-6307 > Cyanobiaceae > Vulcanococcus. The sequence goes on along the minus strand of JAHUZV010000025.1, from coordinate 267,598 downwards.
CCCACCAGCAGGGCTCCATTGGCCAGTAACGACACCCGATCGCGCCGGCCGGTGAGGTTCACCACCGAATGGGGCTTGCCGTGGGTGTCGATGCCGGTGTCGGCATCGAACACATCGTTGGCCAGGTTTTCCCAGGCCAACAGCAGCACCGCAGCCAGTAGAAACAGCAGCAGCTGATCCAGCCGCACCGCCAAACCTTCCCCGGCGCGCCATCCAGCGGCCAGCAGCACCGGCATCACGGCCACCGAGTACATAGGCCACTTGATCGCCGCTTTCCACAGCCGCCGCCGCTGGGCCGGATCGGCATGAAGGCTTGCGACGACCTGTGGCTCGGACACGGGCGAGGGCAACTGGCGGCGCAGGAAGGCCCATACATTTGAGCAGCCGCTTCAGCCCGCCCAGGGTGCAGGCTCCATCCCGCGTCACAACCAGCTTCAGCGATCTGCTGGCGGCAGCGGCCGATGGCGCGCGCCAACTGGATGGGGAAGGCGTGCTCAGCCTTGCGCTGCCGCTCACCGGCCGCGACCCGATGGCGCTGCTGAGCCAACTGGAGCAGGGCGAACGGTTTCGGTTCCTGTGGGACAGCGCTCCCGGGCTCTGCCTGGCCGCCAGCGGCCGCTGCAACAGCCTCGAGCTGAGCGGCCCGCGCCGGTTTGAACTGGCTCAGCGGTTCAGTGCCGTGAGCCTGGGCCGCCTGGCCGCACCCCAGAGCTGCCCGCCGCTGGCGCGGCCGCGGGTGTTGCTGGCCTTTTCCTTCTTTGAGAGCCCGCTGCAAGAGGGCGAGGGCGTGCCGGGGGTGCAGGCCGTGCTGCCCCGCTGGCAGCTGAGCCGCCAGGGGCGCCACTGCTGGCTGCGGCTGCAACGCACCCTCGGCGGCGAGGTGAGCGCCCGCTCCCTGGCCGAGGAGCTGTGGGAGCAAGCCGAGCGCCTGACCCAGTTGCCTGCCGATCCCTGCGCCACCGCTGGGGAGACTGCAGGCCCTGCCGTGCTCAGCGGCTCCGCCTGGCAGGAGGGCTACCGCTCTGTGGTGGAACGGGGCTTGGAGCTGGTGGAAGCCGGTGAGCTGCGCAAGCTGGTGCTCGCCGTGCGCCAGCAACTGCAGCTGGCCCAACCGCTGGATCCGCTGCACCTGCTGGCCCAACTGCGTCAGCGCCAGCCAGGGAGCTGCCGCTTCCTCTGGCAACAGGCGGATGGCCCCGCCTTGCTTGGAGCCTCCCCGGAACGCCTGCTCACCGTGCGCCAGGGGCAACTCCGCAGCGACGCGCTCGCCGGCACCGCACCGGTGGGGCCGAATGCCGGCCAGCTCCTGAACTCCGACAAGGACCGGCGCGAGCACGAGCTGGTGGTGGAAGCGATCACCGAGGTGCTCCACCGCAACGGGCTGACACCGCGCCGGCCCCGCCACCCGCGCCTCGCCCGCCACGGCCAACTGGTGCACCTCCACACACCCATCACCGCGGCCCTGGGCGACCAACAGCCGCTAGCAGTGGCCGCTGCCTTGCACCCAACGCCAGCAGTGGCCGGGCTGCCGCGGCGTGAGGCCATGGCCGCCCTGCGCAGCCTCGAACCGTTTGAGCGGGGTTATTACGCCGCCCCGATCGGCTGGATCGACAGCGAAGGCGACACCGAGCTGCGGGTGGCGATCCGCAGCGGCAGCCTCCAGGGCCAGCGCCTCGAACTCACCGCTGGCGCCGGCCTGGTGCCTGGATCAGCGGTGGAGCGGGAACTGGCGGAAGTAGCCCTGAAGCTGGGGGTGCTGCAGCAACAGCTCGACCTCCCCCGCCTGAACGCCACTCCGTGAACGCCTTCAGCACCGGCCTCGGGCTGCTGGCCGCTCTGCTGCTGCTGGCCCTGGCGATTCGGCGCTGGGTGGGCCGCCCCAGGCTGGAGCGCATCATTTTTGAAGCCGACACACCAGCGGGCAAACGCTTTGATCTGGCCCTGCTGATCGCCATCGCGCTCAGCGTGCTGCTGGTGGCGCTGGAGAGCGATCCGCGCCTGCGCGGCCAGTACCGCTCCTTGTTTGAACCGCTGGAGCTGCTGTTCTCCAGCCTGTTCAGCCTCGAATATCTGCTGCGGCTGCTCTGCAGCAAACGGCCCTGGCCCTATGCGCGCAGCTTTTTCGGTCTGGTGGATCTGGTGTCGAGCCTGCCGCCGCTGCTCACCCTGGGCATTCCGGCTGGGCAGTCGCTCCTGATCGTGCGGGTGCTGCGGCTGCTGCGGGTGTTCCGAATCCTGAGGCTGGGCTCCTATCTCGATGAGGCGCAGCTGCTGCGCCAGGCCCTGGTGGCCAGCCGCCGCAAGATCAGCGTGTTTCTGCTCACGATCGTGGCCCTGGTGGTGCTGATCGGCACGCTGATGTACGTGATCGAAGGCGAACGCAGCGGTTTCACCAGCATCCCGGTGGGGATCTACTGGGCGATCGTCACGATCACCACCGTGGGCTACGGCGATGTGGCACCCGTCACCACGCTCGGGCGCTTCGTGGCCTCGCTGGTGATGCTGCTGGGCTACAGCATCATTGCGGTGCCCACGGGCATCGTCTCCGCCAGCCTGCAGGAGGCCCAGCGGGAACAGCGCCAATCCAGCAGCGACAGCTGCCCCCATTGCGGGAAGACGCTCAGCAGCTGAGCAATCGCTCCATCGTTTGATCCGCCAGGGCGATGCCGCCGAGGCGCTCCACCTCGCGCACGCCGGTGGGGCTGGTCACATTGATCTCGCTGAGGCGGCCATCGATCACATCGATGCCCACAAAGAACAGGCCCTCGGCCTGGAGAGCGGGTGCCAGCTCCGCGCAGATGCGCCGTTCCTGATCGGTGAGCTCGGTGGCTTCCGGTGCACCTCCCACGGCCAGGTTGCTGCGGAATTCCCCGGGGGCAGGCTTGCGGTTCACCGCGCCGAGGGGCTCACCGTTCACCAGCAGGATGCGCTTGTCGCCGGCGGTCACGGCCGGCAGGAAGGCTTGCACCATCACCGGCAGCGTCTGCTGGTTGGTCACCAGCTCCAGCAGCGCCTTGAAGCCAGGCGCACCGGCGTGGCTGCGCACCACACCCTGACCAGCCCGGCCGCCGAGGGGCTTGAGCACCACATCGCCGTGATCGGCGGCGAAGGCAGCCAGCTGCTCGATGTTGCTGCCCACCAGGCTTGGAGCCATCAAGTGGCTCCAGCGCAGCGCACCGAGCTTTTCGTTCCAGGCCCGCAGCGAGGCAGGACGGTTAAGCACCTTCACGCCCTGCCGCTCGGCCAGCTCAAGCAGGTGCGTGGAATAGAGGTAGGCCTCATCCACCGGCGGGTCTTTGCGCATCCACACCCGGGGGAAGGCGGAGAGCGGCAGCCAGCGGGGCTCCTCTGCTTCAAACCAGGGATCGGGGAGATCCCAGCCATCGGCCGTGGGCCGAATCTCCGCCAAGCGGATCGGCTGGGCGAGCACCATCGGCTCGTGGGCTGGATCAGAACCGCGCACCGCCAGCTGCGCCGGGGTGCACACCCACACCTGCTGGCCAGCCCGCTGGGCGGCCTGCATCAGGGCCACGCTCGAATCTTTGGTGGGGCGCAGCTGCGCAATCGGATCGATCACGAACAGCTGGGCCTCAAGGCCGCTCTCGATCAGGCTCAAGCCGCAGCTCCGAGCAGCACATCCAGCTGACCGCTGCGCTCCAGCGCATGCAAGTCATCGCAGCCTCCCACGTGCTGGCCGTTGATGAAGGTCTGCGGAACGCTGCGGCGGCCGCCGCTCTTGGAGGCCATCACCGTGCGAGCGGCCTCATCGCCATCGATCGCGTATTCGGTGTAGGCCACGCCCTTGCGATCCAGCAGCGCCTTGGCCCGGATGCAGAACGGACAGGCGCGCCAGGTGTAGATCTCAACGTTCGCCATCAGGGCGTGCTCCGGTGAACTGGATCCTAGAAGCGGCAATCCGCCTGAACGCCCGTCATTCAGTACGGTCGACCCAACGTTCAACAGCCGCCGGTGCTCGATCTCACCGACTTCAAACGCGACCTCTCCGAGCTCACTGACCGCCTGGGCAATGCCCAGGACTGTCTTTGACGTTCCTGCACTGAAAGCACGCCAGCAGGACCTCGAGCAGCTCGCCTCCCAGCCCGACTTCTGGGACGACCAGAAGCAGGCACAGGCCAAGATGCGTCAGCTCGATGAGGTAAAGGCCCAGCTCGAGCAGCTCAGCCAGTGGCAGGCGGCCGTGGCCGATGCCGAGGCCACCGTTGAGATCTACGGCCTCGAGCCGGATGAAGAACTGCTCGCCGAATCCAATGAGGCGCTGCAGAAGCTGCGGGCCGATCTGGATCGCTGGGAGCTGGAGCGCCTGCTCAGCGGCCCCTACGACAAGGAAGGCGCCGTGATCAGCATCAACGCCGGCGCCGGCGGCACCGACGCCCAGGACTGGGCGCTGATGCTGATGCGCATGTACACCCGCTGGGCGGAAGACCACGGCATGAAGGTGACCGTGGACGAGCTCAGCGAGGGTGAAGAAGCGGGCATCAAGAGCTGCACGATCGAGATCGAAGGCCGCTACGCCTACGGCTACCTGCGCAACGAGAAGGGCACCCACCGCCTGGTGCGCATCTCCCCCTTCAACGCCAACGACAAGCGCCAGACCAGCTTCGCCGGCGTGGAGGTGATGCCCAAGATCGAGGAGGAGGTGAAACTCGACATCCCAGACAAAGACCTCGAAATCACCACCTCACGCTCCGGTGGCGCCGGCGGCCAGAACGTGAACAAGGTGGAAACGGCCGTGCGCATCCTGCACATCCCCACCGGCCTGTTCGTGCGCTGCACCCAGGAGCGCTCCCAGCTCCAGAACAAGGAGAAGGCCATGGCGCTGCTGATGGCCAAGCTGCTGGTCATCGCCCAGGAGCAACGGGCCGCCGAGATCGCCGACATCCGCGGCGACATCGTGGAAGCGGCTTGGGGCAACCAAATCCGCAACTACGTGTTTCACCCGTACCAGATGGTGAAAGACCTACGCACCCAGCACGAAACCACCGATGTGCAGGGCGTGATGGACGGCGACCTCGATCCCTTCATCCAGAGCCTGCTGCATGCCGGCGTGGAAGTAGCCGGAGGCGGCAGCGATGACTGATCCCACCAGCGAGAGAAGCTCAGCGCAGCCGTCCGCCGGTGCCGCGGGCGAAAACCCCAGCTTCACCAAGCTGGCGATGCGCAACATGGTGCGCAAAGGCAAGCTCAGCTTGTTCCACTTCGGACTGACGGCTCTGGGCTTCTTGGGTTTCATCGTGCTGGTGGCCTACCTGGGCCGCCCGCAGCTCCCCGGCAGCTGAACCATGACCTCGTCTAAGGCCAGCCACGAACTGCCCGACCTGGATCTGGCGTTCGAAGCCGATGACGGCCTAGCGGGCGAGCTTCTGGCCGCCGCCGGTGATCTGGCCGACCCGATCGCCGGTGCCGAGCTCTGGCACCAGCGCATCAACCAGTGGCTGAGCGCCATGGCGCCGGAGCTGCCGGCTGAGCTGCAGGCGCCGGCCTTCAGCCTGGGGCTGAGCCTGGTGGGCGACAGCGAAATCGCCGAACTGAACAGCGATTGGCGCGGCAAGAGCGGCCCCACTGATGTGCTGGCCTTCGCCGCCCAAGACGACGGCCTCGACGACGCCCCACCGATCCCCATGCCCGATGGGGAGGAGGACGCCCTCGAGCTCGGCGACATTGTGATTTCGCTGGAAACCGCCGCCCGTCAAGCCCCGGACCACGGGCACTCCCTGCCGGAGGAGCTGCTGTTTCTGGCAACCCACGGCCTGCTGCACCTGCTGGGTTGGGATCACCCCGACGACGCCAGCCTGGCGGCCATGTTGCGCAAGCAGGAAGAGCTTCTCGCCGGCACCAACCAGCGGTAGGGTGCGCCCGGATACAGCCGGCGGGGGCCTTGGCGCATGCTTGTTCCCCAGGAACCCAGCCGGGAAGCGAGGCCCATGCTCCGCGATCTCAACCGCGATGGCCTACCCACCAACCTGGATGTGCCCAACAGCGTTGAACCACCGGCGAAGGTGCGGCGCCTCGGCGCCTGGACCGTGGCCGGCGATCTTCCTTCCAGCTTCCGCTACGCCGCCCAAGGGCTGATTTACAGCTTCCGCAGCCAGCGCAACTTCCGCATTCATGTCGTAACCGGGGCTGTGGTGTTTGCCCTGGGGCTGTGGCTACAGCTGCCCCTGGAGCAGCTCGCTGTGCTGGTGCTCACCGTGGCTGCGGTGCTGGTGCTCGAGCTGATCAACACCGCTACCGAAGCCGTGGTGGATCTGGCGATCGGTCGCCGCTTTCACCCCCTGGCCCGCATTGCGAAAGACTGCGCTGCCGCCGCCGTGCTGGTGGCCGCCATCAGCTCGCTGGTGATTGCGGTGCTGCTGCTGCTGCCTCCCCTGCTGGTGCGCCTGGGCGTTTGAATGGGGCCAGGCCAGGCGCGGCGATGCTTCTCGTTCTCGACAACTACGACAGCTTCACCTTCAACCTGGTGCAGTACCTGGGTGAACTGGCCGCCGATCACCCAATCACTGAAGACCTGCGGGTCGAACGCAACGATGCCCTCACCCTGGAGCAGATCCGGGCGCTGGCACCCGACGCGATCCTGATCTCCCCCGGCCCGGGCGATCCCGATCAATCCGGCGTGTGCCTGGAGGTGTTGCGGGAACTCAGCCCCACGATTCCCACCCTGGGGGTGTGCCTGGGGCATCAATCGATTGCCCAGGTGTATGGCGGCAAGGTGGTGCGCGCCAAGGAGCTGATGCACGGCAAAACCTCGCCGGTGCTGCATGAGGGCCAGGGCGTGTTCGCCGGCCTGCCCAATCCGCTCACCGCCACTCGCTATCACAGCCTGATCGCCGAGCGGGAATCGCTACCCGAGTGCCTCGAGATCACCGCCTGGCTTGAAGACGGCACGATCATGGGTCTGCGTCACCGTGAGCATCAGCACCTGCAAGGGGTGCAGTTCCATCCCGAAAGCGTGCTCACCCAGAGCGGCCATCAGCTGCTCAGCAATTTCCTGGCTCAGGCAGCAGCGGGCTAGGGTTCGGCCCACCCATCGCGGGCAATCCGCTCCACCATGGCCCTGCGCAGCACCGTGGCTCTGCCGCTTCGCGTCCTGGCTGCCACAGCCGTGGCCCTGCCGCTTGCCGCCAGCGCCAACACCGGCGTCACGATCACCAGCTACGGCCACAGTGCCCTGTTGATCCAAGGCGGAGGCGCCTCCGTGCTGCTCAACCCGTTCAAGGCTGTGGGCTGCGCCGCCGGCCTGGCCGAACCGCGGGTGCGGGCCAATGTGATCCTCGCCAGCAGCCGCCTGCTGGATGAAGGCGCTCCCGTGGCCAGCGGCCGCATGCTCACTAGCCCGGGTTCCTACCGCGTGGCTGGCCTCAAAATCGAGGGCATTTCCGCCCCTCACGATCGCTTTGGCGGTCGTCGCTTTGGCCAATCCACCCTGTGGCGCTGGAAGCAGGGTGGGCTGGAGTTTACCCATCTCGGCGGCACCGCTGCTGCCCTCAGCCCTGAAGATCGCGTGCTGCTCGGCAAACCCGATGTGTTGATCATCGGCGTGGGCGGCGGCGCCAAGGTGTACACCGGCCCAGAAGCCGCGGCCGTGGTGCGGGAGCTCAATCCGCGCCGGGTGATCCCCGTGCAATACGTGAGCGGCACCGCACCGAAAGACTGCGATCAAGGCAGCGTGGATCCCTTCCTGCAGGCCATGAGCGGCACACCGGTGAAGCGCTTGGGCCGCGTGCTGAGCTTGCCCGCCAAACTCAGCGAGGGCACCCAGATCGAAGTGATGCGCTGAGCCTCAGGCCGCAAGCCCCTCAATGCGCTGGTAAGCAGCCCAGAAGCGCTGCATCTGATCCAGCGTGCCGATGCTCACCCGCAGGGAGCCATCGATGAGAGGTTTTCCGCTCATCGCCCGCACCAAGATGCCGGCCTCCCGCAGGGCCTGATCAACCGCAGCCGGATCGCCCTTGGGCCAAATCAGCAGGTAGTTACCGCCCTCCACGTGGTGGCGCACGCCGGCCGCACGCAGCTGTTCACCCATCCAGGCTCGGGCCTGGATCACCTCGGCCACGTAGTCATCCACATAGGCCTGATCGCTGAGGGCCGCGAAGGCGGCGGTGACGGCGAAGCTGTTGATGTCGTAGGGACCGGTGACGCGGCTGATGCGATCCACCACAGCGGCATGACCGATGGCGAAGCCGATGCGCAGGCCCGCCAGGCCGGCCGTCTTGGCGAGGGAGCGCAGCACGAGCAGGTTGGGCACAGCGCTGAAATCCGCCAAGGGCAGCACGCTGTCGCCGGTGAAGGCCTCATAGAGCTCATCCACCACCACCAGGGTCTGCGGGGCGGCAGCCGCCAACCCAAGAATCCGCTCTGGTGCCAGGCGGGTGCCGGTGGGGTTGTTGGGATTGCAGATCAGCAGCAGGCGGGGGCCGCTTTGCAGGGCGTTGCGGATCCGCTCCAGCGGGAAGGCGAACGCCTCGCCCTCGTAGGGAATGGGCTCGATCGCCATGCCCTGCATCTGGGCACAGGGCGTGTAGTAGCCAAAAGTGGGCGATGTGGTGAGCAACGTCTCCCCCCGGTCGCCATAGGCATGAAAGATGGCGTGGATTGCCGCATCTACGCCGTTGAACAGGCCCACCTGGTCGGGCTGCAACGGCAGGCCGAGATTGGCGATCACCGCCTCCTTTAAGCCGTCGTATTCGGGGTAGATGGCGATGTGATCAGCGGGAATCGCCCGCAACGCCTCCACCACCTTCGGGCTGGGGCCGATGGTGTTCTCGTTGAAGTCGAGCCGCAGCATCTGGCGCCTGCCCTCCAGCGGCGCGCTGTAGGCATGCAGGCTCTCCACCTCAGGGCGCGGGCTGGGGAACGGAGGTTCTGGAGACAGCCGGTCGAGGGCGGTGCGGTCTGCCGTCATCGGATCACATGCGCTCCAGGGTGGGAATGCCCAGCAGGCCCAGCCCCAGTTTGAGGGTGTCGGCGGTGAGGCGGCAGAGGGCCAGGCGTGAGGAACGGGCAGGCTCTTCGGCCTTGAGCACCGACACCTGGTCGTAGAAGCGGTTGAACACCTGGCTGAGCTCGAACAGATAGGTGCACAAGCGGTTGGGCAGCAGCTCCTCCTCCACCTCAGCGATCACGGCGTCGAACTTGAGCAGCTCCCGCACCAGTGCCCACTCCTGCGGCTCGGCGAAGTGCAGGGGCTCACTGCCGGCACCGGCCTCGAGATCACCACCCTTGCGGGCGATGCCCGCGATCCGCACCACCGCATAGAGCAGATAGGGCGCGGTGTTGCCCTGCAGCGCCAGCATCCGGTCAAAGCTGAACTGGTAGTTGGTGATCCGGTTCTGGCTGAGGTCGGCGTACTTCACCGCCGCCAGACCCACGGTGGTGGCCACATGCTGGATGAAGGATTCGTCTTCGCTGCGGCCCTCTTCCTCGAGGCGACGGCGCAGATCGGTTTCGGCGCGCTCCACCGCCTCATCGAGCAGATCGCGCAGACGCACCGTGTCGCCAGCGCGGGTTTTGAGCTTCTTCCCGTCTTCGCCCTGCACCAAGCCGAAGGGCACATGCTCCAGCCGGCCGTCCTCCGGCAGCCAGCCGGCACGGCGGGCCACCTGAAACACGCCGGCGAAGTGGTTGGCCTGGCCGGCATCGGTCACATAGATCACGCGGCGGGCGCCGTCACCCTCAGGGGCAGAACCGAAGCGGTAGCGAATCGCCGCCAGGTCGGTGGTGGCGTAATTGAAGCCGCCATCGCTCTTCTGCACGATCACCGGCAGCGGTTTGCCGTCCTTACCGCTGACACCTTCGAGGAACACGCAGCGGGCGCCGTCGTCCACGACGAGCAGACCTGCGGCGTCGAGATCGGCAACGACGCTCTCCAAGTAGGGGTTGTAGAAGGATTCGCCGCGCTCGCTGAGGCGAATGTCGAGCCGGTCGTAGATCTTCTGGAACTCACGCCGGCTCTGATCGCAGAGCAGGCCCCAGGCCTGGAGCGACACCGGATCGCCCCCCTGCAGCTTCACTACCTCCTCGCGGGAAGTTGTTTGGAAGGCTTCGTCCTCGTCGAAGCGCTGCTTGGCCTGCCGATAGAAGGCCACCAGATCGCCGAGATCCACGGCATCGGCGGTGTTGAGGGCCTCGGGAGCCACCTGCTTGAGGTGGGTGATCAGCATCCCGAACTGGGTACCCCAATCGCCCACATGGTTGAGCCGCAGCACCGGATGGCCGCGGAACTCCAGCACCCGCGCCAACGAGTCGCCAATAATCGTGGAGCGCAGGTGCCCCACATGCATCTCCTTGGCGATGTTGGGGCTGGAGAAATCCACCACCACCGGCGCCCCCTGCTCCGCCGCCGGCACCCCCAGGCGCTGATCACCCAGCCGCGCCTGCACCTCCGTCGCCAACCGCTCAGGCCTCAGCGTGAGGTTGATGAAGCCTGGGCCAGCAATCTGTGGCTCTTGGCAGAGCTCGGTAAAGGCTGGATCAGCCTTGAGCTGCTCCAGCACCGCTTCGGCGATCTTGCGCGGCGGCTGCGCCAGCGGTTTGGCGAGTGGGAGAGCGCCGTTGGCCTGAAAGTCGCCGAATTCCGGTTTGCTGGCGGGGGCTAGCTGGGGATCAAGGCCGGGCCCTGCCTGCCGGGCCGCAGCGGCGGCATCGGGGAAAGCCCGCTCCATCGCTGCGCGCAGCTGGCTTTCCAGGGTTTCAGCGATGCGCAGCATGGACTTCAGGAGCCGCCGATGCGGGACGTCTGCTCCTGATCATCTCTCTCGGTGCTGATGCTCAAGCGTCGAAGCGCATGCTCAGATCCAGCCAACGGCTGCGGGTGACCGGCGCACTCGTGGAGATCAGATCGATCCCGGTGGCGGCGTAGGCCGCCAGCTGCTCGAGCTGCACCCCAGATGCCTCAAGCACCACCGGAGCGGCGCCAGCACGGGAGGCGGCGCGCTGGCGCAACTGCGGCACCAGCGCCAGCAACGCCTCAGGGCTGAACTCATCCAGCAGCACCCCATCGGCACCGGCCTCGACCGCTTCGCGGGCCTGCTGCTCGGTTTCCGCCTCCACGATCACCCGAGCCGGCCAGGGGGCTGAGGCCTGCACCGCCGCCACCGCCGCACGCACGCCACCAGCCCAGGCCAGATGGTTTTCCTTGAGCATGGCGGCATCGTCGAGGCCCATGCGGTGGTTCACACCACCACCGCAGCGCACCGCGTATTTCTCCAACACCCGCAGGCCGGGCGTGGTCTTGCGGGTGTCGGCCAACTGGACCCCGGTGCCAGCCAGCTCCGCCACCAGAGCGGCCGTGGCTGTGGCGATGCCCGAGAGCCGCATGGCCAAGTTGAGAGCCGTGCGCTCCACCGCCACCAACGCCGCTGCAGAACCCGCCAGCTCCAGCAAGCGCTGCCCCGGCATTACCGGCTCACCTTCAGCCACCAGCAACCGCACCTGGGCCGTGGGATCGAGCTGATGCAGCAACGGCTCCAGCAGCACACCCCCACAGAAGCGCCCTTCAGCTTTGGCGATCCAGTGCGCCCGGCCCTCACAACCCTGCAGGGCTGGAGCGCTGAGATCGCCGCGGCCCAGATCCTCCGCAAGCCAGGCCTGAAGCTGCGCTCGGAGCTGAGGGGTGAGAGCCAGAGAGACGGCCATCAGAGCCATTGGCTGCCAGACAACTCCAGAGCCTCCATCGAAGGCGAGGCCCCCCAACACAGCAACCGCAACTGCGCCTGCTGCGAGGGACTCAGCCCAGCCAGTGGATCAGCCATGGAAGACGCCGTGTCGTGCCCCCATTGTCAGGCGGCAGGCCTTGCGGGGTTATTTACCGATGCAGAAGCGGGAAAACACCCGATCGAGCACCGCTTCGCTGACCTCTTCGCCGGTGATCTCCCCCAGGGCCCGTACGGCGGCGCGCAGATCAATGGTCCAGAAATCCCAAGGCAGCTGTTGCCGGGCTGCCTCCAGGCTGGCGCCGAGGCTCACCGCCGCCGCCGCGGCCAGATCCTGCTGGCGGCGGTTGAGGGCCAACTGCACACCCTGCGGATCGCTGTGGCCGCAGCGGGTCAGCAGCTGCGCCACCAGCTCGCTCTCCCCCGCACCCGTGAGGGCACTGATGCACACATCCGCCGGAGCTGACGCAGAGCTGGCATCAGCCTTGAGCTGATCGGCCTTGTTGCCCACCACCAGCAGAGGCACCCCATCGGGCACCAGCTCACGCAGGGCTGCGTCGTCGTCGCACCAGCCAACGCTGAGGTCAAACAGCAGCAGCACCGCATCGGCAGACTTCAGGGCAGAGCGGCTGCGCTGAATCCCGATCTGCTCCACCCGATCGCTGGTGGATCGGATGCCAGCCGTGTCGAGCAAGGTGAGCGGCACGCCGTGAAGCACCAGCTCACTCTCCACCAGATCACGGGTGGTGCCGGGCAGATCGGTCACGATGGCCCGCTCGGTGCAGCTGAGCCGGTTCAACAGGCTGGATTTGCCCACATTCGGGCGACCCACGATCGCCACGCGCAGGCCATCGCGCAGCAGCTGGCCGCGCTCGCCATCCGCCACCAACTGCTCCAGCTCGGCTTGCACCGCGGCCAACTCAGCGGCCACGGCATCACCATCCAGGGGCGGCAGATCCTCCTCGAAATCCACCCTCGCCTCCAGCTCCGCCAGCTGATCCAGCAGCCGCTCCCGCAATGCACCAATCCGGGCCTGCATGCCTCCATCGAGACCCGCCATCGCCAACTGGGCTGCACGGCGGCTGCGGGCCGTCACCAGCTCGCTGATCGCCTCGGCGCGGGTGAGATCCAGCCGACCATTTAGGAACGCCCGCTGGCTGAACTCGCCAGGCAGGGCGCGACGGGCACCGCTGGCGAGCACCAGCTCCAGCACCCGCTGCACGCTGATCAGGCCGCCATGGCAGTGGAACTCCACCACCGTTTCGCGGGTGAAGCTGCGGGGCGCCCGCATCAACAGCAGCAGCGCTTCATCCACGCGCTCGCCGCTGGCGGGATCGCACACATGGCCGTAGAGCACCCGGTGGCTCTCCCAGGGCTGATCCCCAGGGGTGACAAACAGGCGTTGACCAATGGCTTCCGCTTCAGGACCCGAGAGCCGCACGATCGCCACGCTGCCCTCGCCGGGGGCAATAGCCGTAGCCACAGCAGCAATGGTGTCGTCCGGCAAGGCGGGAGGCAGGCGATGCCTCCAGTGTCCCCCGGGGCGACAACCCTCAGCTCGGCGGGAATCCCGGGCAAACCATCAGGTCGATGTGCCCCCCGCTGGGATGGCGCCACTCGCGGAACTCTTCGGTGAGGGCCTTATGTGCCTGGGTTTGCTGCTCGTGCTCCAGCGAGATCAACCGCTGATGCACCAGATCCAGGGTGTCGTCGATCAGTTGAGCGGCCTGTTCGGAGGTCATGGCATCGGCTGCGCGTCACCCCGTCGTAGGAGCTGTGATCGCCGGCAGCTGTAGTGCAGGCCACCAGCACCAAGTTGTGTTGGCGGATCAGGACGATGCCGCCAGCTGCGCTTCATTCCAGGTGCTGCCGCGCCACGGCTCGGCCAGCGCTGCGCTGATGGCGCTGGCGAGCAGCAACGGCACCAATAGCTGGGGGTCGCCCTGCAGCGTGAACACGAACAATGCGCAGAACAACGGCGTGCGGTTGGCGGCGGCGAATAAGGCAGCTGCACCGATGGCCGCCAGCTGGGCGCGGGCCTCTGCAGGCAGCCCCGTGAGCGGGCTGGCCAGCAAGGCACCGAGCGTCATCGTGTCGTGCATCAGGCCGCCTGGGGCGCCAGCGGCAATGCTGAGCAGCGACGCCAGAAAGCGCCAGAGCAAGGTGCTCAGCGAGCCGCCGCCATCACCCTGGAGCGCCGCGGCCAGCGAGAGCGAGCCATCGTTGAGGCTCAGGCCACCGCTGATCCAAGCCAGGAGCGTGAGCAGTGCCGCCACGAGCACCGCGGCCCTGATGCGCTGATTGCGAAGGTGAGCCGCCAGCCCATGGGCCAAAGGGATCAATAACCGCACAAACAGCGCCCCGAAGCCCGCCCCCAGCACCGTGATCAACAGCGCCCAGGGCCAAACAGCGCTGTCCAGCAAGCCAAGGTTCAGACCCGCGAGCCGGGCTGGCTGGCCGAGGGTGGTGGCCACCACGGCGCCACTGCCGGCGAGCAAGAGCGTGGGCACGACCAACGACAAACCCTTCTCGCAGCTGAGCTCTTCGATCGCATAGGCCACACCCAACAGCGGTGAACGAAAGGCCGCCCCCAAGCCAGCGCCGCCACCGATGGCAGCCAGCAAGGGAATCGGCAAGGCAGCCCAGGCCTGGACCTGAGGCCAACGGCGCCGCACGGCCAACAGCAGCGAAGCGCCCAACGCCGCGGAAGGTGATTCCACGCCAACGGTGAGCCCAGCCACGTGGGTCAAGGCGATCAACGGCAACCGCCGCAGCTGAACCCCCAGCTCAAGCCGCTCCAGGGCGGGGTTGGGCGTGGAGACATCGCTGGGGCTGCGCTGCAGCGCCAGCACCGGCGTGAGGCCACCACCTCGACCCCGAGCCAGCGGCCCCCAAGCCAGCCAAAGCATCGCGAAGGTGCCCACAAACACCAGCGCAGCCGCCGGCCCATGGGGAGCCTGGGCCTGCAGCCACAGGCGCCGCTGCAGCACAAAACCCAATTCGGAGAGCAGCTGATAGGGCCACTCCGCCAGCCCCAGCAACAACCCCAGCCCGAGCCAAATCAGCAACGCCACGAGAGCGTTGTGACGCCGATTCACGAACCGATGCCGGTGCGGGCGATATCGAGCACGTCTGCCATGGAGCGGATCTGATCCATGGTGTCGCGCAGCTGGTGGGCGCTCTGCAGCTCCACCCGCAGATCGATGCGGGCGGGCTTACCGGGATTCGTACGCACCCGCGCATCACTCACGTTGATGCGGTGATCCGAGAGGCGCGTGAGGATGTCTTTGAGCACACCCACGCGATCGAGAACCTCGATGCGCAGCTGCACGGGGTAGCGGCGGCGCAACGCTTCGGCAGCCTGCGGATTCCATTGCACCGGCAAGCGGCGCTCCACCGGCACGGCGCTGAGATTGGCGCAATCCTGGCGGTGAATGGTGATGCCGTGGTTCCCGAGAGCCACGGTGCCCACGATCGCTTCGCCAGGAAGAGGGCTGCAGCAACCGCCCAGTCGGTATTCCAGGCCCTCTAAGCCCAGGATCGGGCTCGCTTCGCCATGGGTGCTAACAGGAGCCACCGGGGCAGCCGCCCCCTGCGCTTCCACCTTGCGGGCCAGCTCTTCGTTGCTGAGCACCGGCTGCGCCTCGGCAGAGGCCAGGCGCAACTCCTCCCGCAGGCGATTGAGCACCTGATGCAGGGTGACGCCACCAAAACCGATGGCGGCCAAGAGATCTTCGGTGGCCACGAGATTGCAGCGGCGGGCCACCTTGGCCATCGCCTCGCCGTGTAGCAGGGCGTCGAAACCATCGCGACCCAACTCGCGCTCCAGCATCGACGTGCCGCGCTGAATGTTCTCCTCGCGGTGGCTCTTCTTGTACCACTGGCGGATGCGATTGCGGGCCGTAGGAGTGGCCACAAAATTCAACCAATCGAGGCTGGGGTGCGCAGATTTTGAGGTCACCACCTGCACAAAGTCGCCGTTTTGCAGCGGCGTGGCCAGGGGTGAAAGGCGGTCGTTGATACGCACGCCCTGGCAGTGATTGCCCACCTCCGAGTGAATGCGATAGGCGAAATCCACCGCGGTGGAGCCTTTCCTCAGGCCCACCACATCACCCTTGGGGGTGAACACGAACACCTCCTCATCAAAGAGGTCTTCCTTGATCGAGCGCAGGAAGTCGCTGCTGTCGTCACCGACGCCATCCTTCTGCCAATCCACCAGCTGGCGCAGCCAGTTGAAGCGCTCCGCATCGGCGCCGGTGGCTGCAGGAGATCCGCCCTCCTTGTATTTCCAGTGGGCGGCGATGCCGAATTCCGCCACGCGGTGCATTTCAGCGGTGCGAATCTGCACTTCAATCGGCCGATGGCGACCGATCACCGCCGTATGCAGCGACTGGTAGCCGTTGGGTTTCGGCAGACCGATGTAGTCCTTGAAGCGGCCGGGGATCGGGCGGAAGGTGTCGTGCACCACTGCCAGGGCCCGGTAACAGGTTTCGAGATTGGGGCAGATGATCCGCAGGGCGGCCACGTCGTAGATCTCGTGGAACGCCTTTTGCTGGCGCTGCATCTTGCTCCAGATGCCATAGAGGTGTTTGGGCCGGCCACTCACCTCGCAATCGGCCAACCCCACTGCCGCTAGCCGATCGCGCAGCAACTGCACGGTGACGCCCAGGCGCTCCTCGCGGTCGCTGCGCTTGCTCGCCACCTGCTGCTGCACATCGCGGTAAGCCTCGGGCTCGAGGATCTTGAAAGCCAGATCCTCCAGTTCCCACTTGAAGCGGCCGATGCCGAGGCGGTTGGCGAGCGGGCCGTAGATCTCGCGGGTTTCGCGAGCGATGCGCTGCTGCTTCTCGGGCTTGAGCGCACCGAGGGTGCGCATGTTGTGGAGCCGGTCTGCCAGCTTCACCAATACCACGCGAATATCGCTGGCCATCGCCAGAAACATGCGCCGCAGGTTCTCGGCCTGGGCCTCGGTCTTATTGGTGAAGTGAATCCCACCGAGCTTGGTGACGCCCTCCACCAGCCCGCGCACCTCAGCGCCGAAGTGCTGCTCGATCTCTTCAGGGGTGACGTCGGTGTCTTCCACAACGTCGTGCAGGAAGCCAGCGGCGATCACGCCCGCGCTGGCGCCGATGTCGCGCAGTAGATCGGCGACGGCAACGGGATGACAGATGTAGGGCTCCCCGCTGGCCCGCACCTGGCCGTCGTGGAGCTGAAAGGCGAAATGGAAGGCAGCGGCCAACAGGCCTTCGGCGTCAGTGGGGCAGCTATCGCCAACGCCAGGCGGAACGTGCTCGATGCAGCGACAGAGCCACTCCGGCAGCTGAATGCCGTAATCCGCAGGGCCGTGGATGGAGCGCAGGCCCAGGGGCGAAGCCGCAGGCAACGGTGCGTCCAGGGCCGCCGCTGCCGCTGTGCCGGTCACCGCCTGGAGCATGACGCCCTGCCGTTCAGCCCATCGTATGCAGCAGCTGAAACAAACCGGCCCCATGTGCGGGTCTGCAGGCGAAGCGGCTGCCAACCTGATCCCCACCAGCACCGCCGCGCCCGCCATGGCCGCCCGCCAGACCTCCGGCCCGGTGCTGCAGCTCGATCAGCTGGTGGTGCGCTATCCAGCTGCAGGCAGCGACACCCTGGCTGGGCTCACCCTCAACCTCAACCCCGGTGAGCGCCTTGCCCTGGTGGGCCCCTCCGGTTGCGGCAAGAGCACCGTGGCCCGAGCGGTGCTGCAGCTGTTGCCGCAAGGCAGCCTCTGCAGTGGCGCGCTGCAGCTGTGCGGCCAAGATCCCCGCCGCCTTAGGCGAGGTGCACTGCGGCGCCTGCGTGGCGAAGCGGTGGGCTTGGTGTTCCAAGACCCGATGACGCGGCTCAACCCGCTGCTGAGCATCGGCGAGCACCTGGGCGACACCCTGGCCCAGCACCGCCCGAGCTGGAAGCGCCACCAGGTGCGCCTTCGGGCCGAGATGCTGCTGGAGCGGGTGGGCATCAACTGCGAGCGCTACGGCAGCTATCCCCATGAGTTCAGCGGCGGCATGCGCCAGCGGCTGGCCATCGCCCTGGCGATGGCGCTGGAGCCGGCGCTGGTGATCGCCGATGAACCCACCACCAGCCTTGATGTGGCGGTGGCCGCTCAAGTGATGGAGGAGCTCTGCCGCCTCTGCGCCGAATCGGGCAGCGCTCTGCTCTTGATCAGCCACGACCTGGCCATGGCCGGGCGCTGGTGCGATCAGATCGCCGTGCTCGATCAGGGGCGACTGGTGGAGCAGGCACCGGCACAACAGCTGCTCACCACCCCCAAGTCCCACCTGGCTCAGCGGCTGGTGGGAGCGGCCCGCGCGCGGGAGGGCAGCCGCACGCCCAAAGCCCCCGAGGCAGCCCCGTTGCTGCTGGAGCTGGAGGATCTGCGCTGCTGGCATCCCTTGCCCGGCCTGCCCTGGCAGAAGCGTTGGTATCGCGCCGTGGATGGGGTGAGCCTGCAGCTCCGCCAGGGCGAAACCGTGGGGGTGGTAGGTGCCTCCGGCTGCGGCAAGAGCACCCTCTGCCGCGCCTTGATGGGGCTGGTGCCGGTGCGGGGCGGCAGCGTGCGTCTACAGGGGCAGAATTTACGGCGGCTGCGGGGCGAGCCGCTGCGCCGGGCTCGGCGGCGCATCCAGATGGTGTTTCAAGACCCGCTCGCCTGCCTCAACCCAGTGATGAGCGTGGCCGAGGCCATTGCCGACCCCCTGCTGATCCATGGGCTGGCCACACCGGCGGCCGCCCGCGAGCGGGCCCGCGAACTGCTGGCCGCAGTGGGGCTCAACCCGCCGGAAGCCTTCGCCAACCGGCTGCCCCGCCAGCTCTCCGGCGGCCAACAGCAACGGGTGGCGATCGCCCGCGCCCTGGTGCTTGAGCCGCAGGTGCTGCTCTGCGATGAGAGCGTGAGCATGCTTGATGCCGAGATCCAGGCGGAGGTGCTGGAGCTGCTGCGGGAACTGCAGCAACGCCTGGGGCTGGGGCTGATCTTCGTCACCCACGACCTCTCGGTGGCCAGCGGCTTCTGCCAGCGGGTGATCGTGCTCGATGGAGGCCGGATCGTGGAGGAGGGCCCCGGCGATCAACTGCTCGATCAGCCTCAAGCGCCGATCACCCGCACGCTGGTAGAGGCGTGTCCGCGGCTACCTCAGCCCGCCAGCTCCCACCACTGAGGCTTCATGAAGTAGTCCTCGTCTTCGTAATCCACGAGGGCGCCGCCGGCGTGGTTCACCAGATCGGAAGGGCGCACTTCAAACCCGGCCTGGCGGGCGATCGCCGCTACCTCATCCGCATCAGCGGCCGACGTGGCGGAGAGCTGCTGCTGCAAGGCGGGGTCCTGACGCACCGCTGTGATGAACGCCTGCAGGCTGTGCTCGGCCATGGATAAGGCCTCAGGAGGGAACGACATCCCAGTCTGGGTGCGGCGCCGCAACACGGCGAGCAACTTCTCAAACACCTCAGGAAGAGGCGCTTCAAACAACATCCGCTCGCGGCTGATTGGGTGATCCAGGCCCAGCTGAAAGGCATGGAGGGCCTGGCCGGGCAGAGCCAGCGGCAGTTTGCGGCAGCGCGAATACACCGGGTCGCCCACGATCGGATGGCCGATGTGGGCGCAGTGCACACGAATTTGATGGGTGCGGCCAGTGTCGAGCTTGAAGCGCATCAGGGAGTAGTCGCCCAGGCGCTCCAGCAGGGTCCAGTGGGTGCAGGCATGGCGGCCGCTGTCGTCATGCACCACGGCGTATTTCTTGCGATCGGCGGGGTGGCGACCGATGGCGCCCACGATCGTGCCGTGCTCCGCTGCGGGCACGCCGTGCACCACCGCCAAATAGTCGCGCGAGGCGATGCGCTTCTGGATCTGCACCTGCAGCTTCACCAGCGCCTCCTGGCTCTTGGCCACCACGATGCAACCGGTGGTGTCCTTATCGAGGCGGTGCACGATGCCGGGCCGGAGCTTGCCGCTGATCCCCGGTAGATCGGGGCAGTGGTGCAGCAGGCCGTTCACCAGGGTGCCGTCTTTATTGCCGGGGGCTGGGTGCACCGTGAGCCCAGCGGGCTTATTGAGCACGATCAGGTGCTCGTCTTCAAACAGCACATCCAGGGGGATCTCCTGGGGCATCAGGTAGGGCAGCGGCTCCGGCGGCGGCATCCACAGCTCCACCGTGTCGCTCTGGCGCAGGGGCGTTTTGGCCTTGCCCGTGACGCCATTCACCCGCACATAACCGGCATCGATGAACTTCTGGATGCGGGCGCGGCTCTGCTCCGGCTGCTGGGCCACTAGCCAGCGGTCGAGCCGCATCGGCAGGGGTTTGGGGTAGGAGAGGGTGACGAGTTCTCCCTCGCCTTCGCCGAATCCGCTCACGGCAGCTCCAGGGCCAGGGGGCCCAGCATGCCTTTCCGGAAATCATCGAGGAAGCGCTGGGCCATGCGAGCGGTATCGCCACTGGTGTGGCGCTCAGCAGCGGCGCGCAACCAGCCATCCGCATCAGGATTCCGTACAGCATGCACAGAATCTGCGTCGAGCTCCGCAGAGGCGACCAGGGAAGGCACCGCCACGCCATATCGGCTCTCCAGCAGACCAGCCTTCACGCCGGAGGCGGCCACAGCCTCCAACCTGGCCAGCATCTGCACAAAGGCCATCGCCACCGCTTCGCCGTCGTAGGCGGCTTGGCCAATGTCGTCGCAGAGGGCCAGGCGCAGCGCGGCCAACTGGTCATCGAGGCGCGGCGGCAGAACCCCTGGGGCATCGAGCAGATCAAGGTCTTGGCCCAAGCGCACCCAACGCAGGCTGCGGGTCACGCCGGCGCGGCGGGCGCTGTCCACCACCTTCTGGCGCACCAGCCGGTTGATCAGAGCCGACTTGCCCACGTTCGGGAAGCCGAGCATCAGGGCCCGAACCGGCCGGGGCCGCATGCCGCGGGAGCGGCGGCGTTCGTTGAGGGCGTCACCGGCCCGGATCGCCGCCTGCTGCAGCTGCTTCACACCGATGCCCGCTTTGGCATCACTCCACCAAGGGGTTTGGCCCTGGGCGCGGAACCAGGCATCCCAGGCTTCACGGGCCGCCACCGGGATCATGTCGCGCCGGTTCAGCACCAACAGGTGCTGCTTGCCGGAGATCCAGCGCTGCAGGCGGGGGTGACCCGTGGCGGTGGGGATGCGGGCATCGCGCACCTCGATCACCAAATCCACCTTGGCGAGGTTGTCGGTGAGCGAGCGCTCCGCCTTGGCGATATGGCCTGGATACCACTGGATCGCCGGAGCGGCGGAGCTCAGCAACTCACTCACGGAACCACCAACACAGGGCAGGGCGCCAGCTGGATCACGCGCGAGGCGGTGCTGGGCGCTTCATCAGCCTCCAGCGTGAGGCCTCGCGTGCCCATCACGATCACATCCGCGTTGATCTCATCGGCCACATCGCAGATCACGAAGGCGGGCTTGCCCTCCCGCTCGATCACCTCACAGCTCACGCCCTGCTCCTGAAAACGACTGCGGGCCTGCTCAAGCAGCTCGGCCACGGCGGTCGGATCGTCCTGCCCCGGCTCCACCACCGAGAGCACCACGAGCTTGCTGGCGTGCTGCTGGGCCAACTTCAGGGCCGTAGCAGCCGTTTCGGCAGCTTGACGGCTGCGATCGATCGGGAAGAGAACGGTCTCGAACATGGCCGATTGGCCGGTGCTCTCTCTGTTTAGCGCCAAGTGCGGCAACGGCCAGGAGCGGCAGGGTTGGGATACCCCCTTGACCCGCCCGCTAAATTCGCCCGACCTTTCCCTCTTGCCCTCACCATGGCGAAGCGCTCCCTGGCCAGCCTCTCCGCTGATGAACTGCGCGGCAAGCGCGTACTGGTTCGGGTTGACTTCAACGTGCCCCTCAACGATGCCGGCGCCATCACCGATGACACCCGCATCCGCGCTGCCCTGCCCACCATCAACGACCTCACCGGCAAGGGCGCCAAGGTGATCCTCTCGGCCCACTTCGGCCGTCCGAAGGGTCAGGTGAACGAAGGCATGCGCCTCACCCCCGTGGCCGCCCGCCTGAGTGAGCTGCTGGGCAAGAGCGTGGTGAAGACCGACAGCTGCATCGGCCCCGACGCCGAAGCCAAGGTGGCCGCCATGGCCGAGGGCGATGTGGTGCTGCTGGAGAACGTGCGCTTTTTCGCTGAGGAAGAGAAGAACGAGGGCGATTTCGCCAAGCAGCTGGCAGCCCTGGCTGATGTGTATGTGAACGACGCCTTCGGTGCCGCCCACCGCGCCCACGCCTCCACCGAGGGCGTGACCCAGTACCTGAGCCCCAGCGTGGCCGGCTACCTGATGGAGAAGGAGCTGCAGTACCTGCAGGGCGCCATCGATGAGCCCAAGCGCCCCCTGGCCGCAATCGTGGGTGGCTCCAAGGTGAGCTCCAAGATCGGCGTGCTCGAGGCCCTGCTCGACAAGTGCGACAAGATCCTGGTGGGCGGCGGCATGGTCTTCACCTTCTACAAAGCCCGCGGCCTGGCCGTTGGCAAGAGCCTGGTGGAAGAGGACAAGCTGGAGCTGGCCAAGGAACTCGAGGCCAAGGCTGCTGCCAAGGGCGTTCAGTTCCTGCTGCCCACCGATGTGGTGCTGGCCGACAACTTCGCCCCTGACGCCAACACCCAGATCGCCAATGTGAACGCGATCCCCGACGGCTGGATGGGCCTCGACATCGGCCCCGATTCCGTGAAGGTGTTCCAGGACGCCCTGGCCGACTGCAAGACCGTGATCTGGAACGGCCCCATGGGCGTGTTCGAGTTCGACGCCTTCGCCGCCGGCACCAACGCCATCGCCACCACCCTGGCTGACCTGAGCGGCAAGGGCTGCTGCACGATCATCGGCGGCGGCGACTCCGTGGCAGCTGTGGAGAAGGCCGGCCTGGCCGACAAGATGTCGCACATCTCCACCGGTGGTGGTGCCAGCCTCGAGCTGCTGGAAGGCAAGGTGCTGCCCGGCGTGGCCGCCCTCGACGAAGCCTGATCCATGACGGGCCTGGGCTTGACCCAAGCCGTCGAAGGCCCCCGCTAGGGGGCCTTTTTTAGTGCCTAGCGATCGTCGAGAGCTGGCAGCTGATAGCGCTGGCGCAGGGCCGCCAACTCACGCATCCACTGGGCGCGATCGCGCTCCCGCTGCACCCGAGCCTGCTCGAGGCAGGCGTCAGCAGTGGCGCGCTGACGGGTGCGCTGCAGGCAGTCTTCGAGGTTGCGGAGCTGAGCCAGGCGCAGATCGGAGCTACGGCGCTCGATCTGCCGCCGCGCCTCGAAGTAGTTGCGCAGATCGGGGAGGCTGAGGCGAGCCAGGGCCTGAGCCTCCTGCTCCTGAGTCGTGGGGCGGCGTGCCTGAGCCGCAGCCGGAGCCGCCGCGGCAGCGGCCAGCAGCAGCGCCAGGGGAAGGGCTTTGAAGGATGTCATTACAGGCGGCCTCACTGCTTTTTCTTGCCGCCGGTAGGCAGGCCAAGGCGCTCCGCCAGGTCTTGCTGTTGCTGGGCCTGCTCAGCGCGCGTCTTCTGCGAAGCGCTGGCGAAGCTCTGCCAGCAGCTCTTCACGGCGGTGGGATTGGCGGCCTGGCCAAGGCAGGTCTGCGCCTGATCGAGCTGCTGCAGGCGCTCACTGCTGCGGGATTGCTCGATGCCGCGCAGGCCCTGGATGTACTCGCTGCGTTGTGCCGGAGTGAGGCGGCTGAGGGCGTCCACCATTGGGCTCAGGTTGCCGGCACCGGCTTTCGGAGGCTTGCTGAAGGCTGAACCGGCGCTCAGCAGCAGGGCCCCGCTGAGGGCGAGGGCAAGGCGAGAGCGAAGAAGGCGATGGGCCATGGAGGGCTCAGAAGGAAGCCCCCACATCCTGCGGAGCAACACCGGCTTCAGGGGTTTCCGGAGCCGACACACCTATGACCAGATGTAACCGAGCGGCCCCGCAGCACCACCGCAAAGCCTTCGGCACTCCGCCGGCACTCCAGCTGCCCGCCATGGCTGGCCGCCACCCGGGCCGCAATCGCCAGTCCCAACCCGCAGTGGCCGCTGCCACCGCGGGCGCGATCAAGCCGCTGGAACGGCTGCAGCGCCTGCGGCCAGGCCTCGGCACTGATCCCGGGGCCCCGATCCCACACCTCAATGCGAAACCGATCCGGGCCTTCACGCCGCAACACCAACCGCAGGGGCGGCTGGCCATGACTGAAAGCATTATCAATCAGGTTGCCCACCGCCCTGCCCAGGGCTGTGGGTTGCACGCACGCCTCGAGCGGTTCGAGATCGAGCTGCAGCTGATCGGGCTCGATCGCCGCGCTGAGCTCTGCCAGCCACTGATCCAGAGGCAGGTGCACCGCCGCCTCCGCATCGCCGCCGCCGGCAAACAGCAGAAACTGCCCGGTGATCCGCTCCAACGCATCGAGATCGGCTTCGGCCCGCTGCTGCTCCCCATGGCCCGCCAGGCGCAGCCGCAGGCGGGTGAGTGGGCTTTTCAGATCGTGGGCGATGCCGGCGAGCATGGTGGTGCGATCGCGCTCGTTGGCAGCGAGGCGTTGCACCATCGCCTTGAAGCGCGCCGTGAGCCGGCGCACGGCGCCACTGCCCGCTGCCGGCAAGGGTGAGGGCAGCGTTTGAGCCGTGTTGCCCACCTGGGCCAGGGCCTGCTCGAGCTGCTGCAACGGCCGCTGCACCTCCCACCACAGGTAAAGCAGCGAGCTGGAGATGCTGCCAGCCAACAGCGCCAGGCCCAGCAGCAGCGGATCAGGGGCACGCCCTCGCTGGGGATCGAGCGGTGTGAACAGCCACACCGGCTCCAGCGGCGAGAGCAGCTCCACCCACACCCCCGGGCGTTCCCCAGCAGCCGGCAGCACTGGCAGGCAGGGAGCGATCTCGCGGCAAAGCTCCTGCTGCAGCTGCCTGGCCTGCCGCTGCAACCGGCGATCAGTGCTGATCGGGGGATTAGCGCCCACCCGCAGCGGCAAGCCACTCAAGCGGGAGAGAGCAGCCGGCGGCAAACGATCGAGGGCCAGCTCCCCGAGCCGCAGGTTGAAGGCCACCTCGGGGCCGAGCTGGAGGATCTGAGCCCGCTCCAAGCGCTGGGCCAGCAGAGCCTGAAGCAACGCCAGGCTGAGGGCCGATACGCCAGCCCCCACGAGCGCGTATTTAACGGCTGCGGGGCTGGCCATCGGGAACAAACACGTAGCCGTAACCCCACACGGTTTGCAGGTAGCGGGGGCGCGTGGGATCAGGCTCCACCAGCTTGCGAACGCGCGACACCTGCACATCCATGCTGCGGCTGTCGGTGTCGGAACCGGGGCCGCGGGCCAGCTCGATCAGCCGTTCGCGTGACAAGGGCCGGTGGGGATGCTGCACAAAGGCCGAGAGCAGGCTGAACTCACCGCTGGTGATCACCACGGGAACGCCCGCACGCTCGAGGCTGCGGGCCGCCAGATCGAGGCGGTTGTCGCCGAATTCCACGAGCTGGCCTTCCGCCAGCGGCGTTCCAGCCGGCAGGGCCACGCGGCGGCGCAGCACCGCTTCGATGCGGGCGCTGAGCTCGCGGGGCAGGAAGGGTTTGCCGAGGTAGTCGTCGGCGCCCTGCTCCAGGCCGATGATCCGATCCACGCCGTCGCCGCGGGCGGTGAGCATCACCACAGGCAGATCGTCGCCGCCATCGCGCAAGCGACGCAGCAGGGTGAGGCCGTCATCGCCGGGGAGCATCACATCGAGCACCACCAGATCCGGCCGCTGCCCCTCCAGGCGAGCCATCAGCTGCTCACCGCTGGTGAGGGAGCGCACGTCGTACCCCTGATCAGTGAGGTAGGTGCCAAGCAAGCGCCGCTGCTCGGGGTCGTCATCCACCACCCAGATGCGCGCTGGGGCCGTGCGGGACGCAACAGCCATCGAGGGTTCCAAGGGCCTGCGCCGACTGTATGGAGATCCAGGCGCCCAGACCGCCTCAGACAGATCTGGTCACAGCTTTGTGGCGGAGCCAGCAGCTGACGCTCGCCATCGCTCCATAGCCTTGGGCCATGCGCGGAATGCTGCAGCGATGGGGGCACCTGGCCCTGGCGATCAGCCTGGGCTTGAGCTCTGCCGCCCGGGCTCAGACCACCGCAGAACAGCAGACCTATCAACAACGCATGCGTCTGCTGTTTGAGCGGCTCGATCGCAACAACGACCAGCGCCTGCAACGGCAAGAAGTGCAGGGCCAGCCCTATCTCGAGCGCCACTTCGATCGGCTCGACAGCCGCAAACGCGGCTATCTCGGGCCAGACGATCTCACCCCAACCCAGGCCACGCGGGGCGAGCGAGCCAAGCGCTTCTTTGAGCAGGCTGATCGCAACGGCGATGGCGGTATCGATCGCCGCGAAGCCGAGGCCTACAGCTGGCTGCAGCGCCATTTCGGCCAAGCTGATCGCAATGGTGATGGCCGCGTGGATCGTCAGGAGCTGCAGGGGCTGGGCGAACAGCGGCGCCGCCAACTCTCTGCCCCAACCCAGCCGTGATCGAGTCCTCGCCCCGCCCACAACTGGCCTGGATCGGCCTGGGAGCCCTGGGCGCGCCGATGGCCCACAACCTGCTGCAGGCAGGCCATGCGCTCACGGTGTTCAACCGCACCGCGAGCAGCTGTGAGCCCCTGCGGGCCGCCGGCGCCCGTGTGGCGGGCAGCCCGGCAGACGCAGCGCGTGAGGCCGAGGTGCTGCTGCTCTGCGTGAGCGACGACCGCGCCGCGGAAGCCGTGCTGCTGGGCCCCGAGGCCAGCGAGGCGGCGATTCACGGCCTACAGCCCGGCGCGCTGGTGATCGACTGTTCCACCATCAGCCCCGGCACCAGCCGGCGCCTGGGGGCAGCTCTGGCCGAGCGAGACATCCGCTATGTGGATGCACCCGTCACCGGCGGCACCGAAGGCGCCAAAGCCGGCACGCTCTCGGTGTTGGTGGGGGGCGCTACGGAGGATCTGGCTAGGGCCAGACCTCTGCTGGAGATCCTCGGCGGCTCGATCACCCACTTCGGCCCAGTGGGATCTGGCCAGGAAGCCAAGGCCGTGAACCAGGTGCTCGTGGCGGGCAGCTACGCCGCTGTCGCCGAAGCCCTGCAGCTGGCGAAACGGCTCGGGCTGGATCGCCAGCAAGTGGTATCCGCCCTCAAAAGCGGAGCCGCCGGCTCCTGGGCTCTGGAGCACCGCAGCGCCCAAATGATCAACGACCACTACCCGCTGGGTTTCAAGCTGGCGCTGCACCGCAAGGATCTGGCCATCGCCCTGGAGGCGGCGGAGGCGCAGCAGATTGAACTACCCGTGAGCCGGCTGGTCGCCGCCATGGAAGACGCCCTCCTGGCCGATGGCCATGGGGATCTGGATGTGTCGGTCCTGGCCCGCTGGTTCAGAAGCTGAGGGCAGATCGATCGGCCACCACACGCACCTGCTTGCTGGCGGCCACGATGCCCTTGGGGTGCACCAGCAGCACAGCCCAGGTCTGGGTGCCTGGCTGATAAGGCGCCTGAGCGCTCTTGAAGATGCCGCCGCCACCGAGGGCTTCGAGCTGGAGGTCGGGGGTGCGCATTCGCAGCAGCTCTCCGGCGGTCACCGGCTTGAGAGAGCCGGCCACCACAGCACCGTCGAGGGGTTCATCGAACACCACGTCCACGTCGTAGCGCTGGCCCGTGAGCACCGCATCGGGAATCAGCAGGCTCACCTTGAGGTTGTTCTCAGCGCTACGCAGCAGTGAGGTCTCGCGAATCACCTCCTGGCTGTTGAAGCGGTTGCCGTTAGCACCGAGCACGACCTGCTGCTGCGCCTCGAAGCGGAAGCGATAGGGGCCTTCCTCGCGGCTGCCCGTCACATTGATCTGGGTGGTGGCGCGGCCGTCCTTCAGCGGAGCCCCAGGCTGCACGCTCCAGCTGGCATCAGGGAATTGCTCGCGCAACAACAAGCGGCGGCGGGCCACTTCATCTGGATCGAGGCCTTGGCCAGGCTCGAGCACGGCGGTGAGGGCTTCAGCTGAGCTGCTGTTGAGGGCCTCCTGCAACGCCTGCAGGCTGGGGGCTGCCCGCAGCGGTGTGGCTGCCATCACCAGCCCGGCCAAAGCGAAGGCAGCCGGCAGGAGAGGGCGCAACAGCACTGGAGCTCAACCAACACACGGCCCTTAAGTTAGGCGCGCCTTCCCGCCGCAACCATGTCTCGCCTGTTGATCGCGGCCAGCGGCACCGGCGGACACCTCTTCCCGGCCCTGGCCGTTGCCCAGGCCCTGCCGGCGGACTGGCAGATCCAGTGGCTGGGGGTACCTGATCGGCTGGAGACCGAACTGGTGCCAGCGGAGATCCCGCTGCACACCGTGAACGCCGGCGGGCTGCAGGGGCGAGGCCTGCAAAAACTGCTCAACCTGCTGCGGCTGCTCGGCGCCAGCTGGAGTGTGCGCCAGCTAATCCGCCGCGCAGGCATCCGGGTGGTGATCAGCACCGGCGGCTACATCGCTGCGCCGGCGATCCTTGGCGCCCGTTGGTGCGGCGTGCCCGTGGTGCTGCACGAATCCAATGGCGTGCCCGGCCGGGTAACGAGGCTGCTGGGCCGGTTCTGCACCCACGTGGCCGTGGGCTTACCCCAGGCCGCCGAACGGCTCAAAGGCTGCCAGCCACGTGTAACAGGGACGCCCGTGCGGCGGGAGTTTCTGCAACCCGCCGCCCTGCCGGCTTGGGTACCCGCCGGAACAGGCCCATTGCTGGTGGTGATGGGTGGCAGCCAGGGGGCCGTAGGCCTCAATCGCATGGTGCGGCCTGTGTTGCCAAGGCTGCTCACGGCCGGTTGCCGCGTGGTGCACCTCAGCGGCAGCAACGACCCCGAGAGCGGCCAACTGCGGCACCCCGCGTACGCCGAACGCCCCTTCAGCGATGAGGTGGCAGGGCTGCTGCAACACGCCGATCTGGTGATCAGCCGCGCCGGCGCCGGCAGCCTGAGCGAACTAGCGGTGTGCGGCAGCCCCGCGATCCTGGTGCCCTTCCCCCAGGCCGCCGACAAACATCAAGACGCCAACGCCGGTGCCGCCGCCGCCCTCGGTGCCGCCGTGATCGTGTGGCAACACCCGCCGGAGCATCCGGCGCTGGAGCAGGCGATCTGGCGGCTACTGGGGCCGCGCCTGCGGGGCTGCGATCCAGCCGTGGATCCTTTGCTGCAGCTGCTCGCGGGGATGGAGGGGCTAGCGGTGCGGGATGCGGATCAGTTGCTGGCGGGGTTGCTGATGGAGCTGAGCTCCTGACGCATGGCCCGGATGATGCGCCGATTACCCCGGCGGCTCTGATAACCGATCCGCAGCCAGGTTTCATCCAACCCTTCAAACGAACGGCAATCGCGCAGCAAGATGCGATGGCGCGTTTCCAGTGCCTCTCGGAGAGGCTGCAACGAGTAGGGCTCGCCGTTGCGCTCACCACGAATCAAGAGGTAGTTGGCGGCCGATGGCATGGGCGTGATTCCGGGCAGAGCTGCTAGCTGCTGGTGCAACCAGCTGCCTTCTCGGGCTGTCCAACGCTGCACACGCTGCAACCAAGCTTGATAACGCTTTGGCCTGCGCAGCAACGCCTGCCCCACAGCTGAGGCCACGGCATTGACGGGCCACGGATCGCGCCATCGAGCCCAACGCTGCAATCGCTCGGGCTGGGCAACCGCATAGCCCAACCGCAGACCAGCAATCCCGTAAAGCTTGGTGAGGCTGCGGATCACCACCAGATTGGAGTGGAGTGAAACCAGGTCGATCAGCGACTGCTCTTCACCGTTGGGCACCAGAGGCAAAAACGCCTCGTCACAGATCACCAACGCGTAGCGCCTTAACAGAGGCTCCAGCGATGCTCGGCTCCACAGTTGGCCTGTGGGGTTGTGCGGATTGGTGATCCAAAGCACATCACCCTGGCAAGACCCACCAGGGAAGGGAGCAGGTCCAGGGCCTGTCCAATCCAGCGGTAACGGCAGCGGGTCCCAAGACGCGCCCCAGCACTCCAAGGCCCGCTCATAATCCGCGAAGCCGGGCTGCGGAAGAAGCGAGTGCCCAGCTGCTGCTGCATCACGAGCGGCCCAGGTGAACAACTCAGCAGCGCCATTTCCAGGCAACACACAATCCTGGGGCAATCGGTGCACAGCACTGATGCACCCTCGGAGCCCGACCAAGCGACGATCCGGGTAGGCGTTCAAAGGGGCCGCCAACCGACTGACATGGGCAGTCCACGGAAGGGGCAAGGGTGCCAAAGAGGCACTGGCATCAATCAGCTGCCAAGGCCGACAACCCAAACGATGAGCTGCAGCTTGAACATTGCCACCGTGGGCTTCGGGCACACCACACCAGAACACACGGTCACCAGCCTGATCGACGCGAGGCAGAGAAGCAGTTAAAACGGCTCAACGCTTTCATTCCAGGCACGCATGCCACAACGCGGCCTCCTGCCTGTGGCTCTGGCCGTTGCCGTGGCATGGGCTATCCCTCTTTGGGCATCCAAGACGAACGCGGCCGAAGCCGCGTCGGTGATCCAAATCCTCGAACAGCGACGCTGTGAGCGGTGCAACCTGGACGATGCCGATCTGGTTCACGCCGATCTGAAAGACGCCCAACTGCAAGGGGCAAGACTTCAGCGGGCAAATCTGAGCGGAGCACACCTCTCCGGCGCAGATCTGCGTCAGGCCAACCTCAGCTTCGCCAGCCTGGCGGGAGCATCAATGCAAGGAGCCGATCTGCGTGGGGCCGTTCTCATCGGAACCGATCTGCGCAACGCCGATCTCACTGGCGCCATCATCGAAGCTGGGGGCCTGAGCCGCAGTCATTGGCAACAGGCCAAGGGAATCGCCCTATCGGCCCACAGCTATGCAGAACTCCACAACGCCGGGATCCAAGCCGCTCAGGAAGGTCGTCACCCCGACGCAGAAGGGTGGTTTAACCATGCCATTAAGCGCATGCCAGAGGCAGCGGTCAGCTGGGTCGGTAGAGGTCTCAGCAGAGCCGAACAAGGCCAACTTCAACTGGCAGCGCAGGACCTGACCTACGCAGCCCAGCTGTACTCAATGATGGGCGACACATCACAAGCAGAAGCCCTCACACAAGCCGCCAACCTGATGACTCAGGCACCTCCTCGACCCAAAGGAGGCAACGGTGCTGGATCGCACTTGGTTGGAGCAGCGATCACCGCGTTTCAAATGCTGGCTCCACTAGCCGCTAAAACGATGCTGCCAATCCCTTTCTAAAAAGCCGGCACAGGTGCGCCAACAAACCGTCGCGCGTCCTGCGTCGTCGCTTGATAGCCGTATCCATAGGCACCACCCTGCGCGTCATCGACGATCCGCGGGGTAACCAGAATGACGAGCTCGTTCTTCGAGCGGTTATTTGACGACGATCTGAAAAACTGACCAACGAATGGCAAGTCTCCGAGAATCGGCCATTTCGTCACCGCTTGCCTATCTTCATCGGAAATCACACCGGTCAAGATGAGCGTTTGCCCATCGCGAACACGCACCGATCCGGTATCCAAGCGACGCACACGCAAGATACTCACATTTCCGCAGCCCTCAATCCGCTCAGGCGTATCTGCAACCGCGGAAACCGCTGGCGACAGAGAAAAGGTAACAAAACCGTTGTCATCGATTTTTGAAACCTTGGCCCCGAACGTCAAGCCAGCGGTACCGAACTCGGGCTGGCAGCTGTTTGGAGCCCCATTCTGACCCGCTTGCACCGTGTAATCGGTAATTACTTGGGTACCCACCGTCACAAACGACTCATTGGCGTAAGGGCGGCCAATCGTCGCCGTGTTGAGAACAGCATTACCACCGTCTACGGACCCCGCCGCAACTGCCGCCCCACCCTGTATTGGCTCAGCATTTTCACTCAGAATCAAGGTTGGACTCGCCAGAACCTTGGTGTTTTCCGACTGAATCTGAGCACGCACCAAATCATAAAAGTTGTTAGAGGCATAGTCCCGTCCTGGGTTAAGATCACCAGACCCAAGCGGATCAACAGACTCAGGTGGAAGACGATTATTAAAAGCGCCAACCATTTTCCCCTCCTGGCTAACAATAAAATTATTGCCATACCTAAAAGCAAAGCTATTCTTGACATCCGTATCATTCTTGAGCGTCACGTCCAGGATCCTGACGGTGAGAGCCACCTGCCTCTGGCGCAGATCAATTTGACGCAGATAGTTTTCAGCAACACTCACCAGCTGCGCATCGCCAACCAAGGTCACGGTTTGAAGCCTTGAATCGGTCGTTCCAATCAGCCCGAGCAGTGGCCCGGACGCAGAGCCATAAGACTCGGTCGACGTGATGGTTTCCTGCTTGGTCTGCTGAGTTTGCTCAGCACCAGCAACCTGATTCGCCAACGACTGACCCGAGCTCACAACATTCGTGATCGTTGTGACCTTGGTGATTCGCGCTCCTAAGCTCGCAAGATAATTCGCAGCTGAATCAGCAGAAGCCTGATTCAGGCGATAAACCTTTGAAAGTTGTGCCCCAAAGGTTTTGCCCAACACAGAGGGGCCAACCATCAGCATCCTGCCCTCAAGCCGCCCCTGCAAACCAGCAGCCAACAGCACAGAGTTGACCGCCCGCGAATAAGACTCCCCACGAAAAGCAAGTGACACCAAAGCATCCTGGCCAGAGGCTGGCGATTGCTGACCCAAACGACTTGTCGATGGCGCAGAGGAATCGTCAGCCACGTAGACAAAGCCATATCCACCGAGTTGAGCCAATGCCATCAAGGCATCTTTCGATGGGGCATTACGAAGGGTCATCGTGACCGGAGGCCCATTCAGCTTCAGAAAGCTGCGGTTCGAAAGCACCATGGTCCCCACGGCCATATCCCCGAGCGGTGGCGCCACGGCCCGCGGCTTGAGTGGCGGTGCGTAGGCAGGTTGAGGAACAGATCCGGGTTCACGCAGGTTGAAACGAGCCGACTGTTCGGCGGACTGAACTGGGGTTGAGAAGCTGATGATCAGATTCCGCCCATCAGCGCTCACCACCGGTCGACTCAACGGAGCACCTGGCATCGGAACCACCTGCAGCTGGTAGTCGCGGCCGGCGCCATTCAGGCTCACGCTCTGCAACCCAGCCTCAGGAAGCGTGAATCGCTGGGGGCCAAGACGCAGCGATCCAGGCGCAGCCATCTGAAGATCGCCCCGCCAGGCCTGACCATCGCGGCTTTGCTGCAGAACCGGAGCAGCACCCGTGCCCTCGATCACAAGCTCCACCCCCTCGGAGGAACGCCTCACGCTGAGTGCCACAGAGCCCGAGGCTTCCGGAGTCACGCTGGCCGGCGTCACCGACCCAGTGGGGCGCGGTGCTGCTTCCAGAGGTGCCAACGCTGTAGCTGCGGCCAACACGGCCAGAAGCAGGCCACAACGCAGCTTCACGCTTGATCCCCGGGCGGTTTTAGGCGGATGGTATCGGCAAACACCAGGCCAGGCCAGGCTTCAGGGGGCCTTGGCTGGCTGCTCAGCGGAGCTGTAGAGGCTCAGGTTGAGCCGCAGTTGCGTGGTGTTGACGGCAGCTTCACCCGGCTTGGCGGCGTCTTTGGTTTCGTGCTTGAGGCTCAGATCGCTTTGCACCACCAGCAGGCTGAGCTTCTCAAGCCCTCGAAGGAAAGCCAACAGCTGCGGGCCCGTGCCTCGAGCCGTGAGCAACAGCGATGTTTTTTGCAGGCCGGGAGCCAGCAAAGGATCGGGAGGAAGTGCGGGAGCCTTGTCTTTGTTCTGCCTCGCGTTGGATCGATTCGATTCAGCCTCGGGGGGTGGGGCCGTGGTGATCGGCTCATAGCCATCGAGGATCACCCCTGTTCGCTGGGCCTCGGCGCTGAGCTGCGCCATAAAGGTGTTGATCTCTCCGCTCCCAGCGATCAACCCGAGGATCTGGCTTCTCCGCTGCTCTGCCTGATCCACGTTGTCGCGGAGCTTCAGCAGTTGCGTGCGCAGCAGGGGCAGGCGCTGACGCTGTTCAGCTAGTTGTTCCCGTTCAGCTTCGGCGATCTGGAGGCGCTGCCAGGTGGGCCACACCGCCAGCCCAGCCACCCCCAAGCTCAACAGCACCCCCACCGCTGCGGGCACCCCCATCAACAACCAGTCGCGCTGCACGCGGCTGGGCCGACTCGCCTGCAGGTTGCTCATGGCAGCACCCCCGCCCGCTCCAGGATCTGCAAGCGCTGGGCCAACCCCTCAGCTCCGAGGTTCTGCAGCAACTGCACCTGCCGCGCAGCCGGCACGGTGGCAAAGGCGACCGTGAGATCCCACTCGAGAGGTGCCCCGGGCTTGGCGGCATCGCGACTGAGCTTGATCACCTTCACGCCCTTGCCTTCAAACATCGGTGCTTGAGCCAACAGCAAACTCAAGGCATTCACCCGCCGAAACGCCTGTGGATCCGCCGCAACGCCCTTGAGCTTCAGGCTGTTGCCTTGCACCTGCACATCGGTGAGCTGAACACCCTGTGGCGTGATCGCTGCCAACTGAGCCACCAGCGCTGAGCCCGACGACACCGCCACCAGCCCCTTCGCCAAGCCTTCATTACTGCGCTGCAAGCCGCTGAGCTTGCGCCGCTGCACCAACGCCTGGGCTTCCAACGCCTGCACCTGAGCCGGAATCCCCCGCAATCCCTCAAGCTCCCGCTCGAGCAGGGCTTGCCGCCAGAGCAGCGCGCCCCACAACCCCAGCACCGCCGCGAACAAACCTGCGCCCAGAGCTGTGCCCCTCAGCAGCAGGCCCCGCGCCAGCACCAACGGCTCCGGGCTGGGCGGGAGACCCCGCTCCAGGCGACGCTGCCACAGCAGATCCCAATCGCCGAGTAGCCAGGCAGGGATAGTCATCGCAACCGATCTCCCGCCACGAGCCCCCGCAAAGCCGGGGCCTCACCGCGAGGTTCCAACCAAACCACGGAACATCCCAGCGCCCCTTCCAGCTCAGGCAGCACCGCATCCACGGCCTGCTCTTCACCGCTGACGAGGGCAGCCCTGGGATGGAAGCGCCGTTGGAAGGTTTTCAACACAGGGATCAGCGCCTCCAGTTCTGTGAGCGCAGGCAGCGGCCATTGCCCCAGCGGCTCTCCCTGATCCAGGGCTAACAACCAGCTCTGCTCCTGCTCCTGCTCCAACTGCAGCAGCACCTGTACCCCCTCGCCGAGCTGCGGCTCAGCCGCCCGCCACAGGCAGATCGGCAGGGGCTCCATCCCATCGAGCGCCACACCGGCCTGGCTGAACACTTCGATCCAGGCCTCCAGCAAACCGCGCTGCACGGCTACCAGCAACGAGCGCGGCGGGGCTCCGATCAGGGGTTCAAGCCGCAAATCTGCGTCTTGCAGTGACCAAGGCAGATCGAGCTGATCCTGTTGCTGCCGCACCACCACTTCGGGTTGATCGGGCCAATGCGCATCGGGCCAGGCGATCACACGCCAGACAGTGGCAGCCCGCGGCAGCACCGCCTTCACCCGAGCGCCAGGGAAACCGCGCTCGATCAGCAGATCCCCGACCAGATCCCCCAACGCCTCCACCGCCGTGGGCTGGCCGTTCACGCACAAGCCTTCCGGCAGCGGCACCCGCTCGAGCCACTCCACGCGTTCACCGTCGAGCACCATCGCCGTGAAGGCCTGATCCTCCAGCTGCAGATACACGCGCCGGGGAAAGAGCCAACTCTTCAGTGGTGCGAGCTGATCTTGAAGCCCCGAGAGCACCACCGCAGCTCAGCTGCCATCTGAGCGCAAACTATCGCCAGCCCGCGCCGCTGCCCACCGCCTCGCTGATGTTGCGGAAGCCGTGGCGATCGAGCTGCTGGCAGATCCCCTCCAGGATCGCCGGCACCAGCTGCGGCCCCTCGTAGATCCAACCGGTGTAGAGCTGAATCAGCGAGGCACCGGCGCTGATGCGCTCCCAGGCCGACTCCGGGGAATCGATGCCGCCCACACCGATCAGCGGCAGGCCGGGGCCGGCCACCGCCCGCAAGCGGCGCAGCACCTCCAGGGCACGACCGCGCAGCGGCGCACCGCTGAGGCCGCCGGCTTCTTCCGCCAACGTGCGGCCGGTCTGGGCAATGCGGCGCTGCTCAAGGCCGAGGCGGTTGAGGCTGGTGTTCACAGCGATCACGCCGGCCAGGCCCTCCTCGTAGGCGAGGCGGGCAATCGCATCGATCGCTTCATCCTCGAGGTCAGGGGCGATCTTCACAAGCAGCGGCGGGCAGGCCGGAAGACGCCGCAGACGCTCCACCAGGCGGCGCAGCTGAGCATCGTCCTGCAGCTCCCTGAGCCCGGGGGTGTTGGGGGAGCTCACATTGATCACGGCGTAATCCGCCAGGGGAGCGAGCAGCTCCAGGGAGGAGGCGTAATCGTCGGGTGCCTGCTCCAGCGGCGTGATCTTCGACTTGCCAAGGTTGATCCCAAGCACCGCCGGCCGCTGGCCCGCCGGCGGCAGTGCCTGGCGCTCAAGGGTGCGGCGGGCAGCCTGCGCACCGTTGTTGTTGAAGCCCATGCGGTTGAGCGCCGCCCGCTCCGCCGCCAGCCGGAACAGCCGTGGCTTGGGATTGCCGGGCTGAGCGTGCCAGGTGACGGTGCCCACCTCCGCAAAGCCGAAGCCAAACAGATGCCAGATGCCTGCAGCCACAGCGTTTTTATCGAAGCCGGCCGCCAGGCCTACGGGGTTGCGGAAGCGGCAACCAAACAAGGTTTGCTCCAGGCGCAGATCGCGCACCTCGAGCTCCGCCCCGAGGCCCGCCAGGCTGCCGCTCACCAGCGGCCAGTTACGCCTGAGCGAGGCCTGACCCAGGGCCTGGAGGGTGAGCTGGCTGAGCTGCTCGGCGTCAGCACCCTCGTCGCGGCTGAGCAGGGGACCCACAAAACGCTGGTAGAGAGCCCCGGTGCCGAGTTCAGCCATCCCGTTGTTGCTCCGCTGACACCGATCCTGACGCTTCCCGGGCCAGGCGCCAGCGTCCGTCAGCGCTTGGCTGCACCTGCCAGTCGCGCCAGCGCCAGGGTTCTGTGCGCCCCTCAAGCGTTTTCAGCGGTTGCTCCACCAGCTGGGCGAGCTCCAGCAGGCTCAGCCCGTAGCCACCCTCAGCCAGGCGATCCGCCAGCTCCAGGCGGGTGAGCAGCTGCTGCAGGGCCGGGGGGGCAGCATCCGGCGGGGCTGCTAGCTCGGGCTCGGGCTTGCTCACCACCAGACCGCCGTACTCGCCATGGGCGAGCTGGGGTTGCTGCCCCTTGGAGAAGGCCACGGCGATGGCATCGCAGCGGTCGTTGTCGGGATCGCCGCTATGGCCTTTCACATAGGTGAACGGCAAACCGCTCACGCGGGCGGCATCGAGGGATTCCCAGAGGTCGCGGTTGAGCACGGGGCTGCCGGAGGCGGTGCGCCAGCCCTTGCGCTTCCAGCCGTTGATCCACTTGCTGAAGCCGTCGATCAGATATTTCGAATCGGTGCGGATCGTGAGGCCCGGATCGCGCGGCAGCACCGCCAACTTCTCCAGCAACGTCAGCGCCGCGGTGAGCTCCATGCGGTTGTTGGTGGTGTTGGGCTCGAAGCCGCCAAACTCCTGCACCGAGCCATCGCTGAAGCGCAGCAAACAGCCCCAACCGCCGGGCCCCGGGTTGCCGCTGCAGGCTCCATCACAGGCGGCCGCTACCACCACTGGCTGATCGGGCACTGGGCGCTCACCTCCGGGTCCGGTACAACACTCTCCTGACGACGTGCGCAGAAGAGAAACCCCATGCAGCGAACCTACCTGCCCCTGCTGGCCCTCTCCGCGGCGATCGCCGCGCCGGCATGGGCCGCCAGCGTGTTCACCAGCCAACCGCTCGATCAGGCGCGCTTTGCGGTGCTGGCACAGCCCGTGGGCAGGAGCGATTGGAAGCTGCTGGTGCTCGAGCAGATCAAACCGGAGCCCCTCTGCTGGGAGAAGCGCAGCGATGGGCTAATCGATCCAGCGCTCAACCGGTTTGATTTCAGCGGCATCTGCAGCCGCTACATCGACAGCAATGGCTACTCGCTGCGGGTGGGCGATGAAGACCTGGCCAGCCGCTACCGGCTGCGGCTTGAGCAGCAGGGCAACAAGGTGTCTCTCCTGGCCATGACGCCGAGCCAGCCCACCGAGCTGCTGGTGGGACGCGGGACGGTGGGCCAGCGCGACCGCGAGGGGTTTGTGGCCATTGAGCTGGAGCCGGGCTGGAGCCTGGAGCGTCGCGCCTACGGCAGCCAGACCCTCAGCCATGTGTACTTCGCCAATGGCACCCCGCTCAGCCAGCTGATCGCCAAGGCCAGTCGCGGCAGCGCTGGATCTGCTCCTGCCGCACCCGCAACCGTGGGCAAGCTCAAGCCCCTGCCCCCGCAGCCCGGGAGCGGCCCGATCGCCCTGCAGGTGATCCCGTTCAAGCCCTAGGCCAGCTCACGCAGCGGTCCACACCCCCTCGACCCTGTTTTCCTCCTGCCGTATGTTTCTCTTGTGTGAGGAGTGCGGGACACCACTTCCGGGGTCGAAACGAGGACAGACTCCCAGAAGCGTTCCGAACTCAAAGCCCTGCCTTCGGCGGGGCTTTTTTGTTGGCTGACGCCCGCGCCTGATCCGAGGCTCAGCACGCCACAAAAAAGCCGGCCCCCGTAGGAGCCGGCTAAAGCAGAAGCGTGATGGCGGGCCGCCGGAGCAACCCGCCGCAGTGATCACTTGATGGTGACCTTGCCGCCGGCCTCTTCCACGGCCTTCTTGAGGGTCTCGGCGTCAGCCTTGGACACGCCTTCCTTGATGGCACAAGGAGCGCCTTCCACAAGAGCCTTGGCTTCGCCCAGGCCCAGGCCGGTGGCTTCGCGCACGGCCTTGAGCACCTTGATCTTGGCAGCGGCGTCGAAGCTGTCGAGCATGACGTCGAATTCGGTCTTCTCTTCAGCGGCTTCAGCAGCAGCTGCAGGAGCGGCGGCCATCACAACGCCAGCGGAAGCGGCGGCGGACACACCGAAAGCCTCTTCGATCTGCTTGACGAGCTCGGAAGCTTCAAGCAGGGAGAGCGACTTCAGTTGCTCGAGAATTTGGTCGGTAGTAGCAGACATGGTTGGGAATCAGCAACAGATCTGTGTGAACAGTCGGAGCGGAGAGCTCAGCAGAGCAGGCCTCAGTTGGCCGTGCCCTCGCCGTCGGCGTGCTGCTTGAGCGCCCGGGCAAGACCGGAGGGAACTTCGTTGATGCCCACAGCCACCTTGGTAGCCACAGCGTTGATCGCGCCTGCGATCTGCGCCATGAGCACCTCCTTGGAGGGCAGATCCCCAATCGCCTTGATTTCGGATTGCGAGAGGAGCTTGCCTTCGAAAAGGCCGCCCTTCGTTTCCGATTTCTTGGTGTCCTTCTGGAAGGCCTGAACGGCCTTCACGGCACCACCCACGTCGCCCTTAACGAGCACGAAGGCGTTGGTGCCGGTGAGGAGGGAATCAAGTTCCGACCAAGCGCTGTTGCCATCAATGGCACGGCGCATCAAGGTGTTTTTGGTCACCTTGCACACACCGTTGCTGCCCTGCAGACGGGTCCGCAGATCAGACATCTCCTTGATGGACAGGCCCTTGTAATCAAGAACCAGCGCCATTTCGGCCTCACCGAGGAGCTGCTTGAGCTCTTCGACGATCTGTTGCTTGTTCTCCAGCGTGCGGCCCATGGGAAACGGAACGGATCGGGGGAACAAGCCGGGTACGCAGCCCCAGTGCGAATGCACTCGAGGGGCTGCGGCTTGCATTCCCCCAGCAGCGAACCGCCAGGGCAAAACCAGTCGCGTGCACCTCGGCAGGATTTACTGCGTGAGCAGACCTGCTGTCTTGGGTAGGGCGCGTGCCCTTCTGGCCTAAGCCAGCTTGTCAACATACAACAAAGCCCCCGCCGGGGCGGGGGCTGAGGAAGCCGAGGAAACCCCGGCCACCTAAAGCCGGATCAGGCTTCCTGCTTGATGTCCTGCAGGGCAGACACATCCACTTCAACCGAGGGGCCCATGGTGGAGGTGATGTAGAGGCTCTTCCAGTAACGACCCTTCGCACCGCTGGGCTTGTTGCGGTCGATGGTCTCCTGCAGGGCCTTGAGGTTGTCGAGCAGCTTGGCCGCATCGAAGCTGGCCTTACCGAAGCGCACGTGCACGATGCCGGTGCGGTCGGCGCGGAACTCGAGTTTGCCGGCCTTGAACTCGTTGATCGCCGAGGCAAGGTCGGTGGTGACGGTGCCGGCCTTGGGGTTCGGCATCAGACCACGGGGACCGAGCACCCGGCCGAGCTTAGCCACCTTGGGCATCATGTCGGGGGTGGCGATCAGGAGATCGAACTCCATTTCGCCCTTGGCGATGGTTTCCACCAGGTCGTCGTCACCGGCCAGGTCGGCGCCGGCGGCCTTGGCTTCAGCCACCTTTTCACCACGGGCGATCACGGCGATGCGGATGCTCTGGCCGGTGCCGTGGGGCAGCGCCACGGTGGTGCGCAGCTGCTGGTCGGTGTACTTGGGGTCGATGCCGAGGCGGGCGTGGGCCTCAACGGTCTCGTCGAACTTGGCGGTGGCGTTGGCCTTCACCAGTTCCACCGCTTCCAGCGGGGAGTAGGTGCGGGTCTCAACCTTGCCGAAGGCGGCGGAATAACGCTTGGAAACTTTGGGCATGTCAGGCGTGGGGTGCAGGCGAGCCCAAGGGCTCTCCCCCGATAAGGGACAGGGATGAACAGGAGATCAGAACCGGGCCGCAGCCCGCATCGGGTCTCAGTCCTTCACGGCGACGCCCATGTTGCGGGCGGTGCCTTCGATGATGCGCATGGCCGAATCAACGCTGGTGCAGTTGAGGTCGGGCAGCTTGGTTTTGGCGATCTCTTCGAGCTGTGCGCGGCTGATGGCGCCCACGGAACCCTTGGAAGAGGTGGCGGCACCCTTCTCGATACCGGCTGCCTTGGAGATCAGCACGGAAGCGGGAGGGGTCTTGGTGATGAAGGTGAAACTGCGGTCTTCGAAAACCGAGATTTCAACCGGGATCACATAGCCGGCCTTGTCCTGCGTCCGAGCGTTGTACTCCTTGCAGAACGCCATGATGTTGACGCCGTGCTGACCGAGGGCTGGGCCCACCGGCGGCGCGGGGTTGGCTTTGCCGGCCTGGAGGGCCAGCTTGATCACAGCTACAACTTTTTTTGCCATCGTCCTGGCGGCTTGAGCAATCTGCGGATCCGCGACCCTAGGGCAGCGACTGCGACAGGCCCCGGAGACCGGAACACTGCCTGAGGCCGCCCTCCGCAGGGAGACGGCCGCAGCGGATCAGCTCTGTTTGCTGATCTGGGAGAACTCGAGTTCAACCGGGGTTTCCCGGCCGAAGATCGAGAGCAGGGCCTTGAGCTTGTTGCGCTCGCCCGACACCTCAATCACCTCGCCTTGGAAGTCTTTGAACGGACCGGCCGTGACGAGGATCTGATCGCCCTCGGTGAGGTCGACCTTCACCACAGGCTTCTTCTCAGCAGCGCGCTTGAAGATGCGATCCACCTCGGAGCGGCTGAGGGGGCGGGGCTTGATGTGGCCGCGGGCCTTGCCGGTGGCGCGGCGATCTT
Organism: Vulcanococcus sp.; assembly: GCA_019264575.1. Classification (GTDB taxonomy): domain Bacteria; phylum Cyanobacteriota; class Cyanobacteriia; order PCC-6307; family Cyanobiaceae; genus Vulcanococcus. The sequence continues at coordinate 226,413 of JAHUZV010000025.1, read as the reverse complement.
CAGCGCCCACGAAGTTGATCACGTTCGGGGTGCTCCGCACCGCCATCATCGTGTCTTCATCCAGCACCATGCGCACGAGCACGTAGCCGGGGAACACCTTCTCTTCGGTGCTGGTGCGGCTGCCGTCTTTCTTGAGCTTCACCGCCGGGGTCTGGGGGATCTCGATCTCAAGAATGCGGTTGTCCACGCCCAGGGTCACGGCCCGCTGCTCGAGCGTGGCCTTCACCTTCTTTTCGCAGCTCGAGGCCACCTGCACGGCATACCAGCGGGCGATCGGCGCACGGCCTTCGGCCGCGGGCACGCTGAGGATTTCCGGGCCTTCAGCCGCTTCGGCACCAGCCAGGCCTTCAGCGCCCAGCTCTTCGGGGCTCAGATCAACGTCAGACACGGGCAACGGCAAAGGGGGGAACGAAAAATCAGCGGAACACCTGGGCATTCACCCAGCTGTAGAAACGATCGATGGCGGCGATGGCAAAGGCCGAGAGGGTCACCATCAGAATCACGGCCACCGATTCGGCAAACAGCTGCTGGCGGCTGGGCCACACCACCTTGCGCAGCTCGGCCACGGTGCTACCCACGAAGCCCTCGGAGGCCGGGGGCGTGGCTGGCTGATCGGGTTGTGGCTCAGTCGGGGTTTCCACCACAGGGTCCAGAAGGTGTTCGCAGAGCGAGGGCGCGCACTGTTGCGCAAACAGCCACCCTACCGGACGTGATCAAACCGTCCCGCCGATGGGGGTGAAGCGCAGCTCCCCTTCAGCCTCGAGCAGGCTCACCTGCACGGCCGACGCCCCGAGGAAGCGCTCTTCGAGCAGCTCCGTGGCCAAGGGGTTTTCGATGCGGCGGCGCAACAGCCGGCGCAGCGGCCGCGCGCCGTATTCCGGCTCGTAGCCCTGCTGGGCCAGCCAGGGCACCACGGGTGCATCCACCTGCAGCTCCAGCCCCTGCTCCCGCAGCAGCGCCGCCAGATCGGCCAGCTGCAGATGCACGATGCGCTGCAACTGCTCGGGCCCCAGGGGCTGAAAGCGGATCACCTCATCAATGCGGTTGAGGAACTCCGGCCGGAACTGGCTGGCCAGAGCCTGCTCCACCTGTTGCTCGAGCTGGGCCGGATCGGCGCCACTGCGGGCGTTGTCGAGGATGGCGCGGCTGGCCAGGTTGCTGGTCATCACCACCACGGTGTGGCGGAAATCCACGGTGCGGCCCTGGGAATCGGTGAGGCGCCCGTCGTCGAGCACCTGCAGCAGCACGTTGAACACATCGGGGTGGGCCTTCTCCACCTCATCGAGCAGCAGCACCGCATAGGGGCGGCGGCGCACCGCCTCGGTGAGCTGACCGCCTTCCTCATAGCCCACATAGCCCGGAGGAGCTCCGAGCAGGCGGGCCACGGCGTTGCGCTCCATGAACTCGCTCATGTCGAGCCGCACCAGCGCCTCCTCCTCATCAAACAGGGCCGCCGCCAGAGCTTTGGCCAGCTCCGTTTTGCCCACACCGGTGGGGCCAAGGAACAGAAACGAGCCCACGGGCCGGCGCGGATCCTTCATGCCGGCCCGGGCGCGGCGGATCGCCGCGGCCACCGCCGCCACCGGTTCCCGCTGGCCGATCACCCGCTCCCCCAGGCGCTGCTCGAGCTCCAGCAACTTCTGGCGTTCGCCCGCCATCAGCCGCTGCACGGGAATCCCGGTCCAGCGGGCCACCACATCGGCGATATCGCCCTCTTCCACCTGCTCGCGCAGCAGCGACTGGCCGGCTCGCTGCTGCTCCTGCAACTGCGCTTCCAGCTCGCTGCGGCGCTGCTGCACGCCATGCAACTGGTCGTATTGCAACCGGGCGGCTTCCTCCAGATCGCCATCGCGCTCGGCCTCGGCGATCTGCAGCCGCAAGCTCTCGTCGTCGGCAAGGAGCTGCCTCAGCTCCGCCAGCTCCTCGCGCTCCCCCTGCCAGCGCTGCTGCAGCTCCTGGAGCGCGGCATTGGCCTGCCGGCGTTGCTCCTGCAGGGCCACCCGTTCCGGTTCGGGGGCACTCTCGGCTGAGAGCAACGCCAGCTCCACCCGCCGCAGTTCGCTTTCCGCCTCCTCCACCAGGCGCGGCTTGGAGGTCACCTCCATGCGCAGCTGGGCGGCGGCCTCATCGATCAGATCAATCGCGGAATCGGGCAAGCAGCGATCGGCGATGTAGCGATCCGCCAGCCGTGCCGCCGCCACCACCGCTCCATCGGTGATCGCCACGCCGTGGTGCAGCTCGTAGCGCTCCTTCAGGCCGCGCAGGATCAAGGTGCTCTCATCAAGCCCCGGCTCCTTGATCAACACCTGCTGGAAGCGGCGGTTGAGGGCGGGGTCTTTCTCCACCGTGCGGCTGAACTCTTCGGGCGTGGTGGCGCCGATGCAGCGCAGATCCCCCCGGGCCAGGGCCGGTTTAAGGATGCTGCCCGCATCGCTGCTGGAGCGCTCCGGCCCCACCACCATGTGCAGCTCATCGATAAACAGGATCACGCCGGCCCCTTCGCCCTCCGCCTCGCGCACCTCCTTGAGCACGCTGCGCAGGCGCTCTTCAAATTGCCCGCGGAACTTGGCGCCGGCGATCAGGGCGCCGAGATCGAGGCTGATCAGCCGCTGCCCCTTGAGGGCATCGGGCACTTCGCCCGCCACGATCCGCTGAGCCAAAAGCTCGGCGATGGCGGTTTTGCCCACGCCCGGCTCACCGATCAGCACCGGGTTGTTCTTGCCGCGGCGGGAGAGCACCTGCATCAAGCGGCGGATCTCCGTGTCGCGCCCGATCACTGGATCGAGTTCGCCGGCGCGGGCGGCGGCGGTGAGATCACGGCCGAACTGATCGAGGGCGCTGGGTTCCTGCTCGAGACGGAGCTCTGAATCCGGAGCGTCCGCTGAAGGTGGGCGGGGGGCAGCAGCAGGTGCAGGCGTGCCAGAGGCGGCTGGAGCACCGCGATCAATCCAGCTGTCGCTGGTCTGAGCAGCCCTGGGCTCCGGAGCGCGACGCACCGGCTCGGGAGCTGGAGGCGCCGGCCGTTCGGAGCGCTGCTGGCGACGCAACAGGTCTTCGCTGAGGCCCTGATCCGCCAACAGGCGCCGCCCTAAGCGGGGTTCATCCAGCAGGGCCAGCAGGATTTGGGGAATATCGATCAGGCGGGCGCCCGCAGCCTGGCGGCAGCGCTCCGCACCATCCAACAGCTCTTCGAGCGCTTCCCCGATGTAGAGGTCGCGGCCGGAGCCGGTGGGTTGATCGGCGCAGACGTCGTCGAGCTGATCGAGCAAGGCCTCCGGATCGAGGGGCAGCGGATCGATCCAGCTGGCGTAGCGCGCATCGCTAAACAGCACCTGCAGCAGGTGCTCCACATCCATGTCGGCGTGGCGCCAGCGGCGGGCCTGCTCCTGGCTGGCGAGCAGCAGATCCCAAGCCGCATCACTGAAGCGATCCGGCTCCGTGGTGAGGCTGGCGCCGGCGGCGGGGTTGGCGAAATCAGGCCGCATGGGCGCGGGAGCTCAGCTCAATCAGTTCCACCTTGTAGCCATCGGGATCTTCCACAAAGGCGATCACCGTGCTGCCGTTTTTCATCGGGCCCGGCTCGCGCACCACACGGCCGCCCTTGGCCCGGATCTGATCGCACACGCTCACGATGTCGTCCACGCCGAGAGCGATGTGGCCATAGCCCGTGCCGATCTCGTAGCTGCTGGTATCCCAGTTGTGGGTGAGCTCCAGCACTGTGGTGTCGCTCTCCTCGCCATAACCCACAAAGGCCAGGGTGAAACGGCCACCGGGATAGTCCTTGCGGCGCAGCAGGCGCATCCCGAGCACCTCTGTATAGAAGGTGATCGAGCGCTCCAGGTCGCCGACCCGCAACATCGTGTGAAGCAAGCGCATGGAAGCCGTATCAGCCAGGCGCATTCTGACCAGAGCTCACGGTTCGGTGCCAACGGGCACAAGAGCAGCGGCAGGGGCGACCCATAGGATCCCCCTCAAGGACCACTGAGACACACCTAGGCCGCTGTGATCGACACCCTCGACCTCGTGATTGACACCATCGTGGCCCGGGAGGTGCTCGATTCCCGCGGCACTCCCACGGTGGAAGCCGAGGTGATGCTCGAGGGCGGTGCCAGCGGCCGCGCGATCGTGCCCAGCGGCGCCAGCACCGGTGCCCACGAAGCCTGTGAGCTGCGCGATGGCGGCAGCCGCTACTGCGGCAAGGGTGTTCTGCAGGCCGTAAGCAATATCGAAGAGAAGATCGCTCCCGCCCTCTGCGGCCTGAGCGCCCTCGATCAGGGCACCGTGGATGCCGCGATGATCGAGCTCGACGGCAGCGCCAACAAGAGCGCCCTCGGTGCCAACGCGATCCTGGCCGTGAGCCTGGCCACCGCCCGCGCGGCCGCCAATGGCGTGGGCCTGCCGCTCTACCGCTACCTGGGTGGCCCGATGGCCAACCTGCTGCCGGTACCGCTGATGAACGTGATCAACGGCGGCGCCCACGCGGCCAACAGCCTGGATTTCCAGGAATTCATGCTCGTGCCCCACGGCGCACCCACCTTCCGCGAAGCACTGCGGATGGGAACCGAGGTGTTCCACACGCTCAAAGGCCTGCTGAAAGACAAGGGCCTGAGCACCGCCGTGGGCGATGAGGGTGGCTTTGCCCCCGACCTGGGCAACATCGAAGCCGGCGAACTGTTGGTGCAGGCGATTGAGAAAGCCGGCTACCGCCCTGGCGATCAGATCTCCCTGGCCCTGGATGTGGCCAGCACCGAATTCTTCAAAGACGGCCGCTACGCCTTCGACGGCGGCAGCTACACCAGCGCCGAGATGGTGGATCAGCTCGCCCAGCTGGTGAGCCGCTTCCCGATCACCTCGATCGAAGACGGTGTGGCGGAGGACGACTGGGACGGCTGGGCCCTGCTCACCGAAAAGCTCGGCAAGACCGTGCAGCTGGTGGGCGACGACCTGTTCGTGACCAACAGCGCCCGTCTGCAGCGCGGCATCGACCTAGGCGTGGCCAATTCAATCCTGATCAAGGTGAACCAGATCGGTTCCCTCACCGAAACCCTCCAGGCGATCGATCTGGCGGGCCGTGCCGGCTACACCAGCGTGATCTCCCACCGCTCCGGCGAAACCGAAGACACCACCATCGCCGATCTGGCGGTGGCCACCCGCGCCGGCCAGATCAAAACCGGTTCCCTCAGCCGCAGCGAGCGCGTCGCCAAGTACAACCAGCTCCTGCGCATCGAAGACGAACTGGGCAGCCAGGCCGTGTACGCCGGTGCTGAAGACCGCGGCCCCCGCGGCAAGGCCTGATCGAGCCACATACGACAACACACGCGGGCTGACCTAGACCACCAGCCCGCGCATCAGCAGCTGCTGCTTCATGTCAGCACCTTCTCCAGAAATACTCCCCAAAACCTCATTAAACGATTCGTCTCTACGACACATTTCGTCGTAGGCAGATCGATCCAACACAAACGCCTGAACATATTCCTGGGCTACAACACTGCAGCTCCTCCGTTCTTGAAGGAAAAAGGACAATTCACCGAAATGATCACCGGGGCCAAACTGAGCCCAAGGCTCATTGGAATCCACACCATCCTTGAGAATTCGGGCGCGACCGCTAATCATAAAGACGATACAATTTCCAACTTCACCCTCGGAAAGGATGACACCCCCAGGGTGAAAAACTTCGGCTGTCACCAACATCAGCAAGCTGCCGCGCAGATGAACAGGCATCTCCCTTAAAAGCGGAACATCATCCGCTGAACCTTCAAGGATTTCCTGCGCGACAACACGCCTCAACGAGACGGGCAGATCAGCCAGCACCTGACCAGGCCTCACACCGCGATAGTTGTCCCAAAGAAAGTTTCCAAATTGCTGAAATTGCAAAAGCGTATTTGGGCTAACACCATTAAGCGACAGATACCGCCGCATGGCCGCCTGCTTCATTTCGTACTCGGATCTTCCATCATTCAACTGATTAGCAACAGCAATGATGTTACCAATGGCAACAGCAATAACAACAACCCCGAGACACATCGTCAGCATCGCCAGCAGGATCTCAGGCCTGGTATTTGGCAGGACATCCCCATAACCAACCGAGGTCAGAGTCGTAATGGTCCAGTAAAAGGAAAACAACAGCTTGTCGCCATGGCTACGCTCAACAAAGCCATGGCGGGCGACCCATCCATCCGGCGAAGGATCTGTAAGACCAAGAAAGAGCCAGCAGCAGGACAACCACACCACCAAGAGCGCAAGCGCAATGAGATACCTCACCATGCGCAGCACAAGCGGATCAATCCAGCCTGAGCGCTCCCAGGCACGTAGAACCCGAAAGGCCTTTGAAGCACGCAGAAGCTGAAACAAAGCCGCTAGCGGGGAAGCGCTGACGAGGAGAAAGGGGAGATTGGAGAAGGCATCAAAGACAAACCAACCCTTGAGATAGCGCAAGAAAATCCTTCGCTTATCCCGAACAACCCGACCCTTCTCCCCAAAAGAGCGCCGACAAGAGATCGCCATGTCGACCAGACCGAGCAATGACAAGACAATCCAAAGAGACCGAAAAGCCAGCTCTTGGCTGCCCAGCACAAGAAGTACAGGCAGCAACAAACCGGATAGCAGGCTTGAAAGGATCTGAACGACATCCCAGCTCAAAGCACCTGGCAGAAAGCTCCAAAAAGACAAAAACCGACGCGCCCTTCTAGCCATCGCGACTGCGACTCACAGCACAAACAAGTGTAACGTCGTCAACTCAAATGACAACCAAATCCAAAAGCAGGACTCAGCTCAAGCAAAACAGAGCGCAAGAAAGATCACTTCGTTCAACCAGATACGGATTGACTTAACTCGCGAGGGGAAAAACACCTTGTCAAAACCCAAGGCCAGCCTTTGGTCCACTCTTTCTTCAAGGTGTCAGCTTGTCGATGCGGCCATCGCGCCGCAGCCGGGCCTGCAGCTTCAGCCAGCTCAGGCCCACCGGGGCTGACAGCAAGATCGGCACGGCTGTGAGCGCCGGCCTTGTGCTTGCCGCCAGCAGTGCCGCAGACACCAAAAGCGCCCCGAGCAGCATCGACTGACCGGCGCTCTGCTGGCTCAACGCCACACGCCGCAGCAGCCGATCGGTTTCACCGGCGCGGATCTGCACCTGCAGGTCGCCCTGCTCAATGCGCGAAAGGCTGTCTTCCAGGCGCTGGGGTAAGCCGAGGGCACGGCTGCCCACCTCCACCGCCTGGCGACCCAGCTGATTGAAGAGATCGTTGGGGCCGTTGCCGGAGGCGCTCATCAGGGGCAGCAGGTAGGGGCGGGCAATCGCTACGAGGCTAAAGCTGGGATCAAGGCTGCGGCCCACGCCCTCAAAGGTGGAGAGCGCCCGCATCACGAAGATCAGCTCTGGGGGGAGGCCAAACGGCTGGCCGTACACCAGGTCGTAGAGATCGCCCGACAACTTCTCGATCACATTGGCGGAGAAGGGCGGGGTGAGCGCCTCGGTGAGCATCACCCGCACGAGGCGGCGCACGGGGCCTGGATCGATATCAGGCGCAATCACCCCAGCAGCCTGCAGCTCGTTCACCAGGCCGGCGGCATCGCGGGCGGCGGCGGCCGTCACCATGCGGCCCAAGCGTCCGCGCAACCGCTGCGACAGGCTGCCCACCATGCCGAAGTCGTAATAAATGAGGGCCCCATCGCGGGCCACAGCGAGGTTGCCGGGATGGGGATCGGCGTGAAAAAAGCCGAAGCGCACCAGCTGCTGCAGGTAGCTGGCAGCGCCCTTCTCGGCCACAGCCGCCGGATCGATGCCCGCTTCGAGGATCGCCGCGCGATCGGTGATCTTGATGCCGGGCACGTAATCCAGGCAGAGCACGCGGCGGGTGGTGAGCTCCCACACCACAGCCGGAATGCGAATGCCGGGGTCGTCGAGAAACTGCTGGCGGAAGCGAGCGGCGTGCTCAGCCTCCAGGCGGAAATCAAGCTCCCGCAGCAGCACGCGCCGGCACTCCTGGGCGATCGACACCCAATCGCGCCCCACGCCCCAGGTGGGATGGCGCTGCAGCACAGCCGCCACCTGCTGCATCACCTCCAGGTCGAGGCGGAACAGACGCTCCAGGCCTGGGCGCTGAATCTTGAGCACCACCTGGCGGCCGCTGCGCAGGCTGGCGCGGTGCACCTGGGCCAAGCTGGCGGCCCCGAGGGGCTCGGGATCGAGATCGATGATTTCGGCGCAGCGCTCACCGAGCTCCTGCTCCAGCAGCGCCTGGGCCGTTTGGAACGAGAAGGCCGGAACGCTGTCTTGCAGACGCGACAACTCCTCCACCCAGCTGGCGGGGAGCACATCCGGGCGAGCCGAGAGCAACTGGCCGAGCTTGATAAAAGCCGAGCCGAGCGAGAGCAACTCAGCGGTGAGCCAGCGGGCCCGGCGCCGCTGCCGCGATGCGCGGCGCTCGGCGGTAGCCCCACCGGGATAGCTCCAGTCGCGGGCATCGAGCCAGAGCCCGACCAGCAACTGCACCACAGCCGCCCAGATACGCAGCACCCGCGTGGCACTGCGCACACCCTGCATCAAGGCAGGCATCAGGGCTGCTCCTCGAGCCGACGGGCCACCCGCGCCACCTGAGCACGCAGCTGATCGATCTGGTGCTGAGGATCGGCGGGCACCGGATCAGAGGCTGGTGCATCAGATCCGGTGCCCGCAGCTTCACCACGCTCGAGGCGCTGGGCCTCGAGCTCCACCTCTTCGCGGAATAGGTCCCATTCCTGGCGGAACCGTTCAGGGGCATCCTGAGCCAACACCGCCAGGCCCGCTGCCGCATCCACCAAGCCACTGCCCAAGCGGGCCGATAACCGGTTCAGTGCTGCCTGCACCAAGGTCTGGGGTGTGCTCATGGCGGCCGTCCGGGCCGAGGCCAGGCGTGATCTGCTGAAACTGTGGCAGATCAGAGCTGGGGAGCGGGAGGCTGCGGTGGCGTGGGCTGCGGCGGCGCGGCCGGTTCTGCCGCAGGAGCTGAAGGCGCAGCCGGCAGCTCAGGCTCCCTCAGCGGTTCGATCTGGTTGGCACGCTCCAGCTCAGCTTCGGCCTGCTTGGCCGCTTCAGCGCGCTGCTTGGCCTCTAGCTCCTGCTGACGCTCCAGCTCCTGCAACTCCAGATCCCCGCGGATTTCCCCCTGAGCATCGCCAAAGCGCAGCTTGAGGCTCTCCATGCTGGTGCCGGGGAACACCTGCACATCAAAACCTGGGCCGAAGCGAATCAACTCGGTGACGTTGAAGCTGAGCAGCCGCTGGGAGACGCCATAGGCCAGGCCGAAACACACCCCAGCAATCAGCGGGCCTTTCCAGATCTGCTGCGGCCGAGGCTGGGTCGGCTGCGACACCCGTGCCATCCGCGGCCCCACGTCAGAGCCGGAACTTTAAGCAGCGCAGCCAGCAGCAGCCCAGGCGGCCCCCCCGCGAGGCGGGATGCCCCATGCAGAATTTGCATAAACGAAGCCGGCCTGTGTGGATGCGGGGAACTTCAGAAGGCAGCGCCGAACTGAAGGCTTAATTTCAGCAGCGGGTGTTGGGAAGGGCAGCTGTGATCTCGCTGGACTGCCTTGCCGCGCTTGATCACCTCATCTGGCTGCGCACAGGCCAAAGGGCCGCCGAAGCTCTGGCCTGCGCGCAGCCCACCGTGAGCCGCAACAGCCGCCGATGCCTGGAGGTGTTCGGCCTGGAGCTAACCCGCAGCCGCGGCGAATGGCGGCTGATCGGCGACACCGAGCTGCTCAACCTGGAGCGCTCCGTGCATCAGCAATGGCGCTGGAGCAGGGGCTGCACCCTGAGGCTGGAAGCCCAGCATTGGTCGGCACCAGGCCTGGATGGGCTGGAGCTCAGTAACTGGCAACGCGGCAATTTCAACCAGCTCGATTACGAACAACCCCTCGCCCTCCTGGAAAGCGGGGTCATCGACGCCTGGATCTGCTCAGCGCCGGATGCACCGGTGCGCAACGGGCTCACTGCCCTGCAGCTCACCACCATGCCCATGCACCTGATGGTGCCTGTGGGCCACCCGCTGGCGGACCGGAGCGATCCGATCGCCTGGGACGACTTATTGCCCTACCCCGTGTTGCCACTGCCCAATGGCAGCTTCCCGATCTTTGAACGCGTACTGCGCCAGTGCAGCCTGTTGCCCTGCGCCGAACGGGAACAGGCGATGAAGCAAGCCGCCTGGTTTGGCCAGGTGCCAGTGGAATCGATGCTGATCGGCTACTCCTCCCCGCTCACCCTGCATCTCTTCGGCGACGAGTGGGTGAGGCTTCCGCAGCGTTTACCCGTTGAAGTTGGCGATGTGCTGATGGTGCGCGATGCCTACCGCGATCACCCGCGCACGCAAGGACTGTTCAACCTGCTGCGTGATCACCTCAGCCAGTTGGCCGCCCCGCATCCCGATGTGATCGTGCACCGCAGCCCTGTGGCTTACGTCGTGTAATTGGGGAGGACAACGACAAATGCTCGTCCCTCTCCCCGAGAAACAGAGCAACTCGCGTCATCGCCGCTGAGCATCCTGCGTCCAGATCCGCTCCAAGGTCTGCCGAAATTGATCGGTGCTGGAGACCGCGCTCAACGTGCGCCCACGGAAGACCGAGGTGATCCTCCAGAACTTGAGCCCAGCGGCAAGGGCAAAGACTGCCCAAGGCACCAGGGTCCATAAGGGATGAGCGATCACCGCTGACCACCTGCCTGAGTGGAGGTGTCTTGGTGCTTGTGGTCACCGTCGTGGTGCGCGCTGGCGGTGGTTGCGCTCAGGATCAGGGCAGCGAGCAACAGGCGCTTCATCGCGTTTTGGGGATTGGGCTCACGGTATGGGGTCAGCAGGTCGATTGCCTGGTGTCGTGCTGGACCCGTCGGGATGAACGAACGGTTCCTGCCTCTCGCTGCGAGCGTCTGATCAAGTCAGCATCAGCACCACTCCCAGTGCCAGACCGGCGATGTGGACCGTCACCGTCTCGCTGTTGTGCGGTGGGTAGGCCAACAGGGGGCTAACAGGATGCGGCTCGCTGCTGGATGCCCAGATCAGCACCGAGAGCACCAAGAAGCATCCGAGCACTTGGAGCGCGTGCTCCAGGGCCTCCACAGAGGCGAACGACCTGATGCTTTCCAAGTGGGCGGCGAGGTGCTGGATCTTTTCTGGGAGCACCGTGCTGACAGCAAAGACACCTCCCATGCAGAGCGCCTTGCGGAGATCCCTTACGGCATTCCTCCTACTTCTCACTGGATACCTGCACAACCGCGGCGATCACTAAGCACGACTTACGTCGTGTAATCGGCATTGATGCGCACGTATTGATCCGAGAGATCGCATCCCCAGGCGCGGCCGCTGCCGGAGCCGGAGCCCACCTGAAGGCGAATCAGCACGGTGTCGTCGGTGAGGTAGGCGCCGGCAGCGCGTTCGCGCATGTAGGCCGAGGCGGCGGGGCGATCGAAAGGGAGCGGTTGACCGGCCGCCATCAGCTGGTGCTCGCCCAGCCACAAGGCCACAGCATCAGGATCCATCGGCACGCCAGCGCGGCCAGCGGCGGCCACGATGCGGCCCCAATTCGGGTCGCGGCCGTGCACGGCGCACTTCACGAGCGAGGAGCCGCAGATGGTGCGAGCGATGGCGCGGGCAGCGGCGTCATCGCCGGCACCCTCCACCTGCACCTCCAGCAGGCAGGTGGCGCCCTCGCCATCGCGGGCGATGGCCTTGGCCAGGTGTTGCGACACCGCCGTGAGGCCGGCCTCCAGCGCCTCGAAGTGCTCGGGGCTCAGGGGATCACCGGCTGCAAACGCCAGGTACGTGTCGTTGGTGCTGGTGTCGCCGTCCACCGTGATCGCATTGAAGGAGCGATCCACTGCCCGCTTCACCATCGCCTGCCAAACATCGGCCGGTACGCCCGCATCGCACGTGAGATAGCCGAGCATCGTGGCCATGTTGGGGTGGATCATTCCGGATCCCTTGGCCATGCCGCCGATGCGGACGCGGCGACCGCCCAACTCGGCTTCGAGGGCGATCTGCTTGTCGATCAGATCGGTGGTGAGGATCGCGGTGGCCGCAGCCGAGCCGCCTTCGGCGCTGAGGGCATCGGCGAGAGGGTCCAGCCCCGCCAGCAAGGTGTTCATCGGGATCGGCACACCGATCACCCCGGTGGAGCAGATCAGCACCTCCTCAGCGACCAGCCCTAGCCGATCGGCCATGGCCTGGGTGGCGCGCTGGCTGTCGATCAAACCGCGATCGCCGGTGCAGGCGTTGGCCTGGCCGGAATTGGTAAGCACCGCCCGGGCATGGCCGCCACTGGCCTTCAAGCGTTCGGCGCAGAGATCCACGCAGGCAGCCCGCACCAGAGACGTGGTGAAGGTGCCAGCGCACACGGCCCCTTCCGGGGCAAGCAACAGGGAGAGATCGGGCTTGCCGGAGGCCTTCAGGCCGGCGGTGATGCCGGCGGCCAGGAAACCTGCAGGAGCCGTGACGCCACCGGAGATGGAATGCCAGGGGTGAGACACGGCCGCCGCTTCACGCTCGAATGCTGCGATTCTGAGCGCTGACTGTCCGCGCCCCAACCCTTCGATGCCCGCCTCAACCCGCTGGAGCGGATCGCAGCGCCGCATCGGCCTCACCGGCGGCATCGCAAGTGGCAAAAGCACTGTGGCCCGCTGGCTCGAGCAGCAGGGGCTGCCGGTGCTTGATGCGGATGTGTACGCGCGGGAGGCGTTGGCCCCGGGCACTCCGGGTGCTGCTGCGGTGCTCGAGCGCTACGGGGCGGTGGTGCGTGCACAGTGCAGCTCTACCAACAGCGGCGTGATCGACCGGGGTGCTCTGGGCCAGATCGTGTTCAACGCTCCCCAGGAAAGGGAGTGGCTTGAGCAACTTGTGCACCCTTTGGTGCGTGAACGGTTTGACGCCGAGCTGGCAGCCCTGGCAGCGCAACCAGCCGTGGTGCTGGTGATCCCGCTGTTGTTTGAAGCAGGCCTGGAAAGCCTCTGCAGTGAGATCTGGTTGGTGGACTGCGAACCTGAGCAGCAGCTGGAGCGGCTGATGCAACGGGATGGCCTGAACCAGGCCGCCGCGCAGGCCCGCATCCACGCCCAATGGCCACTGGAGCGCAAGCGGGAGCTGGCGGATCGGGTGATCGACAACCGCCAAGGGGTTGTCGACCTACAGGCAACCCTCAGCCTTTGAGCTTCTGATTGAGGATCTGGTTCGCCAACTTCGGGTCGGCCTTGCCGCCGGTCTTCTTCATCAGCTGACCCACGAAGAAGCCCTGAAGCTTCGTCTTACCGCCGCGGAAGGCTTCCACTTCCTCGGGGTGAGCGGCCAGCAATTCCTCAACGATCGCCGTGATCGCGGCAGGGTCGCTGATCATTCCGAGGCCTTTGGCCTCCACGATCGCCGCGGGTGAGCCGCCCTTCTCCAGTAGCTCGGGCAGGATTTCTTTGGCGATCTTGCCGCTGATCTTGCCGCCATCGATCAGCTGCACCATCTCCGCCAGTTGCTCGGGGCGGAAGGGCAGCGTGGCGTAAGACAAGCGATTGGCGTTCACATAGGCGGCGATGTCGCCGGTGATCCAGTTGGCCAGGCCCTTGGCATCGGCGCCGGCCGCTACGGCCGCCTCGAAATACTCAGCCATCGGACGCTCATCGGTGAGCACGCGGGCGTCGTATTGCGACAGCCCCAGCTCCTCGGCATAGCGGTGACGCTTGGCAGCAGGGAGCTCAGGCAGCTCAGCGCGCCAGCCCTCGCGCCGCTCCACGCTCACCTCAATCGGACCCAGATCCGGATCAGGGAAGTAGCGATAGTCGCTGGCACCTTCCTTGCCGCGCATGCTCTTGGTGAGCTGCTTGCCCTCATCCCAGAGGCGCGTTTCCTGCACCACAGGCTCGCCGCTCTCGTAGGCCTTGATCTGGCGTTGAATCTCGTATTCACACGCCTTCTGAATGGCAGAGAAGGAGTTCATGTTCTTGATCTCCACCTTCGTGCCGAATGGCGCATCAGGTCCGCGGCGCACGGAGATGTTCACGTCGCAGCGCAAGGAGCCCTCCTGCATGTTCCCGTCGCTCACGCCGAGGTAGCGCATGATCCGGCGGATCTCAGAGGCGTATTCGGCTGCTTCACGGCCCGTACGTAGATCGGGCTTACTCACGATCTCCGCCAGCGCCACACCGGCGCGGTTGTAATCCACCAAAGAGTGGGTGGAACCGGCCAGGCGATCGCTACCGGCGTGCACCAACTTGCCGGCGTCCTCCTCCATGTGGAGGCGTTCAATACCAATGCGTTTGAGGTAGGTGTCTTTCCCTTTTTCAGCCACCTCCACCTCGATCCAGCCGTCTTCAGCGATGGGCTCGTCGTACTGGGAGATCTGGTAGTTCTTCGGCAGATCGGGATAGAAATATTGCTTGCGATCGAACTTGCTGTGCTCGGCAATGTTCAGGTTGAGCGACATTGCCGCCTTCACCGCATACTCGAGCACCTTCTGATTGAGCACCGGCAGGGTGCCGGGCAGACCACACACCACAGGATCAATGTGGGTGTTGGGGTCGTCGCCGAAGGCCGTGGAGGCGCTGGTGAAGATCTTGCTGTTGGTGCCCAGCTGCACGTGGGTCTCCAGGCCGATCACGGCTTCCCAGGCGGCCTCAGCAGCCATCGTTCATCTCCAAGCGTGGGCCGATCCTATGGAAGGGCGCCGGTGGCCATCGGCCGGGCTGGGCTGAAACACTGAAGAGCCCTCCGCCGCTGCCCCCCAGCCATGGCCGCCACCCCTGCGACCAACACCGATGCGCCGGTGCTGATCCTGGGCGGCGGCCTGATGGGCTTGGCCCTGGCTCACGCCCTGGCACATCGAGGCCGGGCCGTGGAGGTACTCAGCCGGCGCCGCAGCGAAGCAGCCGGCTTCGTGGCGGCCGGCATGCTGGCGCCCCACGCTGAAGGGCTAAGCGGTGCCTTGCTGGAGCTCGGCCAGCGCAGCCTCGAGCGCATCCCCGCCTGGGTCGCCCAGATCGAAGCCGACAGCGGCCTGAGCTGTGGTCTGCGCCCCTGCGGCATCGTGGTGCCCTTCGCCACGGCCGCCGAACGGGACGTGTATCCCACAGCCCCCTGGGGGGAGCCCCTCGACCGGCAGGCCCTAGAACGCGAACTCCCCGGCATCGGCCCGGGTTGGCAGGCGGGGCTGCTGTTCCGCCAGGACGGCCAGATCGATAACCGCCGCCAGCTGATGCGCGCCCTGGAGCGGGCTTGCGTGGAGCAGGGCGTGCGCTTCCAGGAAGGGGTGGAAGTGCTCGAACTCCTGCACAACGAAGGTCGACTCAACGCCGTGCGGGTGCGAGACGCAGCGGCCGACATCCACCTCCTTCAGGCGACCACCGCCGTGCTCTGCAGCGGGGCCTGGAGTGCGCAGCTGTTGCCGGAGCTGCCGATTTTCCCTGTGAAGGGGCAGATGGTGTCGCTGCAAGGACCGCGCGAGGCCCTCCAGCGCGTGATCTTCGGCCCCGGCACCTACCTGGTCCCCCGGGAAGACGGCCTGCTGGTGGTGGGGGCCACCAGCGAGCGCGAAGCCGGTTTCACCGAGGGCCTCACCCCCTTTGGCCAGCGGCAGCTGCAGGCAGGACTAGAAGCGCTCCTCCCCGCCGCCAGCCAATGGCCGCCGATGGAGCGCTGGTGGGGATTCCGGCCCTGCACCCCCGATGAGGCGCCCTTGCTGGGCCCCGGGCCTCTCGACGGTCTCTACCTAGCGACCGGACACCACCGCAATGGCGTTCTGTTGGCGGCGATCACGGCAGAACTCGTGAGCACCTGCCTGGTCGGGAACCTCCATCCACAGGACGAGGAGCGCTTGATGGCGTTCAACTGGCGACGCTTTGGAGCGAACTGAGACGCTTCACACAACAGACCGATCACGACTCATGAACCCCCCTTGAGGGCGTAGCCTTGCGACCAAGCCTCACTCAGACAGCAACAACGCTTTACGAGAAAGCAACTCGCGAACCAAACGCGATCTACACGCGTCGCAGGACGAGGATCGTGATGTCATCCGACTGCTCAGCGCCATCAACAAATGCAGCAACATCCTCGCGCAAAGCAGTGGCGATGTTCTTGGAGCTGTCTTTGGCAATCGCGCTTGCAAAAGCCAGTAAGCGGTCTTCGCCATAGAGCTGCTTGCTTGCATTCATCGCTTCGGTGACACCATCGGTGTACAGGATCAAACAGTCACCAGGACTCAACTTGGCGTGGATTGTTGCGCAGTTAGCCATCGGGAACGGACCTATCGGCGAGCCGCCATACGGCTCATAGGCAACACCCGCAGCCTGTGAACACAAAACAGGCTGATTGTGCCCCGCCTGTGCATACTCGATCTCACCGGTAGCAGGGTCATAACAACCAAAGATCGTCGTCACAAACAACAGCGCTTCATTATCTGGATGCAACAGACCGTTGACCTCCTCAAGAATGTCTGCGGGAGTTCCACCAGCACGAGCGACGCCTCGCATCGATGTGCGCGTTTGCGCCATAAACATGCCTGCACCCACACCCTTGCCGGACACATCACCAATCAAGAAAAAGAGCTTGCCATCCGGACCCGGGAAAAAGTCGTAGAGATCTCCACCCACTTCCAAAGCAGGATCACAAAGCCCCCACACATCCAGCCCTCCATACTGCTCAAAGGGCGGAAAGACTTTCGGCAACAAACCGCGCTGCACCTCAAGAGCAATATCAAGATCACGCTGAATCAGCGCGCTGCGAACCGCCGTTTCGGCCATCTCCATGCGATAGAGAGTGCTGGCCACGAGGCCGGCGAAATACTCTGACAACGCCACGTCGGCATCAGAGAAGCATGTGCGATCTTCCGGATTGATGAATTCAATCACTCCGCGGCAGGCGTCGCCATCAAGAAGCGGAACCGCAATCAACGCACGGGTTTCATAGCCGGTTTTCTTATCAGCTGCCGCAAAGAAACGAGGGTCTTGGCGGACATCATCGACCTTAATCGTTTCTCGATTGTCCATCGCTGCCCCAACAACTCCAGCCCCCATTGGGACACGGATCTGCCCGTGCGTACACTCACCCCCCTGAGCAGAATGAAGGACTAGATCGCCGGCCTCATGATCAGGCAAAAACAGTGAGCAAGTATCACAACGGAGCCAGGGACGACTATCTTGAAGAATGCGGTCAATGAGACCTTCCAGCGACGACTCTCGAGAAATCGCCTTCGCAATCTCAAAAAGCTGCGTGAGTTGACCCGCCGAGAGGGCGGGTTTGACCGCATGGTCGTGGGAAAGATCTGTCACCGAACGGTCGCGTCACTGTCCTCAACCTAAAGTCAAGATCCGGAACCGTCCACACAACACAACAAAATCGTGCGACGCCCCAACCCCCATGGCGAGGGCTGGGGCTAGGGAGTCGATCAGTCCTCGACGCGCCAGATCTGGTCGGAAGGACTCCAATCACTGAGCTCGGAGGGCTGGAACCAGAGGCCGATTTCGAAAGCAGCCGTCTCAGCAGCGTCGGATCCATGGATCACGTTACGACCGATGTTCACAGCCAGATCGCCACGGATCGTGCCGGGCTCTGCCTCCAATGGCTTGGTGGCGCCAATCAGTTTGCGGGCACTGGCAATCACGCCATCACCTTCCCAAACCATCGCCACCACAGGACCGGAGGTGATGAAGTCGACGAGTCCGGCAAAAAAGGGACGTTCCCGGTGAACCCCGTAGTGCTGTTCTGCAAGGTCACGGCTGGGAGTGAGCTGCTTGAGACCCACCAGCTTGAACCCTTTCCGTTCAAATCGGCCAAGGATCTCGCCCACCAGACCGCGCTGGACGCCATCAGGCTTGATAGCAATAAACGTGCGTTCGGCAGCCATGGCGAATCAAAACGATGAATCCGGTCCATCGTCTGTGCCCGGCCTACCGCTTGGCAAGCACCTCGGCACGGTGCCGCCAGGATGGGCCTCTAGATTTCGCCAATCGATCGCTGACCCTGCTTCATGCTGCCTGCAAGACCCGCCGACTGGAGCGTGCAGGACAGCGCTGAGCTCTACGGGATCAGTCACTGGGGCGAGCCCTACTTCTCAGTGAATGCACGCGGGCACATCAGCGTGCAACCCCAGGGGGAACGAGGAGGAAGCCTGGACCTGGTCGATCTGGTGCAAGGCCTGCAGGGACGCAACCTCTCCCTACCGCTATTAATCCGCTTCGACGACATCCTTCAGGACCGGCTTGAGCGACTGCACGGCGCGTTCGAGCGGGCTATCGCTCACTACAGCTATGCGGGGCGCTACCAGGGCGTGTTCCCTGTGAAATGCAACCAGCAGCGCCATGTGGTGGAAGAGCTGGTGAGTTGCGGTCAGCGCTGGCATTTCGGGCTGGAAGCCGGCAGCAAAGCCGAATTATTGATCGCACTGTCGTTAATTGATGACCCTGACGCCCTGCTGATCTGCAATGGCTACAAGGACAAGCGTTACATCGAGACGGCCATCCTTGCCCGCCGGCTCGGACGCCAGCCCGTGGTAGTGATTGAACAGCATGACGAAGTGGAGCGCATCATCCAAGCCAGCCAGGAACTGGGAGCAGCTCCCTTAATCGGGATCCGCGCCAAGCTCTCCACCCGCAGCACAGGTCGTTGGGGTAGCTCGGTTGGAGAAAAAGCCAAGTTCGGCTTAGCGATTCCCGACGTTCTGAATACAGTTGAGGCCTTAAGAGAAGCCGGTCTTCTCAACGATCTGCGCCTGCTTCATTTTCATGTGGGCAGTCAGATCAACGATATTGGCGTGTTGAAAGATGCCCTGCAGGAAGCAGGACAGATCTATGTGGAACTCACAAAGCTCGGCGCGCCGATGGGATTTCTGGATGTGGGCGGCGGCCTGGGTGTGGATTACGACGGGAGCCGCACAGCCACAGCGGCCTCGACCAACTATTCACTGCAAAACTATGCCAACGACGTGGTAGCAACTGTGCAGGAATGCTGCGAACCCCACAACGTTGTCGTGCCCACACTCGTAAGCGAAAGCGGCCGGGCAATCGCTAGTCATTTCTCTGTGCTGGTGTTCAACATTCTGGGTAGCTCCTCCATGCCCTGCGCCGCGCCCCCCTCTCAGCAAGAAGAACCGCTCACGGTTCGTAACCTTCGGAGCACGCTCGCGTCCATCCTTACATCTGAATCCGAAGACAGCAGTGACCTTGCACGGTTACAGGAAGCCTGGAACGACGCCATCAAATTCAAAGAGGATGCTCTCGATGCGTTTCGCCTGGGATACCTGAGCCTGCCTGAGCGGGCGATGGCCGAACAACTCACGTGGGCTTGCGCGGAGGCGATTGTTGATCGTCTGCCACCACAATCGGCGATCCCGGAAGACCTCCGCAGCCTGCGCGCGGCGCTGGCCGGGATCTATTACGCCAACCTCTCGGTGTTTCGATCAGCCCCAGACACCTGGGCGATTGAGCAGCTCTTTCCGCTGATGCCAATCCACCGGCTCAACGAACAACCAACCCGACTTGGCCATTTCGCCGATCTCACGTGCGATTCCGATGGAAAACTGGCACGTTTTATCGGTACTGATGGACAGGCCAAGGCGCTTCTTGAGCTGCATCACTTGAAGGAGAAGGAGCCATATCTGATCGGCATGTTCCTCGGCGGCGCCTACCAAGAGGTAATGGGCAATCTGCACAACCTGTTCGGAAGCACCAATGCCGTGCATATCCGGCTCGCTCCAGGCGGAGGCTATCAGGTGGACCATGTAGTGCGCGGCAACACCAATGCAGATGTTCTAGAAGCGATGGAACACGATCCAGAACTGCTATTGGAACGGTTGCGCGTGGCTAGCGAAACAGCAATCCAACAGGGCGGTCTCCACATCAGCGAAGCACGCCGGTTGATGACCCATCTTGAAAACAGCCTGCGACAGAGCACTTACCTGCAGGAATGAACGCCAACGAAGCGGCATTAGAACAGAGGCAGTCCAAGCTGACGAGCAAGGATCACGACCCAAACAAACTTGCACAGCAGATGCAAAAACTGATCCATGGCAAGCCCGTAATAGCGACGGCACTTGCTGATATCGATCAAGGAATGAATCACCCACTCCGCTAGCCCCAACCAGGGCTGACCGGTGATCATCGTGACCAGAAAACCGTGAATACCGGCATGTGCCCCTAACCACCAATACCAGGGAAGCGTCTTGTCACACCCAGCACACTTCTCGACCGCCATACGGTCGCTCTGGAAAGCAAAGTCCCCCAGGCAATGCCCCATCACTAGGGTTAGGAACAAACCGGAAGCTGAATCGATGGGCATGGGAGGAGCTTCTGTGAGACCCTCCCAGGATGTCTAGGACTCGCACATTTGGCCACTGCCTGAGTGGGCGCAGATCGACCCCACTTCAGGCTCATACCAGATGGTCGCTCAACTGGACTGACGAACCACGACCGAACCGCAACGAAAGCCTCAACAAGTTTTCACATGCATGGGAAGGAACAGTAAACAGCCTGCTCTACGAAAACACCGCAAACGGTGGGACTCAGGTGGCTGCGACCGACTAGAGAGTTGCGGCGACAGCGAGAGCCATAGAGTCGCGGAAATGATCGAGGCGCATCAGCAAAGCGCCAAGAGAGCACAAGCAAAAAGCCCGGCCCCGCAACCGAAAGCAAACCAGTAGGCATTAGGTCAGAGCCAGTAATCGCCTCCAGGCTGCCTCTGGTCGTCTCAAGCATTCCGAGGTCTGCTGATACGGGAAGGCTGAATCACCCACTTGTCAGCAATGCAACCTGCTGGAACGACTTACCCAGGCAACAGAAATCGACCAGTACGCAACAACAACGGGGCCGCACGGAAGGGCTCAAGGAGAACTCTGGCCATGAGGCGTCACCATGCTGAACCCATGAGCTCGATACCGGCCCAGAAATAGGGATTGGCGAAGCCGCGCTCGAACCGACGCTGCTGTGATGGAGTGAGCCCTCTGATCAACGCGTCACCACCGGGACCAACAACCGCATCACCTTGAACATTCACGAGGCCACGAATAAAGGCCTGACGCGTCAGCTGTAGAGCCTCCGCCTTAGGAACGCCAGAATCGAGATAGCGATACATCTGCACAAAATACGCCGAAGTTGCCACATCATCGACATACCACAAGGTGCCAACTGCGCTACGCGCGCCTGATTGGAGGGCTAAACCAACAAAACCAAGCTCCGTATCGGCATCACCAAGAGCGGTTCGACAGGCGCTGAAGCTAATGAGATCCAGTGGCGCACCCTCACGATCACGACGAAGCTTGACAAAGTCGGTCAGAGGAATGGGCACCGTTCCTGAATACAAACGGGAGGCAGATGGTCCACCGGGGAGAAACTCGGCATGAGTAGCAATATGAACACGGGAATATTGATGATCTCCCGCTTGAACCATCAACGTACTCGGAGTAAAATCTCGATTCAGAACTTTATCCTTTTTGTCGGATTGACCAACTTGGTTTAACTCTGTCGGAACGAGAGGGAGTGGCGCCAAACCATCAAAAACGGCAGAGCCGGCGGCCAACAATTTTCCCTGTGCTTTAAGAGGAGGATCCAAACTGGTTAGAGCAAGCGAGGGAGTGAGGGAAAATGCGAAAGCCTCCCCGAAGTAACGCGTGCCGCTATGGAGAGCCGCAAAAGGAACAGCCTGGAGTCCGCGGTCAGCAGAGATCAGCAGCGTCGTGATTCCTTGCTGAACAAGAATCGGCTCAATCGCCGAGAAAATCGCTGAGTAGAGGCGGCGGCTTGGAGATTGAGGGTTTTGAACATCAAGCGACTCTTGCCTAGAGAGCTGCCGGTAGATTTGCTTGAGGTCATTAGCAAACTCGCTCCTTAGAACATCAACGCGTCGCCCCTCCGGCTGCCCTTGAGAGGGCATGAGCGTGAGATCCAGAAAAGCGCCATCTTTCGATGAGGCCGTGGAGCTTTCCGTAAAACGGATATGCAAAACAGCGGGATTATAGTGAGATCGGTTAAAACGAGGGGGCAGGAGTGCAGGAGATCCAACATCCGATTGAATTCCAGACGTTGGAAGAGCAGCAATCAGAAACTCTTGATCAATGAGCCATGGAGCCGAACTCGATGGAATGGCCTGACTTCTCAGATCACCAAAAGTACCCTGACGGATTTGCTGAATGGCATTCTGAAGACTCTGCCGAATCTGTTGTGGGGTCAGAGGATTAACGCCAGTGCTTGAAGCTTCAGGAAGCAAAGACTCAAGAGCCTTTTGCGCTTGGCTGGAATCTGCTTTCGAAGACTCTTGAATGGCTTGCTCTGCTGGTATGGAAGTGACAGGGGGAGCTGATGATGCAGCCGAGGACGGGGTTGCTCCAGACTGAACCGCTGCATTGCCAGCCTCTGAAGACGCCTGCGATGCAGGAGCTGCTTCTGCACCTGATGCTGGAGCCTCACTAACGCCCGATGTTTCTGCGAAGAAAGAACTTCCAACAGAAACGTCGATAGAAACGTTATTGGATTCGATGCGACTCTCTCCGTAAGCATTCGCAAACGAATCAGCATCCTCAAGCGTTGCGACGGACTCGGGCGAAGGCAACGAAGCCTGCGGACCAGCATCATTCACGGAGGATGGCAAGCCGAGACCAAACGCGTCAGGCCCCGAACCATCCGGCCCAATAGCAAGGTCTACGTTATCAACAACGCCCTGACCCGCCGAATCCACATCCAAGAAGAGTTCAACATCATCGACAAATCCCGTAAACTCCTGGAAATTATTGAATTCATCGAAGAATCCAGCATAGGCTGAGTATTGCTCAATTTCAGCTTGCAGCTGATCAAGGCTGCCGAAGTCAGTGAGATCTCCAAAGAAAGACTGAACTTCATCGATACCACCAAAATCATCGGCCAAGAGCGCAAAACGATTGATATCACGGTCGCTTTCAAAGAAAGACTCAAAGTCTTCAAACTCACCGAATAGGCCAACCAACTCACCAAGCTCCTCTTCCGAACCACGGAAGCCATCAGTGAGATCTGTGTAAGCTTCAAAGTCCTCAGCGCTTCCGAAGTAATCCTCAAACTCCTCAAAGCTGCCGAAGACAACTTCTAAGTGGTCAAGACTAGCCAGGAAATCCTCATCCTGAAAATCAAAGGAAGGATCGTCAAAGAAGGTTGAAAAATCTTCAAAATCGCCAAACTCATCAACAAAGGGCAGGAAGTCTGGGATCTCCTGATCATCAATGAGCGGCTCCTGGGGGAAGGGGCTGCTCGAACCATCCCCAATAGGCTCGAATGGAGACTCAGGGAATGCACCCCCGAAGTCACCGCCACCTCCAGAACTGGAATTAGAAGTGGAAGCAGAGCAGAGATTGGAGGATCCACCATTACAAACAGCACTAGTAGGACCACTGCCAGAGACAAGCAGAAAACCATTATTGACCTGGGTCGATCCAGAGTAAGTATTAGAACCGGCTAGCTCCCATAGTCCTGAACCAACTTTAACCAATCCACCAGATCCGCTGATGACACCAAATATGGTTCCACCGTCATTGCCACCCAAGGTGAGAGTGCTTCCACTTGGAATAGCTACAGACCCCGTGAGATCAATCGCTTCATTGATCGATGCACTACCAACAAGCGTGACTTGGCCACCGAAACTAGCCGGGGTATAGGAGTATCCCGAATAAAAGCTATTTGTTAGAGCTCCGATACCACCTTCGCCGAAGCCTGAAAGAGATAGTGAATTTTGTGTGGCAACCTGTTCGCCATTAAGATCTAATGTGCCACCACTTTGGACCTCAACTAAACCCAGGCCAAGGTTATATGGGCTCTCAAGACGGACTACGCCATCTGCAATAAGAGTACCCGCCGTAAAGTCATTGGCGTTGGCTTGGGTTGTGGATCCTGACAAGATCAAAGTACCGCCGCCAGTCTTATTAAGTCTGCCGGGACTGTTTTGAGAGTGAGTAATCTGAGCATTCACACCTACCAGAGCAGTTTCATACGCAACATCAATTCGCGGCTGCGTGGTGGAGAAAGCGTTTAATTGCAGGCTGCCAGCAATCTGAGCTGTATAGCCTCCATCATAATCGGTATAATTATTTTGTCGGCCGTTAGCCAGCACACCGCCGAACAAAACGATGTTATTGCCCAAACTCCTACCGGAAAGATTGAGAACTGCTTCGCTAGATCCAACAGGTTGCACTTTGATCGTACCGGATCCAAGGGAATTACTCAATGCACCAAATCGATCCAGAGGGCTATTAGGGCTGCTGTCATATAAGTCTGCATCCAATGCCACAGAGCCCGACCGAATATCCGTCCCACCTGAATAACCGGGACTTGCAGAGGTATAGGCTCGCGTCAGAACCAAGGTGCCCGTTCCATTTTTAACCAGTGAGCCCGTACCTTGAAAACTCCCGGAGAAGTAGGAGCTACTTGCGTCTGTTTGATTAAGTATGCGACCGGCGCTAGTTGCAACAGTCAAACCTCCAGTCGTGCCAACTTCAAACACTAACTGCCCACCGACAACTCCCGCGGAGCCAAGAGTGATGCTTCCAGAGCCAGAAACACGACCATTGGGAGCGGATAGAATCAAAGAACCAGTGCCAGGATTAAGGTAGCTTCCATCAAAGACAATATTCTTGTCAGCCTTAAGAGTCAGCGTATTTGAAGTCTGAGTTCCTAGGTCAATTAAAGCACCTGTCGCATACGTAATGGTGCCGCAAGTTGTATTTGTGGGACACGCCGTAGCGCTTGCTGTCGTCACCTCAACACTACTATTCAATAAAGCCGCCTTCAGATCAGCCGCAGAAAGAGTCGAAACGGTGGGCCCAGTCGTGGCGGAATAGACGTCAGGATCCGAGGCTATATTCAGCGACAAAGAGCTAGTAGGGCTTGAGCTGATCAAAATATCTGTTGGATCCAAAAGCCATAGTCCAGTTTTTCCAGTCACAGAGGATGTAGAAATCTGAATACCAGCTACATCCAGGTAATGTCCCGAGGTTTCGATGCGACCACCATCGCCCCCATTGACACCACCATTGGCCGAAAAGGCTCCGTAGGCCCGGGTGGCAGCAGCGGGATCTTTGATATCGCTCCAAACCACAATCGTGCCACCATCACCCCGCTGTGTCGCACTTGCATCAACGCGCGCACCGGAAGCAACCGTCGTCTTAATGGCCTGGCGAATGGCTGAATTGCTGTTCTGCCAACTACCACCCAGTTGAATCAATCCACCACTGTTCTCACCACTGGCGGTGATCCGAGCGGTTTCGGCTAGGGCTACGTGATCACCAACCACCGTGATCTCACCACCCCGCAAACCGTCGCCAGCGGTGAGGCTTCCCGCAATCGTCACCTGGGATCCCTCGATACCAAGGCGCTGGCTGGCCTGTAGCGCGGCACTGGAATACACCTGCACCGCCCCACGACTAGTGAGCTGCAGTTGTTGCGGGGAACTCAGCGCTCCACTCACCCGGATCCCACCTGTGTTGTCGAGTCCACCAATCGTGAGCTGCGCCACTGGCGCCTGATTGAGATGGGCCAGGGTGCTCCCTTGGAGCTCCAATGGGGCTATCGCTGTGGGCTGCGGATCCAGTGCAGCACCCACCTGAATCATCTGAGCGCTTTGGCTCGTGGTGATCTGCAAGCTTGGGGCTGCAGAGAGAGTGCTCGCCAATTGGATGGGCCTAGCAATCTCAAGAGCCGAGGCCGCCAACGTGATGCTGGGCCCAGCCAGGAAGACATCCCCCTGGAAGGTGAGACGCTGCGCAACACTCAAATCACCCCTGAGTTCAATCCGGGTAGGCGCCAGGATCTCCAGGCTGCTCAAACCGGTTAAACCATCCAGTAAAATGCTGCCATTGGTGGCGTACGCGCAGCTGGCGGAACAGGCCTCAATCACAAGGTTGTGGCCGGCGTAAGTGCTGGATGACTCGCGATTCAGCGTGAGGTCAACACCATCCAGGAAGAGGCGGGTGGTGGTGGGTGTTTCGGCCGGCTGACTAACGGATGGAACTGGAGCTTGCTCTGTCGTGCTTTCGCTGCTTGCAGACGCAACTTCGGCGCTCTGCGTTAGTTGGTCTTCCTCCTCCTCGTCTTGCTGTTGCTGATCTGAAGCTGTGGTTGCAACAGAGCTTTCGGAGGGCGCTACTGCCGCTGCAGGCTCCGTCGTGGCCGTGGTGGAAGCAGAAAGATTCTCAACCGTGCTCAGAGTTCCGCCACTCTCGGGGCTGGGCTGCACCTGATCAGCCCCGGTAATTGCACCTTGGGATTCCACCGTCACCGCCGTGCCTTCATCCACCGCCTGCTGCAGAGATTCAGCGCTTATCGAGCTGGTCTCTGTGGTTGTGACGTCTGCTTCGGAGGTGATGGCGACTTCCTCAGGATCGAGCAGCCATTGCCCCGCGTTGCCCTTGGGAGCCGCAGTACTCACCCGACCCGTGACCTGCAGCACCTGAGCCGAGCTGGTTTCCACAAACCCGCCATCGCCGCCCTCAGGGCCTCCCTGGGCGCTGATCGTGCCGTGAACCTCCGTGCGCTGATCACTCCAGACGATCACCCGACCGCCCGCTCCATGCCCTGTGGCATCCGCCAATACCTGGGTGCCCGCATCGAGCAGCACCTGCTGGGCATTGCGAACATCAAGGTTCTCCCCCCGTTGACCGCCCCCGATCCGGATCTCGCCGCCACCGGCGGGCCCCTGGGCCTTCAGCTGCGTGGCGCCTGTGAGCTCGACGGACTGACCTGTGAGCGTCAGTGCGCCACCCAAACCTTGTGTGGGCTGCACGGTGATCTGAGAATCGCGCACCTGGACTGCTCCGTCCATGGCATCCAGGAAAAGCTCCTGATCAACAGTCACCTCAATGCCGTCGGCCACGATGCCAGGTACGCCGGTGATGCCCGCTTCTTGCCTTGCATCTGCATCAACATGCAGGCCCTGGGCATTGAACAGCGGGGTGCCTACGAGTGTCGCGGCATCAAACGCTGTGGTTCTGAAAACATCAAACGAACCACCACCCTGCATCGCGAGGCGGGTTGCCGTGGAGAGCCCCAGCTGGTTGATTTGCTGAAAACCGGCTCCAGCTCCCAAACGAATTCCGCCAGGCGAAAGAAACAGCAGATTTCCAGGGTTTTCAAACTTGATCGTTTTATCAATCCAGCTACCAAAAGGATTGGCAACACCGACGATGACTGTCTGATTGCGTTGATTTTGAAAACGAACTCCCGTGATCGCCCCTCGCGTATCAAAAGCTTTCAGGCGATGAAAAAGATTGTCTCCAGCTCTGGTCCCTCCACCCACAACGCAGACACCCGCGGTGCAACGACCAGCACGCTCCCCATTGATCAAGGTGCCGAGGCTGCGTGAGCCACCCTGACCTGCCACCTCCGCTTGAGCGGGCACAGCAAGAGCCAACGCGGCAAGACCACCCCAAAAACCTGCCGGAGCGAGGGCTCTGCGCAAACCAAGAGTAGATCTAATGAGAAGCATTCTCAATTACACCGACTTTCGTAGGTGCGCCGCTTGTTATCAAGCATATGCGTACTCATTGAAGTTGAGCCGCAAAAACCTGACAAGATGAAGGAGTTATTGCGAAACGAGTCGGGCTGTGATCCTGCTTCTGGCGCAACTGATCACTCCACCCCTGCAGCAGGGACCGATTCGGCTTCC
The DNA here is from genome assembly GCA_019264575.1 of Vulcanococcus sp. Classification (GTDB taxonomy): domain Bacteria; phylum Cyanobacteriota; class Cyanobacteriia; order PCC-6307; family Cyanobiaceae; genus Vulcanococcus. Next base: position 198,800 of record JAHUZV010000025.1, on the reverse strand, counting down.
GGAAACAAACCCTTTAGAGCAGCGGTCGCCGCTCAGTCCCGCGCCGGATAACCGAGCTCCTGTGCTCGAGAAGCAGCCCGAACCGCTACCCCAACCAGCTCCCGAACCGGACAAAGAACCTTCTCCCGGTGACACGGCCCCATCGTCCATTCCCACGATTGAAGGCAAGTCGCCTTACTCCAAGGAGGATCTGCGAAAGATCCTGGCTGGGTGCCAGCAGTCCAGCAGCTCAGAGATCGAAGGGCTGAAGCGGTGTGCCGCCACCTTGACGACACGGCTCGTGCAGGACGGTTACGTCAACACGCGAGTGTTTGTCCGCACAACGCCCGCACCCGGGGGGTTAGAGATCGTCCCAGGTGAGCTCACAGAGCTCCGCGTTAACAGCACCGATAAGGGACTTGAGAACCGCATTCGGCAGCGGCTCAAACCGCTGTTGGGCACTGTTCTCAATATGGGCCGACTCGAGCAGGAGCTCGTCGACCTGCGCCTCCTGCCTGGGGTCGGTCAGATCAAGGGAAACATGGGCCGGGTAGGCACGGATGTCAGCAAGGCGGTGCTCAATCTCACCGTGGAGCCGGCGAGCAATCCCTGGCAAGGCGACCTGAGCATCCGAAATGACGGCAATGCCGGCTCCGGGGAATGGCGCACGCTCGGCGTGGCGCTCAAAAACGATCTGCTTGCCCCAGGCGACACCTTCTTGCTCGTCGGCGAGCTGAATGCTGACCAGCAAGCGGAACTGGGAGCCACCATCGGCTCCATCAGCTACACAGCTCCACTGAGCGAGCAGCTCAAGCTCACCGGTTCATTCGGCTACAGCCGCCGCAATCAGGTGGAAGCCGAGGGGGCGCTGCGCAACCTCACATCGCGCCAGTTTCAAGGGTACGGACAACTGGAATGGCTATTCAAGCAAAGCAGCCGTGAACGCTGGAGTGCATTTGCAGGGATCAGCGGCAACCGCAACGACAGCTTTCTGAACGGCAAAAGCTTCTCGAGTACCGGACCCGGCGGCTGGAATCAAACCGGCTATGCACGCATTGGGGCCAACTACGGCGCCAACCAAGGTCGCTTCAGCTGGAACGCCAGTGTTTACGGCCTTCAGGGGATGCCCAGCTTCAGCAGCGACCTGCAGCTCGAGGAGCTGAGTGCGGCGGGAATCAGGCCTGGAGAATCCAGGGCCCTTGGAGGCAGCCTCAACCTGAATTGGTTTGTGAGTTCCACGGTGCAGCTCAGCCTGCGCGGGTCTGGACAGCTGGCCTTCAATGAGCTCACGAGCGATATGGGCTTCACCCTCGGCAGCGATACCGGCCTGAAAGGATTACCTGGCACGTACATCAGTGGGGATAGCGGCTACCTCTGGACTACGGAACTGACATGGACCTTCTGGACCAACCGCAAAATGGCCTTACAGCTCTCGCCGTTCCTCGGAGCCGGCCGCGTTACGAGCCAGCGCAGCCAAGGAAACTTCTCCGACACAGTGGGTAGCGGAGGCGTTCTGCTGCGCTGGCTCGCCAACCGGAACTGGAATCTCGAGCTGGGATGGATCTCTCCCTTTGAAGTCGAAGAGCGGCCCTACTGGGAAGACTGGCTGCTCGGCAGCGGGGTCTACACGAAGCTTCAGTATCGATTCTGACGCCAACGGCTGGCCAACGACGGTCTCGATAGCTATCGGTAGGGAGAAGCAGATCTCTGAGTAGCGCGCCATGCCGTTCAGCAGGAAACAAGCCAAAGCAGCAGCAACGCTGATGGCCGGCTATGGCATCGCTGCTCTCATTCTTTGGGGTTTGGAGAAGAGTCGTATTCTCCAAAGCATCAATTTACTCGTTTACGACTACATCACCCATCTAAGCCCGGCTCCCTCCGGCCAAACGAAGCCGATCGTGATTATTGGCATCAGCGAGGGCGATATCAAAACGTACGGCTGGCCGATCGACGACAGCCTTCTCTGTGCTGGCATCGATCGACTGAGCAAGGATGGCGTCAAAGCGATCGGACTTGATCTCTATCGCGACAAAGGCATAGGTGCCCAGCAGAACTGTCTACGGGAGACGATCCAGCGCAATCCAACATTTGTCTCGATCTTCAACGTCGCCGACGCCATTGATCCAATTCCAGGAGCCCCGATCGCGCAACAGGGCTACAACGACCTGGTGATTGACGAAGACGGTGTTGTACGTCGTGATCTTGTGCATGTTGGCGGTCAAGACGAGCGCTTTGTCACGCTACCCATGCGTCTACTCGAAATCACGACTGGCCAGAACCAACTGCGCAAACAATTCGAGGCTGGCATTGGCAAGGATTCATGGTTGTCATCTGATTCCGGTGGTTATTACGGCCTGGATGCGGCTGGCTTCCAGCAAATGCTTCCCTTTGCGAAACCCGGTAGCTATCGGTTCTGGACCCTCAAACAGCTTCTTTCAGGCGAAATCCCATCGCAATCAGTGCGTGGCACCGTTGCCTTGATCGGAAGCACAGCACCCTCCCTCAGAGACCTGTTCCAAGTGCCCCACACGCGCTTCCAGAAGAGCGCGTCGTTGGCACTGATGCCTGGCGTTGAAATTCATGCCAATCGCCTGGCAGCCTTAATGGAGCGACAGGCAAAACCGCAAGAGTCCAAGATCCGGACGTCCCACGTGGAGTTCACCAATGCATTGATCTTGTTCGCAGCGTTGATTAGCGCCTTGGTCACCGAGCGGATCTCACCGATCCGGCGCGGGCTGTTGCTGTTGATGCTGCTGATCGGATCATGGCTCGTGGCTGGAAGCTTGGCACTTTTGCTTCTCCACGTTTGGCTGGAATTGAGTGAAACGACCGTAGCTCTGCTGCTGTTCGGCGGCACCGGCTTGCTGCGGCGCGGTGCCCTGGCCCAGGTGCAACGGCAACAGGTGGAACGCTTGCTGGGCCAAACCACCTCTCCGGCGGTCGCAGAGCAACTCTGGAGTCAGCGCGAAACCTTACTCAGTGACGGACGCTTTGAAGGTCGCCAGTTGCCCGTGACTGTGATTTTCTCTGACACGCGCAACTTCACGACCGTTTCTGAAGGTTTATCACCTGCTGCGTTGCTGAACTGGTTGAACCGCTGCATGGCGTATTGCGTTCCAGCCATTACCAATCGTGGGGGCATGGTGAATAAATTCACTGGCGATGGCTTTATGGCTGTCTATGGCGCACCAATCGGTCTTGGTGCTGCTGGTGATGCGCGCGCTGCTCTGCAAACAGCTCTTGAAATCCAGCAAGGCATGGAACAGCTGAATACCGATCTGGAAGCGACAGGTGATCCGCCGATCGCAATCCGACTCGGGATTCATTCGGGCCCGGTTCTGGCCGGATCGATGGGCTGCAGTGAACGCTTGGAGTACGCCGTAATCGGCGACACAGTGAACTGTGCATCCAGGCTCGAGAGCCTCGAGAAGGAGCGCCACGACAACCTTTGCCGAATCCTGATCTCCGAGGAAACGCGCAACCTCCTGGATCAGGAGGTTGCGGCCACGGACGAGGAATGGATCCGCCGCCTGATCTGGATGGACTGGGGTTCGATGAAGGTGAAGGGCCGGGAAGAACCGCTGCGGATCTGGGAACTCAGAGGCATCGCACCGGCAACTGCTGAGGCCACTCAGCTGTGATCGCCTCCTGGATGGGCGAGGCCTTCGTTAGTTGATCTCAGCAGTCCCCCCTCCACAAATGGAGCCCTGTTCGCCACCATCGTCATAGCGGGCACCAGATGAGCTGCGCCACCGCGGACACAGGGACAATGATCAACAGCAGCGTCTAGTCGCTGGCGGAGAGACGTACCCCAACAAGGAACAACTAATCAACAATTTAACGCGAAAGACAAGTCGACCTAAGAGTGCGTAGCGAAACTCTGAGCCGGCAAAAGCACACAGCGGATCGCCAGACAATCAAAATAGAAACGACTACCGCGCACACACCACACAGAGAGACTATGTTTTAATTATGAAAAGACAACTTTGTACCAGGCATGAACCGAGGGCAGGCCCCAGACTATTCTGGATTTAGCGGCCAGCAGGATGTAAAAAACCCAAAAAAGCGGGCCTAGCTCAAAACTCGAATTCCAAACCATTAATTCATCAAAAGAATAATTTCCTAGTAAGCGGGTTGCCGAATCGGCGACCAGGATGCATAGTGACCACAGGACCGCCCGAATTGGAGACCTCCGAGGGGTGGCCACCAAACATGACCTTCACCTTCAAGTAATGATGCTACGAAGAGCGAGAAGATTTGGAGGCCGAATACTTTCAAACGCCGCAGACTTTTTTAGCAAGCAAACCGTTGTATCCCTCCTGCTCTTACTCCTACTAGGAATCGCCGTCGCCGGCGCAAGCATGGTGAATCTGTCGTCAAAACTAATTAACAGCCAAGCTCTACAGAACTCCGTCTTGTATGCAAATGCTCTCCAGCAAGCACGCACATACTACAGCGAGAATGTGGTCAAGAAACTAGGAAATCAAGAGTCGATCAAGGCCGACTATGATCACATCCACAAACCCGATGCAGTACCCATTCCAGCAACTTTCTTGATTGAACTAGGGCAACGGATCAGCAATGATACATCGGGGGTTTCCGTGAGCCTGTTTAGTGATCATCCATTTTCTTTTCGAACACGCCAAAAACCTCTAGACAAATTTGAACGCGACGCCCTCGCATTTCTAATCAATAATCCCGACAAGAATTTCACCCGCATTACCAATATAGATGGCGAGCAAACTTTTCGATACGCGCAAGCAGATATCATGAAAGCGAGCTGCGTTACCTGCCACAACTCGCATCCACAAAGCACAAAACGAGATTGGAAAGTTGGTGACGTTAGAGGGGTCTTAGAGGTCTCAACATCGATTGATTCCTTACTGCAGGAAAACAGACAGCGGCTAGCTTCAACACTAGTGATGCTAGGCGGCTTACTGGGAATCGCGGCAACAGGGATTTGGATTGTTTTTAGCAGACTAAAAAGTGTCTCAGTCGAATTAGAACAAAAAGTTCAGATTAGAACCAAAGAGCTAAGCAGCGCCAATCAGTCATTAAGCACAGAACAAGAAAAGTCAAAGAACTTGCTCTTAAACATTCTTCCCGAGGCAATCGTCACTCGGCTGCAGGGTGGCGAAAAAGACATCTCGGATGCTTTCGGAAGCGTTAGCATTCTATTTGCTGATATCGTTAACTTTACGCCACTATCACAAGAGATACCCCCGGCCGAATTAGTCGAGATTCTAAATCGCATTTTTTCAGAATTTGATGATCTTTCCGAAAAATATGGTCTCGAGAAAATCAAGACTATTGGCGATGCTTATATGGTTGCTTGCGGACTCCCGCAATATCGCGAAGATCATGCGGATCAAATAGCCAATATGGCCCTGTCCATGCAAGACGTGATACACAACATTGCATTAGAGATCCGAAGGCCTATTGATATTCGCATTGGAATCAATTCCGGCCCGGTGGTCGCAGGAGTCATTGGCAAGAAGAAGTTTATTTACGACCTCTGGGGCGATACCGTCAACATCGCATCCAGGATGGAGTCTCACGCCATCAATGGCTCGATCCAGATATCAGAATCAACTTACAAGCTTCTCAAGGGCAAGTATTCCGTCGAGGACAGGGGCATTATCAACATTAAAGGCAAGGGGTCCATGCAGGCTTATCTCCTCAAGTCGAAGATCCGCAATCCCGACGAAGATCGCAATCAACCTCTAGCGGCGACTTGATCTAACACGCGCAACTCCATACCCATTGCAGATGACCTCTCGCCTGCAGCATTGCTAAACTTGGCATAGCACTGCATGGCTTACTGCATTCCAGCGACGCTAAACGAGGGAAATAGTGAGCTAATTTACCTGAGAAGTTCTTATGGCCGTTAATGGAGCACCGATCGATCTCGGTGCTGCTGGCGATGGACGCGCCTCTCTGCAGACAGCTCTTCAAATCCAGCCGGGCCTCGCGCAGCTGACGACAGAGCTGGAAGCATCGGACAAAGCAACTCAGCCTCGATAAAGGTGAAGGGCCGGGAGGAACCGCTACGGATCTGGGAACTCAGAGGCATCGCACCGGCAACTGCTGAGGCCACTCAGCTGTGATGGCGTCCTCAAGCCCGAAAGCCTTCGCCACCGTGGTGGTGGCCACCGACTTCCCGCAGGAGGCTTTCAGGGTCTGAAGCGATGCGGCGACGCGTTGATCAGCCGGTTGAACGTCGGATACCAGCAGGCTTCTCGCCGGCGGTGACGCTGTCTCCACGAAATCAAGTCCGAGGCCACCGCCCGATGCCTCGGCTTGATCACAGCGATAGGCCGTCTCCCAGACCTTGGCACCTTGAACGGCTCCAATCGAGACCAAGGTCACACCTGGCCCTGTGGCCGGTAAATCCCGCTGGATCGGGGTTCCAGCGGACTTCCCCTCTGGCTTGATCGCAATCTGCAAAGGGCGGGGGGTTCCTGTCGGCCCTTCCAGAATCCCGACGATGCCACTGGCACCCGGTGCGTACACGCTATTGGCAGGAACCAGGTGAGCAACCAGGCGGGCACTGCATTCACCACGCGTTCCCCCACCCATCCGACTTCCGGGGAAGGTGTTACGCAGGTCGGACTGAGCCTGCGAAGGCAGCGGCACGCTGACCAAGAGCCATGCCAGGCAGCAGGCGCGGCCCAGTCGTGTCATCCCAAGGCGAGCAGACATAGAACCGAAAAGCGGTAATCCCAGGGTGCTAGCGACCAGCCAGACTGGCAATAACGCAGTCCTGAGTCAGACGCAGCAACTGGGGTGAGCCATCAGCTCATGAGCCACGTCGTAAGGCGTGTCCTGGGGCTGCAGCCAGGTGGAGCAGTGCAGGGGCTCATCTCCCGGCAGCTCCGCATCGCGGCAACCTTCCAGCCGCAAGCGGCTCCCCAGCAGCACCAGCTGGAAGCTCCAGTGCTGGCGGGCGTGGATTTCAAAGCTGCTGGCCATTGCGTGCAGCTCCTCGGCGTTCGATACCTGAAGGATTCCCCCGCTGTTTCAGGGCGCCAGCCGGCAGGAACGGTTCCTGATCCGGCTGCTGCTGGCGCAGGGCCTCAGCCGAGCGCCGCCGTGAGCTCCGTGCGGGCCTGCTCGAGCGCCCCATCCAGCGCTGCGCCATCGCGGCCACCGGCCTGAGCCAGGTTGGGCCGACCGCCGCCGCCGCCGCCGCAGGCTTTGGCGATGCCGCCGATGAAGGCACCGGCTTTGGGGCCGACAGCAATCACGCCCTTCCCAAAGGCGGCCACCAGGATCACCTTGCCCAGATCAGCGGGATCGGGCAGGCCACCGAGCACCACGGCGGCGCCATCACCAAGCTGATCCGCCAACCCCTGGGCAGCGCTCTGCAGGCCTCCGCCCTCCACACCGTCCAGGCGGGCCACTAGCAGCTGGTGCTCGCCAACGGCCACCGCCTGAGCCACCAACGCCGCTGATTTCGCCAGGGCCAGCTCCTCGCGTGCCGCGGCCAGGGCCTTCTGGCTGGCCTTGAGCTCATCCGCCAGCTGCCCCACCCGCTCCACGATCTCGACGGGCTGCGCCTTGAAGCGCTCGCCCAGTTGCTTCACCACCGCATCGCGCTCGTTGAGATAAGCCAGCACCGCCGGGCCGGCCACCGCTTCGATGCGACGAATGCCGGCGGCCACGCCGCTTTCGCTCACGATCTTGAACAGGCCGATCTCGGCGGTGTTCGCCACGTGGGTGCCGCCGCACAGCTCCATCGACACGCCGGGCACATCCACCACCCGCACCACATCGGCGTACTTCTCGCCGAACATCGCCACGGCGCCGGCGGCCTTGGCCTTCTCGATCGCCATCTCCTGCACCTCGAGGCTGTGGGCCTCGCTGATCCAGCCGTTGATCAGGGCCTCGATCTGCTCGAGCTCAGCAGCGGTGACGGCTCGGGGGCAGTGGAAGTCGAAACGCAGGCGATCGAAATCCACCAGCGAGCCAGCCTGGCCGATGCCCGGATCCACCACCTGCTTCAGCGCCGCCTGCAGCAGGTGCGTGGCGGTGTGGTTCGCCTGGGCGCGGCGGCGGCAGGCGCGATCCACCTGGGCATTGAGCAGATCACCCACCGCCAGGCTGCCCCGCTCAATCCGGCCGCTATGCACGAACACACTGCGGTTACGGCTGACGCCGTCGATCGCCACGATCACGCCATCGCCTGAGAGCACGCCGCGGTCGCCGATCTGGCCGCCGCCCTCGCCATAGAAGGGGGTCACGTCGAGCACCAGCTGCACGCTGTCGCCAGCCGTGGCCCGCTCCGCTGGCTCACCGTTCACCACTAGGGCCAGCACGCAGCTGGGGTGTTCCAGGGCCTCGTAACCCTTGAAAGCGGTGGCCTCAAGATCCGCCGCCATCTGCTCGATCGCCCCCTGCAGGGTGAGATCGATGCTCACCGCCGCCGCCTTGGCCCGCTGGCGCTGGGCCTCCATCGCTGCTTCAAAGCCTTCGAGATCCACCGTGAGGCCGTGCTCCTCGGCGATTTCTTCAGTGAGCTCCAGCGGGAAGCCGTAGGTGTCGTAGAGCTCGAAGGCCTGCTCACCGGAGATTTGCTTCGGCTTGGCCGCCAGCACATCCGCCAACAACTTCTCGCCCCGCTCCAGGGTTTCCAGGAAGCGGGCCTCCTCGCGGGCCAACTCTGCCAGGATCACCTCACGGCGCTCCACCAGCTGCGGGTAGGCGGTCTGCATCAGCGTGATCGACGCCTCTCCCATCGCCGTCAGGAACGGCTTGTCGATGCCGAGGAGCCGTCCGTGGCGCACCACACGCCGCAATAGACGGCGCAGGATGTAGCCGCGGCCGAGGTTGCTGGCGGTGACGCCATCGCAGATCAACTGGGTGATAGCGCGGGAGTGGTCGCCAATCACCTTGAGGCTGGTTTTGCCCTTCTCATCGAGGGTGCGGTAGTCCACGCCAGCCAGGCCTGCCGCCGTTTCAATCAGCGGATAGATCAGGTCGGTTTCGTAGTTGTTGGGCACGGCCTGCAGGATCTGAGCCATGCGCTCAAGGCCCATGCCGGTGTCGATGTTGCGGTTCGCCAGCGGCGTGAGGGTGCCCTCCGCGTCGCGGTTGTACTGCATGAACACCAGGTTGTAGAACTCGATGAAGCGCGAGTCGTCCTCGAGGTCGATCCCGTCGTCGCCGAGTTCGGGCTTGAAGTCGTAATAGATCTCCGAGCAGGGGCCGCAGGGGCCGGTGGGGCCGGATGCCCAGAAGTTGTCGGCCTCATCCATGCGGATGATCCGCTTGGGGTTCACCCCCACCACATCGCGCCAGATCGCCTCGGCTTCGTCGTCCTCGCGGAACACGCTCACCACAAGGTTCTTCGGACTAAGGCCGAACACACCGGTGCTCAGCTCCCAGGCCCACTGGATCGCCTGCTCCTTGAAGTAGTCGCCGAAGGAGAAGTTGCCGAGCATCTCGAAGAACGTGTGATGCCGCGCCGTGCGGCCCACGTTTTCGATGTCGTTGGTGCGGATGCACTTCTGGGAGCTGGTGGCCCGGGGAGCCGGCCGCTGCTGCTGACCCAGAAACACCGGCTTGAAGGGGAGCATGCCCGCGATGGTGAGCAGCACCGTGGGGTCTTCCGGCACCAGCGAGGCACTGGCCATCGGCTTGTGGCCGCGCTGCTCGTAGAAATCGAGGAAGGCTGCGCGGATCTCAGCACCAGTGCGAGGGGCGGCGGCAGCCATGGCGGAGCAAGAAAAGCCTGAACCGGGCATGATCGCGCAGCATGAGCGCCCCTTCCGCCGCCACCAGCAGCCGCGAAGCCACCGCAACGGCGAGCCCATCGCGGGCGCAGCTGCGGCTGCAGTCGATCGCCTGGGCGCTGGGGGCGGGGCTGAGCGCACTGCTGCTGGGGCTGCCCTTTGGTGTGGAGGCGGCGCTGCGAGCGGGGGGCTGCGGCTTCTTCTATGGCCTGCTGGCCTTTCATCTGCAGCGGGTGGACCCCGACGACAGCCACCTGCAAGCAGGGTTGGTGGGGGCCGTCTGCGGCATTCACAGCCTGGCGCTGCCAGCCCTGAGCCCCTGGCCGCTGCCCCAACCCTGGCTGCCGGCCTTGGCGCAGGTCGCGCCAACTGTGATGATGGAGCTCGTTCGTGCCTGGCTGCCGCTGATCGGCGCCGCACTGGTGCTGCACGGATCGCAGGTTCTGCCACGAGTTCTCGCGGCAGGGCACACCGCGATCCGGCGCTCCTGAGTCCTCAGGCCCCGCCTTCATGAGCCTGCTGCATGCCACCTGGCTGCCCGTCGTTCCGCGGGGCAGCTTCGCCAAGGGCAAGGCCCCGAGTGCGGGCCTGTTCATCTGGGCGGATACCTGGCGTGTGGCCGATCCGGTGGTGCCCGATGCCGAGGCGCCCTTCCACCCCCTCAGCCTCAACCTCGACGATCTGGCCACCTGGCTGGATGAGAACAACTTCTGGTCGGAAGACCTGCGCCAAGCCAGCGTCACCCTCACCCTGCCCAGCCGTCAGCAGCTGAGCCGCGGCCAGAAGAGCAGTGCCGGCGATGCCTGGAGCGGGCTGCCGCTGCAGGCCGGCGAACCCCTGCCCAAAGACCTCACCTGGTGGCCCTGGCAGCTGGAGGGCTGGTTCCTCAAGCCCGGTCCCGCTGCCGAGTGGCTCAACCAACTCCCCCTCTCCGGCACCGCCGCTGCGGGCCTGGGGGATGACCTGCTCTGGTGGTGCCACCTGCAGCGCTGGTGCCTGAGCCTGATCGCCCGCGGCCGCTGGCTGCCCGACGCCGCTGAGGGCAAAGCCAGCTGGCTGCCGCTGCTCAACCGCGAAGACGACCGCCGCCGCCTGGAAGACCTGGCCACCCGCATGCCGCAGGTGGTGGCGGCCTCCAGCGCCGACACCCATCTCGCCTGCGGCCGGCCCCGCTCCAACCGCCTGCTGGTGGCGAGCATCGTGGAAAAGCTGGTGGACGGCCAGCTGCGCGCCGCCTTCGCCCCCGGCGGTCCTGGGCTCGATCCGCTGCTGGCGGCCTGGCAGGAGGGGCTCGCCAGCCACGACGGCAAGCTCCAGCTCGACGAGGAAGACCAGGAACGTCTGGCGATCGCCAGCCACCACTGGCGCGAAACCGTGGCGGGCAAGGTGGCGCCAGCCCGGGCCTGCCTCGAGCTGTTTACCCCGCCGGAAGGCGAGGAGCTGTGGGAGCTGCGCTTTGGCCTGCAGGCCGAGGCCGATCCCAGCCTGCGGGTGCCAGCCGGCATCGTGTGGGGCGCCGGCGACGGCAACCTGGCCCTGGGCGAGATCCAACTCGAGCAGCCCGGAGCGCTGCTACTGGAAGGCCTGGGCCGAGCCCTGTTGGCGTTTGAGCCAATCGAGCGCGGCCTCGATGCCGCCACCCCGGAGGCGATGCAGCTCACGCCGGCGGAGGCGTTCGTGCTGGTGCGCACCGCCGCCAGCCGCCTGCGCGATGTGGGCGTGGGCGTGGTGCTGCCCGCCAGCCTCTCGGGCGGTTTGGCCTCGCGCCTCGGCCTGGCGATCACCGCCGAGCTACCCGAAAAATCGCGCGGGTTCACCCTCGGCGAAACGCTCGAGTGGCGCTGGGAATTCATGATCGGCGGCGTCACCCTCAACCTGCGGGATCTCGAGAAGCTGGCCGCCAAACGCAGCCCGCTGGTGCAGCACAAGGGCGCCTGGATCGAACTGCGGCCCCTCGATCTCAAAAACGCCGAGAAGTTTTGCGCCGCCGAGCCACCCTTCAGCCTCGACGACGCCCTGCGCATCACCGGCAACGAGGGCGAAACCCTCCAGCGCCTTCCTGTACATGCCTTCACCGCCGGCCCGCGCCTGCAGGCGGTGCTTGAGCAGTACCACCAGCAGAAGGCCCCCGATCCCCTGCCGGCGCCCCCCGGCTTCGCCGGCCAGCTGCGGCCTTATCAGGAGCGCGGGCTGGGCTGGCTGGCCTTCCTGCACCGCTTTGATCAGGGCGCCTGCCTGGCCGACGACATGGGCCTCGGCAAAACGATTCAGCTGCTCGCCTTCCTGCAGCACCTCAAGGCCGAGGAAGAGCTGAAGCGGCCGGTGCTGCTGGTGGCGCCCACCTCGGTGCTCACCAACTGGAAACGGGAGGCAGCGGCCTTCACACCGGAGCTGGTGGTGAACGAGCACTACGGCCCGCGGCGCCCCAACAGTCCCGAGGCGATCAAGAAGGCGCTTAAGGGCGTGGATCTGGTGCTCACCACCTATGGCCTGCTGCAGCGCGACAGCGAACTGCTGGAGGCAATCGACTGGCAGGGCGTGGTGATCGATGAAGCCCAGGCGATCAAGAACCACAACGCCAAGCAATCGATGGCGGCGCGGGATCTGGGCCGCCCCGGCCGGGGCAGCAAGAGCGGCCCCCGCTTCCGCATCGCCCTCACCGGCACCCCAGTGGAAAACCGCGTGAGCGAGCTGTGGGCGCTGATGGATTTCCTCAACCCCAAGGTGCTCGGCGATGAGCCGTTCTTCCGCCAGCGCTACCGGCTGCCGATCGAGCGCTATGGCGATATGTCGTCGCTGCGGGATCTCAAGGGCCGCGTTAGCCCCTTCATCCTGCGCCGCCTCAAAACCGACAAATCGATCATTTCCGATCTGCCGGAGAAGGTGGAGCTGAGCGAGTGGGTGGGCCTCGCCCCCGAGCAGAAGAAGCTCTACAACAAAACCGTGGAGGAGAGCCTCGATGCGATCGCACGGGCGCCGCTGGGGCAGAAGCACGGCCAGGTGCTGGCGCTGCTCACCCGCCTCAAGCAGATCTGCAACCATCCGGCCCTGGCGCTCAAGCAGGATCCCGACCTCAGCGATGCCGGCTTCTTCAAGGAGTTCGCCGCCCGCAGCGCCAAGGTGCAGCGGCTCGAAGAGATCCTCGAAGAGGTGATCGAAGCGGGCGATCGGGCCCTGCTGTTTACCCAGTTCGCCGAATGGGGCCACCTGCTCAAGGCCCACCTGGAGCAGAAGTGGCGCCAGGAGGTGCCGTTCCTCTACGGCAACACCAGCAAGACCGAACGCCAAGCGATGGTGGATCGCTTCCAAGACGACCCCCGCGGCCCGCAGCTGTTCCTGCTCTCGCTCAAGGCCGGCGGCGTGGGCCTCAACCTCACCCGCGCCAGCCACGTGTTCCACATCGATCGCTGGTGGAACCCCGCCGTGGAAAACCAAGCCACCGACCGCGCCTACCGGATCGGCCAGCAGAACCGGGTGATGGTGCACAAATTCATCACCAGCGGCTCGGTGGAGGAGCGCATCGACCGCATGATCAAAGAGAAGTCGAAACTCGCCGAAGACATCGTGGGCTCCGGCGAAGACTGGCTCGGCGGCATGGACGTGCGTCAGCTCAAGGACCTGGTGACCCTCAGCGAGGACTGAAGCGATGACCATCACCCCCGGAAACGCCAACGGCATCACCACCCAGCTGGGCGATCAGGGCCTGGGCCAACAGCCCTGGTGGGTCGAGCAGTGGATGGAGCTGATCAACGGCTACCGCTTCAAGAAACGGCTCGAGCGCGCCTGGGAGTACGCCCGCAGCGGCAACGTGCTCTCGATCCGCTTCGAGGGGCGCCGCGTGCATGCCCGCGTGCAGGGCAGCGGCGAAGACCCCTACAAGGTGAAGCTCTGGCTCGATGTGCTCAGCGACGACGACTGGGGCTACGTGCTCGAGGCCCTCGGCCAGAAGGCCCGTTGGTCCGCCCAGCTGCTGGCGGGGGTGATGCCCCAGGACATCGAACGCGCCTTCGCCGCCAGCGGCCGGCGCCTGTTTCCGTTCAAGTTGCAGGAGGTGCGCAGCGAATGCACCTGCCCCGACAAGATCAACCCCTGCAAACACGTGAGCGCCGTCTATTACCTGATGGGCGAGCGCTTCAGCGAAGACCCCTTTGTGCTCTTCCAGCTGCGCGGCCGCACCCGCGCCCAGCTGCTCAGCGATCTGGCGGTGAAGCGGCGGGCGCTGCTGGCGAAGAAAGCCAAAGAAGCGAAAGAGGCGGCTCCAGCCGATGCGCTCCCGCAGCCAGCCGCCGAAGGCTCCCTCAATCCCGCACCCGCAGCCATCCGCGATCCCAACCGCTGGTGGAACTACGGCGCCGCTCTCGATCCGGGGCTCGTGGTGATCACCCCAGCCATGGAGGGCGACACCGGCCTGGATGAAGCCGGTCCGTTGCCCCTCGCAGAAGACGGCCGCTTCCCCGAGGCCGGGAAGCTGTTTGTGGAGCAGCTCAAAGCCCATGGGGCGACCTGCGGCACCGCGGCGATGGCCACCGCGATGGCGGCCGGAAGCAACAACGGCGAGGGCGACGCGGGCAGAAGCGCCCAAGCCTGAGGGTGATGGGCTCACCTCGCCGCCGACGCCTGCGGCGCCTGGCCGTGGCCCAAGCCCCGGCCCCCTGGCTCACACCTGGCAAGCAACACCTCGCCTGCTGCATCCTCCGCTCGTTCGGGCGCGCGTTCGACCGGCCGCTGCTAGCTGGCGCCGCGACGCACGATGGCCTCCAGGCTGCTCAGCTGCTGTTCCGGGCTGACACCGTGGTGCTCGCCCACGACGGCGGATCCGATCCGGCCCTGATCTACGCCAACGCCGCCGCTCTGCAGCTGTGGGAGCGCAGCTGGGCCGAAATGATCGGGATGCCCTCACGGCTCACAGCCGAACCCCAGGAGCGCGCCAGTCGCGCTCAGATGCTCGCTACCGCCCTGCAACAGCACGCCTGCGAGGGCTACAGCGGCGTGCGCATCAGCCAAAGCGGTCGTCGCTTCCAGATCCACAACGCCCGCCTCTGGACCCTCTGGGGCCCCGGCGATCAACCCTGCGGCCAGGCGGCGGCGTTCAGCGATTGGTGGTGGCTTTGAGCAGGGGCACAGGCTCCGGTTCGGCTCTCACAACAAGCCTGGTGTAGCAGCCGAACTGCAGCCGTGAGCACCGCACCTCAAGGGTCGGTTCTCGCGCTTCTGATGCTCAACCAGCGCAGCCACATTGACGTGGCGGGTGAACACCCCGCACCCGCACATTCAGGAGACACAGCCATGCTGACTCTGCGCCAATCCGCTTTCGATCGCACCGCTTTTGATCGCCTCGAGTCCGACCTGTTCAAGCGCCTCGAGCAACAGCTAGACACCGCTGAGCGCGTACCCGCCGCCGAAGTGCGCGAAACCGAAGCCGGCTACAGCATCTGCCTGGAGCTACCCGGCGTCGAGCGCGACTCCATCGACGTAAGAGCCACCGACCGCAACCTGGTAATCAGCGCCGAACGCCGTGCCCCGCAAGCTGAAAGCACCGACGGCGAGCCCCAACTCACGGGCGCTGCCACCTTGCTGAGCGAAATCCGCTACGGCACCTGGAGCCGCAGCTTCCGCTTTCCCTCCGGTATCGACCGTGAATCGGTGCAGGCCGTGTATCGCGACGGACTGCTCACGGTGGAGGTGCCCAAGGCCCAGACCCTCACCAGCGTGAGCGTGAAGGTGGAAGGCTGAAACACACCCCGCGGCGCCACGCCGCCATCGCCATCACACCAATCGAGACGGGAGCTACCCCGGCCCAACGGCCGGGGTTTTTCGTTGCCGCCACAACCCCGACGCTCCTTTGACACACAGCCCCAAAGAGAAATGGAGCCAATGCACAGCCCTGTCATCGGATAGGCCCTTACCCCCGCCGCTTTACCTACAGTTCACCTCAATCGCGAGCGGATTCCATGGCTGAGACAGCCGTTGCCAGCACACCGCGCCTGAGCCTGCAGTGCGAGGCCATCGCCGCTGACACCACCACGATCCGCTCGCTCGATTGGGACCGCAGCCGCTTCGATATCGAGTTCGGTCTGCGCAACGGAACCACTTACAACAGCTTTTTGGTGCGGGGTGAGCGCACCGCCCTGATCGACACCAGCCACCTCAAGTTCGAGAGCTCCTGGCTGCCGCTGCTGCAGGAGCAGATCGATCCGAAGGCGATCGATCACCTGATCGTGAGCCACACCGAGCCCGACCACTCCGGCTTGATCGGCCACCTGATCGATCTGAATCCCGAGATCGAAATCGTGGGTTCCAAGGTGGCGATTCAGTTCCTGGAAAACCAGGTGCACCGCCCCTTCAAGAGCCGGGCGGTGAAGAGCGGTGAGGAGCTGGATCTGGGCACCAACCCCGAGAGCGGGATCCACCACCGCTTCGAGTTCCTCAGCGCTCCGAACCTGCACTGGCCCGACACGATCTTCTCGTTCGACCACGGCACCGGGATCCTCTACACCTGCGATGCCTTCGGTCTGCACTACTGCTCCGATGACGTGTTCGATGTGGATCCCGGTGCCATCGCTCCGGACTTCCGCTTCTATTACGACTGCCTGATGGGCCCCAACGCCCGCAGCGTGCTGCAGGCGATGAAGCGCATGGACGCGCTGCCGACGATCAACACCATCGCCGTGGGCCATGGCCCGCTGCTGCGCGAGCACCTCAGCCTCTGGCTCGCCGACTACCGCGAGTGGAGCGAAGGGCGCAGCAAGGGCGAGGCCTACGCGGCCGTTTGCTACGTGAGCCAATACGGCTTCTGTGATCGCCTCAGCCAGGCCATCGCCCGCGGCATCGGCAAGGCGGAAGCCCAGGTGCAGCTGGTGGATCTGCGCGCCACCGATGCCCAAGAGCTCAGCGCCCTGATCGGTGAAGCCAGCGCCGTGGTGGTGCCCACCTGGCCCGCCAACCCCGATGCCGACCTGCAGGCTTCCATCGGCACCCTGCTCGCCGCATTACAACCCAAGCAGTGGGTTGCCACCTACGACGCCTACGGCGGCAACGACGAGCCGATCGACACCGTGGCTTCCCAGTTACGGGGCCTGGGCCAGAAGGAAGCCTTCGAGCCCCTGCGCATCCGCCAAGTGCCTGACGGCAACGACTACCAACGCTGCGAGGAGGCCGGCACCGACCTGGGCCAACTGCTCACCCGGGCCAAGACGATCGCTGCGATGAAATCGCTCGATGGCGATCTCGACAAAGCCCTCGGACGCCTCTCGGGTGGCCTGTATGTGGTGACCGCACGGCAGGAGGAACGCGCCTCGGCGATGGTGGCCAGCTGGGTGAGCCAGGCCAGCTTCGAGCCACCCGGCATCACCGTGGCCGTGGCCAAAGACCGCGCCATTGAAGCGTTGATGCAGGTGGGCGATCGCTTCGTGCTCAACATCCTGCGGGAGGACAACCACCAGCCGCTGCTGCGCCATTTCCTCAAGCGCTTCCCCCCCGGCGCCGACCGCTTCGCCGGTGTGGCCACCCTCGATGGCGTGGCAGCCGGCGGCCCGGTGCTCGGCGACGCCCTGGCCTACCTGGGCTGCCGCGTGCTGCAGCGCATGGAAGGCCCCGACCACTGGATCATCTACGCCGAAGTGGAGCAGGGCAACGTGGCCGACACCGAAGCCCACACGGCAGTGCACCATCGCAAAGTGGGGAACCACTACTGATGGCTGCTTCCACAGCCGTCACCAACGACCGGCGGGTGATCCAGCTCCCGATCGAGTCGGGAGTGGTATGTCTGCGGGGCCTCAGCCCCACACGCCTGCGCTTCGAGGTGGAGTACGGCCTGGAGCGCGGCACCACCGCCAACAGCTTCCTGTTTCTGCCCAGCGGCGACGATCCCGCCCTGCTGGTGCACCCTCCCGGCAACACCTTTGCGGAGCCCTACCTGGAGGCGTTGGCCAGCCTGGTGCCCCCCAGCACGCGCCTGCAAGTGGTGGTTGGCCACACCAACCCCAACCGGGTGCAGCTGCTGCGGCAACTGGCTCAGGGTTGGCCGCAGTTGGAACTGATCAGCTCGAACCCCGGAGCTCAGCTGCTGCGCGAACTCTGGGACCAGCGCAAACCCGCACCACCCGGCTCCGCTGCCGAGGCCGAGCCCGAAGCGCTGCCCCCCCTGCCTCCTCTGCAGGTGGTGCGCGGCGAGGCAGAACTGCAACGGACGGCTGGTCACACCATTCAGCTCCTGCCCACCCCAACACCCCGCTGGCCTGGCGGCCTGATGGCGTTTGAGGAGACGAGCGGCCTGCTGATGAGCGGCAAGTTTTTCGCCGCCCATCTCTGCAGCGAAGCCTGGGCGGAAGCCAACCGCAGCAGCACCGAGGAAGACCGGCGTTACTTCTACGACTGCCTGATGGCACCGATGGTGCGCCAGGTGGAAGCGGTGCTCGATCGCATCGATGAGCTGCCGATCCGCACGATTGCGCCGGGCCATGGCCCGGCGATTGCCGAGAGCTGGCGCAGCCTGCTGGTGGACTATCGCCGTTGGGGCGAAACCCAGGAGCGCGCCAAGCTTTCGGTGGCTCTGCTGTACGCCAGCGCGTACGGCAACACCGCTGCCATCGCCGATGGCCTCGCTCAGGGTGTAGCCCGCACCGGCGTGCGGGTGGAGAGCATCAACTGCGAATTCACGCCCACCGAGAAACTGCTCGAGGCCATTCGCAGTTGCGATGCCGTGCTGATTGGCTCACCCACCCTGGGGGGGCATGCCCCCACACCGATCGTGTCGGCCCTGGGCACGCTGCTCGCCGAGGGCGATCGGGCCAAGCCGGTGGGGGTATTCGGCAGCTTCGGCTGGAGCGGGGAAGCCCTCGATCTGTTGGAGAGCAAGTTGCGCGATGGCGGCTTCCGCTTTGCCTTCGAGCCGATCAAGGTGAAATTCAGCCCCGACGCCGCCACCCTCAAAACGATCGAGGAAACGGGCACCGCCCTCGGCCGCCAGCTGCAGAGCGAGCAGCGCAAGGCCCAGCGCCGTGCCAGTGGCGGTGGGCTGAGCGAAAGCCGTAGCAATCCGGCCGTGTTGGCCCTAGGCCGCGTGGTGGGCTCGCTCTGCGTTCTCACCACCGTGAAAGGAAGCGGCGAGAGCCAAATCAGTGGCGCCATGGTGGCCAGCTGGGTGAGCCAGGCCAGCTTCTCCCCCCCAGGCCTCACGGTGGCCGTGGCCAAGGATCGGGCCGTGGAAGCGCTCTTGCACGTGGGCGACGCCTTTGCCATCAACGTGCTGGCCTCGGGCCGTGAAACCGGGCCAATGAAACAGTTCCTGCAACCCTTCGCCCCGGGCGCCGATCGCTTTGCCGGGCTTGAGCTGGAGCACAGCCCGGGCGGCCTGCCGGTGCTGCCGGAAGCGCTGGCCTGGCTGGAGTGCACGGTGAAGCAGCGGATGGAATGCGGCGACCACTGGCTGCTCTATGCCGAGGCGAAGGCGGGTTCAGTGATCGATGCTTCGGCCACCACGGCAGTACACCAGCGGCGCAGCGGCGCCAATTACTAAGGGCTCAGCTCTACAGCTCCAGCACAAATCAAGCCCCGGGGCTGTAGCGCAGCAAACAAACCAGGCCTCTTGCAATCATCGGCGTCAATTCGGCAAAAGCTTGTGGCAGCAATGGATTTGGACTGCTGATTATCTAAGCCTGTAAGGCCTATTCATCTCAGCCTAAAGAAAAACCGAACTCCGCCAAGAAGCGCGCAGACCTCGCTCAAATGATGAGGTCAGCACGCGAGATCAATGCAGGCGGCTCTCGATCCCAACCACGCTCACCAGCGCTGGGTGGTGCGTTACCGCGGCTTTGTGTTGATTCCCCAGAACGACCTCAGCTGGCTGGTGCGGCCGGAACGCAGCCCGATGAGCCTGCTGCCATTCCGCACACCCGCCAGCTCCGTCGACGACGTGAAGGCCTTGATCGACTGGCGCCTGAATCAGGCCGCCTGAGGGGGAGGCGGAGTCGAACCACCGGCCACAAACGGCAGCACAACAGTGGCCCAACGCTCAGGGCGAGCGGGGCGGCTGCGGCGCGGACGGCGCACGCCGAAGGGAACCCGCACCACATTGGTGCCTTCCATCCGCAGGGTTTGGCCGCTGGCCAGGGTGGGCAGCTTGGTTCCTTGGTCGTCAGCGCTCATGGTTGCTCCCCGATACCGGTGTCACCCGATCCGCAGTGATCCCTGCAGTTGCAGCAGATCCTGCAGGAAAAGCAAGGGTGGTTGCGAAAAGAAATTCCGCATTTTTCGTTCCGGCGAAATCTAAACGCAAACCCGCCACAATCAAGCCCTACTCAAACTTGGTGTCTCCAGTTCATCAACCGATGGGCAGGTGCACACCAAATTGCGATCACCGAAGGCGTTATCAATGCGGGCCACCGCGGGCCAGAGCTTGCTGGCGAGCTGGTGTTCGCCAGCGGGATACCCAGCCTGCGCGCGGCTGTAGGGCCGATCCC
Organism: Vulcanococcus sp.; assembly: GCA_019264575.1. GTDB lineage: Bacteria > Cyanobacteriota > Cyanobacteriia > PCC-6307 > Cyanobiaceae > Vulcanococcus. The sequence goes on along the minus strand of JAHUZV010000025.1, from coordinate 178,627 downwards.
AGTGCTCGGCCATCACCGCCGCCAGGGTGTGGGGCGCCCGCTTGAGGGGGTTGTCGAGCGGGTCGCTGTCACCGGCTTCGATCGCCGCGGCCTCGGCGCGAATGGCCGTCATCGCCTGAACGAAGCGCTCCAGCTCCGCCAGCCCTTCGCTCTCGGTGGGCTCCACCATCACCGTGCCGGCCACCGGCCAGCTCACGGTGGGTGCATGGAAGCCGTAATCCATCAGGCGCTTGGCCAGATCATCCACCTCAAGGCCAGCGCTGCGCTTCAGGGGCCGCAAATCGAGGATGCACTCGTGGGCCACGCGGCCACCGGCGCCGCGGTAGAGCACCGGGAAGTGGGGCTCCAGGCGCTCCGCCAGCCAGTTGGCCGCGAGCAGCGCCACGGCTGAAGCCTGGCGCAACCCCGCACCGCCCATCAAACGGATGTACATCCAGCTGATCGGCAAGATGCTGGCGCTGCCCCAGGGGGCGGCGCTCACTGGGCCGATCGGCTGATCACCGCCGCAGTGCTCCGCCAGGGGATGACCCGGCAGGAACGGCAGCAGATGCTCCGCCACGGCGATCGGCCCCACGCCGGGGCCGCCGCCGCCATGGGGAATGCAGAAGGTCTTGTGCAGGTTGAGGTGGCACACGTCGGCGCCGTAGAGACCTGGCTTGGCCAGCCCCACCTGGGCGTTGAGGTTGGCGCCATCGAGATACACCTGGCCGCCGTGGGCATGCACGAGGGCGCAGATCTCCTGAATGCCCTGCTCAAACACCCCATGGGTGGAGGGGTAGGTGACCATCAACGCCGCCAGGCGATCGCTGTGCTGCTCCGCCTTGGCCTGGAGATCGGCGCGATCGATGTTGCCCTGCTCGTCGCAGGCCACAGGCACCACCTGCATGCCCGCCATCACGGCGCTGGCGGGATTGGTGCCGTGGGCGCTGGTGGGGATCAGGCACACGTTGCGCTGCTGCTCGCCTCGGCTGCGCTGCCAGGCGCGGATCACCAGCAAACCGGCGTATTCACCCTGGGAACCGGCATTGGGCTGCAATGACACGCCGGCAAAGCCGGTGATCGCCGCCAGCCAGCGCTCGAGGTCGGCCACCAGGCGCCGATAGCCAGCGCTCTGGGCAGCGGGGGCAAAGGGGTGCAGCCCCGCAAAGGCGGGCCAGCTCACGGGCTGCAGCTCAGCGGCGGCGTTGAGCTTCATGGTGCAGCTGCCCAGCGGGATCATCCCGTGCACCAGCGAGAAATCACGGGCCGCCAGGCGCTGGATGTAGCGCAGCAGCTCCGTTTCGCTGCGATAGCGGTGGAACACCTCCTGCTGCAGCCAGGGGCGCTGGCGTCGAGGCACCGCGTCAGCCCAAAGCGCCTCTTCGGGCGCCTCGCCGGCGCTGGCAACCGCTAGCTCCTGCTGGAGCTGCGCCTCCAAATCCGCCAGCTGAGGCACCGGGTTGGATCCGGCCACAGTCGCCAGGGCCTCGAGGAGCTGCTGCAGCTCAGCAAGGCTGCTGCGCTCATCAAGGCTGATGGCCAGCCCGTCCTGCTCGGGCCGCAGGTTGAAACCGGCGGCTTCTGCCGCGGCCAGTAGGTCAGCTGCGCGAGGGGTGCAAAGCCGCAGCGTGTCGAAGCCGGAGTTCGGTTCGCTGTGGAGCCCCAGCTCGGCCAGGCCACGACGCAACAGCTCCCGCAACACCAACACGCGGCGGGCGATCGCAGCCAGGCCTTCGGGCCCGTGGTGCACGGCGTAGAAGCCCGCAAGCACAGCGAGCAACACCTGCGCCGTGCAGATGTTGCTGGTGGCCTTGTCGCGGCGGATGTGTTGCTCGCGGGTCTGCAGGGCCAAGCGCAGGGCCGGGCGACCCTCCGCATCCACCGATTGGCCCACCAGGCGGCCGGGAATGCGGCGCTGATGGGCAGTGGTGGTGGCGAAGAAGGCGGCGTGGGGTCCGCCAAAACCCAGGGGGATCCCGAAACGTTGGCTGCTTCCGATGGCGATCTCCGCGCCCAGCTCCCCCACGGGCTTGAGCAACACCTGGGCCAGCGGATCCACCGCAGCCGTCACCAACACGCCCGCCGCGCGGGCAGCGGCGATCAGCTCGGTGGGATCCCACAGCCCACCACCGGCACCGGGCAACTGGAGCAGCAGACCGAAGGCTCCCGCGAAGGGTGAGGTGCCGCTGGCCTCAGCAGCCTGGAGCACCTGCGGCTCCACGCGCACCAGCTCAATCCCCAGCGGCTCGGCGCGGGTCTGGAGCACCGCCCAGGTCTGCGGTAGCACCTCGGTATCCACCAAGAAGCGCTGGGCGCTGGCCTCGCGGCAGGCGCCGTAGCTCAGGCTCATCGCCTCGGCAGCGGCGGTGGCCTCATCGAGCAGGGAGGCATTCGCGATTGGCAGGCCCGTGAGCTCGCTGATCAGGGTCTGGAAATTGAGCAGCGCCTCCAGACGCCCCTGGCTGATTTCGGCCTGGTATGGGGTGTACGCCGTGTACCAGGCCGGGTTTTCGAATACATGGCGCTGCAGCAGCGCAGGCGTAATGCAGTCGAAGTAGCCGAGGCCGATCAGGCTGCGGCGCACATGGTTGGCGGCAGCGATCAGCTCCAGCTCCGCCAGGGCCTCAGCCTCACCGCAGCCCTCCGGCAAACCTTCCGCGGCCGCTGCGGCGTCGAGCCGGATCGCCTCCGGCACCACCTCGGCAATCAACTCCTCCAGGGAGCCGAGCCCCAGATCCGCCAGCATCGCGGCCTGCTCAGCGGCAGTGGGGCCGATGTGGCGGGCAACAAAAGGGCTGAGCCCCGCGCCGTGATCAGTGGCCATCCACCTTGGCGCTGTAGGTGGCCGCATCCATCAAGCCTTCCAGCTGCGACGGATCGCTGGGCCGCACCAGCAGCAGCCAGCCCTCGCCGTAGGGATCGTTCTGCAGCTCCTCAGGGCTCGCGAGCACGGCTTCGTTGCGGGCTTCGATGGCGCCGCTGATCGGAGCGATCACCTCCTCCACAGCCTTCACCGATTCCACGGAGCCGAAGCTGCTGCCCTGGCTGAGGCTGGCGCCCACATCTGGCAGCTCCACAAACACGATGTCGCCGAGCTGATCCACAGCGAAGGCACTGATGCCAATGCGCACCAGCTCCCCCTCCGCCCGGGCGTACTCATGGCTGTCGGCGTAACGGCAGTCGTCGGGATAGCTGAGGGCCATGGGGCCGCCTGGGCGGATCGCTGGGATGCAGTTTGTCGGAAATCGGCGAAGGCAGGTTGAGAAGCGGTCAGCCGTGCAGTTCCCGCAACACTGTCGTTGATTCCGTACAGACCTGACGGAATCAACGACACCCGGCCGCCGAAGTGGTGCAAGCCATCAGCCCGCTGCCGGCCCACACCAACCGCCTTCCGCCATCGCCACCAGCGCCCGCTCCAGAGCCAGCTCCGCATGGGCCGCGGTGGTGCCGCCCTGGGCATAGAGCACGTAGGGCTCGCGCAGCGGACCGTCGGCGGAGAACTCGCTGGTGCTGCCATCAATAAAGGTGCCGCCAGCCATCACCAGCTCACTGGCATAGCCGGGCATGGGGGCTGGCACCGGGTCGAGATAACTGCCCACGGGGGAACAGGCCTGGAAGGCACGGCACACCGCTTTGAGCGGCTCAGGCGAACCGAAGCGCACCGCCTGGATCACATCACTGCGCACCCCGCCCACCAGGGGCTTCACCGCGTACCCCAACCCTTCGAACACGGCAGCGGTGAGCTCGGCGCAGAGCAGGGCTTCGCTCACCATCTGCGGCGCCAGGAACAGGCCCTGGAACAGCAGCCGGTGCAGATCGAAGCCCGTACCGCCCTCACTGCCGATGCCCGGAGCCGTGAGCCGGCAGCAGGCTTGCTCCACCAGTTCGGCCCGCCCCGCCACGTAGCCGCCGGTGGGGGCGATGGTGCCTCCAAGATTCTTGATCAGGGAACCCGCCATCAGATCCGCCCCCACGGCCGTGGGCTCCTGCAGCTCCACCAGCTCGCCGTAGCAGTTGTCCACAAACACCAGGCAACCGGGCTGAATCGCCTTCACCCGCTCCACCAGCCGGCCGATCTGCTCCACCGTGAGCGAAGGGCGCCAGCTGTAGCCGCAGCTGCGCTGAATCAGCACCATGCGTGTGGGCACCGCCAGGGCCTCGGCGATCCCCGCCTCATCCACGCTGCCATCAGCGAGCAGATCGAGCTCGTCGTAAGCGATGCCGAACTCTGCCAGGGAGCCCTGGCCGCTGCCGCGGATGCCGATCACCTCCTCGAGCGTGTCGTAGGGGCGGCCGGTGAGGGCGAGCAGGCGATCGCCGGGACGCAGCACGCCGTAGAGGGCCGAGGCGATGGCGTGGGTGCCACTCACGAACTGCAGCCGCACGGCGGCGGCCTCGGCCTGGAGCACCTGGGCGAACACACGATCCAGTAGCTCACGGCCCAGATCGCCGTGGCCGTAGCCGCTCACCGAAGCGAAGTGATGGACACCGAGGCGCTCACTGCGGAAGGCCTCCAGCACCCGCTCCAGCCGCGGCTTCACGCCGGCGCGGCGCTCCCTGGCCACAGGCGCGATGCGCTCCAACGCAGCCGCCAGCTGATCAGCCGCCCAGGCCTGATGAGGGGCGCTCATGGCAAAAAACAACGCAACCCCATGCTGCAGGGCGCGTGACGGTCGTTCATCCGTCTAGATTTTTTCGGATTGGTGTGTCGGCTACAGCGCTCTGCTGTGGTCTGCCTCCCCAGGCCAGTGGTGCGTTGGTCCCGCGGGACCATCCAACGAACCGGAGCCTGCGCATCCCTTAGGAGTTCACTTTGGTCATCGCCCCTGACGCCGCGTCCGCGGCACGCACCCAACGCGTCAGCGTTGACCAGGAGGGCAGCACAGGCGGTTACAGCGAAGCCCAGGAAGCGCGCATGCGGGCAGCCCTGGTGGTGCCCCGCGCACCCCTGCCCCGCAGCCAACGCAAATACAAGCTGGGCACCACCGGCTTCATGCTGGCCATCCACGTGGGCGCCGTGTTCGCACTGCTGCCCCAGTACTGGAGCTGGCAGGGCCTGGTAGCGCTTGCGGTTCTGTACTGGACCACGGTTCTCGGCGTGACCCTGGGCCTGCACCGCCTGGTGGCCCACCGCAGCTTCGTGGCTCCGAAATGGGTGGAGCGGGTGCTGGTGCTGATGGGCACCCTGGCCTGCCAGAGCGGCCCAATCGAATGGGTGGGCCTGCACCGCCACCACCACAAGTTCTCCGACCAGCCCAACGACCACCACGACGCGGCCCGCGGCCTGTGGTGGGCTCATAGCGAGTGGATGCTGCACGACATCCCCGCCATCAAAGAGCTGCATCGCTTCACCGGCGACCTGCTCCAAGACCCCTTCTACCGCTGGCTGGATCGCTGGTTCCTGCTGCTGCAGCTGCCCCTTGGCGCCGCTCTCTATTGGTACGGCAACGCTGCACAGGTTCACGGCGGCGGCCTGGGCCTAGTGCTCTGGGCGATTCCGCTGCGCCTGGTGCTGGTGTATCACGTGACCTGGCTGGTGAATTCCGCCACCCACGCCTTCGGCTACCGCAACTTCAACTGCCCCGATCTCTCCCGCAACTGCTGGTGGGTGGCGATCCTCAGCTTCGGTGAGGGCTGGCACAACAACCACCACGCCCACCCCTCCAGCGCCCGCCATGGCCTGCGCTGGTTTGAGTTCGACATCACCTGGCAGCACATCAAGCTGCTGCGGGCCCTGGGCTGGGCCAAGCGCATCCGCGAAGCGCGCTACCCCGCCTGAAGCTGCCGGCGGATCGCCTCCGCCAAATCTGTTTCTTCCTCCCCCAAGCCCGGTTGCACCAGCAGCCGGGCTTTTTGCCGCAACAGCTCCAGAAACTGATCGGCGCTGAGCTCCTCCTCCTGGGTGGCACCCAGCGCCGCCAGGGTGAGGCGCAGATCATTCAGCTCCGCATCCAGCTCCTCGGCGCTGAAGTCGCGCTGACCAGCCATCACCTCCGCGAAACGCTCGCGGCGCTGCCGCTTCTCCACCGGATAGGCCACCATCACTAGCTCACGGCAGAGCCGCCAGGGCCGGCCAGCCGTGAACAGCTCCGCCAAGGCGGCGCTCAAACCCGCCGCTTCGGCCGCCTGGATGCGCAGATCGAAGCCGGCAGGCAAGGGTCTCAGCCCCACGAAGATCTCGAACAGCTGGGCTGGCCCGAGAGCCGTGCCGTCGTCAGCCAGTAACGGCAGGGCAGAAGCCTGCAGGGCCGAGAGCAGTTCCGGTTGATCCGCCAGTTGTTCGGCGAGGCCGCCCATGAGGCCATGAGCGCCGGCCTCCTGCGCAAGCAATTGATTGATCCGCCCCAGCGCCACAAACAGCTCCGGCCCAGGGGAGGCGAGCTTGCGGTTGCGCAGATTGGAGAGCTGCGAGTTGTGCACGCGACCCAGCTCCAAGCGCTCCGCCAGAGCCGGCAACACCCGCTGGCTCCAGCCATTGCGCTCGTGCCACACCTTGATCAGATGGCCGAACGCATCGCGACCCGCTTCGAGTTCGCTCCGACAATCCATCTGATACGGATCCGTACTGCTACCATTTTATCGGACACATCCGGAGGGCCCATGACGGCCACCATCACCAGCCCCGGCAGCGTGCAGCATCTGCACCGCCCGCGCGGCGCGCACCACGACATCGCCCCCGTCACCCCTGAATCCCAGGGGCGCGACTGGGCCGTGATCCTGTTCATGGGAGCCCTCCACGTGCTCGCCCTGGTGGCACTGCTACCCCAGTTCTGGAGCCTCACCGCCATCGGGACCCTGGCGGTTCTGTATTGGGTCACCGCCTGTCTGGGGGTGACCATCGGGTACCACCGCCTGCTCAGCCACCGCGCCTTCCGGGTGCCCCGCTGGCTGGAGCGTTTCTTCGCCACCTGCGGCGCCCTCAGCTGCCAGCACGGCCCGATCGACTGGGTGGGTCTGCACCGCCATCACCACAAGTTTTCCGATACGGAACCGGATCACCACAACAGCCACCGCGGCTTCTGGTGGAGCCACATGGGCTGGATGTTCCGTCCGATCCCTGCCAAGGGAGCGATCCCGCGCCTCACGGGCGATCTGGCCGCCGATCCCTACTACCGCTGGCTGAACAACAACTTCCTGCTACTGCAGCTGCCACTGGCTGGCCTCCTTTTCTGGCTCGGCACCATCACCGGTGCCGGCGGCTGGGCCCTGGTGCTCTGGGGCATTCCCCTACGCCTGGTGCTCGTGTATCACGCCACCTGGCTGGTGAACTCCGCCACCCACCGCTGGGGCTACGTGCTGCACGACAGCGGTGATGGCTCCCGCAACAACCCCTGGGTGGCCGCGGTGACCTTCGGCGAGGGCTGGCACAACACCCACCACGCCTACCCCCACTCCGCGCGCCACGGCTGGGGCCGCCGTGAGCCCGACCTCACCTGGCTGCACATCCGCGCCATGCAACGCCTCGGCCTGGCCACGCAGGTGCGCCTACCCGCGCCGCTCACACAATCTGCCCAGGGACCCGTGGCGTAGGATGACCCATCGCCCAAATGTCGATCGTTAGTTCGTAGATCCCATGGCCAAGCGCGTTTCCGTGGTCCTCAGCGAGGACGTCCTCAGCCTGGGTAAGGACGGCGATCTGGTGGAAGTGGCCCCTGGCTACGCCCGCAACTTCCTGCTGCCCCAAGGCAAGGCTGTGCCCCTCACCCCCGCAGTAATGCGCCAGGTGGAGCACCGCCGCGCCAAGGAGGCCGAGCGCCAGGCCGCCCTCAAGGCCGATGCCGTGGCCTTCCGCACCGCCCTCGACACCATCGGCCGCTTCACCGTGAAGAAGCAGACCGGTGGTGACGACGTGCTGTTCGGCACAGTGACCAACGGTGACGTGGCCGAGGCCATCGAAGCCGCCACCAAGAAGGAAGTGGATCGCCGCGACATCATCGTTCCCGAAATCCACCGCACTGGCACTTACAAGGTGCAGGTGAAGCTGCACAGCGAAGTGACCGCCGAAATCAACCTGGAAGTGGTCAGCCACTGATCCTGGCGATCCGCTCATCGGCCACCATCCACGGGTTGCAGCTCGCGACCGTGACAGGACAATGGTGATCCCCTTTGCCGTCAGGCCCTGCAGGGTCTGGCGGTTTTTTGTTCCCTACCACCCCTCTTCGGCGGCACCCCGGCCATGGTGAGCGTTCCCCTCAGCAACCTCGATCCCGAGGAGGGTCAGGGCCGCCGGCCGGGCTCCCGCGGCCGCCCCCGCGATGAGGCCAGCTTCGAGGCGATGCCCGATGGCGTGCCACCGCAAAACCTCGAAGCCGAGGAAGCGGTGCTGGGCGGCATCCTGCTCGACCCGGATGCCATCGGCCGCGTCGCCGATGTGTTGCAGCCCGAAGCCTTCTATCTCACGGCCCACCGCGAGATCTATCGCACCGCCCTGATGCTGCACGGCCAGGGCAAACCGACCGACCTCACGGCGATGACCGCCTGGCTGGCGGACACCGGCGCCCTCGAGAAAGTGGGCGGCAGCGGCCGGCTGGTGGAACTGGTGGAGCGCACCCTCTCCACCGCCTCGATCGACCAGGTGGCACGCCTGGTGATGGACAAGTTCCTGCGCCGCCAGCTGATCCGCTCCGGCAACGAGGTGATCCAGCTCGGCTTCGATCAGAGCAAGCCGATGGAGCAGGTGCTCGATGAGGCGGAGCAAAAGATCTTCGCCATCAGTCAGGAGAAGCCGAGCGTCGGCCTCACCCCCACCGCCGAGATCCTCACCGCCACCTTCAACGAGATCGAGAGCCGCTCGCTGGGCACAGCGGTGGCTGGCATCCCGGTGAACTTCTACGACCTGGATGCCATGACCCAGGGGCTGCAGCGCAGCGACCTGATCATCATTGCCGGCCGCCCCGCCATGGGCAAAACCGCGATCACGCTCAACCTGGCCAAGAACGTGGCCCAGCTGCACCAACTGCCGGTGTGCGTGTTCTCCCTGGAGATGAGCAAAGAGCAGCTCACCTATCGCCTGCTGGCGATGGAGGTGGGTATCGAAAGCGGTCGCCTGCGCACCGGCCGGCTGCAGCCGGAGGAATGGCCGCTGCTTGGCCAGGGCATCAGCACCCTCGGCCAGATGCCGATCTACATCGACGACAAACCCAATGCGGGCGTGCTGGAGATGCGCTCGCTCTGCCGCCGGCTGATGGCCGAATCCGGCAAAGAGCTGGGGCTGGTGGTGATCGACTACCTGCAGCTAATGGAAGGCGGCGGCTCCGACAACCGCGTGCAGGAGCTCTCCCGCATCACCCGGGGCCTCAAGCAGATGGCCCGCGAACTGAACGTGCCGGTGATCGCCCTCTCCCAGCTCAGCCGGGGCGTGGAGGCCCGCACTAACAAACGTCCGATGCTCTCCGACCTGCGGGAATCGGGCTCGATCGAGCAGGACGCCGACTTGGTGCTGATGATCTACCGCGACGAGTACTACAACCCGGACACCCCCGATCGCGGCATCACCGAAATCATCGTGACCAAGCACCGCAACGGCCCGGTGGGCACGGTGAAGCTGCTGTTTGAGCCGCAGTTCACCCGCTTCCGCAACCTGGCGGCGTAAGCAAAAACGGATTGGAGCTGCACCGAAAACGCACAAGTTCCGAGCAAATCAGCCCCATTCACATCCACACAGCAACAGCTGCTTACGGTCTCGAAGGTGATCGTTAGATGACACACGCATGTCTCGTGAAGAAGGGCGCGATTCGCGCGTGGATGACAACAGCAACACCAACAGCAGCAGCACATTTGACTCCTTTGATGACAGCCGCGGGCACAGTGACGACAGCTGGGAGGATGCGATCACCGGAATGAGCAGCCGCCGACAAGGCGGTTCCAGGCGCGGATACCGCTTCCAGGCGAATGCTGATGGCGTGGTCACCTCACTGAAGCGAATCCGGGGCAATCGCGTGAAAATAGAGAAGATTGAAGCCGGCGAAACCTGGCTCTTTGATCGTTCCGCCAAAGAACTGATTCACCGTGAGTTTGGAAGCCTGGGAACCGAAATCACCACCTACACCGACAACGATGGCGACGGCATCTTCACGCGCGCCTTCAAGACGATGAGCCCCTTTGCCGCCAGTGTGAGCAACGGGCTCTGAGGCCAGCGAGGGGCTGCGGCTGAGGCGTAGACGAGAATTGTTGGGATGGTTCGACGCAACCAAGCCCCCTAGACGCAGCCCTGACTGGTCAACCCCTGATGCCCCTGAGCGACCCAAACGCCAACCCAGCCACCGAGCACTTCGACGTGATCGTGGTGGGGGGCGGCCATGCGGGCTGCGAAGCGGCGATCACAGCGGCGCGGCTGGGTTGCTCCACCGCGCTGTTTTCGCTCAACCTCGATCGGATTGCCTGGCAGCCCTGCAACCCGGCAGTGGGAGGCCCGGCCAAGAGCCAGTTGGTGCATGAAGTGGATGCCCTCGGCGGAGTGATCGGCCGACTGGCCGATGCCACCGCCCTGCAGAAACGGGTGCTCAATGCCAGCCGCGGCCCGGCGGTGTGGGCCCTGCGCGCCCAGACCGACAAGCGCCAATACGCGCGCCAGATGCTGCAGCTGCTGCAACACACCCCCAACCTGGCCCTGCGCGAAGCAATGGTCACCGGCCTGGTGGTGGATGACGACCGCGTGCGGGGCGTAAGCACCTACTTCGGCAGCACCTACAGCGCCGGCGCCGTAATCCTCACCGCCGGCACCTTTCTGGGCGGCCAGATCTGGGTGGGCAACCAATCAATGAGCGCCGGCCGCGCCGGCGAACAAGCCGCCGAAGGCCTCACCGAAGCCCTCGAAGCGCTGGGCTTCCAGATGGGTCGGCTCAAAACCGGCACCCCCGCTCGGGTAGACCGGCGCAGCATCGCCCTCGATCAACTGGAGGAACAACCCAGCGACGCCCACGAGCGCTATTTCTCCTTTGATCCGGCCAGCTGGGTGAGCGGCGAGCCGATGAGCTGCCACATCACCCGCACCACGGCCGCCACACATCAACTGATCCGCGACAACCTGCATCTAACGCCGATCTACGGCGGCTTCATCGACAGCAAAGGCCCCCGCTACTGCCCCTCGATCGAAGACAAGATCGTGCGCTTCGCCGACAAAGAGTCGCACCAAATCTTCCTGGAACCCGAAGGGCGCGACACCCCCGAGATTTATGTGCAGGGCTTCTCCACCGGCCTGCCTGAGCGACTGCAACTGGAACTGCTGCGCACCCTGCCCGGCCTGGAGCAGTGCGTGATGCTGCGGCCCGCTTACGCCGTGGACTACGACTACCTGCCCGCCACCCAGCTCAAACCGTCGCTTGAAACCAAGCGGGTGCAGGGGCTTTATTCCGCCGGCCAGCTCAATGGCACCACCGGCTACGAGGAAGCCGCGGCCCAGGGGCTGGTGGCGGGGCTCAACGCTGTGCGCCAGCTACGCAGCCAAGAGCCCGTGCACTTCCCGCGGGAAGGCAGCTACATCGGCACGATGATCGACGACCTAATCACCAAGGATCTGCGCGAGCCCTACCGGGTGCTCACCAGCCGCAGTGAATACCGGCTGGTGTTGCGAGGTGACAACGCCGACCGGCGCCTCACACCCTTGGGCCGCAAGCTCGGCCTAATCGACGATCGGCGCTGGGAGATTTACACCCGCAAACAAGAGGCGATTGCTGCTGAAACCCAGCGCCTGGAAACGGTGCGCCTCAAGGTGAGCGATCCAGCCGCCGAGGCCGTGGTGGAGCAAACCGGGGCCGCGATCAAAGGTTCGATCACCCTCGCCGACCTGCTGCGTCGTCCTGGCTTCCACAGCGCCGATCTGGTGCGCCATGGCCTGGCCGACGCCGACCTACCGCTCGACGTGCGCGAGGGCGCCGAGATCGACATCAAATACAGCGGCTACCTGGCCCGCCAGCAGCAGCAGATTGATCAGGTGAAGAAGCAGGAGCACAAGGCCATTCCCGCTGGAATCGACTACAGCTCCATCGGCACCCTTTCGCGTGAAGCCCGCGAAAAGCTGGCGGCGGTGCAGCCCGTGAATCTGGGGCAGGCTTCCCGGGTGCCGGGGGTGAGCCCAGCGGATGTGACTGCCCTGATGCTGTGGCTCGAGCTGGAAGCGCGGCGTCAGAAGCTCGTCAACAGCGCCCAGGATCGATAAGGTGCGGCTCACATCACAACGCAGCGCCCAGCTGTTGTTGTGCCGCGGTTGATTAGCCCGACACCACGCCTCTTGAGCGCATCTCGACCCACCAACACCTCGCGGGCCTACTGGGAGCTCAAGGCTGAGCAGGTGATGGATCGGGTGTTTGAAAATGCCGGCCGCAGCAGCGGCGCACCGCTCCACAGCCAGCGCAGCGCACCCACGCAGCCGCAGCCACCCAGCTCGGCCGAGCAGGAGCCGATTGAGGTGGAGGTGCGCGAAACCCACTGGCTCCGGCGGCTCAAACCCTGGCAACTCGCGATTGCTGGCCTGGCCTCCGTGGGCCTGCTGGGCGGGCTAGGCCTCTGGCATGGCTGGAGCGAAGCCCGCAAGGACCTGCGCCAGGAGCGCAATCTGCGCCTGCTGGAAGGCATCCGCAGCCTCGAGAGCGGGCCGACCATCACGGCTGCGGGGGCAGCCAACCCCGCCGGCGATGGCCTGCCGCCCCCACCGCCGAGCGAGCCCTGGATTGAGGAACTCGCCCAGCTGGAAGGAGGTTCCCCCACCGCCGTCGCGCCGCTGCAAGTGCCCCTCAACGGCACCCTGCAGGCGCCAGCTCCCCCAGCCACCGCCAGCGCACCGGCCCCTGCCAGCTCGGGCTCGGGGACACCAGAACTGCTTGGGGTGGTGCAGATCCCAGGCAAACCAGGTTCCGCGATCTTCCAGCTGGGCGGCAGCTCCACCAATGCGCTGGTGGGCGAGATGATCGGCGGCAGCGGCTGGAAGTTGGTGTCCACCAGCGGCGACAGCGCCGTGATCGAACGCGGTGGAGCCAGCCGCCGCGTCAGCATCAGCAGTGGTTTCTAGGGGGCCGGCAGGTCCTCAACCCTGCGCCGATGCCCCCTTCTGAGCTCTGGCCCTCACCGGTTCCGTTGTGGCAGGCAGCCCCCGAGGCCGTGGCAGCAGGGCTGTGGGGCGAGAGCGCCGGGGATCCCCGCCCGCTGAGCGGGCCTTGGCGGCTACTTCTACTGGGCGACGGCAGCCCAACCCGGCACCTGCAATCGCTCACCGGCGTGGCGGTGGATGTGGAGGTGATTGCCATGGAGGCCGACGCCGACACCGGCCATGAGGCTCCAACCGAAGTGAGTGAGCTGGAGCTGCCCTTGCTGCGCCGACAGGTGTGGCTGCGCTGCAGCAACCAGACCCTGGCCTGGGCGGAGAGCTGGTGGAACCAGGCCGAAGCCGAGCGCCACCTGCAGGAGCGCAACCAACCGATCTGGCGGAGCCTCACCGCCAAACGGGCCGAGCTGTATCGCGAAGTGGATGGCCTGGCTCTTGTGGAGGCTCCAGCGCTCGTGGCGGGTTTCGGCCATCCAGGGCCCTACTGGAGCCGCCACTACCGCTTCTTCCGCGGTGGCCGCGAACTCACCGTGATCCGCGAGGTGTTCTCGCCAGCACTCGAACGCTGGCTGGGGCCAGCGCAACACACACCTTCATAACGTTTCGCAACAAAGGCTACGAGTGGCTACAAAAGCAACTTGACAGGTTGCATGGGTATGTGATCCACCCAGCATGGGTTCACTTCCCAAGGACCCATGCTTCATCTGATCCGCGGCAGCCAGGCGCCGCCATCGGCGGCGAGCGAGCCCCAATGGCTGTCCCTCACCGACCTGGGCCGCATCTACGGCATCTCAGCGGTGCATTGCGGACGCCTGCTCAGCGAGGCGGGCTTGCGCGATGCCAACGGCCAGCCCACCCGTCATGCCCTGCGCAGCGGCTGCGCCATCCGGGGTCATCAGCCCCATGCCCATGGACCCACCCAGTGGCATCGCAGCCACTGTCAGGCAGTGTTTCAACGGGCGGGGCTGGAACCCATCCAACACACCACCCTGGTGCAGCAGTGGGCTGAGCTGCTGAGCGCCCTCACCGAAGGATCACCGTCGATCAGCACCAGCGCCGCCGATATGGCCGAAGACCTGCCCGGTGAACTGGTGGAGCCGGTGAACGCCGAGCTGCGCCAGATCGGCTGCAGCTTTCAGGTGGCCGCGCGCGGCCACGCCCGCCACCACCGTCAGTCGGAACGGCGGCGCGAGGAGCGCGGCACAGTACGGCCCCTCTGAATCCGCGGTGCAGGCTCCATGGACTCTTCCGAGGGAGCCTGAACACCCCCATCGCGTCGCTGCCAGCGGCTGACGCTGAAGCTGTCGTCATCCGGCCAGCCCTCCGCGTCAGCCGCAGAGGACGGGCGATCGGGCAGCGCTACCGAACGGGCAGGCTGACGCCGAGAGATCGCCTGCAAAGGTTCTCGGCGTGACGGGCGCGGTTGAGGCGTGGGTTGCTGCCGAGGCTGGGGTTGCTGCCGAGGCTGGGGCTGCTCCCAGGATTCACGCCAACCCTCTTCGTCTTCCAGCAGCCAATCGAGCTTGTCTTCCACCCAGCGGCCGAGGTGATCGAGCTTGAGGCCACTGGCGCGGCCACCGGGCCGTGAGCCGGGTCGTGCACCGGAGACGCCATCCACCAGCTGCCGGCCTGCCGACACCCACTGATCAAGGCGCTGCTCCAGACGCGGTTCATTGCGAGACTCCCCCCGGCGAACGCCACGGCGCTCGCTGCGGTCATCGGGGCGCTCATCACGCCAGTCGTTGTAGGCATCCACCATCACGCCAGGCTAGAGGCGCCGCCAGAGGCGATCAGCGCTGCAACCGACGCCCCCGCAGCCAACGCTCCCGCGCCAGCCCAACCAAGGCGATGGTCACCCCGCTCCACTGCAGTGCCCACAACGCGGTGCCCATGGCGGCAACCTAGGCGGCCGTTGGCGTGAACACCAGCTGGCAGCTGGCATGCCAGCGCCCGCCGTGGAAACGCTCACAGCACAAGCGGCAGGCCACACCAGGCCGCCGGCGCCGATAGGGCGAGGTCAATCCACAGCTGGGGCATGACGCCAGCCAACGGGCCGGTTCGCTGGGCACTGGAAAGCGGTGGCGAACGCTCACCTCAAACGTGTGTTGGGCAGCATTGATCGCCGCCATCCGCGCTCGGAAGTGGGGGCCATGCACCTCATCAGCCCGCACCACACGGTGCACCCAGGCGTGGATCATTTCGTGGCAGAGGGTGCTGAGGGTGGCCTCCTGAGGCAGGGGCTCCAGCAGCGGCCGCGACAACACGATTTCGCTGATGGGCCGGCCCTGGCGGTCATGCCCGAAGCGATACAAGCCCGCGCTGCGGCGCATCCGACCATCGCTCCAGCGCACGTTCACCAGCGCCTGGCCATCCGTGCTGGCCAGCGATCCTTCGAAATGCTCGCGGTTCAGCCGATGAAACAGCGGCAGCAGCGGAAAAAGGGGCACGCTCAGGGCTGACTGCAGCAGGGGCAGTTTGGCTGACACCGCTTGTTGGTGCTGTTACCCGCACCACTGCAGGCGTTGGCTGGTCCTGCAGAATCACCCCCACTCCTCCCCGCGCGCCCATGGACGGACAACTGGTGCAGACGATTGGCACCAAGGCCCTGCTGGCCGGCGCTGGCACGCTTCTCCTCTATTGGACGATCAACGCCGTGAAGCTGGTGTTGAACGCGCGCGGGATCAATCCGGTGATCAAGCAGTTCTTCACCCAGGTGGCCTCGGGCCGGGTGGATGCGGCCTACTTGCTCACCACCAAGAACTACCGCTCCCACGTGAACCGGCAGCAGTTCATCCGCTTCTTGGCGGGGCTGCAGCTGAACAAATACCGCAACCTCAAGTCGGGCCGGCCGCGCATTCAGGAAGACCAGATCACCCTCACGGTGAAGCTCAAGGCCGAAAACAACGATGAGCTTCCCCTCGACTTCACCTTTGTGAAGATCGAGGAGGACTGGAAGGTGGACCGCATCCAAAAGGCCGCCGCCTGATCCAGCGCCAACCGTGAGCAGCCCCGCAGCCGACCACCGCGCCAGTGAACTGCGGCAGCTGCTCAACCGCGCTGCTCACGCCTACTACGTGCTGGATGCTCCTGAAATGGAGGATCCGGTTTACGACCGGCTTTACCGAGAGCTGCTTGATCTGGAGCAGGCGCATCCTGAGCTGATCACTGCCGACAGCCCCACCCAGCGCGTGGGCGGGGCACCGGCCCAGGGCTTCCAGAGCGTGCGCCATCGCATCGGCTTGCTCAGCCTCGACAACGCCTTCAACACTGAGGAACTAGAGGCCTGGTACGGGCGGCTCCTGAAGGTGCTCGACCGTGAACCCGCCACGGCGCTGCCGATGGTGGGTGAGCTGAAGATCGACGGCAATGCCCTGGCCCTCAGCTACGAACACGGCGTGCTGGTGCGAGCTGCCACCCGCGGCGACGGTGAACAGGGCGAGGAGATCACGGCCAACGTGCGCACCATCGGATCGGTGCCGCTGCGCCTCCAGCTCGAGCACCCACCGGAATGGCTGGAAGTGCGCGGGGAAGCATTCATCCCAGATGGCACCTTCGCGGCCATCAATGCGGAGCGGGAAGCGCGTGGCGAAGCCCTGTTCGCCAACCCCCGCAACGCCTGCGCCGGCACCCTGCGCCAACTCGATCCCAAGGTTGTGGCGGCCCGCCGCCTGGATTTCTTCGCCTACACCCTGCATCTGCCCCCGGGCTGGCAAGCCACCGGCGCCGATGCACCGCTGCCCTCCAGCCAATGGGAGTCGCTGCAGTGGCTGAAGGCCGCCGGCTTCAAGGTGAATCCCAACGCCGAACTGCTGCCGGATCTCGCCGCTGTGGAGGCCTTCTTCGAGCGCTGGGATTCAGGGCGCCGCCAGCTCGATTACGCCACCGACGGCGTGGTGGTGAAGCTCAACGATCTTCAGCTCCAGGATGCGGCTGGCTTCACCCAGAAGGCGCCGCGCTGGGCGATCGCCCTCAAATACCCGGCTGAAGAGGCCCCCAGCAAACTGCTGCGGCTGGCCTGTCAGGTGGGCCGCACGGGGGTGGTGACCCCCGTGGCCGAATTCGAAGCGGTGCCCCTGGCTGGCACCAGCGTGAGCCGCGCCACGCTGCACAACGCCGATCGTCTGGCGGAGCTCGACCTGCACGCAGGCGACACGATCGTGGTGCGCAAAGCGGGCGAGATCATCCCTGAGGTGGTGCGGGTGCTGGCGGAGCTGCGCCCAGCAGGGGCTCGCCGGCTCGAACTGCCTCACACCTGCCCGGAGTGCAGCTCAGAGCTGGTCCGCGAAGAAGGAGAAGCAGCTACCCGCTGCGTGAACAGCAGCTGCCCGGCGATTCTGCGCGGCGCGCTGCGCCACTGGGTGAGCAAGGGCGCCCTGGATGTGGATGGGCTCGGCAGCAAGTTGATCGAGCAGCTGGTGGATCGCGGCCTGGTGGGCTCGATCGCCGATCTCTACCGCCTCGATGGGGCACTGCTGGCCAGCCTGGAGCGCATGGGCCAAAAAAGCGCCGACAACTTGGTAGCCGCCCTGGAAGCTTCCAAAGCCCAGCCCTGGCACCGGCAGCTCTACGGCCTGGGGATCCACCACGTGGGGGAAGTGAACGCCAAAGCCCTGGCCTCGGCCTTCCCGAGCGCCGCGGAGCTGGCCACCGCCGCCACCGAAACCCCGGACCTGATCACAGCTGTGTATGGCATTGGCGGCGAGATCGCCCAAAGCCTGCAGCAATGGTTTGCCACACCGGCCAACCAGGCGCTGCTGAGTGAGCTGGAGCGCCTGGGCTTCTCCCTGGCCAGCAGCGACGAAGAACTCGCAGCGGCAGCCGAACGGGCTACAGCCGGCAACAGCTCACTGAGCGGGCAAACGTTTGTGCTCACCGGCACGCTGCCCTCGCTCAGCCGCAGCGAAGCCAAGGCGCTGATCGAAGCCGCGGGCGGCAAGGTGAGCGGCTCGGTGAGCAAGAAAACGAGCTTTGTTGTGGCTGGCGAGGAGGCCGGCAGCAAGCTCACCAAAGCAGAAAGCCTTGGGGTCACAGTGCTGGATGAAGCAGGGCTCAAAGCCCTGCTCGAGGCTGCCTGATCAGGCTCAGCTGCGGGCGTTCAACGGAAGCCGGCCCGGTTCACAGGCCCGCCAGCGTTGGGGCCAACCCCAGGTCCAGCCGCAGGACGAACACCCGCGCCAGGAGCGCCGAAGCCAACCCCTGGCGAGGGATTCACCACCGGACCCCCAGGGGCAGCCACCGGTCGGCCATAAACGCGAACTGGAGCCGCCTCCACCTCCACACAGCCGACTGGAACACCAGGGCCAGTGCACACAACAGCGGCCTGAACAGCCCCTGCGGTGAGGGCGGTTGCGACCAAGGCACCCGCATGGGTAAGCCAGCAATGCAGCAAACGACGTCCCATAACCAATGACCCCAGAACCTTGATCCTGCCAGCGGCCTCAGGGAAGCGCCATCCTGGAGCTGTGCCAGAGCCGCGCAGCAATGCCACAACCCACCATCCACCGCTGGATCAAAACGGAGTGCGGCCGAGCCAAATACACCGAGCTCGCAGCACGACGCGGCGTGGTGGCACGGTTGCGACTGGCGTGGTTTGTGCTGATCGCAGCCCTGCGGGACTGGCCTCTGCCAAATCAGCCCGGGGGCTCGGCCTCCTGAAGCGCCTGCCGAGCAGCACGGCCCACCAGCCAGACCACCGCCACGGTGGCCAGGATTCCGGTGATGCGGAGGGCCCAGGTGGCGGGGTCAGCCTCGCCGCTCAGCACCTCGCCGAAGCGGGCCACATCCCCAGCTAGAGCTCCCAGGCCACAGAACAGGATCGTGCCGGGGAGGATGCCGATCAGGCCAATCGTGTAGTCGCGCAGGCTCACCTCACTGAGGCCATAGGCGAAGTTGAGCAGCGAGAAGGGAAAGGCCGGTGAGAGGCGGGTGAGCAGCACCAGCTTTAGGCCCTCGCGACTCACTGCTCGCTCCACCGCCTGCAGCTTCGGCAGCGCCGCAAGGCGTTGCTGGGCCCAACCGCGCAACCAGGTACGCCCCAACAGGAACGCCGCCTCCGCGCCGAGGCAAGCCCCCACAAACACGATCAGACTTCCCCACCAGGTGCCATAGAGGGCACCGGCCAGCATCGAAGCCCAGACCCCCGGCAGCAGCAGCGTCACCCAGAGGGCATAGAGCGGCACGAAGGCAATGGCGCCAGCGGGGGATTGCAGGGCCGGCAACAAAGTTTGCAGTGAAGAAAAGTCGGTCATATCAACCATTCTGAACAACAGCCCCTCAATCGCAGAAGATCAACGACAAATCACTAGAGTCACTCGAGATTCCCTAAAACCAGATTCAAACAATATGACCACCAATAGCAATCAGCACGACACCCTCAGATCACAGGCCCAGGAACTAAACAAGGGAGGGCCACTCAGCGAAACCACCGACATTGTCTCCCTGCTACGCGACTGGCTCGAAGAACATTCTCCAGCCCTTCTCGCCCAGAAAAACGTTGGAGAATTCAATGGGGTGATGATGCAATGGTTCCACTGGTACAGCGAAGACGACGGTAATCACTGGCTACGACTTGAACAGGAGGCGCCTTCACTAGCCAAGGCAGGGATCACGGCCGTCTGGCTACCTCCTGCCTACAAGGGCATGAACGGCGCCAAGGACGTGGGTTATGCAACCTACGACCTTTTTGACCTGGGAGAATTTGATCAAAAAGGAAGCATCCGCACCAAGTACGGCACCAAAGACGCCTACCTCAAATCCATTCGGACCTGTCGCTCCTATGGCATCGAGGTCTACGCCGATGCCGTTTTTAACCATAAAATTGGCGGAGATGAAGAGGAAGAGTTCGAAGCAGTTCCTCTCGATGACAACAATCGCCACCACTCTCTCGGCGCCCCACGACCCGTCCGCTCCTGGACCAAATTCACATTCCCTGGGCGTGGCAACACCTATTCAACGATGCAGTGGGGCTGGCAACATTTTGACTCCGTTGACTACAACAGCCTCGAACCTGCCACCCGAGCCGTGTGGCAGGTGAAAGACAAACCCCTGGAAGGCAACGTGGATGGCGAGCGCGGCAACTACGACTTCCTGATGGGATGCGACCTGGATCTTGATCATCCAGAAGTCAGGAAGGAGCTCAAGTACTGGGGCGAATGGACGCTCGACACGGTTGGCGCCACCGGCTTTCGCCTAGACGCCATCAAGCACATGAACAGCGACTTTTTTGTTGAGTGGATTGATCACATCGAAGAGTATGCAGGCCGGGACATTTTCGTCGTAGGTGAGTTCTGGAGCTACGACATCAATATTTTGTGTGACTACGCCGCCAAAACAGGCGGACAAATGTCGCTCTTCGACGCCCCGCTTCACCTCAGCTTTCACCGCGCCAGCAACTCCGGGGGGAATTTCGACATGGGCTCAATCCTCCAGGGCAGCCTGATGCAGAAAATCCCACTCCTGGCGGTGACGCTGGTTGACAACCATGACACGCAGCCTCTACAGGCCCTGGAGTCACCCGTCGCTGACTGGTTCAAACCCCTGGCTTATGCCTTGATTCTGCTACGCGCCGAGGGCTATCCCTGCATTTTCTATCCCGACTACTACGGAGCTGAATACAACGACTACGGAACAGACGGCAATGTGCAGACGGTGAAACTGACCAGCCACCGATACTTGCTCGAGCGCATGCTGCTGGCACGGAAGCACTTCGCTTATGGAGAACAGATGGATTACTTCGACGATCACAACATCATTGGCTGGACCCGCCTCGGCACCGAGTTGCATCCCCATGGGGTCGCGGTGGTGATGAGCGATGGGCCGGGAGGCGAGAAGTCGATGCAGACCGGAAAGCCCGACACCCGCTTTGTGGATCTAACCCAGCACTGCGGAGACATTGTGAGCACTAATACCGAGGGTTGGGGCCGCTTTCCCTGCCAAGGGGGATCCGTTTCCATCTGGATCCCTGAAGCCGCGATCCCGGCAGCACTGCGAGATCAGTTCAAGCCAGCTTGAGGCACCGGATCTGCCGGTCGAGGATCAACCCAAATCCGCCAAGCGCCTGCGGGCCAGCTCGGCCTGGGCCTTAGCGTCTGCCAGGTTGGCCTTGCACTCCGCCACCACCTCTGGCGGCGCTTTGTCCGCGAAGTTGGGATTGGCGAGACGGCCGGCCAGACCCTTGATCTCTTTCTCGGCCTTGGCGATGTCTTTCTCGAGGCGGGCGCGCAGAGCCTCGAGATCCACCAGGCCCTCGATCGGAAGCAGCACCTGCAGCTCACCGCTCACGCCGGCCAGGGCCTTGGTGGCGGGGTTGGCTTCCGCCGCGGCCGGATCCAACACTTCCACCCGTTCGGCGCGGGTGAGGGCGGTGATATCGGCGGTGGCAGCCGTGAGCACCGCTGCCAGCTCGCTGCGGCCGGACACGAAACGCACTGGCACGCTCTGGCTGGGTTTGAGCCCGGCCACCGCCCGCAGGTTGCGCACCACGCGGATCGCCTCGATCAGCTCAGCGAACGACGCCTCGAGGGAGTCGTCGAGGGCCGCAACATCGAGCGCGGGCCAAGGCTGCAGGGCCAAGAAGGTGGTCTCCGGCTCGCCGGTGAGGCCATGCCAGAGCTCTTCGCTCAGGTGCGGCATCAGCGGATGCAGCATCACGAGTAGGGCATTGAGCACCTTGGCGAGCACCTGCCGCGCCGTGCGCTGATCAGCGAGCGCTTCGGGGCTTGGGTTCTCGCCGGGGTTGAGACGCCGCTTGATCAGCTCCACGTACCAATCGCACACCTCGTTCCAGGCGAACTCGTAGAGGCCCTTGGAGGCTTCACCAAGGCCGTAGCTGCCGTAACGCTCTGCGGTTTCACGGTTCACCCGCGCCAGGCGCGAGAGGATCCAGCGATCCGCCAGCTGCAGCGCCCCGGGATCAGGTTCACCCAGGGAGGCGGGCGTTTCGCCCCCCAGGTTCATCAATGCGAATCGGGTGGCGTTCCAGAGCTTGTTGGCGAAGTTGCGCGAGGCCTCCACCGTGGCGGAGGTGTCGGACTTGCGGTCGTAGTCGAGGCGGATATCCTGTCCGGCACCGGCCACCTCACGCACCAGGGCGAAGCGCAGGGCATCGGCGCCGTAGCGATCGATCAGCAGCAGCGGGTCGATGCCGTTCCCCGCTGATTTGCTCATCTTGCGGTTGTTTTCATCCCGCACCAGGCCGTGGATGTAGACGTCCTGGAAGGGCATCCGGCCGGTGAAGGCGCCGGCCATCATCGTCATCCGGGCCACCCAGAAAAAGATGATGTCGAAGCCCGTCACCAGCACGCTGGTGGGATACCAACGGGCCAGATCGGCGGCATCGGCATCGGGCCAGCCGAGGGTGGAGAAGGGCCAAAGGCCACTGGAAAACCAGGTGTCGAGGGCGTCAGGGTCCTGCTGGAGCACTAGGGGATGAGCGTGGGTGCCGCCGCTGAACTGGGCCTCGGCCTTGGCGCGCGCTTCTGCTTCATCGCGGGCCACCACATAAGGAGTGGAGTCCGTGATCACGCCGCCGGTTTCGCTCACCACAAACCAGGCGGGGATGCGGTGGCCCCACCAGAGCTGGCGGGAGATGCACCAATCGCGGATGTCGGTGAGCCAGTCGCGATACACCTTGCTCCAGCGCTCCGGCACAAAGCAGGGATCGGCGTTCTCGAGGGCCTCGCGGCAACGGGCAGCCAAGGGCTCCGTTTTCACGAACCACTGGGTGGAGAGCAGGGGCTCCACCGGCACCTTGCCGCGATCGGAGAAGGGCACGCTGTGGCGGTAGTCCTCCACCTTCACCAAAAAGCCTTCGGCTTCCATCGCAGCCACCACGGCTTTGCGCGCTTCGAAGCGATCGAGGCCCTGGAAGCGACCGGCGGCCTCGTTCATCGAGCCGTCCTTGGCCATCACCGTGATCAGCGGCAGGTTGTGGCGCTGGCCGATCGCGAAATCGTTGGGGTCGTGGGCGGGGGTCACCTTCACGCAGCCGGTGCCGAACTCCGCATCCACGTGGTCGTCAGCCACGATCGGGATCTCGCGGCCCACCAGCGGCAGGGTGAGGGTTTGCCCCACCAGATCGGCATAACGGGGATCCTTGGGATTCACCGCCACGGCCGTGTCGCCCAGCAGCGTTTCGGGGCGGGTGGTAGCCACCTCCAGGTGGGTGCGGCCATCGGCCGCCGCACCGGCCGTGAGCGGATAGCGGAAGTGCCAGAGGTGACCATCCACCTCCTTCATCTCCACCTCCAGATCGCTCACTGCCGAGCCGGAGGCGGGGCACCAGTTCACCAGGTATTCACCCCGGTAGATCAACCCCTGCTCATGTAGACGGTTGAAGGCCTCAATCACCGCGGCGCTGCAGCCAGCATCGAGCGTGAAGCGCTCGCGCCGCCAGTCCACCGAATAGCCGAGCCGGCGCAGCTGGCCCACGATCGTGCCGCCGCTCTGGACCTTCCACTCCCAGGCCTTCTCCAAAAAGGCCTCACGGCCCAGATCTTCCTTGCGCTTGCCCTCAGCCTTGAGCTGCTTCTCAAGGATGGTTTGCACCGCGATCGAGGCGTGATCGGTGCCGGGGAGGCAGAGCACATTTTTGCCCTGCAGGCGCTGGAAGCGCACGATCGTGTCGATCAGGGCCGTGTTGAAGGCATGACCCATGTGCAGGCTGCCGGTCACGTTCGGCGGCGGGATCACCACCGAGAACGGCTCACCGGGAGCGCTGGGATCGGGGTGGAAGGCGCCGCTGGTTTCCCAGGCCTGCTGCCAGCGCGCTTCGGTGCCCACCGGTTCGTAGGTCTTGGGCAGGGCGTCGGTCACGGGCGCAGGAACAGCCAATCGGGCCATGCTCGCAAAAGGGGGCCGGAGCCGGGATGATGAGCGCACTCCATGCCGCCATGGCGAAGCATTCCGGAATCCGAGCCACTCCTCAACGGCGGCGGGTGGCAGTTGTCAGCCTGAGCTGCGCATTCGGGCTCACAGGCTGTGCAGGTGGGATCGAGCTCCCCAGCCTTCTCTATCTCGCGGTCGGCACAAACAGCGATCAAACCATCGACGCAGAACTGGTTGAAGACATCGGTGCACGTCTAAAGCTGCTGGAGTCCAGTTTTCGCCAGATCTATCCATCCACGCGCTTCCAATTCGCTGCCTACCCAGAGGACGAGATCAAGCCCGCCATGGCGCGGCGCAACGGAGCAGGGCTAGGGCCTGATCTGCTGCTGATCAATGGCGACACGGCCAAGCAACTGGTGAATGCCGGGTTGGCGGATCCCTTTCCACTCACTCCAACGCTGGCCAACCTGTTCAACCCAGGCGATCTCGAACGTCTGCGCTTACCCAATGGAGACCTGGCTGGGTTGCCGGTGATCATCCATAGCCAGCTGGCTTGCTTCAACCGCAAGCGACTCCCAGATCCACCCAGCACCCTGCAAGAGCTCCTCGAGGCCAGTGCGAAGGGGCAGAACATTGGACTGAGCATTGAACTTTCCACGCTGTTCTGGACCGCCGGCAGCCTGGGAGCAACGGATGCCTGGCTGCGTGTGGTGCAGGACAAGCGCCTCAGTCGGGAAGACGTCAACAGCATCGAAAACTGGACGACCTGGTTGCAGAACGCCAGCGATCAACAACGCATCACCTTCTATCCCAACCAGGCCTCTGCCCTGACGGAGTTCAGTACCGGTCGCCTCGATTGGATTAGCTGCTCCAGCACCAACCTGCCCCGGCTGCGCAAAAGCCTGGGAGCCTCTCTGGGGGTTTCCAACCTGCCGAGTGGTCCGGGCGGGAGCGCCAGCCCCATCAACCGCCTACGGGTGCTGGCCCTTGGACGCAGCTCCAGCCGGCAGGGTCGCGCAAGAGCGTTGGCCTTCAGCCGCTTCAGCGTGAATCCACTGGTGCAGCGCAGCATCACGCTCGGTTCGCAGGTCCTGCTGCCAGCCAACCGCTTCGTGAAGGTGCCCGTGCAGAGTTCCGGCACGTTGCAGGCCATGAGCGATTCACAGGAGGCCAGTTTGCGCACAGCAGAACTCGCGAACCTGCTCCACGTAGACGATCCACGCCTGGATCGTGCCCAGACCCTGATCACACAACTGGTGTTCGGGGAGATCAGTCCGCAAGGGGCTGCAAAAGCACTGATCGCGCTGATGGAGGCCAAGCCATGAGTCAGCTGCTCCTAGAAATCTTTGGCTGGCTGGGCTATCTGGAACGCCCGGCCGTTGTGATGCAACTCAGCCTTGTGGTGGCTTTGATGTTGGGAACGCGAGCAGCGCGGCGGCGCCGTCTGCTGGCCCGCCTGCCTGTTGCGGGCTATTCACCTGTTGGGCTCGGCCTGCTGGCACTCTCGGCAGGGCTGCTCGGCCTACTGCGCCAACCCACCGGGCTGTTGCAGCTGCTGGGAGCCGTGTGGCTGGGTTGGTACGCGCTTCAGCTGCTGCATCGCCTTCTGGCGCTCTGGCTGCCCGCTCAGGCCAGCCACCAGCTGGAGAGTCGACTGCTCCGGCCGGCCTATCTGGTGATCGCCGTGATGGCCGTGGTGCGCGAGGTGGACAGCCTCAATGACCTGGCTGTGGCCCCACTCGGTGAACTCTTCGGCACCCAGATCAGCGCCGGCAAGTTGTTTCAGGCAGTGGTCGTGATCTACGTGGTGCTGGTGGGCTGCGGGCCACCGGCCGCCGGCCTGGCCTGGTTGGTGCAGCGGGCGGTGGGGATGAGCGAGGGCAGCCGCAAGGCGATGGAGCTGATGCTGCGCTACGCCGTTGTGGGGCTCGGCCTGGTGGCCGTGGCCGTGCATCTCGGCCTGAACACCACAGCTCTGATCGCCGTGGCCGGAGGCCTCTCGGTGGGCCTGGGCTTCGGCATCAAGGAGGTGTTCTCCAACTTCGTGAGCGGCCTGTGGCTGCTGTTTGAGGGATCAGTACGCCCGGGCGAGGTGTTGATGCTGGATGGTGATCCCTGTGAAGTGCGCAAGCTGGGGCTGCGGGCCACCCTGCTCTGGCGCGACCGCGATAACGCCGAACTGCTGGTGCCCAACCAAACGTTCTTCACCGAGGCCGCCACCACCTACACCGCCAGCGACCGGATGCGGCGTAGCCAAGTGAGCGTGGGCGCTGCGTATCACCACAACCCGGCCGAAGTGATCGCCCTGCTGGAAGCCACCGCCCGCCAAGTTCCGCGGGTGCTCCCCGATCCAGCCCCGAAGGCGCTGCTGCTCAGCTACGGCGATTCAGCGATCAACTACGCCCTGCGCTTCTGGATCGCCAACCCGATGGACAACGTGGGCATCTGCAGCGAGGTGAACCAGGCGATCTGGCACGCCTTCAAAGACAACAACATCGAAATCCCCTTCCCGCAGCAAGTGGAATATTCCATGGTGTGGCCGCCCGAGCAGCACCGGCCCAACACAGAGCACCACTAACCGTTGGCCAGCCGCTGGAGATAGCCCTCGCGGCTGCCGGCGTTGATCCAGCCAGTAGCGATGGTTTTGGTGTGGCTGTGGTTCACCCGCCCGCGGTGAATGTGCGAGGGCCCAGCGGGAAAGATCACGAGCTTTCCGCGCTCCGCTTCCTCGTGGTGGGCCTGCCAGTGAAACTCCGTGCCGGCCTCCTCCACGCTGTTGCAGTAAAGGATCCAGGCCAGCACCCGGTGCACGGGCTCCGTGGCTTCATCGCTGATGGTCCAGTCGCAGTGCCAGCGCTTGAAACCCTCCCCCGGGGCATAGCGCTGCAGGTTGAAGATCGGGTTCACAAACAGCTGCTGCTCCGGGCAGCAATCGCGAAACAGAGGCCGCTCCTGCAGGTAGCGCTCCAGCCCCGCCGTGACACCGCGCAGGATCACCTCGGCCAGGGCAAAGGCCTCCGGATCCGAGCGATCGATCGCCACCAGGCTGATATCGGTGGACACCTTCGCCGGCTCACTGCCATCCGGGCCGAAGGCCACACCGGGGCGCTGAAGATCCGTCCGCCGATCAAAGAAGGCGTTCACGCCATCGGCGAGGGCCTCAAAACCTGCATTGCGGTAGCGGGCGATCAACTCCATCAGCGCTGCTCCAGCCAGGGCACAACCACCAGCGCATCCAAACGCTGCCAGCGCGCTTGATCAGCCACCACTCTCTCCTGAAGCGCAACCCGCTCCAGGGCTCGGGCAATCCGGTCGTTCGCGAGCACCTCTTCGGCAGGGCCTTGGGGCAGCACCAACACCTGTTGTTCCGCCGGATCAGCCATCAGCTGCAACTCCAGATCTCCCAACTCCCGTTCAAAAAACACGCGCCGCAAGCGCCCCATCTGCAGCGTGCCGATGGCCTCGGCAAAGGCCTTGAGCCCTGCCTCATCGCCGCTGCAGCCGCAGTTGAGCCCCAGCCAGATCAGCAGCTTGGCCCAGCTTTCCTGGCTCCACAGGGGAGGGAAGCTTTCACGGTGCTGGCGCACCAGTTCCGCCAGGGCGAAGTCCACCAGGGTGGCTTGCAGGGCCAGCGGGTCAGGGGATGCGGTCGTCATGCAGCCCATCCTCCCCACCGGCCGGCAGACTGCAGACAGCTGCGCTCGCGTCTGCGATGGCCCTGGACCTCAACGATCCCGATCTGGAGTTTTCCGATCTGGTGTACGCCTACCAGAGCTGGGTGATGGCGGTGATCAACGATGAGAAGCTCGGCGGCGACGCCCTGCTCACCGACGAAATCGCCGAGGACGCTCTCAATGCGATGCGCTTCCTGCCTGGTGAAGTGACCGCAGCGATTGAAACCAGCCTGGCCCGCGTCTACGACGTGGATCCCGACGAACTGGCCGGTTTGCTGTTCCCTGAGGACTGAGCACCACCACCTCGATGGGCGACTCCAGCTACCTGCTCGGTACCCACACCGAGGAGCTGGAGCGCCTGCGGTTCCAGCACGAGCTCTGGCTGCCCGCCGCTCGGGCGGCCTGGCAGCGGGCCGGTCTCAGCACCGGGATGTGCGTGCTCGATGTGGGCGCCGGTCCTGGTTTTGCGGCCATGGATCTGGCTCGGATCGTGGGCCCTACAGGCCGGGTTCTGGCGCTGGAACTGAGCGAGGCCTACGTGGCTGCTGGGCAAGCCATGGCGCGCCGTGAGCAGCTGCCCCAGCTGGAGCTGCGTCAGCACAACCTGCTGCGCGATTCCTGGCCAACGGAAGGCTTCGATCTGGCCTGGTGCCGCTGGGTGGCCATGTTTCTTCCCGAGCTGGATCCCCTGCTCACGGGGCTGGAGCAGAGCGTGCGCCTTGG
This sequence comes from Vulcanococcus sp., assembly GCA_019264575.1. Classification (GTDB taxonomy): domain Bacteria; phylum Cyanobacteriota; class Cyanobacteriia; order PCC-6307; family Cyanobiaceae; genus Vulcanococcus. The sequence continues at coordinate 150,388 of JAHUZV010000025.1, read as the reverse complement.
CGGCCAGCTGGTGCTGCACGAATACGTGCATTGGGACACCTTCGGGCTTCACCCCAAAGGCCGCGCCATCGCCCTCTTCGGCCAGGCCTGCCAGCGCAGTTTCCGCGAGGCCGGCGGCGATCCCGATCCCAACCGACGCTTACCCGCGCTACTGACCGCCCGAGGCTGGCGGATCGAAGCGCTGCAGCCCATACCCGTTGCCGGAGGCAGCCGCTCGATGGCAGGCCAGTGGCTGCAGCGCTTTGTGGAGGTGTACGGCGTACGCCTGCAGGAGCTCGGGCTCTGGAGCCACAGCGACGCGGCTGAAGCCCGCGCGGAGATCGCTGCAGCCGCGGATGATCCGGGCAGCTTCTGGGTGGGGCCCACAGTGCTGGAGCTCAGGGCCAGTCGCGCTGAATGACGTGACGCAGCTGTGCGGCCTGTCGGAACGTCAAACCAATTGGATATCGGGAGCACTCAGGTACACCCCCGGGTCGAACTGAGCCAGTAATCCACCATCAGCGCCCCAACCTCTGCCGAAGCCATTGCTGTTGAGATAGAGCGCACTGGTGCGGTCGTCGAACACGAGGCTCGTGCCACCGCGCTTGGCCCATCGCAAAGCACGCCCGGAGGCCACGATCTTGAGGCGATTGGAGCCGCTGGGCACCAGATCGGCGTTCAGCAGCAGCTGATCGCCCGCATCAGGATCAAAGCCGGGCAACGGCGTGCCACCACTGATCAAGACATCGATGCGGAAGCTGGCGTTCGTGGAGTCGGAACCGCTTCCCGCTGCAGAGGCGGCCGCCCCCCAGATCCGCCTGAGGGCCTCCAGATCACTGTCGCTAAACCAGGTGGCCGGCTGATCGCCAACGGTGTTGTACGACATGATCGTGTCGCGATCGCTGTAGGCGGGATCGCTGGGATTACCGCCGGGATGGCTCAGCCCAAGGGCATGTCCCAGTTCATGCACGATCGTGCTCTTCTCCCAGGGGCTGAGGCCTGGATCGTCGCCCAGCTCCAGCTCAATCAACAGATAAGACTCCTCTGGCAGCAGCCGTGGCGGAGAACCCAGGGTGGTGAAACCGGAGTAGGTGATCCCGGTGATGTCGTCTTCCCCCTGCACCCGGGCAACGGAGGCCAACTGAAACGGCGATGCAGCATCGGCGGAGCGCTGGGGCTGGATGGCAATCACCCCGGCCAAACGATCCAGCACCTCCTGAATAAAGGCTTCCTCCTCCACGCTGAAGGCCAGCGCTGCGGAGCCGATTTGATCGCCATCGGCGAGCCGTCCCGTATCGACACCAGCCGAGGCCAACCCGTAGCGCACCACATAAGAAGAGCCGCTGCGGGCAAACAGCTGCCGCAGCAAGGTCAGCGTTTCGGCGTCCTCAAGGATCAACTCGGGTGCAATCCCCACCGCAGCCGTCCCGTTGTTCCGTCCAACCTAAGCAGGCTCACCAATTGCAAGCCATGCCCTGGACCTGCGCCGACATCCCCGATCAGAGCAGCCGCACCGCTCTGATCACGGGTGCCAACAGCGGCCTGGGGCTTGAAACGGCCCGAGCGCTGGCGCAGCGAGGAGCGCGCGTGGTGCTGGCCTGCCGAAGCCTGGCCAAAGCGGAGGCCGCCTGCCAAGAGCTGGGCACTAATGGCGGAGGCGAACTGATCCCGTTGGAGCTCGACCTGGCCGATCTCGCCAGCGTGCACCGTGGCGCTGCAGCGGTGGCCGAACGCCACGGCGCCATCGATCTGTTGATCAACAACGCCGGGGTAATGGCCCCGCCCCATCAGCTGAGCGCCCAGGGCTTCGAGCTGCAGTTCGCTGTGAATCACCTGGGACACTTCGCCCTCACCCAACAGCTCCTGCCCGTGCTGCGCCCGGGAGCGCGCGTGGTGCATGTGAGCTCAGGAGCGAGCTACTTCGGCCGCATCGCCTTTGATGATTTGCAAGGCGAGCAGCGCTACGACGCCTGGGCCGCCTACGCCCAGAGCAAGCTGGCGAACATGATGACGGCCCTCGAGCTGCAGCGCCGGCTGGATGTCCAAGGGGCGAAGGTGCTCTCGATTGCCGCCCATCCCGGCCTGGCTCGCACCAACCTGCAGCCCACCTCCGTGGCTGCCCGCGGCTCCCGGGTGGAGGCCCTGGCCTACCGACTGATGGACCCGCTGTTCCAGAGCGCAGCCATGGGCGCCCTGCCCCAATTGTTTGCCGCCACCGCACCCGCCGCCGAACCCGGCAGCTTTTACGGCCCGGGAGGGCTGGGCAACATGAAGGGCTATCCCAAGGCTTGCCGGATCGCTCCGGCGGCACTCGATGCCGCGGCCTGCGAACAGCTGTGGGCGGTGAGCGAGGAGCTCTGCAGCGGCTAAGGCCTCGAACCACGGGGAATGCTCCGAGCAGTGCGCAACGGCGGCCCTCCATGCCCCGGCCTCTCAGCCCCACCCAGCCCTCAATCCTTGAACTACTGCGCCGCCCCGACCCGGAAGACTGGCTCGGCCCACTGCGCCCCTGGGTGACCCTCTGCCAGCGCGGCATCGATCCGCAGGAGGCCTGGCGGCAGCTGCAGCGTTAGCGCCCCCTGCAGGCTCACAAACCAGACAGGGTGGGATGCAGCAGCTCGTAGCCCAGGCTGCGGAGCAGGCGGTTGCTGATCCGGCGATCAGCCATCGGTGTGGCCTCCGGCGAGGCACCACTCCACTGCACCGGTGGCAGGTCGGTGGCGGTGCAAATCCGATCGAGCAGATCAGCCACCCGCCAGGGCTGATCGTCCACCACATTCACGGTTTGATCCCAGGCTCCCGCCAGCGCAGCCGCCATGGCGCCGGCCACATCGTCGCGATGGATCCAATTGCTGTGGCTCTGGCCATCACCGGGCCTGGTGGTGCCAGCCAGCGCCTTGAAACGACGACTCAAATCTCGGCCGGGGCCATAGATCGCGCCGAGGCGCAGCACACACACCCGCCGCTGATCGCTGCGGGCTTGCGCCAACAGCTGCTCGCTCTCCACCAGCACTGCAGCGTGGGCATCGCGGGGCACCACCACCGAGCGCTCATCCACCCAACCCCCTGCCGCATCGCCATAGACGCCGCAACTGCTCGTGTAGACGATCTGCCGCAACTGCGGAAGCTCTAGGAGCAGCTCCAGCAAATTGGTGATGCTGTCTCGATAGGTGGCGGCATACACGCCCGCATCCACCTGGCGCACTCCACCAGGCGCCATACAAAACACAGCGGCATCCGCAGACTCCAAGGCCTGTTTCAACGCGGGAGCATCGCTGGCCTTGAGCACCAGCACGCGATCACCCAAGGCTTCGAGCTCAGCGCGGCGCTGCTCCCGCGTGGTGGTGAGGGTGAGATGGCTCTGAGCTTGAGCTCTCAAGAGCCTCGCCAGGGCCTCACCCACATAGCCGCAGCCCACGATGGTGACTCGCATCGACAAGACCCCGCTGAGGATGGAGGCTAGGGAGAGCCCTGGAGGCGCGTGTTGGATCAGCAGCAACGCCAATGGGAGCTGAACCGGCTGAACTTCGAGGGCCGCTGGCAGGGCCGCAGCCACTGGTATCTGCGCAGCGGAGCACTCGATTGGCGGAGCCCCAGCCGCGTCATCGACGACACCTGTTACGACATTCAGTTCAGCGATCGGGATCACGGCAGCTGGGATGGCCGTGGCTTGCTCTTCGCGCCAGAGGGCCGGCGGCGCTTGGCCTTGAGCCGCACTGGTTACAACAGTGGAGGCAACTGCTGGCAGTTCAGCGGTGCCGGGGGGCAATCCAGTCGCCAGGTCGACCCCACGACCGAACGCTTCGGCCATGAGGTGAATGTCTTTGCCGGACGCGCCCGCTCGATGCTGGTGCTGCTCTGGGGACAGCATCCCAGCGCTGAGCGCTCTGGCTGGAGCCTGGATGCCATCGGGGCCGTGGGCTTTCGCTGCGCGCATGCCACGCAACTAGATCTGGCGCGGCCGCAACAGAGCCCCGAGGACCTGCTCAAGGACCTTGAAGGCTGGTCCGGTGAACGGGAGTGCTACCCCCACGAGCAGCTCACACCATGCGAACCCTTCACCGCAGAGCAGTTCGCGATTCATCCGCTCACAGCCACCTTCGTGGATGGCTTGATCTGCTCAGTGCCCGAATGGCTACCCGAGGGAGCCTTCCGGCTGCACATCGGCTGCCGCACCAGCGCCGATGCCTTCCAACAAATCAACTTGGTGTTCAATGCACACCAACAGCTGGAGCTGTGTGAACGACAGCTCTACAGGCGAAGCCAGATCCAACCCTGATCGCTAGCTTCCAGGCAGTGCAGACCGAAGCATGAGCTACACCGTTCTCAAATTCAGCTCAGAAGAGTGCGGCACCTGTCACCGCATGAGCCATTACGACGCCGCAGTGTGCAGCGAACTGGGCTGCAGCTTCGTGAGCGTGATGCTGCAGGACACCGAGGCCTATCGCCGCTACCGCCGCGTTCTCTTGGCCCAATATCCCGACAAACAGGGCATGGGCTGGCCCACCTATCTGGTCGTGAGTGATCCAGAAGGCGAGTTCACCATCCACGGCGAGCTGAAGGGCGGCATGCCCAAAGGCGACTTCCGCACCCGCCTCAGCGGCCTGATCCCCTGATGCCGTCAGGCTTGTTTTCTGATCTCAACAGCTGTGGGGTATGGGATCTCGATCCCTTCTGAGGCAAAGCAAGCTAACAAGTTTTTGTTGAACCGATTGATGGCATCCTTCAGTGCGCCAAGAGTCGCATGATGAGAATGGAACCGAAAGTTAAATTCGTAGCTGAATGCAGCAATGGTCATCAAGCGACAAGACTGGAGCTTGAGAAGCGGATCACGCTCCACAAGCTCACGAATCAGCTCAGGAATACGCTCAAGCTGCTCGACAGTGGTGTCATAGCTCACACCAATGGCACGCTGAGACAAATGCACTTGCTCCACCACCTCTTCGAGTCGGAGCAAAATGCGCTCTCGCATAGCGATGTACTGATCCCAGGCCTGAATAGCCACCAAGCAATGACAGATCAGGGCACATCCCTCCGTGGCCTCCTCTTCAAGGCTAATGAGGGGCTCCTGGACACCCTCAATCGCCATGACAGCCAAGCGGCCGAAATAAAGCAGATCTGCAATCTGGTCAGGATTGAACTTTCTGGTAACGGCAAGACGCAGCAATAAAGACTGCGTGTGAGTGCCATCACCACCGGACTGCCGACGCGAGAAATTGACGATTGTCTGTTCATCGACAATCGCGTTAGGGATCGTGACCCTGCTCTCGAGCGTTTGCAACTCAAGGGAGCGCATCCCGATCTTGCTTACAAAGCCAAGATTCTCACCAATCCGACAAAACTCGCCGACACGCACGGGACGATCGGTCTGAATCGAAAGGCCACCGAAAAGATTACCAAGCAGCTTTGAGGCACCCAAGCCAATAGCCAAACCTGGAACCGCCGAAAAGGCAAGAACAGTCGTCGGGGGGAGACCAAGCACAACCAACAACCGGTAAATCATCACGACAGCCACCAAGCCACCAATGACTCGGCATACCGGCATCACCAGATTACTAACCCGACGCAACTGCAACTCAGAGCTACCACCGCGCCACTGAACGAGCTTCTTCGAAACAGTGCTTCCAAACGCCTCAAAGAAGTAGAAGAAGAAACAGCCTGCGGCAGTAAAGTAACAAATATACAGAACATATGTCACAACCAGGAGCGGCACTCCTGTGAAATTCACATAATCATCGATGAAGATCTCACAGAAACGGGTGAGCGGCAATAGAGGGAATAGAAGCAGCACCCGATACCACGACGCATTGGCTTGATGCCAGGGAAGCGTGGAGGAAGCGGCGCTGTCTGCTCCTGCCTGCCAATAACGGTATGTCTGAAGTAGACGACTCAAAAGTAGCGACAGCACTAAGCCATACAAACCAAGCGTGACAAGCGTCGCGACAACCTGCAAAATAGTTTGATCGCCAAGATGTAGTTGCAGTAAACCGCGCAAGCTTTCAGGCAGGTTGACGTACCAAAGTGGCGGACTCAAGAAGCCTGGCGTTGAAACAAAACTCTTATAAAACCCTTGAGATGAAAAGGCATGCTCGGCCAATGGCAGGTGGCTGAGCTGCCTGTACATCCGACCAACATGGCGCACAGTAGTGCCTGAAAACAAGAAACCTGGCTCGCTGTCGAGATCCACTGTTTCTGCTGAGAGTGTAATCGTCGTTAGCGGCAGGGTCCAGGTCTCGCTACCCTTACTTCGTTGGTCATTGAGGGCCTTAAGCCCTGCCTGATCCGGAATAGTAATGGGAACGGTGCTATGTGTTAGCACATAATCGAGCACCTCCTTCAGTTGTATCGCCGCTTCCTGAGCCATATCAATACGAACGCTTTCAGGAAAAACGCTGGCGTCGAGGGCTTGCACAGCCAAAGCGAACAGTTCCTCGGCCTGTTCAATATGGTTGCGTGTGTCTGAACTCCAGAAAAAACCCTTCTGCGTTGCTCCCTGTTTGGTGATGAACTCAAGCTCATTGTTCACCCGTGCCATGACGGCATAGAAGTTGAGCAGCGTCTCTCGCGGGCTATCCCCAATCACTCTGCTCAAGGGAGCATCTCTCCAGCGCTGGGATGCAGCAAGCAGCTCTGGGTAGAAGGGCTGCTGGGTAATTGGAATGATTCGAGAACCACTCGGGGATAACATCTCCGTCTGGACCTGAGAGACACCAGCCACAGACTCTCGACCTGCTGCCTGTAGGGCCGTTCGAGGGCCAGCAATAACAAGCAACAAAGTCAGCAGAGCCACCAGAAGGGTCTTCAACCCGCGCAGCCTCATCGTCTCTCAATCAGGAGTTGCTCCATACTGCCATCTTGGAACAGCTGTCACCAGTAACAAGCAGGTATCTGTAATCCGAGCGAGAACTCATGACAAAAGCGGACACAGAATCGCAAACAAGTTGCTAGCCTCGCGATCAGCAAGAATGAAATCGCCCAGTTAGTAGAGCGCAAGGATTATGACAATAGAGATTGAAATGATGGCAATCTGGCGACCCACAAGTGCAACTGAGGCACAAAACCGCACACGAACGCGCTGATGCCAGCGCAGTGAAGATGGTATTCAGACCAAGCCATAAGATCGCTGAAAAGATTCAGGCTCCTGTCTCGCTTGCAATTTCTCCCCTGGCCATAGCTTCTAATAGTCTTGAGTAATCGATGGCATTCAATTCAGCGTGCTTGCGAGCTTCCTCAAGCATAAGTTGCGCAAATTTCTTTGGCTTGCCGATGTGTGCTGAAATAGCAGCCCGATCGCCGGTTCTTGCATGGGCTTTCGCAATGGTCCATGCACAGAGCTGAGCATAGTCACTAAGACCATTGCAATCCAAACAACTAACATCAACAGACCCTTTCCAATCGCGGAAGTGGCGAATATAGGTATGTTCCCCATCAGGATTGGATGCCCAACCCAGGAAAAAGTCACTTGCGGTCTGCATCAATCGCTGCCCCTGAACAACACGCTGACCTTGATGATCGGGGCTTGGATAATCGAGATATCTTGCTAACACAGAAGGCATCGCTTCTTTGCCCTGCAAAATCAACAAGTCATCAGGGTGTCGCCCCACAAATAAGCTGATAGCGCAACGGGTTCCAACTGAACCGACACCTACAACTTTGATTGCACTATCGACCAGCCGATAATGAGAAAAGACATGCCTGACATCAGGCCTAACAGATTTAAAGTAACTAGCAAACATCTGCGGCCCCCACTCATCCCAATCAAGCTTTTCTCTCCAGGTTTCCGGCAACTGCTCGACTCGCCAGATCAAAGGCGGGTCATTTTTAAAGCGATACTCTCCATCGACACCAATCTCACAAAGTTTTTTTACGGCTTGACGACTATCACGCTTAAGAGCTGCCGAGACGACATCCTTGAGATGATTTCTTAGATTTTTACTGCCACCCTTATCTAAAAGCCGTTCTCTGGAGAGATGAGATGGCCACATTGCGAGAAAAGGCATCTCGGCAAACTCGGCCATCGCTTGGGCGTAGGCACGTAAGGCAGCAACGCAGATTTCTTCCTGCTCAGCGCTTCCAAATCCGTTACTTTGCGCTGCTAGCAGAACGCTCGTTGCCAGGCGAATCACATCCCATTCGTACGGGCCTGGGTAAGTCTCATCGAAATCATTAATATCAAAGAGAAGCTGACGCTCTGGCGATGCGTAAAAGCCGAAGTTCAGGATGTGAGCATCACCACACAACTGCACCATCTGACCCGAATGTGATTGCTGCGCAAGATCTGAAGCCATCACGATGGCTGCACCCCGAAAATAGGTAAATGGTGTGACTGCCATTCGACTATGGCGAACCCCAAGCAGCTCCTGGACGCGGGTTCGTTCCTGCTCAATCAGCAGAGCAAGAGAATCTCTATCTTTCTGAGCGAGCATGTTTAACTCTAGTGCCAATTCCCTCAATCTAGGCCTGCGGAAAAGGAAAAAGCCGAAGACTATCTAAAGCTTCTGAAGCCACGGCTTTACCAAGAGCAAGCACAATTCCGGGCAGCATCGATCGGTCTGAACCAAATGTATACATCCACCTCTATGTCCTCACCGGGCCTTGGATAACAGTTCAGCTTTGCAAGGCATGTCTAAACCCGACTTGAGAGCTAATTGACAAGCAGTCGCATCTTCTGGTTTTCAAACAGAGCCCAAGCAGCGCCCCGCGAATCAAGCGGCAGCTGAAAACAACAAGGTTGACAGGGGATACGAGAAAAGAAACATGATTCTCCTCCGCTTGCCTGGCTTCAACTCGACCTGCAATGGCCTGCAATCGGTACCGCAGATCTTGACGGCGACCCTGGCTCTGGGGAGGCTCAAGATGCCCGGTGCCGGGTTCGAACCAGCGACATCCTGCTTGTAAGGCAGGCGCTCTACCGCTGAGCTAACCGGGCGGTTGAGCCATTCTGCACCGCAACAGCAGCCACCTGCCATGGCCAGCGGCCAGCAGCACGACCGCGCCACCTGGATCCTGGCCCTCCCCTTCGGGCTGCTGTGGGGCCCGTGGCTTGGCTTAGCCGGAGTCACCGCGGCTGGCCTGGCTTTTCTGATCGGCGGGCTCTGGCTCTCTCCCGATCTCGACACCCGCTCCAACCCCAGCCGCCGTTGGGGGCCGCTGCGCCTGCTCTGGTGGCCTTACCGGCAGCTGCTCCGCCATCGCTCGCTGCTCTCGCATTCACCGTTTCTAGGGAGCGCAGGCCGGCTGATTTATCTGGCGGTGCTTGTGAGCCTGGCTGGCTGGCTCTTGCAGCCCTGGGGTGCACCGAGTCCGCTGCAGCTGGGGCGGGGCCTGCAGTCGCTCTGGCAGGAGCAGCGCGGGTTGAGCCTGGCGGTGTTGATCGGTGTGGAGGCCAGTTCCTGGCTGCATCTGATCCAAGACGGCGATCCGTTGCCGCGTCTGCCGAGGCTGCTGCAACGCAAGCGGCGGCGCCGCCGCAGACTCCGCTGAGCGGATCCCCCACGGCCCATGGCCCTGCTCGACTTCGACGGTGACTACGGCCGCACCTACAACGCGCGCATCCGCCGGCTGATCCCCGCCTACGACGCGATCTTCGAGCTCGCGGCCGCCACCGCGGCGGCACTCCACCCCGAAGCCCAACGGGTGCTGGTGGTGGGGGCCGGCACCGGCACGGAATTACCGGCGCTGCTGGAGGCGTTGCCTCAAGCCAGGTTCACCTTGGTGGAACCGAGTGAGCAGATGCGCGGTTTTTGCCATGAGCTGCTCGCGAGCATCGGCGCCAGCGGTCGGGTGGCGTGGGGCGCCGACCATCTCGAGGCCTGCGCCGATGACACCTTCGAAGTGGTGATCAGCCACAACGTGCTGCATGTGCTGGCCCCGGCCGAGCAGGAGCAGTTGCTCCAGCAGATGGCGGCGCGGGTCGCACTAGGTGGCTGCCTGCTGCTGAGCAGCTACAGCGAATCGGGTCCACCGGGCTTGGAGCTGGGCCTCGCCATCGGCCGCAGCCGCTTTGCGGTCCTGGGCATGGATCAGGCCACGATCGAAGCGGTACTGGAATCCCGCAACAGCAAGGTGTTCTCGATGGATGCAGAGCGGCTGGAGCAGCAGCTCACCCAGGCCGGCCTGGAGCCCCCGATCCAGCTGCTGCAGGCCCTGTTCAACCACCTCTGGCTGAGCCGGCGATCGGCATAACAATGCGAAGGTGGCGACTAAGCCTGAGCAGCAAACCGATGGCAGCCGCGCCCGAAGCCACCGCAGCGTTGAGCGAGCTGATCGCTGTGGTGGCCCAGCTGCGCAACCCGGAGGGCGGCTGCCCCTGGGATCTGGAGCAGACCCACGCCTCCCTGGTGCCCTACGTGCTCGAAGAAGCCCATGAGGTGGCTGATGCGATCCGCCACGGCGACGACGCCCACCTCAAAGAAGAGCTGGGCGACCTACTGCTGCAGGTGATGCTGCATGCGCAGATCGCCCAGGACGACGGGCGGTTCGGTCTGGCTGAGATCGCCGCAGGCATCAGCGAGAAGCTGATCCGCCGCCACCCCCACGTGTTCGCAGGCGCCGAGGCCACCGACAGCGCCGCGGTGAAGACCAACTGGGAAGCGATCAAGGCAACTGAGAAGGCCACCGATCCAGCCAGCGAAGCCTCAGCCAGCCCCCTCAGCGATCGCCTCGCCGGCAAGGTGCGGGGCCAGCCCGCCCTCGCCGGCGCGATGACCATCTCCAAAAAAGCCGCCGCGGCCGGCTTCGAGTGGGACGACATGGCCGGCGTGTGGGAGAAGGTGCACGAGGAGCTCGATGAGCTCAAGGAAGCCGTGGCCAGCGGCGACAAAGCCCACGCCCAGGAGGAACTCGGCGATGTGCTGTTCACCCTGGTGAACGTGGCCCGCTGGTGCGGAATCGATCCGGAAGCCGGCCTGGCGGGCACCAACCGCCGCTTCCTCGATCGCTTCTCACGGGTGGAAGCAGCGCTGGGGGGCGACCTGCAGGGCCGCAGCATTCGCGAACTCGAAGGCCTCTGGCAGCAGGCCAAGGCGGAGCTCCGCGCCGCTCAATCGTCTGAAAGCTGAGGCCGGCCCTGCCGCTGTTGCTTCACCGCACCACGCTGCTTTTTCGCTGCCAAGCGCCTTTGCACTGAGGCCCGGGTGGGCTTGGTGGGGCGCCGCGGTGGTGGCGGTGGCTTGATCGCCTCCTGCAGCAGCTCCACCAAGCGCCGCTGGGCGGCCACCCGGTTTTGCCACTGGGAGCGGTGCTCGCTGGCGGCGATCACCACGCAGCCCTCCACCAGCTTTCCCTCCAGCCGGCGCAGTGCCCGAGCCTGCAGGTGCGGCGGAAGTGAAGGCGTCGTCGCCAGATCAAACAGCAACTCCACCCGCGAATCGGTGGTGTTCACGTTCTGGCCGCCTGGTCCGGAAGAGCGCGAGAAGCGCCAGCGCAGCTCGGCCGCGGGGATCACCCAGCGCTCACTCAGTCGCAGATCCAGTTGCCAAAATCAAGCCCAGCCACAAGCATGCCTGCAGTGCAACCACTGCAGTGATCGACATGGGCCAGGGCTCCAGCTACGACCAGCTCCATCGCAACATCGTGATCCGCGCCGATATCTACGGCGGCGCGAAGAGCCCTCCACGGATCCTGGCGGCGGGACTGGGCTTCGAGGGGATCACGGGAATCCCTGGCCTGCTGAGTGAAAACCAAATCGGTCTGGCCGAAGCAGCCGGCGCGGGGGTGGTGCGGGAGCTGGTGGGTCTGGATCCGGCTGCACCCCTGCGCAACATCACCTCAGGCACGGCGCCGGCTGGGGTTCAGCTCGGTGGCTTCAGCAACGCGCCAGCCACGCAGACCTTCATGGATGCGATGCCGATCGAATTCAGCCACCCGCTGCTGCCGAGCACGGTGCTGCCCGAAAACTTCCGCATCCACCTCAACACCGGCGAGGTGGTCACACCCCTCTACGTGGCCCAGAACCCCAACCTCGACTTCAACGAGCGCCAGACCGTGGTGGCCTTCGGCTATTTCGCCAACCGCCTGCCCACTGGCGAGCCTGGCGCCGTGCATCCGGTGCGTTTCGAGGTGGTGAACGGCGCCGGCACCCCCGTGCAGCTGATCACCCCCAAGGGCCTGGTGGATGGCACCGGCCTCAGCCAGACCAGCAACAACCCCTATAACCCCTTCAACGGCCCCACCCTGGTGGGCGCCAAGCTCAGCCGGCTCTCGCTGGCCGGGGATTACCCCGCACCGGCCTTCCCCAACTCCGTGGCGAACCATGGCGTGGAGTACTACGGCGCCAGCGACAAGCTCTACCGGCTGAGGCTGTTCACCTCCGGCGGCTTCTCACCCGACGGTGTGAGCGGCTTTCTGCCCCAGGAGTTCGCGCGCTTCTTCCAACTCACCGCTGAAGGCCGCGGGAGCGACACGATCACCATCGGCGAAGCCGGCAGCTCCGTGAAAGTGAAGGGCGGCACGCTCAAGGTGAAAGGCATCGCCGATTTGGGTAACGGGCTTTCCACTGATCCGGATTACACCTATTCGGAAGACCACGACAACCAATTCGACGTCATCATCCGAGCCTCCAGCCCTACAGCGATCCGGGCTCTCGAGAGCGTGGTGCTGCCCGATCCACGCCTTGGCACCCACAGCCCCATCTACAACCCCGGCGGCCCCGGCACCGCGCCGCTACCCACTTACCGCTATACCCAACCTTCACCGGGGCAAACCCTCGCTGTGGAATTCGCCCTGAAAGACCCTGCCACGGTGAGCTGGGCCGATCAGAGCCTGGCCTCCTACGACAGCGCCGATGACCTGGCGGTGGCCTTCCGCCTGCGTGATCCGATCACGGGCGAATGGCGGCTCACCAGCAGCTCCAGCCAGGCCAACAGCTGGGTGAGCTCAGGCGACTGGCAGTTGGTGGACGTGCCCTTCGCCACAAACGCCAACGACAACTACACAGCCGACGTGGTGGAGCTGCGCAACAGCCAGCGCAACGATTCGGTGTACACCGCCAATCCCCGCCAAATCAGCCGGCTGGAACAAGCGGGTTACCGCAACAAAGGCACGGTGTTCACGGCCTATGCCGAGCCCCTACGAGGCCTCGATCCCGTGTGGCAGCTGGTGTCGCCTGAGGGCCAGCACGCCACCACCGCCTCCCGCCTGGAACGCCGTGAGTGGCTGGAGCAGGGCTGGCGGAATGAGGGTGTGGCCTTCTACAGCGTGGCCTTCCCTAACGCCGCCCTAACCAGCGGGTGGGAGGCTTAGCTGGAAGCAGCGACCCCGTCCGCCCCGTGAGTGATGCTCCCGCCCCCACCCCCGGATGGGTAGACGAGATCTTTGATGGCGTGCGCTATGGCCTTGCCGGACGGGTCATCGCCGAGGAGCAGTCGCCTTTCCAGCGGGTGACGATCATCGAGAGCGAGCGCTACGGCAAGGGCCTGCTGCTCGACGGCTGCTGGATGACCGCCGAGCGCCAAGAGCGGCACTACCACGAAGCGATCGTCCATCCAGCCCTCTGCAGCGCCGCTTCAGTGGAGCGGGTGCTGGTGATCGGTGGTGGCGATGGCGGCACCGCCCGCGAGTGCCTGCGCCATGCGGGCGTGCAGCACCTCGACATGGTGGAGATCGACGGCCTGGTGGTGGAGTGGAGCCAGCAGCACCTGCCCTCGATCGGCGGAGGCTGCTGGAGCGATCCCCGCTTCCACCTCACCGTGGGTGATGGCATCGCCTGGGCAGCCAACGCTGCCGATGCCAGTTACGACGTGGTGATCGTGGACGGCTCCGACCCGGCAGGACCTGCCGAGGGCCTGTTCAACCGCGCCTTCTTCGAGCAGTGCCGGCGCATCCTCAAGCCGGGTGGTGTGTTCGCCACCCAGAGCGAATCGCCCGAGGCCTTCCGCCAGGTGCACATCGACACCGTGACGGTGATCCGCGAGGTATTCGGCCACGCCGATCCGCTGTACGGCTGGGTGCCGATGTATCCGAGCGGCTGGTGGAGCTGGACCTTTGCCGCCACCGATAGCCCCCGCTACCTGTTGCCCGATCCCAGCCGCGCCGCGGCCGTGGCTGAGGGCTGCGAGATCTGGAGCCCCCGCTGGCAGCGCGGCGCCTTCGACGCCATCCCCGCCGCCATCGAGCGCGCCCTCAACGCCTGAGCAGCCCTCACACCATGCCCGACCTTTCCCTGTTCGATACCGACGGCGCCATCTACATGGGCAGCCAGCGCGATCCGTCCGGCTGCCGGGTGGGGCTGTTCGGCGTGCCTTACGACGGCACCACCTCCTTCCGTCCCGGCACCCGTTTCGGCCCGGCGGCGATCCGCGAGGTAAGTTCAGGCCTAGAGAGCTACTGCCCCCAGCTCGATCGCGACCTGGAGGAGCTCGCCGTTGCCGACCTTGGCGCCGTGGACATTCCCTTCGGCGCGCCCGAACCGGTGGTGGCCGCGGTGAAGCAGGCCACTGAAACCGTGCTGGCACTGGGGCTCAAGCCCTTGATGCTCGGAGGGGAGCACTCGATCAGCTCCGGTGCCGTGGCCGCCGTGGCTGCGCAGCACCCCAAGGTGGTGCTGGTGCAGCTGGACGCCCACGCCGATCTGCGCCATGAATGGCTTGGCGCCCACCACAGCCACGCCTGCGCCATGCGCCGCTGCCTGGAGGTGCTGCCCAGCCAACAGCTGCTGCAGATCGCGATCCGCAGCGGCACTCGCGAGGAATTCTCAGAACTGCGGCAGACGGGCCGCTTGGTGGCGATCGAGCGCATGGCCGAAGCGCTGAAGCCCATGCGCGGCAAGCCCGTCTATCTGACCGTGGATCTCGACTGGTTTGATCCCGCGGTGATGGCCGGCACTGGCACCCCCGAGCCGGGCGGCTTCCTCTGGAGCGACTTCGCCGCCCTGGTGGATGAGCTGCGCCACCACAACCTGGTGGCGGCCGATGTGGTGGAACTGGCTCCGATGCTGGATCCCACCGGCGTGAGCAGCGTGCTCGCCTCCAAGGTGGTTCGTAGCCTTTTATTCCTGTTGGATCGCTGATCTGAGGGCAAGCCTCAGTAGGCGCAGGTGCCGCTGGAGCGTTGCTCCCGCAGGCGCTCGTGCTGCTGGCCGATCAAAAGGATCGCCAAGGTGGGGTGATTGTGCAGGAGGTTGAGGAAACGCAGACGGTCGAGCCGCACCAGCTCGACGGGCGTACGGGCCACCGCATCGTTGTGGCGCACGTCCTCGTTCCAGACGATGTCTTCGTAGCTGAACAGCTCGCCAGGGCGATAGCAAAGCTTGTCGCCCTTGGGGTTGATCACCTCAACGATGCCGCGACGCACGCCGTAAATGGCATCAGCCGCCTGACCGCGACTGAAGATCACCGCACCTGTGGCGAACGAGACCGTCTCGCTGTCCACCTGGGTGGCCATCAATTCGATCGGACTGGCAACGGCGGCAACAGCCATCAACGATGTCCCCATGAAGCTGTGTGACTCCAGCTTGGCACTGCCCACCCGATGCGCAGGAGTGCTGGAACACATTCGGAGCCAACAAAGCTCAAGGTTTTGTTTTTTCTTTAGCTTTCGAGAACGTCGGTCAACGCCAGCTGCCGTTCTCCGTGCGGCTGCAGCAGCGACTCAGGGCCATCTCCCATCGCCGGCAAGCGTGGAGGGCGAGGCGTCCAGTGGTGACACCACAGCGCCGAAGCAAGCTCACGCTCAATCGGCAACCTGCGCAACTGACACCAACCAATGTCCATGCCAGTAGACAGCGTGCAGTGGCGGCAGCTGCAACAGCAGGGGCGGTTACCCATGGAGGCTGGCAGGGGGGCTCAACGTAGGCAGCCCTCAAAGCTGTGGCCAGTCCAGTCACCGAAACTCCGGGTTCTCTTCGGACTGTTGAAGGCCAGACGCATATGTGCCGCAGCTGCTCCTAGATCCATAGGATCCAAGCCAACACTGATTCGCCATGGGCACACAACCAGAAGCGACCAAAATCTTGCGCCGCACGCCTCTGTTTGAAGCTGCATGCAGCGCCGGAGGGCGGATGGTGGCTTTCGCAGGATGGGAAATGGCCGTGCAATTCGCCGGGCTCCTCCAAGAGCACAAGGCTGTGCGTGAACACTGCGGAATCTTTGATATATCGCACATGGGCGTTCTGCGTCTCAGCGGCGCAGGGGCCAAAGATGCTTTGCAAGGCTTAGTACCAACGGATCTGTTTCGGATCGGACCTGGCGAAGCCTGTTACACCGTTCTGCTGAACGAGAACGGTGGCATCCTCGACGATTTGATTGTGTATGACCGAGGCTGGGATGAGGCAACTCAAGCCCACGAGCTGCTGTTAGTGATCAATGCAGCCTGCAGCGCCACTGACATGGCCTGGATCTGCAACCATCTTGAGCCTGCCGGAATCGAAGTGGCAGACCACAAAAAGGACGGTGTCTTGCTGGCACTACAAGGGCCCAAAGCAGAAAGTCAGCTCAAGAAGTTGAGCGGGGCGCGCCTAGAGGGAATGCCGCGATTCAGCCACCGCCAAGTAGAGATACAGGGGATCGGGAAAGCTTTTGTGGCCCGCACTGGCTATACAGGCGAGGATGGATTCGAGCTCTTGCTGGATGAGCAAGCAGGACTGGAGTTCTGGAACCGGTGCCTTCAAGAAGGAATCACACCTTGCGGCCTCGGAGCACGCGACACACTCCGTCTAGAGGCAGGGATGCTCCTGTACGGCAGCGACATGGATACATCAACGACACCACTGGAGGCAGGCCTCGGCTGGCTCGTGCATTTGGAAATGCCGAAACCCTTCGTTGGACGTCAAGCCCTAGAACAGCAGAGCG
This sequence comes from Vulcanococcus sp., assembly GCA_019264575.1. Lineage (GTDB taxonomy): Bacteria > Cyanobacteriota > Cyanobacteriia > PCC-6307 > Cyanobiaceae > Vulcanococcus. The sequence goes on along the minus strand of JAHUZV010000025.1, from coordinate 133,622 downwards.
AAAGGGGGCTAAGTCGTCGATTGGTGGGAGTCAAACTCGCTTCCAAAGCAATCCCACGAGAGGGATATCCACTATTTCTTGCTGGAAACGGTTCAGGAAAGCAACCGATCGGCAAGGTTAGCAGCGGAGGGTGGTCTCCCACGTTGAACGCGGGGATCGCACTCGCCTATGTGACCGCAGAGACAGCAAGAATAGGAACAGCGATAGAGATAGAGATAAGAGGCAAGAAAATACCAGGAGAAATAGTTCGAAAACAGTTTCTATCCGACAGATAGGCCCTACAGGAGAAAATCAGGCTCCAAGCCACTTGAAGACCATCACGGTGAGATCATCAAACTGATCGGAACCCGCCATGTGCTCATCAACAACAGAAACCAAAGTCTTCAAGAGGTTGGCTGAAGACTCAGGCTTAACGCCCGAAAGAAGGTCCACAAGCCGCTCATGCCCCCAACCCTCATTCGATGGATCCCGGGCATCGACCAAACCGTCGCTGTAGATGACAAGAGTATCGCCGCGCTCAAGCTGAAGAGTCGACGACATATAGCTAGCACCTTCGAACAAACCAATAGCAGGACCGCTAACACGATCAAGCAACTGCACCTCGCCTCGACGAATAAGTACAGGCGACTCATGTCCAGCGCAGAGATAGTCAATCGCACCCGTTAACTTATTGACAGCTGCCAAAAAGACAGTAGCAAACATCATGGAAGCGTTTTGATTCGCGGCCATGTAGTTGTTGGTTTGCTCGATCGCGGCACGGATTGCGTCAGTTGCACTGGCGGAAGCCTCTAGATCCTGTTGGTGCTCAAGCAACTTAGATCGGATGAGGCTACGGAAAACCGACATATACAACGCAGAAGGAACACCTTTATCACAGACATCAGCAACTAGAAGAACGGCGTAATCACCAATATCAACCATGTCATACCAATCAGCACCGATATCGAGAGCTGGCCTTGAAAAGGCCGCAACATCGTAGGCAGGTGACCGAGGAAGATCACTAAGCAGAAAATCCTTTTGAATAGATTTCGCTGTGTCGATCTGCTTCTGAGTAACCGCGAAAGATGTAACCTCACTCAGATAACTCTTTAGCCGGTCAGCTGTAATTTGGATATTGCGCAACAGGCCTCCGATTTCATCGTCAGTCGAAGGGGGAAGCGAAAGATTAAAGTCTCCGGTGCTGATCCGTTGCAGGGCTGTACCAGCAACGGATAGAGGCCGACTCAAAGCGCGCGAACGAATGGCAACAATAAGCAAGGCCAACGCCAGGGTAGACAAGCCAACAAGAGCTTGCACACCTCCAATCTTATTAACTTCGCCCAAGATGCTCTGCTCATTCAGAATAAGAATCAGAGACCATGCGGAATCCACCTGGGACGTCAAGGCGAGATAGCGCTGCTCGCCAACCGTGGAAGAAAGAGTGACGAAGCTTTCCTCACCCTTCATCACTGTCTGGGCAAGACCGTAAAGCCCCGGAAGAAACGAGGTCTTAAGCTCATCAATCATAGGTACGGTATTTCCGGCGCCTTTGGCATCTGGGAAAAGAAGCTGCCCAGTATTACTGACCAGAATAATGGCACTGCTAAATCCGGCAGGGTCTTTGAGGAAACCGCTGCGGTTATTCCCTGCAAGAAGGGGGATTTTTTTATCTTTAAAAAGTGTCACAAGGCCAGTGTCTTCACCAATTTGTGACAGTGGGATACAAAGAACAAGAACGCCAGAAAGATCAGTCCTGATAGGCTGACGCATCAACCCAGAGCGCGACATCGCGGTATTGATCTCCTGGAAACGATTCAGCGGAGCGGACGAGTCGCGATAAACAGGGTGCGCGGCATTAAGACATGCGCGTCCCGTCGTCCTCGAAAGGACAACCTCGTAAGTAGGTACCCCGCGAAGGGCTGCTTGAAAGTAAGCGCGAGTCGGCTGATTCCGCTCTGCTGCCAACTTCATCGCTGGTGTAATCCCGCCTCCGCCAGCAGAGGCCAATAGTTTTGGCTGCTGAGAAGCACTCCAAAAACGCCAGAGTCGATCCGAATCTTCAACGGCTACGCCATTGAGAATAGCCTGAATTTTATCGACATTTCCGCTACGGAGGTCAGGGGAAATGGTGAGAGATTCAACAAGTCGTGAGACACCGATGCCCCATTGGTTGAGTCCGTAAGAAATGAGTTCCGACTCTGTCTGAAGACGTGCCTGAGTCTGTTCAAGCAGGCGGGTACGCGTATATTGCTGGGTGACATAAAAGCCGATGCCCAGACAGGGGACCAACGCAGCTGTCAAGCCAAGGGTCAGTTGTGCGCGAATCGACTTAGCACGAAGATGCTTAAAGAAAAAAGAACTCATACCAGCTGGAACAGAAAGGAATTTATGGGCCATGGAACGGGTGGCTGCATATGGGAAGCATAGGTGCTGCAAAAGAAAAGTGCACGAAAAGTCATTATCAACTGTCAAATAAATGGGCAGGCAGAGGCGCACCTCAGAGCCTGAAACACAAAACCAACAGAGGAGAAGGGATGATGAGGGTTAAGTCACCTGCCAGACACTATCGACTTTTTGCCGTCCCGTGCTAGGTAAGACGAGCTGACGGGGAAGAATATCCTCACGAATAGAAGCGGAACTACTCTCATCGACAACGGCATACTTAAATCGGATCGCTGTATTAACAGATTCACGAAAGCCAACCTCACAGATCCAAGTATTTCGATTCACATATTCCATACCATACGCGTGAGAGAGATCCCAGCCACCGAGCTCTGGGCAATCACCAGTAATCACAATTCTCTGGCCAGGTTGTGTTTCGATACCATTGATCTGAAAGGTAGCGACAACAGCTCCAGTGACACGTTCGCCAGGAGAACTAAACAAATAGGCCGAACCAGTTTCAAGGGCAATTGAGAGTCGACCATCAACGATGGGGAAAGTCGCGTCCGTCAACATACAAGTCAGATCAGACACTCCAAAACACCCACCAAGATCCAGTTGAACCTGGGTAGCTGGACCCTTGTTGAGTACGCAGAGAGCATGGCAGTCACGATAAGTGCGCATAAATGCATAAATATGCTCCGACACGTAGACCTGCCGATGGGAACCGAATGTCAAAGCTTGGTTTTGACGACGTATAGAGATCAGAGAGTCAAGCAACGAAAAACAGTTGGAATCAATACTCCATGACTCCATCATTGGCCTGTTATAGGGGTCGTTACCACCATCGGTGTTGTTAACGAGGTACTGCTCAGTGCCATAAAAAACACAGGGAACACCACGGAGACAGAACAACAGGATCAAGGCCTGCTCAAGCGAGCGCTGACTACTACAGACCGAAAGAAAGCGAGGCATATCGTGATTATCGATAAACGTAACAAGCTCATTAGCGCGATAATAAACATGATCATGCTGAAGCAATGATTCGACGAGACGAAAACCACCTTCTTGCTGGCCGCTAAAAGCAAAACGAATCGCATCGCAAAGGCCAAAGTCAAGAATGGACATCCCCGAGTGATTGGCATATTGGACCGTTCGACGATCCCAAGGCTTGCCAAAACCGTACTCGCCAAACATAAAGATACCTGGCTTATATGACTTAATATCAGCAGTAAATTCCTGCCAGAACCAGACAGGCATATGCTTAAGCGTATCGACCCTCAGCGCATCAACGCCTATATCAAGCCATTCACAGATGGCCTGCTTAATATAGCGCCGATAGGCAGGATTGTTTTCGTTAAAAGTGGCAAGCCCGCACATTTCATGGTTAATAAGCTGATATTCATCTTCCCAGTCTGTGATTTCTGGCTTGTGATGGTAGAATCCTTCGGAATCGTCATTGTAGTCGCATAAGAGTTTTCCATCGTCAAAGACGCGACCCTTAACACCGTTGATATCGGGCGAGCTGTGATTACATACGACATCAAGGATTAGCTTGATGTCAGCTGCATGAAGGGAGTCAACCAGCTTTCGGATCGTATTGGAATGATAAAGACTATTGGAATCATCAGTTGGCAAAAAGCGCGGATTGATCCGCTTAAAGTCCTTGGTCCAATAGCCATGCATTGGCGTGCGGTCGTATTGCATATCATCCACCTGCTCAAACAGTGGTGAAAGCCAAACGGCGGTCACACCAAGAGACTGCAGATAGGGAATTTTCTCAATAATGCCAAGTAAGTTACCGCCCCAATATTTTCCCCATTGCGTCCATGTTTTATCGTAGAGGCCAGATGTTTCGCCGCGGTCCCAAAGGCCACGCCGTTCCTCCTCGTCGCTAGTTGCGTCAAAGAAACGGTCAACGATAATAAAGTAGATAACTTCTTCTCTGAATTCTCGCTCAGTCGTAAACGAGTTAGGCGAAACAGGTAGTGGCGACGAAGAGGCAGAATTTGACATGAAGGCTGTGAAGCAAAATGCGGAAAAAAGAAGATGCCGTCAGACGGAAAGATATCTCACATCGAAGTGAAACCAATCAGCGAAGAACTCTGCAAGGAGCATGACATGGATAAAAGCAGAGACTCCGCAGTGGTCTGGCTATGAACTGGGATGGTTGTCGAAAATAAGGCGAACGAACGACAGGCCGGGGATTGGTCATCAATCCCAAGGAAGACAGGCCAATGCCATTCGTCAACAAGATGTATCAAAAACGTCACAAGCAAATTCAGGCGGGGATGGGTGCCAGCGGGGAGATGATCCTCCACAAAGCCTGTTGGATCACCAAGCCCACGCTGAGGGTTGATCGGGAGGTAGGACCTCGAGCCGCAGAGAGAATGTGTTGAGGAAGCAATCTGCACAAGCGCAGCCGAGCTAACCGAGAGAACAAACAGATGCCTGGAAGTAGCAGGACATCGGGGCAAGAGATACTGAACAGAACAAGCAGTACCAGCGACCCATCGCTAAGTTCCTGAAATGACCAAGTAGAGCAATCAGAACAGGAAGACAGCGATACCTAAGTAGAAGTACTTAGCAAGTGCCATCGACTAAGCCCAGGAGATCGGATTGTATCTATGGATACTGGATCACAAAATGACTTCTTTTGGGCACGTAGCGTCCCTGGTTGATGAAGGCTCGATTCTTTAGGAAGAAAACCGGAGCAGCAAAATGTCGTACAGCATTCAAGAGCTGGGGCAGAAGGGCGCAACGAAGACACCAGCTACGATTTGGCCGTTTAGGCCAAAGAAGTCATTTCGGATTGTGACAAACTGGTCACGCCGAGGCAACCTCATTAAATTGACGGAAGTGATTGGGAGAATTCTCAATGTCCACAAAAGTGCTCGTGCTGATCGAAGAGCACTATGACGAAACGGAATTCAACGTATTCAACGAATACTTTCCCAGTTTTGGCATTGACGTTGACTACGCCTCTTACCTATGGGGGAATGAGTCTCTGACGTTCGAAGGGAACGACAAAACAAGCAAGGTCGTTGTTAAGCACTGCGTAAGCAAAGTCAACTTGGCCGACTACAAGGGATTAATCCTTATTGGTGGCTACGCCATGGATAGGCTTCGCTACCAGGAAACTCTCAGCCAAACAAATCAGGCACCGGCAGTCAACCTGCTAAGAGACGCAGTTGCCATGATGGATCGCGGAGAACTAGCTATTGGCACCATATGCCATTCCCTTTGGCTGTTTTGCGCAGACCCAACACTGATTAAATCACGCCAAGTCACTTGTGCCCACAACATAGTTTGCGATGTAGAGAATGCAGGGGCAGAGATTATCACAGAAGATGGTAGCACTGTCGAACTACATCAACAGGGTTTGCTGATCACAGGTAAACATCCTGGATGCGTGAATGTGTTTGTCGAAAGGTTTAAAGATACAGTCAACGCACTGTAAGTCCTAACCACGCTGATCTGACCCAACACTTCTGAATCTCAACGAACCACTCCACCATGAACGACCTCAACTTCACTTTCTCAGATCTGATCTCTGGCTACGTCACTCAGTATGACGAAGCAACCAAGATGGTCGGGATTGAAACATCCGACGGTAGAACGTACGAAGGCAAGCTGACAGGGAACACCTATGCAAAGCAAACCCAGAATCTTGGCGAAGGGTGGCCAGATCGCTCAGGCGACTTAAAGCGCTTGCTGGTTCCAGGGCAAATGATCTTTGCCTACGGTACGTTCTTTCCCGAAAACAAGGTAAAGTTTGAGATCAACTATATTATCTTTGCCGGAGACAGCAAAGATGAATATCGATATGCCGATGAAAAAGGATGGTGGGTAAACCAGATCGATCAGATCGCAGCATCGTACTGCAAGTGGCAGTTTAACGCGCCTGAACAGCCAATCGATTACACCAACTATAGAACTCTCATCAACCTGACTGGTGGAAAGACAGATTCGGACTTTCTACAGGAGACGGATACGATATCGCGCATGGTCTATGGCATGGCATGCGCTTACATGCTCACCGGCAAAGACCTTTATCTCGACGCCGCCGAAAAGGGCACTGAATATTTACGTGACAAGATGAAGTTCACGGATACCGATACAGGTCTGATCTATTGGTATCACGGTCAGAAGGTCAGTGCTGGTGGTGAAGAGCAAAAGCTCTTGGTTTCCGAATTTGGAGACGACTACGATTGCATTCCGGCCTATGAACAAATTTATGCTTTGGCTGGCCCCATACAAACCTATCGATTAACGGGCGATCCGCGGATTCTTGCTGATGCAGAGAAAACAGTTGATTTGTTTGATGAGTGCTTTAAGGACAACGAGAAGGGGGGATACTACTCGCACATCCATGCCGTAACACTAAGCGCGCATGAAGAAAGCCTTGGACGAAATAAAGCTAAGAAGAACTGGAACTCGGTAGGCGACCATGCACCCGCCTACCTGATTAATCTATGGTTGGCGACAGGGGAAGAGCGCTACAAGAAAATGCTTGAGGATACATTCGATACCATCACTACACATTTTCCTGACTACGACGCAAGTCCTTTCGTACAAGAAAAATTCTTTGATGACTGGAGCAAGGATCAGACCTGGGGATGGCAGCAAAATAGGGCTGTCGTAGGCCACAACCTGAAGATTGCATGGAACTTAATGCGATTCTATGCAGAGATGGACAAAGACGTCTATCTAGATGTTGCCAAGAAGATTGCAGGATTGATGCCGAAAGTTGGTTACGACAACCAGCGGTTTGGTTGGTATGACGTTGTTGAGCGGGTGCTTGGCGAAGATGAAAAGTTCCACCGGTACGCTTGGCATGACAGGAAGGCTTGGTGGCAGCAAGAGCAGGGAATTCTTGCCTACCTAATCCTGCAAGGACATATGCCTGACAGTGATGAGTACAAGAAGTATGCCGATGAATCCGCTGCTTTCTACAACGCATTCTTCTTGGACAATAATGACGGCGGAGTCTACTTCAACGTTCTTGCTAGTGGGGTTCCTTACCTGGTAGGAACGGAACGGTTCAAGGGTAGCCACTCAATGAGTGCATACCACTCAACTGAGCTTTGCTTCCTCTCCACCGTTTATATCGATCTCATGATCAAGAAGAGGCCACTTGATCTCCACTTCAAGCCCATGCCAAATGGCTTCAAGGATCGCGTTCTTCGCGTCGAACCTGATATTCTTCCTAAGGGATCACTGAAGATCAGCAAGTGTGAGATTGATGGCAAGGAATATACCAATTTCGATGCCGAAGGCCTGACCGTGAAGCTGCCAGAAACGGATCAGAGGGTACATGTTAAGGTTACCGTTTCACCTAAGTGAGGTCTAAAACGATGCAAGTCGCCCTCGAAAGCTTTGGTCAATGGCAAGTCATCCGTGTCACTGGCCAAGTTGATTCAAAAACTGTTGGAGACCTACGAGATTTCATTGACACCGAACTAAAGCAGGGACATCCAGTCGCTCTTGAGTTGACCGAAGTCCCGTTTATGTCTAGTGCAGGTCTGCGCACATTGCTGACGCTTCAGCGGAAAACCAAAGATATGGGTGTAGAACTCGCCCTTATTGGAGTCGCTGAAGAAATCGCAGATACCATGAAAGTTACTGGGTTCTATCAGTTCTTCACAATCCACGCTTCGCTTGAAGCTATTCCCAACTCCTAACTAGTTATGGATCTCGAAAGGATAGACAATCTGCCGACCGATACCATCTCAGGTTTTCGCGTCAGGCCGGGTAAACCTCTGCCGTTTGGGGTGTCATCTGTTCCAGGTGGTCTTAATTTCTCTGTCTACACCTCAGCAGGCACATCCTGTACGCTAGTTCTATTCAGCCGTTCCGAAGAAGCTCCACTTGGAGAAATCCGAGTACCTGATCACTATCGGATTGGCGATGTCTATTCTATCGTGGTTTATGACTTAGATTACGAAGACGTAGAATATGGATTTAGAATTGACGGTCCTTATAATCCCGAGGAAGGGCATCGATTTAACTCTGAAAATGTCCTGATGGATCCCTATGCAAGGGTTCTCTCAGGTCGGGAGGAGTGGGGTGTAGAGCCTGATTGGAGTAAGCAATACCAATATCGCTCTCGTGTCGCATTTGATGATTTCGATTGGGAGGGTGACTCCCCACTCGAAATTAACGATGCCGACTTGGTGATCTATGAAATGCATGTTAGATCATTCACCAAGAGCGACACATCTGGGGTTAAGTTTAAAGGTACATATGCCGGAATTACCGAAAAGATTCCTTATCTAAAAGCGCTCGGCGTCAACGCTGTCGAGCTGATGCCAGTCTTTGAATTCGATGAATTCGAGAACTCACGAATTCATCCAGACACCGGCGAGCGTTTATTTAACTATTGGGGATACAGCACAGTTGCATTTTTTGCTCCGAAGGCCGGATTTGCAGCTTCTGGAAAGTTTGGCATGCAAGTTGATGAGTTCAAGCAGCTTGTTAAAGAACTCCACAAGGCTGGGATAGAGGTTATTTTAGATGTTGTTTTTAATCATACAGCTGAGGGCAACGAACGCGGTCCATCAATCTCATTCAAAGGATTAGATAACAAGATTTACTACATGCTAACCCCTGAGGGCTATTACTTTAACTTCAGCGGCACGGGGAATACGCTCAATTGCAACAATCCGGTTGTACGCAATCTGGTGCTAGATTGCTTGCGTTACTGGGCATCCGAATATCATATTGACGGATTCAGATTCGATCTCGCTAGTATTTTAGGAAGAGACCCATGGGGAGCCCCCCTAAGCAATCCACCTCTACTTGAGTCGCTAGCCTTTGACCCTATTTTGTCTTCATGCAAGCTCATCGCAGAAGCATGGGACGCCGGCGGGCTCTACCAGGTTGGTACATTTCCTGCTTTTGGGCGGTGGTCCGAGTGGAATGGAAAGTACCGCGATACTGCAAGAAAGTATCTCAAGGGGGATGAAGGCCAAGTTGGAGAAATGGCACAACGTGTTCAAGGCTCCCCTGACCTGTATCAATCAAACGGAAGGTCTCCAGCAACATCCATCAACTTCATTACTTGCCACGATGGCTTTACGCTAGCAGATCTAGTCTCTTTTAACCATAAGCATAACGAAGCCAACGGTGAGAACAACTGTGATGGAGGTGATGATAATCACAGCTGGAACTGTGGAGCAGAAGGATGGACCGAAGATCTAGGCATCCGGAATTTGCGTACAAAGCAGTCAATGAATGCTTTGAGCATGCTGATGACAAGCAGAGGTACGCCAATGCTGCTTATGGGCGATGAGTTTGGACGATCACAGCATGGCAATAACAATGCTTACTGCATCGACTCGCCCATCTCATGGGTTGACTGGACTCTCCTAGAGAGCAACAGAACGCTCTATAGCTTTACACAAGCACTTATTCACTTTAGGCATAAACATCCATGCCTGAGAGTCAATAGCTTTGTGCATGGCGGCAGCCATTCCCTGCCGAGCTGCAGCTTCCACGGCACAACACCATGGCAAGTCAATTGGTCAGCCGATTCAAGGCAGCTTGCCTGGCTTATGACATGCAATAGGGAAGATCAGGAAATCATGGATGCCGTGTATGTAGCCACCAACATGGCTCATTATGCAACGTGGTTTGACTTACCACAAATTCCAGCCGAATATTCTTGGCAACTATGTTTCAATACGGGAGATTCTCAATCTCCATATTTAGACACACCGATCACGTTCAACGAACACGGGATTCTCGTCGGCGAGCGCTCCGTAGTTATTTTCCAAGTGTCTCCTCGTGAGACCTAAGCAAAAACGTCCCTCAACCAATTCATCAAAACCATGGCTCTAACAATCGAAGTCACACAGGGCGACATTCATGTAACCCTGACCCTCTCTGGCGATGTTGACACCAAAACCGCGCCTGAATTGCTCAGCAAACTCACAGCTTTAGAGCTTAATGCTTTGGAGCAATTACGTCTTGATCTGCAACAAGTTGATTTTGTCAGTAGCGCTGGCCTTCGTGCTATTGTGTTCGCTAAGCAGAAGATGCCTCACACCTCAAGCCTCTATCTTGTTGGTGCATCTGAACAGATCGTAGAGACTATCACCAAGACAGGCTTGGCTCAAGCTGTTGTGATTGTGGAAAGTGTGGAGAAAATCTAAATGCGATGAGTAATCAATCATCTGAGATTGAACTCGGCAATGTAGAGGCAGATGCCTCGATGGACTGCTGGGATAGCTTTATTGACTTTGCTTACATGCAAGTCGATCAAAGCGTAAAGGATCAATCTCGCGCTTACAAACTAAAATTGGCTTTCGAAGAGCTAATTTCAAATATTATTCGCTCGTCATCAGAGCATTCGGGAGGACATCTCAAGCAACCCACACTAAAGATCACTGCTCTGGAAAGGGAATCACCGGATCATCATTTCTTCGTTCTACGAACAGAAGATAATGGCATCGAGTTCAACCCACGATTTGGAGAGCGACCAGCTGTCGATACTGAACAACCTGTTCAGGATCGACAGATCGGTGGCTTGGGACTTTTTCTGATTCAAGAATCAGTCGATGAAGTCTCGTACAGGTGGGTCGATGGCAAGAATACATACGAATTATCCATGAGTACTTCACAAAACACCGAATAAAGGAGGTTTTTGAGACTTATCCTAGTTTCTCAAAGGGGTGGCGAGCAACACGATTAAATCTTCGTGCAGGGCTTTAAGACGAACTTCTCAAAGCTTTGTAAGCACTTCACTCGGAGCAACGGCACCCAGTTAATTCTGTCAGGCTCTTTGACCTCATTCACCAAAATCCTGCTTCACTGACATGGCACGCAAGTACTACGCTGACTTAACAGCTGATTTTTCACGACCAGGTCTTGTATCGAAAGAGCTTGGTGACAAGCTTATTGCTCAAGCCGAAGAGTTCATTGCCAAGAAGGAGGCCGAGCTTCCCTCCATCGGCGATAGTTATACGCCAAGTCAAATCGAAGCAGAAAACAAAGCGTGGTGGCCCACTCATTGTGAAGCGCTGCGCCGCGCCCGTGGGGACTTACTCCGTGGTGAGTACAGAAATGATCTGGTTTATTTCTGTCAAGATGGTCCGTTTTATGGCCTGACTCAGCAAACAGAGCGTGAACGCCATTGGTGGGCATTAATCGCCCAGCCAAACGTCACGATGTGCTGGCCAATTGTGATGTTTTGGGGAGAGTTTGTCCATTTTGAATGGCATTGCCTGGATGATGAAAGCGGTGAAACCATTGCAAAAGGCACCGTTTGCTGGGTCCGTCGAGGCCATAGAGGAGCCTGCTACTTTAAGAGCGAGCAACTAACCTTCTACAGAGACGTATTTGCCTCTGAGAACCTTCTGTCTCTACTCAAGACAGACTAAACAACAAGTATTCTCAATTCATTTCTGTCAAACCTGCGCAGCAAGGCTGTGCAGGTTTTTGCTGCCAGGGTCTCTCTATATTAAGCGCGAGAATTAGGAAGATTCTGCATGCATCTTGAAAGATATATCAGAGTCGCAGAACGAATGATTGCCTGCATTTAGTGCGCGACTTTCAAGGTCTTGGCACGCTGTGGAATGGGCAGATCTCCACAGACTTCTGAACACGCAGTGACGCGAAGATACCTTAAAAGCCATTGATATCGTTTAAAACGATTGTCAGCCAGGAATCGTGAGCGGCATCAGTGATGAAATCATTCCCCCCTCAAGAATCATCGTCGATACCATTAGGTCAGCTCCCTCAACGACGCCGGGGCCAAGCGTAGGCAGATCAAGAAGCAGAACTCCACACGCGGAATGGGACAATCTCCCCATATCCCTGCATTACCAGCATGCGCAGCCACGGATGCGGCGACCTGCGCCCCGATACCGCCGGCCAGGCCGTTCAACTCTGCGGCTGGGTGGACCGCAGCCGTGATCACGGCGGGGTGATCTTCATCGATCTGCGCGACCGCAGCGGCACGGTGCAGATCACGGTGGACCCGGATAACGGCGCTGAGATGTTCGCCGTGGCGGAACACCTGCGCAACGAAACGGTGATCCAGGTGGAGGGCAAGGTGCGTGCGCGCCCGGCCGACGCCATCAACGAAAAGCTGGCCACCGGCCATGTGGAGGTGCTGGCCAGCGCCATCACGGTGCTCAACAGCGTGAAAGGGAACCTTCCCTTCGCTGTGTCGGTGCACGACGAGGAGAACACCCGCGAGGAGCTGCGGCTGCGCCACCGCTACCTCGACCTGCGCCGCGAGCGCATGAACAGCAACCTGCGCCTCCGGGCTCAGACCATCCAGGCCGCTCGCCGCTTCCTCGAAGACCAGGGCTTCATCGAGGTGGAGACCCCCGTGCTCACCCGCTCCACCCCTGAAGGCGCTCGCGACTATCTGGTGCCCTCCCGGGTCTGCGGCGGCGAGTGGTTCGCCCTGCCCCAGTCGCCCCAGCTGTTCAAACAGCTGCTGATGGTGGGCGGCATCGAGCGCTACTACCAGGTGGCCCGCTGCTTCCGCGACGAAGACCTGCGCGCCGATCGCCAGCCGGAATTCACCCAGCTGGACATGGAGATGAGCTTCATGGATCAGGAGCAGATCCTCGAGCTCAACGAAGCGCTGATCGCCTCCATCTGGAAAACGGTGAAGGGCGTGGAGCTGCCGCGGCCTTTCCCACGCCTCACCTGGCATGACGCCATGGAGCGCTACGGCACCGACCGCCCCGACACCCGCTACGGCATGGAGCTCACCAACGTGAGCGACCTGGTGGCCGACATGGGTTTCAAGGTGTTTTCAGGCGCCGTGGCCGCTGGCGGCTCGGTGAAGTGCATCGCCGTACCCGGCGGCAACGACGCCGTGAGCAACGTGCGGATCAAGCCCGGCGGTGATGTGTTCAGCGAAGCCCAGAAAGCGGGTGCCGGCGGTCTTGCCTTCATCCGCGTGCGCGAGGGCGGCGAGATCGACACGATCGGCGCCATCAAAGACAACCTCTCGGAGGAGAAGAAGGCCGAGCTGTTGACGCGCACCGGCGCAGAGCCCGGCACCTTGATCCTGTTCGGCGCCGGCGACACGGCCACGGTGAACAAGGCCCTCGATCGCGTGCGCCAGTACCTGGCCCGCGAGCTGGGCATGGTGAAGCCCGACAGCGAGAACGACAGCTGGAACTTCCTCTGGGTGGTGGACTTCCCGATGTTCGAGTTCAACGCCGACGAGAACCGCTACGAGGCGCTGCACCACCCCTTCTGCGCCCCCAACACCGCCGACCTCGGCAGCGCCCCCGCTGCCTGGGCCGACACCCTGCCCACGGCCCGCGCCCAGGCCTACGACCTGGTGCTCAACGGCCTGGAGCTGGGCGGTGGCTCCCTGCGCATCCACGATTCGGCCCTGCAGCGCCAGGTGCTGCAGACCGTTGGCCTGCCCCTCGAGGAAGCCAACCAGCAGTTCGGCTTCCTGATGGAAGCGCTCGACATGGGCGCCCCACCGCACGGCGGCCTGGCCTTTGGTGTGGACCGGATGGTGATGCTGCTGGCCGGTGAGGAATCGATCCGCGACACCATCGCATTCCCCAAGACCCAGCAAGCCCGCTGCCTGATGACCGGCGCCCCCGGCGGTGTGGCTACCAAGCAGCTCGAGGAGCTGCATGTGGCCAGCACCTGGGTGGACGACGAGGCCGAGGGCTGACGCCCTGGCCTCTGGGCCCCACGCCTCGGGCAATCCCGAACACAAACGTGGGATTTGAAGGTGGATCTCAACTGAGACTGGATCGTTGGGGGGCTGTTCCAGGCCAAGCCTGTGCCCAAGGGCCCGCCCAGCCCCAAGCCCTCATCCGGCAGCCGGCGCGGCAGCACCGATCTGGTGCGCCTGTACCTGCAGGACATCGGCCGCGTTGACCTGCTCAGCCACGAAGAGGAGCTCACCCTGGCCCGCCAGGTGCAGCGCCGGGAACGCCTGCTGCGCGAGCGCAAGCGCCTGGCGGCCACGGCGGCCGAGCTGGCGGATCTGATCGCCCTGGAAGACGATCGCCAGCGGCTGGCCTCGCAGCTGGGCCACTGGCCGGCGGTGCAGCAGTGGGCCGAACATTTGAGCTGCACGGTGCCTGAGCTACGGGAGCGACTGCGCCAGCACCATGAAGCCTGGGCCGAGCGCAGCGGGCTGAGCGTGGCCGAACTGAAGCAGGCGCTGCATCACGGCCGCCGCGCCCGCGACCGCATGATCCAGGCCAACCTGCGCCTGGTGGTGGCGGTGGCCAAGAAGTATCAGCAGCGCGGCATGGAGCTGCTCGATCTGGTGCAGGAAGGCACCCTCGGGCTCGAGCGCGCCGTGGAGAAATACGACCCCACCCGCGGCTTCCGCTTCAGCACCTACGCCTACTGGTGGATCCGCCAGGGCATCACCCGCGCCATCGCCACCCAGAGCCGCACGATCCGGCTGCCGGTGCATGTGACCGAGAAGCTCAACCGGATCAAGAAGGCGCAGCGCCAGATCGCGACAGAGCACGGCCGTTTGGCCTCAGTGAGCGACCTGGCCCGCGAACTGGGCTTGAGCGAGGAGGTGGTGCGGCTGACCTTGATGCGGGTGCCGCGCTCGGTGTCACTCGACACGCGCGTGGGCCGCGAGCAGGACACCCAGCTCGGCGATCTGCTCGAAGACAGCCACGCCACGCCAGAGCAGGAGCTCACCCGCGAAGCCCTGCACGACGACCTAGAGGCGCTGCTGGAGGAGCTCACCAGCCGCGAAGCCGCAGTGATCCGCCTGCGCTACGGCCTCGAAGACGACACCCCACAGACCCTCTCGCAGATCGGCGAAGACCTGCACCTCTCGCGGGAGCGGGTGCGCCAGATCGAATCCCGCGCCCTGCTCAAGCTGCGCCAACCCCAGCGCCGCTGCCGCGTGCAGGACTACATGCGCAGCCTCGACAGCGACCAACCCTCGAGCTGAAGGCCCTGGAGACGCCCCAAGCCGGCCGGTAAATTAAAGGGTCGCTACGGATGCCATGCCCAAATTCGTCTTCGTGACCGGTGGCGTGGTATCGAGCATCGGCAAGGGGATCGTGGCCGCCAGCTTGGGGCGCCTGCTCAAGAGCCGGGGCTACAGCGTTTCGATACTCAAGCTGGATCCCTATCTGAACGTGGATCCAGGCACGATGAGCCCGTTCCAGCACGGTGAGGTGTTCGTCACCGAAGACGGCGCCGAGACCGACCTCGACCTGGGCCACTACGAACGCTTCACCGACACGGCCATGTCGCGCCTCAACAGCGTGACCACCGGATCGATCTACCAATCGGTGATCAACAAGGAGCGCCGCGGCGATTACAACGGCGGCACCGTGCAGGTGATCCCCCACATCACCGGCGAGATCCGCGAGCGCATCCACCGCGTGGCGGCCAACAGCGGCGCTGATGTGGTGATCACCGAGATCGGCGGCACGGTGGGAGACATCGAATCGCTGCCCTTCCTCGAAGCGATCCGCGAGTTCCGGGGCGATGTGGGTCGCAACGATCTGGCCTACGTGCACGTGACGCTGCTGCCCTATATCGGCACCTCCGGCGAACTGAAAACCAAGCCCACCCAGCACTCGGTGAAGGAGCTGCGCTCGATCGGTATCCAGCCCGATGTGCTGGTGTGCCGCAGCGACCGCCCGATCACCGAAGAGCTCAAGGGCAAGATCGGCGGCTTCTGCGGCGTGCCCAAGCGCGCTGTGATCCCGGCCCTCGATGCCGACAGCATCTACGCCGTGCCGATCAGCCTCGAGCAGGAGGGTCTCTGCCGTGAGGTGCTCGATCTACTCGGCCTGGCCGACCACGACAGCGACATGGCGCGGTGGGCCGAAATGGTGGCCAAGCTGCGCAACCCCGGCCCCTCCGTGAAGGTGGCACTGGTGGGCAAATACGTGCAGCTCAACGACGCCTACCTCTCGGTGGTGGAGGCCCTGCGCCACGCCTGCGTCGATCTGGGTGCTGGCCTGGATCTGCACTGGATCTGTGCCGAGCAGATCGAAGAGCAGGGCGCTGATGCCTTGCTGCGGGGCATGGATGCTGTGGTGGTGCCGGGCGGCTTCGGCAACCGGGGCGTGGACGGCAAGGTGGCCGCGATCCGCTGGGCCCGTGAGCAGCGGGTGCCCTTCCTAGGCCTGTGCCTGGGCATGCAGTGCGCCGTGATCGAGTGGGCGCGCAACCAGGCCGGCCTCACCGGTGCCACCAGCGCCGAACTCGATGCCGACACGGCCCACCCCGTGATTCACCTGCTGCCCGAACAGCAGGACGTGGTGGATCTGGGCGGCACGATGCGCCTGGGCGTGTATCCCTGCCGTCTGGCTCCAGGCACCATGGGCCACCGGCTCTATGGCGATGAGGTGGTTTACGAGCGCCACCGCCACCGCTACGAGTTCAACAACGCCTACCGCAACCTCTTCTTGGAATCGGGCTACGAGATCAGCGGCACCTCACCCGACGGCCGCCTGGTGGAACTGATCGAACTGAAGAACCATCCCTTCTTCACCGCCTGCCAGTACCACCCCGAATTCCTCTCCCGCCCCGGCCGGCCCCACCCGCTGTTCCGCGGGCTTGTTGAGGCGGCGCAGCAGCGGCTGCCGGGCAGCCCCAGCGAAGCCACAGAGGCGTTGTCCTCTAGCTCTAGGAACTGAACTCACTCATACGACAGTCAGAGTCGCCGCAGCGACTCTGTTTTATCCTTAAACTCGCCTAACAGAAGCTGCAAATAACTGACCTTACGTAGCTTGATATTAGCCGTAAGCGACATCCCAACCTGAAGGGGCAGTTGAGCTCCAGACTTTACGTTGAGCTGTTGCGTAGCTAGTTCAATCTCAGCAGGATAGCGGTAATTCTGCTTGAGCTGATCAGGCGGAAGCGCATCCGAAGCAATGCGCTTAACCGTGCCGTGCAAAACACCAAAGTCAGACGAGGGGAAGGAGTCGATGCTGAGATCAACAGGCTTACCTACGGTCACGAAGCCGATTTTGCTGCTATCGATCTCCACTTTCGCCTTGAGGTTGTTGTAGGGCACGATCTTCATCACAGGTTCACTACCCTGGGCCACGAACCCAGGCCCCGTGGGCTTGAGATCAAACACAACACCATCAACAGGTGATCGGATGTCCTGATAGCGAATGTTCACACGCAACTCAGTGAGCTTGCTTTGCAAATCAGCAAGCTCACCGCGCAACTGCTGGACCTGTTGCTGAAGGATCGCCACCTGACGCTGGCGATCCATTGAGGTTTTCGCAAGATCGCCCTCCACCTCTCGCACCTTGTTGCGCTGCTGCAACACCTGCAACTCAGCCGATGCCCCAGTGCGCTGCAAGCTTGCAAATCGCTCAAGAATCTCACGCTCAAGCACAAGATTCTGCCGCAAAACTGCCTGCTCTGTATCATTCAGACCGAGATAGCGTTGCAGCTCTATTTGCTTCAGGCCGAGCTGTTGTTGCTTGGCAGAAATTGTTTTTTGCAGACTGCTCTCACGGTCTTTTGTGGCTTCGCTATCCAACCTCAACAATACCTGCCCCTTACTCACCCGCTGGCCTTCTTTCACGAGCATTTCATCGAGCACCCCACCTACCGGCACCTGGATAGTTTTGACATCGCCGATGGGCTCCAATTTGCCAGGAGCTACAACCACTTCCTCAGTCTGAGCAAATGTGAGCCAGGCCAGGCCAAAACCTGTACAACCGATCAGCGACCAGGTCAGTGCTCTTGCCAAGACGCGCGATTGCTGCAACCCCATCTGGTCTTGGCTGCTTTGCACCCTGCGCTCGACAGCATTCTGGGCTGCACGAACAAGCGCGCCAGGCTTGATCGACAACTTGCGCCGTGGTACGAGATCAGACATCAGCTTGCCTCCTGCTGGCGATAAAGAGCGAAATAGCGACCCTTGCGAGCGATCAACTCATCATGCGTTCCGGTTTCCACAACAGCTCCTTGATGCATCATCACAATGAGATCAGCTCGCTTGATAGTGGACAAACGATGGGTAATAAAAAAGACAGTGCAATGACTGATATTCTCGAGCAGGTTATTACATACTCGGCGTTCCGTGTCATAATCGAGCGCGCTTGTCGCCTCGTCCAACACCAGCATCTTGGGCCGACTCAGCAAGGTACGGGCCAAAGCGATCCGTTGCCGTTGTCCTCCCGATAGACCAGCTCCCCTCTCGCCCACATTGGTGCTATAGCCGGATGGCAACTCCATGATGAATTCATGGGCACAGGCCAGCGAGGCCGCCTCAACAATGGAGTCACTAGTGGAATCAGGATCAGTAAGCGCGATGTTCTCGGCGACAGTGCCAGAGAAGAGCAAAGGCTCCTGAGGAACAATGCCAATCTGTCGCCGTAGCGAATACAACTCAACCTTATCGATGTCAAAGCCGTCGATGAGTACGCGGCCCTGACCAGGCGCATAGAGACGTGTCAAGAGCTTTGTAAGCGTGCTCTTGCCACTACCGCTCTGACCAACAATGCCGACGAAGGTTCCCGCAGAGATATCAAGATTGATATTCTGCAATACCGGTGTTGACGCGCCAGGGAAGGTGAAAGTCACATTCTCAAAAACAACCCGACCGTCCACGGGAGGCAAAGGGATCTTCTGTTTGTCCTCATCATTAGATTCTTCCGGCGTATCAACTACATCGGCCAGACGCTCAAAAGACACCTTGAGCTCCTGGATGCTCTGCCATATACCCGACAGACGCAACATAGGCTGGGTGACATATCCCGAGATAATTCGGAACGCAATTAACTGACCAAGACTTAACTCACCTTTAAGAACAAGACTGGCACCCACCCACAACACCAGAAGCTGGGAGAGCTTCTGCAAAACCTGACTGGTTTCAGTAAGAGCCGTACCTGTAATTGTTTTTTCAAATGTCCGCGCGATGTACTGGCTATAGAAGTCCTGCCATTTCCAGCGGCTGATCATCTCAACGTTCTGCGCTTTCACTGTTTGAATCCCACTGAGCACCTCGACAAGGTGGCTTTGAGTGCGCGCGTTTTGGGTTGCTGCATCACGGTATTGACGACGGAACAGCGGCGCCCCAAGCAAGGTGAGGCCTATCTGTATAGGAAGAACCGACAAGGCGATCAATGTGAGCACCCAGCTATAAATCACCATAACCACGATATAAATCACTGAAAAGGCTGCATCCAGAACGGTCGTAAGTGCTTGGCCAGTAAGGAAATTTCGAATCTTCTCCATCTCGGCAATCCGTGTACCAAGCTCACCGACCGGTCGACGATCGAAGTAGCTCAACGGCAGTCGCAGCAGGTGATCAATCACCTCAGATCCCAACCGAAGATCAATGCGGTTTGTTGTTTCCGAAAACAGGAAGGTGCGAAGGGAGCCGATCACCCCCTCCATCAGGGTGACAACCACTAACGCAATGCCCAGAACCTGAAGCGTATCCAGACTGCGCTGGCTAATCACCTTATCGATGATCACCTGAATCAAAAGCGGATTAGCCAGGCTGAACAACTGAACTACAAAAGAAGCAAGTAACACCTGTAGCAGAAGTCCGCGATAGCGACGCAGAGCTGGCCAGAACCAGGAAAAACCAAAGCGTCGCTCAGGCGTACTGTTACTCCGTTCAAGTAATAGAAGCTCGATCCCCTCCGGAAAATTGGACTCGATCTCCTCTGGAGAAAGTTCCACCCAACCATCGCGTGGAGAGGCCAGCACGAGGCCCTGAGCATTACTGAGCTGCACGAGTGCAAACCCACCGTTCCAGCTCACCAAACCAGGCGTCTGAAGTCGAGTGCCTTGGGAAGCCGGAACGCGCAGGCCACTCACATGAAGACCGAGCGTGGCGCCAAGACTGCCGCACAACTGCAGGTTGGGTTGACGACCACGATTCAGGCCCTCCCTCAGAATGCGCTCAATGGCATCTCTGCGAAAAGGCAGCCGGAGTTCTGCAGACAACATCTGGAAGCAGGCCAACACTTCATCCAGTGGTCCCGTGGCACGCACCAGCGTGAAACTGGCCCGATCGCGACTGCCAAGATCAAGACCTGACTGCAAGGGTGCCGTTGGAAGTGCTGCCTCGGCAGGCACCAACGCCCCTGCAGCAGGGGACTGCTCGACGGTGGAAGCATCCAACCCTTCACCTAGCAAGGCTTCAAGGGGCTCACGCTGCCAGACCAAAAACCTTGCTTGAAGCGGTGGATGGACTTGTGGAACGCCCGCCGCCGGATCAAGGCTTGCACCCAGCTCATAATCGACCAGGTTGTTGCTTGCAGCGATCAGCTGCTCATTGACTCGTACGCCCCCAAAAGCGGGCGCTGTAGCTTCCACAGAGCAGGCATAAGGCAAAAGATCACGACAGAGCTCGCGTAGACCGATGCGCGCTGTGGGGTGGACCTGCAACAACGGTGCGAGCAGATCGGCTAATTCCGCAGGCCACAGCTGCGACGCGCACCAGACCCGAAAACTGGGCTCCTCCTGGAGCAGCTGCAACAGATCGGCATCAGCGATCGCAGCGGCCTTGAGATCGCTGGCAGCTGCCACCTCCTCACAACCCTTCACGCGCAGAAAGGAAGCCAGGCCAACCCAATCGCCGGCGCCCAGCTTGCAGAGGGTGACTGTGCGTCCGTGCTCCTGCACCAACACCCGGGCTTCACCCTCAAGGATGAGCAACACCTCCTTGGGCACCAGCTCGCGATGGCACAGGGGCTGGCCAATCCCGAAACTGCGATCCTGCAGCTGCGCACTGAGCTGCTCCAAGCGGGCTGGTGAGAGCTGGCTTAGAGCGGGATGGGAGGCCAGCAGGTTGTCGGAGACGAGCTGAGTCATGCCTCGGGGAAGCGCAGAGGGATCAGGGAATTGATGCGTTGCAGCACGGCCTCCTCGACAACCTCCTCGAAGAGTTCGCGGGCCATCTGTTCAGCCGTGTCGTCGTTGAGGGTGGCAGGGGTAAAGCTCTCCAGCCGTACAACCAACCACCACTTCTCAATCCGAAATGGCTCCATCAACACCCCAGGCGTGCCTGTGCGCAGCCGCTCAGCCAAAACCGGATGGGCCTGCATCAGGGGCACAGGTCCAACTACTCCACGGGTCGTGCGCTCGGGTCCTTCGGCGTACTGAGAGGCCAGTTCTGCGAAATCGGATTCTCCTTCGTTAATCCGCAAATAGAGCTCACGGGCCAGACCTGCATCCTCAAGACGCAGCAGGCTGTAAACAACACGATCAAGCTGGTTCTTGCGCTGCAGGAAGCGGGCTTCAGCCTTAGGCCTGTAGTGCTCCGCGACATAGCGCTGCAAACGCCAGGGCTGGACGAGCTGTTGCTCCAACTCATCGCGACGTAACAGGTTCAAACGCAGAAAAGCCTGGAGATCCTCATCGGACGCCAGGTTCTGCTCTTGCATGAAAGCCTGCAGCGCCTGCTGGCAGTCCTCAGCAGTCACTGGAACCACAGCGGCGAACTCAGCCACCACCATCTGCCGAAGCAGAGGCTTGAGCATCCGATGGCGGGCCAGCAGATCAACCTGTTCAGAACTGAGCAACTGAGAGGAATCAGCGGCGATCAAGACCGGGGGAGTGTCAGTCGAGGCAACCTAGATACAAAAGCCCTTCAACGCACTGCTGGTGCATCATCTGAAGACCAATGCGCAGCATTTGACGTCACCAGCCCTACCGGTGGTTGAAACCTTCCACTCGCTCCAGGGCGAGGGGATCCATGCCGGCCGCAGTGCCTTCTTCATCCGGCTCGGGGGGTGCAGCGTGGGCTGCAGCTGGTGCGACACCAAGCAGTCGTGGCCGAAGGAGGTGCATCCCCTGCTGTCGCTCGAGGCGTTGGGCCAGGAAGCGCAGCAAGCGGCCACAGCCGGTGCTGCTTTTGTGGTGATCACCGGCGGCGAGCCGCTGGAGCACAACCTCTCGGCCCTGTGCGCAGAGCTGGGGAAGATCGGTGTGCCGCTCCACCTGGAAACCAGTGGTGTGGGCAAGCTCACGGGCTCTTTTGACTGGATCACCCTCTCGCCCAAGCCGCACCGGCCGCCGGAGCCGGAGGTGCTCTCCGCCTGCGATGAGCTGAAAGTGGTGGTGCATGAAGCGAGCGATCTCGCCTTTGCCGAAGCGATGGCCGCTGCCGCCACTCAGGGGCGCGGCGGCGATCAGGCAGTCCCCCAGCTGCTGCTGCAACCCGGCTGGCAGAGCGGCGAGGGGCAGCAGCTGGCCGTTGATTTCGTGCGCAGCCATCCCCAGTGGCGCCTGAGCCTGCAAAGCCACAAATGGCTGGGGGTGCGCTGAGGGTGCTGGCCGGTGGGCATCATGGATTCGGCGCCTGATCCCCTGCCTTGTCCACCGCCATTGCCCTGCTCTCCGGCGGTCTCGACTCCGCCACCGCCGCGGCCCTGGCCCTGGAAGACGGACAGCGGGTGATCGGCCTCTCCTTTGATTACGGGCAGCGGCATCGGCGGGAACTCGACGCCGCAGCCCGCATCGCCGATCAGCTCGGCCTGGCGGAACACCACACCATCAGCGTGAACCTGGCGGCCTGGGGCGGATCGGCCCTCACCGACAGCAGCATCGCGGTGCCGCGCGATGGCGTGCAGGCCGATGTGATTCCGAGCACCTATGTGCCCGGCCGCAACACGGTGTTTATCGCCATCGGCCTCAGCCTGGCGGAAGCGCGCGGCGCCGAGCGGCTGGTGCTGGGGGTGAACGCCGTGGATTACTCGGGCTACCCCGACTGCCGGCCGGATTACCTAGAGGCCTTCCAACGGCTGGCTGACTTGGCCAGCAAAGCCGGCCGGGAAGGCCACGGCAGCCGGCTCTGGGCACCGCTGGTGGAGTGGAGCAAAACCCGGATCGTGCAGGAGGCCCTTCGCCTGGGCGTGCCGATCGCCGACACCTGGAGTTGCTACAGCGGCGGCGACCAGCCCTGCGGCGTATGCGACAGCTGCCGCATCCGCGATGCCGCCTTGATCGAAGCCGGCCGGCCTGATCTGGCCAGCCCGGCGGCTCAGCGCTGATGCCGGATTGCACGCGCGTGCCGGTGGCCTGGCGATCGCCCGCCAGCCTGGCGCCCCTGTTGGCAGCGCAGTGGGGGCATGAGGGTCTGATCTGGCTCGACGGCGATGGCACCGATCTGGGCCGCTGGGCCACCCTGGCGGTGGATCCGCTCGAGCAGCGCTGCTGCCGCGGGCTTCCCGGCGCCGCTGGCGCGAGCGATCCCTTTGCAGCCTTGGCGGATCTAGGCCCAGGCCATTGGTGCGGATGGCTCAGCTACGAAGCCGCCGCCTGGGTGGAACCCGGCAACCCATGGAAGGCCGACAGCATGGCCAGCCTGTGGATCGCCCGCCACGACCCGGTGCTGCGCTTCGATCTGGTGGAGCAGAAGCTCTGGCTGGAGGGGCAGGATCCTGAACGGCTGCAGGCGATGGCCCGCTGGCTGGAAGCCCTGCCTACCGCGACCCA
Organism: Vulcanococcus sp.; assembly: GCA_019264575.1. Classification (GTDB taxonomy): domain Bacteria; phylum Cyanobacteriota; class Cyanobacteriia; order PCC-6307; family Cyanobiaceae; genus Vulcanococcus. The sequence continues at coordinate 109,859 of JAHUZV010000025.1, read as the reverse complement.
AGGGAGCAGCGGGGGTGCCCGCCCTACGCCCAACGTGCCGGTGGAAAGCTGGCAGTGGCACACCACTCCAACCGCGTTCAGCCGCGGTGTGGAGCGCATCCGTGAGCTGATCGCCTGCGGCGATCTGTTTCAGGCCAACCTCACGGCCTGCTGCAGCACAACGCTGCCGCGCGCCGAGCCCGGCACGGGCCTGGCGCTGTTTGCGCGGCTGCGCGAGCGTTGCCCCGCTCCCTTTGCCGGCTTGGTGGTGGCCGCCGGCGATGCCGCCGGAGAAGCGGTGATCTCGGCCTCACCCGAACGCTTTCTGCGGGTGAGCCCCGATGGCGGCGTGGAAACGCGGCCGATCAAAGGCACGCGCCCACGCCACAGCGATCCGCAGCGCGATGCCGATCAGGCAGCGGAGCTGGTGTGCAGCAGCAAAGACCGAGCCGAAAACGTGATGATCGTGGATCTGCTACGCAACGACCTGGGCCGCACCTGCGTGCCCGGCTCGATCCATGTGCCGCAGCTGGTGGGGCTGGAGAGCTACGCCCAGGTGCACCACCTCACTTCGGTGGTATGCGGCCAGCTGCAGCCCGGACTCAGCTGGGTGGATCTGCTGCGGGCGGGATGGCCGGGCGGCTCGATCAGCGGCGCCCCGAAACTGCGGGCCTGCCAGCGCCTGGCGGAGCTGGAACCCGTGGCCCGCGGCCCCTACTGCGGATCACTGATCCGCCGAGACTTTGACGGCAGCTTCGACAGCAGCATCCTGATCCGCACCCTGCTGCTGCAAGGCGCGCAGCTGCGCGGCCACGCGGGCTGCGGCATCGTGGCCGACTCCGATCCCAGCGCTGAAGCCAGTGAACTGGGCTGGAAGCTCAACCCGCTGCTGGAGGCCCTGGCATGACTCCCCGCAGCATCGCCTGGTTCGACGGCCACTGGGGTGAACCGCAGCAGCTTGAGCTGCCGCTGAGCGATCGCGGCCTGCAGCTGGCCGATGGCCTGTTTGAAACGGTGTTGGTGCTCGACGGACAGCCGAGGCTGCTGGAGGCCCACCTCCAGCGCTGGCAGCGCAGCGCCGAGCTACTGGCCATGGCGCCGCCCCCGGAGGCATCCGCGCTCCAGCCCCTGATCGAAGAGGCGATCCGCCGAGCGGAGCTCCCGGTGGGCAGCGGTGCCCTGCGCCTCAACTGGAGCCGCGGCGACAGCAGCGGGCGCGGCATCGAGCTGCCGGACCCCGCGGCTCCGCATCGCTTCTGGCTTCAGCTCAGTCCACACCGACCCAGCTTCAGCCCCCAGACGGCGATCGTGAGTCGCCAGGAACGGCGCAACAGCAACAGCCTGCTGAGCCGTTGCAAGACCTTCGCCTACGGCCAGGCGATCCAGGCGCGGCTCGAAGCACGCCTCGCCGGCGCGGATGACGCATTGCTGTTGGCCAGCGGCGGTGAGCTGTGCTGCGGCACCACCGCGAACCTCTTGATCCAGCGCCAGGGGCAGTGGCTCACCCCGGCGTTGAGCAGTGGATGTCTACCGGGTGTGATGCGCGCACAGCTGCTCGAACGGGGCCTGGCCGAAGAGGCCGACCTATCCCCAGAACCACAACCCGGGGACAGCTGGCTGTTGATCAACAGCCTGGGATGCCGTCCCCTCAGCCGCGTGGATCACCATGCACTGGAGCTCTACCCCAGCGCCGAAGCGCTGTGGCAGAGCCTGCTTTGAGCGCTTAGCGCCTCAGTTGCAACCCTGCACGGAGATGCGATAGGTGAAGCCCGTGGCGGCTTGATCAGCGCTGGCACCGATCTTGAAGTTCACCTGGCTCACGGTTTTACCGGGCACAGCCTGCACATCCCACTGACGGCCGGTGCCCACCTGGGGGGCATACGACTGATTGATCACCTGCAGGTTGGAACCATCGGTGAACTTGAGATAGCCCTGGATCGGATACGTGGCGCTCACCGAGGAATTGGCGGTGAAGAAGAACTTGTAGGAGCTGTAGGGCTGGGTCACGAAGAAATCCGTGTTCCAGTTGGGGCGGCTGAAGGGCAGCGGATTACCGGCACCGATGGTTTTGGTCACGATGTTGGTAACACCGTTTCCGCCCACAGGCGCCAGGAACTGGCAGCTCTGAGCCGAGGCAGGGGCTGCAGCAGTGAGGAGGCAGCCACTGGCGCAGACCACAGCAACGCGGGCAAGGGAGCGCAGGGATACCGACATCAGCAGGATTGATGAACTTCAGCCCCGATTGTGCACGTAATCCCGGACAGTGGATACAGCTGTCGATCGGTTGTTGACGTCAACCAACGCACCAGCCACACCACCGGACACGCTGCGGCGCAGCCTGGGATTGCGCAGCCTCACCCTGGCCGTGGTGACGAGCACCATCGGCTCGGGCTGGCTGTTCGCACCGCTCTATGCGGCTCGCTTTGCCGGACCGGCCAGCCTGCTGGCTTGGCTCGCCGGTGGCGTGATGGCCTTCGGCTTGGCTCTGGTGTTCGCTGAACTCGGCTCCCTGGTGCCAAGTTCTGGAGCGCTGGCCCAGATCCCACTGCTCAGCCATGGCCGCTGGGCTGGCTTCATCGGTGGCTGGTGCGCCTGGATCGCCTACCTCACCCTTCCCACGATTGAAGTGCTGGCGATGGTGCAATACCTCGCGAGCAGCCTGCCTTGGCTCACGGCCGATGGCGGCCAGGGGCAGGTGCTCAGCTCGGCTGGGCTCGCGGTGGCGGTGATGCTGCTGGTGCTGATGGCCCGGATCAATCTGGCCGGTGTGAGCTGGCTGGCCCGCTGGATCGATGGGCTCACCAGCTGGAAGCTGGTGGTGCCGCTGCTCGTGTCGCTGAGCCTGATGCTCACGGCGGGGCATTGGAGCAATCTCAGCCTGCATGACGCCAACCAGGGAGCCGAACTCGCCGGGGTGGTGAGTGCCATCGGCGGAGGCGGCATCCTGTTCAGCCTGTTGGGGTTTCGCACCGCCATGGATTTGGCAGGCGAAGCGCGTAACCCCCAGCGCAACGTTCCGTTGGCGATGGGGTTGGGGCTGGGGGTTTCCCTGGCGATCTATCTGATGCTGCAGTTGAGCTTTCTGGTGGCGGTGCCGCCCCAAGCGCTCAGCCAGGGTTGGGCGCTGCTGCAACTCAGCAACCATGGCGGCCCCCTGGTAGCCATTGCCATGGGCCTGGGCCTGGGCTGGGTGGCAACCCTGCTGCTCAGCGACGCCGTGATCTCACCGGGCGCCACCGCCATGACCTACATGGGCGTGTCAGCGCGGGTGGCTTGGATGATGGGCCGACTGGGCCTGCTGCCGGAGGCCCTGGCGCGGCTCAACCGCCAGGCAGTGCCGGCCGTGGCACTGATCTGGAGCCTGGCAATCGGCGTGGTGATGTTGATGGGCGGCCCCAGCTGGCAGCGGGTGGTGAGCTTCCTCACCGCCACCTTGGTAATCGCCCTGGCGGTAGGCCCGGTGAGCTTGATGGCCCTGCGCCATCAAATGCCGCGCGCTCCACGGGCGTTCCGGTTGCCGATGGCTGAGCTGCTTTGCCCGCTCACCTTTGTGGCAGCGAGTTGGGCCGTGCAGTGGTGCGGCCGCAGTGCCCTCGAGGGGGCTGTGAGCTTGGTGGTGGTTCCTGCGCTGCTGTTTGGGCTGCTGCAGCGCCAGCGCAAACGCACCCTCCACGCCAGCTGCGGCAGCTGGTGGTTCGTCTATCTGGGGGGGCTACTCCTGATCGCCGAGCTCAGTGGTGCACAAGGGCCATTGCCAGGCGGCGACGCCGGACAGCTGCTGATCACCGCAGGCTTTGCGCTGGTGATCTTCCCGATTGCAGTGCGGGCACGGCTACCCCGGACCTCCAGCGAGGCCCAGGTTGCCGTGGAGCTCACACCGTGAGGAAGCGATCCACCACGTCTTTGCTGAGCTCGCTGGTGGGGCCACTGGCCACGATGCCGCCGCGCTGCATGGCGTAGTAGCGATCGGCCTGGCGCACGAAGTGCAGGTGTTGCTCCACCAGCAGCACGCTGATGCCGGTGGCTTCGATGATGCGCCGCACCGCCCGCTCGATATCAAGCACCACTGAGGGCTGAATGCCTTCGGTGGGTTCATCGAGCAGCAGCAGCTTGGGCTTACCGAGGAGGGCTCTAGCGATCGCCAACTGCTGCTGCTGACCACCGGAGAGGTCGCCGCCGCGGCGGGCGAGGAACTTCTCGAGGATCGGGAAGAGCTCAAACACCAGCGGATCGATGTGGCGGTTCTTGGCCAAACCGCCAGGCAGGGCTTCCAGACCCAGCAGAAGGTTCTCGCGCACCGTGAGCTGCGGGATGATCTCGCGGCCTTGGGGCACGTAGCCCACCCCCACGCGAGCGCGGGCATGGGGCGGCCGGCCGGTGAGCTCACGGCCCTCCAGCTGCAGATCACCGCTGCGCTGCTGCAGCAAACCGATCACAGTTTTCAGCAATGTGGTCTTGCCAACGCCATTGCGGCCGATCAGGCAAACCATCTCGCCAGCAGCAACGTTGAGATCGACATCCCGCAGGATGTGGCTCTCGCCGTAATAGACGTTGAGGCCTCGAATATCGAGCAGGGTCACGCCGCATCCTCCTGAGTTTCACTGCCGAGATACACCTCAATCACCCGTGGATCGTTCTGCACCTGATCCATCGATCCTTCACAGAGCACATGGCCCTCGTGCAGCACCGTCACCGGGGCCTGCAGATCGCGGATGAACTCCATGTCGTGCTCAATCACCAGCACGGTGTGATCACCGGCGAGCTGCTTGAGCAGATCTGCGGTGCGAGACGTTTCCTCATCGGTAAGGCCCGCGACTGGTTCATCCACCAGCAACAGCTCGGGATCCTGGGCCACCAGCATCGCGATCTCCAGCCACTGCTTCTGGCCGTGGGAGAGACCACCCGCAGGTTGTTGCGCCTGACGCTCCAGCCCCACAACCGAAAGCAGGTGCTGCACCCGGTCGCGTTGCTCGCTGCTCAGGGAGCCGAATAGGAGCGCCGCCGGGCCATGGGGTCCGCGCACAGCCAGCTCAAGATTGCGGCGCGGGCTGAGGTTTTGATATACCCGCGGAGTCTGGAACTTGCGGCCGATCCCCAGGCGGGAGATGTGGTGCTCGCTGCGGCCCACGATCGAGCGTCCGCGAAAGACCACGTCACCGCGGGTGGGCTTCACCTTGCCGGTGATCACATCGAGGAAGGTGGTTTTGCCGGCACCATTCGGGCCGATCACCGCCCGCAGTTCACCGGGGGCGAGCTGGAGGTTGAGATCGTTGAGGGCCAGAAACCCGTCGAAGCTGACGGTCACGCCCTGCAGTTCAAGCAGATTCATCGACGACTCACGAGACATTGGCGTGCTGGTCATCAACCCTGGCCTCCGCCGCGACGCTCGAGTTGGTCTTGCTCCGCCCCCACCTGCGGATCGAGATCGAGCGCTGGGTAGGTGGCGGTGCGTGGCGGCCAGCCCACCATCGCGATCAAGCGGCCGGGGCCGCCCTGACGCCACCAACCCACCAAGCCATCTGGCAGCGCCAGCACCACCAGCAGGAACAAACCGCCCTGGATGAATAGCCAGGTTTCCGGGAGCGCTTCACTCACCAAACTCTTGGCGTAGTTGATCAGCACCGCACCCAGCAGGGCGCCGATCAAGGTGCCGCGGCCACCCACCGCCACCCAGATCACCATCTCAATCGAGAAGGGAACCGCCATGTATTGCGGCGACACGATGCCTGACTGCACCGTGTAAAGCGCACCACTGATGCCTGCCAGAGCACCCGCCACAGCAAACACCACCGTTTTGTAGGCGGTGGGGTTGTAGCCGGTGAAGCGCAAGCGCGGTTCGTCATCGCGGATGGCGATCAGAGCATCGCCGAAGCGGCCATGGGTGAGCCAGCGGCAGAGCAGATAGGCCGCCACCGTGATCACCACCGTGAGCCAGAACAGGTTGCGCTGCATCGCATCACTGCCGATCAGCTCACCGAAGATGCGTGCGGTGGATGTTTTGAGGCCGTTGGTGCCATTGATCAACTTCTGCTGGCCATTGAAGAAGTTGAAGAACACCAGCAAAGCCGCCTGGGTGAGGATCGAGAAATAGACCCCCTTGATGCGGTTGCGGAACACCAGATAACCAAGCACTCCGGCCACTAGGGCTGGAATCACCCAAATCGCGATCAGAGTGAACAGCGGTGAATTGAAGGGCTGCCAGAAGGCCGGCAGGCTCTTCACGCCATAGAGCGAGAAAAATTCAGGCAGCTCACCGGGCTTGAGCTCATTGAGCTGCAGATACATCGCCAGGGCGTAGCCACCCAGGGCGAAGAAAATGCCTTGCCCAAGGCTGAGCATGCCGGTGTAGCCCCAGATCAGATCCACACCCAGGGCCACGATGCCCAGAGAGAGAAAACGCCCCAGCAGATTCAGCCGGAAAGGCGGCAGTATCACCGGTAGCACCAAGGCCGCCAGCACAATCAACACCCAGGGCAACCAACGCCGCAGGTTGCGAGAGGAGAGCAGATCTGCCATCGATCAGGCCTCCACCATGCGTCCTTTCTGCGGGAACAGACCGGCTGGTCTGATCTGCAGAAACACCACGATCAAGGCGAACACAAGCACCTTCGCCATCGAGGTGGTGGCAAAGAAGGTGATCACCGTATTGAGCCCTTCCGGCATGGCAGGCCACACCAACAGCAGGGAGCCGGAACCCACCACGTAGCTGAGGATGCCGATGCCCAGGGCCGCCAGCACCGTGCCAGCCAGCTTGCCCACGCCACCGAGCACCACCACCATGAAGCAATCCACGATGTAGTTGCCACCGAGGTTGGGGCCGACCGAACCAAGCAGGGTGACTGCCACGCCAGCCACCCCGGCCAAACCAGAGCCGATCAGGAAGGTGAGTGCATCCACTTTCTCGGTTGGAATTCCAAGGCAATCGCTCATCGTGCGGTTCTGGGTGACCGCACGAATGCGCATGCCCCACACACTCTTCTGCAGGAACCAGTTCACCAGCAGCAGCGCCACAACGGTGAGGGCGATGATGAACAAACGAGCAGCAGGCATGTTCACCACGCCCACATCAATCGATCCCCGCAGCCACACCGGCGCTGTCACGTCGATGTTGCGGGCGCTGAACCAAGGCTGATCAAACACCCGTTGCTCGCCGAGCACAGAAGCGATCACCACACCCACCAGGCCGGTGACGATCCAACTACCAGTACCCAGCAGGGGCGTCCAGCGCTGTTGCCACCAGGCTTTCGGTGTGAACCGCGGCACGAGGATGCCAGCCACCACAGCCACCACCAGGCCGATCGCAAAGGCGCTGGAGACGGAACGTACGAATTGCTGCAGGATCAGGCTCACACCCCAGGTGGCCAGCAGCGTTTCCAGCGGACGCCCGTAGAGGCGCCGAATCACCGTTTTCTCCAGCAGCAATCCCACCAGACCACTCACCAGGAAGGCCAGGGGCAGGGCCACCAGGATGTAAATCGGGAACAAGGCTTCCGGCAGCACCGCCTTGAAAATGTTCTGCACCACGTAGGTGGTGTAGGCGCCGAGCATCATCAACTCGCCGTGGGCCATGTTGATGACACCCATCAAGCCAAACACCACCGCCAGGCCCAGTGCAGCCAGCACCAAAACCGAGCCGATGGCCAGGCCGTTGAAGAGTGTGTCGTAGAGAAGATCCATCGCGACCAGCTGGGGTCTCAGGCAAAGAGAAAAGAGAGGCGAGGGAAGCAAAAAGGGGGGAGATTGCTCTCCCCCCCAACCCTCAATGAATGCCAGATCGAGAGGTGAGAGTGCCGAAGCGCTCTCACCCTTTGGATCACATCTTGTACTTGCCGGCGTCAGGACGGTTCTGGGTCCAGTCGCAGGTGTAACCCTTGGTTTCGGGCACGTACTGGTTCCAGGCCACAGGCTTCACGAAGCCCTTGTTCTCAAGGATCTTGAACATGCCGTCCTTCTGCACCTCGCCGATCAGCACAAGCTTCTCCACGTGGTGGTTGGGCATCACGGTGACTTTACCTTCGGGAGCATCGAAGCTCACGCCGATCAGGGCTTCTCGCACCTTGTTGTCGTCGACGCTGTTGGCCTTCTCGGCAGCAGCAGCCCAGAGGTACACCATCATGTAAGCGGCTTCAGCAGGGTCATTGGTGACGCGCTTATCGCCGTACTTGGCCTTGAAGTTCTTGGTGAACTCCTTGGAAGCCGGGGTGTCGAGGCTCTGGAAGTAGTTCCAGGCAGCGTAGGTGCCTTCGAGATACTCAGGACCGATCGCAGCGATTTCCTCTTCGGCGATCGAGAAGCTCATGATCGAGTAGCCGTTGGCCGGGGTGATGCCGGCAGCCTTCATCTGCTTGAAGAAGGCAACGTTGCTATCCCCGTTGAGGGTGTTCACAATCACACCACCCTTAGGCATCGCCTGCTTGATCTTGGCGATGATCGGGGCGACCTCGGTGTTACCCAAGGGCAGGTAGTCCTCACCCACCACCTTGCCACCGTTGGCCTTCAGCTGCTCGCGCATGATGGTGTTGGCGGTACGTGGATACACGTAGTCCGAACCCACCAGGAAGAAGTCTTTGCCCTTGTTCTTCAGCAGCCAATCCACAGCGGGCTCTGCCTGCTGGTTGGGAGCAGCACCGCTATAGAAGATGTTCTTGGAGCACTCCTGACCTTCGTACTGAATTGGGTAGAAGAGGAAGTGATCCTTGGCTTCGAACACCGGCAGCATCGCCTTGCGGCTGGCGGAGGTCCAACCACCGAAGACAACGGCAACCTTGTCTTGATCGATCAGCTTGGTGGCCTTCTCAGCGAAGGTGGGCCAATCGGAAGCACCGTCCTCTTCGACGGGAACGATCTTCAGCTTCTTGCCATCGATGGTGATGCCGCCTTTGGCATTGATCTCATCGATCGCCATCAGCTCGGCTTCGGCCACCGTGTTTTCGGAGATGGCCATGGTGCCGGAGCGGCTGTGAAGGATGCCCACCTTCACTTCGCCGTCGAAATCTCCACCGGCTTTGTCACCGCCGCCGCAGGCCACCAGCGTGAGCGAAGTGGCGAGCGCTGTGGCACCGCCCAGCAGACGCAGCGAAGTCTTTCGCATCGAAGGGGACGTCATGTAAGGAAAGTCACAAAAGAGCTGCCGCCGGTCAGCGGTGAGCGGAACGTATCGGCGTGAGCAGTCCACCTTTGGTATCGATCGGCACCGTTTACCAAACCCGTGAGACTCAAGACCTCACAAGGGGTCTTGGCCTGATCAAGGAAAGATTGCGTCTGTCTCCGTTGCTACAAACCGCGCTTCAGCTGGGCAGTTGCTGCAACACAAACGCCTCCACCTGCTCGAGCCCTTCACCGGAGTGAAGGTTGGTGAAACACCACGGCCGGCCCGGGCGCATCCGCTCGGTATCGCGCTGCATCACCTCCAAGCTGGCGCCCACCATCGGGGCCAGATCGATCTTGTTGATCACCAACAGATCGGAGCGCGTAATACCGGGCCCTCCCTTGCGGGGGATCTTGTCGCCGGCGGCCACATCAATCACATAGATGCACAGATCCACGAGCTCCGGGCTGAAGCTGGCGGCCAGGTTGTCGCCGCCGCTCTCCACCAGCACCAGATCCAAGCCGGGGTAGGCCGCCTCCAACTCCGCCACGGCGGCGCGGTTGATCGAGCAGTCTTCGCGGATGGCGGTGTGGGGGCAGCCGCCCGTTTCCACACCGCGAATGCGCCCGGGCTCCAGCACACCGGCACGAGTGAGGAACTGGGCGTCCTCCTGGGTGTAGATGTCGTTGGTGACCACCGCCAGTTGCAGCCGATCCCGCAGCCGCCGGCACAACGCCTCCACCAAAGCGGTCTTCCCGGAACCCACCGGGCCGGCTACCCCAACCCGCAAACGACTGGCTGTCATCAGCGCACCACCCGATCCGCTCGCTGCAGCAAATCCTCCGGCACCGTGACACCGATCGCCTTGGCGGTAGCCAGGCTCACCAATAGATCCGTGCTGGTGAGCGGTTGGAAGGCCATCTGCGCCGGAGACTCGCCGTTGAGTACCCGAACGGCGAGCTTGCCGGCGGTCAGGCCGTCGTCGCGATAGTTCCAACCGATCACCGCCAGGCAGCCGGGTAGCTGCAAATCGGGCGGATCCACCGAGTACACGGGAAGGCGGTGCTCGAGCCCCACCTTGCAGATGGCGGCGAAGGCCTCAATCGTGGCGTAATCGCCAATCTTCACGAACGCCTCCACCTGCTGCTGCACGAGCCTTTTGGCGGCCTGGGGAACCTCACCGGCGTTCGCCACCGGCTGCTCCACCACGGTGATGCTGCGCCGGGCGGCCTCCTGGCGCATCAGCGCCGCCTCGTAGCTGGAATTGGCCTCAGTGGGATTGAAAATCAGTCCTACCCGCTTGAGCTCGGGATCGATCTCACGGGCCAGATCGAGCTCTTTGCCCACAGGATTGGTGCCCACGGTGCCCACCACGTTGCGGCGGTGCTGCCCCACGCCACCGGGGGGTGTGCCAGCCCCTGCGCCCCAGGGATTGGAGCAGTAGCAGAACACCACCGGCGTGGTGGCCGGCATCACCTGCATGGCGGCCTGCAGCGGTGGCGTGCCCACGGCCAGCACCAGATCCACCGCCTCGCTCAAAAACTGCTGCATCACCACGGTGGTGTTGGCCGGCAGGCCAGCCGCATCGCGCCGCAGGTAGCTCACGCTGTCGCCCTCGCGAAACCCGGCCGCAGCCAGGGCCTGCTCGAACCCCAAACGGGTGAGGTTGGGGGGCTGGGCATCCACCATCTGCAGCACCCCGATCAACGGCCGGGGTCCGCGTTGGCCGCGCCCGCAGGCGGCCATCAGCAGCGATCCCGCCAAGCCGGCCGCGCCACAAACCAGAAAGCGGCGGCGCGGCAGCGTCATGGCAAGGGGCAGGGGTCCATCCGCACTGTGGCGCTGGCCGCAGGCAGCGGCAATGGCCATAGCGCTCCGCCCCGAGCCGTTGCAGCGCGATCAACTCCGAAACAGGCGCGAATAGAGCTCTTGGTGCTGCAGCTGGGCCAGGCCAGCGCCGATGCCGCCGTTCCAGAGATCATGCGGATCCGAGCCAGCCAGCGCCGCGGCCCGCTCCGCCAGCAGCGGCGCCAGGTTGAGCTGGAGGCGTTGCCCCTGGGTGGGGCCCAGGGGCACCAGTCGGACGGCGGCACTGATCTGATTGGCAACCCAGCCGTAGAGGTAGGCCTCCTCCAGCTCAGGCGAGGCGATCTCCAGGCACAAAGCGGCCCAAGCAAAGGCCCCTGGCCATGCCAGCGCCGCAGCTCCGGGCAAGGGCGATCCCAGATCGGCGAGCAGCTGCAGCAGCGACTGCCCCATCTGGCGCTGCTGCGCCCGCACCTCGGCCGCTTCTCGTTGGACCAGCAACCAGCGATCGAGCTCCTCCGCTGCAGCTAAGGCACCCGGCTCCAGCCGGGCAACCCGCAGAGCAGCCTGCAAGGCAGCGAGGGCAGCGGCCTCTACGGCGACGGCACCGCGCTCCAATTCAGCGCGCAACCAGCGCTCCAGCGGCTCCACCCCGGCCACAGCACCGCGCTGCACCAGCACCTCAAGGCCTTCGGAATAGCTGAAGGCCCCCACCGGCAAGGCGGGGCTCACCAACTGGAACAACCTGAGCCGGGCGGCAGCGTTGCTCACGGGTGGGAATGGCCGTGATCGTGGTGGCCGTGGTGGTGATGCCCCAGGCCTTCGTAGGCGCCGGCTTCGGGCTGAAACGGCAACTCGGCCAGCTCCACCGCCAGCCCTCGTTGACGCAGCAGATCAGCCAGCACGCTGTCTTGCAGCAGCACCAGCCGATCGGCGTGCAGTTCCATCGCCACATGGCGATTGCCCAGGTGATACACCGCCTGCAGCAGAGCCAAGGGATCGGCACTGCGCACCTGCATCACAGGTTCGGCCGCCGCCTCCACCTGCACCTGGATCTGGCCATCGGCAGTGGCGAGGCGCTCACCGGGGCGCAGGGCCGCGCCGCGGGGGAGTTGCAGCAGCAGGTCCAGGCCGCAGGCGGAGCGGCGATGCCCCCGCAGGCTGGTGCGCTGATCGGCCGCCAGGGGCAACTGCAACACCGTGCCCGCCGGAGGGAGGGGGGCTTGATCGCTCAAGCGCTCCACCAGCTGGATGGCGGCTGCGTGCGACATCAGGTGGATCGAATCGGCGGAGTGGGCTGCACCCTGGCGGGCGCTGGGGTGCCACTCTGTGATCATCGCTACCCAAGCGGCGCAGCAGCGGCCGAGAGCATGCGGCCATGAACGCCACCCTCTGCGCCAACACGCCACCTGCCGCCAAAGACGGCTGGTGCGCCACCGCCGCGCTGCAGTTTCAGCAGCGCCACGGCCGCACGCAGTTCCAGGGGGGCGCCAGTGCTCCGCTCAAGCTGATGCGCAGCACGGCCCAAAGCAGCGGCCACTGCGAACTGCCCCTGCTGCACACCGCCGGCGGGCTGGTGGGTGGCGATCAGCTGCAGCTGCAGGTGGAGCTCGGCGCAGGCAGCCGCGCCCTCCTCACCAGCGTGGCGGCGCAAAAGGTGTACGGCAGCGTGCGCCGTTCGCGCCGGCACCCGCAAGGCTCCTGGGCTGCACAAAGGTTGGAGGTGCGGCAGGCAGCAAATAGCGATCTCGAGTGGCTGCCGCAGGAGCTGGTGCTTTATGCCGATGCCCTCTTCGAGCAAACCCTGCAGGTGGAGCTGGCCGAGGGGGCCAGCTTTCTGGGAATGGAGGTGGTGCGGCTGGGGCGCACCGCCGCGGGCGAACGCCTGGGTGAAGGCTGCTGGCGCTCCCGCACCGAAATCCGCCGCTTGGCCACCGCCAGCCAGGGCGAGCGCTGGGAGCTGGTGGATCGGCTGCAACTAAGAGGTGAAGCCCTGGAGGCTGAGCACGGCATGGCGGAGCAACCGGTGTTCGGCTCGCTGGTGTGGGCGGCGCCAGAGCCGATCGAGGGTCCGGCGCTGCAGCAGCTGCTCGAGCAAGCGCGTGAAGTCCGCACCGGCCTGGAGGGATCGATGGCCTGCGGTGCGTTGGATCAGGGGCTGGTGGCCCGCTACCGGGGCCCATCCAGCCAGGCGGCGCGCTTCTGGTTCTGCCGCATCTGGGCGCTGCTTCGGGCGCAGCGGGGCCAGGCGGCGCCGGAACTGCCGCGGGTGTGGCCGTTCCAGGAACAGCCGCTGCAGCCCTGAATGGCGGCACACCACTGTTCAACCTGAACATGGGCCGCACCGTGCAGCGATCAGAGTGCTGGTCTTGACTGGACTGAGCGTTCAGGCCCGCCCTTCGCCATGCATCTATCCCCTCAGGAGAAGGACAAGCTCCTGATCGTGACCGCAGCCCTGCTGGCGGAGCGGCGCCTCAACCGCGGCCTCAAGCTCAACCACCCCGAAGCGGTGGCCTGGCTCAGTTTCCAGGTGCTGGAAGGCGCCCGTGATGGCAAGAGCGTGGCCGAGCTGATGCAGGAGGGCACCACCTGGCTCAGCCGCGAGCAGGTGATGGAGGGCATTCCCGAGCTGGTGCACGAGGTGCAGATCGAAGCGGTGTTTCCCGATGGCACCAAGCTCGTGACCCTGCACGACCCGATTCGCTGACCACCCACGACGCACCCTCTCCATGGCACCGCTCATCCCCGGCGAACTGATCCCCGAACCCGGCGAGATCGAACTCAACGCTGGCAGGCCCGTCACCACCCTGCTGGTGGCCAACACCGGCGATCGGCCCGTGCAGGTGGGATCCCACTTCCACTTCTTTGAAGTGAATGCCGCACTGGAGTTCAACCGTGAAGCCGCCCGCGGCCTGCGGCTGGATATCCCCGCCGGCACCGCTGTGCGCTTTGAGCCCGGCGACAGCCGCGAAGTGCAGCTCGTGCCCTTCGCCGGCCAGCGGCGCATCTTCGGATTTAACGGCCTGGTGAACGGCCCCCTCGACTAACAACTCCCCATGCCCTACCGGATCTCCCGCCGCGCCTACGCCGAGACCTACGGCCCCACCACGGGCGATCGCCTGCGACTGGCCGACACCGAACTGATCCTCGAGGTGGAGAAGGACTTCACCGTCTACGGCGATGAGGTGAAGTTCGGCGGCGGCAAGGTGATCCGCGACGGCATGGGTCAGGCCCAGACCACCCGCGCCGATGGCGCCGTGGACACGGTGATCACCAACGCCCTGATCCTTGATTGGTGGGGCATCGTGAAGGCCGACATCGGCCTGCGCGACGGCCGCATCGTGGCGATCGGCAAGGCGGGCAACCCCGACACCCAGGCAGGGGTCGACATCATCGTGGGCCCTGGCACCGAGGCAATCGCCGGCGAGGGGCACATCCTCACCGCCGGTGCCATCGACACCCACATTCACTTCATCTGTCCGCAGCAGGTGGAAACGGCCCTGGCCAGCGGGGTCACCACCATGCTCGGCGGCGGCACCGGTCCGGCCACGGGCTCCAACGCCACCACCTGCACCCCCGGCGCCTTCCACATGGCGCGGATGCTGCAGGCGGCCGAAGGCCTGCCGATGAACCTGGGCTTCTTCGGCAAGGGCAACGCCAGCACCCCCGAAGCGCTCGAGGAGCAGATCCGCGCCGGCGCCATCACCCTGAAGCTCCACGAAGACTGGGGCACCACGCCCGCCGCAATCGACTGCTGCCTGTCGGTAGCGGACCGCTTCGACATCCAGGTGGCGATCCACTCCGACACCCTCAACGAGGCCGGCTTCGTGGAGGACACGATCCGCGCCATCGGCGGCCGCACCATCCACACCTTCCACACCGAAGGGGCCGGCGGCGGCCATGCGCCCGACATCATCCGGATCTGCGGGGAAGCCAACGTGCTGCCCAGCTCTACCAACCCCACGCGCCCTTACACCCGCAACACGCTCGAGGAGCACCTCGACATGCTGATGGTGTGCCACCACCTCGATCCCCGCATCCCGGAAGACGTGGCCTTCGCCGAATCGCGCATCCGCCGCGAAACGATCGCCGCCGAAGACATCCTTCACGACATCGGCGCCTTCTCGCTGATCGCCAGCGATTCCCAGGCGATGGGCCGGGTGGGCGAGGTGATCACCCGCACCTTCCAGACCGCCCACAAGATGAAGGTGCAGCGCGGCGCCCTGGCCGGCGACTCAGAACGCAACGACAACACCCGCCTCAAGCGCTACATCGCCAAGGTGACGATCAACCCCGCGATCGTGCACGGCATCGACCACCAGGTGGGCTCGGTGGAAGTGGGCAAGTTGGCGGATCTGGTGCTCTGGAAGCCCGGGTTCTTCGGCGTGAAGCCCGAGATGGTGATCAAGGGCGGCTCGATCGTGTGGGCGCAGATGGGCGATGCCAACGCCTCGATCCCCACCCCCGGCCCGGTGCATGGCCGGCCGATGTTCGCCGCCTTCGGCAAGGCGCTGGCGCCGAGCTGCCTCACCTTCGTGAGTCAAGCCGCCCTCGACGACGACGTGCCCCGCCGCCTGGGGCTCGAGCGGCTGTGCGTGCCGGTGCAGAACACCCGCGGCGGCATCAACAAGGCGTCGATGAAAAACAACACCGCCCTGCCCAAGGTGGAGGTGGACCCGCAGACCTACGAGGTGTTCGCCGACGGCGAGCTGCTCACCTGCGAGCCGGCCGAAGTGCTGCCGATGGCGCAGCGCTACTTCCTGCTCTGAACCAGCGGCGGCACCAGCGGTAGGGGCTGATCGAGCTGCACGCCGATCACCTGGAGCGCCCCCAATCCATCGGCCGCGGTGCTCCAGCGCAGGGTGGCGGCCAGCCGCACCCGGCCAAAGCCGGGGTGGTTGCTCACATCCAGCAGCAGCGCCGCCCGTGGGGGAAAGGCAGCGCTGGAGGAGAGCAACAGCGCCAGGCCGCCATGGCTGATGTCGAGGATGTCGGCGCTGAACCAGGCGCCAGGAACCTGGCCGGGGGGCACCGCCCGCAGCTGAACCGGCAGCACACTGCCCACCTCCAGCCGCTGGTCTCGGCGGCGATTGAGCGCTTCGCCCGCCTGATCCCAGAGGGGTTGATCCAGCGGGGGGAAGGGGCTGGCCATGGCCCAGACGCTAGGGGGACCTGCCTGAACCGGGCAACCCTGCACTTCCGTAGCAACAGCCACCTGGAGGGTCAAGGCAGCTCTGCATGATCACGCCACCGCAGGCTCGGCGATGTTCACCGACTACCGGCCCAGCAAGGGCTACGACGAATATTTCAGCGCCAGCGAAGAGCCCCGCAGCGCGCTGCAGCCGCTGCTCTCCTCCCTCGGCGCCCTTGGGCTTGAGCAGCTCAACCGCAACCACGCCGCGGCCGGCATGTTGCTCAAGCGCTTGGGGGCCACCTTTCGCCTCAACGATTCCGGCAATCGCGGCGGCGAGCGCATCCTTCCCTTTGATCCCCTGCCGCGCCTGATTGGTGCCAGCGATTGGGAGCTGCTGCAGCGCGGCTTGATCCAGCGCCTGGAAGCGATCGATCTCTTCCTGGCGGATGTGTATGGCGATCAGGCCATCCTTCGCGACGGCGTGATCCCCCGCGAAGACGTGGAAAGCTCCCAGGGCTGGCGGCCGCAGCTGCGTGGCTTCCGGCCGCCCCTAGGCAAGTGGTGCCAGATCTCCGGCCTCGATCTGATCCGCGATGGTCTGGGCACCTGGCGGGTGCTGGAAGACAACCTGCGCTGCCCTTCGGGCGTGGCCTACTTCCTCGAGAACCGGCGCGTGATGAAGCGCATGTTCCCGAGCCTGTTCAGCGGCCGCACCGTGCAGCCGATCGACAGCTACCCCTCCCAACTGCTGCAGACCCTGCGGGATCTGGCCCCCTGGACCGAAGCGCCGCGGGTGGTGCTGCTCACCCCGGGGGTGTTCAACAGCGCCTACTTCGAGCACAGCTACCTGGCCCAGCAAATGGGCATTTCCCTGGTGGAGGGGCGCGATCTGGCTTGCCAAGACGGGCGGGTGTGGATGCGCACCACCCAGGGCCTCGAACCAGTGGATGTGATCTACCGCCGGATCGACGACGACTTCCTCGATCCGGCCGTGTTCCGCAGCGATTCGATGCTCGGAGTGCGCGGCCTGATGGAGGTGTACGCCCAGGGCCGCGTAGCGATCGCCAACGCACCGGGCACCGGCGTGGCCGACGACAAGCTCATCTACGCCTACGTGCCCGAAATGGTGCGGTATTACCTGGGCGAAGAGCCGATCATCGAGAACGTTCCCACCTATCTCTGTTCACGGCCCGACGATCAGGCCTACGTGCTGGCCCACCTGAACGAGCTGGTGGTGAAAGCGGTGTCGGAAGCGGGTGGCTACGGCATGCTCATCGGCCCCCATGCCAGCCAGGAAGAAATCCTCGAATTCGCTGAGAAGATCCGCGCCAATCCGCGCAATTTCATCGCTCAGCCCACCCTGGAGCTCTCCACGGTGCCCTCCCTCAGCGAGGGAGAGCTCTATCCCTGCCACGTGGATCTGCGGCCCTATGTGCTGCGCGGCAAGGAGGCCTGGGTGACCCCGGGCGGCCTTACCCGCGTAGCCCTGAAGCGGGGTTCGCTCGTGGTGAATTCGTCGCAGGGCGGCGGCTGCAAAGACACCTGGATCGTGGAGGAAAGCGCATGCTGAGCCGCGTTGCTGATTCGCTCTACTGGATCAATCGCTATGTGGAGCGCGCCGAAAATCTCTCGCGC
Source organism: Vulcanococcus sp. (assembly GCA_019264575.1). Classification (GTDB taxonomy): domain Bacteria; phylum Cyanobacteriota; class Cyanobacteriia; order PCC-6307; family Cyanobiaceae; genus Vulcanococcus. The sequence goes on along the minus strand of JAHUZV010000025.1, from coordinate 92,217 downwards.
TTCGTGGAAGTGAGTGAAGCCATGGCGCTCGACTGCCCCCCGGGCAGCGCCGAGCCCTGGCAACCGCTGATCGATGCCAGCGGTGATCGCGAACTGTTCGACCAGCTCTACCCAGGCGGCGGCCCCGAACAGGTGGTGGAGTTTCTGGTGAAGGCTGAGGACAACCCCAGCAGCATCGTGAACTGCATTGCCCTGGCCCGGGAGAACGCCCGCCAGATCCGCGATGTGATCACCACTGAGATGTGGGAGCAGATCAACGATCTGTACTGGACCCTGCTGGAGAGCGACAGCTTCTGGCACCAGCCGCCCCAGGAGCAGCTTCGGGAGATCCGCCGCGGCTGTCAGCTCTTCTATGGCATCACCGATGCCACCTTGAGCCGTGATCTCTCCTGGCAATTCAGCCGCCTGGGCCGGTTGATCGAGCGCGCCGACAAGACGACGCGGATCCTCGATGTGAAGTATTTCCTGCTGCTGCCCAGCCCGGAAGAGGTGGGCGGCGTGCTGGATGAACTGCAGTGGATCTCGCTGCTGCGTACGGCAGGGGCCTATCAGATGTTCCGCCAATCGCAGCAGGGGGTGATCACCCCGCGGGCCGTGGCGGCCTTCCTGTTGCTGGATCCGAGTTTCCCCCGCTCCGTGCGCTACTGCCTCGATCGCATCCACGAAACCCTGCAGGTGGTGGCAGCCAGCCCGGTGCCCGGCAAGCCCGACGCGCTCGAATGCCTCAGCGGCCTCACCCGCGCCCGCTGGAGCTACACCGGCATCGATGAGTTGATCTCCGGCGGGCTGCACGAAGCGATCGACGCCCTTCAGCAAGATCTCAATAACCTTCATGAGCTGATCCACGCGCGCTACTTCGTGTTGCCGAGCCTGGCCGCAGCAGAGGAGTCCTCGGCTGTTCCCCCAGCCCAGGCTTCCGTCTCCGTTACCGCCACCAGTCCCGACCTGGCATGCGCGCCCGCCTGATCCACCGGTTCGATTACCGCTACACCAAACCCGTGTTGCTGGGGCCGCATCGCTTCTGCCTGCGGCCGCGGCCCCATGGATTTCAGCGGTTGATCGACTTCCGCCTGGAGGTATCTCCCGATCCAAGCCAGCTCTATGAGCTGATGGCCGCCGGTGGCGACACGATCACCCGCGCCCGCTTCCTCGGGGAAACCGATCGGCTCACGGTGATCGCCACTAGCGAGGTGGAAACCTTCAGTCCGCCCCTGCTGGAGGCCTGCCTCGATGAGCAGATGGCCCAGCTGCCGGTGCAGATCGGCAAGCTCAACCCCGATCTGCTGAGCAACCTGCAGGGCTGGCTGCCCAATGGCCAGCACGATGCCGCGGCTGTGGATGTGGCCCAGGAAGCGCTGATGGGCAGCGATGGCCGCAGCCTCAACTTCCTGCAGCAGCTGGTGGAAGTGATTCAAGACCGGGTGAAGTACACCCAACGCCACGTGGGCCCCGCCTGGCCCGCCGGCCGCACCCTCAAAGAACGGGTGGGCTCCTGCCGCGATCTGGCGATGCTGATGATCGAGTGCTGCCGCAGCGTGGGCCTGCCGGCCCGCTTCGTGAGCGGCTATCACCTGGTGGAACCCAAACCGGAGCGCTACGACCTGCACGCCTGGGCCGAGGTGTATCTGCAGGGGGCCGGCTGGCGCGGCTTTGACCCCAGCGGCATGGGCGCCGTCGACGAGCGCTACATCCCGGTGGCCACCTCCTCGCGCTCTGATCTCACCGCCGCGGTGAGCGGCACCTTCTCCGGCCCACCTGGCGTGGAGAGCGAGCTGGAGTGGGATATCAGCGCCGAGTTCCTCAGTTCCGCACTGCGGTAGCCGTTGGTGCTGCCGGATCGGCCCAGGCGCGCGAGGACAGGGCCAGCCACCGCTGGCCGTGACCACCGCGAACCTCACCACCAGGACCGCCGCCGCCGTTGAGGCCCGCCTGAAGCAAGCCGGCATCCAGCTCACCATGGGCGGTGAGCCCACGCTGGTGCCCAACCACCCGGAAGGCGCCGAGTGGAGCGTGGCCGCCGATGGCCCCACCAAGCTCCGCTACGCCCGCAGCCTGGCCGCCGAGATCAAGCGCCGCGCCTGGCCGGGCTGCACCGTGCTCTATTGCCCCGGCAAGCAATACGACGGCGAGGTGAACCCGCGCTGGGCGCTGCGGCTGATCACCGGGAAAAGCGGCAATCCGCTGGTGCCGCTGCCGCCCGCCGGCGCCGCCACAACCAGCCACGTGCCCGACGCCACGGAACTGAGCAGCCTGCTGGCGGCGATCGGCCGTGATCTGGGCTGCACGCTGGAAGCCCTGCCCCTGCGGGATCCGTTGCAAGCTGATCGCCAGGTGTGGGCCATCCCGCTCACCTTCCAGGAGGACCAGTGGCGCTCACTGGCCTGGCCGCTGGCGGAAGGGCTGCGGGAGCTGAGCGGTGCCCCTGGCCCGGCCGGCCTGCGCCTGCCGCTGCAGCACTTCCCCGAAGGCGAGCTGCGGCAGGTGCTCACCCTGGAGCGCGACCCCCACGGTTGGGCACTGTTTTTGCCGCCACTGGAGCGCGAGCCCCTGGAGCGGCTGCTGCAACGCATCGCTGCCCACAGCCAGGGATGGCAGGAGCCGGAGCTGAGCGGCGTGCTGCCCTGGGATGCGATGGAACACTGGCAGGTGCTTGGTCTCACCGCCGATCCCGGCGTGCTGGAGGTGAACCTGCCGGTGTGCGTCAGCTGGCACGACTACGCCGGCTGGATGCAGCTGCTGGAGGAAGCCGGCGCTGCGGTGGGCCTGCGCAGCTGGAAGCAACAGGGGGAGCGCAGCGAGGGCACCGGCGGCGGCAACCATCTGCTGCTGGGGGGGCCCAGCCTTGATGAACACCCCTTTTTCACGCGGCCCGGCTGGCTCGTGGGGCTACTGCGCTACTGGCAGCACCACCCCTGCCTGGCCTACCTGTTCAGCGGCCGCAGCGTGGGGCCTGCCTCCCAGGCGCCCCGGCCCGATGAAGGCAGCGCCAGCCTGCTCGATCTGCAGCTGGCCCATGCAGCCCTGGAGCGGCTACCCGCCGGCGATCAACGGGTGACCATCGGCGAAACCCTGCGCCACCTGCACGCCGATCGCAGCGGCAACACCCACCGCAGCGAGATCAGCCTCGACAAGTTCTGGAACCCCGCCTGGACGGCCGGCTGCCAAGGGCTACTCGAGTTCCGCGCCCTGGAATCCCTGCCGGATCACCGCTGGAGCAGCGCTGTGGCGTTGCTCTTCCGTGCGCTGGCGGTGCGGCTGCTGAACCCAGAGCACCGGCCTACAGCCCTGCGCAACTGGGGAGCGGAGCTGCACGATCAAGCCATGCTGCCCACCGCCCTCTGGGCTGATCTGGAGCTGGTGCTGGCGGATCTGGCTGCCGATGGGCTGCCGCTGGATCCCGAGCCCTTCCGGGCGATGTGGCAGTGGCGCTTTCCTCAACTGCTGCACTGGCAGCAAGGAGATGCTGAGCTGAGCATCCGTCAGGCCCTGGAACCCTGGCCTCTGCTCTGCGACACGCCCGTGGAGGGCGGCACCACCAGCCGCTTTGTGGATAGTTCGCTGCGGCGCTTTGAGCTGATCACCAACGCCAACTTCCGGGAGAGCTACACGTTGGTGCTGCAAGGCCGCCCGCTCCTGTGGCCGCCCAACCCGGAGCAACCGCTGGCGGTGCGCTTCCGCCAGGAAGCACTCTTTCCCTGCCTGCACCCCTGCCTGCCGGTGGATGTTCCGTTGCAGCTGGAGCTGCATCACGCCGGCGGCGGTGCACCCATTGCGCGCTGGCAGCTGGTGCATGAGTCCAGCGGTTTTGAGCCGCTCACCGAAGTGGCGAAGGAGGCAACCACTGCTCACCCTGCGCCCAGCGGGATGCCCATGCCCCTACGCGGCGCTGGGGATCATTGCAGCACAGTGGATCTCCGCCTTTAACGCCGCTGAAATCCGAAGGAAATCGAGCGCTGGATTCAGCTTTTTTTCCCAAGCCTCAAGATTGATTGCGTGGGCAAAAACACACATGCCAGCCCGCCTTCAGCAGACGTAGAAACAGATCAGTACGGATCACTCAGGAGCGCAGATCCATGGGCGGCCAACTGCACCTTGTCGGGCTCACAGGCGATGGATGCCGGATCGCGCGCGACGGCGCCGGTGGCTACGTGGTGAACCATGCCGAGGTGGAAGGCGCCTGGCAGCGGGTCGCCAATCTGCCCGCTGCCTATGCCGTGTGTGAGCGCTTCAATCAGCGCGATGTGGTGCCCCTGCCCCGCCGCCGCGAGCAGGCCTGAGGCCGCGAACTACCAGCTCACCCCGTGCAGCTTGGGCAGCGGCGCTGTCTTGAAGGTGGTGGCAAACAGCCGCGGAATCAGGCGGCTGTTGTACACGCGAAACTCGCGCACCACACTGGCGCCCTCCTCGCGCACAGCCTGATTGAGCACCACCGATCCATCGGGATCCGACACGGATCGGTGGAAGGTGCCGGGGGGGATGCGCAGGATGTCGCCGCCGGTTTCCAAGCGAACAATGTGGTACGGGTAATTCCAGCCGAAGTTCACCAGATAGAAGGTGCGGCCACCGTGCAGGGCCAGCAGATTGTCTTCCTGGTGGGGGTGCAAATAGAACTGCCAGGCACCGGTGTTCTCCTCATCCGGCGGGCTTACGGCAGGGCCGGAGTGAATCACCAGATCGCGGGCGTTGGATTCGGCAACGGTGATATCGAAGAAGCGCACCGCAGGTGTATCGCGGAACTTCTCGTAGGGGATCAGTTCAAACATCGGAGCCCGCTCCGAAGCCACGGGCTCCCGCGATCGACGTTCACGCTCCAGTGAATCCTGCTGCAGGGGAAGAGCTGACATGGCTAAACAAGCGGCGGGGCGTGGATTGGCCAATGAACCGCACAAGCCGGCGCTTCAACGTTCGCAGCACTACGTAATCAACCTTTCCATAGACCAGTGGTTCAAGTGGTTTTGCCGTTCGTAGCATTGGTTACGTGTTTGCACCGATGGTGATGACGGCTCCAGCCAGCAGCTGCACCCATCAGGCCTGGCGCTCGGGGGTCACGAGCGCAGCGTTCAGTGCACGCAAACAGCAGGCGCTGGTGTTGCTTCTGGCGCAGCAGCTGATCGATGCTCAGTTCCAGCGGGCCGATCGCCCGGGCAGCGAGCGGCTCTGGCAAGAAGCAGCGGCCCTGGAGATCGATCCGGAGCGGATCGTGCATCTGATGTACAGCGGCCTCGAGGGCAGCGACCGAAGCGCGCTGATCGCGGAAGACGACGCCTGGATCCACCGCACCACCCAGGCTTCCCAGCGCCGTTGGGGCCTGCTGCATCTGCACCGCAACCGCAGGCCGCTGCGGCCTGCGCCAAGCCTCAGCCCTGCTTGAGCGGGATCGGCATCTCCACCGCCGCCGGCTCCGGCGCGCAGCTCTCCACCCGCTGATTCACCACTTCACCGATCACCACGATCGAGGGTGAAGCGAGATCGGCCTGGCGCACAGCCGCGGCCAAGCCCTGCAGATCGGCGATCACCGCACGCTGGCCGCGCACGGTGCCCTGCTGCACCGCGGCGGCTGGGGTGCTGGCCGCCAAACCACCCGCGATCAACTCCTCACAGATGTGGGGCAGGTTGTGCAGACCCATGTAGATCACCAGACCGTCGCTGCTGCGGGCTAGGGCGCGCCAATCCACGCTGGGGCGGCCTTTATCGATCTCTTCGTGCCCGGTCACGAACGTGACCGAACTGCCAGCGCGGCGGTGGGTCACCGGGATGCCCACATAGGCGGGCGCGGCAATACCGGCCGTGACACCCGGCACCACTTCCACAGCGATGCCATGGCGCTCTAAGTGGGCCGCCTCTTCGCCCCCGCGGCCAAACAGGAAGGGATCACCTCCCTTGAGCCGCACCACACAGCGGTGGCGGCCCGCCAACTCCACCAGCACCGCATTGGTGCTCGGCTGCGGCACGGAGTGATGGCCGCGCCGTTTGCCCACGAAGTGCTTTTCGGCGGTTTCTGGCACCAGGGCGAGCACCTCGCGAGGCACGAGCGAGTCGTACACCAGGGCATCGCATTGGCTGAGCAACCGATGGGCCTTGATCGTGAGCAGATCGGGATCCCCCGGGCCTGCCCCCACCAAATACACCTTGCTGGAAGCGGAGTCGCTCATGGCAGAGCCTCCAGCTCGGTGAGCAGAAAATCACGCACAGGAGGCCAATCCAGCAGCGGGGGCAGCACCTCAACCGATGCCGTTTGTGCGCCCATGTTGAGGGATTCGCTGAGCCGATTGGGGGCCAGGGTGAGCGGAGCCAGCAGGGCCGGCGGCTGGGGCTGAGCAGCCAGAGCGGCGTGGGGATCGCTGTAGGCGGCGGCCATGCCGGGGTAACCCACCACCGCCGCCAGGTGCTGGAGATACCGGGCACTCAGCGCACCCTGCAGGGGGTGATGCAGCCAAAACAAGGGCCGTTCAGCGGCCCGCTCCGCCCAGAGGCTGGCCAGCAGGCGCTGCCACGTGGGCCAGGCCCCCAGAAAAGGCATCCGCCGCACCAGCACAGGGAGCTGGGCCGCTGCAGTTTGCTGCCGCCACTGGCCGGCAATCGCCGGCACGTCGCTGCGCGCGTGGTCGCCTGGGAGCAGCAGCAGGGGCACCAGGCTGATGGCACCGGCGCGCCGGGCCGCCAACCAGAAACGGCCATCGCCTTCGGGTGGGGTGGCCGTGAGGGCCTGCAGCAGCACTGGCGCGGAACGGCGTCGCTCCAGCTCAGCCGCCAGCTGCTGCAGCACCTCGGGGATCACGCCGCCCTGGCGGCCATGCACCACCAACACCAGCGGCGTGCACTGCAAGCGGCGGCGCCACCGCTCAGCCACGCTCGGCTCCAGGGCTCGGCCCTGCAGTTGCCGCAGGCGCTGCTGGCCGTCGGGTAGCCGGCCCAGCAGGTCCACCGCCTGGGCTGCCAACCCCGGATCCAGATCCGTGCTGAGCTGCTGCAAGCCCTCAGCTAACGGCTCCTGCGGCCAGGCCGACAGGCCTACCGCCAACCCTTCCAGCGCCGCATGGCGCCAGGCCTGGGGCAGCGGCGCCTGGGCCAGCCGCAGCAGCAGCGCCGCATCCTCCGATTGGCGCTGCTGACCGAGCAGAGGCAACAGCCGCACGGCATCCGCCTGGCCGGGATCGGCGGGATCGAGGCCCTCCACCGCCAGGCGCAGCCGGGCCGCCACCCGTGCATCGCGGAAGTAGCCGAGGATCTCAAGCCAGAGCAGCGAGGGCGGCTGCGCCAGCAGCGGCTCCAGCCAGGCTTGCTTCACCTCGGCCGCACCAGCCAGCAGGGGCAACTCCCGGCGGGCGGCCTCCAGCAAGGTGGTGGCATCGCGGCCCACCGGCCCGTTCAGCAGCTGCTCCACACCAGCGCGATCCAGCTGACCGATCAGCGCCGCCAGCACCTCGATCGAGGATGGGCTGCCGGACTGCTCAAACTGCTGCAGCCAGGGCTGCACGGGCGTGCGGCCACGCCGCAACAGCTGCAGTTGCTGCCAGCGATCCGTGGAGTCGCTCAGCTCCAAAGGCGCAGAGATCACTGTGGTCTCCACCCTGGCAGGTCTGAGGTCAGCATGGCCTCAGGCCGCTACGCGGCGCCGCGCTCCGAAGCGCTCCACCAGCAGCTGCTCGAGCACATCCGGCAGCAGGGCAAGGGGAACGCCCTTGTCGTGCAGTTCAGCCAGCTTCGGATCGGCGCCCATGTCGCCGCCGAGGAAGATCTTCACCGCTTCCACCATCTGGCCCTCGTGGCGGGTCTTGGCGCCCATCAGGCCAATCTCTCCCATGTAGGGCTGGCCGCAGGCATTGGGGCAACCAGTCCAGTGGCTGCGCACCGCGTGGGGCAGCTCCAGACGCTGCTCCAGCTCCTCTACCACCGCCTGGGCCGTGGTTTTGGTGGGGATCAGGGCAAAGCTGCAATAGCGATTGCCGGTGCAGCTCACCGCTTCAGCCATCAGGGCGCCGGGTTCGCTCTTGAAGCGCTGCAGCAGCGGCTCCGCCAGCAGGGGCTCCACCCGCTCGGCCGGCACATTCACGATCAACACGTTCTGGGCTTCGGTGAAGCGCAGTTCACCACTGCCATAGCGGCGAGCCAGCGAAGCCAGCTCCGCCATGGATGCCGCATCGAGGCGGCCCACCGGCACGCTCAGCCCCACCCAGCTCAGCCCCTCCTGCTTTTGCGGGTTCACCCCCAGTGCGGCGCGGGGTGCGCGGTTCACGTGGTGCTCGCCGTTGTGAGGAGCGGCCTCGCCGCCAAGGGCGGTGAACTCCTCGAGCACCGCCTCGCGGTAGCCCTCAAGTCCCAGGTCATCCACCAAATACATCAGGCGGCTCTTGTTGCGGGCCTGGCGATTGCCGCAGCGCTCGAAGTGGCGCAGGGTGGCCAGGCTGTAGTTGGCCAGCTGATCGCCGCGCAGCCAGAGCCCCAGGGGGATGGCCAGCTCATTGCGCTGGGCGGAGAAGAAGCCGCCCACCATCACCGTGAAGCCGAGCTCACCGTTGTGATCGGCCGGCAGGAAGGCCAGATCGTTGTGCAGGAGGAAGCTGTCGGGGGCGCCGCCCACGGCGATGTTGAACTTGCGGGGCAGGTTGCGCGGAGCATCGGCGGCCAAGAGGCGCTGCTGGATTGCTTCCACCAGCGGCCGCGTGTCTACGAGCTCCTCGGGATCGATTCCGGCCAGCGGATTGCCGGTGATGTTGCGGGGGTTGTCGTGGCCGGATTGGCGGCTGGTGAGACCCACGGCCTCCATCGCCTCCATCAGCGGCGCCATGTCTTCCAGCAGCAGGCCGCGCAGCTGCAGGTTCTGGCGGGTGGTGATGTCGGCGGAGCCGTGCTCGCCGCAGCGATCCACCGCATCGGCGAGCACCTCCAGCTGGTCAGCGCTGATCACGCCATTGGGCAGACGCAGACGCACCATGAACCGCCCCGGCGTCACCGGCCGGAAGAAGATCCCAAGCCACTTGAGGCGGATGGTGAGGGTGGCCTCATCGAGGTTGTCCCAACCCTGAGCTGCCAACTCGCCCAGGCGTGGCGCCAGGTCCAGGCCGCAGAGCTCCGCCTTGGCCTGCTCGATCTTGCTCAAGGTGGCGGCCATGGCTGCAACAACAACTCAGGGAGGCCACAGGGTGCTCAACCGGCAGCACCGATCAGTGTCGCCATCGTTACCAAACGAACGTTCCTGGGCGTCAGCGCCAGACGCTCACCACTTCTTGTAGGGGAGAAATTTGCCGCACATGGTGACCTTCACCCGATCCCCGGCAGGGTCAGCCACCTTGTCCACGTCGAGGCTGAAATCGATGGCGCTCATGATCCCGTCGCCGAACTTCTCCTGGATCACATCCTTGAGGGCCATCCCATACACCTGAATGATTTCGTAGAAGCGATAGATCAACGGATCAGTGGGAATCACCGGATCCAGGCATCCCTTCACGGGATAGGCCTGCAGCGCTTCACAAGTGGAGGGATCGAGCCCCAGCAGATCGCTGAGCTGGCTGGCCTCCTCGGGCGAAGCCGTGGACTGGCCATAGAACAGCGAGGCGATCCACACCTCATCGCGGCCCATCGCCCGCTCCAGATCCGCAAAGCTCAGACCCTTCGCCCGCTTGGCGGCCATCAAGGTGGCGGTGAGGGACGACGCAGAAGGCATGGGCGGCGAAAGAGCAGCAACCGCGCCACCCTCCGCGGCCGCAGCCACCGCAGGAGCAGCGCTTGCTACCGGCCGGAGGTGCCGCGGCTACAGCGCTGAGCGATCCAGCTGTGATTCAGAATTGAGACGCGTTATGCCCATCGGGCTGCATGGTGGCGAGCCTCTCCACACAGCCAGGAGCAGCGCAATCAGGAGCATCCGAAGCGGTGAGCGAGCAGCGCGCCCGCTTTCGCACCTACCTGGGAAAGGTGGGCAGCGGCGAGCACACCAGCAGCGGTCTGAGCCGCGAGGAAGCCGCCGAAGCGATGGAGCTGATGCTCGATGGCATCGCCACGCCGGCCCAGATCGGCGCCTTTCTGATCGCCCATCGCATCCGCCGGCCCGAACCCCAGGAACTCACGGGGATGCTGGATGTGTACCGGCGCCGCGGGCCGGTACTCACCAGCCGCACAGCCGCCCTTTGCTTTGGCATGCCCTTCGACGGGCGCAGCCGCACCGCACCGATCTATCCGCTCACAGCGCTGGTGCTGGCCGCAGCCGAGATCCCGGTGGTGCTGCAGGGTTCCGGCCGGATGCCGGTGAAATACGGCGTGACCGGCGCCGAGCTGTTCGCCAGCCTCGGCCTCGCACTCACCGGCCGCAGCCTGGAGTGGCTGCAAGCCAGCCTGGATCGCTGCAACCTGGCCCTGCTGCATCAGCCGGATCACTTTCCCGCCGCGGAACAGCTGATCCCTTACCGCGATGAAATCGGCAAGCGGCCGCCGCTGGCCAGCCTCGAACTGATGTGGACGGCCCACCACAGCTCCCACCTGCTGGTGAGCGGCTTCGTGCATCCCCCCACCGAATCCCGGGCCTGGGCTGCGCTGAAGCTGGCCGGCGAAACCAACGTGTTCACCGTGAAGGGGCTGGAGGGCAGCACCGACCTGCCCATCAGCCGGGCCTGTGTAACCGGCCGTGTGCGCCCCGATCAACAACCCGAACGCCTGGTGCTGCATCCGCGCGATCACGGCTGCTACGGCACCGATCCCGCTTGGCACAGCCTGGAGCAGTGGAGCCAACAGGCCCTGGCCGGCCTGGGCGGGCAGGGTGAACTGGCGGCATCGCTGCGCTGGAACGCCGGCACCTACCTCTGGCAAGCCGGTGCAGCAGCCAGCCTCCCTCAAGGTGTGGAGCAGGCCGAAGCGCTGCTGCAAAGCGGAGCTGCCCTGCGGCAGCTCGAGCGGATGCGCCAAACCCTGAGCTGAGCGGCCATGCCCTCCCCACGCCTGCAAGCCAGCCACTGCTTTGCCTTCGAGCACGACTTCGTGGGCTCCTGGCGCTGCATTCCCCTCTGCGTGCGGCGCAAGCTCGATCTGATCGGGCTCAAGCTCAAGCTCAGCCACTGGCTGGAGCTGAGCCAAGCCCAACGCCAGCAGCTGGTCGACTGGCCGGATCAGCCCGAAGCGCTACAGGAGCTGCGCGATCAGCTGCAGGCTTGGACGCGGCCGATGGCCGACGGCGAAGCCCGGCCGCTGCCCGTAGCAGTGGCAGAACCGTGGCAGCGACCAGAGCCCGTTCCTGATGAGGTGCACCGGGCAGCCCAGCAGCGGCAGGTGGCCCTGAGCGCTCAGCAGTGGGCCGAGCTGGGGGAGCTGGAGCGCTTTGCCCTGTGCAAGCTGGCGCGCCCGGGGCACGACCACCACAACCTCGAGGCCGCGTTTGCAGAGCTGCTGCCGCCACGGGCACCGAGTGATGGTTCCTCAGGGCACAAGCCAACCAGCCAAAGCGGGATTTCGTAGCAACGAGCACCAGGACCGACCAAGCCAGCGTGATCTCTTAGATCCGTTGGTCAGCATTGGCGCCAACTCGCTATTCCTTCCAGGCGGCAACCGTTGTTGTGAGTGCCTACTGGGTTACGGCTGCCATGCCGCCGCTGGCTTCTGGCGTCCGTTGTTCAGTTCGTTCCTTCACCAGACGCTTCGCGCCCATGTCGAACCTGTCGCGCCGCAAATTTCTGATCACCGCCGCCGGTTCAGCGGCCGGTGCCATGTGGCTGGCCGCCTGCGGCAGCAATAAGAAAGCTCCCACCGCCAGCACAGCCGCCGGCGCTGGTGCTCCGGAAGTTCCCGGCGCCACCCTGGGCTTCATTGCCCTCACCGATAGCGCTCCTCTGATCATCGCGAAAGAGAAGGGTCTGTTCGCCAAGCACGGCATGCCCGAAGTGAAGGTGGTGAAGCAAACCTCCTGGGCGGTTACGCGCGACAACCTGGAGCTCGGCAGCGCCAAGGGCGGCATTGATGGCGCTCACATCCTTTCGCCGATGCCGCTGCTGCTCACGGCCGGCAAGATCACCAAGAGCAAGCAGCCGCTGCCGATGTACACGCTGGCGCGGCTCAATACCCAAGGCCAGGCAATCAGCGCCTCCAAAGAGCTCCTCGACGAAAAACTGACGATCGACAACAAGGCCGGACTCGCCACCGCCAGCAAGGGCCTCGGACGCAAGATCAAAGCCGCCGTCACCTTCCCCGGCGGCACCCACGATCTGTGGATGCGCTACTGGATGTCAGCCAACGGCATCGACCCCAACAAGGACGCCGACCTGGTGGTGATCCCCCCGCCGCAAATGGTGGCCAACATGCAGACCGGCACCATGGATCTGTTCTGCGTGGGTGAGCCCTGGAACCAGCGCCTGGTGAACAAGAAGCTCGGCTACACCGTGGCTCAAACCGGCGAACTCTGGGATAAGCACCCCGAGAAGTCCTTCTCGATGCGCGCTGATTGGGTGGACAAGAACCCCAAGGCCGCCAAAGCGCTGCTGATGGCTGTTCAGGAAGCCCAGATCTGGTGCCAGGACCCCGCCAACCTCGACGAGATGTGCGAAATCATCTCCAAGGACAAGTACATCAAGGCGCCCGTTGCTGACATCAAGCCACGCCTGGCCGGCAATGTGAACTACGGCGATGGCCGTGATGTGAAGAACAGCCCCTACAAGATGCTGTTCTGGGATAGCAACGCCTCCTTCCCCTACAAGAGCCACGACACATGGTTCGTGACCGAGGACATGCGCTGGGGCTATCTGCCGGCCAACACCGACATCGATGCTCTGGTGAACAAGGTGAACCGCGCCGACCTCTGGAAGGAAGCCGCCACCGCCATCGGCCAGCAGGCTGCCATTCCCGCCAGCGATTCCCGCGGCAAGGAAACCTTCTTCGATGGCGTGGTGTTCGATCCCGAGAACCCGAAGGCCTATCTCGACAGCCTCAAGATCAAGGCGATGAGCTGATGCGAGCCGGGGGGTCTCCGGACTCCCCCCTCCCGTCTTGCAGATCTTTACCGCTCCTTCAACGACCGCTGCCGCAGCGGCCGATGGAGCCTTTTTGTCTTCAATCACGCCCACAATGACCACGATCACACCCGCCAGCCGTTCCAGGCGATCGTCCAAACTGCGCCGCCTGCAACCAGGGCTGCGCAGCCTGATGCCCTATCTGATCTGCATCGGCGGGTTCCTGATCGCCTGGCAGATCCTCTCGCTGATCCTCGGTGTAGCGCGGCTGCCGGGCCCGATCAATGTGATCGTGGAAACCTGGGATCCCTACATCAGCCAGCCGTTCTTTGATGACGGCGGCACCAGCAAGGGCCTGGGCTGGCAGATCCTGATCTCGCTGCAACGGGTCTCCATGGGCTACGGCCTGGCTGCTGTGGTGGGCATCGCCATTGGCGGCGTCTTAGGCCTCAACCGCTTTATCGGCAAAGGCCTCGACCCGGTGATTCAGGTGCTGCGCACCGTGCCGCCTCTGGCCTGGTTCCCGATCTCGCTGATGGTGTTCCAAGACGCCAACACCTCGGCGATCTTTGTGATCTTCATCACCGCCATCTGGCCGATCATCATCAATACGGCCGTGGGGATTCGTGAAATCCCGCAGGACTACACCAACGTGGCGCGGGTGCTGCGGCTGCGCAAAGGCGCCTACATCCGCAACATCGTGATCCCAGCCACGGTGCCCTACGTATTTACCGGTTTGCGGATCTCGGTGGGCCTGGCGTGGCTGGCGATCGTGGCCGCTGAAATGCTCAAGGCCGACGGCGGCATCGGCTACTTCATCTGGGATGCCTACAACGCAGGCGGCGATTCCAGCTCCAGCCAGATCATCCTCGCGATCCTTTATGTGGGCGTGGTGGGCCTGGCCCTCGATCGGCTGGTGGCCTATGTGGGCAGCCGCGTCGCCAAGGGAGGCAACTGACGATGACCGTTGCCTTCCTCACGGTTGACGACGTCACCCAGGCTTTTCCCCTCGATGACGGCGGCCGTTATGTGGCCCTCAAGGACATCGACCTCAGCATCAGTGAAGGGGAATTCGTCTCGCTGATCGGCCACTCGGGTTGCGGCAAATCCACATTGCTCAACCTGATGGCTGGCCTCACCCAGGCCAGCAGCGGCGGCATCTTGATGGATGGCCGCCAGGTGACCGATCCCGGTCCCGAGCGGATGGTGGTGTTTCAGAACTATTCGCTGCTGCCCTGGCAGACCGTGCGCCAGAACATCGCCCTGGCGGTGAACAACGTGATGCGCGGCTCCACGGCGGCCGAGCAGAGCGAGCGGATCGAGCAAAGCATTCAGCTGGTGGGCCTCGGCCATGCCGCCGACAAGTTCCCCAATGAGCTCTCCGGCGGCATGAAGCAGCGGGTGGCCATCGCCCGCGCCCTGGCCATTCGCCCCAGGTTGCTGCTGCTGGATGAACCCTTCGGCGCCCTCGATGCCCTCACCCGCGGCAATCTGCAGCAACAGCTGATGCAGATCTGTCAGCAGGCCGGCGTCACCACCGTGATGGTGACCCACGACGTCGACGAGGCGCTGCTGCTCTCGGATCGGGTGGTGTGCCTTACCAACGGGCCGGAGGCTGGCATCGGCCAGATCCTGCAGGTGCCCTTGCCGCGGCCGCGCCAGCGGCTCGAGGTGATGAACCACCCCGACTACTACCACCTGCGCAGTGAGCTGATCGGCTTCCTGCAACAGCAGCGGCGCCTCAAGCAGCGCAAGCAACGGATCACATCGGTGGTGCCTGCGGCCAAGCCAGATCTGGAAACCGTGCGCCTCGGCTACCTGCCGGGCCTCGATATCGCCCCGCTGGCGGTGGCGATGGAGCGCGGCTTCCTCAGCGAGCGCGGCATCGAGCTGCGGCCCGTGGCCTTCGACCGCTGGCAGAGCCTGGAAGACGAGCTCCGCAAGGGCGAGCTGGATGTGGCGATCACCTCCGCCACCACGCCGCTGGCCCTCACCCTCGGCCTCGATGGCCAGGCCGCCTGGCCGGCGATCACCCCGATGACGGTGACCCGCAGCGGCAACGCCCTCTGCCTGGCGCGCCGCTTCAGTGATCTGGGCATTCACAACCTCAGCAGCCTGGCGGAGCGCCTCAAGGGTCGGGAATGGCCGCTGCGCCTGGCGGTGGCCCAGAAGGGCAACATGCAGGAACTGCTGCTGCGCCACTGGCTGGCCAGCGGCGGCATCGATCCCGATCGGGAGGTGGAGCTGCTGGCGCTATCGCCGATGGCGATGGAAGCCACGCTCCGGGCCGGCGAAATCGATGGCTTCATCGCCGGTCGCTACCGGGTGGCCAAGGCGGTGGAAGCCGGCCTCACCACCGTGCTCGCCACCGACCTCGACATCTGGGGCGGCCACCCCGAGAAGGTGCTCACCTGCCATGAGGACTGGGCCCTGAACCACCAGGAGGCCCTGCTCAACCTTTGCGCTGCTCTAATGCGCGGCGGCCAGATCTGCGAAGACCCGGCGGAGCACGATCAGCTGGTGTCGCTGCTGGGGGCTGCCCAATGGCTGGGCAATGGCTCCGCCCTGGCGCTGCAGCGCCAGTTCGATCTGGGCACCCATGAGCCCAGCGGCGTGCGCCTTCCGTTGAATCGCTTCCACAGCGACCGGGCTCACCTGGCCAATGCCGCGGAAGGCAGCTGGATCCTCACCCAGTTCAGCCGCTGGGGCTGGAGTGCCTTCCCCTCCAACCGGTTGGAACTGCTCAGCCAGGTGTATCGCAGCGACCTCTGCAGCCGCGCCCTCGAGCGCGCCGGCTTCGCTGATCTCCGGCCGGAACGGGCGCCTTTCGCCCTGGCGGATGGCGTGGCCTTCGACCAGGACAACCCACTCGATTACCTGAACCAGTTGCCCTTCTGCCGAGCCACGGCCCTGGAAAGCATTCCGCTGCCCACCGGTTCGAGCCAACGCCCCATCGCTGCCCATTGAGATGACCAGCGCCATGACCCGTGCCCCCCTGAGCGTCACCGCCGAGAAGCCAAATCAGCCCTACCTCTCCTTCAACAATGTGGGGCAGGTGTTCAACACCCAGCGGGGCCCTTTTGAGGCCCTCAAGGAGATCAACCTGGAGGTGGCCCAGGGTGAATTCGTCTGTGTAATCGGCCACTCGGGCTGCGGCAAAAGCACGCTGCTCAACATGGTGTCGGGCTTCCTGCAACCCAGCAGCGGCAGCGTCACCCTGCGGGATGTGCCGATCGAACGCCCCGGCCCCGACCGCATGGTGGTGTTCCAGAACTACTCGCTGCTGCCCTGGAAAACGGTGGAGCAGAACGTGGATCTGGCGGTGAAAGCGGCCCGGCCCGAACTGGATGCCAGTGCCCGCGCCCAAACCGTGGACCATCACCTGGAGATGGTGGGTTTGATCGAAGCGCGCCACAAACGGCCAGCGCAGATTTCGGGCGGGATGCGGCAGCGGGTGGCCATCGCCCGGGCCCTGGCGGTGCGGCCGGAGGTGCTGGTACTCGATGAGCCTTTTGGTGCCCTCGATGCCATCACCAAAGAGGAGCTTCAAGAGGAGCTACTTGCCATCTGGCGTGAGCACAAACCCACTGTGCTGATGATCACCCACGACATCGATGAGGCCCTGTTCCTCTCCGATCGGATCGTGATGATGACCAACGGCCCCTCCGCCACCATCGGCGAAATCATGGAGGTGCCGTTTGAGCGCCCCCGCCGCTACGAAACCATCCAGGACGATCCCCGCTACGGCCAGCTGCGCAACCACGCCCTCGACTTCCTCTATCGCCGTTACGCCCATGACGACGACTGAAGCCTCAGCGGCATTGTCGATTCGCGCCGGCAGCACCCTGCTGCTGGATGCGGATTTGCTGGAGCGCAATCAATGCCTCACGGTGCACTCCGGCCTGGTGCGCGTGTCCGCCTCCAGGCCGGAGCAGGAAGCGCTGGCCGCTCAGCCGGTGACCCTGGGCTTTCTGCAGGCGGGAGATCAGCTGCCGCTCGATCTGCTGCGCAGCACCCGCTTGCATCTCGAAGCCCTCACCCCCGCCCAGCTGATAGAGGGCTGCCCCCTCGAGCCGGCTGCCGGCTCCATCAACCTGCATGAGTGGACGCTGTCGCTCTTGCTGCTGCGCAACCTCAACGATGCAGGCCAGCGCATCGGTGCTCTGTTGCAGTTGCTGGTGGAGCGGCTCGGGCGGCGCAATGGCGCTTGGTATGAACTGCCGCTGCGGCTTACCCACGCCGAACTGGCCGACCTCAGCGGCCACACCCGGGTGACGGTGACCAAACAGCTCTCGCGATTGCGCAACCTCGGCCTGATCGAGCAGGACGCCGGCCCAGGCAAAACCCTGCGCATCTCACCGGAGCTGCTGGAGGCCTGAGGCACCGGCCTCAGGCCAAGGGCCGCACCCGCACTGCCGCGGCCTTGAGCTCCGGCTGCTTGGAATGGGCGCAGGCCTGCTCGTGCATCAGGCGGTTGGCCTCGCAGGCATTCTCTTGGCTGGCACCCCAGTGCATCGGAAGAAACACCGTGCCGGGGCGGATGCGCTCGGTCACGGTCACCTTGGCGCTGATGCAGCCGCGGCGAGAGCTCACCTCAGCGATAGCACCATCGCTGAGGCCATGGCTGGCGGCATCGCTGGGATGCACCTCCAGCAAGGCTTCCGGGTGCTGTTGGCTCACCCGCGCCACATGGGCGGTGCGGGTCATGGTGTGCCAATGGCCGAGGTAGCGGCCCACGGTGAGCACCAGCGGGTAGGTGTCGCAGGGGGGTTCCGCCAAGCCGAAGGGCTGCTCGGCCAGGAAGCGCGCCTTGCCCGATGCGGTGGGGAAGCGGTGATCGGTGTAAAGCCGCGGTGCACCCGTGCCCGGCTCACTGCCAGTGGGGAAGGGCCATTGCTGCGGGCCATGCTCCGCCAGCAGCCCATGGCTGAGCCCGCTCAGATCACACACCCGGCCAGCGGTGAGGGCCGTGAACTCGGCATACACCTCCGCCGCAGAGCCATAGCTGAACTGCTGCTCGAACCCGAGGCGCAGGCCCAGCTCCGCAAAGATCGCCCAATCGGGCCGCGCCTCAGCAGGGGGCTCACGGAAGGCCGGGCAATGGGTGACCCGCCGCTCCGAGTTGGTCATCACGCCGCTTTTTTCACTCCACTGGGCGGCGGGCAGCAACAGGTGGGCCACCTCCGCCGTTTCGGTGCCGGCATAGGCCTCGCTGAGCACCACCAAAGGGCAGTTGGCGGCGGCAGCACGCACCCGATCCAAAGCCGGCATGCTCACCAGCGGATTGGTGGCGGCCACCCACCACAAGCCCAGCTCGCCGCGCTCCATCGCCTCGATCTGATCCCACACCGCCAGGCCTGGGGCCGGAGCGATCGAGCCGGGCGCAAAGCCCCAGTGGCGCTCCACCTCGGCGCGGTGTTCCGGGTTGGCCACGAAGCGATAGCCCGGCAGCAGCTGCGCCAGGCCTCCGGCCTCGCGGCCGCCCATGGCATTGGGCTGACCCGTGAGCGAAAAGGGGCCAGCGCCGGCGCGTCCGATCTGGGCGGTGGCCAGATGCAGGTTGATGATCCCGGCCACGGTGGCGGTGCCCTCGCTGCTCTGGTTCACCCCCATCGACCAGAGGCTCAGCACCCCGGCGGCTTCGGCCCACCACTGGGCCAGTTGGCGCAGGTCGGCCTCGGCGATGCCGCAGAGATCGCTCACCCGCTGCGGCGTCCACTGCTGCCACAGCTCCTTGAGCTCGGCGAAGCCCTCGGTGTGGGCCTCGATGAAGCCCTCATCAAGGGCCTGCAGCTCCAAGAGCAGATGCCCAATGCCCTGCAGCAGCACCAGATCGGTGCCAGGACGAATCGCCAGATGCAGATCCGCCGGATCGGAGGTCGCCGTGGCGCGCGGATCTACCACCACGATCCGCAACGCCTCCTTCTGTTTGCGCTTGCGCTTCAGCAGCCGCTGAAACAGCACCGGATGGCACTCGGCGGTGTTGGTGCCGATCAACAACACCAGATCGGCGTGATCGAGGTCGTCGTAGCAGCAGGGGGGACCGTCGGATCCCAGGCTGCGGGCGTAGCCAGCCACCGCCGAGCTCATGCACAGGCGGGAGTTGGCATCAAAGTTGTTGCTGCCCAGGGCGCCCTTGAGCAGCTTGTTGGCCACGTAGTAGTCCTCGGTGAGGAACTGGCCGGAGCCGTAGATCGCCAAGCCCTGCGGACCCTGTTCGGCCAGGGTGGTGCGGATGCGATCCACCAGCAGCGCAAAGGCCCGCTCCCAGCTGATCGGCGTGAACGGTTGCTCGAGGCTCTCCCGCCACAACGGAGTGGTGAGGCGGTTGTGGTGCAGGGTTTCGCCCACCGTGGCGCCCTTCACGCACACCTGCCCGAGGGAGGAGGGATGGTGGCGATCACCGCGAGCCGTCCACTGCGGATCGCTGGGCTCCTGGGGGGGCTTCAGCTCCAGGCCGCAACCCACACCGCAGTAGGGGCACTGCGCCCTCGCTGCCTGGGAGCCAGGATCAGCGGCAACGGCAGCCGTGGCGACGTGAGGAGCGTTCAGCGGGGCAGATCGTGCGGCAGCCATTGGATCAAGGCGCCTGGCACAACCCTGTGACGACCGCTACCAAACCAGGGATGCCAACGCTTCAACCCGCACCCTTGCCCCCCCTGCGCTGCTGCCTGCTCAGCGGTGGCGCCAGCCAACGCATGGGCCAGGACAAAGCGCTGCTGCCCCATCCCGCCGGTGGCAGCTGGCTGGAGCACACCCTGCTGTTGCTGGCGGAGCTTGAAGCACCGATCACGCTGCTGAGCCGCTGGCCGCAGCATCAAACTCTGGCTGACGCACTGCAGCTGCCGCAGCTGGAAACCAACGCCGAACCACCTCCTTGGGAGGGGCCACTGTTGGCGCTGCACCGGCTGATGGAGCGCTATCCCGATGCCCGGCTGCTGCTTGCACCGGTGGACATGCCCCACCTCAACACCGCCGCACTGCGCACCCTGCTCGCGGCCGCCGCCATGGCTCCAGAACGCATCCATCTGGCCCACGACGGCGCCCGCAGCCAACCCCTCCTCGGGATCTACCCAAGCCCGCCTCCGATCCGCAGCGCCCTGGCCACAGCCATCAGCAGCGGAGAGCGCCGGCTGCTGCGATGGTTGGACGGCCAACCCTGCAACGCCGTGCCCCTGCCCGCTGCCGCGATCCGCAACGTGAACAGCCCTGCCGAGCTGTGACCCGTATGGCCTCGCCAACCGACGGGCTCGGCCGGCCACTCGGGGTGCTGCGGCTCTCACTCACGGCCCGCTGCAACCTGGCCTGCCCCTATTGCCTGCCGGATGGACAGGAGCCCCCAGGCCTGCTCTCGCTCGAGCAACGGGTGGTGGTGGTTCAGGCGGCAGTGGCCCTGGGGGCCCACAGCCTGCGGCTCACCGGCGGAGAACCGCTGCTGCATCCCCAGCTCGAACACCTGATTGAGGCGGTGCAACCGCTGCGGGCCCAGGGCCTGCGGGAGATCGCGCTCACAAGCAACGGCACCCTGCTCAACGCCAGCCGCGCCCGAGCCCTGCGCGAAGCGGGGCTAGATCGCATCACCCTCAGCCTCGATGGCGCCGATGCCACCAGCGTGGCCCGCATGGCCGGCCTCAGCGATCCCAGAGCCGGCGCGCGAACGCTGGAGGCGGTGCTGGCCGCGATCGGGCATGCGCGGGATGCGGGCTTCGATCCAGCGGCGGGCGCTCTCAAGCTCAATGCGGTGATCCAGCGCGGCCGCAACGACGATCAACTGCTGCCCTTGGCCGAGCTCTGCCGCAGGCAGGGCCTTGAACTGCGCTTGATCGAATACATGGATGTGGGCAACCGCAACGGTTGGAGCCCGACCGATGTGGTGAGCGCCAGCGCGATGGCTGAGCGCATCAGTTCCCGATGGCCGCTCGAGCCGCTCGAGCGGGATCTGCACAGCACGGCCCGCCGCTGGCGCTACCGCGATGGCAGCGGGGGAATCGCCGTGGTGGCTTCCGTGAGCCAGCCGTTCTGCGGCGACTGCAACCGCCTACGCGTCACCGCCGATGGTGTGGCCTACACCTGCCTCTTTGCTGCCCCGAGCAGTGGCCTGGATCTCAAGCCCTGGCTGCAGCCCAGCATCAATGCCGTGGGCTTGGAGCAGGCCTTAACCCAGCTCTGGCACAGCCGTCGCGACCGCTACAGCGAAGATCGCCAAGCCAGCGCCGCTGGCCACGAGCATGCCGAGATGGCGTATCTGGGCGGCTAGAGCAACGCGGCCAGCCCCAGCAACTTCAGCGAGGCCAACAGCAGCACCACCGCCAGGCAGCGCCGAATCCAGGCCACGGGCCAGTGGCGGCTGCCCAAGCGAGAACCGATCGCACCGGCAAGCACCACAGGAATCAGCACCAGCAGCCAGTCGAGGCGCCCAATCACGTGCAATGCGCCATGCCTGGCCACCAGTAGCCCCGCCAGGCCTGCGATCGAGTTGAACAGGATGAACAGCACCGACACGGCTCCGGCTTGACGGGTGGTGCACCACCGGCAGAGCAGCAGCAGGGGCGTGAGAAACACGCCGCCGCCGGTGCCGGTGAACCCAGCCAACACACCGAGGCTGCCGCCGGCGGTGAGCAACAGCAGACGTGGAGGCTCCCGCAACCTGGGGGGATCCACAGGGGCGCGCCCCAGCCGCCAAGCCGAAAACAACAACACCGCACCCACCAGGCGGCGGAACCACAGTGACGGCAGATTCAGCCATCCCCCCAGAAAAGCCCCGGGAATCGCCAGCAAGTACACCGGCCAGATCCGGCGCCACGGGAGATGACCCGCCCGCAAAAAATTCCAGCAGCCCACGCTGGCCACGAGGGTGTTGAGGATCAGGGCCAGAGGCTTGATCTGCTCAGCCGGCAAGCCCGCCAAGGCGAGTACAGCGATGTAGCCGGAGGCTCCGGCGTGGCCCACAGAGGCATAGAGGAAGGCCACAACTGCGAGGGCTGCGGCAAGCAGCCACGCCGCACCGATCACAACCAGTGCTGGGGATAGGGAAAGGCACCGGGCACCCAGCGGCTGAAAGCCCAGGCCAGCAGCACCAGCAGCAGCGAACCGCTCAACACGGGAAAGAGCAGAAAGCCCCAGGCCACCTTCAGATACACCGCCAGAAAAGCCATGCCCCCAGCGGGCGGATGCAGGCAGCGCAGCTGCTGGCCCAACAGGATCGTGAGGCCCACGGCCAAAGCAAGCACCAGCGGCCCCTGGCCGGCGGTGCTGGCCAACGTGACACCCACCAAGCCACCAATGCCATTGCCAAGCACGATGTTGCGCGGCTGCGCCAGAGGGCTGGCGGGGTAGCCAAACAGCAGCACGCACGACGCACCCAAGGGCGCGACGATCAACACCTGACCGCTCCAGAGGGAGAGCAAACCCAGCAACAACACCGCATAAAGCGCCGCCAGCGACGTGACGCCGATCTGGTTAAGCCGAAAGCGAGGCTGATAGCGCCGGCCGCGGCGGCGTTCGCGCCGGGCTGCCACATGCAGGCGACGCAACCGGCTCATCCGGCAGGCTCCGAGAGCCTGGGCAGCAGCTGCACGAGGTTGCAGGGCCGTGTGGCTTCGTTGAGCTGAGCTGAGATCAGGCGATCCCAGGCGGTTTCCACCGCATCCAGCGATCCCGGCAGCACAAAAATCACCGTGCCATTGGCCACGCCAGCCAAGCAGCGGCTCTGCAGCGTGCTGGTGCCAATTGATTCAAACGAGAGCACCCGGAACAGCTCCCCGAAACCTTCGATCGTTTTATCCAGCAGGGGTGCCACCGCTTCCGGCGTGCCATCTCGGCCGGTGAGGCCGGTGCCGCCGCTGCTGATCACCACCTGCACCGCGGGATCGGCGATCCAGCGGCTTAGCTCCGCCCGAATCTGATAACGGTTATCAGGCACGATGGAGCGCTCTGCCAAGCAATGGCCGGCGTCCTCCAAGCGCTGCTGCAGAGCGTCACCCGAGCGATCGTCCGCCAGGGTGCGGGTGTCGGACACCGTGAGCAGGGCGATAGCGAGGCTCACGTCGGGCGCGCAGGTGCAACAGCCATGCTCGCAAGGCAGCGGACGCAGCGATCGGTAGCGTCGTGGCCATGGCTGCACCGTGTGCCCAAGAGATCCGGATCCTGCTGTTCGCTGGGCTGCGCGAGCAGGCCGGATGGGCTGAACAGCAGTGGCCGGCAGACCCAAACGGCGCTTCCACGCTCACGCCGCGTCAGCTGTGGTCGATGCTCCAGCTTCCCGGCGATCTCGATCGGCAGGTTCGCGTCGCGATCAACCGGCAGTTCGCCGACGCCGACACACCTTTAAAGCCCGGCGATGAGCTCGGCTTTCTGCCACCGATCAGCGGAGGCTGAAGCCATGCAGCTCAGGATCAATCTCCACAGCACCAGCTTCGAACCGCTCGTTGCACTGGCGCGTTGGCAGGAGGATCAACAACACGGAGGCATCGCGAACAGTGCAGCTGAGGCTGTCTTTGTCGGTCGGGTGCGTGGTGTCGCTGCCGATGGCTGCGAGCTTGAAGTCCTGGAACTCGAGCACTACCCCGGCATGACCGAGCAACAGTTGGAGCGGCTCGCCCTGGACTGCTGCCAGCGCCACGGGGTGAACAGCTGCCTGGTGCAGCACCGCATCGGCCGGGTTCTCGCCGGTGAGGCGATCGTGTTGGTGGCCATAGGCGCTGACCGCCGCGGCCCGGCGCAGCGCTGCTGCCAGGAACTGCTGGAAGCCCTCAAACACGACGCCCCTTTTTGGAAGCGCGAGTGGCGCGCCGATGGCAGCAGCGAATGGCTAACCGGCAACACGCCGCTCTGAGCTCAAAACACCGGCAACCGCAACAGCTGCGCCCACAGCTCCGTGCCCGCCTCCAGATTGCCCAGCTCCGCCGGAATCTCCAGCAGCAGATCCGCCCCCTGGAGTGAACCAATGCGGGAGGAGGCCTGCGTGCCTTCGATCCGCGCCCAGAGCCCGCCATCAGCCGCCACCGCCAGCTGAGCTCGAGCCAGCTCAGGGCGGCCGGCACCCCGGCGCAGCGGCGCCTCGAGCCGCACCTTCAGCCGCGGCAACAGCTGCAGCTCCGCACCCTCCAGCCGTTGCAGCGCCGGCCAGAGCAACTGAAGCGCCGTGATCGCTGCCGCCACTGGATTGCCAGGCAGGCCAAAGAACGGCACCCCCGCCACCTGCCCCCAGGCAAAGGGGCGGCCGGGCTTGAGGAACAGCTTCCAGAACCTCACCGCCCCCAGTTCCTCCACCAGCGGCCGAATCCAATCGCTGTCGCCGGCCGACACACCGCCGGTGCTCACCACCACATCACAACCCTGCGCCAACTCCTGCAGAGCGGCGCGCAATGGCTCCGGTTGATCGATAACCACGCGCCGATCGGCAACGTCGTACCCCAATCGCCGGAGCAACGCCGTGAGCAGGGCCGAATTGCTCTCCCAGATCTGGCCCGGGCCCCGCTCCACCCCGGGAGGCAGCAATTCATCCCCACTGATCAACAGGCCCAAGCGCGGCCGGCGTGTGACCTGCAGCTGCTGCACGCCGCAACTGGCGAGCCGCCCCAGATCCGCCACCCCCAGCCGCTGGCCCGCCGGCACCAGCTCCTGGCCAGGGGCTGCTTCCTCTGAGGGTTGGCGAATCCAGGCGTTGGGCCCGCAGGGTTTCACCAGCGTGAGCTGCTCGCCCTCGCGCGCTACCAACTCCTGAGGCAACACCCACTCACTGCCCTCCGGCACCACCGCGCCGGTGAGGATGCGCACCGCTTCACCGGCAACCATCGCCCTGCCGTAGGGCGCGCCAGCAGCCGAAGCACCCACCAACCGCCACTGCTGGCCAGGCTCGGGCTGGGCGCCGCCGGCAATGGCGTAGCCATCCATGATCGAAGCCCGAAAACCGGGCACCGCAGCCGCAGCCACCAGGGGAGCCGCCGTGGTGCGGCCGAGGGCCTGCGTGAGCGGCAGCGTTTCCTCGAGCCCCAGCGGCTGCAACGCCTCGAGGATCTGAACGCGGGCCTGCTCCAGCGGCAGGCCTTCACGGCCGTAGGGCTCAGTCATCGCGCTGCCACTCGCCGTGGCGGCCACCGCTCTTGCTCAGCAGGCGCACGCCGGTGATCGTCATCGCTGGATCGGCGGATTTGAGCATGTCGTAAAGGGTGAGTAGGCCCACCTGCACAGCGGTGAGCGCCTCCATCTCCACCCCCGTGCTGCCGGTGGTGCGGGCACTTGCTTCCAAGCGCAGCCCGGAACCATCGCTGCAGGCCTCAATCGCCACCTCCACGCCGCTGAGCGCGATCGGATGGCAGAGGGGAATCAACTCCCAGGTGCGCTTGGCGGCCTGGATCGCCGCCACCCGCGCCACCGCCAACACATCCCCCTTGGGAGCCCGGCCCTCCAGCACCAGCGCCAACACCTCCGGGCGCATCACGATCATTCCTTCTGCCCGTGCTTCACGGCGGGTAGCCGGCCGCTCTCCCACCTCCACCATGTGCACCTCGCCGGCGGCGTTGAGATGACTCAGAGACGTTGGCGGCGACTCCGGCGGCATAGCTGAGGCTGCAAGCAATCGGCCACCATCCTGATCGCGGCAGGCAGTTTGCTGACAAAACCAAAAACTTTCTGGATCGGGTGGAAGCAGCCCTGCAACCGCTCTACCTTTCCCAGCACCTTGAGGGTGGGTAGATGCTTGTTAGAAGCGGGAGCGGCTCCTTTTCGATGGTGGGTGGTTTTGTGATGAGTGCCCCTCAACATCACAGCCAGCGCCCTCAACAGAGCAACGGCTTTGCACTGCTCTGGAGCCAACTGCTCAAGCGCTTCCGGTAGGCGCCCCATTCCGCATGGGATGGTGAGCCCACACCCGGGCCCATCCCCATGCGCTGGAGCCGCCCCTCCACCACCCTCTGCGCGTTCATCACGCTGCTGAACGATCGGCTGGGCGAGAGCATCGTGTTCCCCCTGCTGCCGTTTCTGCTGGCCAGCTTCACCAGCAATGGCCGCACCCTCGGCCTGTTGGCTGGCAGCTATGCCCTGGCCCAGTTCGCCTTCACGCCGCTGATCGGCGCCCTCAGCGATCGCTACGGCCGCAAGCCCGTGATCGCCGCTTGCGTGGCAGGTTCGGTGCTGGGGCTCGGGCTGTTTGCCGTCACCCTCAGCATCAACTGGCAGGCCATCCCCTGGGCCGCCGGCACGGCGATCCCCCTGGCATTGCTGTTTGGCGGTCGCCTGATCGATGGAGTGAGTGGCGGCACCGCCGCCACAGCCGGCGCTGTGCTGGCCGACATTTCCACCCCTGAGAACAGAGCCAAAGCCTTCGGTTTGATCGGTGTGGCCTTCGGCCTGGGTTTCATCCTGGGGCCGGCCTTCGGTGGGTTGCTCGCAGGATTCAGCGTCACCCTGCCGGTGTGGGTGGCCACCGGGTTTGCGCTGATGAACCTGGTGCTGGTGCTCACCGTGCTGCCGGAAACCCATCCACCGGAGGCGCGCCAGGCGATGCCGCGCAAGCGCGATCTCAATCCGCTCACGGCCCTGAAGCGGGTGTTCACCAATCCCCAGGTGCGCCGCCTCTGCGTTGCCTTTTTCCTCTTCTTCTTGGCGTTCAACGGCTTCACGGCCGTGCTGGTGCTCTATTTCAAGCAGGTGTTCAATTGGGGCCCGGGCCTAGCCACCGCCGCCTTCCTAGTGGTGGGGGTAGTGGCCACGGTGGTGCAGGGGGGGCTGATTGGCCCACTGGTGGCGCGGTTCGGGGAATGGCGGCTCACCCTGGCTGGCCTGGGCTTTGTGATCGTGGGCTGCCTGCTGATCCCCCTCGCCCGAGCCGACAACGCTGCAGCGGTGGTGTTCAGCGCCGTGGCGATCCTGGCCCTGGGCACCGGCCTTGTCACCCCGAGCCTGCGGGCGCTGGTGTCGCGACGGCTGGGCGACAGCGGCCAGGGCGCAGCCCTGGGCAGCCTGCAGGGCCTCCAAAGCCTGGGCAGCTTCATCGGCCCACCGCTGGCCGGCTTCAGCTACGACCTGCTGGGCCAGCGCAGCCCCTTCTGGCTCGGCATCGCCTTGCTGGTGGGCGTGGCGTCGCTGGTGGCCGGAGGCCTGCCGTCAAGTGGGGAGCGCACGCAAAACAGCCCGTCCTGATTGCTAATTTGCTCAATCAGGTTGATCGGTGCTGAATGGCTGAACCCGTAGTGGCTCCCGAGCTTTACATCAACCGGGAGCTCAGCTGGGTCGCCTTCAACCAACGGGTGTTGGCCCAGGCGCTGAGCGAACACACGCCACTGCTGGAGCAGGCGAAATTCAGCGCCATTTTCAGCAACAACCTCGACGAATTTTTCATGGTGCGTGTGGCTTCACTGAAGTCACAGATCGAGGCCGGCGTTCAAACCCTCAGCGACGACGGCCTCACCCCCAGCCAGCAGCTGGTGAAGGTGCGCGAGGCCCTGGCACCGCTGCTCAGCCAGCAGCAGGCCCACTACCGCCACTACCTCAAGCACCAACTGGCTGAGGCCGGTGTGCACCTGATCGATTACGCGAAGCTCAACAAGAAGCAGCAGGAGTGGATCAACAGCTACTTCCAAAACGCCATCTTCCCGGTGCTCACGCCACTGGCGGTAGACCCGGCCCATCCCTTCCCCTTCATCAGCAACCTCAGCCTCAACATCGCGGCGCTGATTCGTGATCCCGAATCAGGCCAGCAGCAATTCGCCCGGGTGAAGGTGCCGCAGAAAAACCTGCCGCGCTTCGTGCAACTGCCGGTGGAGCTGAGCACCCACGCACCCACACCCGTTTATACGGCGGTGCCGCTGGAGCAGGTGGTGGCGTTCAACCTGCAACTGCTCTTCCCCGGCATGACCGTGGAAGGCCACTACTTCTTCCGCGTCACCCGCGACGCCGACCTGGAACTGCGCGATCTCGAAGCCGACGATCTGATGGAGGCCCTGCAGCAGGGTCTGCGCAAGCGGCGCATGGGCGGTGAAGTGGTGCGCCTGGAGGTGGCCGATGAGATGCCACAAGAGGTGGTGGATCTGTTGCTGGAGGGCACCGGTGTGGAGCCGGCCGACCTCTACCGGGTCAATGGCCCCCTCGGCCTCGACGATCTGATGAGCCTGATGGCCGTGCCGCTGCCCAAGCTCAAGGACAAACCCCATCGCGGCCGCACCCCAGCTGTGCTGGCCCGCGCCCAGAAGGGCCTGCTGGAAGACGGCTCGATCAAGGCCGAAGAATTCGAGAGCATCTTCTCGGTGCTGCGCCGCGGTGATGTGCTGCTGCATCACCCCTTTGATCTGTTCTCCACCTCCGTGGAGGAGTTCATCAACCAGGCCGCCGACGACCCCTCGGTGCTTGCCATCAAGATGACGCTCTATCGGGTGTCGAAGGATTCACCGATCATCAAGGCCCTGATCCGCGCGGCGGAGAACGGCAAGCAGGTGATGGCGCTGGTGGAGCTCAAGGCCCGCTTCGATGAAGACAACAACATCCAATGGGCCCGGCAGCTGGAGCGCTCCGGCGTGCACGTGGTGTATGGCGTGATCGGGCTGAAGACCCACACCAAAATCACCCTGGTGGTGCGCAAAGAGAAGGAGAAGCTGCGCAGCTACTGCCACATCGCCACCGGCAACTACAACTCCCGCACCTCCACCCTCTACACCGATCTGGGGCTGCTTTCGGCGCGGCCCGAACTGGGGCAAGACCTGGCCGAACTTTTCAACTACCTCACCGGCTTCTCCAAGCAGCAGGAATTCCGGCGGCTGCTGGTGGCGCCGGTGACGCTGCGGCGGCGTATGCAGGAGCTGATCCAACGCGAAACCGAGCACGCTCGTGCCGGCAGGCCCGCCGGGATCAAGGCCAAGATGAACGCCTTGGTGGATCCGCGCATCATCGGCCTGCTGTACGAGGCATCCCAGGCCGGGGTGCAGATCGATCTGGTGGTGCGCGGCATGTGCAGCCTGCGCCCGGGTGTAGAAGGGGTGAGCGACAACATCCGTGTGTCGAGCGTGATCGGTCGCTTTCTCGAACACTCACGCCTCTGCTGGTTCGCCAATGGCGGCAACGACGAGGCCTACATCGGCAGTGCCGACTGGATGGGCCGCAACCTCGATCGCCGCGTGGAGGCCGTGGTGCCGATTGAAGATGCCACCCTCCACCAAAAGCTCCTAGCCCTGATCGACGCCTACCTGGTCGACAACTGCACCGCCTGGGACATGCAGTCCGACGGCAGCTTCGTGCGCCGCATCCCCGACGAGGAGAACGTAGCCGTTCAGGCGGGCTTGATCGATGGCTGGCACCGCAACGCATCCGGGAGCGACAGCTAGCTGTAAGGGTCGATACAAACAAGAAGAAATTCCAACGAAAATGCTGCGGTAAGTCTTCCGATTCGCGGCAGACTCGAGTTAGCAAAGCTGCTACATTCCGGCCAAATCAATTCGAGGTCGGAGCAATGAGCATGTCTCACATCTCCAACAGACCTCAAGCTCACTCCACTGCCCAGCCCAACGCCGCTGGTTTCGACGCCATGGACGCCAACAACGCCGCAGCTTCCGGGCCGACGAGCAACAGAACAACCAGCCGAAACGGCGCCTCACGCCAGGGAGGTCGGCTCAGTGCGGATTCGATCGGCTGGTACCTGAGCAACATCGGCCGCGTGCCGCTGCTCACCGCCGCTGAAGAGATCGAACTGGCCCATCACGTGCAAGCGATGAAGCAGCTGCAGGCGCTTCCCAGCGATCAACTCACGCCGCGTCAGAAGCACCTGATTCGCATGGGCTGCCGAGCCCGCGACCGGATGATGGCAGCCAACCTGCGCTTGGTGGTGAGCGTGGCGAAGAAATATCAGAATCAGGGCCTCGAGCTGCTCGATCTGGTGCAGGAAGGCGCCATCGGCCTCGAGCGCGCCGTCGACAAATTCGACCCCGCCATGGGCTACAAATTTTCCACCTACGCCTACTGGTGGATCCGGCAGGGGATGACGCGCGCCATCGACAACAGCGCCCGCACCATTCGTCTACCGATCCACGTGAGCGAGAAGCTCTCCAAGATGCGGCGGATCACCCGGGAGCTCTCGCACCGCTTCGGCCGGCAACCCAATCGCCTCGAGCTCGCCCATGCCATGGGCATGGCTCCCGAAGAACTCGAAGATCTGATCTCCCAGAGCGCACCCTGTGCCTCCCTCGACGCCCATGCCCGCGGCGACGACGACCGCAGCACTCTGGGCGAGCTGATCGCCGACCCCAACAGCAACGAGTCCATGGATTCCATGGACCGCAACCTGCAGAAGGAGCACCTCGGCACCTGGCTATCCCAGCTCAACGAGCGGGAGCGGCGCATCATCGAGCTGCGCTTCGGGCTTGAAGGCAACGAGCCGCTCACCCTCGCTGAAATCGGCCGTCAGATCAACGTGTCGCGCGAGCGGGTGCGGCAGCTCGAGGCCAAAGCCATCCTCAAGCTGCGCATGATGACCAATTATCAGCAGGCTGCTTAAGCCTGCTCCCTTGACCCCGGCTCTACTCGAACAGCTCACTGGCATCGCCGTGGTGCTGCTGTGGCTCGCCGTTGTGGTGGGCACGGCTCTGGCCGTTCGCCATCGTTTTCCCAATCAACGGGAATGGAGCCGCAAGGTGGTGCACATCGGCACAGGCCCTGTGGTGTTGCTGGCCTGGGGGCTTGGCATCGCCCGCTGGGTGGCACTGCCTGCGGCTATCGCCGTCACCTTGGCCACGGCCCTGAATCACCGCTTCAGGGTGCTTCCGGCCGTGGAAGATGTGGATCGCCACAGCTACGGCACGGTGGCTTATGGCGCTTCGATCGCGATCCTGCTCGCGCTGTTCTGGCCGGAGCAGCCCCTGGCCGTCGCCGCTGGCGTGCTGGTGATGGCCATCGGCGATGGCCTAGCTGGGCTGGTGGGGCCTCAGCTGCGCTCGCCCCGCTGGCGGGTGCTTGGCCAGGGGAAATCGCTGGCCGGAACCCTGGCCATGGGCGGCGGAGCACTGGTGGTGCTGGTCCTGTTGCAGCTGATCGCCCAGAGCCAGGGCATGGCCGCTCCGGGCTGGCCCCAACTAATCGCGATCGCTCTGCTGGCCACAGCCCTCGAGCAGGGCAGCAGCTTCGGCATCGACAACCTCACGGTTCCCCTGAGCGCCGGCCTGCTCTGGCAGCACTGGGCCCACTAACGCTGCACTCAGGCCTGGAGCATCGCCTCGCAGCGCCGCTCCCAGTCGTGCTGAGTGCCCAAACCAGCCACCAAGCGCCGGTCATCGGGCTCCGCCAACAGGCGCAACTGCCACTGCCGAATCGCTTCCGCGCGCTCCAGCCACACATCCACCACGGTGGTGTGGATCAGATCCAACTCCCAGCCGCGCCCCCGGGCTGTCTCCAGCGCCCAGCCGAGCAACGCATCGAGCTGAAAGGGGCGAAAGCCCGCAAAGGCCGGCCCTTCCCCTTCGCCCACACTGCTCTGCTCGAGATAAAAAAGCTGCAAGGGATCAGACACGCCACAGAACTGCAGGAGATAGGTCATCAGCAGACCTCCTGATTGCGACTCCATCAAACCTACGCAACGCCGAAAGGGGCGCTGTTCACGCCAAACAGTTTGCAACGTCGCTGTGAATTAGCACTCCCAACAAGCGAGTGCTAATTAATCTCAGCGCAGGCTTAAACCAGAGCCGCAGCCTTGCTTTTCGCCTGTGCTACCGCTCCAGCCAGCTCCGCCAACACCTCACGGGTGGAGCCCAGATCAATGCAGGCATCGGTGATGCTCTGGCCGTAGGTGAGCTGGCTCAGATCGGCAGGAATCTTCTGATTGCCGGCCACCAGATGGCTTTCGATCATCACGCCCATCACATGGCGTGAACCGGAGCGCAGCTGATCGGCCACTGCCGCCGCCACCTCGCCCTGACGGCGGTAGTCCTTATTGGAGTTGCCGTGGCTGCAATCCACCATCACCCGCGCCGGCAGGCCATCTTTCGCCAGGGCCGCCGCGGCCGCTTCGATCGCCTCGGCGTGGAAGTTGGTGCCCTG
This sequence comes from Vulcanococcus sp., assembly GCA_019264575.1. GTDB lineage: Bacteria > Cyanobacteriota > Cyanobacteriia > PCC-6307 > Cyanobiaceae > Vulcanococcus. The sequence goes on along the minus strand of JAHUZV010000025.1, from coordinate 60,274 downwards.
CTTGCCGCCCCGCAGCACCAGGTGCCCATCGGGGTTGCCGGTGGTGGTCACGATGGCGGCGCTGCCGTCTTTATTGATGCCCAGGAAATGGTGTGGGCGCGCCGCCGCCTCCATGGCGTTAATGGCAGTGCTGGCACTGCCATCGGTGCCGTTCTTGAAGCCGATCGGCATCGAGAGCCCTGAGGCCATCTCCCGGTGGGTCTGGCTTTCGGTGGTGCGGGCGCCGATGGCGGTCCAGCTGATCAGATCTGCGATGTATTGGGGCACCACCGGATCCAGCAGCTCGGTGGCAGCGGGCAGACCCATCTCGGCCAGGTGCAGCAGCAGGCCGCGGGCCAGCTTCAGGCCGGTGTTGATGTCGTAGCTGCCATCGAGGTGCGGGTCGTTGATCAGGCCCTTCCAGCCCACGGTGGTGCGGGGCTTCTCGAAATACACCCGCATCACCACTTCGAGCTGATCGCGGTGGCGCTGGTGTTCTTCAGCGATGGCGGCCGCGTACTCCTTGGCGGCGTCCACGTCGTGCACGGAGCAGGGGCCCACGATCACCAGCAGGCGCTGATCGTCGCCCCGCAGAATCGCCTTGATCCGCTCGCGCGCCTCACGCACCGTGGTGGCTGCGGCCTCGCCCAGGGGCAACTCCTGATGCAGGAGCGCCGGTGCCACGAGCGGCCGCGTTTCCACCACGTGGAGATCAGAGGTGGGAATCATGCCGGCAGCCGCACAGGGGCAGGGGGATAGGGAAGCCTAAAAGCCCGATTGCAGCCGTTGTCACCAGATCAGGGCAGGGCGGCAAAGAACAATGGGTGTCACGTCACAGTTCGTCAGGTCCGCCGGACCCTTAGCGCCGATGGTTGCCAGCAGCTTCCTTGCCGACTACCGCGCCGCCGCCGCGGAGCGCGAAGCCCTGGGGATTCCGGCCCTGCCCCTCACCGCCGCCCAGGCGCAAGACCTCACCGAACTGCTGCAGGCCCCGCCCGCCGGCGAAGAAACCTTCCTGCTGCATCTGCTCTCCGAGCGCATCCCCCCCGGCGTGGATGAAGCCGCCTATGTGAAAGCGGGCTGGCTGAGCGCCGTGGCCCAAGGCAAGGCCACGAGCCCGCTGGTGAGCGCCGTGGAGGCGGTGAACCTGCTGGCCACGATGATCGGCGGCTACAACGTGGGCGCTCTGATCGAGCTGCTCTCCAGCACCGATGCGTCCATCGCCGAAGCCGCCGCCACCGGCCTCAGCCGCACGCTGCTGGTGTACGACGCTTACAACGATGTGCTGGAGCTGGCGGCCAGCAACCCGTACGCCAAGCGCGTGATCGACAGCTGGGCCAACGCCGAGTGGTTCACCGCCAAGCCCGAGCTGCCCGCTGAGATCACCGTGACGGTGTTCAAGGTGGAGGGCGAGACCAACACCGACGACCTCTCCCCCGCCACCCACGCCACCACCCGCCCGGACATCCCCCTGCACGCCACGGCGATGCTGGAAACCCGCATGCCCGGCGGCCTGGAGCTGATCAGCCAGCTCAAGCAAAAGGGCCATCCCGTGGCCTACGTGGGTGATGTGGTGGGCACCGGCAGCTCCCGCAAATCCGCGATCAACTCGGTGCTCTGGCACACCGGCACTGACATTCCCCACGTGCCCAACAAGCGCAGCGGCGGCGTGGTGCTCGGCGGCAAGATCGCCCCGATTTTCTTCAATACCGCCGAAGACTCGGGCGCCCTGCCGATCGAGTGCGACGTGAGCGCCCTCAACTCGGGTGATGTGATCACGATCCGCCCCTACGCCGGCACGATCGAGCGCGCCGCTGGTGAAGCGAACGCCGGCGAAATCGTGGCTCGCTTCGAGCTCAAGCCGAGCACCATCACCGATGAGGTGCGCGCCGGTGGCCGCATCCCCCTGCTGATCGGCCGCTCGCTCACCGACAAGGTGCGCGTCCAGCTGGGCCTGGCCGCCAGCGACCTGTTCATCCGGCCCTCGGCCCCGGCCGACATCGGCAAGGGCTTCACCCTCGCCCAGAAGATGGTTGGCAAGGCCTGCGGCCTGCCCGGCGTGCGCCCGGGCACCAGCTGCGAGCCGCTGATGACCACCGTGGGCTCCCAGGACACCACCGGGCCGATGACCCGCGATGAGATGAAGGAGCTGGCCTGCCTGGGCTTCAGCGCCGATCTGGTGATGCAGAGCTTCTGCCACACCGCCGCCTATCCCAAGCCCGTGGACCTCAAGACCCACGCCGAGCTGCCCGACTTCATCAGTTCGAGGGGTGGTGTGGCCCTGCGCCCCGGCGACGGCATCATCCACAGCTGGCTCAACCGCATGCTCCTGCCCGACACCGTGGGCACCGGCGGCGACAGCCACACCCGCTTCCCCCTGGGCATCTCCTTCCCGGCCGGCTCGGGCCTGGTGGCCTTCGCCGCCGCCATCGGCGCCATGCCGCTCGACATGCCCGAATCCGTGCTGGTGAAATTCTCCGGCTCCCTGCAGCCGGGCGTGACCCTGCGCGATGTGGTGAACGCCATCCCCTACGTGGCCATCCAACAAGGACTGCTCACTGTGGAGAAGGCCGGCAAGAAAAACATCTTCAGCGGCCGGATCATGGAGATCGAAGGCCTGCCCGATCTGAAGCTGGAGCAAGCTTTTGAACTGACAGACGCGACCGCCGAACGCTCTTGCGCCGGCAGCACCATCAAGCTCTCCGTAGAAACGGTGAGCGAATACCTACGCAGCAACGTGGCGCTGCTCAAAAACATGATCGCCCGCGGCTACAGCGATGCCCGCACCCTGGCCCGCCGCATCAAGGCCATGGAGGAATGGCTGGCCAACCCGGTGCTGATGGAGGCCGACGCCGACGCGGACTACGCCGCCGTGATCGAGATCAACCTCGACGAGATCACCGAGCCGATCCTGGCCTGCCCCAACGACCCCGACAACGTGAAAACGCTCTCGGAGGTAGCGGGCGATCGCATCGATGAGGTGTTCATCGGCTCCTGCATGACCAACATCGGCCACTACCGCGCCGCCGCCACGGTGCTGGAAGGCCAGGGCGAGAACACCGCGCGCCTCTGGGTGTGCCCGCCCACCCGCATGGATGAGGAAATGCTCAAGCAGGAGGGCTACTACGCCATCTTCGAGAAGGCGGGCTCGCGCATGGAGATGCCCGGCTGCTCGCTCTGCATGGGCAACCAGGCCCGGGTGGAAGACAACACCACCGTGTTCTCCACCAGCACCCGCAACTTCAACAACCGCCTCGGCAACGGTGCTCAGGTGTATCTCGGCAGTGCCGAACTGGCCGCGGTGTGCGCTCAGCTGGGCCGCATCCCCACCAAGGATCAATACCTGGCCATCGCCGCGGCCAAGATCGATCCCCGCGGCGCCGAGCTCTACCGCTACCTCAACTTCGATCAGATCGAAGGCTTCGAAGACAGCGGCCGGGTGGTGAGCGCCGACGACGAAGCCAAGGTGCTGGCGGAGGTGTGATTTAGAGCTGCGCCACGAAATCCAGCGGCGTTAAACCGCCGCTGCCATCGGGATAGTTGGCAAAGCCCACCACTGCATCGCCGTAAAGCGAATTGGCGGTGCTCAGCACGCTCTGAGCTCCGTCGCTGCTGCGGGTGATCGGGAGATCCTTCCACCGCGCCTGCTCACGGAAGCCTCCCTGGCGATTGCGCTTGACCGTGACCACCGAAGCCAACGTGAGATCACCCATGGCATTGAGCGCCGCCGCCGTAGCCGGCAGGCGGTAGTGCCCCTGCGGCGTGCGGTAGATCCCCTCAAAGTGGCTGATCAGGTCCGTTTGCTCGCGGTTGCGATACGGGAAGGTGGTGTAGTTCGAAAAGCGACCTGTCACCGCGTCGTAATCGATCAGATAGCCGGCACCGGCCTCAACCTTGTCTGAGCCGGGCTGCAGCACCTCTCCACTGCCACCGGCAATCGTGTAACTGCTGCCGCCGTTGAACCAGATCCCGTAGGCGGTGTGGGTCACCAGGGGATTGCGATCATCCGGGTAGCGAATCTTGGTTTGCTTACCGGTATCGAGATCAACGATGAACGCAGTGGAACTCAGGCTGAAATAGCCCGTGAGCTCATCCACATCCGCGTTATCGGCGTTGCCAACCGCTAGGCCACCATCCACTGAGTGCACAAAGGTGTACGTGCCATTGGTGCCCGCCTGGGTTCGGCCCTGCACCTCGCGCCAACCGCGACGATCCGAACCATCCACAGCACCGCTATAAGTGAATCCCACCACCGCCGGATTGCGCGGGGTGGGCGCATCGCTTCCGATGTTGCGAGTGAAGGCACCCACCAGATCAGCTTGCCCGCTGCCGAGGTTGTCTGGGCCATACACGCTGGTGCCAGCGGCACGAAAACGCTTGGGCGCCGCCACAACCGACCACACTCCAGAACCACTCACACCATTGCGAGAGATCCCATCCAAGGGCCCCTGATACACCAGGCCCTGGGGGGTGGGCCCGGGCGAATTGTTGGCACCCACCAGCAGATAAGTACCGGCGCGGTCGCCTTGCTTGAAACCCTGCAGGTAGGTGACAACCGACGGGTCATTTCCTGGGTTGTATTGAAAAGGAGAGATCACCTTCCAAACAGAGGACGACACAGGTCAAATGACGGAACTGGAAGACATCGTGATGGCGGCAGCACCCACCTTGTGGCGCCCGTAACGTATCGACGTTTACAAAACCCCTTCGCATGGGCAAGCAGTACGACATCGAGCTTCAGTTCGCCCGCGTGAGCAAGCCGGGCAACCCCTCGATCGGCGTGAAGGGATTCGAATTTCCAAGCAAGAGCACCGTTCCAGCCCAGAACCCAGGCGGCAGCGGCAGCACCACCTATGAACCCGCTACCGCCGGCAACTATCAGCAGCTGGGCGCCGTTCCCTACACCTTCGAGATTGGCCAATACGAAGTCACCGCAAAGCAATACGTTTCCTTCCTCAATGCAGTCGATCCCGATGGATCCAACGATCAACTGCCCTGGACAGGCATCACGCTTTACAACAACACGTTCTCTCCGATCGAAAACCCCTACCAGGGGCAGATCATCCAGCTCAAGCACGCCAAAAACGGTGAGCACTACGCCCTGGCCGATGAAAGCTGGGCCGACAAGCCCATGATGTGGGCCAACATGTTTCAGTATCTCTATTGTGTGAATGCCCTGAGCAACGGCACCGTTGTTGCCGAGCAGAGCAAGAGAGCCAAAAGCCCAGAAGGGTTCAACGTTCAACTCTCCACCAAATACGTTCGCTTCTCCGACAACATCCTCAGCGGCACCTACAACCTCAACGACTACAACTACCCCTACGCTCAGCGCCAAAACACCAGCGGCTTTGTGCTGCCGAGCGAGAATGAGTGGGTGAAGGCCGCCTACTACGCAGGCTCAAAAACCAACAACGGCACCCCCTATTACTACTACCCAACAGGCAGCAACCAAGCGCCCGAGCCCCTCACCTCCTCCTACTGGGCCTCGAGCAACGGCGAAGCCAGTGGCCGCGTGAATGTCAATAGCAAGGGCGATGTGATCAGCGGCAAGCTGTCGCAAAAAACCCTGAAAACCCAAGGGTACGCCAACTACGACAGCCATGTCTTCTGGGCGCCTGACTACACCTCGATCGATGCCAGCAGCGATAGCAAAGCCAACGTGACCGATGTGGGCGGTGCCGCTACACCTTCGCCCTGGCTCACCTACGACCAAGGCGGAAACTTGGTGGAATACACCGACACCGTGACTGCCGCCATCCAAGAACCCGATTCAGAAAACAAGGAAAACGTTCCCGTTTACTTCAAAGTTCACGGCGGCATTGCCAATGCCACCGAATACCAGCTCTGGATCACCGCCACCGGCACCAGCAATCCCTACGGCCAGAATCTGGGCTCGCTCTACCAATACGGTGGCGCGCGTGTGGGGTATCTCCCCAGCGGCAAAGACAAAACCTCCCGCAAAACAGCAACACCGTCGTCCTACGCCGACCCGCTCACCGGCCAGCGCGTGGTGAGTCGTGTGGACTCCGGAATCACCTTCGACACCTTCTACACAACCAATACCGCCGATGCCATCGACACCTTGAAGGATGACGAGGGCTACCTCTTCATCTCCGCACCGTTTCGTGGCCTGAAAGCGAGCGACAGGCAAGCCGTGGATGTGTACACCCTCTGGCACACACCCACACAAACCCACTACTACACAACCAGCGCCTCCGAACGCGATCAACTTCTAAACAGCGGCACTTACACCGGCGGCGATGTGGGCTTCCGGGCCCTCGCCCCTGGCGCTGGCTCCACAGATTTTGTGCGCATGTTCAACAGCAGCACAGGCGCCTATGGATTCACTTCTTCAGCCCGTGATGTGGAGTTCTTCCGCAACCAGGGCTATGAGCTCAATGGCGTGGCCTGGAGCATCTGAACCGGGCCGGGTGAGACCCTGGATTCACCAGGCCTCGCCCCGCCCTGAACCAGGAAACCCTGCTGTTTGACCCCGCCCAGCCAGAAGCTGGGGCGCTGCGGGCGGTGCTGGCCTTCCCCAGCACCTACACCGTGGGGATCACGAGCCTGGGCTATCAGGTGGTCTGGGCCACCCTGGCCCAGCGGGCCGACGTGGATGTGCGGCGCCTGTTCACCGACCAGGGCGATCCGCCGCACCGCCACTGCGATCTGTTTGGCCTGTCGCTCAGCTGGGAGCTCGATGGCCCCGTACTGCTGGATCTGCTCGAGCAGCAGCGCATCCCCCTCTGGGCCGCCGAGCGGGGCGACGAGGATCCGATCGTGTTTGGTGGTGGCCCGGTGCTCACCGCCAACCCCGAACCGCTGGCGCCCTTCTTCGATGTGGTGCTGCTGGGCGATGGCGAACTGCTGCTTCCCTCCTTCATCGATGCACTGCAGGAGTGCCGAGAGATGCCGCGGCCGGAGCGGTTAAGGCGGCTGGCGCAGGTGCCGGGTGTCTATGTGCCTGCGCTCTATGCACCCCGCTACGGCAGCGAAGGGGAGCTGCTGGCCGTGGAGCCGATCGAGCCAGGCGTTCCAGCCACGGTGGCCAAGCAAACCTGGCGGGGCAACACCCTCAGCCACTCCACGGTGATCACTCCGGAGGCGGCCTGGCCCTCCATCCACATGGTGGAGGTGGTGCGCAGCTGCCCGGAGCTCTGCCGCTTCTGCCTGGCCAGCTATCTCACCCTGCCGTTCCGAACGCCCAGCCTCGACGACGGCTTGATCCCAGCGGTGGAGAAAGGCCTCACTGCCACCCAGCGCCTAGGGCTGCTGGGGGCATCTGTCACCCAGCACCCGCAGTTTGCGGATCTGCTGCAGTGGCTCGATCAAGACCGCTTCGAGGGCACCCGGGTGAGCGTGAGCTCGGTGCGAGCCGCCACGGTGACGCCCGAGCTGGGGCGGATCCTGGCCAAACGGGGCAGCAAATCGCTCACGATCGCGATCGAAAGCGGCAGCGAGCGCATACGCGAGGTGGTGAACAAGAAGCTCGCCACTGAGGAGATCTATGCCGCTGCCCGCTACGCCAAGGAAGGCGGCCTCAGCAGCCTGAAGCTCTACGGAATGGTGGGGCTCCCCAGCGAAGAGGAGGCCGATGTGGAGGCCACCGCCGAGTTGCTGCTTGCACTGAAAAAAGCCACCCCGGGGCTGCGGCTCTCGCTCGGGGTGAGCACCTTCGTGCCCAAGGCCCACACCCCGTTCCAGTGGCAGGGCGTTCGGCCCGAAGCCGAGAAGCGCCTCAAGCTGCTGGGCAAACGGCTCAAGCCCAAGGGCATTGAGCTGCGGCCGGAGAGCTACGGCTGGAGCGTGATCCAGGCCCTGCTGTCGCGCAGCGATCGGCGCCTGGCCCCGGTGATTGCCGCGGCCCGCGGCCGCCACGAAAGCCTGGGGGGCTGGAAGCAGGCTTACCGGGCCGTGCGCGAGGGCGACGCCTCAGGCTCGGGACCGCTGCCGCCTGCTTGGGAGGAGGTGATTCACAACAGTTGGAGCGGCGACCAGGTGCTGCCTTGGGAGCACCTGGAAGGTCCTCTACCCAAAGCAACCCTGTTCAAACACCAGCAGGAAGCCCTGGCTTAGCGCTCCCCCAGCGCAACCCCGCCAGCAACACCCAGCCGGCAATGTTGATGCGGCTGTCGTACATCGGGATATCGGTGGCATGCAGCACCGCCAGCATGAAAGCGGCGGCCCACCAGGCTCGCTCACACACGTTGCCTTTCAGCATCCCCTGGCGCACGCCACGGATGTACAGCCAGAGCACCAGCCCAACCACCAACACAGCCACTGGCAAGCCGTGGCTGAAGGCCAGGTCAAAGGCGATGTTGTGGGGGTGTCCGTGCCAGCGCCCGGTGCGCAGCGGGTAGATCACGCTGAAGGCGGCCGCTCCCCAACCGAGCCAGGGGCGTTCGGCGATCAGGCTGGAGGCCACGCTCCACTGGGTGATCCGCAGCGAAGCGAGTTTGCGCTGACTGTGGTGGTTGAGGTCGTTCAGTCGCCCCCAGATCGACTGCGGCACCAGGGCACGGGCGGGGTCCTGCAACAGCGCCGGAACACCGGGCAGGGTGGCCAGCAAGACAGGCAGCAAGGCCAGCGCCATCAACGGCAGCAACCAAATCCAGCTGGCGGGGCCCGCCACCAGCGGCACCGCCATCAACATCACCCCCCAGGCATTGCGGGAATCGGTGAGCACCATCGAGACCACCTGAGCCACCACCAGCCCAAGCACCACCAACAGGCGCCAGCCACTGCCAGCGATCCGTGCACGCCAGCGCGCCCAGCAGCCGATCAACGCCGCCAGCAGTAGAGGCCAGCTCAACGACAACCAGGCGGCCGTGATGTTGGCGTAATCGAAGAGTCCGGAGAGCCTGCCTGTGGGGTTGCCGCCTTCCTTGAGGTGCCAGATCACGGCACCGCCCAGGATCTGCCAGGGGCCCTGCCAACCCAACCCGATCTGACCCAATCCGCTCACCAGCACCGGAACGGTGCCGGCTGCGATGGCCAACCCAATCCGGCGCCGAGCCGGGGGATCGCAGACGTAAGGCTGAAAGCCCCAGAACCCCCAGAACAGCGGCAACCAATTGCCCAGCCCCACCCAAGCCAGCAGAGGCGAGTAGCTAGGGAATTCAGCGCTCCGCAGCGAGACCGACACAGCACCGGCCACCATCAAAGCCGCCACCAAGACGAGCACCAGGTTGACGCGGTCGCTCGACAACGAAGCACGTTTGCGACTGCCCTGAATCAGAGCCGGGAACAGCAACAACGCGGCGAACAGCGCGCTGGAGGGAAGCATGAACATCCCCAGCTGAAAACAGCGCCAGCCGAGCGGATCGGCCTGAGGCGGCCGCTGGGCGTCGAGGTGCTGAAGCAACCGGCCCATGCCCTGGCGTACAACGATCAAGGCGCTCACTCGAACACCGCCGTGCGCCCGCGATACACCATCACCTGACGTTTGAGATGCAGACGCACCGCCCGGGCGAGGGCGAGGCGTTCGGTGTCGCGGCCCTTGCGAATCAGATCGTCCACCTCATCGCGGTGGCTCACATTCACCGTTGACTGGGCAATGATCGGGCCGGCATCCAACTCTTCGGTCACGTAGTGACCGGTGGCGCCGATCAATTTCACGCCCCGCTCCCAGGCGCGGTGATACGGCTGCGCACCCATGAAGGCTGGCAAAAAGGAATGGTGGATGTTGATCACCCGGTGAAAGGCATCCGGGGGATCGAAGGCGGCAAGAAAGCGCGGCGTGAGCACCTGCATGTATTTGGCCAGGATCACTAGCTCGATGCCGTGCTCGGCCAACAGCTCTAGGTGCCGGGCTTCAGCCTCCTCGCGGTTGGCATTGCTGATCGGCACATGTTCAAAGCGCGCGCCGAATTCCTCAGCGATCGGACCCAGATCCGGATGGTTGGCGATCACGAGCGGCACCCGCATCGGCAGCTCCCCGGTGCGCACGCGCCAGAGCAGATCGAGCAGGCAGTGGTCCTGCTTGCTCACGAAGATCGCCACAGCGGGCTTCTCATCCGAGAAGGTGACGGTTTGCTCGCCGCGGAGACGCTCCGCCAGCGAAGCCGCCGCCGGGGCGATCGCCTCGCGGGGCAAGCCGAAGCCCTCCAGCTGCCATTCAATGCGGCTCAGAAAGAGGCCAGCGCCCTGATCGCTGTGGTGATCGGCATGCACGATGTTGCCTCCATTACCCGCCACCCAACCGGAGAGTTCGCGCACCAGGCCGGGCTGATCCGGGCAGATCATCTGAAGGATGGCCGTGGCAGCCGTCATGGCGAGGCGGGACGCAGCCCTGGAAAGACTGAATTCTGACGGCTTGTTGCACACAGCCCATTGCAGCTCGCCTCACCAGCGCTTCAGGGCCAAAACCCCTGGGTAAAGTCCCCGGATCAAGCTCCAATTCCATGGCTGCTCAGACGATGTCCGCGCTAACCACCCGGTTCTCATCCGCCCTGCGCAGCCTGGCCCTCGTGGCCCTGGCGCTGGTGCTGAGCTTCGGGCTCACCGCATGCAGCGGCGGCAAAGCCAAGGCTCCCACCCTCAGCGCCGACGACATCGCCGTGATCGAGCGCCAGGCTGAAGGTTTCCTGGCCGCCCGCGATCGCCTGCCCGAGCTGGCCACCCTGGTGAACGAGCGCGACTGGACCTTCACCCGCAACCTGATCCACGGCCCGATGCAGGAAGTGGGCCGCGAGATGCTGTACATCAACCAGCGCCTGCTGCCGGCTGAGCGCCCCGAAGCCACCAAGCGTGCTGACGCCCTCAAAGAGGCCCTGGCTGAGCTCGATGAGGCCGCCCGCCTGCAAGACGCCAACAAGCTGAGCAAGGCTTATATCAAGGTGGCCAGCGGCTTCGGCCTCTATGCCCAGGTGCTGCCGGCTCAGGTGCAAGCTGATCTGAAGCAGGCCTGATCGCTCCTTCCATCACGATCACTCCACTAGAGCCCACCCTCCGGCCCACGTCGATAACTGTGATCGGCGCCGGTGTGGTGGGCCTTTCTGTGGCCTGGCTGCTCTGCCAGCACGGCCATCGCGTGCAGCTGATCGATCCAGCCTTGGCCCAAGGCCAATCAAGCCAGGCCGGCAGCAGCGCTGCCCTAGGCCTTGTGATGGCGCAGGTGTTCCGGCGCAGCAGCGGCCGGGGTTGGCGGCTGCGGCAGCAATCCCTGGCGCTCTGGCAGCAGTGGCGGCAGCTGCTGGAGGAAAGGGGCCATGGGATCCCGTGGCGCTCTGGCCTGCTGCAACTGGCCAGCAATGAACAGGAATGGCTCGCCCAGGCCCGGCTGGTCGAAGAGCGCCAAAAGCAGGGGATGCCCCTGCGGCTGCTCAACAAGGCTGAACTGCAGGAGCTCACACCTGCCCTGCCGGCTGCCGCTGCCGGAGGGCTGCTCTCCCCGGAAGACGGCCAGATCGATCCGTTGCCGGCCATGCAGGCCCTGCTGCACGACGGGCTCCGCCATGGGCTGCTCACCCAGGCAGCCCGCGTTGAGCGGTTGGAACGTGGAGGCAGCGGCGGCGATCAGCGCTGGCGGATCCACACCGATGCCGGCCTCCACCACAGCGATTGGCTGGTGGTGGCGGCTGGGCTGGGCAGCCCGCAGCTGCTGCAGCCGCTCGGCCACGCGCGGCCCCAGAGCCCAGTGCTCGGCCAGGCCCTGGAGCTGCAATTACCGGCAGGCTGCGACGCCGAGCGCTGGCCAGGAAGTGTGAGCTGGGATGGCATCAACCTGGTGCCCCGCCCCGGAGGACGGCTCTGGCTGGGCGCCACGGTGGAGCCGGGGTTGAGCACAGGAAGCCCCGAAGCCCTCGCCGAGCTGCGCCAGCTCGGCGGCCATGGGCCCGACTGGCTGCGCGAGGCCGAGCCGCTGCGCCACTGGCAGGGCCTGCGCGCCCGGCCCGACGACCGCCCAGCCCCGCTGCTCGAGCAGCTCGAACCAGGCTTGCTGCTCACCAGCGGCCACTACCGCAATGGCGTGCTGCTGGCGCCGGCGACGGCCGCCTGGGTGCTGCAGCTGCTGGAGCAGCCGAGCGCCTGAGGGGCACGCAACCGCTACGTCAAACTGGGCCAAACCGGCCTCGCCACCCTCTCTCCCTATGCGACGCACCACCACCGCACGCGTGCTCATCGGCCTCGCCGGAGTGGCGGCTGGCCTGAGCCTGGCCTCCTGCTCGGTGGGTGGCGGCAGCGGCCCCGCCGGCAATCTGGCCGGGGCCGGCGCCTCCTTCCCGGCCGCCATCTACCAGCGCTGGTTCCAGGAGCTGGCGGGCCAAGGGGTGCGCGCGAACTATCAATCGGTGGGATCCGGAGCTGGCGTGCGTCAGTTCACGGCAGGCACCGTGGATTTCGCCGCCTCGGATGCACCGATGAAGGAGGACGAGATCGCCAAGGTGAGCCGTGGCGTGCTGCAGATCCCGATGACAGCCGGTGCCATCGCCGTGGCCTACAACAACGCCGGCTGCGACCTCAAGCTGAGCCAGCAGCAGCTGGCTGACATCTTCCTCGGCAAGATCACCAACTACAGCCAGCTAGGTTGCGCCGACAAGAAGATCACCGTGGTGCACCGCTCCGACGGCTCCGGCACCACCTACAACTTCACCAAACACCTGGCCGCCATCTCGGACGCCTGGAAGAACGGCCCCGGTACCTCTAAAACCGTGGCCTGGCCCACCGGTGTGGGCGCCAAGGGCAATGAAGGGGTGGCAGCCCAGCTCAACCAGGTGGAAGGCGGCCTGGGGTATGTGGAATCGGCCTATGTGAAAGGCAAGCTGCAGGCCGCCGCGCTCACCAACGGTTCAGGGCAGGTGGTGAAGCCCACCAGCGCCAGCGAAAGCGAAGCGTTGGCTTCGATCGACCTGGGCCCCGACCTGATCGGCGGCAACCCCAACCCGATGAAGGGCTACCCGATCGTGACCTTCACCTGGATCCTGGCCTACCAGAACGGCAACGGTGCCAAGGCAGACCTGCTGAAGAAGGCCTTTAACTTCATGCTGTCGGAGCAGGCTCAGGCCCAAGCCCCGGCCCTTGGTTACGTGACCATGCCGGCCCCGGTGATCGAGAAGGCCAAAGCCGCTGTGGCCAAGATCGGCAGCTGAGGCCAGCAAAAACGAACGCTTGCTCAACTGGTACCAACGAACACATCAGCGCCCCTGAGCCCGCGGCATCATCCGCTCACGACCTTCATCGGGTCGGGCAAGGGAGAACCTCCGAGGCGGGCTCACACCCGTCTCTTTTTTTGGGCTCTTCACGATGAAAGGGGATTGCACGCTAATCGGATCGATACCGCGCGTGGGATGCACCAACACAGAATCGATCCCCACTCATCACCTTGAAGCCCAGAGGCACCCTTTACGGGCGCTTTACTCAGCCGCCAGATTCGGGGATAGCAAAGCAGGATTGATCACAAGATTACGAACCCCATGAGCATGGTCTTCCTTAAAAGGATTAGAGCTCAGCCACTTGTGAACTGACGCAACATCAACCTTAATCACCTTAGGCCTCACACTCCATGTCACCTGCAGGGGAGATGGCACAGCATTAAACGAGGGCCCAGTCGTAGAGCCCGAGTAGCCTATAGGCGCACCAAGGTTGTCAGGAATATTAGGCGCCGCGCTATACCCGTTCACCGAGTCAAGTTTCGTCAGCTCAACGAAGTCAGCGGCATCAGGATTATTCACAAGTACAGCAACAACAGCCTCAACCCTTAATTGAGGATTGCCATTCTCCTTGCTGAGACAAGAGGCCAGAGTTGGCCCCGGGCCAACATGAGCCGTACTGTATACATAGTGAACCTCAATGGTGCTTCCTGGCCGAATCACTGAATGCTGCGAATACCCAAGCTTATGGGGCAGCGGCTTAAGCTCTGAATCTGACAGCTCACCGCTATATCGATAGCCAGTTCCATATCCCAGGCCATTCCCATTCCCGGCATATGTGGTGAATTCACCACCGCGATGCTCAGCCGACTCATGAATATGGATATTACACAAGTTCATCACAGCCCGTTTTGGAGCTGACCCAAATACAACAGGATTATCTCCCTTGGAGCTGGCAAGGTCGCGCGGCGACTGAGGGCCAGAATGGGCTTGTGAAGCTGCCTGCAACAAGGCGGAGCGCTGACTTGTGATTACGGAATCTGGAACAACCCTGGCAGGCTGTTGAGCTGACTCATCAGAACGAGCCGGTCCAATGGCACTGGCCACCAATGCTCCAGCAGCAGCCAAAGCCAGCAAGGATGTCTTAGCCATAGGAAGCCTGAATCAACCCGAAGCTAAACACCGCCACACCAACAGCCTACAAGTGGCGACTTTCTTAATATCCCCAGAACAAATCGACCTGCACCCGACATCAAAAAGCCCCCTTTCGGGGGCTTAGCTGGAATCAAAATCTCAGAGCGTCACTTCGATTCGGTGAATTCAGCGTCGATCACGTCGTCGCTGGCGGCATCCGAGCCGCCGCTGCCGTTGCCACCGGGGGCGCCAGCTGCAGCATCGGCAGCGCCGGCCTGCTGATACACAGCGGCACCGGCGGCATAGAGGGCCTGCTGCAGGGTTTCGAGCTCGGACTTCATCGTGTCGAAGTCTTCCTTCTCGATCGCCTCCTTGAGCTTGGCGGAGGAAGCCTCCACCTTGCTCTTGTCCTCGGCGCCCACCTTGTCGCCCAGTTCGCCCAGCTGCTTCTCGGCCTGGTACACCAGGGTTTCGGCCTGGTTCTTAAGGTCGATGCGCTCGCGCTTCTCTTTGTCGGCGCTGGCGTTGGCTTCGGCGTCCTTCACCATCTTCTCCACCTCGTTGTCGCTGAGGGTGGAGGCGCCGGTGATCGAGATGCTCTGCTCCTTGCCGCTGCCCTTGTCCTTGGCGGTCACGCTCAGGATGCCGTTGGCATCGATGTCGAAGGTCACTTCGATCTGAGGCACGCCACGGGGGGCGGGGGGGATGCCATCGAGGCGGAAGGTTCCGAGCGACTTGTTGTCGCTGGCCATCTCGCGCTCGCCCTGCAGCACGTGGATTTCCACGTTGGTCTGCCCATCGACAGCCGTGGAATACACCTCCGATTTCTTGGTGGGGATGGTGGTGTTACGGGGGATCATCTTGGTCATCACGCCGCCCAGGGTCTCCACACCCAGGGACAGCGGGCTGACATCCAGCAGCAGGATGTCCTTCACCTCACCGGCGAGCACACCACCCTGGATGGCGGCGCCCACGGCCACCACCTCGTCGGGGTTCACGGTCTGGTTGGGGTCCTTACCGGTGACGCGCTTCACCAGCTCCAGCACCGCGGGGATGCGGGTGGAACCACCCACCATCACCACCTCATCCAGCTCGGAGGAGGAGAGCTTGGCGTCCTTGAGCGCCTGCTCCACCGGCACGCGGCAGCGGTCGATCAGCTTGGAGGCCAGCTCCTCGAACTTGGCGCGGGTGAGGGTGAGATCGAGGTGCTTGGGGCCCTCGGGGGTTGCCGTGATGAAGGGCAGGTTGATCTCGCTTTGGGTGGCGCTGGAGAGCTCGATCTTGGCCTTCTCAGCGGCCTCAGTGAGGCGCTGCAGGGCCTGCTTGTCCTGGCGCAGATCGATGCCTTCGTTGGCCTTGAAGGTGTCGGCCAGGTGATCCACGATCACCTTGTCGAAGTCATCGCCGCCCAGGTGGGTGTCACCGGAGGTGGAGAGCACCTCGAACACACCGTCACCCACCTCAAGCACCGACACGTCGAAGGTGCCGCCGCCCAGGTCGAACACCAGGATGCGCTCGTTGCTCTTCTTGTCGAGGCCGTAGGCCAGAGCCGCCGCAGTGGGCTCGTTGATGATGCGCAGCACCTCAAGGCCGGCGATCTTGCCGGCGTCCTTGGTGGCCTGACGCTGGGAGTCGTTGAAGTAAGCGGGAACGGTGATCACCGCCTGGGTGACTGACTCACCGAGGTACTTGCCGGCGTCTTCCGCGAGCTTGCGCAGCACCTGGGCGCTCACCTCTTCCGGGGCGAACTGCTTGCCCAGCACTGGGCACTTCACCTTGACGTTGGAGCCGGCCTTCTCCACGCCGTAGCTCACTTCCTTCGATTCCTCGTTCACCTCGTCGACGCGGCGGCCGATGAAGCGCTTCACCGAATAGAAGGTGTTCTCCGGGTTCATCACCGCCTGACGTTTGGCGATCTGACCCACCAGCTGATCCTGGTTCTTGGTGTAGGCCACCACGGAGGGCGTGGTGCGGAAGCCCTCGGCATTAGCGATCACGGTGGGCTTGCCGCCCTCCATGACTGCCACGCAGCTATTCGTGGTGCCAAGGTCGATACCGACAACCTTGCCCATGACTGTCCTCTGAACTGGAGGCATCCTCAACAGCAGGCCCCAGTCAGGGCTAGGTGTGGTTGCCGAACAGCACCCGACCCAGCGTGAGCGGCCTCCCCAGCATTCGCGGCACCACAGCGCTTGTGGGAGTGCTCGGTGATCCGGTGCACCACTCGCTCTCGCCGGTGATGCAGAACGCGGCGCTGCAGGCGATGGGGCTCGACTGGGTGTTCCTGGCCCTGCCAGCTCCCGCCGCGGAGCTGGCCACCGTGGTGCGGGGGCTGGAAGCCATGGACTGCCGCGGCCTCAACGTGACCATCCCCCACAAGCACAGCGTGGCGGCGCTCACCCGTGAGCTCAGCCCCCTCGCCCAGCGGCTCGGGGCAGTGAACGTGCTGGTGCCCATGGCGGGCGGCGGCTGGCACGGCACCAACACCGATGTGGAGGGCTTCTGCGCGCCCCTGCGCCGGGAGGGGGCCACCTGGAGCGGCAAGCGGGCGGTGGTGCTGGGCTGCGGCGGCAGCGCCCGGGCTGTGGTGGCGGGCCTGGTGGAACTGGGTTTTGGCAGCATCCAGCTGGCAGGCCGCAGGCCTGAAGCGCTGGACGCCTTCCTCAACGACTGCCGGGCCTGGGCGCCGGCGCTCCAGGCGTTGCCCTGGGCCAGCGACAGCCCAGCGATGGCAGAAGCACTGGCAGCAGCGGATCTGGTGGTGAACACCACCCCGGTGGGCATGGCCTCCGCCAGCAATCCCGCCGCGGCGGAGGCCTGCCCGCTGAGCGAGCCGGAGCTCTCTGCCCTGCAGCCCGGCTGCTGCGTGTACGACATCATTTACACCCCTCGGCCCACGCGGCTGCTGCAACGCGCCGCCGCCCGGGGCTGCCGCAGCCTCGATGGCCTGGAGATGCTGGTGGAGCAAGGCGCCGCAGCCCTGCGGCTGTGGAGCGGCCGCAACGATGTGCCGGTCGAGGTGATGCGCCAGGCACTGCTCGAGCAGCTGCCATAGCCTCTGCGCAACGGCGTGAGAGCGATGGGCGACATTCCCTGGTGGCAGCGGTTGTTGGCAGTGCTGGCCTACCTGCTGCCCTGGAGCGACGCCCTGCCCTTCGGCGAATCGCTCGACAACCTGTTCCCAGCGCTGCAGTGGCTGATGCTGCCGGCGATTCCGGTGCTGCTGCTGGAGCGCAACGTGCCCTTCGGCGGCTTCCTGCTGTTCCTGGTGCTGTTCCTGGCGGTGGTGCGCAACCCGCGCATCCCCTACTTCCTGCGCTTCAACGTGCTGCAGGCGATCCTGCTCGACATCGTGCTGGTGGTGCTCTCGCTGGCCTTCCAGCTGCTGCGCCTGGGCAGCCTCGGCTTCGCGGGCCGCACCCTCGCCAACACGGTATTTCTAGGGATGCTGGTGCTGCTCGTGTTTGCCGTGGTGCAGTGCGTGCGCGGCAAGGAAGCCGACGTCCCGAGCCTCTCAGAAGCGGTGCGCATGCAGCTGTAGGGTGGACGATCCGCCGCTGGAGAGCAGGGGCCTAGCTCCGGCCCACCAGCCACCGTTCCCTTCGGCGTCCACGTCGGATCGCGCAAGCCATGTCGCAGCCCTATTACGAAACGATGTACATCCTTCGTCCGGACATTCCGGAGGAAGAGGTTGAAACCCATGTCACCAAGTACCGCGATCTGGTGACCGAAGCCGGCGCTGAGGTGCTCGATTGCCAGATGCGCGGCAAGCGCCGCCTGGCCTACCCCATCGCCAAGCACAAAGAAGGCATCTACGTGCAGCTCGCCCACAACGGCGACGGCCAACAGGTGGCCACCCTCGAGAAGGCCATGCGCATCTCCGAAGATGTGATCCGCTATCTCACCGTCAAGCAAGACGGCCCCCTGCCCGCACCCCGCAGCGGCCCCGTGCCCCAGGCCACCAGCGACGCTGCTGCCCTGCAGACCAGCGAAGCCTGAATCGCTTCCGGCAGCTTGAATCCCGACCAAGCCTTCGTTAAGGTTTGGTCGGTTTTTTATGGCTGGGCTGACGACGGTGGACGACGCCAACACCGATCAGCCGCAAGCGCAACCTGAAGCCGACCAGGTTCAGGATTCCGCCTTCCAGCTGAGCGAACACCAGCTGCAGCTGGCTCTAGCCAGTGCTGAACGCAAGCTGGCCGAAGCGCGGCTGCAGATTGCTGAATTGGAAGCGCTCTTGGAGGAGCTTCCAGACATCTTTGAGCGCAAGTTCGAGCAGCGCCTCCAACCAGTGCTCGAGCGACAGGAACGCCTGCTCGACGACAACGCCGATCTGCGCCAGCAGATTCAGATGCTGGCGCCCGTGCCCGGTGAGGTGCGGCTGCGCTTCAACCCAACCGCAGCACCGGCGAGCAGCGCTCCCGCCCTGCCGCAGCTCCCCAGCCGCCCAGCGATGCGACGCCTGGGCCGGGCGGATCGCCGAGGCCCACGCGCCGCCTGAACGGAACCCAGCAGCTCAGCGCTGGCTCGCGGCCCAAAGACGGGTGGGCAGACCCCACACGTAAATGAAGCCCTCCGCGGCGCGGTGATCGAACTGATCGCCGGCGTCGTAGGTGGCCATATCGGGCACATACAGGCTGTTGGCGCTGCTGCGGCCCACCACGGTGGCGTTGCCCTTGTGCAGCTTCACCTTCACCGTGCCGTTCACGGTGCGCTGAGTGCGCTCGATGAAGCCATCGAGGGCGTCCTTGAGCGGGCCATACCAGAGGCCCTGATACACCTGATCCGCCCACTGCTGCTCGAGCTGGCGCTTGCTGCGCAGCACATCAGCGGCGAGGGTGAGGCTCTCGAGCTCCTGGTGGGCCTTAATCAGCAGCAGCAGACCCGGAGTTTCGTAGATCTCGCGGCTCTTGATGCCCACCACCCGGTTCTCGATCATGTCGAGCCGGCCGAAGCCGTGGCTGCCGGCCAGTTCGTTGGCGCGGCGGATCAGGCTCACCGGATCGAGGCGCACGCCATCGATGCTCACGGGATTGCCCTGCTCAAAGCCGATCTCCACCACCTGGGGCTGATCGGGAGCCGCATCCACACTCACGGTGAGGGCGTAGATCTCCTCGGGCGGCTCCACGTTGGGATCCTCCAGGGGGCCGGCCTCGATCGAGCGACCCAGCAGGTTGAGGTCGATCGAATAGGGCGACTTCTTGCTCACGGGCGAAGGGATGCCGCAGCGCTCGCCGTAGGCGATGGTTTCCTCGCGGCTCATACCCCACTCGCGCGCCGGGGTCAGAACCTTCAGATCAGGAGCGAGGGCGCCGATGGCCACATCGAAGCGCACCTGATCGTTGCCCTTGCCAGTGCAGCCGTGGGCCACGGCATCCGCGCCCACCTCGCGGGCGATCTCCACCAGGCGGCGGGCGATCAGCGGCCGGGCCAGGGCGGTGGAGAGGGGATAGCGGCCTTCGTAGAGGGCGTTGGCACGGATCGCCGGGAAGGCGAATTCGGTGATAAACGGCTCGATCAGGTCGCCCACGATCGATTGGCTGGCGCCGGAGTCGAGCGCTTTCTGGCGGATCGGCTCGAGCTCATCGCCCTGGCCCAGGTCGGCGGCGAAGGTGATCACCTCCTCCACGCCCCATTCGTTCTTCAGATAAGGGATGCAGACGCTGGTGTCCACACCACCGGAATAGGCCAGCACCGCCTTCTTGGCCCTGCCCATCAATGCTCTCCGTGCGCGCAATCGATCGATTCTCCCCTGTCGTGGTGGCGCCGCATCCGAGCGAGCAGCAGGGCCGCCATCAGGGCCGGCGGCAGCAACACCAGCAGCAGCGCCAACAGGGCGGGCCGGCCGGGATCGGCCTGGGCCCAGGCCTGCTGCAATAGCGGCGTGGGCCAGCGCAAGCCAGCCGCCACCAGCAGAGCGCTCAGGCCGAGCGCCAACAGCCAGGGCCCCAACAGGGAACGCCAAATCGGCGAGGCAGGGTTGGCCAGGGCAGCCACGGAGGGGGACTCCGATAGGATGGCGGATTGGCCCACGCTGGGGTGCAAGCCCAGCCGCCGCCGTCCGCGCCATAGCAGCCCTAGCCGTCAGCAATGAGCAGCAACCTCAGCACAAGCCTCAGCCAGCTGGATGGGATCAACCCGTCGCTCACCCGCTACGGCCGCAATGAGCCAGCTCCGGTGCTGCCCCTGCGCGAAGAACCCGATCTGCTGAGCTGGCTGGAGAGCAGCGGCCGCCTGGTGGCCGATGAGGAAACCGCCAGCAGCGATGTGAGCACCGTGGAAGAGGAAGAGCTCTCCGCGCTGATGGGCGAGAAAGAGGATTACAACGCCGCCGACGAGCAGAGCGAGGAAGATTGGGAGGACTGACCTCCTCAGCCCCTTGATCTCCCCCACCAGGCTGATCGCCTCGATGCCCAGCAACAGCCGCTCACTGGCGCTGTTGCTGGGTTTGTTGCTGTTGGGGCTCAGCGCCCTGTGCGACTGGTTCAGCCAGGCGCCCCAGCTGGCGCCGCCCCTGCTGATCAGCGCCTTGGTGAGCGCCGTGATCTGCGCCTGGGGGGTGCCGCAGCTGCGGCGGCTGAAGCTGGGGCAGGTGATCCGCGAAGAAGGGCCCCAGGCTCACCAGAGCAAGGCGGGCACCCCCACCATGGGCGGCCTTTTGGTGGTGCCGGTGGGCGTGATCGCTGGTGGCCTGGTGGCACCCGCTGATCACCGCCTGCTGGCGGTGGCCGCGATCACGCTGGCCACGATGGCGATTGGAGCAGTGGATGACTGGCGCAGCCTCACCAAACGCCACAACACGGGCCTCAGCCCCCGCGGCAAGTTGCTGCTGCAGGGCCTCAGCGCGATCGCCTTCCTCGCCTGGGCCCACTGGGATCAGCAGCTGGCTCCCTTCATTGCCCTGCCGCTGGGCTGGGTGCTGCCTTTGGGCCTGCTGATCCTGCCCCTGGGCCTGTTTGTATTTTTGGCCGAGAGCAACGCCACCAACCTCACCGATGGCCTCGATGGCCTGGCGGCGGGATGCGGAGCGATCGTGTTCAGCGGCCTGGGAATCCAGCTGATGCTGCGGGGCCACGAGGGTGATCCGGCGATGGCGGGCTTCTGCGCCGCGATGGCCGGCTGCTGGCTCGGTTTTCTGCTGTTCAACCGCCACCCGGCTCGGGTGTTCATGGGCGACACCGGGTCACTGGCCATGGGTTCGGCACTGGCGGCGGTGGCACTGCTGAGCAACAGCCTCTGGCCGCTGCTGCTGATGGGCGGCGTCTTCCTGGCGGAATCGCTGTCGGTGATCGTGCAGGTGTGGGTGTTCAAGGCCACCAAGAACCCCGCCACGGGCCAGGGCAAACGCGTGTTCCGCATGGCGCCGCTGCATCACCACTTCGAGCTGGGCGGCGCCAGCGAGCAGCAGGTGGTGGTGGGCTTCTGGCTGATCAGCCTGATACTGGTGGTGCTGGGACTCGTGCTGCTCCCCTGATGGCGTACTTCACTTGGAAGGAAGCGGGCCTCACCGCCGATTGCGCCAGCCTTGAGGCGATGGCGGCACGGTTTGAAGAAGCGGCCGCCTTGATGCGCCGGATGGCCAACGAGGGCTTTGTGCTGGAGCGCCATAGCGATGGACAGCACATCACCCACAGCGATCCATCGGTGTTTGCCGCCTATGGCTTCATCGATGAGCAGTCACCGGTGCGGCAGCTGGATCTGATCGATCTGGCCTAGCCGGCAGCACCTCAGCCCGGACGGCGCAGGTAGCCCACCAGCCAGACCACGATGAAGGCCAGGGCTGAGATCCCGAGATACACCAGGGTCCAGCGCTGCAGGCTCTCAATGCTCAAACCATTGAGTAGGCCATCGGCCGCATCGCCGGCGGTGGCGTAGGCCAACGGAAGGAACTGCAGCACAGGGGGCGCCGGGGCAGGATCGGGGCAGTCTCTCGCCTCAGTCGCGGCCATGGCCAGCCCCACCTTTCCGCGCACGCTGATGCTGCTGGGCAGCGGAGAGCTGGGCAAGGAGGTGGCGATCGCTGCCCAACGCCTCGGCTGCCGGGTGATTGCCGTGGACCGCTACCCCGGCGCGCCGGCGATGCAGGTGGCCGATCAGACCGAAGTGGTCGCCATGACCGACCCCGAGGCCCTCAAGGCCGTGGTGCGCCGCCACCAGCCCGATGTGGTGATCCCCGAGATCGAAGCGCTGGCGGTGGATGCCCTGGCGGAGCTCGAGGCCGGTGGCATCACCGTGATTCCCACCGCCCGGGCCACGGCGGTGACGATGAATCGCGATCGGATCCGTGATCTGGCCGCCAGTGAGCTGGGACTGCGCACCGCCCGCTTCGCCTACGCCGAAAGCGCCGAAGAACTGGCCGCAGCCGCCGCACCTCTGGGCTGGCCGGTGGTGGTGAAGCCGGTGATGAGCTCCTCCGGCAAAGGCCAAAGCGTGGTGGATGGGCCCGAAGGGATTGCCGCGGCCTGGGAGGCGGCGATGGCCGGCGCCCGCGGCAGCGGCGCGCGGGTGATCGTGGAGGAGTTCCTGCGCTTCGAGCAGGAGATCACCCTGCTCACCGTGAAGCAGTGGAACGGACCCACCCTGTTCTGCCCGCCGATCGGCCACATCCAAGAGCGGGGCGATTACCAGTGCAGTTGGCAGCCAGCCCACCTCGATTGGGATCAACTGGCAGCAGCCCAAACCATGGCGCGCCAGGTAACCGACAACCTCGGTGGTGCCGGCATCTTCGGGGTGGAGTTCTTCGTCTGCCGGGGGGCAGACGGCGGCAGTGAAGTGGTGTTCTCCGAGCTCTCCCCCCGCCCGCACGACACCGGCCTGGTGACCCTCGCCGGCCAGAACCTGAGCGAATTCGAGCTGCACCTGCGGGCAGTGCTGGGGCTACCGATCCCCGAGATCCGCTCCACGGGGCCGGCCGCCAGCCGCGTGATCCTTTCGGAGCAGGCCAGCGAGGCCGTGCGCTTCAGCGGCCTTGAGCAGGCCCTGGCCGAGGTGGATGTGCAGGTGCTGCTGTTCGGCAAACCCGATGCCCGCCCGCACCGGCGCATGGGCGTGGCCCTGGCCAGCGGCGCCAGCCTGGAGGAAGCCCGTGAGCGCGCCGATCAGGCAGCGGCGGCGATCTCGGTGTTGCCGGGCAGCTGATCCAGCTGGGCGAGAGGCCCAGATGCCCCTGGCCACAAGGGAAGACGCGCGATACGGTGCGCCCACGCACACCGTCCATGTCGCAGGCCCAGCCCAATCCAGCGCCGCGTCGCCGCCCATCCCGCGGCCGGCTGAAGCCTGTGGAGAAGCAGGAGCGGCCGGGCCGGCGCGGCGCCACTGCGGCTCGCCAGGCCACGGTGACACCGATGGAGCCGCGGCGGCGCACCAAAACCGCCAAGCGCGGTGTGCCGCGCCTGCCCCTGTTTCTCGCCGGGATCGGCCTGGGCTACGGCCTCAATGGCCCGCTCCCCCACCTCGCCATGGGCCTGCTGGCCGGGCTGCACCACCCCAGCAACGTGCTCGGATCCCTGGTGACACCGGCCGGCATGGGCGACCGGCGCATCGTGGTGATGGGCACCGACCACGTGAGCACCAACACCGATGTGATGTTCACGGTGCAGCTGCGCGATGGCCGCACCGAGCTCACCCAGGTGCCGCGCGACACCTTCATCGAATCGGATCGCTACGGCGTGATGAAGGCCAACGCCCTCTACAGCAGCGGCGGGCCAGAGATGGTGAAACAGGAGCTGAGCAAGCTGCTTTCGGCCAAGGTGGATCGCTACCTGGTGCTCAACCTCAAGGCGGTGCAGCGCCTCGCTGACGCCCTGGGTGGCGTGGAGGTGGATGTGCCGAAGCGCATGTATTACGTGGACAACAGCCAAGGGCTGTACATCGATCTCTACCCCGGCCGCCAGCTGCTCAAAGGTGAAGCCCTGGAGGGCTTCCTGCGCTTCCGCCACGACGAGCTCGGCGACATCGGCCGGATGGAGCGCCAGAAGCTGGTGCTCAAAGAGGTGTTCAAAAAGCTGGCCAATCCCGCCATGGCCACCCGCCTGCCGGAACTGATGAACATCGCCGGCAAAGACGTGCTCACCGACCTCTCTCCGGTGGACATGGGAGCCATGGTGACCGCGATGGCCACCACCAAGCTCAGCTCCAGCCGCTTGGAGGGCACCCCCTACTGGCATGAAGACATCAGCTACTGGCTGCCGGATGCCAACCCCCAGCGCGACCTGTATCGCAGCCAGGAGCAACCGCCCCTCTAAGGCGAAGGCCAGGCTTCAGCGCCGCAGAAAGCGGTAGTGATCCAGGCCCTCCAGCACACCCCACGCCTGGCGGCGCGACGCGAAGAACACCTTGGAGCGGCGGCGCAGATCATCGAGGGAACGGTCGTGATCACCCACCACCACCCCCAGGGCGCGGCCGTTGAGCAGTTCGCCATCGCCCTGCTGCGACGCCAGCACCAACACCTGCTCCAGCGGCAAGCCCCAACGCAGGCTCAGATGGCGGATCGCCTCCGCCTTGGAGGCTCTAAGCGGCAATACATCCAGGAACCAGTGGTGGAACAGGTGGGCGCGAGCCTCCAACTGTCGCTGGCGCAGGCGCTGACGCACCATCTCGAGCACGCCCGCCGTTGGCGATCGAAGGGTGTAGCTCAGCTTGAACGGGCCCTGCTGCGCTGGCGGTTGCAGCACCAGGCGTGGGGCCAGATCGTCCAGAGCCTGCTCCACAGCCTCCCGCTGCCAGCCCTGGGCGATGTGATCGCGCCAGGCCAGATCCGGCACACCTTCTGGGCCGTACAGGATCTCGGCACCGGCCTCCAGGATCCACACCTGCGGCGGTGGCAGATGCAGCTCGTGGTAGCGCAGGCTGGCTGAGGCAAAGCTGCGGCCACTGAGCATGCCGATGCCGCAGCTGGCGTCCGCCGCCAAACGGCGCCGCAACTCCTGCAATCCCGCGGGATCCGGCGCGTCGAGGCACACATCGAGATCCAGCAGCAACAGCCGCTGCACCGGTGCCGCAGCCGAGGCCGGCAGCACGGGCTGCGGGCGCTGCTCCATCAGCTCCTGGCAGCGGCGCTGGGCTTGGCCGAGATAGGCGCACACATGGGCATCCCAGCTGAAATTGCGGCTCACGGCTTCAATGCCGTTGTCGCGCCAGCGACGCCAACGGCCTGGATCGGCAGCGGCGGATTCCAGGGCCTGCTGCAGATCGTCGAGGTCGGTCACATCCACGAGCTGGCCGTTGGCGCAGCGCTGCAGGATGTCGCGCGGCCCGCCGTCATCGGTGGCCACCAGGGGGAGCCCGCAGGCGGCAGCTTCCAGCAGGGTGAGGCCGAAGGGCTCGGTGAGCGCGGGGTTCACGAACACGCCGCCATGGCGCGCCGCCCAGCGGTAAATCGCCGGAATGTCATCGCCGCGGTGCTGCTTCGGGTAAGCCACACGCCCGTAGAGATCAAAGCGATCCACCAGCTCAAAGATCAGCTGGAACTGATCGCGCTGCTGTTTCTCCATGGAGCGGGGATCCTCACGGCAGCCCAGCACGAGCACCAGGTTGTGGCGCTCCTGCAGCAGGGCCGAGCGGCCAAAGGCCTCCACCAAGGCCGGCACGTTCTTGCGGCGCACAGCGCGGCAGATGCACAGCAGCGGCGGTTTGGCCGGATCACGCAGGAACGGCCGCATCAACTCCGCCACCGCCTGCTCCTCCCCGGGCAGCTGCTGCGGATGGAAGCGGCGCGCATCAACCCCAGGCGGCACCACCACCGCACGGCTGGCGATGAAGTGGTCGTAGCGGCTGTATTGCTGCTGCGCCTCCTGCTGGGTGCTGGTGATCACCAGAGCGGCCTGAGCCAAGGTGCGCTCCTCCGCCTCAATGCGGCGGCCGATGGCGTAGGTGTGCTCGATCTGATCGTGCGCCATCCCACCGGCCAGCAATCGCCGCTGCTTTTCCCGCCCCAGGGAATGCCCCGTGAACACCAGGGGGATTCCCAGCCGCTGCGACACCAGCGCTCCCACATAACCCGCGTCGGCGTAGTGGGCATGAATCCAGTCCGGCCGGCGCTCCTGCGCCGCGATGTGGGCCACCACCCCATCGGCCAGCTCATCGAGATGGGGCCAGAGCAGTTCTTTGCGCAAGTAGCGCCGCGGCCCGCACGGCAGGCGCACGATGGAGGCACCGCCGCCCAGGTCTTCCCGCGGCTCGGCGTAATCCGCAGAAACGCGCTTGTCGTGAATCAGCCGGGTGAGCACCTCCACCCGATCCACCTCGGGGCGAGCCGCCAGCGCTCGCGCCAACTCGAGCACGTAGGTGGTCTGTCCGCCGGTATCCGCATCGCGCCCTAATTCGAGCTCATGCCCTCGAAACAGCCCGTGCAAATGCAAATGAAGCAGATAAAAACCCACCCCGATCTCCGCCGCTGCATTCAGCTTTAGCCGAAATTTCAGGCGGGAAGAGGAGAGATTTCGGGAAACATCCCAAAATGATGCACAAATGCTGACGTAAAAGTCTTAAAGAATTTCAGTGCTTGCCCACCAGTTTTT
Source organism: Vulcanococcus sp. (assembly GCA_019264575.1). Classification (GTDB taxonomy): domain Bacteria; phylum Cyanobacteriota; class Cyanobacteriia; order PCC-6307; family Cyanobiaceae; genus Vulcanococcus. Next base: position 33,552 of record JAHUZV010000025.1, on the reverse strand, counting down.
GGCGCAAACCCTTGATGCGATCCCGCAAGTTGGCGGCTTCCTCGAACTCCAGATTCTTGGCGGCATTCTTCATCTTCTCTTCCAACTGCTGAATCAATTCAGGCAGAGCATCGAGCGGCACCTCGTTGTGCTCCGCCTGTTCGGTGGCCTGCTCGAGCTGCTCGTCGTTGAGCCGGCGCGACACCTCCAGAAACGCCAGGATCGAGTTACCGGCCCGCTTGCCGGCAGGCGAGGGCGTGATCCCGTGCTTCTCGTTGTAGGTCTGCTGGATGGCGCGGCGGCGTTCCGTTTCCGTGATCGCCTTGTCCATGCTGTCGGTGAGGTTGTCGGCGTAAAGCAGCGCCACACCCTCCACATGGCGCGCGGCCCGGCCGATGGTCTGGATGAGCGAGCGCTCCGCCCGCAGGAAGCCCTCCTTGTCGGCATCGAGGATCGCCACCAGCGACACCTCGGGTAGGTCGAGGCCTTCGCGCAGCAGGTTCACGCCCACGAGCACGTCGTATTCGCCGTTGCGGAGGTCTTGGATGATTTCGATCCGCTCGATTGAGTGGATTTCGGAGTGGAGATAGCGCACCCGCACGCCGTTCTCGGCGAGGTAATCGGTGAGGTCTTCGGCCATGCGCTTGGTGAGGGTGGTCACCAGCACCCGCTCCTGCTTGTCGGCCCGGATCCGGATCTCGCCGAGCAGATCGTCCACCTGGCCTTCGGTGGGGCGCACCTCCACGATCGGATCGAGCACACCGGTAGGGCGGATCACCTGCTCCACCACCTGACCATCGCTCTGGCGCATCTCCCAGTCGCCCGGGGTTGCGCTCACGAAGATGGTTTGGCGCGCCTTCTGCCAAAACTCCTCGCCTTTCAGCGGGCGGTTGTCCGCGGCTGAAGGCAAGCGGAAGCCGTGCTCAATCAGCACCTGCTTACGCGATTGATCGCCGTTGTACATCGCCTGCAGCTGACTGCAGGTGACGTGGCTTTCATCCACCACCAGCAGCCAATCTTCGGGGAAGTAATCGATCAGGCACTCCGGTGGCGTACCGGCCTGGCGACCAGCCAGATGGCGGGCGTAGTTCTCCACGCCATTGCAATAGCCCACCTGCTCGAGCATCTCCAGGTCGTAGGTAGTGCGCTGCTCCAACCGCTGAGCCTCCAGCAGCCGCCCCTGCTCGTTGAGCACATCCAATCGCTCCCGCAGCTCCGTACGGATCGCTTTGATGGCATCTTCCAGCCGCTCCTTCGGGGTCACGAAGTGCTTGGCCGGGTAGATGTTGATGCTTTCGAGACTCTGCAGGATCTCGCCGGTGGTGGGATCCACGTAGCGGATCGCCTCCACCTCATCGCCAAACAGCTCGATCCGCACGAGCCGGTCTTCATAGGCCGGGCCGATCTCCAGCACATCACCGCGCACACGGAAGCGGCCGCGGGAAATTTCCAGGTCGTTGCGGGAGTACTGGTTGTTCACCAGGTCCCGCAGCGAACTGCGCAGATTGAGCGTCTCACCCACCTCGAACTTCACGGCCGCCTTGAGGTATTCACTCGGAATCCCGAGGCCGTAGATGCAGCTGATCGAGGCCACCACGATCACATCGCGGCGCTCAAATAACGAACGCGTCGCCGAATGGCGCAGCATGTCAATCTCTTCATTGATCGATGCTGTTTTGGCGATGTAGGTATCGGAGACGGGCACATACGCCTCCGGTTGGTAGTAGTCGTAGTAGGAGATGAAGTACTCAACGGCGTTGTTGGGGAAAAATTCCCGCAGCTCATTGCACAGCTGCGCCGCCAGCGTCTTGTTGTGCGCCAACACCAGCGCCGGCCGCCCGGTCTGGGCGATCACGTTGGCGATGGTGAAGGTTTTGCCCGTTCCCGTGGCTCCCAGCAGCGTCTGATAGCGCTCACCGCCCTCCACGCCAGCCACCAGTCCAGCGATCGCCTTCGGCTGATCACCCTTGGGGCTGTAGGGAGCGTGAAGCTGAAACGGAGTGGCCATCGGGCCATTCTCGGGCAGTTAGCCCAGGGGCGTGGTGCTCATCAGCAACGAAGCGCGGGTTGCAGACACCTCAAGCCCGAGCATGCCCAGGATCACCGCGGACAGACCGGCGTACACCACCGCCCCGAGCACGGCACTCACCACACCCTTGCGCAGCCGGAAACCGTGGATCAACCAAGCCGCCAGCGCAAACAGGATCACCGTGATCAGCCAGTTGTAGAGCCAAGTCACCGGAGCGATCAGCCCTCCCAGGCTGGTGATCGCCCAGGGCAGGGCCAGCACGGCCTTCAGCGGCAGCACCAGCAGGGTGCCCAACAGACCAATCACCGCTGCTGACAGCAGGGCGACGCCAAAACTGTCGACCTCAACCCCCAGGGGCAGGGCCGACACGATCAGCAGCACCAGGGCCCGCACGGGCCACTGCAGCAACCAGAGCCAAGAAAAACCCACAACCACGGGCGGCTCTCACCGCAACGTAGTCATGGGTTTCGAAGCTGACCGCCGCAGCGGTTCAGGCTTGATTCCGAGCGTTCAGAACAGCTCTGGTGCTCAAACGGTGGCGTTCACGGCGCTGCCAAGGGCTTCGCGCAGACCGCGCACCACAGCCACCATCGCCAGCTGGTCGTTCAGCTTGTTCACGGCCGAACCCACGCCCACACCAGCAGCACCGGCGGCAATCGCCATCGGCACGGTGACCGACGACAGACCGGAGGCGCAGAGCACGGGCACGCTCACAGCGCGGCTGATGCTGTGGGCAGCGGCCAGGGTGGGAGCGGCCTTCTCGATCAGGCCGAGGCTGCCGGCGCTGAAAGGCTTGGCGCTGGTGCCGCCTTCGGTCTGGATGATGTCGGCGCCGGCGGCCACCAGATCAGCGGCCAGCTGCTCCTGCTGATCGAGGGGCAGCACGTGGGGCACGGTGACGCTCAGCACCACCTCAGGCAGCAGCTCACGGGTGCGGCGGGTGATCGCCAGCACTTCCTCGGCATCGAAGATGCGGCCGAGGGGATAGAAGGCGTCGTAGTTGCCGATCTCCACCATGGCGGCACCGGCGGCCACAGCAGCGGGGAACAGCTCGGGATCCACGGCGCTCACGCAGATCGGCAGACCGCTCACCTCAGCAGCCAGCTGCACCAGAGCCGGATCGCAGGCCACATCGATCACATCGGCGCCGCCCATGCCGGCCGCGCGGCTGATGCGCTCCACACTGGCGGCATCGAAGTTGGTGAGACCGGCGATCACCTTGAGGGCGCGGCGCTCCTCCAGAGCCAGACGAAGCGAAGCGGGCAGCTGGGCGAGACGCGACATACCAGTGCAGACAGAGTGGAACGATTCTCCCACGCAGCATTTGGCGCCACGCTGGAGCCGCCACCACCTGCGCCTGCACCGTTGGCTGCTGCAGCGGCCAGCGCTGCTGCCCGATGGCGCCAGCCTGCTGCTTGCGGTGTCGGGCGGTCAGGATTCGATGGCGCTGGTGGGCCTGCTCCAGGATTTGCAGCGCCTGCATCACTGGCGGCTGCACCTGTGGCACGGCAACCATCAGCTGCGCGCCAATGCCAGCGATCAGGCCAGCGAACTGGCGCACTGGGCGGCCCAGCAGGACCTCCCCGTTGAGATCGAGGTGTGGTCAGAGCCCGAACCCGCTGAGGCGGCCGCCCGCGCCTGGCGCTACGCCGCCCTGGCCGCCGCCGCCAGCCGCTGCGGCGCCAGCCATGTGGTGACGGGCCATACCGCCAGCGACCGCGCCGAAACCCTGCTGTTGCAACTGGCACGCGGCAGCCACCGCCGCGGCCTGGCCAGCCTGCGGCCGCAGCGACCGCTCACGGCTGAGCTCACCCTGGTGCGGCCGCTGTTGCTGTTCACCCGGGCTGAAACCGGCCAGGTCCACAGACAGCTGGGCCTCCCCCTCTGGCCGGATGCCAGCAACGAGGATCCCCGCTACAGCCGCAACCGCCTGCGCCAGGAGGTGCTGCCGGTGCTCGAGCAGCTGCACCCAGGCGCCAGCCGCCGCATCAGCGGCGTAGCCGAACGGCTGGCCGAGGAGCAAGACAGCCAGCAGGAGCTGGTGGAGCTGGCCCTGACAGGACTGCTGGCCGAGCCAGCCGCGCCCGCCGGGGCACTGCGGCGGCGCGAGCTAGCGGCGCTGCAACCCGCCAATCAGCGGCAACTGCTGCAGCACTGGCTGGGCCACCAAGGAATGCGCAGCATCACTGCCGAGCAGATCGACGAGCTCCTGGGCCGGATGGCCCATGGCCGCGGGCCGGGCAGCAGCGATCTGCGCGCAGGGATCCGCTTGCAGTGGGACCGGCAACACCTCTGGTTGCAGCAATCCAGCGCTGGCCCAACTCCCCAGGCGGAGCCGCCCGAGTCGCCCTAAACAAGGAGACGAGCATCCCTCGCATGCCACCAGTGCCCATGCCCAGTCCGCAGGAGCAGGCCTACAGCGCCGTGGAGCGGGCCTATGGCCATGGTGATTTCGCGGGGGCGTTGCAGCAGGCGGAGGCGCTTCAGCCGCAGCTCCAGCCCAACCGCAGCGACCTGCTGGATCAACGCCTGCAGCTGCTCATCGGCCACATCCATCTCTATGGCCTGGGTCAACCGCGCCTGGCGGAAGTCGCCTACCAGGCCGTTCTGAGCAGCTGCCCGGAACCCACCTACCGGCAACTGGCCGAGCAAAGCCTGCAGCTCTGCGCTCAGCAACCCGAGCCGGAGGAGACAGATCCCGAGAGCAACCCGGTCAGCGCCTTGGCCAGCGAACCAAGCAGCCAGCCCACCAGCGAGTTGCCAGCAACCCCCTGGCTGGCCCAACTGGACGACCCGCAACAGGCCCTGGCATCGATCCAGCAGGCCTGGGCCACAGCCACACCAGCTGCCCAACCCACGCCCACCCCAAGCGCGGATGCCAGCACCGCCGCCAGTCCCTGGGCGGTGCCGAGCACCACCAGAGCCGACGCAACCCCGAGCGAGGCGGCACCGCCTGAGCCGCAAGCCATCGAGGCGGTCGAGGCGACCCCGCCGCCGGCGCCCACGCCAACGTCGGCAAAGCCTCCCGCAGCCGTGGCAGACGACCCAGCACCGCCCAGCGATGCCGAGCTCCGCGAACTGGACCGCGGCCTGCTGCTGGTGCGGCTCTCGAGCCCAGGAGACCACTCGTGCGATGACGCCGAACCCACAGCACCAGAGCCCGTGCAGCAACCCAGCGCTGAACCGGGCACGATTCACCCCACCGCTCTAAGCGTGGGCGCTGCGTGGAAGCTGCTCAAGCGGTGCTGGCGCAGCTAACCGGTTCTCCAGGACAGGCCCTGCCGGTGGGCGCTCTGGCCTTGAACCTGTGGAGCAACCTGCTGGGAGTGAGCCTGGTACAGCAGTACCTAGCCCGCAGCGGCCTGGGCTCGACCCGGATCTGAGACCCAGGCCGAGCCCAGCTGGATGAGCCTCAGCTCGCTGCAGCCGAACGGCGGCGGCGGGTGCGGCCGCTGATCTCAGGCTCTTCCACCCGAGCGGGTGTGGCCACCGGAGCTGCTGCGGCCGCAGCGGCGGGGGCTGGCGCAGGGGCAGCGCCCACGGCCGCCAGTTCGCGGCGGGGCTGCTGGGAGCGCTCCACACGCTCGGGGCGCTCACCGCGCTGCACGTCACGGCCGCCATCTCGACCACCGCCGCGGCCGCCGCGGGGAGCGGGACGGCTGTCGGGCTCGGCATCGGCGCGGCCCTTGTAGGCGGGGGTACCGCCAGGGGCGGGCTGCACCAGGCAAATGATCAGGGGTTCCACCTGGAGCTCACGGCGCAGGCGGCGCTGCAGGCCGATCTCGATCTCACGCTGCACGCCCATCCAATCCACATCGGGGGCCTTGCCGCCGCTGTTGCGCGACAGCTGCTGCCAGCGGTTCTCGAGCACCCAGGTGATCTCGCGCTCGGCCCAGAGGCTGAGCTTGCGCGGATCAGCGGCTGTTACCACACCGCGGAGGTTCACACGAGGCGGCGCGGCCATCACGCCATCGGTGCTGATCACGGCCAGCATCGTGATCACGCCGTCGTCGGCGAGTTGCTGACGCTCCTTGAGCACGCGGGCATCCACGATGCCGTTGCGGGAGGCATCGAGCAGCTCAATGCCGGCCTTCACCGGTTCACCTTTGTTGATCGAATCAGGGGTGAGTTCGACCACATCACCGTTGTCGATGATCAGGATGTTCTCGGCCGGAACGCCCATCGATTGAGCGGTCTTGCTGTGGCACACGAGCATGCGGTGCTCACCATGCACAGGCACGAAATACTTCGGCTTGGTGAGAGCCAGCATCAGTTTCTGGTCTTCCTGGAAGCCATGACCAGACACGTGAATGCCTTCGCCCTTGCCGTAGACGACCTTGGCGCCCAGCATCATCAGCCGGTCAATGGTGTTCACCACAGAAATGGTGTTACCGGGGATCGGGCTGGCAGAGAAGATGATCGTGTCGGTGGTCTTTACCTGCACCTGCGGGTGCTCACCGCGGGAGATGCGGCTCAGAGCAGCAAGCGGCTCACCTTGGCTGCCGGTCATCAGCAGCAGGGTTTCGCGATCGGGCAGATCACGGATCTGCTTGATCGGCACAAACAGATCATCAGGGGCGCGCATGTAGCCCAGCTCACGCGCCTTGGCGATCACGTTGAGCATGGAGCGGCCCAGCAGGCCCACCTTGCGGCCGTTCTTGAGGGCCAGCTCGAGAATCATCGCCACCCGGTGAATCGAGCTGGCGAAGGTGGTGATGATCACCCGGCCTTCTGCCTGGGAGATGTGGCGATCCAGGCAGGGGAACACGGAGCGCTCCGGCGGGCAGAAGCCCGGCACCTCGGAGTTGGTGGAATCGCTGAACAGACACAGCACACCCTGCTCGCCGTAGTGGGCTAGGCGGGCCATGTCGAAGGTTTCGCCATCGACGGGGGTGTGATCAAACTTGAAGTCACCGGTGAAGATCACGGTGCCCACCGGGGTGGTGATGGCCAGCGAGAAGCTGTCGGCCATCGAGTGGGTGTTGCGGATGAACTCCACCGAGAAGTGCTGACCCACCTTCACCACATCGCGCGGGGCGACGGTTTGGAGGATGGTGCGATCCATCACACCGGCTTCTTCCATCTTTCCGGTGAGCATCGCCAGCGCCAGGCGCGGGCCATGAATCACAGGAATATTGAAGTTCTTGAGGTGGTGAGCAATGCCACCGATGTGATCTTCGTGACCGTGGGTCACGATCATGCCGCGGATGCGCTTCTGGTTTTCCTTCAGATAGCTGGTATCCGGCATCACCACATTGACGCCGTGCATGCCATCGCTGGGGAATGCCAGACCGGCATCCACGAGCATGATGTCGTCGCCGTATTCAAAAACGCAGGTGTTCTTGCCGATCTCGTGAAGGCCACCGAGGGGGATGACCCGCAGACAGGGTTGTTTGGCTTGGTTCGTCATTCAGGAATGGGGGTCCGGCGCAGCCGGATGCAGAACAGAAACATCGATGGAGCAAACGCCGTGGCGTGCTCCGGTGGGCCTTGGCGTCAGGTGGGACGCAGGGCTGCCAGAACGGAAGTGAGTTGATCGCGCACGTCGTTAGAAGCGGATACGAGAGGAAGCCTTGGGGCACCCACGGGCCAGCCGCTGAGCTCCAGCGCGGCTTTCACGGGGATGGGGTTGGTGGTGCAGAACATCGCTTTGCAAAGCGGCAGCAACTGCTCATGCAGCGCGAGGGCGGTGGTGTGATCGCCGGCCAGGAAGGCCTGCACCAGGCGTTGGATCTGATCGCCGGCCACATGGCTGGCCACGCTCACCACGCCCACGGCGCCCACCGCCAGCATCGGCAGCAGAAGGGCGTCATCGCCGCTGTAGATCGCCAGCCGTTCGCCACAGAGGGCCCGCAGGGCACTCACCTCTTCGGTAGTGCCGCTGGCGGCCTTGAAGCTCACCAGATTGGGCAGATCCATCAGCCGAGCGGTGGTCTCGGGGCTGATGCTGCAGCCGGTGCGGCCCGGGATGTTGTAGAGCATCAGCGGCAGGGCGGGAGCAGCGGCGGCCACAGCTCGGAAATGCGCTTCGAGACCTTCCTGGGGTGGCTTGTTGTAGTAGGGCACCACCACGAGGGCACCATCGGCGCCGAGAGCCGCCGCCTCAGCGATCGCTTCCACGGCTTCAGCGGTGCAGTTGCTGCCGGTGCCCGCCAGCAGGCTGGCGCGCTCACCCACGGCCGCCTTCACGGCCGAGAACAGCTGGTGCTGCTCATCCCAGCTGAGGGTGGGCGACTCACCTGTGGTGCCGCAAAGCACCAGGCCATCGGAGCCGTGATCCACCAGATGGCTAGCCAAGCGCGCCGCCAGCTCCAGATCCACGGAGCCGTCAGCGGCAAAGGGGGTCACCATCGCGGTGATCACCCGACCAAAGGGAGCAGGGGAAGCAGCGCCGGGCTGCAGTGGTGCGGCCATCGTGCTCAAGCGACAGCACCTGCAGTGGCCGCTCCCGCAGCGGCGGCGGCCGCCGGATCCAGCAGCAGCTCGGCGATCTGGATCGCATTGAGCGCCGCACCTTTGCGGATCTGATCACCGCACAGCCAGATCTCCAGTGCGTTGGGCTCACTCAGATCCTGGCGGATACGGCCCACGGCCACCGCGTCGCGGCCGGTCACATCGGTGGGCATCGGGAAGCGGTTGGCGCTGAAGTCTTCAATCAGCTCCACGCCGGGAGCCGCGGCCAGGAGTGCACGCGCCTCATCAACGGGGAACGGCTCTTCAAACTCGATGTTGATCGCTTCGGAATGGGCGCGCAGCACCGGCACCCGCACGCAAGTGGCCGACACGCGCAGATCGGGCAGCCCCATGATCTTGCGGGTTTCGTTGAGCATCTTCAGCTCTTCTTCGCAATAGCCGTTCTGCTGCAGCGGCGAGTTGTGCAGAAACAGGTTGAAGGCGAGGGAATAGGGGAGCACGCTGCTCTCCGGTGTGCCGCCGTCAAGAACGGTGCGGCTGAGGTTGGCCAGCTCCTCCATGGCGCGGGCCCCGGCGCCACTGGCCGATTGATAGGTGCTCACTACCACCCGGCGCAGGGGCCGCTTGGCCGCCAGCGGCGCCAGGGCCAGTGTCATCAAGATCGTGGTGCAGTTGGGATTGGCGATCACGCCGTTGTGGGCAAAGGCGGCGTGGGGATTCACCTCGGGCACCACCAGAGGCACCTCCGCATCCATACGGAAGGCGCTGGAGTTATCGATCACCACGGCACCGGCAGCGGCAGCCACGGGCGCCCACTGCTTCGACACCGAACCACCCGCCGAAGCCAGCACCACATCCACACCGTTGAAGGCTTCAGCACTCACCGGCTCGATCGTGAGGGTCTGACCGTTCCAACTCACGCTCTGACCAGCCGAGCGGGGCGAAGCCAGCAGGGTGAGGCGGCCCACCGGGAATTGACGCTCAGCCAGCAGCAGCAGCAGCTCTTGACCCACGGCACCGCTGGCACCAAGAACGGCCACGTGCAGAGGGCGCTGAGGCAGAGGGCGAATGGAGCTGGTCAACGGAGATTCGGGTGCGTGGTTCAGGTGCAGAACTGTCGCTGCGCAACGGAGAACGTGATCCGGAAATGGGGCAGAGGCCCTTGCAGAGGCTGTGGCAGCGAAAGGTGCCAGGGCTGAGACGATCTGCCAAACGGTGTGCGGAAGCCCAGCGGGCTTTCGCTAAGAGATCTTCAGGTCGCTGTTCTTGCTGCCAACAATACGCGGCGAACGCAGCGCTGACGACGCTGCGAATTGGCCTGTCACACGTCAGTTCATAGGATCGTGGGCTGCCTAGACGCCGATCCATGAGTCCTGCCGCCGCCAAAGCCAGCCAATCCGAGCTCAAGGTGAGCACCAGCCCTCGCCCCGGCAGCCGGATGGCGGTGGAGATCGGTGTTCCCGCAGGCCTCACCCAGAGCAGCCATGAGCAGGCGGTGGAGAAGCTCAGCCGCACCCTCAAACTGCCCGGCTTCCGCAAAGGCAAGGTGCCCCGCGCTGTGCTCGTGCAGCAGATCGGCGCCGTGCGCATCCGCGCCACCGCCCTCGAGGAGCTCGTGGACAACGTGTTCCGCAACGCCCTCAAGCAGGCAGAAATCCCGGCCATCGGCCAGCCCAGCGTGGATGGCGGCTTTGAAGCCCTGCTCGAGCGCTTCGAGCCCGGCAAGGAGCTGAGCCTCACCCTTGAAATGGATGTGGAGCCCACCCCCAGCCTCAAAAGCACCAAGGGGCTGAAGGCGGAAGCCGAGAGCGTGAGCTTCGATGCCGCCCGCGTGGATGAGCTGATCGAGCAGTCGCGCCGTCAGCTGGCCACCCTGATGCCGGTGGAGAAGCGTGCCGCTGAATCCGGCGATGTGGCCGTGATCAACTTCTCCGGCACCTACGTCGACAACGGTGAAGCCATCAGCGGTGGCAGCGCCGAAGCGATGGAGGTGGAACTCGAAGACGGCCGCATGATCCCCGGCTTCGTGGAAGGAATCATCGGCATGAAGCCCGGTGACAGCAAGACCGTGGCCTGCCAGTTCCCCGAGGAGTACCCCCAGGAAGACGCCGCCGGCCGCAAGGCCAGCTTTGAGATCACCGTCACCGAGCTGAAGACCCGCGAGCTGCCCGCCCTCGACGACGCCTTCGCCCAGCAGGCCAGCGACAAGCAGACCCTGGCCGAACTGCGCGCCGATCTCGAGGAGCGCCTCAAGGAAGACGCCGAGCGGCGCAACCAGTCGAACCGCCACGACGCTCTGCTGGCGGCCCTGGTGGAGCAGCTCGAGGTGGAACTGCCCGAAACCCTCGTGCAGGAAGAGATCATCTCCTTGCTGGAGCAGACCGCTGGTCAGCTCGCCCAGCAGGGGATGGACGTGAAGAAGCTGTTCACCCCGCAGCTGATCCAGAGCCTGCGCGAAACCTCCCGCCCCGAAGCCGAAGAGCGCCTCAAGCGCAGCCTGGCCCTCAAGGCCCTGGCCAGCGCCGAGAAGATCGAGGTAGCCGCCGATGAAATCGAGGCCAAGGTGAAGGAGCTCAGCCGCGGCTTCAGCGAGAACTCCCGCATCGACCCCGCTCGCCTGCGCCAGGCCGTTCAGGAAGACCTGATGCGCGAAAAGCTGATGGGTTGGCTGGAGAGCAACTCCACCATTACCGAGAAGGCCCCTGAGGCCGAGGGCGACCAGCCCAAGAAGGCGGCGGCCAAGAAGAGCAGCGCCAAGAAGGCCAAGGCTGACGCCGACGCCGAGCCCGCTGCCGAAGCCTGATCCCCATAGATTGGCCGGACTGACAACAGTCCGGCCGCGTGATCAACGCCAGCACCCCTCACCCGATCCAGAACCGCTGGCTGGGCACCCGCCCGGAAGCCACCATCGCGCCGGTAGCTGCTCCGGGCGTGCTGCCCACGGTGGTGGAGCAGTCGGGCCGCGGCGAACGGGCCTTCGATATTTATTCGCGCCTGCTCCGCGAGCGGATCATCTTTCTCGGCACCGGTATCGACGACCAAGTGGCCGACGCCCTGGTGGCCCAGCTGCTGTTCCTCGAGGCCGAAGATCCGGAGAAGGACATTCAGATCTACATCAACTCGCCCGGTGGCTCAGTGACGGCCGGCCTGGCGATCTACGACACCATGCAGCAGGTGTCGCCCGATGTGGTGACCATTTGCTACGGCCTAGCGGCCTCGATGGGTGCCTTCCTGCTCTCGGGCGGCACCAAAGGCAAGCGACTGGCCCTGCCGAACGCGCGGATCATGATTCACCAGCCCCTTGGCGGCGCCCAAGGCCAGGCGGTGGATATCGAGATCCAGGCCAAGGAGATCCTCTACCTCAAGGACACCCTCAACGGCCTGATGGCCGAGCACACCGGCCAGCCGCTCGAGAAGATCGCCGAAGACACCGACCGCGACTACTTCCTTTCCCCGGCAGAGGCGGTTCAATACGGACTGATCGACCGCGTCGTGACCGACGACGCCCCGGTTTGATCCTTAAGGACGGCTGACGAAACGTGGGATCCCGTTGATCCTGGTTTCGGGCCCCTGACCCGCCCCAGCCAGGACGCTCCCGCCGCACCGCCGCTTCTGCTCGATGCCCAAGTTCGATGCCCACCTGAAGTGCTCGTTCTGCGGCAAGTCGCAGGACCAGGTGCGCAAGCTGATCGCCGGGCCGGGCGTGTACATCTGCGATGAGTGCATCGACCTCTGCAACGAGATCCTCGATGAGGAGCTCGTGGATGCCCATGGCGGCAGCGCCCGCCAACCCGCCGAGGCCAAGGGCAAGGCCCCGGCCAAGAAAAGCAGCAAGCCCGCTCCCACCCTCGCCGAGATCCCCAAGCCCAGGGAGATCAAGGCCCACCTCGACGCTCAGGTGGTGGGGCAGGAAGAGGCCAAAAAGGTGCTCTCGGTGGCCGTCTACAACCACTACAAGCGCCTGGCCTGGCAGGGCGATGGCAAGGGCGAGAGCAACGAAACCGCCACGCGCCTGCACAAGAGCAACATCCTGCTGATCGGCCCCACCGGCTGCGGCAAAACACTCTTGGCCCAAACCCTGGCGGAGCTGCTGGATGTGCCCTTCGCCGTGGCTGATGCCACCACCCTCACCGAAGCGGGCTACGTGGGTGAAGACGTAGAGAACATCCTGCTGCGGCTGCTGCAGAAAGCCGATCTGGATGTGGATCAGGCCCAGCGGGGCATCATCTACATCGACGAGATCGACAAGATCGCCCGCAAGAGCGAGAACCCCTCCATCACCCGCGATGTATCGGGCGAAGGGGTCCAGCAGGCGCTGCTGAAGCTGCTGGAAGGCACCGTGGCCAACGTGCCTCCCCAGGGCGGCCGCAAGCATCCCTATCAGGACTGCATCCAGATCGACACCAGCCAGATCCTGTTCATCTGCGGCGGTGCATTCGTGGGTCTGGAGGACGTGGTGCAGCGGCGCATGGGCCGCAACGCCATCGGCTTCATCCCGGAAGGGGGCCGCAGCCGCAGCCGCCAGGGCAAGGATCAGCAGGCCGCCCACGTGCTGCGCCACCTGGAGCCCGACGATCTGGTGAAGTACGGCCTGATCCCGGAATTCATCGGCCGCCTACCGGTGAACGCTGTGCTCGAACCGCTCGACAGCCGCGCCCTCGAAGCGATCCTCACCGAGCCGCGCGATGCCCTGGTGAAGCAATTCCAGACGCTGCTCAGCATGGATGAGGTGCGCCTCGAGTTCGAGCCCGGCGCCGTGGAAGCGATCGCCGCCGAAGCCCACCGCCGCAAGACCGGCGCCCGCGCCCTGCGCGGCATCGTGGAGGAGCTGATGCTCGATCTGATGTACGACCTGCCATCCGACAAGAGCACCAAGGCCTTCACCGTGACGCGCGAGTTGGTGGAGGAGCGCACCAAGGCCAAGGTGCTGCCCATGCCCGGCAGCGAGCAGGTGCAGCAGGAAACCGCCTAAGCGAGGGCGGCCATGGCCGTTGCTGATCACCTGCAGGTGCCGCGCCAGCACGGCCTGTTCAACCACCACGGCATCGATCTGGGCGACGGCACCGTGGCCCACTACCTCGAAGGCCGGGAGATCCTGCGCAGCCCCGTAGAGGAGTTCAGCCGCGGCCAACCCGTGAGTGCGGTGCCTTACCCCGAGGGCAGTTGCTCAGCGCCGGGGGTGACGCTGCGCCGAGCCATGGGCCGCCTGGGGGAGCAGAACTACAACCTGCTGTTCAACAACTGCGAGCACTTCGCCCACTGGTGCAAAACCGGCCGTCACCGCAGCGAGCAGGTGGAGAACTGGCTGCACACGGGCAGCCTCGGGGCCCTAGCCCTGAGCCAGTTCGTTCCCGCTGCCGTGCTGAGCGGCGCGCGGATGCTGCTGCGGCAGGGGCTGCGACTCAACGATGCGCAGTTGGAGCAGGGCAAGGCAGTGGCCCGGCGCAGCATCGAACAGCTCGATGGGCTGCGGCTGAAGCTGCAACAGCGGTTGGAGCTCGAGCTCGCCAAGGCGGAGCAACGCTGGAGTCCGGGCGAAGCGCAGAGCCCAGGCTTTGAAACCCTGCGGCTCGCCGCGCAGAAGCTGGCTGATCAGCTCAGCGAGGTGGAGGAGCTGGAACGACGGCTGGAGCGCATGCTCGAGAACGGCCAGTAGCCTCCAGCCATGCCGGCTGCCTACCAACCCCTCCACCACAAGTACCGCCCGCAGCGCTTCGATCAGCTGGTGGGGCAGGAGGCGATTGCGGCCACCCTCGGCAATGCGCTGCGCTCGGGGCGGATCGCGCCGGCCTACCTGTTAAGCGGCCCTCGCGGCACCGGCAAAACCTCCAGCGCCCGCATCCTGGCGCGCTCACTCAACTGCATCGGCTCCGATGGCCCCACGCCAGAGCCCTGCGGCACCTGTGAGCTATGCACCTCCATCGCCAACGGCAACGCCCTCGATGTGATCGAGATCGACGCCGCCTCCAACACCGGCGTGGACAACATCCGCGAGCTGATCGAGCGCTCCCGCTTTGCGCCGGTGCAGGCTCGCTGGAAGGTGTATGTGGTGGACGAGTGCCACATGCTCTCCACCGCGGCGTTCAACGCCCTGCTCAAAACACTGGAGGAACCGCCGCCGCGGGTGGTGTTCGTGCTGGCCACCACCGACCCTCAGCGGGTGCTGCCCACCATCCTCAGCCGCTGCCAGCGCTTTGATTTCCGCCGCATCCCCCTCGATGCCCTCGAGCGGCACCTGAGCTGGATCGCGGAGCAGGAGGAGATCGGCATCACCGCCGAGGCCCTGCATGTGGTGGCGCAGCGGGCCCAGGGCGGCCTGCGTGACGCCGAAAGCCTGCTGGATCAGCTCAGCCTGCTGCCGCCGCCGGTTGAGCCCCAGGCGGTGTGGGAGCTGCTGGGCGCCGTGCCCGAGCAGGAGCTGCTGCAGCTGGCCGAATCGATGGCCGCCGGCGAACCGCTGGGCCTGATCGAAGCGATCCGCACCCTGCTGGAGCGCGGCCGAGAACCTTCGGCGGTGCTGCAGGGGCTGGCCGGTTTGCTGCGGGATCTGGTGCTGGCGGGCGTCGCCCCCGACCGGCTCGAGCTCACCAGCTTTTCGCCGCAGTTCCGCAGTGCTCTGCCGGATCTGGCGCGGCGCATCGGCAAGGCCCCGCTCCTGCGCTGGCAGGCCCAGCTCAAGGGCAGCGAACAGCAGCTGCGCCAAAGCGTGCAGCCGCGCCTGTGGCTGGAAGTGCTGCTGCTGGGACTGCTCGCCGAACCGCAACCAGCCCGCGCCGCCGCCACCGGAGCTGCACCAGCCCCATCGCCTGTGGCTGCACCAGCACCCTCGGCGCCAGTCGTTCCAACCCCAGCCGTCGCTGCTGCTGCCGCTCCCGCGGTTGTGACTGCGCCTAACCCTGCAGCTGCTCCCGCACCCACACCCGAAGCACCGCCCGAACCGCCCGCCGCTCCCGCACCAGCAGCGGCCCCAGCCAGCACCGACCTCGTGGAACTGTGGCAGCAGATCCTCGCCGGCCTGGAGCTCCCCTCCACGCGCATGTTGCTCTCGCAGCAAGCCGTGCTGGCCCGCCTGGATCAACAGCGCGCTGTGGTGCAGGTGGCCGGAAACTGGATGGCGATGGTGCAGAGCCGCTTGCCCCTGCTCGAGAAGGCGGTGGCCTCAGCCCTGGGCAGCCCGCGCCAGGTGATGCTCGAAGCCGGCGGCGCGCCACCGCCGCCAGCCCCCGCACCAGCAGCGCAGGCCCCGATCGCCGCGGCTCCGCCGCAGCCCGTCGCTGTGGTGGCTGCACCTGCACCCGAGCCCCCGCGGGCCGCAGCGCCCGAGCCTCGTTCAGAGCCGCCCAAACCCACTACAGCTCCAGCCGAACCACCTCAAGCGGCACCACCGCAGGTTGCAGCTGCCACACCCCCAGCGCAGCCAGCCCTGATCGACGATCAGGCCAAGCGCCTGGCGGAGTTCTTCAACGGCGAAGTGGTGCAGCTCGATGGCCCCCTGCCCGAACTGGAGGGCAGCAGCACAGACAGCCAGGCCGCCTGATCGCTCTGCTCCTCTCAGAGCACCTGGGTGGTTAGATCCGGCTCCTCGGCGCCGTGGCTCTCGCCGGATCCCACATGCAGGGTTTTGGCCCACACCAACCGCTTGGGCAACAGCGCCATCCGCAAGGTGGTGTAGGGAATCACCACGAACCAATGGCCGAGGTAGGCAATACCCAAGGCCAAATTGAGTGGATGCATGCGAGGGAGGGCAGGCCCTTCGCTGCTGCGCAGGCAACCCACCAAGATCGCGCCGCCCGACAGGCCAAAGGCCACGAACGACAACGGCCACATCAGCGGGGTGCTGCGGCTGAGCAGGCTGGTGAACAGATCCGCCACCGCCATCACCGGCAGAGCGTACTGGAGCAGGAAAAAGCCGCTGAGATCGAGCTTGCGAGCCGCGCTGGTGGCCCGGCCGGTGAGCTCACCCCAGTAATCGAAGAAGCGCTGCAGACCGCCCTCGGCCCAGCGCTGCCGCTGGCGCCACAGGCCCATCACACTGGTCACCGCCTCCTCCTGGATGGGCGGATTCCAGAGCAGGCCCACCGGCTGGCCCTGCACCAGCAGGCGGAAGCTCAGATCAAGGTCGTCGGTAACGGTGGCTTCGTTGAAGCCATCGCAGGCGAGCACGGCCTGGCGCTGCAACAGTTGGCCATTGCCCCGCAGCTCCACCACGCCGCCACTGTGCAAACGGCCCTGCTGAATCACGGCATCAAGGGCCATTTCCATGGCCTGGGCGCGCGTGAGCAGGTTGTGATCGGCATTCACCACGGCCTTGCGCAGCTGCACAGCCGACCAACCACCGGCCTCTGCAAAGGCCACCAACCGCTTCAGGCCGTCGGGCTGGAGCTGGGCATCGGCATCGAGCACCAACAGCCAGCGGCCCTGCAACTGAGGCAGCAGCGCATTCAGCGCTCCCGACTTACCACCACCGGCATCCCGGCTGCGGCGGAGCACCTGCAGCTGCGGGTAGCGGCGCTGATAGGCCTCGAGCACCTCTGGGGTGCGGTCTTCGCTGCCGTCGTCAATCACCCACAGCCGCAGCTGCTCGGCGGGATAGTCGAGCTCGGAAAGGCGCTCCACCAAACGACCGATCACCGCCTCTTCATCCCGGGCGGCCACCACCAGATCCACCGCTGGCCAAGCGGCGGGAGGCGGGCTCTCCACAGCCGCCCCCGCACCGCGCATCAAAGGCAGGAACACGCTGCGGACGGCGTAGGTGCCCAGCAGCAACGTGAGCGCCAAAGAAGGCCAAAGGCTGCGGCTGGGCGGAAGCGCGTGGGGAGCAGCCCCGGCCAGACAACAACCGATCAGAAACAACGAGGCCTGCAGTCGGCGGGCTCCTGTGGCTGTGCCCCCGGCGGCCATGACTTGTTCCAGGTCTTGCGAACTTTAGAGGGCTCCGCGATGGCCCTCTTCAGGCAGGGTCTGAATCGGCACCAAGCGCGCACCGGGGTAATAGCGATTGAGGATCTGCTCCACGCTCCAGCCCCGCGCGGCCAGATCAATCGCTCCCGCCTGCGACAGGCCGGCCCCATGGCCGAAGCCACCACCCACCACGCTCCAGCTCCCTGCAGCGCTGGGGGCCAGCACAAACAGCGTGCTGGGCAATTGGCGGTAGGTGCGGCGGATGGCATCGCGCTCCAGCACCACCCGCCCGCCAGGCCCCTCGATCGCCAGACGCACCACCCGCCCGCTGGGGCCGCGCTCCAACACCACCGGCTTGAGCGGCGAGCCGAGGCTGGCCGCCCTTGGCCCAAGGCCCTTGCGCAGGCTGGCCTGATCCAGCTGGCGCCGCCAGCGGAACAACGGATGCGTGGCGCCCACCACACCGGATCGGCGGGCAAGCAACGCCGCCACCTCCTGGGCATCAAGCGGCAGGCTCAACCCCTGCGCCGCAGCGCCAGCCAGATCAAGAGACGGCTCGAGGTAGCCCAGCTCCGGCAGCGGCCAGGCCTCGTCTTCATCAGCACTCACGCCACCGTTGCTGGCGTGATACACCGCATGAATCGGCTCACCGTTTTGCGCCAGCACCTGACCAGCGGTGCGACTCACGGCCTGGCGCACCGCTGATCCGGCCGTGCGGGGATCGCTGTACACCTGGCACTGCGTGTCGGAGCAGAGGTGGTAGCCATCCACCGCGAAGCGGTGCCGATTGCGCAGGGCCCAGGTGCGGGCGAGCACCGCCTGCGCCGCGAGGGCCGCCGGCGGCGAACCGGCACCGATTTCATGGGGCACCACGCCCTGCAGGTATCGCTCAAGCGGCACCTCCTCCACCAGAGTCCAGCTGCCGTAGGCATCGGCCTGCAGCCGGAACGGCCCGCTGAACACACCGCCGTTGAAGCGCAGCCCTCCAGGGGCCTGAATCTGCACGGGCCCCGCCAGGCTCCGCCATCCGGAGGCCGAGTTGAACTGCAGCACCCGCTGCTGGGTGAGCCGCTGCAGCAGCAGGCGCGGAGCCATGCCCGGAGGGGCCAGAGCAGCAGCGGGAGCCCACACCTCCCAATCGCGGGGGTGGGCCACCTCAGCCAGCACGCCCAGGGCTCGCCAAGCCAGCGCGGCCTGCTCCGCCGCTTCAAAGCTGGCGAAAGGGCCCAACACGCTGCGGCGGATCTCAATCGGCTCGGGCAGGGCCTGCGCCACCCAGCGCAGATGCACGCGCCGGGTACTGAACCGTTCGCCGCGGGCATCCACCAGCTGCAGGGGCGCTGAGGCTCCCTCCAACGCCAACGGTTGGCCGCCGAGATGGGCTGCCAACGACACCCAGAGCACAGGCTTGGCGCCCTGCACCGCCGGCGGCTTGGGCACCGGCAGGCGGGTGAGCGATTCCGCGTCCGCCCCCTGGCAACCCGCCGCCAGCAGCGATAGCGACAGCAGGGCTGTGAGGGCTCGAGCAGCAGCCATCGCATCGATCCAGGCGCCGCCCGACCCTAGGGGGAGTTGGCGGAAGGGACTCCCAGGTCGTACCCTCATCGTTTGTGCCCGAGCGCGTAGACAATGCCGAAGCTCAAGACCCGCAAAGCAGCCGCCAAGCGGTTCAAAGCCACCGGCAGCGGAAAGTTCATGCGCCGCCACGCTTTCCGCAACCACCTGCTCGACCACAAGAGCCCGAAGCGCAAGCGTTTCCTCGGCACCATGGCCGTGGTTGACGAGCGCGACGCGGACAACGTGCGCGCCATGCTCCCCTACAGCTGAATCGCCCGGCTGACCCGCTGTATCACCGTTTTCTGAGGACCATCGATGGCACGCGTTAAGAGGGGCAATGTCGCCCGTAAGCGCCGCAACAAGATTCTTCGCCTAGCCCGCGGCTTCCGCGGCGGCAACGGCTCGCTCTTCCGCACCGCCAACCAGCGGGTGATGAAAGCCCTCTGCAACGCGTACCGCGACCGTCGTCGCCGTAAGCGTGACTTCCGTCGCCTGTGGATCGCCCGCATCAACGCTGCTGCTCGCCTGAACGGCCTGAGCTACAGCCGCCTGATCGGTGGCCTCAAGAAGGCTGACGTGCAGCTCAACCGCAAGATGCTGGCCCAGCTCGCTGTTGTGGATCCCAGCAGCTTCACCGCTGTGGTGGGTGCAGCCAAGAGCTGACCGTTAACCTCTGCGATGCCTGATCGGGTTGGTTGATGGATTTTTCGCTTCCTCAGGCCTACCTGATCGGGCTTTTAGTGATTCTTGGCGGTGCCGCTGTGTTGGTGGCACGCCAGATCCTGCGGGTTCGGCGCGACGAAGTTGCGCTGATCCGTCTGGAGCAAGCGAGCAAAGCCGGTGAACAATCGGCCGCTGACCTCTACGAGCTGGCCTCCGTGCAGCTGCGCAAGCGGCTCTACGGCCAAGCCATCGACAATCTGAAGCTGGCGAGCAAATACTCCGCTGCTGAACCCCCCGAAGCCCAGGCGTTGATCGAAAATGCACTGGGCTTTGCGCTGGCAGCCCAAAGCAACTACGCCGCTGCCATCAAGCACTACCGCGCAGCCCTGAAGGCCAAGGCCGACTACCCGGTGGCCCTGAACAACCTGGCGTTCGCCCTCGAGAAGCAGCAAAAGCCCGAGGAAGCCAAAGAGAACTATCTGAAGGTGCTCGAGCTCGACAGCAGCAACGGCACCGCCAAAAGCGGCTCAAGCGGCTGGAGCGCACCGCCGCCTGAGCCACTCCGGTCTCACCAGAGACCGCGAACGGCAGGCGCCCCACCTGTTCTGACCGGATTGAGCACCAGCTGGCCACCAGGATTGGTGAGCCGCGGAGCGCTCCAACCCGACAGGGTGAAGCCCTGCAGGCCAAGGAAACGACCGCCATCCTCAAGGCCGGCTGCGCTCACATCACCCAGCAGCAGCAGATCGAGCTGATCGGAGCTGGCGTTGAGATTGCCTTGCACCGGCAGGGTGGTGGAGCCAACGGTCATCTGGCCGCGCAGGTCCACCATCTGGCCCATGGCCTGCACGGCCGACACATCGAGCTGGACGGTCACCGGGCTACCACCAGCAAACGGTTGGTAGGTGCCGCTCCATTGCCGCGGCATGGTGCTGGCCAGATCAGCCGCCCGGGCCACCGGATCAAAGGTGCGCACCGGTGCCTGCTGGCCGAAGTTCTCGGTGAGTGGAGTCGACACCGCCGCGGGCTCCTGGAAGGGCACCGCACTACCCACGGGCAGGGGCGTGGCAGCCAGCAGCAACGGAATCACAGCACTCTTTAGAAGTGGGCCAAGGCTAAGGGGATCCCGGCCGATCAGTCATGACCGCGCGGTACGTTCGCTGCATGGCCCCAACCGCTGCCGTGACCGCCACTACCAGCCAGCAGAACGACCCCCTGGTGATCGGCGGGCGCAGCTTCCGCAGCCGGCTGATGACCGGCACCGGCAAATACCCGAGCATCCAGGCGATGCAGGCCAGCCTGGCGAGCAGCGCCTGCGACATCGTGACGGTGGCGGTGCGGCGCGTGCAAAGCCAGGCCGCTGGCCATGAAGGGCTGATGGAGGCGATCGACTGGCAGCGGATCTGGATGCTGCCCAACACCGCCGGCTGCGCCACAGCCGAGGAGGCGATCCGGGTGGCGCGCCTTGGGCGGGAACTGGCCAAGCTGGCCGGCCAGGAAGACAACACCTTCGTGAAGCTGGAGGTGATTCCCGACACGCGGCACCTGCTGCCCGATCCAATCGGCACCCTGGAAGCGGCCGAGCAACTGGTGAAAGAGGGCTTCACCGTGCTGCCCTACATCAATGCTGATCCGCTCTTGGCCAAACGGTTGGAAGAAGCCGGCTGCGCCACCGTGATGCCCCTGGGCTCACCGATCGGCTCCGGACAGGGCATCCGCAACGCCGCCAACATTGCCCTGATCATCGAAAACGCCACCGTGCCGGTGGTGGTGGATGCCGGCCTGGGAGTCCCCAGCGAAGCCGCTCAGGCGATGGAGATGGGAGCCGATGCCCTGCTGATCAACAGCGCTATTGCCTTGGCCGGCGATCCGGCCGCGATGGCGCGGGCGATGGCGCTGGCCTGCGAAGCCGGCCGGACAGCCTTCCACGCAGGCCGTCTGCCAGTGCGGGCCGAAGCCAGCCCCAGCTCTCCCACCGCCGGGCGCGTGGGCACGTGAAGCTTCTGAACGGGAGGGTGGCAATCCTGAAAACCCTCCGTACTGTCGTCTGAACGACGCACCACTGCGATGCAGGTCACCGAAGAGGACGGCGGCAGGCTCAACGCCTTCGCCAAGGAACCCCGGATGGAAGTGATGGAGGTGGGCGAAAGCAGCAGCGCCAACAGCAAGATGCTGCTGATCGGCGGTGCCGTGCTCGTGCTGCTGCTGGTGGGCGTGGCCGCAGGGATCAGCTGAATCCCTGTAGTAGCTTGCCCTGACGGAGCGGATGCCCGATCAGTCGCTCGCCAACCAGGAGTCCAGCGGTGAAGGTGTTCGTTCTCGGCGGTGACGGCTTCTGCGGCTGGCCCTGCGCCGTGAACTTGGCCGACCAGGGCCACGACGTGTTGATCGTGGACAACCTGAGCCGCCGCAAGATCGACATTGATCTGGCGGTGGAATCGCTGACGCCGATCGCCACCATGCCCGATCGGCTCACCGCTTGGGAGCAAACCGGCGGCAAGCCCATGCGCTTCGTGCACATGGACATCGCCCACGAATATCAGCGGCTGCTGGATCTTCTGCTGGAGGAGCGCCCGGATTCGGTGGTGCACTTCGCCGAACAGCGCGCCGCTCCCTATTCGATGAAGAGCAGCGCCACCAAGCGCTACACCGTTGATAACAACGTCAACGGCACCCACAACCTGCTGGCCGCCATCGTGGAGAGCGGCCTCGACATCCATGTGGTGCACCTGGGCACCATGGGCGTGTACGGCTATGGCTCCCACCGCGGCGCCACCATCCCCGAGGGCTACCTCAAGGTGGAGGTGCCCCAGCCCGATGGCAGCCGCTTCGAAGAAGAGATCCTGCACCCCGCCAGCCCGGGCAGCGTCTATCACATGACGAAGACGCTCGATCAGCTGCTCTTCCTCTACTACAACAAGAACGACAAGGTGCGGATCACGGATCTGCACCAGGGCATCGTCTGGGGCACCAACACCGAAGCCACCGACCGCGACCCGCGCCTCACCAACCGGTTCGACTACGACGGTGACTACGGCACGGTGCTCAACCGCTTCTTGATGCAGGCGGCCATCGGCTATCCGCTTACGGTGCACGGCACTGGCGGCCAAACCCGCGCCTTCATCCACATCCGCGACTCGGTGCGCTGCGTGCAGCTGGCCCTGGAGAACCCGCCAGAGAAAGGCGAGCGGGTGAAGATCTTCAACCAGATGACCGAAAGCCATCAGGTGGGTGAGCTGGCCAAGAAGGTGGCCGCCCTCACCGGCGCCCAGATCAACCATCTGCCCAACCCCCGCAACGAGGCGGTGGAGAACGATCTGATCGTGGACAACCGCTGCTTCATCGAGCTGGGCCTCAACCCCACCACGCTCGACGACGGCCTGCTCAAGGAAGTGGTGGAGATCGCCGGTCGCTACGCCGATCGCTGCGACCGCAGCCGCATCCCCTGCATCTCCGCCTGGACCAAAGCCCAGGAAGCTGCCATCCAGGCGGCCTGATCCCACCCGGCCTCCTGCCTTGAAGATCGCCCTCTTCACCGAAACCTTCCTGCCGAAGGTGGACGGGATCGTGACCCGTCTCACCAAAACGGTGCAGCATCTGGTGGCGGCCGGCGATGAGGTGCTGATCGTCTGCCCGGAGGGTGCACCCGACACCTACATGGGCGCCCAGGTGCTGGGGGTGCCAGCCATGCCGCTGCCCCTCTATCCCGAGCTGAAGCTGGCCCTGCCGCGGCCGATGGTGTCGGATGCGCTGGAAGCGTTCAACCCCGATCTCGTGCACGTGGTGAACCCCGCGGTGCTGGGCCTGGGGGGCATCTGGATCGCCAAGACCAAGGGCTATCCGCTGGTGGCCAGCTACCACACCCATCTGCCCAAATACCTGGAGCACTACGGCCTCGGCATGCTCGAGCCGGTGCTGTGGGAACTGCTCAAGGCCGCCCACAACCAGGCCCAGCTCAACCTCTGCACCTCCACCGCGATGGTTGCCGAGCTGAGCGAGAAGGGCATCCAGCACACCGCCCTCTGGCAGCGCGGTGTCGACACCGATCTGTTCCGCCCCGAGCTGCGCAGCGAAGCCATGCGCCAGCGCCTACTAGGCGGCCGCAGTGACACCGGCAAGCTGCTGCTTTACATCGGGCGCCTATCGGCTGAGAAGCAGATCGAGCGGATTCGGCCCGTGCTCGATGCCCTGCCGGATGCGCGCCTGGCCCTGGTGGGCGATGGCCCCTACCGCCAGCAACTGGAAACCCTGTTCGCCGGCAGCGCCGCCACCTTCGTGGGCTATCTGGCCGGCGAAGAACTGGCCAGCGCCTACGCCAGCGCCGATGCCTTCCTCTTCCCCAGCAGCACCGAAACCCTGGGCCTGGTGTTGCTCGAAGCGATGGCGGCCGGCTGCCCAGTGGTGGGCGCCAACCGCGGCGGCATCCCTGACATCGTGACCGACGGCGTGAACGGCTGCCTCTACGAACCCGATGGGGTGGACGGCGGCGCCGGCAGCCTCACCGCCGCCGCGCTGCGCCTACTGGGTGATCCCAGCCAGCGGGAGCAACTGCGCCACAACGCCCGCCAGGAAGCCGAGCGCTGGGGCTGGGCCGGAGCCACCGAACAGCTGCGCGGCTACTACCGCCAGGTGCTCAGCAGCAGCAAGAAACCTGCCCTGGTGGGCTGATCAGCTCTTGCGCAGCTGCGTCCACACCTCGAGCACCTTGCGGGCCATCGGCAGGGCATGCACCGATCCGCCACCCGGAGTGTTCTGGGCAAAGGCCACCACCACGATCTGGCTGTTGGGATAGGGGGCAAAACAGGCAAACCAGGCGTGATCGGGGCCCCCGGTGCTGTCTTCGGCGGTGCCGGTCTTACCCGCAACAGGCGGCAGGTTGGGCACGTTCATGCCAGCCCCCGTGCCATCCGACACCACCTTGCGCAAACCGCGAGCGATGGTGGCCAGGGTGGCGGGCTTGATATCCACCTTGGTGCGGCGCGGAGGATCAGTCCAATCGAGCCCCTGATCCACCAGGTGGGGGGTGATCAGATAGCCGCCATTGGCGAACACGGCATAGGCCCGGGCCAGCTGCAGCGGCGTGATCTGCACCACCGACTGCCCGATCGACATGCTGGCCATGTCTTCCGGGATCCAGGGCGTACTGCCGGGTTTGGACCAGCCCCGGCCCTGGGCCGCCCAGCGCTCATTGCCCACCAAACCGAGACTTTCCTCGTAGCCGATCTCGATGCCAGAGGGTTTGGTGAACCCCAGGCTCAAGGCCGCATTGTGGAGGGCGATCGAACCCACACCCACACCGATTTGATAGAAGAAGGTGTTGCTCGAGAAGCGCAGCGCATCCTCGTAGCCGATCGTGCCGAAGCCAGCCCCGTTGTGATCCGGGAAGCAATGGCCGCCGTAGGTGATGCAACCCCGCGTCACCAGCTTGGTGTTGGGCGGAAACTTGCCGCTCTCCATCCCCGCCATGGCCGTCACCGCCTTCCAGGTGCTGCCGGGGTCGTAGGCGCTCATCGCCCGGCTGAGCAGCGGCTTCACCGGTGAATTGAACAGAGCGTCGTACTCCTTCTGGGTGGTGACGCTCTTGGAGAAGAAGTTGGGATCGAAGGTGGGCCGGCTGGCCAAGGCCAGGATCGCCCCATTGGCGGGATTGAGGGCCACGATCGCGCCGCCGGGCTTGTCTTTGAGCACCTGCTCCGCCGCCCGCTGCAGATCGAGATCGAGGGTGGTCTGCAGATCCTTGCCGGCCTTGGATGGCCGATCGCCCAAGATCCGCTGGATCTCACCCATGGCGTTCACCTCCACCATCTGGCCGCCCCAGGCCCCGCGCAGGTGCGACTCAAAGGCCGCCTCCAGGCCAATGCGGCCGATGCGATCGCGGATCTGATAGCCCTTCTTGGCCAGGCTCTTGTACTCCTGCTCCGTGATCGGTTGGGTGTAGCCCAGGGCATGGGCGGCCAGGGAGCCGTGGGGGTAGCTGCGCAGCACATCGAGATCCACCTCAGCCCCCTTGAGGCCCGCGCTCTGCTCGCG
Source organism: Vulcanococcus sp. (assembly GCA_019264575.1). Taxonomy (GTDB): domain Bacteria; phylum Cyanobacteriota; class Cyanobacteriia; order PCC-6307; family Cyanobiaceae; genus Vulcanococcus. Next base: position 7,979 of record JAHUZV010000025.1, on the reverse strand, counting down.
GAAGCGCAGCACCTGCTGCGGCGTGAGCTCGCTGGCCAGTTCGATGCGATAGCGCTGGGCCCCCGGACCATCCCGGCGTTTCTGATCGAGCTGGGCTTCCGGCACTCCCATCAGCTGGCTGAGCTGCGCCCGCAGCGCCGGCCAGGTCTGATCGTTCACCAGCTTGGGCTGGAGGTAGAGGCTGTAGGTGAGCCGGCTCGAAACCAGCACCTGCCCATTGCGATCGAGGATGCGGCCGCGCACTGGATTGCGCGCCAGCAGCCGGATGCGGTTCTCATCCGCCCGGGCCCGGTTCTCGTCACCGTGCAGCAACTGCAGCCAGCCCAGCCGCAGCACCATCGCCGAGGCAAACAGCACCACCAGCCCGAGCAGGATGGCGGGCTGCTGCTGCATGCCGGTGTGGCGTTGCCCGCCGGAGGCCAGCGCCATCGCGTTCAGGCCTCCGGCTGCAGCCGCTGCTCCAGCTGCGTCAGTCGAGCGCCAATGCGCGCCAGCGCCTGCTGCAACTCCTCTCGCTCGCGTGCCTCCAAGGCCGGTGCAGCTAGATCCGGCTGATCGTCCGCAGGCACATCGCGCACCTCCACCTTCATCACGGGGTTGCCCAGGCCAGGCTGCAGACGATCCAGGCTCTCGCGCACCTGACGGGCCGCGGGCTCGCCCTCTTGGCGCAGCTGCTCCAAGGGATCGGCCTGAGCGCTGAAGGCCTCGATCACATCGCGCGGGCCGCCGCGCCGAGCCCGCTCCACCACCGCCAGCCCCACCGGCAGCACCTCCTGCATCAGGGTGAGGCGCAAGGCATCGAGGGGATCAGAAGCCATCGGAGCCGAAACGGCAGCGCAGGTCGAACGTCCAGTCTGACGTGCTCAGCGCGGCCCCGCCTCCACCGGCGGCTGCACGATCTGCTGACGGCAGAACTGCTGGGAACCCCACCACCAACCGCCGCCCACCGCCAGCACCAGCAGCGCGGAGAAGGGCAGCAACGCTTGGCGGGTCACCGGCAACAGCAGCCACTCACTCCAGTCGCGCAGCAGGCGTTCGCGATCGAAGCGGCGGCGCTCGCTCACCTCCTGCTGCAGGCGGCGCTTGAGCGCCTTCGACACCCAACGCTCGAAGGCCCGTTTCTTGGTGACGGCCATCTTGCGCTCCACCTCCAGCAACTGGCCGGGGGTGAGCTCGGGGTTGAAGGTGCTGATCAGCTCGAGGCTCTTGAGGAACATCTCAACAGCGCCGTCCTTGATCAGCCTCTCGTCATCACTGAGAAGGTCCCAGTCGAGCTCGGGGTAGAAGCGCACCCGGTTGGCACTCACCTGATCCTCGGCCAGCTGGCCGGGTTCGCGCAACCAACGATCTGTATTGGCGTCGAAGCGGCGCCAATAGAGGAAGGGATTGAGGTAAATCACCTTGCCGGCCAGCTGGATGCTGTCCTGCTGGAGGCGGCGCTGCAGCTGGAGGTCCTGCTGGGGGGCGGCGGTCAAGGCTCCTGAGCCGGGGCCCCGAGGGTAACGGAGCCGTCCGGCTGCGGCCAGCGCAGGCCGCTCACTCCCACTCGATCGTGCCGGGGGGCTTGCTGGTGATATCGAGCACCACACGGTTCACCCCCTTCACCTCATTCACGATCCGGTTGGAGATGGTCTCCAGCAGGTCGTAGGGCAGGCGCGACCAATCGGCCGTCATGCCGTCTTCGCTCGAGACGCAGCGCAGCACCACAGGGAAGGCATAGGTGCGCTTATCGCCCATGACGCCAACGCTGCGCACCGGCAGCAGCACCGCGAAGGCCTGCCAAATCTCGTGATAAAGCCCAGCGTTCTTGATCTCTTCGCGCACGATCAAATCGGCATCGCGCAGGATGTCGAGCTTCTCGTTGGTCACCTCACCCAGGATCCGGATCGCCAAACCCGGGCCCGGGAAGGGGTGGCGGCCCACGATCTCCTCGGGGAGGCCGAGGGTGCGGCCCACCTTGCGCACTTCATCTTTGAACAACTTGCGCAGCGGCTCCACCAGCTTGAACTGCAGATCCTTGGGCAAGCCGCCCACGTTGTGGTGGCTCTTGATCTTCACCGCCACCCGCTCACCCGTTTTGGGGTCGACGTTGGTGCCGGCGCTTTCAATCACATCGGGATAAAGCGTGCCCTGGGCGAGGTAATCAAAGGGACCAAGGCGCTTGCTCTCCTCTTCGAACACGCGGATGAATTCCGTGCCGATCAGCTTGCGCTTTTCCTCAGGATCGGTCACACCGGCGAGCTTATTGATGAAGCGCTCGCGGGCATTGATGTATTCCACGTTGATGTGGAAGCGCTTATCAAAGAACTCAACCAGAAACTCAGGCTCGCCTTTGCGCATGAAGCCCTGATCAATGAACATGCACGTGAGCTGATCACCAATCGCCTTGTGCAACAGGAAGGCGAGCGTGGAGGAATCCACACCACCAGAGAGCGCCAGCAGCACGCGCTTATCACCCACCTGCCGGCGCACATCGGCCACGGCCTCGTCAATGAAGGCGGCGGTGGTCCAATCCGGCAGACAACCGCAGATGTGATAGACGAAATTGCGCAGCAGGGCCATGCCGCACACCGAGTGCACCACCTCCGGGTGGAACTGCACGCCGTAGAGCCGGCGCTCGTGATGCGCCACCGCCGCCTCAGGCGTGTTGTCGGTATGGGCGAGGCGCACAAAGCCATCGGGCAGGCGCTCCACGGAATCACCGTGGCTCATCCACATCGTGGAGCCTTCATCCACGTTGGTGAGCAGGTCGGTGGGGTCGTCTACATAGAGCGGTGCCTTGCCGTATTCAGCCCGACCCGCCGCCACCACGGAGCCCCCCAGCTGCTGCACCATCAGCTGCATGCCGTAGCAAACACCGAGCACCGGAATCCCCAGATTCCAGATCTCCGGATCACACAACGGCGCATGCTCGGCATACACCGAACTGGGCCCGCCGCTGAGAATGATCCCCTTGGGATTAATCGCCTTCAGCTCCTCCGCCGTGGTGCTGTAACCCATCACCAGGGAGTACACCTCGGTTTCGCGCACACGCCGGGCAATCAGCTCGGAATACTGCGAGCCAAAATCCAAAATCACAATCGCCGGATAGCGATCGGTTTCGCCGATGGCGGTGGGGGTCACGTTCGACATAGGGCGGCCAGCTGCTGCGGCCCGGGCAATCCCTTCACCCTAGATCTCAGGCCCTGAAGGCCTGCAGCAACTCAGCTCCGCAGGGGCCCTCGGCACAGAGGCGGCGATCGCGATCAAACAGCACCGCTCCGATGCACATGCTGCGCTCACCATGGCGGGCGAGATAGGCCGCGCTGCGCTGCTCCACAGCGCTCGCCACCCGGTGCTGCAGGGCTTGAGCAGCGCTGGCATCCAGCGCCGCCAGCTGCCGCAGCGCCTCATCCACACTGGCCGCTTGGGCCAGCTGCTGCAGCTGCTCCAGAGGCAACCCCAGCAGTGCCGCTTGGGCGGTGAGCACCTCCAGGCGACCATCGGCCAGGTGGTGGTGGGTGTGAAAGATGCCGCCGGCCAGCTTGATCAACTTGCCCTGGTAGCCGAACAGCAGCAGCCGCTCCACCCCCTGCTCGGCAGCCGCCACCAGCAGCGGCCCGATCCAATTGCCGGCCTTGAGCAGCAGCGGCGCCTGCAGACCCAACCGCGGCGCCAGATCCAAGCCGTTCTCGCCGATCACGAGCACAAGATCACGCGCCAACGCCGGATCGTTGGCCCGCCGCGCCAACTCAGCCCGGGCCCGGGCCAGTTGATCGGGATCCGCGCTGCGTTGCACCGCCGCCTGGGTGCCGATCAACGCCAGCCCATCCACCACACCAAAGGCTTCATTGCTGGTGCGCTGGGCCAGCTGCCGCCCCCCAGGCAGGGTGATGCGCAAGCGCAGGCCATGGCTCTCGGGCATCAACGGCTGCAGGTTGCACTCCAACAGCGCGCGGGCAAAGCCCGACACACACAGCTCGCTGCTACCGGCCAACACCCCCACCCCCTCGCCAGCCTCCAACTGAAGCCAGGGCTGGTCCGCGAGCCGCTCCGTCCATTGGGCTTCCACCCACACCGCCAGCCCGCGGGTGAGATCCAGGCCATCGCCGGGCTGGCAGCGGCTGATTCCCAGGGCCCGATCCGGAGCCAGCAACGCCGCCGCCTCCACATCGATCAGTTCCTGCGGCAGCTGGGATCCGGCCTGATCCGGCTGCAGACAGAGGGGCACGGCGGCCGGAGCAGGCCCGTCACCGCGCAGCAGGCGCACCGCCGCCACAGCGGCTGCAGCCACCCACACCGGCAAGGTGTAGCCGGAACTGGTCATCGCAGGCCCCCGGAAGGCTGTTTTTTAAGGTGGTGGATTGCGCCGCATCGGGCTGCGCAGCCGCCTCCAGATTCGCCCCACCAGCCTCTTCCATGCAGGACAAGCTCACCCTGATGATCCCCGGCCCTACCCCGGTGCCGGAAACCGTCCTGCAGGCGATGGGTAAGCACCCCATCGGGCACCGCAGCGCCGACTTCCAGAAGATCGTGCGCCGCACCACCGAGCAGCTCAAGTGGCTGCATCAAACCCAGAACGATGTGCTGGTGATCACCGGCAGCGGCACCGCCGCCATGGAGGCCGGAATCATCAACGTGCTGAGCAAGGGCGACAAGGTGCTCTGCGGCGACAACGGCAAGTTTGGTGAGCGCTGGGTGAAGGTGGCCAAGGCCTACGGCCTGGATGTGGAGGTGGTGAAGGCCGAGTGGGGGCAGCCCCTCGATCCCGAAGCCTTCCGCGCCGCCCTTGAGGCCGACAGCGCCAAGGCGATCAAGGCCGTGATCCTCACCCACTCGGAAACCTCCACCGGGGTGATCAACGATCTCGAAACGATCGCCAAGCACGTGCGTGCCCACGGCACCGCCCTCACGATTGCCGACTGCGTCACCAGCCTGGGCGCCTGCAGCGTGCCGATGGATGCCTGGGGCATCGACGTGATCGGCTCCGGCTCCCAGAAGGGCTACATGATGCCGCCGGGCCTGGCTTTTGTAGCCATGAGCGATCGCGCCTGGGCCGCCGCCGAGCGCTCCGATCTGCCGAAGTTCTATCTGGATCTGGCGAAGTACCGCAAATCGGCCCACGCCGACAGCAATCCCTTCACCCCGGCGATCAACCTCTACTTCGCCCTGGAAGCGGCGCTGGAGATGATGCAAGCCGAAGGCCTCGAGGCGATCTTCGCCCGCCATGCCCGCCACCGCGCCGCCGCCCAGGCCGGCATGAAGGCGATCGGCCTGCCCCTGTATGCCGCTGAGGGCTGCGGCAGCCCGGCGATCACCGCTGTGGCCCCCGATGGCATCGACGCCGAGAGCCTGCGCAAGAAAGTGAAGGAGCGCTTCGACATCCTGCTGGCCGGCGGCCAAGACCACCTCAAGGGCCACGTGTTCCGCATCGGCCACCTGGGTTTCGTCTGCGATCGCGACGTGCTCACCGCCGTGGCCGCCATCGAGGCCACATTGCAGGAGCTCGGCCTGCACAAGGGAACCCCTGGTGCCGGCGTGGCCGCCTGTGCCGCCGCCCTGGCGGGCTGACTGGCCAGCTAACTGAGGGGCTGAAGCCCTGCAGGCAAAGCCTTCCGATCTGCCTAGGGTCGGAACGCATGCTTTGCCTCCCGATGCGCCGCTCTCTCGCCGTCGCAGCCGCCTGCCTGAGCCTGGCTCTGGTGGCGTGCTCCCCTGTGGAAAAGAAAAAGAAAAATAAGGTGGTAACTGAACAGCAGGCCACCGTGAATGTGTGCGATCAGCTGGTGAAGGTGGGCGCAGCCCTCGAGGCCAGCGCCGCCTTGACTCCCACTTCCACCGTGGGCGACGCCGAAGCCGCAGGCAAACAGCTGCGCACCGCCCTGAAAGGCCTGAAGCAAGCCGAGGTCACCCTTGAGGCCGCGCGTGTTGAGGCCTTCCAGAAGCAGGCTCAGGCCTTTAATAAGGAGCTGAAGAAGGTGTCGAAGGAGAAGCAGCTCACCCTTGAGGAAGCCGCCAAAACCCTCAAACCCCAGGCTGACAGCGTGGTTGCGGCCCACAAGGAACTGCAGGCTGCCGTTCAGTGCACGGCCAAGGCGCCAGCCGCCGCCAACTGATCCAGCAGCAGGTTGCTATGGTTGTCCAGCCAAAAGTTGCGAGCAATCGCATCACGCTGGTCAACCAATCTGAAGCGCTGTCTTCAGATTTGCGGATGTAATTCAGTGGTAGAATGTCAGCTTCCCAAGCTGAACGTCGCCGGTTCGAGCCCGGTCATCCGCTTACCAACAACACATCGCATCAGTTATCCGGCGAGCCCGATCGATTCGGGGCAGAAGACTGGAACGAGGGGACTCAGTTGCGTGGCTTGATCAGCTGCAGCACCTGCGGGCCAACACTGCCGGCCCGGCGCTCGCAATCCAGCGACTGCAAAATCAATCGCGCTGCCGTTTCAATTTCCCCAGAGGCAGCGGCGAGCTCAGCCGCCTCGGCGTGGGACCCCGCCTCTTTCAAGAGGTCTTCGCGGCGAGCGGCAGGTGCCGGAGCCTGACGTGTCGCTTGCATGCGTCGACTTTGTCGTGAGTCGATGTTAACGGGCGTGGTGCAAATCCAAGCAGCACGCCCATGCCGATCACGGAATCACAACAGTGATGGAGCGCAGAGTTGATGGCCTGATCGATTCAGGTGCCGGGCTCTTCGCGGTTGCCACCCAGTGCATCGATCTGATCGCGCAGCTGGCTAACCCGTTGTTGATCGCCGCGAGTGATCGCCACCGCCAGGGCGAATTCCAGCTTTTCAAGCTGGTGGCCGCCTTCGGAATAACCGCGGTTCTGGCAAGCCGGTGAGCCTGGGGCTTTGCCGTTAGGGCTGGTTAAAGCGGTCGCCGGAGCGGTGCGATGGCTGTTGGAGAAGGCCATGGTTCGCTTTCTTTCCATTGTGGCACCGCTGCCAAGGCACTGCTCAGGCTGCCTGCGCGTCCTCGTGCTGCTGGGGCTCAGGCCAGGAAGCCCCGTGCTGCTCGGCGCTGGGTTCCTCCTCCAGCAAACTGCGGCAATCGGCCAACAGGCTGGCCACCCGATCCAGGCGCAGCAGATCCTCGGGATCCGGCTCGGGCTCAGCTGCAACCCGATCCAGCTGCAGCTCCAGCGCCGCCAGACGCTGCTCCAGCTTCACCAGGCGCTGGGAGAGCGCCGAGACGGTTTGCGCCAGATCTTCGGTGGATCGTGTGATCCGGAATGACACCGATTCAGCCGTCATGCTGCGCAGTCGAGAGGCCCCGATCACAACACACCCGCCCTCGGCCAGCCAGCAGACTTGGCCTATTCCCGCGGCTGGCTGCCATGAGCTCAACCCTGCAGCTGCTCGCCTATCTGGCGGCCGGCCTGGGTGGAGGACTGTTGGCCCTGCGCACGGGCATCCCGGCTGCGCCCTTGGCTGGCGCGCTGCTGGGGGCTGGCCTGCTCAGCCTCAGCGGCCGGTTGGAAGCCGCCAGCTGGCCCGCCGGAACCCGCACCGCCCTTGAAATCGGCATTGGCACGGTGATCGGCACCAGCCTCACTGCAACAGCGCTGAGTGAACTGCGGCAGTTGTGGAAGCCGGCGATCGTGATCACGCTCACCCTGGTGGTGGCTGGGTTGCTGGTGGGCTTCTGCTGCAGCCGGCTCTTGGGCCTGGATCCGCTGGTGGCACTGCTGGGGGCAGCCCCAGGCGGCATCAGCGGCATGAGCCTGGCGGGCGATGAGTTCGGTGTGGGTGCCCCGGTGGCTGTGCTCCATGCCGTGCGCCTGATCACCGTGCTGCTGGTGCTACCCGTGGCGATGCGGCTGCTGCTGGCCAGTGGCATCACCCCACCACCCTCGGGCTGAAGCGGCGCGGCCCTGGATCGGTTCGCAGGAGCCCGATACCTTGGGCCCCACTAGCCGTCGTGTTCATGCTGCGCTCAACGCTCAACAGAGTTCTGCCGGCCCTGGCGATCGCCGCGGCCTTGGCCAGCGCTCTGCCGC
>JAHUZV010000021.1 GCA_019264575.1 Vulcanococcus sp. | reverse complement strand
GCGATGAATCTCCTGCGCCTGACTGGATTTGGCTCAATCCGGGAGGGCCTGCAAGCGGTGATGCATGACATCACGGCACTGCTGGCGATGGCGCGACGACAGCCAGAGCTCTAACCATGACCAGACTTTCAATCAGCCCTGGCCACAGCGGGATCAAATTCGTGACGCCCATCCAGCGTCACAACGGTGATGCGGTTGAAGTCTGCCGCCAGCGGGCTGTCGTCTACGAACAGGCACGCCAGCACCATCCAAGGCGTTGGTCACGATCAACCAGGTGCTGGTGTCGACCGGCGGTGGTCTGGATCAATCAGCCGCCGGATGAGCTCAATGAACCAGGGCCGCTACCTTTGGTACAGGCCGCCTGAAGGGCAGCCCAGGAGTGACACCTTTCCTGAAAGTCACCGTGCCTGATGGAGTTGCTGGGCGTCACCTTATGGGTAGGGCAGTGTTGATGCAGAATGCTGGTGGGCTGAGCATGGGAAGAAATACACTAGGGATTGGCTTGTTATTACAGCCAAAACCGCTCATGGCATGGCTCCAGCCCACCCAATTGCTTGAGACCCATTCAGACAAAGTGTTTTGGGAGTTGTGACCGTCAGTAAGGCATGAGCCTGTTGAAAATATATCGGACTCTATTTCACCAATTTGCCATGTAAATGACATTTTCAATCAGGTGGGCCCGGGCCCTTGGTAGCCCATCACCCATAAAGTTGAAGAGATTTGCGGTGGCGGCTGCATCGATCTGGGGGCAGGTCAGGCCAGCAAGCAGGTGATGCAGGTTGCCGGCTCCGCCAGCCATAATCAGCGGAAGATGAAAATCCGGCGGTAACTGCTCCAGGACCTCCAGACAATACCCCTGACCGGTGCCATCGCGGTCGATGCAATTGAGGTAGAGTTCACCGACTTGCAGATCCTCTAGCTCGTCGAGATACCTCGCCAAAGGGCGGTCTAGTCGCTTCTGTCCCTGTTCGACATACACCGTAAATGAATCGGCTTCGACGCGGTAGTCGACAGAAGCCACGATGCACTGACTACCATAAATTCGCACCAACTCATGTACCAGCTCCGGATAGCTAGCTAAGGCCGTATTGAGGATCAATTTATCGGCCCCATTCCTGATCAGCGTCTCGGCTTGCTCAAGGGTGGTGATACCGCCCCCGAGCGTAAGCGGTATAAAACAATTAGCACTCACCTCGGCGGCCATCGCGCAGAAGGCTTCGATATCGCGGGGCTGCCGGCTCACATCAAGAATCACCAACTCATCGATCGCCGTGGCGATCGATGAAAAGCGGTAATTGTTATTTAGCCAATTCAGGTCACCCACACGCTGCAACCTGAAGTTTCGACTGAGGTAAAATGCACCCTGCTGATAAAGAAGTGTAAACACCAAGCGCTTCTTAGCCATCAGAAACGCTCCAGAAAGTTAGCAAGCAGCTTCAGCCCATTGGCTTGGCTTTTCTCAGGGTGAAACTGGGTGCCTGCAACCACGCCCTGCTCTACCGCCGCTACATAAAACTCTCCATGCCATGCTTCGGCGGCTACAGGTTCTTGCGTGGCGCAGAGTAGGCGAAAGCTGTGGGTGAAATAAAAATCCACCTCCTGCCCAAACCCGCTGAAAAGCAGACTGCCCGCGGCCGGTGTAACAGCGTCGAATCCCACGTGTGGAATCTTCAAACCAGTGGCAGCCGGATCAAAGGAAAAACGATCCACCTCACCGGCAATCAGGCCCAACCCCTGGGTTTCGCCGTCTTCACTGCTGCCTGCAGCCAGCAACTGCATACCCAGACAGATCCCCAGCAGCGGAACCCCCTCGGCCACACGCTCACATAACAGTTGATCAAGTCCACGTGAGCGGATCATGTCCATGGCGCGGCGAAAAGAGCCCACCCCTGGCAGCACAAAATGGCTGTAGCCCCGCAGGCGATCAGGATCCCCCTGCACAGTTACATGGGCGCCAAGATGGGTGAGGGCTCGAATCACCGAGCGCAGGTTGCCGGCACCGTAATCAACAATGGCAACCTTGTTTGTCATGATCAGGCCACCTCAAACCGTGGACACCAGCGTCCATTCTGTTTCTCGAACAGATCTTTATTGGCCCATCGGTCGAGCACACCATCAAATTCCTCCTTGGTCATGTCGTAATAGTCTAGATAGGTAGCAATAAACTCGTCCGGGTAGTGGCCGTCATACAAGCGCACTAGATGCACCGCTTGATCACGGGTCATCGCTCCACGCCTGATCTCAATTCCTGCATCCTGAGTGGCTCGGCCGAAGCCGAACTTGAGATACATTAAATAAGCGTGAAGGGCATAAAGGGCCTGGTCGTTCTGAGCAAAATTTGTGAATGTACCGCTGTTACCTTCCTCCACTTCCTGCAGGCCGCAATGCTCCTTAGCTACCAGATAATTTCGATATGAATCCCAGGGCTCGAAATAGGACCAGTGGGTTAGGTATAGTCCCTTGCCTTCTAGCTCCATAGGCTCAGGAAAACGCCAGAAATAAAGAGAGGCAGGATCTACGTCCGCTAGCCTTACCAACACTTGTTCGTAGCCACCTTCAAGGTACACCTGCTTCATATAGTCAATATCAAATAACGCCCTGTTTTGCTTTTCAGTCGAGCCGCCGTACTCCACCTCCCCGTCTTCCCCGTAAAAAATTAAGGGAATATCAAAATTTAAGGCTATGCGAATGATGCTGGTCATAATAGCTGTCAACCATCCGTAATAGGGAAATCCCTTTTCTATGAAGCCATACTGGTTGAAGCGCCGCATCACATCTGCGTCCGGCGATACATGAATGTGGCTATATCCAGATGCAATAAAATTACTGAGATTACGGTCGCCAATCTCAAGAGCCAATGGTGGTCTTATAGTAATAGTTAAGGGATTCATGCCATGGACGTGTTTGAGCTGGTAGGCCACATAAGAGCCATCCTTGCCGCCACTCACTGGCACTAAGCAGTCGAAGCCTCCATTACGAGATCGGTAGCGATCGAGTAGAGCTCGCAGCTCCTGCTGCCTGTCCCCCCAGTGCATGGATGACTTTTTCTCCATCCACTGGCAAGCGTTACACCAGCCGCGCTCATCAAAACTGATGCGAGGACGCGTTGACATGTTGAGGCAGTTGCGGCACCAGGTGGGTGGCATGGTGTGTAAAACAGCTCCAAGGATCAAGCTACAGAAGTGCTTGCGTTTGACCAGTATAGTGCAATGCAATACCCATTAACCTCATGATATGCGCCAATTTTGACAAGAGTGCACGGACTATAAACGCTAACGATGGATCTCCCTATCAACAGTAGGCAGCCTCACTACTCAAATTCTCTCAGCAATTGAAATGCTTCCGCCGCCGGCGTCCCTCTTTGGGCACCTCTCAGTAAAGCCTGTGCCCTGACAGCATCCAGACTCCTTGGAAAAGGGTGTTCCGCAAATTCAGATTGGTAAATAGAAAGAAGCTCAATCTTCTGATGTAGTTGATTTGTTATATCTACAAACAAGTTTGGCTGAAAGGCGCCGACAACCTGATCAAAGCCAAAATTAGTTTCCGATAGAGTCTCGTAAGTCAGGATGCGCTTGACTGATGTGTAGCGAAACCACTTAGTGCAGGCGGATGCTGCCTCAAAAGTGATTCGGTGATCGCTGTGGATATCTCCTGGATGAGGCAGGAATACTTCTTCTGGTTTGAAGTCTCTAAAGATCCTGGCCAAGCTATTTATCAGAGTACTTGCTGGAACTTGATCTAGCTCAGCGGCTGGGAAATCAAGCCTAAAAAGATGGTTAGCAGAAATACCCAGGCCTTCGCGAACACGGTTAATCTCACCATCTCTCATCTCAACCTGCTGATTGCTCCAGCCCTTTTCTGTGGTAATCGCAGTCATCAGGATCCATCCAACAATCTTACCTTCGGAGATACGCTTGAGCAAAGTACCTCCACATCCTAGCAATTCGTCATCAGGATGAGGAGCTATAATGAGCGATTTCACAGATACTCTCCTGCGCAAAGATCAATCTTCGGACTAATTTCGCAGAGGCGAATTGCTCCTATGCCAGTCTTAACAAGTGGGCCATCGCTATCCGCGGCTAATATCTTGCCGGGCTCTATGTTCAACGGGACGCTATCAACTACTTCTGTTCGCCAGACTTTAAAGATATTATCTTGGTGTACAAAATGCGCTCCTACGTATGGGCGAGTAAGTCCGCGAACAAGGTTGTGAATTGATACGGCTGCCATCCGCCAATCAATAATCCCATCGGTTACCCCACGTTTCCTCCAGGCATTGGCTTGTTGATGATCTTGCGGATGCCGATCATTTTTTCTTGCTGTTAGTCGTGGGACATAATCGCGAATTTGTGAGATCGCAACTTCTGTAATTCGTTTATACAAGGACTCTGCGTCGTCTGACTGTTGAATGGCGACTGTTCTTTGGTCAAGAATATCACCTGAATCAGCACCTTCATCCATAAAGAAAAAAGTCGATGCTGTTTCTGTTAACCCAAGCACTAGCGCCCAGATGAGAGGATGGCGTCCTCGATTGGATGGCAAAGCCGCAGGATGATACCCAACAATTCCCATTGGGGGCAAGCTTAATAATGGCTGCTTAATTATTTGAGACCAGCCAAAGCAGAAAATAATATCGGGATTAAACCTGCTGATCCAGGCAAGTGTTTCTACATCATTGATATTCGTCGTTAATTTGACTGGTATTCGAGATTCCTCTGCAATCGATGATAGATTTACGTGATCAGAGTTAACTGAAGATTGGGCCGCAGTACAAACGCCAACAATATTAACTTGCATAGCAATTAGCTCTTGAAGGGCGCATGCCGAAAATCTAACCCCTCCTATAAAAATAACTTTCATTGAGCTGGCAGATCAAAAAAGGACTTCTTGAAAGAATCAGTGTCGATTGTAGTGTCCTCAAGCTTTCTAATAATGGCTGTGCTGGCTCCGCCATTCCCATACGGGTTTTGTGTGGTTTTTAGCTGGCAAACAAAGTCTGAGGAAAAAGAGCGGCGAATTGCTTCCAAGATAGACAGAGTATTTGGCTCGCAATCGAGTACACTGCTTGCTTTTAGGCGTCCGCGCTGGCGATCGCCGATATTGACAGTAGGCTTTTGTAGGCTTGGCACCTCAGTAAGACCACTAGATGAGTTGCCTACAACTGCATCGACATAACGGACGCAAGACAGATAACGGAGTTGACCTAGATTGGTATATGCTTTTGCGTTCGTCCTTTCTTTGCAGAAACCCTGAACTCTCTCCAGCAGGATTCTTCCATCTGTATCGGCATTTGGCATCGTAAAAATTAGTCCAGTATCTTGTAGTTCACTTAAAGCATTCAGGAGCTGATTTATCTGGTTGACACTTGTGTTTTTTTCGAGTGTAACAGGGTGAAACGTGATTAGCAGATTGCGGGATAGAAACTGAAAGCCAATAGAAGCTTCAAGCTCATGGCGACTTAACAAGTCTAATCGCATAATGCTGTCAACCCCAAGTCCTCCAACGTTAAAAACGCGATCCGGATCTTCTCCTAGCTGAATAACCCGCTGCCGGTATTCGTGGGCAGCTACAAAATGAAGATGCGACATTTTTGTAATACTATGACGAATCGACTCATCAATCAATCCTTCAGTTGCCTCGCCTCCATGGATATGGCCAATAGGTATACGCGCGATCATGGCAGCTGATGCTGCTGCAAAGATTTCAAAGCGATCACCCAGCACCAGTAGCAGATCCGGCTGCAGTTCCGCTAGGGCATCGGCAAAACCGATCATGCCAAGGCCCATCGACTTGGTAATGCCTACGGGGGTATCGGAGCTGAGCAACATCTCCACCTTGCGGTCTATTCGGTGGCTATCGGCTTCGATCTCCTGCACTGTGAGGCCGAACTCGGGGGAGAGATGCATGCCGGTGGCGATCAGCTGCAACTCCAGCACGGGCGACTTTGCAATGCCATCAATTACCCAGCGCAGTAGACCATATTCAGCGCGGGTACCAGTCACCACGCATATCTTGCGCTTTGCCATCACCATTCGATCAACTCGTCAGGGTGATAGGCACGCGAGGCATTGCGGCCGATCAGCGCATCCCAGTGCATCGGCGAGATGCCGGTGCCGGGCCGTTTGCTGGTGATGTTCTCGGTTGTGAAGGATTGACCAGCCTGGATTGCCCGCGAAGCCACAAGCGACTTGCGCACAATGGCCAAATTGGCACGCTCGCACGGTGTTGGTCGCTTGATACCATCGCCCATTGCTCTTTCGACCACGCGGACGCCGTGCACCATGGCCGCAAAATGATCTGGCTCTAGACTAGCCTTATGGTCGGGGCCTTCCATGTTGCTATCCAAGGTGATGTGTTTTTCAATCACCGTGGCTCCCATGGCCACTGCCGCAATGGGAACGGCAATGCCATCGGTGTGATCGGAGTAGCCCACTGCCACGCCAAAGGCCTGTGCGATGGTCTGCATGGCTCGCAGATTCACTTCATCGAGCGGGGCGGGATATTCCGTTGTGCAATGCAACACGGTGATCAGGTCCCTACGGGTACCGGCTTGCTCCAAAACATCAATCGCTGCTTCGATCTCGCCAAGATTGGCCATTCCGGTGGAGAGGATCACTGGCTGACTGAGGGAACCGATCTTACGGAGGTAGGGAAGGTTGGTTATTTCACCTGATGGGATCTTCCAGCGCCGGAGGTTCAAGGAGGCCAATAGGTCGATGCTGGCAGGATCGAAGGCTGTTGAAAGAAACTCAATGCTGCATGCTTGACAGTAATCAATTAACTCTAGATGCTGCTCAGGAGTGAGCTCTAGTTTTTTCAACATCGTAAGCTGACTCTCCGCTTCTCCAGTCTTATCTTTCTGATACGCAGCTTTATCAGCTTGGTCTGTGGCGAGCTCTTTGGCTCGGAAGGTCTGGAACTTCACTACATCGGCTCCTGCCTGGGCAGCGGCCTCCACTAATCCAAAAGCAAGGTTGAGATCACCATTGTGGTTCACTCCCGCTTCTGCAATCAGAAGGGTGCGGTTCATTGCAGGCGCTCCTCTCGCATGGGCCATCCCATGACCCGCTTGCCTGCACTGATCACGGTCTGAAGCGGCAAGTTGAGACCCTCCCGCAGCACAGCGCCACTGCCAATAAAGCTACCGTCACCGACCTTGACGCCACCGTTCACTAAGGCACCCGTACTGATATGGCAGTAGTCACCAATCACAGCATCGTGCTCAACCAAAGAGTTGCTGTTGAGGATGCAATAGTTACCTACACTTGCTCCAGCATTCACAATCACACCATGACCCACAGATGTCCCTGAGCCCAGCTGGGCATGGCGGCTTACGTGGGCACGGCCAGAGATCACCACAGGCATCGTAAACTCCAAGCGCTTAAGTTTTGGCGCCAGGCGCTGTCTGTGAGACGGAAGACCAATCTGACCAACAGCCAAAAGCGCATGGGCACACTGCTGACGCAGGCAGAGCAGATCCTGATCACTACCGAGCACAGGATAGCCGAGTACTTTCTCTCCCACCTGCCTCGGTAGACCCACCAAACCCAGCACGTGCCAACGGCCACTGCTTTCAACTACGTCGATCAGTGAGCGGGCATGGCCTCCACAGCCGATCAGCAGTAAGGGCTCGGTCATCTCAGCAATTGAGGACTGCTGGGCAGATTCACCAGCCGCTGCGCCTGATCCGTAGCCACCGGCAGTGCGCTTCGTGGCGTTGCGGCATACATCGGCAACTGATGCAGCAACTTCCACACGGGTCGTATTAGCAGCCCAACCTTGTGGGCTGCTTCCAGCAACTGAAGGCGTTGCCGCTCTGCCTCTGCGGGATCCGCTCTCGTGAACCGCAAGCTGACCAGCCAGTGATTGCTGCTGCAACCCGCTGGCTGTGGCACCAGCTCCACTCCCTCTAGGCCCGCCACGGCGACCCCATAGCGCTCGGTCAGCTTACGTTTGGCCTGCAGGCGCCTCTCCAGATCTTCCAACTGGGCTACCCCTAGGGCGGCATTGAGGTTGGGCATGCGGTCGTTCCAGCCCACGGCATCGTGCTCAAACGCCCAGGGGTGGGGGAGCTTGGCGGTTGTTGAGAGGTGCCGCGCCCGCTTGGCCAGCTCATCGTCGTTGGTGAGCAGGGCGCCACCACCGCCGGTGGTAATCAGCTTGTTGCCGTTGAAGCTCAGGGTGCCCACAGCCCCAAATAGCCCGCAGTGGGTGTCGCCCCGCCAACTGCCCAGGGCCTCAGCAGCGTCCTCTACCATTGGCAACCCCCAGGCATCGGCCACCTGCCGCAACGCCATTCCATTTGCTGGATGCCCAAACATATGCACGGGCAGCACCGCAGCTAGCCGCCGACCTGTCTGCCGGTTCAGCAGCTGCCCATCGTGCCGCTCCGCCAGCTGTTCCAGCCGCTCAGCCAGAACTGACGGATCCATCGCCAACGTGGTGAGTTCCACATCCACGAAGTGGGGCACTGCGCCTAGGTGGGCCACCGCATTGGCAGTGGCCACAAAGCTCAGGGGCGGCAGCAACACCTCATCCCCGGCCTCCACTCCCACCAGATGCAGAGCCAGCCGAAGGGCCACGGTGCCGTTGGTGACGGCCACCGCATGGGCCGCACCTGTAGTGCTAGCCAGCTCCTTCTCAAAGCGGCTCACCCACTGGCCGGCGGAGCTGACCCAGCCCGTATCCAAGCAATCCTTCACGTAGGACCAGGCCTCGGTACCCCGGAAGTCGGGCTCATGCAGGGCAATAGGTTGCTCATTGCTGCTCGGCCCCGCAACCTGCCTGATCACCTCCAGGATCGCCTGTATTGAGTCGGCAGCGCTCATACGGCGTAGCTCCCGAGGCGGTAGCGGGCTAGGTGGGCCGGATCGCTGAACCATTTGGCCGTGATCGCCAAACCACGGCGGAAACCCTCCAGGCCGCCGTAGGTTGGCTGCCAACCCGTGAGCTCCCGAAGGCGGCTGTTATCGCCATAGAGCCGATTCACCTCGGAACCCTCCGGACGCAGCCGCTGCTCGTCGGTGCTGATCTCCACCTCCGCGTTCATCACTTCAGCGATCAGGGCTGCCGTATCGCCAATCGAGATCTCAAAGTTGCTCGCAGCATTCAGCACCTGCCCCAAGGCCCCATCACAGCCGGCAACTGCCAGAAACGCCGCGCACGTGTCGGCTACGAAGTTGAAGTCGCGCGTAGGCGAGAGAGCTCCCAGCTGAATCTGCCGCTGACCCGCCGCGATCTGAGTGATGATCGTGGGAATCACCGCTCGGGTGCTCTGACGCGGCCCATAAGTGTTGAACGGACGGAGCACCGCCACCGGCGTTTCAAAGCTGCGCCAGTAGCTGAGGGCGATCTGGTCGGCGCCAATCTTGCTGGCCGCATAGGGCGATTGCCCCACTAAGGGATGCTCCTCCGTGATCGGTACGAACCGAGCAGTGCCGTAGGTCTCGGAGGTGGAGGTGTGGACGACCCGGCCGACACCAAGATCCCGCGCCGCCTGCACGACGTTGTGTGTGCCGTGGATGTTGGTGTCGATATAGCTGGCAGGTGCCACGTAGCTGTAGGGAATCGCAATCAGGGCTGCCAGGTGGAATACCTGCTCGCAACCACGCATCGCCTCCCGCACACACACGGGGTCGCGTATGTCACCGAGCACCACGTCGAGCTCGGCCCTTAGCGCAGAGGGAAGCGTGTCGAGCCAGCCCCAGCTGCCGATTGAGTTGTAGAGGCAGAAGGCGCGTACTTGATGACCTGCCGCCAACAGAATCTCTACAAGATGAGAGCCGATAAACCCATCAGCTCCTGTCACCAAGATGCGCGAAGAACGATTAATCAAAGCGACCACCCATCATCGACTATGAGATTTTGGCCGTTAATTGCCTCAGCCTCAGCGGAAAGTAAAAAGATTACCGCAGAAGCCACCTGTTCGGAAGAGAGCATGCCATAATTAGTGCAGCTACTTCGATAGCGCTTCAAGAACTCGGGATCCTGTTTATCTAAAATGCCTCCAGGACTAACGCAGTTTACTCTAATATTCTGATTGGAATGATACTTGGCGAGCCATCGAGTCATTGCAATTACGCCAGCCTTTATTGTCGAATATTCAATCGGCGAGGTCATTGTCGTCCCTTCGTAATGTTCAAACTTGGGAGAGCAGATGCCTTGAATTGAGGAGATATGCACAAGGTCTCCACCCGTATGGGCTTGGAAGTGTCGAAGGATGTGCTGGGAAAATAAAATTGCTCCTCCCAACTGATTGGCTAGATCTTCATGCAAGTGGGAAGCTCTCAGCTTCTCAAACGGCGACCCCCAGCCATATGAAGTAGGGTAAGCACTGTGGACTGCAGAGGTAAGTGGCCCTGTAGCAGAAACCGCTTGATCAAGCAAAGATATGATGCCCGCTTCTGTTGTCACATCAGCAATGAGTGGATGAACCCGGGCTTTGACGGAGGAAGAAAGGGTATCTTTGAAAGCTTTGAGCTTATCGCCTGAGATATCCGCTAGTACAACACTTGCACCCTCAGAGATTGCCGCCCTCGCTGTGGCAGAGCCGATGCGGCCTGCGCTGCCTGTAATTAACAAATTCTTCCCAACCAGTCGCCCGTGCATTGATCAGGCCTCCTTAGTCTCAATAGAATCTGGAAGATACTGCTCCTTCAGAAATCGCGCAATGGCAAAATCAGCAGGTGTATCAATATCAATGGCACGTTCTGGTGGTATTTCGACCCCGCGAATTTTCCCATCCCAAATACCTGATGATTTCATGATGAAGGCAGGGTGCGCGGCGTATGCAGCAGTGGTGATGTCAAAGCATGTGGGCGAATCTTGGCGTCGCACTATTCTATTGCCAGCGTTGACAAGATCAAGGCAACCATCACTCCGCTCGATAACCATGTTAAACCAGGGGCTTCGATGAGAAGGAGTCATTGTTAGTACAAGATCTATATTAGGTGCTAACGCATCGAGACATCGTCTCACGTCAGCAACAGACCTGCATGGGGCTGTTGGAGGCAGACTCAAAAAACAATCAAAACTTCCACGCCTTGCTTCAACCCACCGAATGGCATGTTGCCAGGCAAGCCACTCAGGTGCTGTATCACTAGCTAATTCAGCGGGCCTCTCGATAACTTCTGCCCCTGCGGCGAGTGCAATCGAGGCAATCTCACGACAATCAGTTGATACATAAATTCCCTCTGTATCACCAAGTAGTTGAGCCATGCGAATACTATGAGCGACAAGTGGCAATCCTCTTATTGGCAACAAATTCTTCCTGGGCAAGCCTTTGGAGCCACCTCTCGCAAAGACGAAGACGCACGTCTTTCTCATAGAATTAATTCCTTTTTCTAGAATTGACTTCGAGAGCCCTTCTAACGATGCCTAGCGTTTTTAAACCATTTGAGAGAGAGCATAGAGGCTCCTTCTTCCCGACCGCACATGAGAAGAAATGTTCCATCTGAAGGCGATAGCGTTCGTCCGATGAAATGGGTGACTGAAAGCATTCAATCTTTCTTTTACCCATTTCGGTGACCTCAACCTTACCTGCTATCAGATTCCAGTTGATCTCCCCATTGCTACCTCGGATATGAATATGTCGTCTTGGTGGCTGAGTACAAAAATTAATTCGGATGGAGACCAAGCATTGGTCGTCCGAGTATGCAAGTAAATGAGCCTGATCCTCAACGTCGATCTCTAGCAAACCAGATTGATTTAACACTGACGCACGAAGTTCAAGATTGCCAAGAAGAGATTGTGCCAAGTCAATTTCGTGGCTTAGCTCAAGTAAGGCACCACCACCTAAGGCACGATTTGCAGACACGCAGTCACGATAATCAACACCTGTTCGCCAATCGGGAAGCCACGACCCACAATAGAAATCAGCTTCAACAAGTCTACCAATCCTTTTTTCTTCTATATAGTTCTTTACGGCTACTCTGCACGGATCATGGCGGAGTACATATCCAACTTCCATAGGAACCGAAACGGAAAGTGCGGAGAGTTCTTGCCAATCATGTCGTGATTCTGTTCCGTCTCCTACTGGCTTCTCGATGAGAAGGGGAATCCCCTGTCTAGCCAATATTAAAGCGGTGCTTAAGTGATTGCTAGCGGGAGTGCAGATGATGGCAGCATCAGGTTTCCATGAGAGCGAATCGCTCAGCGTGGTGAAGACTTGATCCGCAAGTTCGATTTCCTGATAATACGGTCCACAGCCAGATCTTAGAATTCCTACTTCGACGTCTTTCCAGTGTTCATGCAATATTCTGAGATGGCGCCTTCCAATGCTTCCGAGGCCGCATATCAAGACTTTGTGAATCCCTGCTTTTGGATGCATAAACTTATTTATCTCCCCACTGATATCCACTCTAGCTGTGCAGCATAGAGAGCGTCCGGCCTGCCGATGTCCAGCCAATACTCATGTATTGGACATACCATAACCTCTTGACCAGAAGCCTGTACCTTTCCCAGTAGGGATGGCATGTCTGTAGGCATATTAGGTTCTAAATAGGTAAGAACGCTTGGTTCAATTACGTAAACACCAGCATTCACAAGCTGACGATACGTGGGTTTTTCGTCAAAGCCGATCAATCTATGCCCATCTGTCTGAACAACACCAAACGGAATCTGTGTGACGTGTTCCCTCACACAAATTGTTGCAGACGAATTGTGATCGGCATGGAATTGCATCAGATGGCGATAGTCAAACCTGGTCAGCAGGTCTCCATTAAGAGCCAAAAATGGCTTATTAATCGTTTTTGGTAATAACTGTAGTGAGCCCGCGGTGCCAAGCGGTATATCTTCTATCAAATAGTCAATGGAAATCCCCATACTTTCTCCATGCCCAAAATAGTCAATAATCTGTTCTTTAAGGTAATTGACCGAAATGTAAAAGTTGCTGAAGCCTGCTTGGATGCATTGTTCAATTAATATCTCTAATATTGGCTTGCCATTGATCTTTAGCATTGGCTTGGGGCAGTCTTTAGTCAGTGGGTATAGCCTGGATCCTTTGCCTCCGGCCATGATCACAGCGGCGTTGTCTATATTGTTCTCTTCATGTAAGAAGTTGGCTATCAATAAGGCTTTCAATTCTCCAAGCTCGGATAGAAGTGGAAGCCAGGAGAGATCTTTCCTCTTTAGTAAATTATTTGCATCTTCCTTGGGAATCGAAGCAGGTGCTGTAGTTGGATCACGTTTCATAAAGATATCAACTGCATTTCCCAAATCGTACCCGTCTAGCAAGCCGCGCCGTAAGTCTCCGTCAGTGAGAATGCCACAAAGCCTATTGTCGCCGTCTACAATTAGAGCAGCATAGAGAGGGGGTGCATTTACTTTCTTAAGGGCTTCCAATATGGGAGTGCCGCTATGAACGGTATAGGGAAAAGGGTCAATTCTTTCCATGATCTTAGAAAATTGTCTGCGAGCTAAGCGGGGATCTCTGTTTATGTAGCAGTGCAAGTATGCCGTTATTCGAAAACTGGGAATATCCAGGGTATTTCTTATTCAGGGCGGCTTCAATCTCGGCTGGAGGCTGATTGTGAAATGTAAGTTGATAATGTTGAATTCCGAGGGGGGAAGCCTCAAAGGCAATGAAGTAGTCTTCGCTAAAATATCGATTGATATGATCACTATTGTATGTATAGTAGATAATTTCCTCGGCAAACTCAGCGTCGAAACGATCTTTGATCGTCTTGAACGCTTGAGCGCGCGTTAACAGAAGATGCTCCCAGGGCTGAAAAATCTGAACCTGGTTGCTCTGGCTTCCCTCAAATCGATCCGGAATCCCAATGGGCAGGTGATGTCCATCAAATGCACTCCAGATTGGTGAATGCATTGTGAATAATCGTCCGCCGGGCTTCAGGCAGCGGTGCATCACTCGCAGAGCCTGCGGTAGCCGGTGAATGTGTTCGAAGCAAGCGATCGAAAAGATCAGGTCATATTGTCCAAAGTGCTCTTCAGGAATGGCTTCAATATCGAGATAGAGATGCTTATAGCTGGCTTCGTGCCTCTGTTGATGCTCCTGGTCTTGAAGATTGCGATGAAATTGATTGGCGGCGCCAAGCTCTTGGTCGTAGGCCGGTGCTTCAACAGCCGTCCAGCTATTGCAACCGAGATGTTCAATCACCAATGAAGAAGGCAAGGCGCCGCCAACCTCCAGCACATCCAGGCCGCGTAGCGACACAAACTGCTGGCACACCTGTAAGTAGTTGAGGTGATAACTAAGCTTGAACGCCTGTTGAAAGTGGTGTAGCTGGGCCTCGCTCAGCCCAAGCACAGAAGGCGTCGTCGTCATGGCCTTGCTCTCACAGAGGAGCAAACGATTTGTCGTGCTTCTGCTTGATGCCTGATCTGCGTCATCCAGTCACTGGAGCCTGTGACAGTTCGCTGGTCATCGACAATCAAGATCTGATCTGGCTCCATTGCATCAAGACAAGGCTGAACCTGGGTTGGATCTATGCCCAGGGTAGAGCTACACCAGCGCTGCATCCCTTGGAGGCCTTGGGCCTG
Organism: Vulcanococcus sp.; assembly: GCA_019264575.1. Lineage (GTDB taxonomy): Bacteria > Cyanobacteriota > Cyanobacteriia > PCC-6307 > Cyanobiaceae > Vulcanococcus. The sequence goes on along the minus strand of JAHUZV010000021.1, from coordinate 50,271 downwards.
TGGGTCTATATCGCCGATCAGGAGCATGCGGTGGTTGAGGTGCTCGCTCCGGAGTGCTTCCGCAAGTGGTTTGGGAATACGGTGGACGAGCTCAGCGCGGCAGGCCACCAGGAGCGTTTGGTCTCTTGGTGCATGTGTAGCGGAGGATCTCGTCTTGGGTCGATGCCGCTGCAGCAATGGCACCAGGTCTGCCATCCGCTGGCTGTAGGTGTGGTGCTTCAAGGTGCGGGCCTGGCCTCGGGCTGCAATCGCTGCTGCAGCCTCGGGCTGTGCGAGGAGTTGCTTGAGCTTGCTCACGGCCTCGGCGGGCGAGGAATACGTCACCACCTCATGGTCTGGCTCGAACAGGCAAGGCAAATTCAGCTTTGCATCAGTGAGTAAGCACGCGCCCATCCCCGTGGACTCATACAGGCGCATGTTGTTGGCATAGCCCTCCGCAATATCGATATGGCGGTTGAGGGTGATCTGGCTGCTCGCGAGCAGGCTATACATGTCGTCAGCCCATGCTTCACCCCGCCAGCGTTGCCGCAGGATTGAATCCGTCGGTAGCTGCTGGCCGCCATAGCCCCACACCTGCAGGGGCAGCTCCTGTGCAATGCCTTCCAGCATCTGCGTGCCTTGGCTGTGGTACCCGCCCAGTCCACCAATAAAGGTGAGCGCATGAGGCCGGTTGCCGTCGGTGCGATGGCGTTGCAACAATCGCTGATCGAATCCGATCGGGAAGTAGGCGGCCTGCACCCCCTGGTTGCGGAACCGCCCCACGTAGTGCGGCAACGACGTTAGCACAAGATTGTAAGGGCTCAGGTCCAGACCTGGGGCAAGTGGGCAGGCGTTCTGGCCCACCACCATCTCCACCAGGGGCTTCACATGCTGCAGGAAGGCGGCTGGGAGCCAGTTGATGTCTTGCACATAGACCACCGTGGGCTTCCACCAGCGGATTTGCGCTTCGAGGATCGCCAGCAGCTGTTGCATGCCTGATTGCACTACTAACAGCTCTGGCTGGTGTTCTCGAGCCCAGGCCTGTTGCAGCAAAGGCGAGTTGGCCACGATCTCGATCGCTTCTACTCCCAGCAGCCCCAGGCCATGGGAATAGGCATCACCCGTGCCGAAGCCGCCCGCGAAGTGGGCCTTGTGCTGCTGGGCCCAGGTTTGTTGCCTGAGCGAGCCGCCGGCGTACAGGCGCTCCAGGTAGGGACCGTAGAAGGTGTCAACGATCAGGATGCGCATCGGGCTTGTCGCAGGTTTCGCTCTGTCCCGGTGTGGCCTCACCCAATCCTCGCAGAAACCGTGGCCCTTGGGTTGAGAGGTGTCAATCCAGATCTAGCCACAGGGCACCAATCCGCTCATCCCAACTGCTCGGCGAAAACTCCAGGCCACCAGCCAAGGGCGTGAAAGTTTGTTCACTGAAGAGGATCTGTTCTCTCAAGTTGTAAAGGTTAACACGCACAAATCCAAATGGGGCTGCTAATTGCTCCGCCAGGTGGAGCATGCCAGCGAGGTCTTTTGGCGCTGCACAGCCATGCGTTGCCGGGACTCGGTTGCGATAAGACAAGTCCAGTAGCTCCCAATTCCTACTGTAGAAGGGATTGCATGGCGAGGCATCATCCACCTGGAGCAGTTCAACGCAGCCTCCAAAACACCAGAGCCGGCAGTTGAGCGGTGGTAACTCACGTTGACCCTGAACCAGTTGCTCGATATACAGCTGACGCTGGATATGGAAATACTGTGCCTCCAGTGCCATCCAGTAATAGTTCTGTTGAAGCTGCTGATGGAGATTGTGTCGCAGCGGCCACTGGTTCCCAGCGGTAATCAGCCGGTGGCCACCGCACCCATGGTTGGTCTTGGCGATCCAGCCTCCGTTGCTGCAGTGCTCCAGCGGAGCCTGATCAGGATCGGTTCCCATCCACGCATTCCGGCTCAGATAGCCCGCGCCGATGCACTTCCGCACATAGCGGCGCACCGCCAGTTTGCCGCTCAGCTGGGTGTAGCGGCGTGTACGGCGCCGATGCATATGCACCGTCAGAGCAAACAGCTTCTCCCGAAACGTGTGCGGTGCATGCAGCGGCAGGGGATAGCCGAACTGACGGTAGTAGCGGGCGCCAATCTGCGCTTCTGCCCACCACGCCATCTCTGCAGGGAAAGCCTGGGTGCTGACTGGTGGTGTCAACAGATGAGGCGCAGCTTCAGCTCCGCCCTAGATCCTTCATTGCCCAGTAAATCGAGCAGCGCAGTTGCTTTGAGAAAAAACTATCATGACAGATCCTCATCCATCATAGAAGTCTGAGGTGTGGCGGCTTGGTCTGACTGTCGTTGGAGCTGGCGGTAGTGCTGTTCAATCACAACCACCGCATCAGGCTGATTGCGTTTGAGTCAGTGGATGAGTCCATGCTGCAAGGCATCCTCGATCTCCACGATGCCGTGCATCTGGTATGTCCTTCGTGGTGATTCACGTCTGCGCGGCTCGGCCTCGATCTGGCTGTGAAAAAGCTGAGAGTGGTTCGCGGTCAGTTGGCTCTTTCCAGCAGGGCTGTAACCCTTGGCAGCGTGATGCTCTGATCCCAGGCCAGAGCGGCTTCCCGAGCTGCTTCGCTGAAGCGCTGCCGTAATCCAGGATCAGCCAACAACGCGAGCACCCGCTGCGCCAGGCGACCGGGATCGTTAATTGGCACCAGCAGTCCCTCCACACCGTTATGGATTACCTCGCCCACAGGCATGCCTTCGCTACCCACGATGCAGCAGCCGCAGGCCATCGCCTCGAGCAGGCTCCAGCCCAGGATGAACGGATAGCTCAGATAAACGTGTACCCAGCTCGCTTGGAGCAGAGAGAGCAGATAGGGATGCGGAATTCGACCGAGGAAGTGAATGCGCTGAAGATCCAGCTGGCCGCTTAACTCTTCCAGCATCAGCTCCTTAATGGGCCTGCCGGAGGGATGACCGCCGCCATAGCCGGCTTCGTTGTCGCCCACGATCAGCACGCGAACCGTGGGATGGGCTTGCTGAATTGCTGGCAGGGATCGCATGAAGGTGTCGAACCCGCGCAGGCGCTCGAGCTGGCGGTTCACGAAGGTGATCGTGGGCACGCTGCGATCGATGCGGATGCCCCGCACCTCGTAGCTCACATGCGATTTGGGGCAGGCCAGCTGGCAGTCGATCCCTTCATGGATCACCTGCATGCGCTGGCCTTGGAAATCAGTTGGGAAGCTTTTGGCCTGATGGCGTGTGGGTACCACCCAGGCGCTGGCCATGCTCAGTGCAGCCCGGGTGAGGCTGTTGCGGCCCAGCTGCTCCAGCTGCATCTCAAAGGGTGCCGCGTTGATCAAGGCATCTACGCCGTACCCCATGTGTTCTGGCTTCAGCCAGAGTTCGGGCCAAAGAATCTGGGGTACCCCGGGCCACACCTCCTGCAAACCCAGCGTTTCGCCCCAGCCGCTGTGGGCGGCGATCCGATCGGGCTTCCAGCCCTCTGAATCCAGCTGCCGGCAGAGCCGTGTCACGTCCTTCGCGCGCTCAAGGGCTTCATGCCAGAGCGGGCTCCCCTTCGGTTCGGGTTCCGCGTAGCGCAGCACCCGTAGGTCAGGGCCTTCCGGCAATGGCCGCTGGTGGCTGCAGATCGCCACGAGCTCATGGCCACGTGCACGCAGATGGGGCGTGAGCTGGCGGAACTGTCCGGGGTAGTTTTGATGGATCAGCAGGATACGCATCAGCTCAGCGGCGCCACACTGCTGCCTACCAGGTTGCGAAAGCTGGCGCCCCAGTGCTGCAGTTCCAGGAAGGACGCGTAGGCCAGGTGGGGCTTATAGATCCGGAAGGTTTTACAGATTCCCAGTGTGGCGGCGCTCTCCAGTGGCGACACATAGCCGCAGTCGCCATCGAGAAACCAGTCTTGTTCGCTCCAATGCTGCAGCTGCCCGTGGCTCAGGAAAAAGCAGCCTGCATGAGGGTTGGCCGGCGGGCCAAACACGATGTTGCCGCCCGGCAACGGTGCTGCCATGGGTTGCCCCGGGTGCTTCAACAGGGCATCCAGGTCCTCCTTTGGCACCGGTCCATCCACGTAGAGCTTTTCCACGGCGTGGTCGGGTCGGTGAAATAGCTCCATGCGATGGGGCAACAGCAGCGCATCGGCGCCCATGTGTTGTTGAAACCAGAAGATCTTGTGGAAGAACAGTGGATCGTGAATGATCAGATCGTCTTCCAGATAGCCATAGAGGTCGTAGCCCTCGCCAAGGCTCTCGGCCAGCACTCGCTGTGCTTCAAAGCCCAGATGTTTCGGCGTGGGTGGTTGTGTGGGCACGTGCTCCACAAGCGGCCGATAACCCTCCTCCAGCTGATCCACTAGATGGTGCTGGCCATCCGTGATCAGCCGAATGGTGAATTGATGGCGCAGGGCGTGGCTGGCGTTGTCGACCCGCATCTCGGCGATGTTGAGCGCGCCCTGACCCGTGCCCAGCCGCGCCAGGCTGAGCAGCTGATCCTGGAGGCCGTGCAGCCGCGGTTGAGGGTCTGGCCGCAGCGAAGCGTGCCGGCCTCCCCCCTCGGGATTCCAGTGATGAACGATGGCGAGCAGGATCCGCATCAGGCCCCCAATCCGGCTCTGAGCTGGGCCAGGGGCTGTTGCCACTGCTCCTGAACCGTTTGCTGCAGCACCTTCAGCTCGCGTTGATCGCTCGAGCCATCCTGCTGCAGCCGTTGCTGCCAGCGGCTGTCGGGGTGCCGGTGCAGCAACAGCCAGCGCGGTACGCCGACAGCATGGGCCACGTGAATCAGGGCTGTGTCCACGCTCACCACCAGCTTGGCTCGGCCCACCCATCTGGCGGTGTCGGCGAGGCTCCCCAGGCTTGGGGCTCGCAGGCTCAGCTGTTGGGCCGCTGGCAGCTGATGGAGTGCAACCGTTTCTTGCTCGCGGTAAGCCGTGAGATCCAACACCTTCACACCCTGCTGCGCTGCCCAGGGCAGTAGCCAGCGATAGACAGCCTGGACCTTGGCGAATGGAAGGCTGCGCAGATGGGCCCAGAGGCGTTCCCGCAGGTCCACCTTGCTGCGCCAGCACACCACCAGTAGGGGATCAGGCTCGTTTCGGCGGAGATCGCTGAACAGCGCCAGTGGTTGGGGATCCCACTGGGCATCGGCCACCACGGCCCTCAGCGCCATCAGGCTCAGCCACGGTTGGGCGGGATCCACGCTTCCGAAGCGCCAGGGTTGGAGGCTCGATGGCGCTTGCTGAAGTAGCGGGGCTAGGGCGTGTTCTCCACCAGCCGGAAACACGAGCTGTAGCCTGGATCGCCAGGGGAGATCCGCCATCAGCGCCAGCCCCTCCAGCTGATCGCCGAGCCCGCCGCTCAGCTGCACCTGAATAGGCCCGCCATCACGGCTCAATTTCTCTTTCCACTGGTGCAGAAACGGGGCCTGTTCGCTGCTGGGCAACAGGGCCAGCCAAGGGTTGGGATGGGCCTGTGCCGCCTGCCAGTGGAACAGGGCTGCTCGCCCATCCGCCTGGTTCAGCAGTTGGGGATGGTTTTGCAGCAGCCTCTCGAGGCTGTTCCAGGCACCCAGCCGGCTCAGTAACTGCAGCAATGAGGCGCGTTCTGCGTTGCTGCTTGAGGCTTCAAAGGCTTTCAGCAGTTGAGACTCAGCAAATTCTGGGTCGCCGCAGAACAGAAACCAGGGTTCCCAGCGGTGCATCACGGCTGCTCCAGCTCCGGCCAGCGCTCCAGCAGCTGCCGATCCAGTGCATGGCGCAGGCGCCAGATGTGGCGGTAGAGCTCCTCGCGCCACGCCAGTTGCTGCTCGAGCGCATGATCCTGGGCCGCACGGTGCGCGCTGCGCACCAGTTGCTGGCGCAGGCCTGGATCACCAGCCAGCTGGCGGGCCAGCGGCACCACCTGCTCCACACTGCTTGCCCAGAGTCCGTTGCGTTGGCCAGCCAGCCAGGGGCCATACAGCTCTGGTCCAGCCACCACGGCGGTGCTTTCCGCCGCCGCTTCCAGCCATTTGATCGGCGTTTTGCAGGCCTGGGCTGCTCCGCGTTGCAGCGGCAGCAGGGCCAGCTGACAGCTGGCCAGCAGCTGCCGGTAGGCCCCGTAGGCGAGCAAGGGGTGTTGCTCGATTCGATTGTGTGGCAACAGCCCCTCCAGGCCGGTGGTGCCGGCGCACACCAGGGTGAGCTGCGGATCCTCCACCAACCAGCGCTGCAAGGCCGGTAGCAGCAGCCGGTGTTCCTCCAGGCGGTTGAGATTGCCCAGAAACACCCGTGATGGTTGTTGGGGTTGATGTTTGTCGAGGCGCAGCGGGGGCAGTGGGGCGATGCCGTTTTCAACCACCAGCGCGTGGCGGTGAAAACTGTTCAGGGCCCTGGCCAGCGCCGGGCAGGAGCAGTGCAGGGCGTGCGCCATGCGCAGCTGGGCATGGTCACAGGTCTGCAGGCGCTGTTGCACCTCCGGCGGGAACAGCTGCGGGTGGTCGTCCCATTCCAGGAGAAGCAACGATTGGCGCCGGCGAATCCCCTGCACGATGTGGCGCCAGGCGGCCCAGCTTTCCGGCACGGGCCGCTGCCAGATCACCAGGCTGTGGCGACGGATCGCCCGGTTCAGATCCAGCGGCGGTTCATGGATGCGCACATCCCAGCCCCCGCATTGCAGTGCTTCGAAGGGTTGCTGCACCCGCACCGTGGCCCAGGAGCCCACCGCGTTCACCAGCACGTCGATCGGGGGGTGCGGCTGAACCACCGGTGCGCCGGACAGACGCGCTGAGCCTGCCATGGCAGCCTGGCGCCCATCTGGCAAAGCGGTGTGCAGCGCTACGGCGGCGAATCCCTGGGTGAGGCTCCCCGCATCGTGGTGCTCGGTTCCTGCAAGCTCGGCAACTACGTGAAATCCACCCCGTTGCTGCGGGGGCTGAAACAGCGCTGGCCGGCCGCCACGGTTGAGTTTCTGGGCAGCGGCGTGACCGCTGATTTCGAATCCCACTGCCCCTGGATTGATTGGCGGATCAGCTGGGACGATCCAGCTCCAGAAGCCGGGTTGGCCCTGCAGCAGGCCCTCGCGGATCGATTGGCCGAAGTGGGCCCCGTGGATCTTGCCATCAATCTCGATGGCTTTAATCCGCTCACGCAGACGCTCACCACCTGGCTGCGCCCTCGCTATGTGGCCGGAGGTGCGCTCACCGCCAACCTGCGCCGCGAGTTGCCTTGGGGTGAGCTGCCCCAACAGCGTTTTCTGGCTGATCCCGATTGGGATAGCCCGGCCTTCCTGGAGCGCTATGCCGGCGCGTTCCACAGCAACTACATCGCCGAGCTGTTCTGCCGCCTCGCTTTTATCGACACCGATTTTGAGGCGATCGAACTACCGGCGGCCGATCCAGGCTTTGACGTGCCGGAGGTGTTGATTCACTGCACCACCGCCCGCGCCGCCAAGATCTGGCCTTTTGCCCACTGGCGGCAGGTGGTGGAGGCCTGCACCAGCCGTGGCATCCGGGTGGGTCTGGTGGGCAGTCCACCGGCCGCGCAGCGCGCTGAATACCACGCTGATGAGGGGGAAGATGCGCTGCTCGCGGCTACCGAGCTGATCGATCTGCGCGGGCGCACCAGCCTGATGCAGCTGGCCGGTGCCTGCCGCCAGGCGGCGGCGGTGGTGAGTGTGGATGCCGGGCCGATGCACATCGCCGCTGCTGTGGGCACCCCCACGCTGGCGGTGGTGGGTAATGACGCGGCTGGTGTGGGGGCCAGCCCGATCCGGCTGTGGCTGCCGCGGGTGGCCGTGCTGCAGCGCACCGAGAGCAGTGCCTCCTGCAGTGCCTGTGCCGATAACCGCTATCGCAACGATGGCTGCCTGGTGGAGGGGCATCCCTGCATGGCCGGCGTGGGCCCTGAGCAGGTGATCGATTGGTTGGCCAGGGTGCCGGCGTTGCGGGATCGCTGGACTTCCTGAGCGTGGCTCCGCCTCCGGTGTTCGACCCCCTGGGGCCGGAGTGGTTTCTCAGAGAGCTGCAGGGCAGTGTTCCGGCGGTCCTGAGGCAGTCGTGGCAGCAGGTGCCCGATCTGCAGGCCTGTCTGCCCAGCCGGGATCGGCTGCTTGGGATGCGAGTGGGTGAGGTGATCCGTGTGCCGATCGATGCCCTGGCGATGCCCGGCCGGCTGGATCCCTTGCTGCGGGTCGCGGCGATGGCGGCCTGTTTGCGTCCCTGGGCCGCCGGCCGTCGTGCTCTTGCCATGCAGGTGCACGATGAGGCCCCTTCCGTGCTCAATGCCCTGCGCTTGGATGCGCCGGCTGGAGCTGCTCGCCCGGCTGATGGTGTGATTCCGGATCCCTACTGCCTTGGCAGCCGCGGCTATCTGCTGTTTCGCCAGGCCATGGCCGCCACGCCGCCACCGCCCTGGCGCCAGCGCCGGCAGCTGGTGATCTGGCGTGGTGCCACCACCGGCAGCAAGGCGATCACACCTCGCCGCCTGCCCCAGAATCTCCGCTATCGCTTGTGTGCTCACACCCTGCGCTTGCCGGAGCGTCTGGATGCTCGTTTCACCAGCGCGGTGCAATGTCGCGACGCCGCCGCGCAGGAGGCCGTCACAGCGGAGCTTCGGCGTCAGGGATTGATGGCCGTCGTGCTCGAACCGCTGCAGATGGCCCAGTGCCGCTGGATTCTGGATATCGATGGCAACGTGAACTCCTGGGGCCTGCTCTGGAAGTTGCTCAGCGGTAGCTGCGTGCTGCGGGTGAGCAGCGCCCGTGCCCAGTGGTTCCACCACCGCCTAGAGCCCGGTCGGCATCTTGTGCCGATCCGCGCTGATCTGGCCGACCTGGAGCAGCAGCTGGATTGGTGCTTCGCCAATCCCGATGCCTGTGAGGCCATCGCTGCAGCCGGGCAGCAGCTGGCGCTGGAGGTGTTGGAGGATCTGGGGGTGGATCTGCTCACCGCCCTGCGTTGGAGCCTGCGTTGATGCTTGATCCGACAGCCGCTCTCGATGCTGCCGGTCAGTGGTTGGGCAGTGAGCCTCAGCGTGCTCGCCGCGAGATGGCCGCTGCGCTGCAGCAACGGCCCGATTCCGCTGTGGCCTGGTTCAACTACGGCCTGGCGCAGCACCTCTGCGCCAACCCTGAGGCGGCGATCCGTGCCTATCGGCTGAGCTTGCGCTGCCCTGAGCCACCCCTGCGGCAATTGGGCAACAACCTCTCCCAAGACCTCCTTTTCACCGGCCGCTTTGCGGAAGGGTGGCAGGTGTATGAGCATCGGCCGCCCCAGCCGTTGCCTGTGGCCTGTCACCAGTGGTACGGCCCGAGCTGGAATGGCGATGAGGTTCCCGATCAGCCGCTTCTGCTCGTGAGTGAGCAGGGTTTTGGCGACACGCTGATGATGCTGCGCTTCGCTTTGGAGCTCGTGGCGAAGGGAGTTCCGGTGCAGCTGGTGTGCCAGCGGGCCCTGGTGGAACTGATCCGCCATGGGGCGCCTGCTCTGCCGGTGGAGGGTTTTCTGGTGCGTGAGCCTCACCCCAGAACCTGGGCGCCCTTGCTGAGCCTGCCGCGCATCCTTGCGGTGTCCGATCAGTCCATGCCACGGCAGCAGGGGTATCTCAACCTTTCACCTGCACGCGTGCAGAGCTGGGCTCAACGCCTCGGCCGGCAGCCCGGTAAGCGGTTGGTGGCCCTGCATTGGAGCGGCAATCCCGTGAGCGAACAATCCCTCTACAGCCGTGGCCGATCGCTGGCCCTCGAGCAACTGGCGCCTCTGGCTGCCATGGCTGATCTGGAGTTTGTGAGCGTTCAGAAGGGCCAGGGTTCCGAGCAATGGCCCGGCCCCTTCGCGGCGCTCCAGGTGTCTGGCCAGGCCGCTGTCTCGGCCAGCCACTCCTTTCTCGACACGGCTGCGGTGCTGGCCAATTGCGATCTGTTGATCAGCGCTGATAGTGCCGTTGTGCATCTGGCCGGTGCCCTGGGCCTACCGGCCTGGGTGCTGCTCAAGGCGATCCCTGAATGGCGTTGGGGCCAATACGGCGACAGCTCGTATTGGTACGACAGCCTGCGCTTGTTTCGTCAGTCGACCCCTGGCAGCTGGCAGGAGCCGTTGCAGCGGATCTGCAGTGAATTGGCCCGCGCTACCCCGCCACCAGATGCCGCCAGCCCGAGGGATTGGGGCGCATCCCGTTCTGCGCCGCCGCTGCGGTGTTCCAGTTGACCAGGCCGGGGTGGATCCACAGCCGGCCGCCGCTGTTGCGCAGTTGTTGGTGGAACGCCACGTGTTCACAGCATTGCCAACGGAGCCAGCGTTGGCCCGCTGTTCCATCCCAGGCCAGTGCACGCTCGCCTACATAGCAGGGTTCAGCTCTGGCCAGCCAATCGCTCTGGTAGATCGCCAGCCCACCGAAGGCTGAATCCACCTCCAGCGGTGCTGAGCCTGGATCCAGGCTGAACTGCCGCGGCAGATACACCTGCTCGAGCAGCTGGGCGTCGCTCAGCTCAGGCTGTTGCCCATGCAGGTGCAACATTGCCTCCCACACATCGTCGGGGCAGCGTGTTGCGTGGCGCAGCGCCCAGAGGTCGTAGTAGGGCCCGCTCTGGTTGGCAAACAGGCCGGCCGCCTGCGGTTGCCGCTGCCACCAGAGCAGGGCTTGGGTGAGCTGAGCCAGATCCCAGGGTGCTGCATTCACCTCATCAAGATCCAGCACCACCAGCCAATCGATGCTGCTCCAGCCGCCGTTACAACGCAGCCACTCCAGGGCCGTGTTGCGGAGATGGGCCAGGCGCACGGTTTTGATCGGGATGCGCGTGTTCAGGCCAGGAAAGCCGAGGGCATGCACGCCGCTATGGCTGCGGCCATAGGCGCGGATCAGATCGGCCGTTTGATCCGTGCTGTCGTTCTCCAGCAGCAGCACGCGCGAGTCGCTGCAAAGCCCCCGCAAGCGCTCGATGTTCTGAAGCACTGCGGGCAAGGCTGCAGCGCAGGTCTGCCCGCAACCGGTGATCAGAGCGCGCATGTCAGAGGGAAGCGTGGCTGTCCACCCAGCCGGGGAAGGGAAGGCTTTGCTGATCGGCCCAGGCGCGTATTCGCTTTGGGCCCCAGGCCAGCCAACGGTGGCGCGATCGACTCGCCTGTGCAAACCAGGAGCGTGGCCCGATCAGGCCATAGAGCACAAACAGCAGCCGGTAGTGCAAAGCCACCCAGCTGAGCGAACGCCAAGGTTTCGGGCTGTCTGCCGGTGTCGGCCCCGATGAACCCACGGCAAAGCGGTATTGCGTGCCATTGGGTAGCCGCACACCTGGGCCCCGTTCGAGATAGGCCTGTTGCACCACTCGGAAGCGGCGGTAGCCCAGGCGTCGCAAACGCCTGTGTTGGTTCAGTACGGCCGCCAGCGATTCCTTGCCCGTTTCCCAGCTCACGAAGGCGGGTTTCTGCTCCAGTGCGGCGAGGTCGGCCAGCACTTCTTCATCGGCGCCTTCGATATCGATCTTCAACAACCAAGGGGTTCCGAACTGCGCCACCAGCTGCTGCAACGTGGTTGCTTGCACCATCAGCGGCGCGTCATGGGGTAGTCCGTGGGCTTCGGCGTTGCGCTGCACCCAGCGCAGATCCACGCTCCCCCATTCGCTGCGGCTGGGATGTGGGTGGAAGGCCACCACGCTGAGGGTGCGTGCTTCTCCGAGCACCGCCGCATGAACCAGGGTTAGCTGGCGGCTGCTGATTGCCGCTGCGAAACGCTCCCGGCCCTGCTCAGCCAGGTTGGGGTTGGCTTCAACCGCCACCACTCGGTGGCCCAGGGCCAGGTAATGGTCGGTGTCTTCCCCGCGGTGGAAGCCCAGATCGAATACCAGTTGAGCCGTGGTCACGCGTCGTGCTCCAGGTTGTCCACCAGCTCTTGAGCCACGCTGTGCCAACGCCGGAAGATGCGTTGGTCGGCTTGCAGGCGCAACTGAAGACGCAGCTCATGATCCACAAGCAAACGCTCCAGGCCGGCTGCAATTGCGCGCCAGTCTGCCGTGTTCACCGTGAGGCAGCCGCCAGCGGCTGCCCGTTCCCCCAGCGCTCCTTCTCCTGAACAGAGGCAAGGGCGCCGCTGCCAGAGGCTTTCGGCCACCGGCAGGCCGAAGCCTTCCTCCAAAGAGGGATAAACCGTGAGATCGGAATGTTGATAGAAGGCTTCCAGGGCCGTGTCGTCGGCTCGGCCGTGCCAGTGGATCGGCAGCCCGCGGGCCCGCGCCCGTTCCAGCTGTTGCACCACCTGCCCATCCGCGCCCCATCCCACCAACTGGAGTTGCCAGTTCTTGAGCCCTTGGCTGTGCAGCCAGGCGAGGGCTTTGAACAGACCCCGGTGGTTTTTGCGTGGTTCCAGGGTGCTCACACAGAGCAGCTGGATCTGTTCTGTAGCCTTGCGTGCAGGTGGCGCTGCAGGGCGTGCAACGCCAAAGTCTTCCGCGAGCGGTAGGGCCTGGATGCGCTCAGGCCTCATCGGGATGCGTTGCTCCCTCAGAAAGCTCAGCAGGTGCTCGCGCGTGGTGTGCGAATTGCAGAACACGCGCTCATAGCCGGCCAGTGCTGCCATGTAACGGGTGTGGCACTGGGCGGCTTGATCGGCAGCGGCGCCGTAGAGGGCTGCCCAGCGCACGGGGATCGCGTCGTGAAACAACCAGGCCAACTGGACACCGAGGGGGTTGGTCGCGGCGCGCAACTGCTCCGGGCTGGGGTTGTGAGGGCCGCTCACCAGTTCCACGATCAGCAGCCAGCTGGGTGCGTTGTTGCTCCCGGTCTCCTTCCAGTGGCTCCAGGCTTCCGCGGGAGGGCCACTCCAACGCGCTAGGTGTTTGAGGGCCTCGGCTCCAGCCGGTGCCAGTTGTTGGTCTTCACGGTTCCACACCACCGGGATCAGTGGTTGGCCCAGCTCCAGGAGTGCACGGCCAAGTGCGCGGACGCAACGCTGAATGCCGCTGTTATGAGCGAATCGGCTCGTGTGATCCACGTAGTAGTAGATCGGTTGACGAGATCTTTCCTTGATGGCCATCAATGCAACCGCCACAAGCCCATCAAGCGATTCTGGACCTGCTTGATCAGGGGTTGTACGACCAGGTTCTCCAGGCTCTGAGTACTTGGCCGAGGATATTTGAGCGAGCCTGGCTGGAAGGATGTTGTTATCTACGCCAAAAGGCTTGGCGACAACTTGAAGACTCTCTATCGCCATGGGCTAAGCAGCCGATGGTCCCAGCTGAGGTGAGTCTGCGGTTGGGTATTGCTCGTCATGGGCAGAACCGGCTCGAGGATGCCATGGCCACTTATTTGCCAGTGCTTGCCTCGGGTTCGAGACCGGCTTGTTTTGAAGATATTGTTTTGCAATATGGTTTGGCATCTCTTGAGCTGGGCCTTGCTTCTCATTGGCTTCGGCTGATCGATCGCCTTGATGCCGATAGTTCCCTGGGACCTCGAGTTCTTTATCTGAAGGGATTGGCGTGTCTTGGTCTTGGGGACTACGCGATGGGATGGAAATACCATGAACATCGTTTTTCTGCTGGTTGCTCTGAGGTTGCCGAACTTTCGTTGCCTTTTTGGAGCGGCGAGCATTTCTCCCCTGGTCATCATCTGCTTCTTTTGGGGGAGCAGGGCTATGGAGATGTTATTCAGTTTATGCGTTTTGCCCCTCGTCTTCGGAGATTTTTTGAAAGGGTGTCGATCCTTGTTCCTTCGCCATTAAGAAGGCTAGTGCAAGCATCGGGTTTATTCGATTTTGTCGTTAGTAGCCCAAGTGATTTGCCGCATGGCGTGACCCATGCTTTGTCATTGCTTTCGGTGCCGCACCGGCTTTCGATTCATGATCCATTCCTATTTTTTGCTGATAGCTATCTTCGGGTCGATCCGGTAGATATTTCGTTTTGGCGGCAAGGATCGTCGCCCTGTCGTTGCGATCAACTGGCAAGGCAACCGCGATGGAGAGAGCCCCTTGTCCAGTCATCGTGAACGTTCTTTGGGCTTGGCTGACTTTGAGCGACTCGATATGCTTCATCGAGTTTGCTTGGTCAGCGTTCAAGTGGGTGCAGTGGCTGACGAAATCTGCTCCAGCTCGTTGGCTAATTCTGTTGAATTTTCGCTGTCAAGCTGCAACGAGATGCCTGCTGACTTCTATGTAACGGCGTCTGTTTTGACGGGCTGTGATTTGCTGATTACAAATGATACATCTGTTGCGCATTTGGCGGGAGCGCTTGGCATCCCTGCTTGGTTGTTGCTCAAGGCTCACCCATCCTGGCAATGGGGTGATGACGGAATGTCCACCCCTTGGTATGAATCAATCCAATGTTTTCGTCAGCACCGGCCATTTTGTTGGGAGGGCGTGCTGCGTGATGTCGACCGTGAGCTGGCTGCTAAATTTCTGCTTTGATGAGTGTTCTACCTCGGCTAATTGATTAAGATTGGCTGGTTGCGGTAGGTTTTGTAATGAGGCTGGCGTAAGTACATCACTTCTCGCTCGGCTGGACAGCGCAGCTGGTGATGGAAGTCAATTCCGGCCTGGTTGATCTCGTGGCCCGTCTGATTCTCGAAGTGATCTCTGACTGTCTTTGTAAATAGGCCAGGCCCAGTGAGGCTGCGAATCGCTTCGCCGGGATTGTCTAGGCTCTTCCCTTCGTAATGAGGTGCGTGGAGGCAGATATTGTTGATCATTTGCCCGAGAAGTTCGTGGCCTGCACTGAAGCCGAAGCACCATTGGACAACGTAGCGATCAGGATGTAAGAGTCGGTTTGAAGCGATTGGGGGTGCTGGTAGTTGGCACCAGTTGCTCTCATAGCTGATCAGTCCGAGATTGCTCTGCTGCACAAAGGTCTGTATTGGCTGAAGCAAGAGTTTGTTGATGTCTAGGTAAAAGCCTCCCTGATCAAAGATGATGCAATATCGAAAGATATCGGCCCGCATGGCGCCGAACCTGGAGCGTCGATAGAGATTGCCGATCGGATGGTCGCCCCAGCGCTCCGCCATATAGGCATCGCGACGTGTGGCATCAAACAAAAGAAACTCCAGATCGGGATTGCGTTCCCGCAGGTCCCTCAGTGTGGCGTGGTGGCTGCGGCCGAACTGCCTTATTTCGGCTGTCTGGAAGCAGCGAGGTGGAATGGCCGATGCCTGAGCGGCGCGGAGTGCAGGCCTGTCATGTAGCGACTGAAGTGGGAACTCCTCCTTCAGTCGGCAAGCGAGGGCGATCCGCTGTTCAAGTGAGTTGTGCATGCGGTCCCAGGCGCGCTAGCCACTCTTCCATCACCGCGCGTTCTCCCTGTAGTTGCTGTTCCAGCCAGGCCCGGGTGGACGGTGGTACGTGGCTCGCTTCGCCCAACCCTCGGTTGCTCGCGCGCAGGTGATGCAGAGGTTTTGGCTTCATCCCGAGAAATCGCCAGACCTGCTTGGTCACTCCCGCAGGGTCTGCAAAGAAGGCTTCGCTGCGCAGGACCAGCAATTGATTGGCAGGGAACTGCGCTGCATAGCGCTCCAGCTGATGGCCGTAGCGGCTCCGGCTCAGGTAGCTGTGCTCCTGATGGCTCCGGTGAGGTTTGCCGGCTGCAAGGGTGACCTCTGCATCAGCCAGGCGAGTCGCTTCAGCATCCAGAGCAGCCTCCAGGGGTAATGGCTCCAGGCCCAGGCGGCGGCTATGGAAATACTGCGAGAGCGCTCTGTCCACCGGATCGCGAAGTAGCACCACGAGACGAGCCCGTGGACAGTGCCGGGCGATCCGCTCGGCAGCGAGTGGGTGGAAGAGGTAATAAGGGGTTGCTTCGCCGCTGAGCTTGCGACGCAGCCCATGGCGTTCGCGAGGGAACTGGCTTTGGTACCACTGCAATCCTCGGCTGTAATGCAGGGAAAAGAACTGCAGCTCTTTCTCTGATGCGGCAGCAATGCGCGGGTGCTGCACCACCAGGTCGTACAGACTGGTGGTGCCACCCTTTTGGCAACCCAGGATCAGGAAGTTCGGTCGCCCCATGGCATGCAAGCTACCGGCTTCGGAGGCACTGGGCGCCTGGCAACCCGTTGTTGAGACCCTGGCCTGTTGGCGCGCCGAGGGCTTGGAGGCGGCCCAGGCGTTCTGGCATCGATCTGGACGGGCTGCTTGCCTGCATGCCAACGGTGCTTTGATCGGCTGTGCACTCGAGTTAGATCAACGCCTGGCCCAGGCACCCGGCCCGAGGCTGCTAGTGGATGGCGTGTGGTTCTGCCGCCCCCCTGGTGGCATCACCAGGGTGTGGGAGCAGGTGTTGCGATGCTGGGCGCTTCCGGGTTTGCTCACTCCCCAAGCACCCTTGCGCTTGGTGGATCGCGATAGCCACCTGGCCCTCACCGCACGTTTCGATTGCGTGTCCGCAGCGGCTGTTGATCCGCTGGATAGTTCTGCTGTAGCGGAGTTGGATGCCGACAACCTCAGCCATGCCCAGGCCTGGGGTGCCACGGCCTTCCTCTCCTCCTGGATCTCCACGTGTGCGCGTCCCTCCGGCCAGGCGCCTTTGCCGGAGCTGGTTTTTGTGCACGATTGTTTGCCTGAGCGCAGCACGATGCCGCCGGAGCTGGCTCGCCAGCGCCGCCGCTGGCTGCTGGGCTCCTCGCGTCAGTTGGCCGTCTCCGCCGCCACGGCCCAGGACCTTGAAGGTTTATTGGGCCTCTCATGCGGCAGCGTTCCTTGGTGCCACAGCACCGCTGACCCGGTGTTTGCTGCCACTGTGCAGGATCCTGCCGCTGATCGCCTTTGGGCCACTTTGGTCGACAGGGCCGGCCTTCGGCCACCGTTTGTGCTCTTGCCCGCCACCAGTGCCATTGGTTCCTACAAAAATCCGGAGCTGGTCGCAGCGGCCTTGGTGAATCTGCCCGAGCTCCAGTTGGTGTTGTGTGGAGTTGGTGCTGGCGCCCGGGCTCATGAACTGTTGATGGCTTATCCCGCCTTGGATGGTCGTTGTCTGGGGGTCGGCTTCACTGAACTGGAATTGGCTTTGGCCTATCGCCATGCCTTGGCCGTAGTGCTCCCCAGTCGCGTGGAGGGCTTTGGCTTACCAGCCGTTGAAGCGGTGGCCGCTGGCGGAAGGCTCATCGTGGCTGATTCCAGAGGCTTGCGTGAAGCGGCGGCAGAGGCGGGCCTGCGCGTTTCTGCCGATGATCCAGGGCAGCTCAAGCGTTTGCTCGAGCTACTCCACCATTCCCCGTCGAGGGTTTGGCTCGATCCGTTCCTAACGAAGCGCCGCGAACAGCGATTGAGCCGCTGTTGCCCCGACCTGCTTGGGCTGGCCTTGCTCGCATCAGCACGGAGTCTGTGAGGCCGGTCCAGCTACGTTTGGCCCGTGCCGAAATTCTGTTCGTTTGGCTGTGCCCGCACCCCTTTTGCTCATTGTAGGGATGCATCGCAGTGGAACGTCGCTGTTGGGGGGGGTGCTGCAGCAGCTCGGCGTCGCTTTGCCGGGTGAGCAGATCGCCGCTGATGAACACAACCCTGAGGGCTATTTCGAGTGGCGCGAGGTGGTGGATCTGCAAGAGCGCCTGCTGATTGATCTGGATCGCTGGTGGCCTTCCGCCCAGGGCTGTTTGCCCCTTCCGCCCAATTGGCGTCGACATCCGGCAACTCTGGTTTTTCGTGCCGAGCTGTGCGACTTGCTAAGGGAAGAGCGGAACCGTCAACAGGGCCCATGGGCCATCAAGGACCCGCGCACCAGCTGCCTGCTTCCCTTCTGGTTGGAACTCGCTGATGAGCTGGACATTCCAGTCCGCCTGCTCCTGGCAGTGCGGGATCCGGCTGAAGTAGCCCATTCGCTGATTCAGCGCGATGGCCCGATCACTGGGATGGATCTCACGCGGGCTCAGCAGTTGTGGTGGCGTCACACGCTTGAGCCCCTTCAAGCTGCCCCACCCCGACTGCCGCGAGCTGTCGTGGATTTCGGTGCTTGGTTCACACAACCCGAACAACAGCTAAGGGAGTTGCTGCAACTGATCCCGGAGCTCCAACCCAACCCCGACCAGCGCCGTGCGGCACTGTCTCTGATCCGGCCTGAACATCGGCGCAGTTTGGCTGGTGCAGCAGCACTGTCTCTGAATCCACGTGTGCGTCGTTTGCACACCCAACTCCAAGCCGGACTTGCAGGCCGGCAACGCTGGCCTTCCCCGAAGCCGCCGCGCAGCCTTCGTGCTATCTCCGGCTTGCCCCCTTCTCCAGCCAAGTTGGCCGCTGATCCCCTTGGTTGGCGGCACTGGTTGGAGGTATGGCGCCATCACCCGGCGCCACGTTACTCAGGCTTTGCAGCTGTGGCGCCCCAAGCGGTGCTCAGTCTCTGTGGCACCAATGATCAGCATTGGTCAACGCATCTGTGGATCCATCGCTTGCCCCTGGAGGGGATCACAGATTGCGTTTCCTTCCCTGAGTCTGCGGATCCGCACAACCTGTTCATTGCTGGTCGTTCTGCTGCTGGCTTCACCCGTTTGGCGCTCAATGTGGAGTTGCCGCTGCCAGAGCGCGCCCAGCACTGGCTCACCCATTTGAGAGGTCAGCAGGTGATCTGGGATCCCGAGCCGGCTCGGGTGTTGCTGCTGCGAGCGCTCGGGCTGCCTGCATTCTGGCTTGATGTGGCGGGACCTGTGAGTGGTTGGTTGAGCCTTGAACCTGCTGAACTTCAGCGGTTGACATGCCAACTGGGATTCTCGATACAAACAGCTTGCACATGTCTCGCTCTCGGTCCCGGCGGCGATGACTGGGAGCATGCCCTGGCGGAGGCGGAATGCCGAGGCGCTGAAGCCAGCATCCTCTACATCCCTCAATTGCCGCTCAACGTCACTGCTGATTTCAGCTTCGCGAGCTCGTTCGCAGCCTGGCTCATTCACAGTGCTGCTCATGCCGAGCATGTGGTGGTGTTGGCCTCGGACTCCTTCGCTGGGGATCCCGCATTGAGTTGCTTGAAAGGACGCACACTTCGGTTGATGCCGCCTCCAATAACTCCGGCAGAGTTGTTGGAGGAACTGAGAGGTCGCCCAAAGGCCATTGCGGAAGATCGCGCTTCGGCTGACATTGATGTTCTGTTCATGCATGACTCAGGCGAGCAGGCGCAGGCAGCTGTTTTGATTAGCCTTCACAACTACGCTGACAAGATTGAGCGTGCGCTCAATAGTGTGGACTTGCAGGTGCTAAGCGCCCTTGAGCTTGTCGTAGTCGATGATTTCTCAACGGATCACAGTGTTGAAACAGTCCTGGCATGGCTTGGTGAGCATGCGGGCCGCTTTAAGCGCTGTTGCTTGATTAGGCATCGGGCTAACATTGGTTTGGCAGCCGCCCGAAATACCGCTTTTGCCCATAGCGTTGCTCCATGGGCATTTGTTTTGGATGCTGATAATATGCTGTTTCCAGCTGCGGTGCAGGCCTGTTTGTCTCAGGCTCTAGTGGCGCCTGAGGCAGTGGCTGTAATCCACCCCTGGGTAGAAGTGATCGGTAATGGCAGGTATGGGCATGATGGTCGTAGTTTGATCGGCAGAGTGAGCTGGCAGCGTGATGCCTTCTTGGGCGGAAATGTCATCGATGCAATGGCCTTGGTGCGCCGTAGTGCTTGGCAGGCTGTTGGCGGATACACCCACATCCAAGGTGGCTGGGAAGACTTTGACTTCTGGTGCAAGTTGATCGAAGCGGGTTATTGCGGGTTGTTGTGCCCACGCATCCTTGCTCGCTACTACACGCATGCTGACTCGATGACAGCAACGTCTACAGCCACACACTGGCGCTCCCTCAGCCGCTGTTTGCAGGAGCGTCATCCCTGGCTGCGCTTGCCCTACTCCGCTTGAGCTGGCAGCTGCTGCGTGAATGGCCGCCCGGTTATGGCGGTGTGGAACGGGTGGCCCACGAGTTGGCCACCGCTTGGTGTTCCCAGCAGCAGCCATCCACTGTTTTCAGTCTGGTTGCACAGCCGCGCGCCCTCGCCGAGCCTGATCCCCTGCCAGTGGTCTACAAGCGTGTGCCCCTGCCCAGCGTGACCTTTGGCCGGCTCGTTCTGCCTCTCCCGAGCCGAGCTCTGTTGCGCCTTCTCAGGGCGTCTGAGCCTCTTCATGTTCATCTTCCCTGCCCGGCAGTGTTGGCGTTGGCCCTGGTTGCACACCTGTTGAGGCCGCAGCGAGCGATCAGCCTGCATTGGCATTCGTTTCTGGAGTCGGCACCCACACCGGCAGGTCGGTTGTTCGAGGTTTATCAGCGGCTCGCGGAACACCTGTTGCCCTGTTTCTCCCGCATCGTCACCACCTCACCGGTGCTGCGAACGGAGCTCATCGCCGCCGGGGCGCCGCCTGAGGCCGTACGGGTGCTCGCCTGCAGCCTCCCCGCGGATGTGGAATACCAGGCCGAGCGTGTTGCAGCGCAGCGGCTCGCTTCCGCACCCGAGTCAACGACTTCCGCCTCGCTGCGTGTGATCTGCATCGGCCGGCTCGACAGCTACAAGCGGATTGACTGGCTGATCGAAGCTCTTGCCTGTGTGCCGGATGCCCTTGTGCAGCTCGATGTGCTAGGGGATGGCCCGGATCGCCCCTCCCTGGAGCTCCAGGCGGCTGCCCAGGCCCCGGACAGGGTGCGCTTCCATGGTCGTGTGGATGAGGGCACCAAGCTGGCCTTTCTGGCCCGCGCTGATGTCTTGGTGCTCCCTGCCAACCGTTGCAATGAGGCCTTCGGGATCGTGCAATTAGAGGCCATGGCCTGCGCCGTGCCCGCTGTGGCCTTTGAGCATCCACGCAGTGGCATGGCCTGGGTGAGCCGAAATGAGGCACTGCCTTGGGATGGGCTGCGCAATTCTCTGCCGGACCTACTCGCTCGACTCGCCGCCGATCCGGCCCTGCTTGCCCGCGCCCGCCGTACGGCTCATCTGCGCTACACGCAGCAGTTCGCCCGCGCCGTATGGCTACAGCGCCTTCAGGCGGCCTTCGCGCCATGAGTGCAGCGCCCCTTCTGATCAACCTGCTCCCTTACCGGCCTGAGCTCACGGGTCTGAGTCGCTATGTGCAGCGCCTGTTGGCCGCTTGGCCCGAGCGGCCTTTGCCCATGCAGCTTCGGCTCTCGTCCGCGGGGCCGGCCGAAGTCAGCCGTAGCCCAGATCTGCCCAGCGAGCAGCATTCCACCTGGATGCGCCGCCTGCAGGCCCAGGCGCTGGTGCAGCACGCCGTGCCTGTGCGCCGCCTGTTGCGGGATCAACTCCCCGAGCGGATCTATTCCCCCTACACCGACTGGCTCTGGGCCCTTCCCCAGCTTCCTCAGGTGATCACTTGCCACGACCTCACCCCGCTGTATCTGCCCAACAGCCGTCGGGCTCACTGGCGTAGCCGCCTCTGGTTGCCGCAGCACATGCAACGGGCCTGTCTGGTGGTTGCCATCAGCCGCAGTGTGGCCGATCAATTGATAGCAACAGGTTTGCCAGCACAGCGCATCACTGTGGTGCTCAATGGTGTAGAGCCCGTGGCGCAACCGATCAGCGTTCCTGCTGGTGGCGACTGCGTGGTGCTTGCCCGGCATGCCCGCAACAAAAATCTGGCCTTGGCCCTCGATGGCTTCGCTCGGCTGCTGGCCCTGTCGCCTTCCTGGCCAGGACAGCTGGTGGTAGTGGGGACCCGCGATCGCTGCACGCCTGCCCTATTCCGCCAGCAACGGGAGCTGGGGCTTGAAGGCCGTGTGCGCTGGATCGAACGGTTAAACGAATCACAGCTGCAGGAGCTCTTGCGCTCAGCTCTCTGCTTGATCTCCCCCAGCCTGATGGAGGGGTTCGATTACCCCCTGCTTGAGGCCCAAGCCCTCGGCCTGCCTACCCTGGCAAGCCGCATCCCCGTGCACGAAGAGCTGCATCATGAAGCGGCGTTGCTGTTTGAGCTCCAGGATTACGGGCATACGATGGCGAACCAGTTGTTACGGCTCAGCCGCGAACCCGCTCTTTGGCGACAGCTCTCCCAGGCGGGTCTGCGCAACGCATTGGCCCACACCAGCCAGCGCCAAGCCCGCGAGTTACATCAACTTCTGCAGGGGCCTCTCCCATGAGCCCATCCCAGCCCGTGCTGATGATGGAGCAGGTGGGGCTTCAAATTCCGGTGTTCAGCACTGAAACCCGCAGCCTGAAGTCTGCCCTGATCCGATCTGTGACTGGTGGGCAGCTCAAGCGTGGTCGCACTGGCGCCACGATCACAGCACTGCAGAACGTGAACTGTGTCGTGCATGAAGGGGAACGCGTAGCCCTGATTGGTCACAACGGCGCCGGCAAATCCACGTTTCTGAAGTTGATTTCCGGCATCTACACGGCCACGAACGGTCGCTTCGAACGGCGCATTCGCGTTTTCCCGATGATCCAGAAGAGTTTCATCACTAGTCCGGAGCTGAGCGGTCTTCAGGCGATTAAAGCGCATTACTTAATGGTTGAGGGCCATCTGCGCGGCTTTGATGACTTTTGCGAGAGTGTAGTTGACTTTTCGGGACTGGGTGATTTCATCCACCTGCCGATCAAAACCTATAGCGAAGGGATGTCGGCCCGCCTGCTCTTTTCTATCCTCACCGCCTTCAGTCACGAATGCTTGGCCATGGATGAGGGCTTCGGTGCCGGTGATTACAGCTTCTATGAGAAAGCTCAGCAACGCCTTCAGTCTTTCATCGCGAAGGCGGGCACGCTGTTTCTGGCTTCCCATTCCGATGCCTTGTTGCAACAGTTCTGCCAGCGTGGACTCGTGTTTGATCAGGGTTGCATCGTCTTTGATGGCCCTCTTGAGGCTGCCCTGGCCCACTACCACTCCCGTCGCTGATGGCTGCTTCCGGCACCACTAACCAGCCGCTCACTGTTGTCTCCACCCTGCAGGAAGCCTGGTCGCTCCGCCGCGTCTGGTGGTTTACGGCCACGGCGCGCACCCGGGCCCGTTTTGCCCGCACTTTGTTTGGCAGTTTCTGGCTTGGTCTCTCCAACCTGCTTTCCATTGCCGTGCTGGCGCTGGTGTACGGCACCGTGTTCAAGGTGCAGGATTTCGATGCCTACGTGGTGTATCTGGGCCTTGGTCTGGTGGTGTGGAACAGTATTGCTGCTGCTATGGGTTCAGCGCCCAATCTGTTTGAGCACAACGCCCAGCATGTGCACAACACCAACCTCAATCCGATCTTCTACACCCTGGAGGAGTGGGCCTTTCAGGTGCAGACTTTCTTCCAGTCGTTTCTGTTGGTGTTGTTAGCACTGTCGTTTTTTCAGGCCAGCCTGATTCCCCATCTGCTCACGGCGGGCTGGCTGCCTCTTCTTAATCTTCTTTTGTTTCTTTACTGGGCTCCTGTGTTGGTATGCCTGCTAGGTGCCCGTTATCGCGATGTTTATCAGCTCGTGCCGATCGCGCTGCAATTGGTATTTCTACTCTCTCCGATTCTTTACGAAAAGAAGAACCTCTCGGGCCTTGCCTGGACTGCTGACTTCAATCCTCTCTACAGGGTTCTCAGCCCTCTGCGCCATGTGCTTATTCAGGGCTATCCTCTGATAGCACAGGACGCCTTGATGCTTGTAGTGAACCTTCTGGGTCTCTGGTTCGCTATCCGCATGATCAATTGCGAACGCCGGCATCTGCCGTTTCTGATCTGATCAGTCAGTTTCTGCGCTCAGGATTTGATCGCAGACTGTGCGCCGGAATTGTTCGAACACTGCGGCTTCGCAGTGGTCATAGCGAGCTAGCCGCCGTTGCCTTTCTCCATCCACGTCCTGAATGCGTAGTAGCTCGGCGTTGGCCAGATCGCGCATGGCCACAGCCCAGTCCATGGGGTTTGTGGTTGGGCATAGCCAGACCAACTGTTCAAAATCCTGAAGTTTCTTGATTTCAGCATGGGAATCCGAGGGACTGGCGATCACGGGTGCCCCCACACAGGCTCCGTCCAGAACAGGAATGCCAAAACCCTCCACCAGTGAGGGGCTCAGCACCGCCATGGCGTGTAGGAACAGATTGGCCTTGGTGCTCTCATCGATGTAGCTGGTGAGCAGTACGGATTCATCGGCCTGCTCGCCCACCGCCTTGCTGTATGCATCCTTCTGCAGCTGCCCCGTCACGCACAGACGTACTCCCGCTTCGGCCAATCCGGAAAGGCGGTAAGCCTTGATCACGAACAGCAGGTTTTTGCGGGGCTCCACAGAGGAGTTAAACAGCAGATAGCGGAAGGGTCTGAGTTCCCCATGTCGGGCCTTGGCGCGTCGCGAGGGACGTAGTACGTCTTGGTTCAGAAGGGTGCGGGCGCGGCCCTGCGGCATCTGTAGGGACGGCGGTTGCACGATCACAGCACCGCCTCTGTCGCCCTTGCGGGGGTACACCTGCTCAAATTTGCGGCGTGACGACTGTGAGACGAACAGCTTGCGGGCGGGCAATGTGCCGGCCACCCGTCGGGCAAACAGCACCACATGGTCCAGATGAGGCACGTACTCCAGGGGGATCAGGTCGTGAACCGTCTGCACCAGCCGCTGGCCGTCTGCCGTGCAGACGTTGATAGGTGCCGTCGTTACCAGGCCGTCGAACTGCTTGCCCAGATCCATGCGTACGGGTGTTGGGCGTCGGCCGAGAGCCAGGCGAGACGCGTTGAGGTACAGGTAGCGGGCGCAGACGATGCCGTCCACATCCTCGAGATAGCTGAGCCGCTCCTGCCGCAGATAGGGGCTGTCCTCAAGGTCGTGGAGGCGGATGCGCCGTAGCTGATCGATGGCGTAGCGCCGGCGCAATCGCAGGCGCGCTGGCAGCTCCCGCAGCTGGTTCCAGTACCGCATCAATCTCCCAAGGGGGCCGCCTTTACGGGTTAGCTTCACCTCGGCCCAACGACTTCGTAGGCCACTGGGACCGATCATCAGAGCCTCAAGCACCCGCGCAGCGAAGATCAGCTCCCTCGCTGGTTTGGGCAGATCTCGCAGCCCAGGGTCCCGCATCGGTGGTTCGAAGTCGGTGAGCAGCCAGGTTTCTGCCCCCGACGCTTTCAGAGCTCGCAGCAAGCCCTTGCTGTACACGGCAATGCCACGGTGCTCACGCTGCTGAAGGTCGAAATCTGTAACGAGGATGCGTAATCCCTCCAAGGGCCGACGGCCGTTGGAACTTGAAGCGATGGAATCTGTGGTGGAGGTCGTAGACACCAGAACCCCCGTCTGCAATAGGGGTCATCGTACCTGCAGGTCCCGTGTCAGCGGCTTTTGTTGACCAAGGGCACCCCCGTAGTGCATGCTTGCAGGGCCGGCGCAGGTCGGCCTTGCTGGTGGCCAAGTTGTCCAAGCATGCGGATGTAGCTCAGTGGTAGAGCATCTCCTTGCCAAGGAGAGGGTCGAGAGTTCGAATCTCTTCATCCGCTTAATTTCTTTTCCTTGCTTTCTCTTTTTTGCGGAAAGCTTTTTGTCTTTTGCCTCGAGTGATCATTGGCTCTCTATTGAGAGTCAATTTTTTTGGTTTGGTCCTCGACATCAGTGGTCGAGTCACGTTGATTTGGCTTCTCATCAGAGAAGCGCAGCATCAGTTTTTGGCAGTCCGCTGCCGTGAAGCCAAGCTGTTCGTAGAAGCCGGCGCTGTTTGTGGTCATCAGATAGGTGCGCTCCACACCCCGTAGTGCCGGCTCCCCCAGCAGCGCCTCCACGATTTTTCGGCCTAGCCCCCGGCCCTGATGTTCGCCAGCGACCACCACATCCCAGAGCACGGCGCGGAACACCCCGTCGCTGGTTGCACGGCCGAAGCCCACCAGTCGTGAGCCCTGCCAGGCGCTGATCGCGGCCTGGCTGCCGGCCAGCATCAGGCTCAGATCTCTTCTGGAGCGGCCGCTAGCCCAGAAGCTGTGGGCATCAAGCAGTTGTTGCAGCTGTTGCAGTTGGCCCGGTGTATGCCGCAGGCGCCAGGCGCCGCGGCGATGGCGGATCAGCTGGATTGGCTCGACGCTCAAGGGGCCACCTTCGGATCGGTGTCGTGGAAATCCTCGCCTTTGAACAGCAGTGGTGCATCAAGGTCCTTCGACTGCCCGTAGCGAAAGCAGTCGCCTGGTTCGAGCGCTCCGCCGTGGTGTCCTCTGCCGTAGAGGCGGCTGTTCTGAAGGGTCCGGGTCAAGTGGTTGGTGTTCAAGCGAACCACCTACAGACGAAGGTTGCTCAGCGGCGCCTCGGATTTGGAATTGGTGATGTTGAACCGGCTTCCCTCCGTCACCAACGTGAGCTCAAGGCGTGTGGCGGTTGAGAGATACACCCGTTCCGCTTGGGTGGCGAGTTCGAGCAGGTCTTCGGCTTCGTGATTCAGGTGGAGCAGAGCAATTAGGGCTGAGATGACAAGAACGAGGGTTTCGATCAAATCGGTCAACCGTTCTTGTCGTAAAGCGTTCGCGCGCTTCCACGCTGGGCCCGGTAGACGCTCCTGCTCGGAGCTGAGCGGCTGACGCGCAGCATCTGTGACGCTGGCACCCCGCCCCGCAGCCGTCTCCTGCCATGGCGTGCACCTCGGAGCTTTTGATGTTCATCCACATGCCGCAGCGGGGTGGAAGGTTGGTGCGATGCTTCCGCTGAGGCCTAGGCCTCAGGCGCCGTCGCGATACCCAAGGCCGTTCAAACCGTACTGAATATGGGTGGTCGTTCCCTCTTCCGTCTTGGGCACGGCTGTGAAACGTGCCCTTTCGGCTGCTTGGGTAAGGGATTGCAAAACGGCTCAGGTCAGGTCACCTCTCTCGATAGCCGTCGAGCTCAGAGGCTTATCTGTCGCCATGGGCAACCACTGTCTGATGGCCTGCCTTCACGGCTTCACCAGGAGCCGATCAGCGCTGCAGTACTCGATTTGTCAGTTTACCCGGATCAGCTGCAGCCGCTCGGAGAGTGGCCTCAAGTGGTGATCTGTTTCCCCCGCGTTGGGTTGAATGGCTGCTGCTGGCGTGAATCCCGCCCAAGGACGTCCCGCCTGCTCTCAGTAGGCTGCCCGCAGCGCACATCGGCCCACTTCCATGCTCAAGCTGCTGCTGGGTGATCCCAATGCCCGCAAGCTGAAGCGCTATCAGCCGATCGTTTCTGATATCAATCTGCTCGAAGAGGAGGTGGCCCCCCTCTCCGACGATGAGTTGCGCGGCCTCACCACCGAATTCCAGGGCAAGCTCGCCGCCCTGCAACTCGAGTGCAAGAACCGTGGCCTGAGCCTCGAAGCCACGCTCGAGCGGGAGCGAAAACTGCTCGATGAGCTGCTGCCTCAGGCCTTCGCTGTGGTGCGCGAAGCCGGCAAGCGAGTGCTGGGCATGCGCCACTTCGATGTGCAGCTGATCGGCGGCATGGTGCTGCACGACGGCCAGATCGCCGAGATGAAAACCGGCGAGGGCAAAACCCTCGTGGCCACCCTGCCCGCCTACCTCAACGCCCTCACCGGCCGCGGTGTTCACGTCGTCACCGTGAACGACTACCTCGCCCGCCGCGACGCGGAGTGGATGGGCCAGGTGCACCGCTTCCTCGGCCTCTCGGTGGGTCTGATCCAGCAAGACATGGATCCCGCAACCCGCCGCCTCAACTACGGCTGCGACATCACCTACGCCACCAACTCAGAGCTCGGCTTCGATTACCTGCGCGACAACATGGCGGCGGACATCGCCGAGGTGGTGCAGCGCGAGTTCCACTACTGCGTGATCGACGAGGTCGACTCGATCCTGATCGACGAAGCCCGCACGCCGCTGATCATCTCCGGCCAGGTGGAGCGCCCGCAAGAGAAGTATCAAAAAGCCGCCGAGGTGGCTGCCGCCCTGGTGCGTGCCGCCGAACTCGGCAAAGACGGCATTGATCCCGAGGGCGACTACGAAGTGGATGAGAAGCAACGCAACTGCACCCTTACCGACGAGGGCTACGCCAAGGCCGAGCAGCTGCTGGGCGTAAGCGATCTCTTCGATCCCCAGGATCCCTGGGCGCACTACATCAACAACGCGCTCAAGGCGAAGGAACTCTTCGTCAAAGACGTGAACTACATCGTGCGCGGCAGCGATGCCGTGATCGTGGACGAGTTCACCGGCCGTGTGATGCCTGGTCGCCGTTGGAGCGATGGCCAGCACCAGGCGATCGAGGCCAAGGAGGGTCTGCCGATCCAGCCCGAAACCCAAACACTGGCTTCGATCACCTACCAAAACTTCTTCCTGCTCTACCCGCGCCTGGCCGGCATGACCGGTACTGCCAAAACGGAAGAGGTGGAATTCGAGAAGACCTACAAGCTCGAAGTCACCATCGTGCCCACCAACCGCGTGCGCTCGCGCGCCGATTGGACCGATCAGGTGTACAAAAACGAAACGGCCAAGTGGCGCGCCGTGGCCCTGGAAACGGCCGAAGTGCACAAAACCGGGCGGCCGGTGCTGGTGGGCACCACCAGCGTGGAGAAATCGGAGCTGCTGAGCGCCCTGCTCGCCGAACAGCAGATCCCCCACAACCTGCTCAACGCCAAGCCCGAAAACGTGGAACGGGAGGCCGAGATCGTGGCTCAGGCGGGCCGTGCCGGCGCCGTGACGATCGCCACCAACATGGCCGGTCGCGGCACCGACATCATCCTGGGCGGCAACGCTGATTACATGGCCCGCCTCAAGTTGCGCGAGGTGCTGCTGCCTCGCCTGGTTCGGCCCGAGGAAGGCCATAAACCCCCGGTGCCGTTGCAGCGTGCTCCTGAGGCGGCTCCTGGTTTTGGAGCCGCGTCGGCTTCCGCTGCAGCCAAGGCTCCCTCAGAAGCCCGTGCCATTGGTGCCCTCTACCCCTGCGCCCTCAGTGATGCCACTGAGCACTCGCTCTCTGAGCTGGCTCACGATCTGGTGAAGGCCTGGGGCGATCGGCAGCTCACCGTGCTGGAGCTGGAAGACCGCATCGCTCAGGCGGCGGAGAAGGCCCCCACCGACGACCCCCAGATCCAGGCCCTGCGCTCGCTGATCGCCCGCGTGAAGGCTGAATACGAAGCCGTCACCAAAACCGAAGACGAGCAGGTGCGCGAAGCCGGCGGCCTGCACGTGATCGGCACCGAACGCCACGAATCCCGCCGTGTGGACAACCAGCTGCGCGGCCGTGCCGGTCGCCAGGGCGACCCTGGCTCCACTCGCTTCTTCCTCTCCCTGGAAGACAACCTGCTACGCATCTTCGGTGGCGATCGCGTGGCCGGCCTGATGAATGCCTTCCGCGTGGAGGAAGACATGCCGATTGAATCCGGCATGCTCACCCGCTCGCTCGAGGGCGCTCAGAAAAAGGTGGAGACCTACTACTACGACATCCGCAAGCAGGTGTTCGAGTACGACGAGGTGATGAACAACCAGCGCAAGGCCGTGTATGCCGAGCGCCGCCGCGTACTCGAGGGCCGCGAGCTCAAGCAGCAGGTGGTGGGCTACGGCGAGCGCACGATGGAAGACATCGTGGAGGCCTACGTGAACCCCGACCTGCCGCCCGAGGAGTGGGATCTGGATCGCCTCGTGAGCAAGGTGCAGGAATTTGTGTATCTCTTGGAAGATCTAAAGCCCGAGCAGCTGCGTGGCCTTTCGGTAGAAGAGCTCAAAGCCTTCCTGCAGGAGCAGCTCCGCAACGCCTACGACATCAAGGAAGGCCAGATCGAGCAGCAGCGCCCGGGCCTGATGCGCGAAGCCGAGCGCTTCTTCATCCTCCAGCAGATCGACACGCTCTGGCGCGAACACCTCCAGGCAATGGATGCTCTGCGCGAATCCGTCGGACTACGGGGCTACGGCCAGAAGGATCCACTGATCGAATACAAAAACGAGGGCTACGACATGTTCCTCGAGATGATGACCCAGATGCGCCGCAACGTGATCTACTCGATGTTCATGTTCCAGCCGGCACCCGCGCCACAGACGGCCTGATCAGCTCGTTGGTTCTCAGCGAGTGAGTTGATTCTCCAGTTGCTGCACTCGAGAGCGCAGGCGTTTGTTCTCGCTCTCGAGGAGTGATTGTTGAAGATACTGTTGGGTAGACTGGGCTTGTAGCTGGGCTTTTTCTGAAGCTTGGGCGCGGAGTTCATTGAGCGCGGCCTCCTGCTTTGCTTGTTCGCTCAGCAGCTCAAGGCAACGTCCCCTGAGATCCTCGGCTTCATCTTGTGCGGCTTGTAATTCCACCATCAAACTCTCTTTGTTGGCGCGTTGGATCAGCTCTCGCCAGCCAGCACGCATGCGCTTCATGTCGTCGTCATTGCCCTGTTGCTCCTCGAATTGGCTACGGGTCGACTCCGCATCGTGCACACCACTCATGGCTGGGCAGTAGAGCACCTGTTTTTGCAGAACTGCGCGCGTCTGTAGGCAGAGCAGCACATCCTCCCCGCAGACATTAAACGTTTCCGCCAGTTCGAGCTGCAGAAACTCATCGCGGCGCATGGCAAAGAATGCCCCTGTTACCGCCGGTACCAGTCGCTCTCGCTGATTGGCTGGATGAGCCGCATTCACGAAGTGCTCCAGCTGGTGATAAGGGGAGCCGTAGGAGGTGAAATGGATGCCGGCGTGGGCAAGTTGCCCTTGGCTGGTGCGCAACCGAGCGCCAATCAGTCCAACCTCTGGTCTGGTTTGCAGCCGCTCTAGGGCTGCATCGATGGCGCCTGGATCAACGATCAGGTCGTCGTTGGCAAAGATCAACACAGTGCCGCTGGCTTTGCGGGCCAGTCCATTCATGTTGCTGGCAAAGTGATAAGGATCGTGCTGAACAACTCTGAATGGAAGGCGTCCGGCTTGGATCCGAGTTTCATCATCGGCGCAGCCATTCCAAGAAGCGATCACTTCAACACCGGCTGCCATACCGCTATAAGCACTATCTAGGCTGTGAAGTAACCGATTCAGTAGCTCGGGCGTGCGTGAGACCACCAGCACCGAAGCCTTCAGCATGATTGTTCTCGTCGACGCTGGAATCAGTTCAGTTTAAGAGCTGTGCGCTGGTGAGCCGTTCACGCTTCAGCTGCGATTGGTTGGGCTGCTGTTGTCATCTCCGAGAAACTCCAGGATTTCGCGATCCTTGAGGTTCTGGGCAGCGCCGCGGCATGGCTCCAGCACAGGCCGCCCCGCCGCAAGCTCCCGTAGGCAGGCCTGGGTGCGGGCCAGTTCGCCTTCCAGGGTGTCGATCCGCTCCATTAGGTTGCGGATCACCCGCGCTTCCGCATCGGGCAAGGCCGAGTGGGCTAGTGGGTCGATCCGCACACCGCTCTGGTGCACCACGCGGCCGGGGATGCCCACCACGGTGCTGTCCGGCGCCACATCCCGCAGCACCACTGAGCCAGCCCCGATGCGGGTATTAGCGCCCACTCGGATTGCGCCCAGCACCTTCGCACCGGCTCCTACCACCACATTCGGTTCCAGCGTTGGGTGGCGTTTGCCGTGGGCTTTGCCGGTGCCGCCCAGCGTTACTCCCTGATAGAGCAAGCATTGATCGCCGATTACGGCCGTTTCTCCGATCACCACGCCCATGCCGTGATCGATGAACACGCCTCGGCCGATGCGGGCGCCCGGGTGGATCTCGATGCCGGTGAGCCAACGGCCCAGTTGGCTCAGGATCCGCGCCACCAGCGGGGAGAGGGGCCAGCGCAGCCGCCAGAGCTGATGGCTGAAGCGATGCAGCGTCAGCGCGTGCAGCCCTGGATAGCAGCAGAGGATTTCCAGCACCCCACGGGCTGCCGGATCGCGCTCCTTGATGATCGCCAGGTCGGCGCGAAGGGCGTTGAGCATGGGGGGAGTCTGACGCGGGGGAGCGCCGCCGCTGTGTCAGGCCGCCAGCAGGCCGATTTCCTTGCGCAGTAAGTCGATCGTGGCGCTGCCCAAGTAGCTCTGGGCGCAATGCACCTGAGGCAGGCGCATCAGCTGAGCGCGGTTTTGTCGCAGGTTTTGCTCCACCAGCGGCAAGCTCGGGCGATCGCAGAGCACGTGGCTGGAAGCCCTCAGCAGGGCTAGCAGGCGGCTGCTTGCATCAGGGGTGGCCGTCATGAGCAGGAGCTCATTGCCGCGCATGCTGTGCAGGATCACCTCGGCGGCGCGAAGGATGCCGGGGCTGATGCTTACCAGGCCCACGCAGCTGCCGGCCTTGAGGTCTTTGAGAAGGTCGAGCTCGTGGCGGAAGTCGTTGAGATCGACCGGCACGGCGCGCACGCTGTGGCGGCGGGCGATTTCCTCCACCGGCTGGAGGAAGTAGCGGCTGGTCACCACCGTGCCGTTGCTGGAGCTCTCGAGGATGCTCTCCAGCTCCTCCATCGGCACCACCTCCACCGGTAC
This sequence comes from Vulcanococcus sp., assembly GCA_019264575.1. GTDB lineage: Bacteria > Cyanobacteriota > Cyanobacteriia > PCC-6307 > Cyanobiaceae > Vulcanococcus. The sequence continues at coordinate 18,131 of JAHUZV010000021.1, read as the reverse complement.
ATCCAGGTGGGGAGTGAGCTCTTCGGCGATCAGCATCGAGGCGCCGATGTCTTCCCTGGGAGTGCTCACCAGCACCCGGGCACCGCAGCGCAAACGCCAGTCGATTTCGCGGGTGAGCAGCTCGCGAGCCTGTTGAAGGGTGCAGCCGGCGTTGAGCAGGCCGTCAACGCTCTGGCGCACCTCGCGGTCGATGTCCGGCAGGTGGCGGCTGCGGGGGCCGGGAGCAGGTTTGATGTCGCGCGGGTTCTGCTGGTCGCGCACGTAGATGCCCGAGCCGGCCATGGCCTCAACAACGCCATCGTTCTCCAGCTGCCGGTACACCTTGCTGATCGTGTTGCGGTGCAGGCCGGTCTGCATCGCCAGCTGGCGCGTGCTCGGTAATCGATGGCCGGGCGGGAAGTGGCGCGCGGCGATCGCAAAGCAGATTTGGTTGTACAGCTGGCTCGAGGCCGGGATGTCGCTGTCCTGCTGAATGTGGAACCGCAAACCGGATTGGCACAACGCTGCGGCGCCACCATACGGATCTTTGGCGCCGGTGACAATTGCAATCCCGGCATAAACGGCTGTGCCGGTTGCCACTGGTTCGTGGGCGGCACTGTCCAGGCTTCTGTACAGACCGTACGAAACCGTGGACAGTGCTTGCGTGTTGTTCTGCGCTGCTGTTCGGGTGGCGCTTTGATAGCGCTCTGATGCAGCGCGAGCTGGGTTGATGGCGATTCAGGCGAACTGGATTGAGGTGATCACCCCGGAGGGCTCCATGCCCGCCTGGTGGGCACGGCCTGAGGCTCCTCGGGCGGCCGTGCTGGTGCTGCCTGAGGTGTTCGGCGTTAACGGCTGGGTGCGCAGCGTGGCCGATCGTTTGGCGGAGCACGGCTATGCGGCTCTGGCGATGAGTACGTTTTGGCGCACCGCTCCCCATCTGGAGGCGGATTACAACGACGCAGGCCTGGCCCTGGGTCGTGAGCACCGCGACCAGGTGCGGGCCGAACAGCTCCGCGCCGATGTGACTGCTGCTGCTGCGTGGATGCAGCAGGCCCATGCTGTAGATGGCCTTGCGTATAAGCCCCTGGGCTGTGTGGGCTTCTGCTTCGGGGGGCACCTGGCGATGCTCGCCGCCACCTTGCCGGTGATCGCCGCCAGCTGCGACTTCTATGGGGCTCGCGTGTCCACCGATCGCCCCGGTGGCGGTGCGCCCACGCTCACCGATGTGCCGCAGGTCCCTGGCAGGTTGTGGTGCTTCTGCGGCGATCAGGATCCGTTGATGCTGCCGCAAGAGCTCGACGCCATTGAGCGAGCCCTCGCTGCAGTGCCTGCCGGCAGACATCGCTTTGTGCTGGCCCAAGGCGCCGGCCACGGCTATATGTGCGAGGCCCGGGGTGATTTCCACCCTGAGGCCTCAGCCGCTGGTTGGCAGGCGATGCTCGAGTTGTTTGGCGAATCGCTTTAAGCCCAGGCCCTGGTTGGGCCCGGGGGTCTCAGCCCTCGGCTGCTGCCGCAGCAGCCTGCTGGCGCGGGGTTTCGATTGTGCGCACGGCCTTGCTGGCGGCGGCTTCCGCTTCCTTCTCCTTGGCCAGCGGAGTTTTGCGCGGCGTGAGGAACATGATCATGTTGCGGCCCTCGCGCTTGGGCTCCTGCTGGATCTCGGCCTTTTCTTCGAGGTCTTTGGCCATGCGCTTGAGCAGCTGCTCAGCCAGGGCGGTGTGCTGGATCTCGCGGCCGCGGAAGATCACGGTGCACTTCACCTTGTCGCCGGCTTTGAGGAAGCGGGAGGCCTGACCGATCCGCACGTCGTAATCGTGCTGATCGATCTTGTAGCGCATCTTCACCTCCTTTACTTCGGTTTGGTGAGACTTTTTCTTGGCTTCTTTGGCCTTCTTTTCCTGCTCGAACTTGAACTTGCCGTAGTCCATGATCCGGCACACCGGCGGATCAGCCTTCTCGCTCACCAGCACCAGGTCGAGCTCGCGGTCTTTGGCCACTTCCAGGGCCGCCTCCCGCGTGATCACCCCCAGCTGACTGCCGTCGGCATCGACCACCCGCAACTGGGGGTAACTGATGCGGTCGTTGATGTTGGGGAGCTCCCGCACGGGAGCGCGGCGGTCAAAACGAGGACGGGGTGGCATTCAGGCGGGCGAGAGGACGAAGAGAAAACAGTGTCTGTTCACCCTTCACCCTAGGACGCGCTCGATCGCAGGCAACGCTTGCTGTAAAGCGTCACCTCCATCGAGCCAGATCGGCTGGTGTTGCCGCCGAAACCAGGTGCGTTGGCGCTTGGCGAACTGTTGCGTGCGCTTGGTGGTGAGGGCGATCGCGTCGTTTTGGTCGAGTTCCCCGCGCAGCACCGCTTTGGCTTCGCCATAGCCGATCGTGTCGAGCAGAGGGCAGTCGGCGCCGTAGCGCTCGATTAGGCCGCGGGTTTCCTCGATGAGGCCTTCGGCATAGAGGCCGGCGCTGCGTAGGGCGATGCGGCGCTTGAGATCCGGCGGATTCAGGCCCAGCTCCAGCACGCGCCAGGGCGGTGGTGTTGCTCCTTGCTGGCTGCTCAGCCGTTGGCCGGTGGCATAGAGCACTTCCAGAGCTCGCTGGGTGCGCACGGCATCGTTGGGCATGATTCGCGCGCCGGCGGTTGGATCAGCGGCGCAGAGCAGTTGGTGGCAGAGGGGCTGGCCTAGGGCTTCGAGCTGGGCCCGAAGTTCGGGCTGCGGCGGCACTGCCGGTGGCGTCATCCCCTGGGTGATCGCCTTGAGATAGAGGCCGCTGCCGCCCACCAGCAGGGCGATGCCGCGGCGGGCGTGTTCGGCAGCGATGGCCTGCTCTGCTTCGGCGCGGAACTCCTGCAGGTTGATCGGTTGATCCGGGCGGCGCAGATCCAGCAGCTCATGGCGCACCGCCGCCCGCTGGGCTGGGGTGGGCTTGGCGGTGCCGATATCCATCTCTTGATAGAGCTGGCGCGAATCAACCGACAGCACGGCCAGATCCAGCGCCTGGGCCAGCTCGATGCCGAGGGCCGTTTTGCCGCTGGCGGTGGGGCCCAGCAACACAATCACCAGGGGCTGGGCAGCGGTTTCGGCTTGGCTCATCCAGGCACTCTGCCGGCGGGCCTGTTGCCTCGTCTCCGGGTCGCTAATTGCACCCCTTGCTGAAAAGCACACGGAGCGGCCACCAGGAGCTTCTCTATTGCATCGGTGGTAGATTGGGCCTTCAGGCACGGCCTTTGCGCGCCTCCCTGCCCCTTGCCGCGCTTGCCAACGGGCTCCTGCGGCAGGAGGACGTGCCCCCGCCGGAACCCATGAGCGAAGCCACCAAAGTTCAGGCCGCCTACGGCGCCGAGCAGATCCAGGTGCTGGAAGGCCTGGAGCCGGTGCGCAAGCGCCCAGGCATGTACATCGGCTCTACCGGGCCGCGGGGCTTGCACCACCTGGTGTACGAGGTGGTCGACAACTCGGTCGACGAGGCACTCGCAGGTCATTGCAACGAGATTCTCGTCGTCCTCAATGAGGACGGCAGCTGCGCCGTGACCGACAACGGCCGCGGCATTCCCACCGATGTGCACCCCCGCACCGGTAGGAGCGCTCTGGAAACCGTGCTCACCGTGCTGCACGCCGGGGGCAAGTTCGGCGCTGGTGGCTACAAGGTGTCGGGCGGCCTGCACGGTGTGGGCGTATCCGTAGTGAACGCCCTCTCTGAGTGGGTGGAGGTCACGGTCCATCGCCAGGGCCAGGAGCATCAGCAGCGCTTCGAGCGCGGTGCTCCGATCGGCACCCTGGCCTCCAAGCCCGCTGCCGACACCAGCCGCACCGGCACGTCGGTGTGCTTCAAGCCCGACATCCAGATCTTCTCGGGCGGGATCGAGTTCGATTACCACACGCTCTCGGCCCGTCTGCGCGAACTCGCCTACCTCAACGGTGGCGTGAAGATCGTCTTCCGTGACGAGCGCCCCGCGGCCCGCAACGCCGAAGGCGCGGCTCACGAGGAGATCTATTTCTACGAAGGCGGCATTAAGGAATACGTCGCCTATATGAATGCGGAGAAGGATGCCCTTCATCCCGACATCATCTATGTGAACTCCGAAAAGGATGGAGTTCAGGTGGAGGCGGCCTTGCAGTGGTGTGTGGATGCCTACTCCGACAATATCTTCGGTTTTGCTAACAACATCCGCACCGTGGATGGCGGCACCCACATCGAGGGCTTGAAAACGGTGCTCACCCGCACCCTCAACGCCTTCGCCAAGAAGCGTGGCAAGCGCAAGGAGGCTGACGCCAACCTGGCTGGCGAGAACATCCGCGAAGGCCTCACCGCTGTGCTGTCGGTGAAGGTGCCGGAGCCGGAGTTCGAGGGTCAAACCAAGACCAAGCTCGGCAACACTGAGGTGCGCGGCATCGTGGATTCGCTGGTGGGCGAAGCCCTCAGCGAATACCTGGAGTTCAACCCCTCGGTGATCGATCTGATCCTCGAGAAAGCCATCCAGGCCTTCAATGCTGCCGAAGCCGCCCGTCGTGCCCGCGAGCTGGTGCGCCGCAAGAGTGTGCTCGAGAGCTCAACCCTGCCCGGCAAGCTGGCCGATTGCTCTTCGCGTGATCCCGGCGAATCTGAGATCTACATCGTGGAGGGTGATTCCGCTGGTGGCTCTGCCAAGCAGGGCCGCGATCGCCGCTTCCAGGCGATTCTTCCCTTGAGGGGCAAGATTCTCAACATCGAGAAAACTGACGACGCCAAGATCTACAAGAACACCGAGATTCAGGCGCTGATCACGGCTCTCGGTCTTGGCATCAAGGGCGAAGAGTTCGATGAAAAGAACCTTCGCTACCACCGCATCGTGATCATGACCGATGCCGACGTGGATGGTGCCCACATCCGCACGCTTCTCCTCACCTTCTTCTACCGCTACCAGAAAGCGCTGGTGGAAGGTGGCTATATCTATATTGCTTGCCCTCCGCTCTACAAGGTGGAGCGCGGCAAAAACCACACCTACTGCTACAACGAAGCCGATCTGAAGGCCACGATTGAAGGCTTCGGAGAGAAGGCGAATTACACGATCCAGCGCTTCAAGGGTTTGGGCGAAATGATGCCCAAGCAGCTCTGGGAAACCACCATGGATCCCACCACTCGCATGATGAAGCGCGTGGAAATTGAAGACGCTGCCGAAGCCGACCGCATCTTCAACATCCTGATGGGCGACAAGGTTGCTCCCCGCCGCGAATTCATCGAAACCCACAGCGCTGAGCTCGATCTGGCGCAGCTGGATATCTGAGTGGGCCGACCTGCCTCGCGCTCTGTGGAACAGCGCTTCAGCACCTGGCGCTGGGGTGCGGTGTTGGCTTTTGCCTTGTTTGCACCGGTCACCCTGCCCGCCGGCGGGGCTGACCGCCGCCTACCCGACGTGCGTCGCCGTAACGCGGGTGAGCCTTTGCTAAGCATTGGCGGCCAGGTGCTGCAGGCCGCGCCGGATCAGCAGGCACCTGCTTTGGCTCAGGTTGATGCCGATCAACCCCTCCGGGTGATGCGCAGCTGGTGTGATCAAGGCGGTGAACAGTGGCTTCAGGTGGAGGCAGGTGAGCAGCGCGGCTGGCTCGCTGTTGCCTGAGTCATGCGCGACGCGCTCCTCGTGGCGATCGGCGCGGTTCCCGGTGCCTGGCTCCGTTTCCGCCTGGTGAACCACTTCGAGCCGTTGGTGCCCCGCAAGCATTGGGCCACCTTTGGCGTGAACATCACCGCTTGTTTTGCGCTGGGTTTGATCGCGGCTTTGGCTGGTCGCTGTGGACCGGATCAACAGATCGGCTTACTTCTGGCCACGGGCTTCCTTGGCAGCCTGAGTACGTTTTCCACCTTTGCGGCGGAGCTTTTGCAGTCGTGGCTGGGTGGCCAGCGGCGCGAAACTCTTTGGTTGATGGGTGGCTCGGTGGCGGCAGGCCTGCTGGCCGTGGCGGCCGGGATGGTGATCGGTGGCTGATCAGCTCAAGGTTCGTCGACTGAGCTTTGAGCTCAGAGAGCTGTTGCTGGTGGGGCTCGGCGCCGTGCCAGGTGCGCTGTTGCGTTGGCAGAGCGGTGTCCAGCTCGGTCCGCATCTAGGAGGGAGTACCGGCGCGGATCTCCTGGTGAACCTGGTGGGTTCGTTCATCCTGGGATTCCTGGCTGGTCCGATTCCTCGGCGCACTAGCCTGGTGTTGTTGCTGGGGATTGGCTTCTGCGGTTGCCTCACCACCTTCAGCAGCTGGATGTTGGATGTGGCCAAGTTGATCCAGGCGGGGAAACCTGCCTGGGGTCTCCTGTTGATCGCTATGAGCCTGGTGCTTGGGCTTCTGTGCGCGGCTGCTGGCCTGATCTTGAGCCGAACGGTGTTCAGGTCGCAGCTCGACTGACCTCAGCGGCGAACCGGCCTCAGCAACCGTCCAGAATTCCGTGCAATCTGTACGAAACCCTGGACAGTGCTGCGAAGTTCTCCTGGCCAGCAGGCCAGGAGCTCGCTGGTCAGGCTGCCAGTGCTGCTTCGATCGCGCTCTTCAGCTCGGCTGACTCGGGCTCCACACCGCTCTTGAAGCGAGCGATCACGGTGCCGTCTTTGCCCACGAGGAACTTCTCGAAGTTCCAGGCCACGGGGCCGGCGGGCTCGGTTTGCACCAGCGTGTCGAAGGGGGCGGTGCTGATGGCCACCTTGGCGTAGATGGGGAAGTTCACGCCGTAGGTGGTGGAGCAGAACTGCTGGATTTCCCCCACGCTGCCGGGCTCCTGCGCACCGAAGTCGTTGCAGGGGAAGGCCAGCACCGAGAAGCCCTGGCTGCCGTAGGTTTCCTGCAGGGCTTGCAGGCCGGTGTACTGGCGGGTGAAGCCGCAGCGGCTGGCCACGTTCACGATCAGGCGCACCTGGCCATCGAGCGCACCCAGTTTCTGCTGCTCGCCGGAGGCGGTGCTCACCACCACATCGCTCACGTTGATGGCCATCAGATTCGCCCGCCCGAGCGGGTGTTCGAGAAGGCCGGACCTTAGCCACTTCAGCCCATACACTCGGACTGCCGCAGCCCAGGGGCCATGAGCGAGGCGTCTGCCGCAGCTGCTGTTCCCCCCACCAACGGCCCGGTGTTGGCTGAGGTGCTCACTCAGCAGCTCAAGGGTCTGCTCGAGGCCGGTAATTACGACGGCGTGAAGCTGCTGCTGCAGCCCGTGCAGGAGGTGGATATTGCCGAGGCGATCGGCGGATTGCCGCGCACGCTCCAGGCTCTCGCCTTTCGCCTACTGCCGAAGAACGAAGCGATTGAGGTTTACGAATACCTCGAGCCGAGCGTGCAGCAGACGCTGCTCGAGCGTTTGCGCTCCAGCGAGGTGCTCGAGCTGGTGGAGGAGATGTCACCCGATGACCGGGTGGATCTGTTTGATGAACTGCCCGCCAAGGTCGTCCGTCGCCTGCTGGCGGAGCTCAGCCCGGCAGAGCGGCGCGTGACCGCCCAGCTGCTCGGCTACGAGCCGGAGACCGCCGGCCGGTTGATGACCACCGAGTTCATCGACCTCAAGGAATTCCACAGCGTGGCCCAGGCGCTCACGATCGTGCGCCGCCGCGCCCGCGACACCGAAACGATCTACGCGCTCTACGTCACCGACGCGTCGCGCCATCTCACTGGCATCCTTTCGTTGCGGGATCTGGTGGTGGCCGATCCGGAGGAGCGGGTGGGCGATGTGATGACCCGCGAGGTGGTGAGCGTGGGCACTGACACCGATCAAGAGGAGGTGGCGCGCGTGATCCAGCGCTACGACTTCCTCGCCGTGCCGGTGGTGGACCGCGAGCAGCGGCTGGTGGGGATCGTGACTGTGGATGACGTGATCGACGTGATCCAGCAGGAGGCCACTCGCGACCTCTATGCCGCCGGTGCCGTGCAGGCGGGCGATGAAGACGATTACTTCCAGAGCAACCTGTTCAGCGTGGCCCGCCGGCGGGTGGTGTGGCTGCTGGTGCTGCTCCTGGCCAACAGCGGTACCGCCGCTGTGATCGCCTCAATGGATGGGGTTCTCAAGCAGGTGGTGGTGCTCGCGGCCTTCATTCCGCTCTTGATCGGTACGGGCGGCAATGTGGGCGCCCAGAGCTCCACCGTGGTGATCCGCGGCCTCAGCACTCAGCGCATCCAGAGCCTGGGGCCGGCCAAGGCGATCGGGCGGGAGGCGATCGCCGGGGCGCTACTGGGTCTGTTGATGATGCTGGTGGTGGTGCCCTGGGCCGGCTATGTGAGCGGTGGCAACTGGCTGGTGGCCAGTGCGGCCGGCATCAGCCTGGTGGCGATCACCACCCTGGCGGCCACTGCCGGGGCAGCCCTGCCGCTGCTGTTCAACCGTCTGGGCTTGGATCCGGCGCTGATGTCGGCTCCGTTCATCGCCACCGCCACCGATGTGGCCGGGGTCTTCATTTATCTGCAGACCGCCAGCTGGTTGCTGAGCCGTGCGGGGGGCTGAGCGTGACCGACGACGACTGGCTTCGCCTGATTCCCCGGCTTTTCTGAGGGAACCGCGGGCTTTCTGAGAGACGCTTCACACTTCTTCAGGGTAGGCTTTACATCAGTTCACAGGCCTTGCCGTGGTCGTTGCTGTTGATGCCTCGGGGCTGAGCACCGATCTGGTGCGCTCCTACCTGCGTGACATTGGTCGCGTGCCTCTGCTCTCCCATGAGCAGGAGATCACTCTGGGCCGCCAGGTGCAGGAGCTGGTGGCGCTCGAGGAGCTTGAGCAGGAGCTCGAAATGCGCGCTGGCGGCTCCAAGCCCGACCACGAGCAGCTGGCCCAGGCTGCTCAGCTCACCCCGCAGCAACTGAAGAAGCGCCTGCGCAGCGGCCAGCGCGCCAAGGAGCGGATGGTGGCCGCCAACCTGCGTTTGGTTGTGAGCGTGGCGAAGAAATACACCAAGCGGAACATGGAACTCCTGGACCTGATCCAGGAGGGCACGATCGGCCTGGTGCGGGGTGTGGAAAAGTTCGACCCCACCCGCGGCTACAAGTTTTCCACCTATGCCTACTGGTGGATCCGCCAGGGCATCACTCGCGCGATTGCTGAGAAGAGCCGCACGATCCGGCTGCCGATCCACATCACCGAAACCCTCAACAAGCTCAAGAAGGGTCAGCGGGAACTCAGCCAGGAGCTGGGCCGCACCCCCACCGTGACGGAACTGGCGGAGTTTGTGGAACTGCCGGAGGAGGAGGTGAAGGATCTGCTTTGCCGCGCCCGCCAGCCCGTGAGCCTCGAAACCAAAGTGGGCGACGGTGATGACACCGAACTGTTGGATCTTCTTGCAGCCGATGGCACCCAGCCCGAGGAGCTGGTGGATGGCGAATGCCTGCGCAGCGACATGCGCGATCTGCTCGAGCAGCTGCCTGATCTCCAGTGCCGCGTGCTCAAGATGCGCTACGGCATCCCTTGTGCCGATGTGCCCGAGCCCGATGAACCGATGAGCCTCACCGGCATCGGCCGCATCCTCGGCATGAGCCGCGACCGTGTGCGCAACCTCGAGCGCGACGGCCTCGCCGGCCTGCGCCGCCTCAGCGAGAACGTGCAGGCTTACGTGGCCGTCTGAGGTCTGCCGGCTTCAGTCTCGGATTGCACAGCTTCCGGCATGACTGACTTCAACCTGCCGCTGCTTGAGCTGCGTTCTGCGTTGCTCGATTGGTGGGAGCACTATGGTCGCCACACCATCCCTTGGAAGCTGCGCTCAGCCGGTGAGCCGCCGGATCGTGACGAGCTGCTTGATCCCTATAGAACGTGGGTCGCGGAGGTGATGCTCCAACAGACCCAGCTGCAGGTGGTGTTGCCCTACTGGCAGCGCTGGATGCAGGCGTTCCCCACGCTCGAGGCCTTAGCTGCCGCTGAAGAGCACGACGTGCTGCTGCTCTGGCAGGGTCTGGGCTACTACTCCCGCGCGCGGCGCCTACTGGCGGGTGCCCGGCAGATGCAAGCGCAGATCACGGCTCAGGCGGCTGCCCCGGGTGCTTCCGCCGATCCCGCCGCCTGGCCCCAGGATCTGGAGAGTTGGTTGGCTCTGCCGGGCATTGGCCGCAGCACCGCCGGCAGCATCCTCTCCTCGGCGTTCAATCAGCCCCACGCCATCCTCGACGGCAATGTGAAACGGGTGTTGGCGCGGCTCAGCGCGAGCCCGCGGCCGCCGGCGCGAGATCTTGCCGGGCTGTGGAAACAGAGTGAGCTGTTGCTTGATCGGCAGCGGCCCCGGGAGTTCAACCAGGCGCTGATGGACCTGGGCGCCACCGTTTGTATGCCCCGTCAACCGCGCTGCGGCGACTGTCCCTGGCAGGCGCACTGCGCTGCCTACGCTGCCGGCAACCCTGCCGATTACCCCGTGAAGGACGCGCCCCGTGAGTTGCCGTTTCAGGTGATCGGCGTGGGCGTTGTGCTCAACGAGGCCGGTGAGGTGTTGATTGATCAGCGGCTGAATGAGGGGTTGCTGGGCGGTTTGTGGGAGTTCCCTGGCGGCAAGCAGGAACCCGGCGAGGCGATCGAGGCGACGATTCGCCGCGAGCTTGAGGAGGAGCTGGCGATTGCTGTGGAGGTGGGCGAGGAGCTGATCACGCTCGAGCACGCCTACAGCCACAAGCGCCTGCGCTTTGTGGTGCACCTCTGTCGCTGGCTTTCGGGCGACCCGCAGCCGCTGGCAGCGCAACAGGTGCGCTGGGTGGAACCCGGCCGGCTCGGGGAGTTTCCATTCCCGGCGGCCAACGCGCGGATCATTGCCGCGTTGCAGCAGCTTTTGCAAGCTGAAGGCAGTGCCGCTGCGGCCTGAGGCCGTCTGAGCCATGGCTGCTGCCGCTGCGCCTGCGCCCCAGGTGATCTGCCTTGGGGAGGCCCTGGTGGATCGGTTGGGACCCCTGGGTGGGGATCCCGCCACCGCGCCGGCCGAGCAGTGCGACGACCGCCTCGGCGGCGCACCCGCCAACGTGGCTTGCGCCCTGGCGCGGCTCGGCACCCCCGGTGCTCTTGCGGGCCGGCTTGGCAGTGATGCCATCGGTGAGGCCTTCCGCCAGCTCTTTTTGAGCCGCGGCGTAGATCAGAGCGCTCTGCAGAGCGATCCCGTTCGTCCCAGCCGGATCGTGCTGGTGCGGCGCGATGCCGGAGGTGACCGCAGCTTCGGGGGGTTCGCGGGTGATCGGGGAGAGGGCTTTGCCGATCAGGCTCTGGATGCTGCGGCCCTGGAGGTCGCGCTGTCGCCGCTTCTGCGTGAGGCCCGCTGGCTGCAGGTGGGCACGATCCCCTTGGCGACACCCGCCTCGGCCGCGGCGCTCAAGGCGGCGATGAAGCTTGCGGCTCAGGCGCAGGTGGCTGTAGCGCTGGATGTGAATTGGCGCCCCACCTTCTGGGATCCCGCTGCCGCTCCTGATGCCGGGCCGACGGCGGAGGCTTTGGCCGTGATCCGTCCTCTGCTGGAGCAGGCCGCCCTGATCAAGTTGGCGGCTGAGGAGTCTCGCTGGCTCTTTGGCAGCACCGACCCAGCGGCGATTCGTGCGGCCCTCCCTCAGCAGCCCGCGGTTGTGGTGACTGATGGCGGTGCCCAGGTGGCCTGGTGCTTTGGCTCGAGCAGCGGCGTGATGCCGGCTTATCCGGTGGCTGTGGTGGACAGCACCGGCGCCGGCGATGCCTTCCTCGCCGGCCTGCTGCACCAGCTTTGCCAGCAGCCACAACTCCTCGATGGCGGCAGCGCTGAGGCGGTGCGCTTTGCCAGTGCTTGCGGCGCCCTGGTGTGCGCCGGTGCTGGAGCGATCGACCCTCAGCCCACCCAGGAGCAGGTGGATGCCTTCCTGGCCGGGCGGCTCTAAGCGGTTGGCGGCTCAGCGCAGCCAGGCCCGCCGTCCCGCTTCGGGTTCATTTGGATCCACCAGCTCCAGGCCAACGCACCAGGCACCATTCGGCACGAAGCTGAGCCGCTCGGCCCACTCCACGGCCATCAGAGCGTTCAGGGCCAGAGCCTCTTCTTCTTCCTGGGCGAACAGTTCATCGGCGGCGGCCGGGTGCTCCAGCCGGTAGAGGTCGAGGTGCACGAGCGCTCCGGCGCGCCCGGTGTAGTGCTGGGCGAGGGCGAAGGTGGGGCTGGTGATCGGTTCGTCGATGCCCAGGCCGGCGGCGAGTCCCTGGGTGAGGCAGGTTTTGCCCGCACCCAGATCACCCTGCAGTAGCAGGATCGGTCGTTCGTCCGCGGGTAGGGCCAACCATTGCTGGGCCAGTTGGCGGCCGAGATCCTGGGTGGCGGCGGCATCCGCCAACAACACGCTGCGCGATTCCATCCCGGTAGATTGCTCCCAAGCGAGCCCGAAGCCTCGGCGTCTCTGCAGATATTCCACTTCGATTGATCCAACGCTCCGGTCCGGCTCGCTGAGCCGCGCTGTTGAACGCGGTTCAGTCGTGATTTTGTTCAACACAACCCCTCACTTTCATGGTGGCTACCCCCACGGCGCCTGCGCTGCAGAGCACCAGCACCTATGTGATCGCCGACCTCGGTCTGGCTGATTTCGGTCGCAAGGAAATCGAGATCGCCGAAACCGAGATGCCGGGTCTGGTGGCCCTGCGCAGCAAGTACGGCGCTGAGCAGCCTCTCAAGGGCGCCCGCATTGCGGGTTCCCTGCACATGACGATTCAGACCGCTGTTCTGATCGAAACCCTGGTGGCCCTCGGCGCTGAAGTGCGCTGGGCCAGCTGCAACATCTTCTCCACCCAGGACCACGCCGCTGCGGCCATCGCCGCCGCCGGCATTCCTGTGTTCGCCTACAAGGGCGAAACCCTTGATGAGTACTGGGCCTTCACCCACCGCATCCTCGAGTGGGGCGATGGCGGCACCCCCAACATGATCCTGGACGACGGCGGCGATGCCACCGGTCTGGTGATGCTTGGCACCAAGGCCGAGAGCGATCTCTCGGTGCTCGATAACCCCTCCAACGAAGAGGAGACCGCCCTCTTCAACAGCATCCGCCAGAAGCTCGCTGCCCAGCCCGGCTTCTACTCCCGCATCAAGGCCCAGATCCAGGGCGTGACGGAAGAAACCACCACGGGTGTGGCTCGTCTATATCAGCTGCAGAAGAGCGGTGAGCTGCCCTTCCCGGCGATCAACGTCAACGACTCGGTCACCAAGAGCAAGTTCGACAACCTCTACGGCTGCCGAGAGTCCCTGGTGGACAGCATCAAGCGCGCCACCGATGTGATGGTGGCCGGCAAGGTGGCCCTGGTGCTCGGCTACGGCGATGTGGGCAAGGGTTCGGCCCAGTCGCTGCGTGGCCTCGGCGCCACCGTGATGATTGCCGAGATCGATCCGATCTGCGCTCTGCAGGCGGCGATGGAGGGCTATCGCGTGGTGCGTCTCGACGACGTGGTGCGCGATGTCGACATCTTCGTGACCGCCACCGGCAACTTCCAGGTGATCCGCCACGAGCACCTGATCCAGATGAAGGATCAGGCGATCGTGTGCAACATCGGTCACTTCGATAACGAGATCGATGTGGCGTCGCTGAAGCAATACGCCTGGGACAACATCAAGCCCCAGGTGGACCACATCACGCTGCCCAGCGGCAACAAAATCCTGCTGCTGGCTGAAGGTCGCCTGGTGAACCTGGGCTGCGCCACCGGCCACCCCAGCTTCGTGATGAGCAACTCCTTCACCAACCAGGTGCTGGCTCAGATCGAGCTGTTCACCAAGGGTGAGCAGTACGCCAAAGAGGTCTACGTGCTGCCCAAGCACCTCGATGAGATGGTGGCTCGCCTCCACCTCGACAAGATCGGCGCCAAGCTCACCGAGCTCACCGCTGAGCAGGCCGCCTACATCAACGTTCCCGTGGCAGGCCCCTACAAGCTCGATCACTACCGCTACTGATCGACAGGCCTGGCGGAGTGGCGGCGGCATCCCGGTTCTTTGGGCCGGGATGCCGCACAATCAGCCCACAGACGCACAGACCGCATGGGACTCGCTGAGTTGGTGCAGCAACTGCCGCAGCTGATCGGCGCGGCGGTGGAAGCCAATCCCTGGATGGGCTACGGCGCCATCTTTGCGGCGATGTTCCTGGAAAACCTGTTTCCGCCCATCCCCTCAGAGCTGATCATGCCTCTGGGGGGTTTTTATGTGCACCAGGGTCAGCTAGCCCTGATCCCCGTGGTTTTGGCTGGTCTGATCGGCACGGTGCTCGGCGCCCTGCCCTGGTATGGCATCGGCCGCCTGATCAACGAAGAGCGCATTGAGCAGTGGCTCGAGCGCCATGGCCGCTGGATCGGCATCAGCGCCCAGGAGTTCCACCGCAGCCGCACCTGGTTCAACCGTTACGGCACGGCTTTGGTGTTCTGGGGCCGCCTGGTGCCCGGCATCCGCACCCTGATCTCGGTACCCGCCGGCATCGAACTGATGCCGCTCACCCCCTTCCTGATCTGGACCACCGCCGGCAGCCTGATCTGGACCCTGCTCCTCACCCTGGCCGGCATGGCCCTCGGCGAGGGCTACGCCAACGTGGAGCTCTGGATTGAACCGGTGGCCAAGGCCATCAAGGTGATTGTGGTGCTGGCTGTTGCCGCAGGAGCAATCTGGCTAGGTCTGCGCACCTGGAAGAAGCGCAACTCCAGCCACTGATCCCCTTGGGCCCAGCCCCTTGCCTGCCTGCGTTACCCAGAGATGGCGATCGGGCTGATATTCCGCAGGCGAGCAGCCCGATCGCCATCTCTGGGGAAGGGATTCAGAAGGGGACTTCTTCCTCGGTGGGTTCCCCGCCGAATCCGCCGCCACCGCCGTAGCCACCGCCAGCTTCGGCGTCACGCTTGGAGCCGAGCAATTCAAGGCGGTCGACGCGGATTACAGGTTTGCTGCGCTCTTCGCCGGTCGCGCGGTCGGTCCAGCGGTCGAGCTTGAAGCTGCCGATGATCCCGAGGAGTGAGCCTTTGCGCACATAGTCGGCGGCTACCTGGGCTTGTTTGCCCCAGATCTCCAGGTTGAACCAGTCGGGTTCGTCGTTGCTGGAGCGGCGGTTCACGGCCATGGTGAGGTTGGCCACCATGCTTCCCGATTCGAAGTAGCGAACCTCGGGGTCGCGGCCGGCCCGGCCGACGAGGGTGATCGAGTTGACGCCCATGGCGTTCTCCTGTTGCTGCGTTGGGTCAATGATGCAGTCCACGGAGGAGCTGCTCCATAGGGAGAGTTCCACCCTTTGGCCCGGATGTTCCATCGGGCCACTCCACCTATGATTCGCCCCGCTAGGCGGCCCCTCAGTGTTCTTCAAACGTTTCCAGCTCTCCCGCGACATCGGCATCGATCTGGGAACGGCCAACACCCTGATGTACATGTCCGGTAAGGGCATCGTGCTGCAGGAGCCCTCAGTGGTGGCCATTGATCTCGAGCGCGGCAGTTGTTTGGCCGTGGGCGACGAGGCGAAATTGATGCTCGGCCGCACCCCCGGCAACATCCGCGCGGTGCGTCCTCTGCGCGATGGCGTGATTGCCGATTTCGACGCCGCCGAGCAGATGATCAAAACCTTCATTCAGAAGGGCAATGAAGGTCGCGGCATCGTGGCGCCCCGCCTGGTGATCGGCATTCCCAGCGGCGTCACCGGCGTGGAGCGCCGCGCCGTGCGCGAAGCGGGCTTGGCTGGTGCCCGCACGGTGCACCTGATCGATGAGCCTGTGGCGGCTGCGATCGGCGCTGGCTTGCCTGTCACCGAGCCCGTGGGCACGATGATCGTGGACATCGGCGGCGGCACCACCGAGGTGGCTGTGCTCTCGCTGGGTGGCACCGTGCTGAGCGAATCGGTGCGCGTGGCTGGCGACGAGCTGAGCGACGCCATCAGCGTGTATCTCAAAAAGGTGCACAACCTGGTGGTGGGTGAGCGCACCGCCGAGGAGATCAAGATCCGCATCGGCTCCGCCTTCCCGGACGACGTGCATGACGAAACGTCGATGGACGTGCGTGGTCTGCACTTGCTGTCAGGTCTGCCCCGCACCATCAACGTGCGTGCCGGCGATGTGCGCGAAGCGATGGCTGAGCCGCTCAACGTGATCGTGGAGGCGGTGAAGCGCACCCTCGAGCGCACCCCGCCCGAGCTGGCGGCCGACATCGTCGATCGCGGCATCATGCTGGCCGGTGGCGGCGCGCTGGTGCGCGGTATCAGCGATCTGATCAGCCACGAGACGGGCATCCTGGTGCACGTGGCCGAAGACCCCCTGCTGTGCGTGGTGAACGGCTGCGGCATGGTGCTGGAGGACTACAAGCGGCTTGAGCGCGTGCTCGATACGCCCGACTTCAGCCGCGTCACCGCCTGAGCCCTATGCCCGGACGCATCCTGCGCGTCCCGCTGCTGCGCAAGGTCGCTGAAGCTTGGCCGTGGTGGTTGTTGCTGCTGGCCCTCGTGGGCGTGCGACTGAGTAAGGGGGCTGGCTTTATGGATGCCTATGCCCTGCTCAGTCGCCCCTTCTGGCCGGGTTCAGCGCAGTCGGAATGGTTGCGCTCCGCGCAGCATCTGCAGGATCAGGCCAGCCTGCAAACACTGCAGATCGACAACGAGCGCTTGCGCGGCATGCTCGCGCTCGATCGCAGCGGCCGCGGTCGCGTCTCAGCGCCGGTGATCTCGCGCGAGCCTGGCGGCTGGTGGCAGCAGCTGGAGCTGGGCAAAGGGAGTGTGGATGGCCTTCGGGCCGGGGATCCAGTGCTCGCCCCCGGTGGTCTGATCGGTCGGGTGAGCAGCGTCACCCCCAGCACGGCTCGCGTACAGCTGCTCACCGACAGCGGCAGCCGCCTCGGTGTGTGGGTGGCCCGGGTGCAGCGCCACGGGCTGCTGGTGGGCCAGGGAACGGCCCGGCCGCGGCTTCAGTTTCTCGAGAACGACACCGGTGTTCGCCCTGGGGATGTGATCACCACGTCGCCCGCCAGCACCCTGGTTCCCCCAAACCTGCTTGTGGGCGTGGTGCAAAGCGTGAATGAGTCGCTGGCGCCGGCACCGGATGCTGCCGTCCAGCTCAGTGCACCGGTTGATGCGGTGGATTGGGTGCAGGTGGTGACCCGTTAGCCATGGGGGTGTTGCACCGTCAGCGCTGGTGCGGGGCCACGGGCCTGGCGGTGCCTCTGCTCACCCTGGCCTCGCCGGCCTTCTTGAAGATCGCCGGGGTGGCTCCCAGCTGGGCTGTGCTTTGGTTGTTGCCCTGGGCCCTTGTGGATGGACCTGCCTCCGGTGCCATCGCTGGCCTTTGTCTCGGATTGGTGCTCGATGGATTGCACCTGGGCCTGGCCAGCGAGGTGCCTGCGCTGATGCTGCTCGGCTGGTGGTGGGGGCGGATCGGCAGACGCGGTGTGCCGATCGAGCGCAGCTACAACCTGGGGCTCTTGGCGCTGCTTGGCGCGTTGCTCTTAGGGGCCAGTGTGTTGCTTCAACTCTTCTGGAGCGGCCAGTTGCCGCTGGTGGAGGCTGGGCTGCAAACCCTGGTGGCCCAGAGCCTGATCACCGCTTTGCTCGCACCGGTGCTCTGCTCGCTGTTGCTGTTGCGCTGGCGCCGCATTGCTGATTTGAGAAGTTGATGGTGATGACAGGTCAGCTGGCTATCAACGGCAGCCGCGGAGGTGGAGTTCGCCGCCGTTCGCTGCTGCGTCGTCTAGCGGCGGGTGTATCGGGTGCTGCCTTAGCGGTGGGTCTCAGTGCCTGTCGCGGTGCGGCGCCCCCGGCGGCGTCTGAGCGCACGATTCAGTTCTGGACTCTCGATCTGGCGCCCAAGTTCAACACTTACCTCCAGGGTGTGATCGCCGCCTGGGAGCAGCAGAACCCTGGCTACCGCGTGGTGTGGACCGATATCCCCTGGGGCTCGGTGGAGCGCAAGCTCCTGGCCGCGGTGTTCGCCCGCACGGCACCCGACGTGGTGAATCTCAACCCGCTGTTCGCGGCCAATCTGGCCAGCAAGGGAGGCCTGCTGCCGCTGGATGAGGTGCTGCCGCCGGGGGCGCCCCAGGCCTACCTGCCCCTGATCTGGCAGGCGGGCCGCAGCGCTGGGCCTGATGGACAGCCCCAGCAGTTCGCGATCCCCTGGTATCTCACCGCCCGGATCACCCTGGCCAATACGCGTTTGTTGCAGCAAGCGGGCTACAGCGCGCCGCCCCGCAGCTGGGCCGAGGTGCCCGCCTACGCCGAAGCGGTGCGGCGCCGCAC
>JAHUZV010000001.1 GCA_019264575.1 Vulcanococcus sp. | reverse complement strand
AGGCTCAACTGCCAGTCAGGCGAGGGTGAAAACGAGCCGATAGAGCCATCGGGAGATCGCCCCAGAGTCACGTCAAGGCAAGAAACAAATCTGTCGAGCTCAGTCAGCCCTCAAACCCCTATTACCCAGAGATTCCTTAGTGACCTTGTAAGAGCCAAATGTTGGAACACCCCCTGATATAACTCTGTCAGTAACCGTATTTGGCGAGTAATTGTGCCACGATGGGTCCAATTCATAGACCCATCTCTCTACATACCAGTTGCTCACGGTGGGAGGTGGGAGGTCTGGGTTGTTACCGACGTATTTGATCAGAATCGTATCGGTAACTTGCGATTCGGATATTTCATACTTTCTCCACCATCCAGATACATTGTCTACAGAATGCCCCTCCTGCTGGTATCTTAAAAAATTCTCAGAGTTCTTATCATACACAACATCGCTCTCGTACCTTTCCCCTGTAGTGAACTCAATAGTCAAGGTGCCCGATGTATCTGATGCATACGTCGGCATCTTCACCTGTGGAACGCCTCTAGGGCTCTTTCCTGGCTTTGCAACCTTGGGCTTGCTCATTGATTTGCTCATCGTTTTATTTCAATCCTTCAGGTCTGGGATGGTTGTTCTGGTGGTGGTTGACTTTCTTGAAGGTGGTACCGATTCTGCTGGCAGATCTTAAAGAAGATTGGGAGTAAACGGATTGTTCCACCAGCCATCTGCGAAAAACCTGCCTGACTGATATCCCCGAACCCCAACTTCGTCTTCAGCAGTTGTTGGCATTGGAGTTCCGTAGTGAGCCTCTGCAATGTTAGGTATTAGCAAGCCAGATCCCCATCCTTGGAGGGGCGCAGTTGCAGAAACCCAGGATGTATAAGAATTTGCATCAGATATAACTATGCCGCCTGTGTTGTTAGCAGGTTTGCTAATGTATCCCAATAAATGCGACTGAGCTGGCTGGCTTCCGTCTATCCAGGTTACTGTACTTTTCTCGTCACTTGCGACTCTCTTGATTCTCGCTGACGCCAGGCGCCCTTTTTTGTATGTGAAATCACCCTCGTAGGCAGTTCTTATTGTCATTTCTCTGTAAGTCATTGGAAGCCCCGTGGTTGGATCGTTGCTGTCATTGTACGTATACTTATATGTGAATACGACTAATCCTGGATCTCCAAATTCAGCCTCAAGCATCTTGTCCCAGCTGTTTGGTCCAAAGAGCATTCCCTCTAGCGGAATCGAAAGACCTGTGTAGGTCTTGTCTGAAACAAGCTCGTAGCCATCAAGATCCCATCTTGCTCCAGTTATTGGATCCTTTGTGCCCCCGCTTTTCGGGGTTTTAATTGGTTTGTTTTTTTTGCTTGCAGGTTTCATTGAAGCCTGGATTGGACTCCAGGCGGGCTTGTCGAAAGTAGATTCCCCGACTTTCTTGCCGTTGACATAGGAGTAAGTCACATTGCTTCTGAGAGACCCCTCAAATGTGCCTTTTGTGCCAGAGGTACCGGCGACATACGTCTTGGTTGTCGCATCTCCAATAACTGGGTCACTTGCGTCAAAGGTGCCATTGTTATTGCCGTCACCGTATACTGTTATTCGGGCGGTATTCTCGGCATTGCCGATTATCCCTTTGACAACGGAGAAGTAGGTTTTGTAGGGCGTATTGCCACTTGTGACCTTCATTGTCGAATAGTTTTCGCTGTATTCCCACGTCCCCTTGATGGCTTCCTTTGTGCTCGGGCGTTTCTTTTTCACTGGTTGATCTGAAAAACCCCTGCTATCAAGCTTAGTCGCAGGGTGGGATCGGTTGGTTATGCAAACTCTGCATTCCCTAGCCCGTTGCAATCTTCGACACGCCTTGCGCTTGCGCACCCTCGCTCGATCTAACTGGCTTTCCTTGACTCAATGCCTTGCTCCAGCCACTCCCAAAGCCACTCAAATCATCTGATTCCCTCAGAAACCCCTTCACACCTGTGTCGACTCCCGCTGCATCCCCCGTCCGCAGCGCCTGCGGTTCTCCTGCAGCTTCCGAAGCAGCCGCTCCGTGATCCCCAGCTCCGCCCCCTTCCAGAGGCGATCCATCTCTCGGGTGTTATGCATTGAGAGCGATAAGGGTTCATCTAGACCTATCGAAACTACCTCCCCATCCAAACCAATTCTTCACGCCGATTCCTGAGACGGCGGATGTTGCTTCGGCAGCTGCTTTAGCTCAAGAGCGGTGTGCTACCTAGGATAGGCATCCACCGCCTCTGGTCACCGCTATGTCTTCCTCCAGATGTAGAAGGTGACCACGTGAATTCCCAGCTCGTCTTAAATCTGGGCAACGCTCTGCTGATGAGGCGGGTGTCCCCTTCCCCGCTTCTTGTGCTGAATCCGTGAAGTTTGCCGGTATCTTCACGGCGGAATTGTATCCCTGAAGAAAGCTTTATAGCAACCCTAAATCCTCGGCTGTCAGCGCTGGTGCGCCATCTATAACTGCGAACAACCCACCTTTGCCGAATCCTTTTCGACTTCCGTTCTGATCGTAGAATAGCTCACCAGTTGGTTGATAATAGATCAGATCGCTGTCCGACTTCAGGGCTGTCTTGAACTCCTTCTTGGATGATGCCGACTCGAATGCTGGGGTATCGGTAAGACCTGGTAGCGCTTCGGGACTGATTATCAGCTGGTCTCCATCTTCTGGGTTGAAGTCTGTGATTGTATCGGCGCCTTTAACGCCAAATGCATCACGTTGGTTGAAGATAAACTTATCAGCGCCCTCCCCTCCCGTGAGTCTTGCTGCCCCTTTGCTGGTGCCAATCAAATCGTCCGAAATCGTTCCTACGAGCGCATCGCCGTTTGCCGTAGTCTTGGAAATCAAACCTGACAGATCAACTTCAATGGGGCGCGGAATGTCCGGATTTAGTATCCATGTTGCTGAATCCCCCCTTGTTGCCTGGATGTGCCCTTCGTAGCTAAAGCCTGGGTTGGCAGACGCTCCTCCAGTCTCCTTTAAAAGCTTTTCGTATTCCACGGTTCCAGGACTTGGCATCTTGGCTGGTGGATTAGTCAGGATGACCGTGAATCCATTCTGAACCTGAGTTGGAGTTGTTGTCGTTTTGTTGCTATCACTAAGAATTGTGCCTGAGCTTGCGCCTCTGGTTGCCTGGATGTGCCCTTCGTAGCTAAAGCCTGGGTTAGCTGATGCTCCGCCCGTTTCCTTTAGGAGCTGTTCGTATTCCACGGTTCCAGGACTTGGCATCTTGGCTGGTGGATTAGTCAGGATGACCGCGAAGTTGCTTGTATTGGTTGGAGTTGGTGTTGGTCCGTTAACAACGGGGTCGTTATTTGCGTTCACAGTCTGTTGGGGAATCTTCTCTATTACTCTCGGTGTTCCATCGGCGTTTCTTGTCGCAGCAACGTGAGCTTCATAGTTGAATTCTGGGTTGGGTATCCCGCCTATCTCCTGGACTAAATCATTATACGCTTGTGTACCAACTTCGGGCATTGGCATCGTTCGGCTGTTGCGCAGTTCGGTGAATTATGCCATGCCTCTTCTGGTGCCTGGGTATGCGTATTCTGCATATTCCCGATCTCTGGCTTTTGCCGTTTGTCTTTCGGCTGATGCCTTGGGTGGCTGTCTGTCTTTCCGCCTTTTCATTCTTCCCGTGCTGGCCTATGCCCGGTAGAGATGGTTTCTGGCTCCATTCTCGCCTGCTTGCTTATCAGCCACTCCCAAAGCCACTCAACCCATCTGAACCCCTCAGAAGCCCCTCCACACCTCACTCACTCCCGCGCCACCCCACTCCCGCAGCGCCTGCGGTTCTCTTGCAGTTTGCGCTCCAGTGCGGCGTTGATCCCAAGGTCGGCGCCCTTCCAGAGCCGATCGATCTCGCGGGTGAAGTGTGCTGCGAGCAACGGCGAGTGGATCACCAGCAACACCTCATCGTTTTGGTGGGCTGCACTCGGGCTCCAGTTGAAGGAGCCTGTGATCACGGTTTTGCCATCGATCACGGCGAGCTTGTGGTGGAGCTTGTCTCCCCTAGCCAGCCGCGGGATTCCCACCCCTTCGGCGGCTTGCTGGAGCGGTTGGTTGCCGGCTTCGAGCTTGCAGTGGCGATCCGCCAGGGCCACGCCCAGGAGATCCAGCACTTCGGAAAAGGAGCGGCTTGCAAAGCCGGGATCGGCGAGCAGGCGCAGCTGCACGCCCTTGGTCTGCAAGCCTGCGATCACTGTGGTGAGGGCTTGGGCTGAAATCACGAACAGCGCCATGTCCACCCGTTGCTTCGCGGTGGCCAGAGTTTTGGCGATCAGATTGAGGCCGTGGTGGGGATCTGTGCTCCGGTGCGGGGCGAAGAGCACCTCCACGGGGGTTTGGCCCACCATCACCTGCGCAGCGGGGCCGGATTGCTTAGCCAGCCCAAAGCGGCTATCGGGCTTTCCGCCCGGACCATCACCCCACATGCGATTGAAGTCTTCGGCGAAGAGCTCGGCCAGCTGCGGGCTGTCGAGCTGGAGCAGATGGTTCACGTTGCCGCGGGTGTGGCGATCGGCGGCATCGCCGTGCATGCATGAAGCCGTGAAGTTTGCCGATCCGGTGATCACCAGCTGCCGGTCCACCACCACATATTTCGAGTGCATCAGGCCGCTGCCTTTGCTGCCATCAGCGGTGTCATCGAGCCAGGGCACGCCGGCGGCCGTGAGGATGGCCACAGCGTCGCCGCGCTGCTGTTCTTCCAGGCTCACCTCGCCGTCGCGGTTGCGATCGGCCAGCTCCATCAGCAGTTGGCGGCGTTGGCGGGCGTGGCCATCGAGCTCGGCCTCGTGCTGCTCACTCCATGGGGTGCTGTAGGTGTTCTCCAGCACCACTTTCACCGTCACGCCTCGGCGGTGTTGGCGCACCAGGGCTTCGGCAATGGCTGGCAGGGAGAGCTCCTGCACCGCCACCAGGATCTCCTGTTCAGCGGCCTCGATCCCACGGATCACCAGCGCCTCGAGGTTGTCGCCATTGCGGCTTTCCGCGTGGATCGGGCTGCGGTAGTGGCTGTCGGCGCGGTGGTTGAAGGCGACCGCGATCCCCTCTGGTAGCGGGAGCTCGGCAGGTCCGGCCCCTACAAGCCTGCCGGCCTGGCTGCCGCAGCCCTGCACCAGGGTGAGCGCCAGGAGCAGTGCCCCCCAGCAACGCTTCGAGTTGACCACCTCTGAGCCCCTGTCTCTGACAGGAGCATTCCCCTCGCTAGCTGGTTTCAGCCGTGTTCAGGCAGTTCAGAGGTGCGCAGCATTGCCACAAACCAGAGGCTGCAGATCACGACGGCCGCCAAAACCCCGGCGCCGATGCTCACCTTGGCCATCAAAAAGCACACCAACAGTGGCAAGACCACAGCTCCGGTGATGGGCGTGAGGGCAACCAGAGCTTTCATCGCAGCGGTTTCAGAACCATTCGGCCACAGCCTGATCGCTGGGGTTGCTGTTGTCTTCGGGGGTGGTGCGTTCGAAATCGAGCGTGATGTTGCGCTTCTGCTCACCATCGGCGGCAACGGCCTCGATGGCATACACCTGCTGCCCGTCGCGGAAGGGCACCTGAATCCGGAAGGTGCCATCGCTGGAGAGCGGCACCTCTTCGCCGCCGATGCTCAATTTGGCGGAGGGATCGGTGGCGCCGTACACGATCAGCTCGGCATCCGCCACAAGCCAGAAGGAGCGCTGACGCGGTGCCACCACGCCAGAGCCCGATTCGCTGCGGCCGCTGGCCCACAGGCCTGCACCGGAGGCATTGAGGCCGGCTCCGCTGCCCTGATCCAGCTCATGGAACGCTTCCGAGCCCCGACCGAGGCGGCGGGTTCCGGTCGTTGCCGTTTGGTAGAGCCGCTCGTGCAGGCCGTTGTCGCTGCTGGGCAGCGTTTGCGGGGTGATGGTGCTGGGAGGCGTATCGAGCGAGAAGGGAACGAACTGATCGAGGATCTGCTCGCTCGGGTGCAGGGCTGGAACGCGCGCCACCGAGGAGAACGCCAGCGAGATCCAGCCGCCACCGCTGACGCGATAGCCGAGCTCCACGCGGTAATCGCGATCGCTCAGGGGTACAGGCAGATACCACTCGGTGGCATGGCTATCCACCGGCACTTCCTGAAGAGTGTGGGGATGGCTGCCGCCATTGTTCATGCCCGTGACATCAGCCACCCGCAGGCAGAGCTGGCTAGCGCCGGCCTTGAAGGCCTGCTGACGATCCTTTTCGCTGATCTCCCAGAACACGTAGGCCCACTGCGGATCGCGCGGCAGAAACACCACACGGGTGTCTTCGCCTTGCCGGGTGGGCGCGTGCTCCTGCTCAAGGCTGGAGAGATCGGCCTGACGTTCGCCGATCGCACTCACCAGCTCGTCTTTGGTTTTGCGGCTGTAGAGGGTCACACCCAGCTCGCTGGCCACCTGGCGCAGTTGGCGCAAGGTCATCCGGGCAAGCGATGACAGGGTCTGACTCACAGCGCCTCCGGATTGTGTTCGGGATCAGTCTGGCTAACTCTCACAGGTCCGCCCTGATCTGTGATCCCGCAGTCAGCATCCCAAGACCGGCTCCGCGGCACCGGCCTGGCCACAAAAAAGCGGGGGTTTCCCCCCGCCAAACCGAAGACCTTGATGGTCTGGTGATCAGCGACCGATGCTGCGGTAGGGCACCTTGGCCAGGTAGTCGATGTCGGCGCTGCCGGCGGCGCTGGCGCCACGCAGGGCAGGCAGGGTGCGAACCCAGGACATGTAGTCCTGTGGGTAGCCACCGCGGCGCTGGAGGGAGCGCTCGGGCAGTTTGCGGGCCGTGCCGGTGTACACGATCTGGGGGAAGCCCAGGATGCCGCGGTAGTAGGCGTCGTAGCGGGGGCTGGTGATGTTGAAGGGGGTTTCACCCAGATCACGGCTGCCCACCACACGGTTGCGGTGGTAGGGAACGGTGTCGTAACCGAAGGCGTTGAGGTACTCCTCGCTGTCGAGGATGTCGTCAACCATGCCCTTGACGCCGCGGGTCATCAGCACGGCAGACCAGGCGATCTCCTCGGACTTGCCGTGGGTCTTGCGGCCCAGCAGCTTCTCCACCAGGTGGCGAGCCACCTTGTAGTTGCTGTTGAGCGTGTAGAAGCTGCGGTTGAAGGTGTCCGACAGACACAGGGAGCGAATGAAATCGCGCACGGTGATCTGACCGTTGCGCAGCTGCGACTCCAGGGTGCGGTCGCGGTCGACCTTGAAGGCGTGGAAGAAGATCTGGCGGTAAGCCGCTTCGATCACGAAGTTCTGATCTTCGCGATCCATCGCCTTGTCCATGGACGCGGCTTTGGGATCCTCGTCCGAGCCCACGCGCAGGGGATCCACACGCGCGTTCTGCGTTGTGGGCGCGTACTTCAGGAGGGGAAGGGCCACTCGAACTTCGGCATCCGTCGTGGCTGATCGTAGAAGTGCCGTCACGGCTGCACTGATCCGCCTCAGGCAGGACTCACAGTCCGTAACGTTCGCGACAGACCGCGCCTACCAGCCCAGCAACGACAGCGCTGGTTCTCTCCCTGCCGTGCTTCCGGCCGCTGCCGAGGCCGCAGGCCGCTCTTGTTGGGCGTCGTCGCAGCGGGTTTCGATGCAGAAGGAGGCGTTGTTGGAGAGCCCCTCCACCGTGCTGCTGCGCACGCGCACGTTGGGGCCCTGAAAGGCGAAGCGCTCCCACACGCTCATCGTTTCGTAGTCGGTGCTGAGCAGCAGGCCATCGTGCTCATCCATGCAGAAGCGCGAGCTGGCCGGTGCCTTTTCGGCGTAGCCGAGATCGCGCAGCAGGATGCCCTCGCGGCCGCGTTCGTCGGTGGGGATCAAGCCGATCACGCTTTCGCCGGTGTGGTCTTCTCCGGCTTTGTCCCAGGCCATCGAGGCGCTCCAGCGCACCCAGCAGCCGCCTACAAGGCCCGTTGGATCCTGGCCGTGCAGCTGGGCCAGCCCCACGAGGCGTTGATCGTTGGCGGCTAGCTCTTCCACCACGATCAGGGAGCCGCCGGCTTCGGCGCGGCGGTGCAGCAGGTGATGCACGCTGCGCTGGGATCGCCAGCGGCCGCAGCTCAGCTGAAAAAAGCTGAGGGCGTTCTCAAGGGAGAGGCTCACGGCGGCGCGGCGGGTGCAGCGATGATCGCAAGCCGCCACCGCCGGTTGAGGTTGTGCTGATCGGTGCTCTGGCTGCGTTGGCTGCCGCGTTGTGTTGGACGCTGGCCAGCAGCCTTTGGCGGCGCCTGCCCACCTCCCTCAGCGGCGCCGAGCTGAATCTGCTGAAAAACTGGCTGGCGCTGGCGATGCTCCTGCCCCTGGTGCTGGGGCGTCCGTGGCCTGCGGCCCATGGCCCGTTGCTGCTCTTGGCGCTGAGCGGTGTGCTCGGGATCGCGCTAGGCGACAGCCTTTATTTCGCCGCCTTGCGCCGGCTGGGCACGCGCCGCACGCTCACCATCGATGCCGGCGGGCCTGCTGTGGCCTCCGTGGGTGGGATGGTGTGGCTGGCGGAGGTGCCAGAGCCGCTCCACTGGCTCGGCCTCGGCCTGATCACCTTGGCGCTGTTGCTCATGGCTTGGCAGCGTTCGGGCGACGCCCTAACCGGGCGCCTGCAGATGCAGGGTGTGGTGTTGGCCCTGGGGGCGCTGCTCTGCGGCAGCACAGGAGCGCTGGTGTCGCGGGCGGCGCTGCGGGATGCGGCTTTTGATCCGTTGCAATCGGCTCTGGTGCGGGTGCTGGCGGCGGGCTTGGTGTTGCTGCCGTTGCTGCGGGGCTGGCGAAGCAGGGGCTGGGGCCCGCGGCCTCCGCTTCGGCGCTGGCCCCTGGGGTTACTGGCCACGCTGCTCGGAACCACCGCCGGCATCGCCCTGCAGCAGCTGGCGTTGCAGCGCTTGCCGGGCGGCATCGCGGTGGCGCTGTTGGCGACTGCTCCGCTGATGGCGATCCCCCTGGCTCATTTGGAGGGAGATCGGCCTGGATGGCGGGGATGGCTGGCCGCCTTGCTGGCCCTGAGCGGTGTTAGTGCTCTGGTGGCTTGAGCGTGTTGCCCAGCCGTTCATCGGCCTGTTGCTGGCCCCAGCGCACCAGGTCACTGATCTCGAGCGCCAGCGGGGGCTTGTGCAGGGCGAGGCCGATGGCTTCCAGCTGAACGGCGGCCTTGGCCAGTTGCTCCACCAACACCGGAATAAAGGTGGGATCGACCGCCAGGTTGGCTTGTTGGTGCGCCCAGGCCATCAGGCCCTCCTGGGCTGGGAAGGCGGTGCTGCCTTGGGCTGCCTGCTGCAGGCAGCGCAGGCTGTGGGCCAGCAGGCGCAGGTGGTGACGCTCCAGCGCTGGAAGCAGCGTGCTCTCCAGCTCCTGAAGGTCGTTCTCGCTCAGCACGGCTGCAGCAAAAATCCGCAGGAGTGGCCGCCATCGAGCAGCCAGTGCACCCGCTCCACGGCGCAGTCGGGGAAGGTGTGCCGAATCAGTTGCAGCTCCTGGTCGCACACGCAGGGGAACTGTTCAGCGATCTTCATCACCGAGCAGTGGAATTCGCTGATCACCCAGCCTTCGCCTTTCGGGTTGGAGGTGTAGTCGGCCACATAGCCCTCGCGTCGTCGCAGATCCACGAGCCGCTCGATGCGCTCCTTCAGGCTGCCGTCGCCGATCAGGCGGCGGTAATCGGAGGCTTTTTCAGAGGCCTGACGCTGCAGCAGCTGATCCACCATCTCGGTGGGCAGGCTGGTGGCCATGGAGCTGAGCAGCCCCAGGGCGAAATGTTCGCTGCCGTTGGGGAACTGGCGGCGGCCAGCGGCTGTGAGCCGCCAGAGGTTGGACGGGCGGCCAGGCCCTTCGGGCGCCGGGCTGGCTTCCACAAGCCCTTCTTCTTCCAAAGAGCGCAGGTGGCGCCGCATCACTTGGACTGACACGCCAAGGGATTCAGCCAGTTGCGCCGCGGTGATTTCACCCTGACGCAACATCAGGGTGAGCGCTGCCTCTCGGGTGGGTGCCTGCGTGGAGGCGCTCATGACCAACTCTCTACCACCACACCATGCCACGCCTGTTCGGGCGCTGACGAGTGGACCGTGCTGGTGCGCCCACACGTCACAATGCAGCGTCACCCCCGGGTGCCGCCCGTGTGCTTTAGGGTCAACTTGCGAAACACCTTGGTTTCGTAACTGCGGTTCCGCAACTGCTGGCCAAGCCCGCACGGGCACAACGCTCCGACTCGCCTTTGCCCTCATGTCTGAAGCTCCTGCCTCTCAAGCCAGCGACAGCCTTGAGGTGATCCGCAAGTTCGCGGAAACCTATGCCCAGCGCACAGGTACCTATTTCTGCAGCGACCCCAGCGTGACGGCGGTTGTGCTCGAGGGTCTGGCCCGCCATAAAGACGAGCTCGGCGGTGCCCTGTGCCCCTGCCGCCATTACGAAGACAAGGAGGCCGAGGTGGCCCAGGCCTTTTGGAACTGCCCCTGCGTGCCGATGCGTGAGCGCAAGGAGTGCCACTGCATGCTGTTCCTCACCGAAGACAACCCCTTCCGCGGCGAGAAGCAGACGATCACGCTTGAAGAAGTGAAAGCCCATTGCGCCGGTTGAAGGTCCGTTCATGAGCAACGCACAGGCTGTTGGTGATCTGGTGAGCCAGCCGTACAAGTACGGCTTCGTCACCGATATCGAAACCGAAAAGATCGCCAAGGGCCTCAGCGAGGACGTGGTGCGCTTGATCTCCAGCAAGAAGGAGGAGCCTTCCTTCTTGCTGGACTTTCGCCTGCGTGCTTACAAGCAGTGGCTGCAGATGAGCGAACCCGATTGGGCTGCGCTCGGCTATCCGCCAATCGACTACCAAGACGTGGTGTACTACGCCGCGCCCAAGCAACAGCAGAAGAAGGCCAGCCTCGATGAGGTGGATCCCAAACTGCTCGAAACCTTCGACAAGCTCGGCATCCCGCTCAGCGAGCAGAAGCGACTGTCGAATGTGGCTGTGGATGCGGTGTTCGACAGCGTTTCGATCGCCACCACCTACAAGGAAAAGCTGGCTGAGCACGGGGTGATCTTCTGCTCGATCAGCGAGGCGGTGAAGGAGCATCCGGAACTGATTGAGCGCTATCTCGGCACCGTGGTGCCCAGCAACGACAACTACTTCGCTGCGCTCAACTCCGCTGTGTTCAGCGACGGCTCCTTCGTGTTCATTCCCAAAGGTGTGGAATGCCCGATGGAGCTCTCCACCTATTTCCGCATCAACTCCGGCGATACAGGTCAGTTTGAGCGCACGCTGATCGTTGCCGAAGAGGGTGCTTCGGTGAGCTATCTCGAAGGCTGCACCGCCCCGATGTTCGACACCAACCAGCTGCACGCAGCCGTGGTGGAACTGGTGGCTCTTGATGATGCCTCGATCAAATACTCCACCGTTCAGAACTGGTATGCCGGTGATGAAAACGGCGTGGGTGGCATCTATAACTTCGTGACCAAGCGCGGCCAGTGCCGCGGCGACCGCAGCAAGATCAGCTGGACCCAGGTGGAAACGGGTTCAGCCATCACCTGGAAGTACCCCAGTTGTGTGCTGCAGGGCGCTGACTCGGTAGGTGAGTTTTACTCCGTGGCCCTCACCAACAACAAACAGCAAGCCGATACCGGCACCAAAATGATTCACGTGGGGCCGCGCACGCGCTCCACCATCGTGAGCAAGGGCATCAGCGCGGGGCGCTCTGCCAACAGCTACCGCGGTTTGGTGCAGATCGGCCCGAAAGCGGTGGGGGCGCGCAACTACAGCCAGTGCGATTCGATGTTGATCGGTGATCAGGCGGCCGCCAACACCTATCCCTACATCCGCTCCCAGCAGCCTCAGGCTTCGGTGGAGCACGAAGCGAGCACCTGCCGCATCTCGGAAGACCAGCTCTTTTATCTCCAGAGCCGCGGCATCGGCTTTGAAGAGGCGGTTTCGATGATGGTGAGCGGTTTCTGCCGCGACGTGTTCAATCAGCTGCCGATGGAATTCGCCGCGGAAGCCGACAAACTGCTCGCCCTCAAGCTGGAGGGCTCCGTGGGTTGAGTTCAGCCCCGTTGCCCCATCGGCGTTGATGCGCCCGCTCCAGTTCTGTTTTTGATTTCGTTCTCGCCCGCTCCCACGCCGTGATTCGCCCCGACGCTCCCGTACTGCTTGAGATCCGTGATCTCCATGCCCGGGTGGAGGACAAGGCGATCCTCAAGGGTGTGAACCTCACCATCCGTGCCGGTGAAATTCATGCGGTGATGGGCCGCAATGGCAGCGGCAAAAGCACCCTCTCCAAAGTGCTGGCCGGCCACCCCGCCTACACAGTGACGGGCGGCAGCGTGACCTACCGCGGCGAGAACCTGCTGGAGCTCGATCCCGAGCAGCGCGCTCGGATCGGTGTGTTCCTTGGTTTCCAGTACCCCGTGGAGATCCCTGGGGTGAGCAACCTCGAGTTTCTGCGGGTGTCCACCAATTCCCGCCGCGCCGAGAAGGGAGAAGAGGAGCTCGACACGTTTGCTTTCGAAGATCTGGTGCGCGAGCGCCTGAAGGTGGTGCAGATGGATCCCGCCTTCCTCGATCGTTCGGTGAACGAAGGCTTCAGTGGTGGCGAGAAAAAGCGCAACGAGATTCTTCAGATGGCTCTGCTGGAGCCTCTGGTGGCGATCCTCGATGAAACTGATTCCGGCCTGGACATTGATGCCCTGCGCATCGTGGCTGGCGGCGTGAACCAGTTGGCCAATGCCGATAACGCCACGCTGCTGATCACCCACTACCAGCGCTTGCTGGATGCGATCACGCCGGATTACGTGCATGTGATGGCGGCAGGCCGCATCCTGCGCACTGGCGGCAAGGAGCTGGCGCTCGAGCTCGAGCAGCGCGGCTACGACTGGGTGGATCAGGAGCTCGCTGCCCTGGCGGCGGAGGTGGCCTGATGAGCGCAAGCCTCGCTGCACCGGCCGCGGCCAAGGGCGCCTGGCTCGATGCCTGGTTGGCCGATCTGCCCGCCGCCGCTGGTGAACTGGCTCCGGTGCAGGAGCGTGGCCGTCAGGCCCTGCGCCAAAGCTCGATTCCCTCGGCGCGCCACGAAGATTGGCGCTTCACCGATCTCTCGCTGCTGCAGGCGCTGCCTCTCGCTCCGGCGGCCCCAGAAACAGCTGGCTTGCCCGCCCCTGACGCCGGCGTCTTGCGCCTGGTGTGGAGCGGCGGCAGCGATCCGCTGGCGGGCCAAACCCTTCCGGCTGGTTTGCAGCAACTCAGCCCTGGCGAAATTGCCCAGGGGCTCGGCCACACCCTGGCCGCTGCTGGCTGCCAGGAGCATTGGCCGGTGGAGCTCAATCACGCCGCAGCCGAGCGCGTGTTGGCTCTGCGTGTGACCAGCCGCAGCCAGCTCAGCCTCGAGCTGGTGAGCGCCGCAGCCGAGGGTCTGCAAGCGCTGCGCCTGTTGCTGCTGCTGGAGGAGAAGGCCGAGCTGGATCTCTCCCAATGGATCGAAGCCCAGGCCTCTGGTTTGCACAGCCTGGTGATTGAGGCCCATCTGGCCCGCGGGGCCCGCCTCAGCCATGGCCTGGTGGCACTGGGCCAAGCCGATGCCGCGCTCATGGCCCATCTGGCGATCGAGCAGGAACCGGAAAGCCGCGCCCAGCTCAGCAGCGTGACCTCCGGTTGGGGCTTGGCGCGGCTTGAACCCCGGGCCGTGCAGGTGGATGGTGCCGCCCACACCACCCTGCGGGGTTTGCAGCTGGTGGATGGTCAGCGCATCGCTGACACCCACAGCTTTGTGGAGTTCAAGGGTCCGGAAGGGCAGCTCGATCAGCTGCATAAAGCCGTGGCTGCAGGCCAGGGCCGCAGCGTGTTCAACGGTGCCGTGCGCGTGCCCCGCGCCGCCCAGCGCACCAATGCATCCCAGCTCAGCCGCAGCCTGCTGCTCTCGGATCGCGCCAGGATCGACACCAAGCCGGAGCTGGAGATCGTGGCCGACGACGTGAAGTGCGCCCATGGCGCCACGGTGAGCAGCCTGCAGACCGATGAGCTCTTCTATTTGCAGAGCCGTGGCATCGGCGCCGACCAGGCAGCGGGCCTGCTGCAGCGTGCCTTTTGCGAGGAAGTGCTGCGGGAGCTGCCCGCGGCGGCCCGCAGCTGGTGTTCGCTCGAGCGTTTGCTGGAGAGCGCGGCATGACCAGCACCCTCTCGGCTCCCCAGGCCGCTTCTGTGGCCCAGCCCGACAACCTGGCGGCGCTGACTCGCCCTGATTTCCCGCTGCTGGCGCAGACCGCCTGCCTCGGGCAGCCGCTGATTTATCTCGATCACGCCGCCACCAGCCAGAAGCCTCGCCAGGTGCTGGAGGCACTGCAGCACTACTACGACCACGACAACGCCAACGTGCACCGCGGCGCGCACCAGCTGAGTGCCCGTGCCACCGAAGGCTTCGAAGGCGCCCGCGCCAAGGCGGCGGCCTTTGTGGGTGCGGCCAACCCCAACGAGATCGTGTTCACCCGCAACGCCAGCGAGGCGATCAACCTCGTGGCCCGCAGCTGGGGTGAGGCCAACCTGCGCCCTGGTGATGAGGTGCTGCTCACCGTGATGGAGCACCACAGCAACCTGGTGCCCTGGCAGCTGCTCGCTGACCGCACCGGCTGTGTGTTGCGCCATGCCGGCCTCACCGAGAGCGGTGAACTCGATCTCGACGACCTGCGCAGCAAGATCAGCGATCGCACACGGCTGGTGAGCCTGGTGCAGGTGAGCAACACGCTCGGCTGCCTCAATCCGATTGAGGAGGTGGCAGCCCTGGCCCACGCGGCCGGTGCCCTGGTGCTGGTAGACGCCTGCCAGAGCCTGCCCCACCTGCCAGTGAACGTGAAGCAGCTGGGCGCTGATTTCCTGGTGGGCAGCTCCCACAAGCTCTGCGGCCCCACGGGCATGGGCTTCCTCTGGGGCCGTGAGGCGCTGCTGGAGGCCATGCCCCCCTTCCTGGGCGGCGGCGAAATGATTCAAGACGTCTACCTCGACCACAGCACCTGGGCCGGCCTGCCCCACAAGTTCGAAGCCGGGACTCCGGCGATCGGCGAGGCGGTTGGCATGGGCGCCGCCCTCGACTACCTGCAAGCCATCGGCCTGGACCGCATCCATGCCTGGGAGCAGCAGCTCACCCGCCAGCTGTTTGATCGCCTCCAGGCCATCGATGGCCTGCGCATCCTTGGCCCCACCCCGCAGCAGCAACCCGATCGCGCGGCTTTGGCCGCCTTCCATGTGGAGGGTGTTCATGCGAACGACATCGCTGCTCTGCTGGATTCAGCCGGGATCTGCATCCGCAGCGGCCACCACTGCACCCAACCCCTGCACCGCCACTACGGCATCAGCGGTTCGGCCCGCGCCAGCCTCAGCTTCACCACCACTCCGGAGGAGATTGATCGCTTCGCCGAAGAGCTGGAGGGTTCGATCAGCTTCCTGCGCGAGCACAGCTGATGGCGTTCAGGCTGGGGTGAGCACCGCCATCGCTTCTGCGCGGTGCGCCCCAGTCCACGCCCAACGCCAATGCCATCCGGCGGCTTCGGCTGCGGCTTCAATCGCAGAGCGCTCGGCTGGATTGTCGTAAGCGGCCAGGTGCTGGCTCACGTGCTCGCGCTGCTCAGGCGAGAGCTGCGGCCAGCCCGCGGCGATGCGCTGCAGGTAGCGCTGCACATAAGCGTCTCGGCTTTCGCCGGCCTCGCGGAACACATCCACCCAGATGAACAGGCCACCTGGGGCGATCCGGCTGCGCAGGCTCTCGAGCAGCGTGTGTTTCTCGCTGTCACGGAGGTGATGGATGGCGAAGGCGGAGTGAACGACCTCGACCAGTTCATCGCCGTTGGCCGACGCTTCGTTGACCCAGCGCAGCAGATCGCCTTCGATCCACTGGCATGGGTAGGGCACATCTCCCAATGCTTGCTGCGCCAGGGGCAAGACCTGGGCTGTGAGATCCAGGCCCGTGTAGGCCCCCAGGGGCAGGCGGCGCAGCAGCGGAGCCAGCAGGGCCAGATCACCGCAGCCCAGATCCACCATCCGTGGGGCTGCAGCCCCCGCGTCGCGGGCTGTGAGCCAGCCCTCCAGTGCCGTAGTGGTGGCGGCGGCCACGGCCTGATGCTCCATCAGATCGTGTTCCACCACGGCCCGGTAAGAGGCCCACTGCTGAGCGAAGAAATCCATGCTGGGCATCCTGAAGCAGCGCTCCGTTCAGGCGGCTTCGTCCCACAACGCGGCGCGGCGATAGGGGCCGCCGGGCAGTTCCCAGAAGCTGCCATCCACGAAGCGATGGCCGCGATCGAGGCTTGCGATCTGCTGCAGCTCCTCGGGGCTGAGCTGCAGTTGGCTGGCGGCCAAGTTGCTGGCCAGGCGATCGCGCTGCACTGATTTGGGGATCACGGCCGTGCCGGTGGCGATCCCCCAGGCCAGCAGCACCTGAGCTGGCGTGGCGCCGTGGGTAGCGGCGATGGCGGTGATGGTGGGATCGGCCAGCAGCGGCGCCTGCCCCGGTCCACCGGGGGAGCCCAGGGGGGAGTAGGCCGTGAGCCAGATGCCCTCCTGCTGGCAAAACTGCAGCAGCGCGTTCTGCTGCAGCCAGGGATGGCGCTCCACCTGGTTCATCGCCGGGCGCAGCCGGCTGGTGTGCAGTAGACCCTGCAACTTGGCGGCGCTGCAGTTCGACACGCCGATTTGGCGCACCAGGCCTTCCTCCACCAGCGCTTCCATCGCGCCCCAGGTTTGGCTGAGCGGCAGCTGCGCCAGCGGGATCTGATCGGCGGCTTGCTCCGGCATCACCACGCCATGGCGGTGCACCACCGGCCAATGGATCAGGTAGAGATCGAGCTGCTCGAGCTGCAGATCGCTGAGGCTGCGCAGCAATGCCGGCCGCACATCCTCGGGCGCGTGGCAGTCGTTCCAGAGCTTGGAAGTGATCCACAGCTGATCGCGCTGCACCACCCCATCGCGGAAAGCGCCCGCCAGGGCCTGGCCGATTTCGGCTTCATTGCCGTAGATCGACGCGCAGTCGATATGGCGGTAGCCCAGCTCC
This sequence comes from Vulcanococcus sp., assembly GCA_019264575.1. GTDB lineage: Bacteria > Cyanobacteriota > Cyanobacteriia > PCC-6307 > Cyanobiaceae > Vulcanococcus. The sequence continues at coordinate 325 of JAHUZV010000001.1, read as the reverse complement.
AGGGCGGTGCGCACGGCCCCGCCCACCTCGCCGGGGCTGGATTTCCAGGTGCCGAGGCCCAGGGCGGGCGGGCTGAGCAGCGGGGACATGCAGCAGGAAGCCGGATCCCCACAGCCTGGCGGGTTTTTGAGGACTTGCCTCGCTCAGCGCTGATGGCTTGCGGTGCAGTGCTGCGCGGCGGCCGCCGCCGCGCGTTCGCCGGCTTCGATGGCGCCTTCGAAATAGCCCGGCCAGCGCGGTGACGCGTCCGTGCCCGCCCAGAGCACCCGCCCGTGGCTGGCGGGCCCGGGCCCGCCGTCGAGGCCCGCGGCCAGGCGGGCATGGC
>JAHUZV010000022.1 GCA_019264575.1 Vulcanococcus sp. | reverse complement strand
TCGCCTTGAGGTAGCTGATCAGGTCGAGATCGGTTGTGGCAGAAACGCTTTGGAGCACTGAGAGGGGGCAATCCCACCGACCTCAACCCATGCTCGCAGCCCCGGCAAGAATGCCTGTGACACACTTTGAATCAGCCCTGGTGTGCAGGGCATCCGCCTGGATCAATACGCCATCGAGATCCAGGCCGCTGAGCAGCTCTTTCAGCGCCGCACGCTCACTGGATTCGTGGGTGTCGTAGGTCTTCTGGGCCAGGGCGACGCCAAGGGCCCGGGCATAGACCGTGACCTGGGCCACAAAACGGTGGTTGCCCTCCTCCGTCTCGATGGCTGAGCCGCGCAGGGTTTTGCCATCACACACCAACTGATCCAGACCATCGGCCCCGCCTGGGATCTGGCTGACCATCCAGGCCTGCAGCACCTGGCCAAATTCCTGCAGGTGGGCCTTGTTGAATAGGTAAAGGAAGGTGGCATCGGAGGGCCAGCGCTTGAAATCGAGCCCCAGTGCCTCGTTCAACACCTCCCGATGCCGCCGGGCAAAGGCCTCCAGATCACGGGAGCTGCGGCAGCCGCTCAGGATCCCGAGCACCGCCACCAACAGCAGGAACCACTGCGGGTAACGCACCCCACGGCGGTATCGCCCGTCCGGGATGGCCTTGAGAAAACTGATCAGGTCATCCGGTGCGGGCTGATCGACTGCGGTGGAGCAGGTTTCGGGCATTGGGGGCTCTGAGACCCGCCGAGCGAACCCAATGCTGACAGCACCGCCAAGAGCTACCAGGACAGACTTTTAGGCGGCCCTGCCGGCCAGGTTGACCGCATAACCCTGCAGTGCGCTTATCAGGACAGCGATCGCGATGACCAGCAGCAGCCAATCGATGCGAGCCGGATCGCGTAGGCCACTGCGCTCGAGCTAGGAGCCTGTCGCGCATAGATCCAGTCGCAGCTCTCCACAGACGCCCCTAAATCCGCCCAGATCGTAGTGACTGCAATGGATCTGACGGGGAGAATAGGGTATGCAGAAGCCCAAGTCGTTCCGCCCCTGGCAGCCGGATCAGACCACCTTGCTACCGCCCTCACCGCGTGAATGGCTGGCGGACGATCACCAGGTGTATTTCCTGCTGGATCTGGTGCATGAGCTGGATCTCTCCGAGATCCTGATTCCGGCGCAGGCCAAGGATCCTCGCGGGGAAAAGGGTTTTGACCCGCGCATGATGACGATGCTGCTGCTCTACGCCTACTGCGTGGGCACGGTTTCATCCCGCAGGATTGAGCGGGCCTGCTACGAGGATCTGGCTTTCAGGGTGCTCACCGGTAATCAGCAGCCGGACCACAGCCGGATCAGCGACTTCCGCCGCCGCAACCTCGATGCGCTCAAGGGTCTGTTTGTTCAGATCCTGCGGCTGTGCCAGAAGGCAGGGATGGTGAGCCTGGGGCACGTGGCCCTGGATGGCACCAAGGTCAAAGCCAACGCCAGCAAGCACAAAGCCATGAGCCACGAGCGGATGCTCAGGGCTGAGAAGCAGCTGGCGCAGGAGATCAACGCCCTGATGCGCAAGGCCGAGATCCTCGATGCCCAGGAGGATCGCCGTTACGGCAAGGACAACCGCGGCAGTGATCTGCCCGATGAACTGCGCCGCCGCCAGGACCGCCTTGAGCGGATTCGTCAGGCCCGCAAGGAGATGGAAGCGGAGACCGCTGCTGCGGCAGCGCGTCAACGCCAAGACGAGGCTGATGAGGCCAAAGCCGAGGCTGATGCAGCCAAGCAAGCAGACGCACCAGCGGCTGAGCAGACGGAACTGAACAAGCGAGCTGAGGCGGCAGCAGCCAAAGCGAAAGCCGCACGAGAGAAGGCGATCGAGGCCGCCAAGGAAGCAGGCCTGGAGCCACCGGATCTGGAACCGCTGGCGGTAGAAGCGATGCCGCGTCGTGGGCTGGCGAGAAAGGCCAATGGCACACCGACGTCCAAAACCCAGCGGAATTTCACCGACCCCGACAGCCACCTGATGAAGTCCGATGGCCACTACATCCAGGGCTACAACTGCCAGCTGGCCGTTGACAGCGACCATCAGGTGATCGTGGCGCTCGGGGTGAGCAACCAGGCGCCGGATGTCGAACACCTGGAGCCGATGGTGCAGCGCATCGCGGCCACAGCTGGCGCTCTGCCGGATGTGCTCACAGCGGATGCCGGGTATTGGAGCGAGGCCAACGCTGAGCTCTGCGCTGATCAAGGGATCGATGCCTACATCGCCACTGGCCGACTGCCCCATGGCCAGCCCCTACCACCGAAACGCGGGCCAATGCCCAAGGATGCCGATCCGAAAGCACGTATGGCTCGCAAGCTGAGAAGCAAGACCGGATCAGCGATTTACGCCAAGCGCAAGGCGATCGTGGAGCCGGTGAACGGCCAGATCAAGGAAGCCAGGGGTCTGCGGCGCTTCTTGCTGCGGGGCCTGGAGAAGGTGGATGCGGAATGGCACCTGATTGCCGCGACGCACAACCTGCTCAAACTGTTCAGATACAGGCGATCCCCGCAGCAGGCACTGTTACTGGCGAGCGGATGAGGGGCTCTGGCCCTGGTGGTGATGGCCACCAGGGCCGAATCGCTCGGCACCAGCGAGAAGCGAATGCCAATCAACGAGGCGCGTCAGTTCGGCTGAGCAACCGCGTGCGTCCGGTCGGCAGAGAGCTCTATCCGCGTGACGTGACCCCCTTTGCTGGTCCAGTTCTTCTGAGAGCTGGTGGGTAGTCAGGCCGCTTTCCATTGCTGGATGACCTCCAGGGGCGTACGCCCCTGGAGCGCTGAGTGCGGTCTGTAGGTGTTGTACTCGACTCGGTGCTGCTCAGCCAACACCTTGGGAGGCCCTGGAAAACCCAAGCCTTCCACGCGACAATGGAGCCGTGATCGCAGGCCAGGACTGAGGTGATGGGCGGCAAGCAGCTCGGCTTCTCGGATTACGAGCTCACCACCGCCAAGAAGCAGACCAAACGCGAGAAGTTCCTCTCTGAGATGGATGCTGTCGTGCCCTGGGCGGCGCTGATAGCCCTGATCGAACCTCACTACCCCAAGGCGAGCAAGAAGGGTGGCCGGCCTCCGTACCCATTGGCCACCATGCTCCGGATTCACCTGCTGCAGCAGTGGTACTCACTGAGCGATCCAGCCATGGAAGAGGCTCTGATTGAGACGCCAACCATGCGCCGCTTTGCCGGCATCGAGCTGATCAGCGATCGCATCCCGGATGAGACCACGATCCTGACCTTCCGCCACCTGCTGGAGAAGCATGATCTGGGCGAGCAGATCTTTGAGACCGTCAAAGCCCACCTCAGTGCACGCGGCATGACGATGCGGCAGGGAACGATCGTGGATGCCACCTTGATTGCAGCGCCCAGCTCCACCAAGAACAAAAAGGGGGAGCGCGATCCAGAAATGCACCAGACCAAGAAGGGCAACCAGTGGTATTTCGGTATGAAAGTCCACGCAGGCGTGGACAAGGACTCCGGCCTGATCCATTCGGTGGTGGTTACGGCTGCCAATGTTCACGACCTCAACCCGGCTGCTGAGCTGCTGCATGGCGATGAGGAGGTGGTGTACGGCGACGCTGGCTACCAGGGCATCGCCAAACGCCCCGAGATGGCAGGAGCTGCAGCGGAATTCAGAGTGGCGATGCGGCCCGGCAAACGCCGCAGCTTGCCTGATACGCCAGATGGAAGGCTCCAGGATCTGATCGAGACCGCCAAGGCCCACATCCGCGCCAAAGTCGAACACCCATTCCGGGTGATCAAGCAGCAGTTCGGCTTTCAGAAAACTCGGCTACGTGGATTGGTCAAGAACCGCTGCAAGATCCACGTGCTGGCAGCACTGACGAATCTGTTCCTTGCTCGGCGCCGGTTACTGATGGCAGCAGCATGAGCAAAGGGATGGCGTGCCTAATCACCTCAATTCAGGCTCAACTGCCAGTCAGGCGAGGGTGAAAACGAGCCGATAGAGCCATCGGGAGATCGCCCCAGAGTCACGTCAAGGCAAGAAACAAATCTGTCGAGCTCAGTCAGCCCTCAAACCCCTGTTGCCCAGAGATTCCCTTGGCCTCCTGCACTGAGGTGAATAGCTCAATGTTCAGGAATTCATCCCTAAACCGGCTGTTGAATGACTCCACGAATGGATTCTCCCAGGGTGATCCTGGCGGGATGTAGGCCGTGTTGCAACCGCTCCCGGCACACCACTCCTGCAAGGCGGTGGCGATGAACTCCGGGCCGTTGTCCATCCGCAGATGAGTGGGCGGTGGGTAGAGCTTGAGCAGCTCCTCGATCGTGTCGATCACCTCAACAGCCCTACAGCGCCTACCGACCCGAATCGCCAGCGCGAGCCGGCTGTACTCATCGATCACATTGAGGAACTTGAGTGTCCTCCCATCCATGGTCTGGTCGAACTGGAAGTCGATCGCCCAGACGTGATGGGGATACTCAGCTCGTAGCAGCTCCCGCTTGCCTCCAGGAGGACGTGATCGCTTGCGCCGGCGAGGCAAGGGCCGCTGCAGCCCTTCCTCCCGCCAGATCCGTTGCACCCGTTTGTGATTGACGGTCCAGCCTTCCAACCGGAGCCGCCGGTAGACAAGCCGCCGGCCCCAGCGAACATGACGCTGGGCCAGTTCACGGATGCGCCGGCGCAGCTTCTGCTCCTCAATCGCCGTCACCGCTACCGGCCGGCGCTGAGTGTTGCGGTTCTGACCCGCCAACCGGCAGGCACGGCGCTGGGACACCCGGAATCGATCCTGCAGAACACAGACGGCTCTGCGACGTCGCTCCGGGCTCAGAAGTTTCCCTCGGCTAACTCCTTGAGCATCGCTTTGTCCAGCTCTGCATCCGCAAGAAGGCGCTTGAGACGGGCGTTTTCCTGCTCCAGTTCCTTGAGGCGTTTGGCCTCGGTTGCTTTCATCCCTCCGTACAGCTGCTGCCAGCGGTGATAGGTCGGGGCCGACACCTCCAGGGCACGGCAGACATCGGCCACGCTTTGGCCCTGATTGAGGAGCTGCTCAGCGGTGCGCAGCTTGCGAATGATCTGCTCGGGAGTGTGGCGCTTGCGTTTCATGAGGCTTCTCCTGGCCAAGTCTGGCCGATTGGGAAGCTCTCATAAGGACTGGTTCAGTTTCTGGGGTCCACGTCACGCGACAAACTCCTAGCCTCGTGGCCAAAAGGCCCAAATCGATGTTATAATGATTGAGAATTGGTATCCAAGCTTCTTCGCAAAGGCCTGATATGAGATCAGTGTATGTAGGGATGACAGTCGATGTATTTCATCATGGCCACATAAATATCATTGAGCATGCCCGAAAGCACGGAGAAGTGACGGTTGGCTTGCTTACTGATGCTGCGGTTGCCGATTACAAGCGTCTTCCGTATCTAGATTTTGATCAGCGTAAGAGAATTCTCGAGAATATTACAGGAGTTTCACTTGTTGTGCCGCAGAACGAGTGGGACTACGGGCCAAATATTCGTAAATATCGCCCGGATATTCTCATTCATGGAGATGACTGGCTTGATGGGCCTCTAGCCCCATATCGCGACAAAGCTTTGCAGGCGCTATCCGAGTATGGGGGTCAGCTTATTGAGGTGCCTTATACGAAGGGCATCTCCTCAAGTCGCATGATTGAAAGCCTACTTGTTGTTGGAACAACTCCTGAAATAAGAAAAGGCACCCTAAAGCGATTGCTAAGGGTAAAGCCAATTGCAAGATTTATCGAGGCACATAGCCCGATCTCGGCACTAATTGCAGAAAATGCGACAACATCTGTCGGCGGCAAGATTAAACAGTTTGACGGCTTCTGGTCAAGCTCTCTTACTGACTCTACCGAGATGGGAAAACCAGATATCGAAGCCCTCGATATATCTAGCCGCTTATCAAACATTAATAACATCTTTGAAGTCACCACCAAGCCTCTCATTATGGATCTTGATACCGGCGGCAAACCAGAGCACTTCGAGATCAACGTACGTTCGATCGAACGCCTCGGCATCTCTGCTGTTATTATTGAAGATAAGACTGGTCTCAAAAAGAATTCGCTGCTGGGGACTGATGTTACTCAGACCCAAGAAGATACGAATCTGTTCTGTGAGAAGATTCGGGCAGGGCGCGCAAGTCGCATCAGTTCCGATTTTATGGTGATTGCGCGAATAGAAAGTCTTATTCTTGAAAAAGGCATGAAGGATGCTCTCATGCGTGCTCATGCTTACGTCGATGCAGGTGCAGATGGCATCATGATTCACAGCCGGCGCAAGCAGCCTGACGAAGTGTTCGAATTTGCACGGATCTTTAGGGAAGACTTTCCAAATATTCCATTAGTATGTGTGCCTACAAGTTATAATAGAGTTACTGAGGCGGAGCTTGCGGAGGCAGGATTTAATATTGTTATTTATGCTAATCATTTACTGCGTGCGGCATATCCCGCAATGGAACGCGTGGCGTTAGAGATTCTGCGCAATGGGCGATCTGCCGAGGTCGATGATCAGCTAATTAGCATCGATGAAGCTCTTGAGTTAATTCCCGGGACAAAACAATGATTGATTGCTTTGAGTTCATTCATTGCATGGAGAATTGCGGAATAGACTTCGTTACCGGTGTCCCTGATTCACTGCTCAAAGATATATGTGCATGCATGGCAAGTGTTCTCGGCCCCAAACGACATATCATTGCAACCAATGAAGGCTCTGCCGTCGGCTTGGCAATCGGGCACTATCTAGCAACAAGCCGGCCTGCTCTCGTATACATGCAGAATTCAGGCCTAGGGAACGCCATCAATCCGATAACTTCTCTAGCGGACAAGAGAGTCTATGCCGTACCCATGGTCCTGATGATAGGTTGGCGTGGAGAGATGTTGATTAACAATACTCAACTTCATGACGAACCTCAGCATATAAAGCAAGGACAGATTACTCTAGAACAACTTGATATACTTGAGATACCATACCGGGTTGTTGATGCTAGTAAACATCTCATTGGCGAGTATCTTCAACAATCCGTCCTGGATTGCCTTGCAATACAAGGACCAACTGCACTGGTAATCAGAAAAAATACCTTCGCGCCATTTAAAAACGTTTTCCCTTTGCAAATAGGTGTAGAGATAAGAAGAGAAGAAGCAATTCGGCAGGTTCTTTCTATGGTTCCAGCCAGTGCCGCTATTGTTTCAACCACTGGCATGATATCGCGAGAACTCTATGAGCTTAGAGAAGAAACAGGAAATCAACACAATCGCGATTTTTTAACCGTTGGAGGCATGGGGCACGCAAGCCAAATTGCAGCGGGGATCGCATTTGCTCAGCCTAACCGTCGAGTCGTTTGCATCGATGGTGATGGCTCTTTGCTAATGCACACAGGATCACTTGCTGTGAGCGCGGACTGCTCCAATCTTGTGCATATCGTACTTAATAATGAAGCACATGATTCTGTCGGCGGCCAACCCACCAAGGGTAATACTTTACGCTTTGATCACATAGCGTACGCTCTTGGGTATAAACATGTAGATATCGCGATTAGCAGTGACGAGATACGCGAGAAGTTAGCAAGAATGTTCACACTAAAAGACAGTGCTTTTTTGGAAATCCGTTGTAAGCGCGGGGCACGAATGGACCTAGGGCGACCTCGGTGCTCACCCGTTAATAACAAAAAAGAGTTTATGAAGTTTCTGGGCATGGACCAATGAAAGTTGATGGAGAAAAATCGATCGACTGCTTTGTAGCTAGTCGCAATTCAGCGAAATTAATCTTTACAGCCGGACCAGCCGCTCTTCTGCCAGAAAACATAACCGGTCTCCGCCCATGCTTCGGCAGAGGTGATAGTGATTATGCTGGAGTAGAGGAAAGTGTTATAAAAGCACTCAGACAGATGTCTGGGCATGTAAATGTTGTACGGATGCAAGGGTCTGCAAGTCTCGCACTTGAGATCATGGCTTTGAATTTTCTGTACGGTCGAGTGCTTGTAATTCAAACTGGCTACTACTCCCAAAGATTGCACTTGTTGGCCCTCTCTGCAATGCAGCGACAAAACGAAATCACCGAAGTTCATATGACAGAATGGGAACGGCTTGATAATATTGAAGGAACCTTTGACTGGATTTTTGCCTGTTACACAGAAACCAGCTGTGGTCTCAAGCTTCCTATACAAATGCTGCGTGCAGCCTCAGACCGCCTTAAAGCTCGTCTAATGCTCGACGCAACTGCATCTATTGGGCTCGAAACCCAGCATGAGCTTGCGGACGTAATTGGCTACAGCTCATGCAAGGGTCTCTTTGGGTTAACTGGTGCAGCATTCGTGGCGTTTCATGAAGCACCGACAGTCGAAGTTGATTCATTCTACCTAAATATTTCAAATCACAGCTCCAAGCTAATGACTGGACCCTATCATGCAATAGCTTCGCTTCACGATGTATTAACCCAGCATGATATATTCAGAGAGACTGTAGAAGCAAACAAACGTGCGATTATGAATAGGATGAATCCTTATTTAACGCAGCCCCCAAGCCGCCAGCCTTTTTTGTGTACGCATCTATCATGCAAGATCGTGTCCAAAGACAACCGTGCAGTACTATACATTCCGCGTACCGAAATGGGGGGAAGCGTAATTTGCCACCTCGGCGAAGTTCATCTGGGACGTGAGGCCCATGGTGACATACTTTCGACTTTAGAGATTCTAGAATGAAACGTATCATGGTTGACATGTCCGCGACGCTTATTCATCATGGACATATACGCTTGCTCCGAGAGGCCAGTAAATATGGCTATGTTATCGTTGCACTTACAACAGACCAAGAAATTCACGCCAAGAAAGGATATGAGCCTGAGCTAGATTTCTCATGTAGACGCGAGATTCTTGAATCAGTAAGGTTCGTCGATGAGGTTGTTGCTTCGCCATGGCTTATTGAAGAATCCTTTTTAGATCAGCACAAAATTGATCTACTTGTTCATGGCGATGATAATAGCAATCCTGTTTCAAGTAAGCGTCTCTTGATCTTGCCGCGTACATCTGGGATCAGCAGCTCGTTACTTCGAGTCAAAGTATTAAGGACTGCTGGAGACTCTTGTATTAATCTATAATAAAGAATGGGAGGCAATTGCCTAGTGCTGGTGTCCGCAGATCCAGCTCAATTTGACTTGGCCTCACCCTTTAGGAGATCGCCGCGCGTCTTGGTGTTGGTTCGCTGGCCTACCTCACAAAGGAAGTCGTCGGCAGCGTCACCTCGATAAGACGGAATACACGGATGCCAGCTATTCGTCCTCTATGCCAGATGCGATGCCTGTCCAGCTGTAGCTTTAATTGGTACGATTACAAAAAATATGCGGCCATGAGATTTGGCTATGAACCCACAGCAACAACCGTATCCCCACAATGAGGCTTGAGATGGATTCATTTTCCTCCAGAACAGCGTTGCTGCCCATGAGTTGGGCTCGTCAGGCGCCGCTAGGAAACTGACCAAATGGACTACTCCACTTTGACTTTGATCAGTGGCGGCTTGGGTTTCATTGGCAGCTCCCTGGCCATTACTTTGGCTGACCAAGGACAAACCATCACACTGGTTGACAGCCTGAACCCCAGCTACGGCGGCAACCTTCATAACCTCTCACATTTCGTTGATGACCGTTCACTGCGCGTCAACATTTCTGATGTGCGAGACCAGCATTCTCTCAAGGTACTGCTAAGTGGGGCTGGGTTGATTTACAACCTTGCCGGCCAGACAAGTCATATGGACTCTATGACTGATCCCTATACGGATCTCGACATCAATGCCAGAGCCCAGCTTTCACTACTGGAAGTGTGTCGTCAGGTCGCTCCAGATGTTCGTATTGTGTTTGCATCAACCCGCCAGATTTACGGAAAGCCAAATTATCTCCCCGTTGATGAAGCCCACCCCCTGCAACCAGTGGATGTGAATGGCATCAACAAGCTCGCTGGTGAGCAGTACCACCTTCTCTATACCCAGGTTTATGGCATTCGCTCGACAGTACTCCGGCTGACCAATACCTATGGGCCGCGTATGCGCATTAAGGATGCGCGGCAGACCTTTTTAGGTGTCTGGATCCGCAATCTGCTGCAAGGCCGGCCGTTTGAGGTATGGGATGGTGAGCAGTTGCGGGATTACACCTATGTGGATGACTGCGTCAGCGCTCTTCAGCTCGCAGCTAATAGCGACGCCGCTATCGGTCAGATCTACAATCTTGGCGGATGCGGCGAACCCGTCAGTCTCCTAGAAACAGCCGAAACATTGGTCGCCGCAGCACGCGATCTTGATCTTCCCTTAGCCGCGGATCCCTTTTTGCTGCGTGATTACCCGGCTGAGCGCAAGAAGATCGACATCGGCGATTACTACGCTGACGATCGCAAAATTCGCCAGCAGCTGGGCTGGCAGCCCCAAGTGGGCTTGCGTGAAGGCCTTCGACGAACCCTGGCTTACTACGCTGCTGAGCTGGAGCACTACATGTGACGCTATCCGTCGCTGATTTGCTGGCTGCAGGGCGCCTGCAAGAGGCTGAATGGCTGATGCGCCGCGGTGCCTCTACACCTTTGAGCATAGGCGAACTCGCTGAGCGCCTACACACGCAGCTGTCACCAGAGTCATTTTTTGTTTCTCCTGGCTACTACGCCCCCCTTCCAAACTGGGCAGAGGCTGAACGCTGCTGTGGCGACGCATACCAAGCCAGCTCTGTGGTGGAGCGCTATCGCCGACAGCTTCCATCCAAACCAAGCCAGCTGATTGGCGCCTACACCATTCGCCAGCTCGCTGCCCTGCAGCATGCATGGCTGGAGCTTGGCCAGCCGTCCCAGCTTCGCGTTCTTGATTTTGGTGGGGCCTTAGGCAGCCATTTCCATGCCCTTGAGCCCTTCTGGCCTTGGTGTCGCCTGCAGTGGACGGTATGCGAAACCACAGCCGTAGCCACGGCCGGCAACGCTGAATTTGAGTGTGATCGCCCGAACGGCACCACCCTCCGCTTCACCGATCAAGCCGCTGAGGTGGTGAATGCCGGTATCGATCTTGTGTTCGCCAGTTGCAGCCTGCAATACCTGGAGGATTGGCAGCCGATGCTCCAGTTGTTCAAAGCCACGCCTTGGCTCCTGCTCGATCGTGTTCCGCTCATCGACCACCCCAGCGATCTCATTGCGATTCAGGTCGTTCCGGCGTCGTATACCGACACGCGCTACCCAGGCTGGAAGTGGGCAGCCTCCACATGGCTGCCTCGCCTGCAGCAGGCCGGTTTCAAGCCTGTGCTCCAGTGGCTGGTGCCTGAAGATCGCTGGACCATCCTGGATCTCGACACAGGCAAGCTGCGCTGGAGCGCACAGCATGACCACGGGTTTTTGCTCCGCTCCTCCTCCACCCTGACCTTCTTCTGACCTCCGCATGAGCCACAAGCAAGCCATCCTGCAAGGTTTTCAGCAGATGTGTGCCAACTGGTGCAGGAGGAGCAGCAAAACCCGACGTTGGGCCCTGAGCAGGGCCCACAGCAGAGCGAGCAACAACAGCTGCAACGCCATGCCTTCGGTTTTGGCTTCTACCTCAAGCCACGACTCAGTGAGCTTATCCAGTGGGCCCAGAGCTCGCGCGAAACCTCCAACTTCACCTACGACCTCACCAATCTCAACCTCTCCCAGCTGGCCGGCTGGGTGAACGTGATCGCTAGCTGCACGCTGGAGCAGGCCAACCAGTGGATCCACGAATTGCGCCACGACGACGCCCTGCGCCACCACCTCAACCAGCTCACCGCCAATTCAGACAGCGCCATCACCGCCGATCTCAACATGGGCTACGGCCGTCGGCTGGGCTGGTATGCGCTGGTGCGTGCCCTCAAGCCCCGCACCGTCGTGGAAACCGGCGTGGACAAGGGTCTGGGCAGTTGCGTGCTTGCTGCTGCTTTGCTGCGCAATCGTGCCGAAGGGCACCCTGGTCGCTATTTCGGAACCGATATCAATCCCTAGGCCGGCTGGTTGTTCCAGGGTCCCTACCGCGAAGCCGGCGAGATCCTCTACGGCGATTCCATTGAAAGCCTCCAACGTCTTGAAGGTCCAATCGACCTCTTCATCAACGACTCCGACCACTCGACCGAATACGAAGAACGCGAATACGCCTGCATCGGCTCCAAGCTCTGCCCCGGCGCCGTTGTGCTCGGCGACAACGCTCACGTGACCGACAAGCTTTACCAATTCGCATCCGCCACTGGCCGCCGCTTCCTCTTCTTCTCGGAGAAACCCGCAAACCATTGGTACCCCGGTGCCGGCATCGGCGCTGCCTGGGGTGAGGATCAGGCCTCAGCTGTTGTCACTGCTCCCATCGTGTTCTGATCCCGTGGATTATCTGGTGCCTTCGATGGCCTGCACCAACATCTCCGCCACCTGAGCTGCCTGATCCAGGCTCATATGCGGCCCCATCGGCAGTGAGAGGATTCGCGGTAGCAATGCCTCTGTAGCCGGAAGTCCGGCTGGATCGAGTTCCACCCAAGCCTGGCCCCTGTAGGCCGGCATCTGATGGGCTGCCTGGGGATAGTGCAGCAGCGTTCCCACTCCCAGCTCCGCCAACCTGGCGCGCACCGCATCGCGCTGCGGCTCCGGCAACTGCACCACAAACTGGTGATACACCGGTTCTGCCCGCTCATCCGCACCGGCAGGCAGTTTCACAGTGGCTTGCCCCATCAGCTGTTCGCGGTACACCGCTGCAATTGCCTGTCGATGCCGGTTGTGAGCCTCCAGCAGTGGCAACTTCACCCGCAGGATCGCCGCTTGCAAGGGATCTAGGCGGCTGTTCACCCCGGGTTCTTCGCTGATCGCCGGCTGCTCCCAGCCGTATTGCCGCAAGCGCTTCAGCCGGGCAGCGTGCTCGCTTGAGAGGCAGGTGATCACGCCGGCATCACCGAGCGCTCCAAGGTTTTTGGTGGGGTAGAGGCTGAAGCCTGCTGCCACCCCGAAGCTCCCCACCCGCTGGCCACGCCAGCGGGTGCCGTGGGCCTGGCTGCCATCTTCCACCAGCGGGATGCCGTAGCTGTTGCAGAGCTCCTGGAGGGCATCGAGATCCACCGGGTGGCCGTAGAGGTGCACCGCAATCAGAGCTCGCACCGGATCTCCCTCTGCTTTCGCAGCTTCGAGGCAACGGGCCACGCTCGCCGGATCCAGCCCGTAGGTGTATGGATCCACATCCGCCAACATCGGCCGATGGCCAGAGCGCACGATCGCGGCGATCGTGGCTACAGCTGTGTGGCTCGGTGCCAGCACGCGCGAACCCACGGGCCGATCCAGGCTGCGCAGGATCAGCTCCAGGGCATCGGTGCCGTTGGCGCAGCCCACCGCGTGAGCCACGCCGCTCCACTTCGCCCATTCGGCCTCGAAAGCCTCCACCTCCGGCCCAAGGATGTAGGGGCCACCCTGGAGAACCCTGGCGATCGCTGCATCGATCTCGGACCGCAGCTCCTCCACAAGGGCTGCCGGGTTGCACTGGGGAATGAAATCAGGCATTGGGGTAGCGCGCATTGCCGCGGTCGATCGGTTGCCCCAGGCCCTCCAGCTTCGCCGTGAGCTGCTGCAATCGCTGCACGTAGTGCTGATAGGCCCAGCCGATCACCGGGTGCTGCATCAGATCGGGCCGTAGCACCGTTTTGTAGCTGCCATCAGCCTGCTCAAACAGGCAATGCATGTGCCAATAGATCACAGGCAGGCCATTCGCTGAGGGCCCGGCGGCGTTGAGGCTCAGCTGCAGGTTGTCGAGGTTGTATTCCGCCAGATTGATTCCGGGGTAAGCCAGCACATGCACGCCAGAAAAGTCGCGCGCCAGCTGTGTGAGATAGCCCTGATCGGCGAATTTCTCTCCTTCGATCCGGTCGTAACACCACTCCAGGCAACGCTCGGCCCACCAACGCAGCGCCTCCTGGGCCACGGGCGTGCGATCAAACGTGTTCCAGCCCACGTTGAAGCGGCCATAGCCGATCTTGTCGGCATAAGCCGGCGAGAAGCGGTGTTCCACGAAGGCTATCGGGGCAGATCCGATTTCCTGCCAGAGCGCAGCGGGCGAATGGAAAAAGTAAAGGTCGCTATCGAGATACGTGGCCCGGCTGGCCTCTGGCACAGCCAGCAAGGTCGACTGAATCAACCAGGGGCTCAGCGTGAAGTAATACTCAACGGATTTGCGATTGGCTTTGGCGCTGAGCAACCTCGGCTCAGCCGCCTCAAGCTCGCGCAGCGGGATCACCACCAGATCCGGCAGGGCGAGCCGTTTCAGAATTTGCTCGCAGCGCTCGCTGAGAGCCAGCACGGCCAACACTGCACGCTTTGGCCGCGACTGCCGCCTCAGGCTCAGGTAAAGCGCCAGGCCCTTGCGCAGATAGTTGTGATCGAAATAGGTGCAGTAGAGCTCGATCGCCCGTTAAGCGGCCTTGCTCATGCTCCCATGAGCAGCAGTAGGTTCGGGCAATGCGCCATGAGCAGCTCAACCGCCTCTGGATCCGCCTGCGCCTCAGCCGCTGGCTGGCGCCAGCTCTCTGCACCGTGCCCTATCTGGCCTCCATCCTCTGGCTCCTGGGCAAGGGCCAGCTCTGGATTGCCGGCGTGATGCTTTCACCCGCCCTTGTGCTGGCCCTGTTGATCGGACTCACCTGGCTGTTAGCCCGCCTGGAATTCCGCGGCAGCTGGCGTGGCTGAGTTTCCTGCCCTGATCGTCAGCGGCGATCTACTCGCTGAGGGTGGCAACCTCAACGGCCGCCGCTGGGCCGGCAAAACACTGCTGCAGGCCTGGGCAGGCCACCTGAGTGATCAGCCGCTGAAACTGGCTTGCAACGATCCCAGCCTTGCCAGCTCTATCGAACATCTGGCCCGCGAAGCAGGCCACACAGGCTCAATCCAGGCCCATGGCCTAGTGGATCCCACGCCTTATGCGGCAGTGGGCGGCCTGTTCATCCCCGACCCCTCGATCGGCCGCTGGGCCCGCTGGCGCCAGGCCATCGGCAGCGAACAATTTTCACTGATCGGCCAGATCCACACGCTCAATACCCCTGCCTCCCTGTCTCACCTGGAGGCCCTGGCCACCGAACCCGTCCAACCCTGGGATGCCCTGATCTGCACCAGCAGCGCCGGCCGTGCAGTGGTGGAAGCGGTGCTCAACAACCGCGAAGCCGAGCTGCAAGAGCGTCTGGGCACCAGCCAGCCACTGCCTCGCCCGCAACTCCCGCTGATCCCTTTACCGATCCCTGTGGAGGCCATGCAACAGGCCTTGCCGGAACACGCTGCTGCCCGCCAGGCGCTGGGCATCCCCGTGAATGCCCACGTATGCCTCTGGCTGGGCCGCCTCTCGATGCTCACCAAGCTCGATCCCTGGCCCAGCTATCAGCTCCTCCAGCGCCTGGCTGCCGATCTCCAGCAGCCCCTCTGGCTTATCGAATGCGGGCCAGACGACACTCCCGAACAGGGCCGCCACTTCGAGGCACTCCGCCAGCGGTGCCCGGATGTGCGCTTCCTTCGCCTGGGCGGTGCCGAACCGGTGGACGAAGCCACCAAGCACCAGGCCCTGGCCGCAGCTGATGTAGCTCTCTCTCTGGTGGACAACTGCCAGGAAACCTTCGGGCTGTCTGTGATCGAGGCCATGGCCGCGGGCCTGCCGGTGGTGGCCAGCGATTGGGATGGCTACCGCGATTCGGTGCGCCACGGCATCGATGGCTTCCTCGTGCCCAGCCGCTGGGCTCCTGGCAGCGAAGCCTGCAGCTTCCGCTTGGGCTGGCAACAGCACCTGGAGATGCTCAACTTTCCGATGGTGAGCGGCGCCCTCGCCCAGCTCATGCAGCTGGACATGGGTTCGGCCCATGCTCATCTGGCCACCCTGTTCAGCAACCCCGAGCTGAGCCGTGCCATGGGTTCACAAGCAAAGCAACGCGCTAAGAAGCGCTTCAGCAACCACGTGGTGATGCAGCAATACGCCGGACTGTTCAGCGAGCTGGCCGATCGCAGACGCCACGCCTCACCAGCTGCTCAAGAGCCACAGCCACCCCTGAGCCTTGATCCCGTAAGCCTATTCAGCGGCTTTGCCAGCCACACCACTGCGGACGACTGGCCACCAACACCCCACGCCTCTGTGGAACCCCTGGTGTTGCGCAATCGCGAGGCCCTCTGGCAGCCGCTGCTGCAGGCCGTGGCCCCCGAACAGCGCAGTGCTCTCCAGGCCGAGCTGCTGCGGAAGCACCTATGAGAAAGTGCTGCTAACACTCCATCGTGGAAACCCGATGAACGCCTGGACCGTGAGCAGCGCCGTGGCCGGCAACCGGCGCGACGAACTGGCCCAGTTCTGGCTGGCCGCACCGGACGACATTCTCGAAAACCTCTGGCACAGCCCCGTGGGCGATGCCACCCGCCAACTGGTGGCCCAGCTCACCCCCAGCACCTACTTCACGCCTGCCCAGGTGGAGCTGCGCAACCGGCTCGGGCGCGAATTGGAGGCGGGCCTCCAGCAGCCCGGTGCCGTGAAGCGGATGATCGCCAACTTCCTCTTCTCCCCCCCAGGGCAGATGCGGATCGCCAATGCCCAAGCGAACTTACCTGGCTGGCTCGTGCCCGGCTACGCCGCGCTCTATGAGCAAGGGCAATCCGGCTTCATCCAGCAACCCGCGCAACCCGCTCCTTTTGCTGCTCCTGCCCCAGCCCAGCCCAGCATGCCTCGTCCTGATTTCGGCACCTTCCCCAACAGCCTTCAGGAGTTCGCCAGCAACCGTATCCAGCTGAACCGCCTACTCGGCCTATCAAATCTGTACTACATCGACCCTGAAGATCAGGAAATCCTCCAGGAGCTGCGCCAGCTGCGCCTCCAACTCAGCCAATTGATCCTCGACTGCCCGGAGCAGCAGCTGGAAGGCCTCTTCAGCACCGATCTCGCCGATCGCTACTGGGCACTCGTGCGCTCCGGCGTGCAGAAAGAAGCCCTGCAACCCGCCGAAGACCAGCTCAAGAACGCAGTCACTACCAAATTGAGCCCTAGCAATGGCGGCGGCTTCGGCACCCCCGGCGCTATGAACGCCTTCCTGGTGGCCATGGCCTTCTACGAACCGGGCAGCATGCAGGTGGAAGGCGCTGAACACAAACTGCCCGCCTGGCTGCTGCCGGGCTACCGCGAGGTGTTTGCCCAGGCACTACCGGCCTGATGCGCATTCTCATCAGCCACTGCTCCTATCCCTCCCAGTTCCGCCGCCTGGCCCCTGCCCTCGCTGCCGAGGGTCATGAGCTGGTGTTTCTGCATCGCCACCACGAGTGGCATGCACCGCAACCCGAGGGATTCCGCCTGTGCCGCTACCAGGTGGCGCGAGCTGGTGAGGATCCAGCCGGCCACCCCTACCTGCGCCGCTTCGAGGATGCCGTGGCTGAAGGCCAGGCGGCCTACCGCGCCGCTCGGCAACTGGCCGAGGAAGGCTTTGAGCCAGACCTGATCATCAGCCATGCCGGCTTCGGCGGCGGCCTCTACCTGGGCGACGCCTTTCCCAAGGCCAAGCGCATCGGCTTATTTGAGTGGTACTACAACGCGTTCGGCAGCGACGTTGACTTCCTGCAGCAAGGCCAGGTGGATGCCGATCGCCAGCTGCGGGTGCGCACCTGGAACGCTCATCTGCTCTTGGAACTCGCAGACTGTGATGCAGCCGTGGTGCCCACCGCCTGGCAGCGGCAGCAATTCCCGGAAGCGTGGCGTGAACGCCTTCTCCTGATTCACGAAGGGGTGGACGTAACCACCCTCAGGCAACTGCGCAAGCAGCCACCGCCGGCACCTCCCTGGTTGCCCCAGGGCGAGGTCATCGAACTGGTGAGCTACGTGAGCCGTGGCTTCGAGCCCTACCGCGGCTTCCCGCAAGCCATGAAAGCTCTGGCTCTGGTTCAGCAACAACGGCCCAACGCCCATGTGCTCATCGCCGGTAGTGATGCCGTGTGCTACGGGGCAGGCCGTGAAGACGGCACAACCTGGGCCGAATGGGCCCGCCAGGAGGCTGGCTTGGTTCACGAGCGCACCCACTGGCTCGGTGCCCTGCAAACGAACGACTATCACTCCCTTCTTGCCCACACCCAGGCGCACCTTTATCTCACGATCCCCTTCGTGCTCAGCTGGAGCCTGATCGAAGCGATGGCAGCCGGTTGCCCGCTGGTGGCCAGCGCCACCCCACCGGTGGAAGAAGTGATCAACCACGGGTTTGAGGGCCTCCTAGCCCCGTTCTGGGAGCCCGAAGCCATCGCCGCCGGGCTGTGCAGCCTTCTAAACAACCAAGAGCGAGCCACCCGGCTGGGCAAGGCGGCACGCAAAGCAGCCAGGGGCTACGCGGCCGAGGCTGGCTTGCAGGCGTGGCGCGAGCTGATCCGTGAGACCACGGAACAGGGTCCGGTCGGGAAACCTGAATACAAGTGTTGACCACGTCTCTCCTGTGAAGTAGAAACCCTAGGACTGTGATGGGATAACCATCACGGATGCTCTATCCGGCCCCGGGAGGGTCGGTTGTGAGGAGTACCACCCCCCCCACCACTGATCCATCAATCGCGATGACGACCAGTTACAACACCATTCTCGGGACCGACACCGCTAACACGATCATCGGGACCAGCGGTGCCGATTCGATCAACGCCATCCAGGGCGATGACTTCATCAACGGCCTGGGCGGCGCCGACCTTCTGTTCGGCGGTGCTGGCAACGACAGCCTCGTTGAAGCAACTACTGCCAACAGTGCTGTCCTCTATGGCAACACGGGCAATGACACCCTGAGCCTTCAAGCCTCTGCAACGGGTGCAACCCTCTACGGCGGTCAAGGCAATGACAGCCTGATTCAGACTACTGCCGTTTTCACAGGCGGTTACGCCAGTGGCGACGCTGGCAACGACACCCTCTCCTTCGCGACCGTTTTTGGTTCAACTCTGAGCGGCGGCGGCACATCCGGCTCCTCGGATGGTGATGATCAAATCACTGTCACTACAAGTTTCAGCGCCGCATACCTCGACGCCAACGCTGGCAACGACACCATCAACATCACCGGCGGCCAACGTTCTACGGTTCGTGGTGGCCAAGGCAGTGACTTCATCACCGCCGGCAACACATTTACAAGCTCCGCTGTATTTGGCGACTTGGGTAATGACACCCTTGTTCTCAGCAACGCCAACTTCGTAGGTGCAACTACCGTCTACGGTGACAATACAAGCACTAATGGCGGCAGCGACTCCATCGTGTTCGTTGTTGATGGCCAGAACATCAGCACCAGCCAGGTAATTGCAGGCGTCGGCAATGACACGCTCAACGTAACTGCCACCCAATTCCTTGAAACCACCATTCAGGGTAATGCTGGTAGCGACTTCATCACCGCTGCTGCAACTCTGATCAGTAGCACTGTTTACGGCGGCGCTGGCAATGACACCCTCAATGTCACGGTAAGTGCAAATTCCACTAACGCTGTTGTGAGTGGCGACAATGGCAGTGATCTGATCGCTGGCAACGTTACTTCTGCGACCGTCTACGGTGGCACCCAAGATGCAGGTAACGACAGTCTCTCCCTGAACTTCACCAGCTCTGTTGGTTACGCCTCACAAGGCGACGACAGCTTCTCAGGAAGTGCCGCAACCTCCACCCTTTACGGCGGACAAGGCAACGATACGTTCACCTCTGGTGCTACGTCATCGCGTTTGTACCTTGACAACGGCAACGACTTCTTCAGCGGAGCAGCTGCATCGATTGGTGCTTCCAACACCATCAGTGGTGGTGCTGGCAATGACACCATCGCACTCAACGGTGGAACCTTGAATGCGTCCTCTGTGGTTGGTGGTAGCGGAGCTGACTCCATCAGCTACACCATCACTGGTATTTCTACCAGCAATGCCCTGGGAACATACTTCTTCGGGTCTGGCAGCGGAACGGATTCAATTCTCCTCAACGCTGGCGCCTCTGGTGCGGCAGCTCTGACGATTGCAGTCGATTCTGCTTTCGCGAGCACCGGAACCTTCACCTATGGTGCTTCAACCGGAACCCTGACCCTAGGCAGCGGCCAAACCATCGCTTTCACCAGTGGTGGATCGGCCTTCACAAGCACATCAGGGACCAGCACCATCCAACTGAGCTTCGTAACAGTGAGCTCGTCTACGATCACAAGCCTCGGCTGATCAGATCGATCAACGTTCTGCTGGGGGCTCACAAGGCCCCCTTTTTCATGCACAGGTCTCTTCCACTGTTAGCTGAACGCCTGAGTTGGCCAAAACAGGCAATTGCTCTACTCGGTGAGCACAATCAAGTTGGCGATGCTGCACGCCGAGGCCTACTTCTCAGGCGATCCCGACAAATCTTGACTGCAGAAGCTGTATTGATCGCTGGATTACGGTCAACGAGCAATATGCCCAAGGTGGCCGCAATCTACGAACAGCTCATCAGGCTTCGGCTAGGAAAGCTTCAATACAACGAGGCCGAAATACTTTTGGAGCGATGTCTATACAAGAGTGAGTACAGTGAAGCCCAGAGCCAGGCTCTTCTGCTTTTACAAAGGCAACTGGCCCTTGCCAAAGGAAACAGTGGTCGTCGAACTCCTCCCTCACTTGAGCAAATCACAAGAGAAATCTGTCCGATCAGTCAGCTGCAATTGATTCAAGAGCTTCTAATCTCAGGAGATCTTCTTTTAGCTGAACAAGTTGCTGAGAATTGGCCAACGGGGCTCAATCACCCAGAAGCCCTCGAATTACAGGCTCGCCTGCTAAAAGCTCTGAACAAACCGGAGCAAGCAATGCGATTGCTCGATGTGTTGCTGAGCGAAAGCACAGGAAGCGAAGCCTCATGGCAAGCAGTACTGGAGCTCAATTATCTTGCGGGCCGTAGCAACGGATTAGCGCTTGCCACCGCAACGAGACTGCACCCTCGCGATCCCGGCATTGCCACCCATCGCGTTTTAATCGAGCTAGCAGATCGTAGGCCTGGGCAAGGGAGGCGCAGCGCCTTCCGTGAACGAATTCTTTATAGCCTTGGCAAAGCATGTGCGAGCCACCACCAAAGCGACGGTAATTTGCTTTATGCCTACGACCACACTGGTCGTTCAGACCTTGTGCCATTTTTGCATCCCAGCTTGCTCAGACATCTAGAGCAAACACGTTCCGTATACGCCAATGTAGTTAGCCAGCTAGCAACCACTACAAACGCTTCTTACGGTCAAATTGCGAAAGCTCATGCAGAGACTTTCCCTCAAAGAGATTTCCAATACAGAGAACCTCGCAAGATCCATTCACTGCGAATAGGCCTTATAAGTCCTGATTTGTACTATCACCCAGTAGGTCGGTTTGTGCAAATGCTACTACGAAACGGATTTGGACAGAAGGGAGAGGTCCATCTCGTCAACACAGGCAAGCCTGCGATGCCTCAGTTAGAGAATTTATCAAGGGTGCACCACCATGAATTTACTGAATTAGATCCACAAAAGCGCCTGGATCAGATTCGGAAACTCGATCTCGATATAGCTATTGATCTCGCAGGTTGGACAGGCGACAATAACGGTTGGTTGTTTGCCCGCGGCTTGGCACCACTCCAAATTAACTATCTCGGCTATTACGCCTCTAGTGGTCTCAAAGCTATGGATATTTGGCTTGGAGACTACAATCTGTTCCCAGAACCTATGCAGGAGTGGCATAGCGAAGAAATCGTGCGCTTGGATCGCCCCTTTCTGGCCTGGGAGCCAAGCCAAGAACTCCCAGAAGGTCGGGTAGATGTTCCTCCAGCTCCGCAAGGCGCTATCACCTTCGGTTGTTTCAACCATGTCCGCAAACTTAGCGCTTCAACATTGTCCCTATGGGGTCGGCTCCTGAAAGCCCTTCCTGGAGCACGGCTAGCACTCAAAGCCTTCACAAGTGACGATCCTGCGGTGGTGGCTTTGTTACAACGGCGTATGCGTCGCTGCGGCTTGGATGCCGAGACGGTGATCTGGTTACCCTCTTGCCCCAAACCAGAAGATCATCTTCGCCAGTACGGCATGATTGATATCGCCCTCGACCCCTTTCCAAATGGTGGCTGTACCACCACCTGCGAGGCTTTATGGATGGGTGTACCTGTGATCACATTGTGTGGAAACCACTATGTGAGCCGCATGGCTACTGCCGTTCTGAGAGGAGCAAACCTGCACGAGTGGGTCGCCACAAGTGAAACTGAATACCTGAATATCGGACTACGTGCTGCAGACCAACTCACAGCAATCCGCTCAGGCCGCCAACAACTTCGCTGCCACTTGCAAAACAGTCCTCTAGGCAACGCTAGCGATTTAGCTGATCACCTCTGGAGCCGCTTAGAAGAACTAAACCATGAAAGACGGAGAAGACTGTCATAAGACAGATGATTCCAACACGTCAAATGGTACTGCAAGCCCAATTGAGGTTCTCGCGGGTCATGCAAATCCTTGTAGGTCAAACAGGTTGATCTGACGCAAGAACTGAACATTTTGAGTGGGCAATTGCTAAGTTAGCAAATAATATCGCGGCTAATGTTATCTTTGCTGGATAAGCAAGCAATATGAAAACCATTTAAGTTCTAGCCCATAGCCTCTCAGAGCCTCCAGCGTGTGGGCCTTTGAACCCATAGCTGGCGATACACATGCTCAAGCTCATGCACCAGCCCTGCCGAATCAGCTAGTTGAGATGCCGCCACATGCCTTCGCAGGGCTAGCCGGTCATGACTGCTTCTTGGTCCGCGGGCTGCCATACGTCTTGCGCTTTGCAGCAGCTCCTTCTCACTAGAGGCAATGGCTGCCTCAAGGCCAGCGCCGGCAAGTACCGCGGCCGACTGTCGTTCCACCATCATATGCCCCAGCAATGTGAGCACCGGCACACCCATCCATAAAGCCTCGCAAGTGGTCGTTGTCCCGCTGTAGGGGAGAGTGTCAAGAGCAACATCCATACGCCCATACAGAGCTAGATGGTTGTGGTTGCCAAACACCCATTCCAACAACTCCAGCCGTTCGGGTCCGATTCCCCTCTCAGCCATTCTTCGTGCAATCCGATGCCGCTCGTGCACCTCCACAAAAGTTGTGCTCTTGAGGACCAGAAGGCTGCTAGGCACTTCTCGCAACACGGCCGCAAAGAGATCAAGGCAGCGATCACTTAACTTGCGTGAATGGTTGAAGCTACCGAAACGGAACCGGTCGTCTGGCGCGGTGCGATCCGGTTCAGGAGTATCAGGCTGGGGATGATATGCCAGATAGCAGCGAGACAACCGCAGAAGCTGTTCGCGCGGCCCCTTTTCCAGCTCCTGCTGAGATCCGAACACCACTTTGTCTCCAATCCAACCATCAATGCAATTCAAAAAGGTGCTGGCTGGATACCCGAGATAGCTCAATTGGATGGGTGCCGGTCGCGCCGTGAGCAAGCGGATGCGCTGATCGGCTGTGTGGCCGCCCAGATCCACCAGCACATCCAGGCGCAGGTCGGCTAGGAAACGCGCGACATGCAAGTCGTCGCCGTAGCGTATGTCATGCCAACTGTCACAGAGCTGCTGGAGGTGCTGATGGAAGGCATCATGATGTCTGCCGCAGCTCAGACCAATCACCTCTACTTTGGTCCGGTCATGCATCGAGAAGATCGGTTCCATGAACCGGCCTACAGGATGGTTGCAATAATCCGGGGAAAGATAGCCAACACGCAATGGGCGGTTTAGATCGGAGTCACGGATCCGATCGCTCCACATTTCCGAGGGTTTGAGAGCTCGTTCCTGTTCCCATCGAGACATGTGCCGTTGTAGCTCTGCCGCGGGCACTATGCGATTGCCTGCCGCAGCAAATTGGTATAAAGAATGGGCACGATCCTTGGCATCTGGATGGTCCAATGCACCTTTCAAAAGCTGCAAACCGTCTTTGTAACGGCCATGCTCCACAAGCAGGGTTCCAAGCGAGAGCTGTAGATCAAGCCGCTCCGGAGCAAGCTTCAGCCCTTGCTGAAGCGAATGTAACGGCGCAACCATCTGTCGAAGCTGCTTCTGACAGGCCGCCAGATTCAGCCAGTGATCCGCTACAGCAGGCTCAAGTTGTGTGAGCTGCTGATGGAGCTCCAAGGCGGTCTCAACATCATTAATCGCATAGCGCAGAGCGGCTTCTGCACCAATTAGTCGAACCTCACGACAGCGACCTGGGGCCTGCTCCAGCAACTGCAGGGCCTCCTGATGCCGCCCCAGATCACTGAGCATCGCGATGCGATTAGCAAGCGCAGTGACATTGGCAGGTTCCAGCTGATGAACCTGCTCGAATTGCTTCAGGGCATTGACTAACTGGCCCCGTTTGGCCATACAGGCACCCAGCTCTAGGCGCAAACTGGGTGAGTCAGGTTGCTCAACAAGCAATGACTGAAGCAACGCCAAGGCTTCATCAATGCGCCCGAGCTGATGGAGGCTCAGCGCAAGGCCCTGACGAAGCCCAAAATGCTGTGGGGATTGCTCAATCCCCCTTTCCAGCAAAGGGAGAGTGGCCTCTACCTTGCCAACATCCCTTAGCAAATTGCAGGCATTGGCCAGAAGCTGAGGATCATCAGGCCAAGCACTTAGTGCCCAGCGGTAATGAGCCTGCGCTTCATCCAGGCGACCCTGGCTCCGCAACAGAGCCCCCAGATTGCTGGCCACGCTGCTCGAGGGCTCCCGTTGGAGGAGCTGGCGGTAGGCATGCTCAGCCTCTGGAAAACGGCCTTCACGGTGGTACAGCACCGCCTGTTGCCGAAGCAGAGCTAGCTCGCTCACCCTTTGAACCGCAGAGGGTAACAACCTAAGCTGTAACACTACGGAAGAGTCTGAGCATTGGGGGCCAACAGCTGCCTGGACGCCCTCGGGCGTGGAGAAATTGATCCTCAGCAAGCCCTGACGAAAGCGCGGGAGGCTTTGGACCGGGCTCAAGCTGATCCGCGTTGGGCCCTGGTGGGCTGTATGGCTCTATGGAAACTAGAGCGCTACCTCGAGGGCTATGAACTCCACTGCAGCTACTCCCATCACTTCGAGAACGACGCAGCGGCCTGGGTCATTGCAGGCATGTGTGCACGCCGTCTGCCAGATAAACAAGGTGAAGCTGAGCAAGCCTTAAGGCGAGCAATTGCCCTTGATCCGCGGCGCAATGATGCTCACTATAATCTAGGGAATCTGCTCAACGATGCAGAGCGCTATCAAGAAGCTTGCGAGTGCTACGTAAACAGTCTCGCAATTGACGCCAACGGTCCTCTCGTGTGGCACAACCTTGGCATGGCGCTGAAAGAGCTTGATTGCATTGACGAAGCAGAAATAGCGATGCGCACAAGCATCAAGTTGGACCCTCTCAATGCCGATGCCTGGTGCAACCTGGGCCTGGTAGCTCATAGCCGTAAGAACTACGAACTCTCCAAGCGGCTCTATCTACACTCGATCCACCTCGACACAGGCCATGCCACAAGCTGGATTAACCTCGGGATGTCTCTGCTGGATGAGGTAAAACCAGAGCAGGCCCTCACAGCGCTACGCCGAGGGCATACTCTTGATCCGAACTCACCAGACGCACTATTCAATCTTGCCCTCACCCTGTTATTGCTGGGCGAGTACGACGAGGGTTGGCGCCTTTACGAGAGCCGCTTCACATCCAAGCAATTCAAGAACACGCTGATTCCCTCAACCGGCCCCTGGCTAAGCCGTCTAGAAGATGTTCAAGAAAAAGCGCAGTCAGGTGAAACCGTCCTGATCTGGGGAGAGCAGGGGTTGGGCGATGCCATTCAATTCGTTCGTTATTTCCCGATCCTCCAGGAACTGCAGATCCCGTTTGTCTTTTGCACGCAACCAGCCTTGATCCCCTTATTCCAGGAATGGGGGCCAAAGGGAATAAGGGTGTTAGATCAGAACCAACTGGCGCCGCCCTGGACCAATGCACCGCATCTAGCCCTCCTCAGCCTGCCGCGTCTGATGCGCAGCGATCTGGCCACGATTCCGATGGTGACGCCCTATCTGGAGCCGCCGGGGCCACCACCGGAGCGGTTGCTGGTGCCAACCCCACCCGGTGGCATCGCTATCGGCCTGGTATGGGCCAGCAACCCGGGCAACAAGGCGTTGTATCGCCACAAGAGCATGCCTCTGGAGCTATTGCTGCCCCGCCTGCTGCCGGCGCTATGCAACGACCTGATCGAACTGCACAGCCTGCAGGTGGGCGACGATGCCGCCCAGCTGGCGCCCTGGGCCGACCTCGACGGCATCCACAACTGGAATGGCAAGCTCAACAACTTCTCCGACACCGCCCATGTGGTGCACCAGCTCGATTTGTTGATCAGCGTGGATACCGCCGTGGCGCACCTCGCCGGTGCCCTGGCCATCCCCACCTGGATCCTGCTGCCGAGCAACGCTGATTTCCGCTGGCTGCACAACCGCACCGACAGCCCTTGGTATGAAATGGTGCGCCTGTTCCGTCAGCCCGGCACCAACGACTGGGCCGGCTGCATCGATCAGGTGATCGACGCCCTCGGCGAAGTGGTGGGGCTGGATCTTGAGCGGCTGGCGGAGGTGGAGGGTTGATGCAGTGGCAGCACTGGCAGATCGATAGCGAGCGGCTGGACCAGCTGCTGCGCCGCACGGAAGCCCAGCGGCCGCTGCTGCGCCGCGCCCTGGAAGAAGAGATCACGGATCTGGTGGCGGTTCCTGCTGAGCGACTCAGCGAACTGCAGGAGCAGTTCCGCCAGCAACACCAACTGGAGGATGACGCCGCGGAAGCCGCCTGGCTTGAGCAACGCGGCTGGAGCACAGCCGATCTGCAACTGCACCTGGCCCGGCCGGAAGCGCTGGATCGGTTCGCCCAGCAGCGCTTCGGGCCCGGCGTTGAGGAAACCTTCCTGCAGCGCAAACCCGAGCTCGACACAGTGGTGTACTCGCTCCTGCGCGTGCAGGATCGCGGCCTGGCCCAGGAGCTCTGGATTCAGCTCAGTGAAGGCGAGATCAGCTTCCCGGAAGCAGCCTCCCGCCACAGTGATGGCCCCGAAGCCAACACCAAGGGGGTGATCGGCCCTGTCGCCCTGGGGCAGCTCCAACCCGAACTGGCCGATCGCCTGCGCACCCTGCGGCAGGGCGAGCTACGTGAACCGATCACCGCCGGACCCTGGTGGGTATTGCTGCGCCTGGAGCAGCTCACCCCCGCCAAGCTCGACGACGCCATGCGCCAACGGCTGCTGCAGGAGCAGCTCAACAGTTGGCTCGAGCAACGCTGCGACGCCGTGCTCAGAGGGGAAAAGCTCGATCCCCTGCACTACGATCCCTAGTTATGAGCACCGTCGATACGCTGCAGGGCTTGCTGCGCAAATTCGGGCCCTTCGCCCAGCTCAGCGACGACCAGCTCAATCAGCTCGCAGGCGCAGCCCGCCCCTTTTCCTGCCCCACCGGCCAAGAGCTATTGCGCGGCGATCGGCTGCCGGAGCAGGTGTACGCCATCGTGGAAGGCCGCGGGCGGCTGCTGCACAGCGATCCCGCCATGCGGCGACCCGTGACTCTCGCCCTCAGCCACCCCGGCGATCTGGTGGGCTGGGCCGGTCTGGCCTGCCGCCATCCCTGTGAGTGGCTCACCGCCTCCACACCGCTGAAGCTGATCGGCATCCCTGCAGAAACCTTCTACGCCTTAGAAGCTGAATCCGAGCCCTTCCGCCAGTGGCTTGATCGCAACAATTCCCCAGCCGAAATCATCCGCTGCCTGGAGCCCGCCCTGCGGGCCCGGCCCCACGCCGAGCCCGACGAACGGGAGGTGTTGCGCCGCCTGCTTCCCAACCTCCAGGTGGTGGCAGCACGCAATCTGCGCCAACTGCCCGACACGGCGCGTCCGTGCATCTGGCTCTGGGATGCCCTACCCCCAGAACCCCATGCCACGGGCATCCAGGTGGGTGGACAGGTGGATCCCGAACAGCTGGCCGCCATCCCTGCAGGTCTCCCCCTGAGATTGTTGCGGGTGGATGCCCAGGCCTGGGAGCACGAGCTCAGCCCGCCGCTGGAGGCGCCACCGGAACTCGCTCTCGAATCCACGGGCAACCCCTGGCAGAGCGATCGCTACGCGGATCTTGCTGCTCCCACCCCCATGGGCGAGCAGCTGCTCGAAACCGGTTCCCAACCCGCAGGCCTGAGCAGCAAGCTCGAGCGCCTGCCGGTCTGTACAGGCATTGGCCCGGTGGGCCAAGCCATGGCCTGCCTCGAGATGCTGGCCGCCTTCCACGGCCTGCCCTTCCGGCGCGACGTGATGGAGCGGATCACCAGCGAGAAGCTGCGCGATCGCGCCGCTTCGATCCAGAGCATGGGGGAGCTGCTCGCCACCATGACCTTCCGGGTGACGCAGGTGGACATCCCCCTCAACCAGCTTCCCCGGGCTTCAACACCCTGCCTGGCCATGGTGCGTGAGCAGCCGGCGGTGATCTACAAGATCGCCAAGGGCGAAGTGCTGGCCGTGTTGCCCGAATACGGGCGCGTGCGCTTCCCCGTGGCCGATCTGGGCGGCCCAGACAGCGCGATCCGCCTGTTGGCCGTTACCCCAGGACCCGACTCCCAACGCAAGAAGCTCGGGCTCAGCTGGTTTCTCCCCCAGCTACGCAAATACCGCCGCAGCCTGATCGAAGTGCTGGTGGCCTCGCTGGTGCTGCAGCTGCTCAGCCTGGCCAGCCCCTTGATCATTCAGCAGATCATCGACAAGGTGATCGCCCAACAAAATCTCGACACGCTCTATGTGCTCGGGCTGCTGCTGCTGCTGGTGGCCATCTTCCAGGGCCTGCTCGGCGCTGTGCGCACCTATCTCTTCGCCGACACCACCAACCGCATCGACATCGCCCTGGGCGGCGAAGTGATCCAGCACCTGCTGCGCCTACCCCTGCGCTATTTCGACAAGCGCCCCGTGGGTGAACTCACCACCCGCATTGCCGAGCTGGGCACGATCCGCAACTTCCTCACCGGCACCGCCATCACTCTGTTGCTGGATTCGGTGTTTTCGGTGATCTATATCGCCGTGATGGTGTTCTACAGCGGTGTGCTCACCGTGGTGTCGCTCGGGGTGGTGCCTCTTTTCCTGGGCCTCACGATCGTGGCCTCGCCGCTTATCCGTGGCCAGCTACGCAAGCAAGCTGAGAAAAATGCCGCCACCCAAAGCCAGCTGGTGGAAGCCCTCAACGGCGTGCAAACGATCAAGGCCCAAAACGCCGAGATGAACATGCGCTGGCGCTGGCAGCGCAACTACTCCGCCTTCATGAGCGAAAGCTTCCGCACGCTGTTGATCGGCGTGAGCGCTGGCACGGCGGGCAATTTCCTCAACGAGCTCACCGGCCTGCTCACCCTCTGGGTGGGTGCCTTCCTCGTGATCAAAGGCGAGCTCACCATCGGCCAGCTGATCGCCTTCCGGATCATCTCCGGCTATGTGATCGGACCGCTGCTACGCCTAGCCACCTCCTGGCAACAGTTCCAGCAGGTGGCTCTTTCGATCGAGCGCTTGAGCGATGTGGTGGATGCCAAAGCCGAAGGCGAAGGCGATGCCAGCGATCAACTGCCACTACCACCGGTGGCTGGTGAGGTGACCTTCCAAGGCGTGGATTTCCGCTTCAACGAAGGCTCACCGCAGGTGGTGAAAAACGTGAGCTTCACCGTTCCGGCTGGCGCCTTCGCCGGGATTGTGGGCCGCAGCGGCAGTGGCAAGAGCACGATCATGAAACTGCTGCCCCGCCTCTATGAGCCCGAAGCCGGTCGCATCCTGATCGACGGCTACGACATCGCCAAGCTTGAGCTCGGCTCCGTGCGCCGCCAGATCGGCATCGTGCCGCAGGACAGCCTGCTGTTCGATGGCTCCATCCGCGAAAACATCACCCTCACGGCGCCGGAAGCCACCAGCGAAGAGATCACCCACGCCGCCAAGGTGGCCTGTGCCCACGACTTCATCATGGAGTTGCCCCAGGGCTACGGCACCCGCGTGGGCGAACGCGGCAGCTCGCTTTCCGGCGGCCAGCGCCAGCGGATCGCCATCGCTCGCGCCGTGCTGCAACGGCCGCGCCTACTGATCCTCGATGAAGCCACCAGCGCCCTCGATTACATCACTGAGCGCCAGGTGTGCCTCAACCTCAAAAAGGAATTCGAGGGCAGCACCGTGTTTTTCATCACCCACCGCCTCTCCACCGTGCGGGCGGCTGATCTGATCCTGATGATGGATCAGGGCTGCCTGGTGGAGCAGGGCAGCCACGCCGAGCTACTCGAGTTGCAGGGTCGCTACTTCGCCCTCTACACCCAACAGGACACGGGCCTTGACTGACACCGAAGCCAAGACAGATCTCCCGCCCGACCTGCAGCCCTGGGAAGGCAGCTCCTCCGCGGTTGAGCAGGGGAAGCATTGGTCGTCGACCCTGATCTGGATCAGCGCTGCCATCTTTGGCTCGGCTGTGGTGTGGGGCTTCACCGCCAAGGTCGATCAAACCATCAGCGTGCGCGGAAAGCTTGAGCCCAGTGGCAGCGTGCGCGAGGTGGATGCCCCTTCCACAGGAGTGGTGAGCCAGGTGCTGGTGAAAGAAGGCGATCGGGTGAAAGCCGGCCAACCGCTGATCGAAGTGGAAGCCGAAGGCGTGCGCAGCCGCCGCGAAGCCGTGCTCACCACCATCGCCCTACTGGAGGCTCAAAACACCGTGCTGCGCGATCTACTGAGCAGCGACGGCAGTGCGGCCAGCCTCAACACACCTGTTGTGCTTCCCCCAAACCTGGATCCAGCCCTGCAAGCCAAAGTGTTAGCGGCGCTTCAACAAACCGAACAGATCAAGGCCCGCCTGAAGCAGATCGATGTGAAGCTGGCCAGCAAACAGAAAACCCTGGCCCTCAGCCAGCGCATCGAGCGCGATCTTCGACCGCTCTATGCCAATGGCGGCTTTTCGCGGGTGCAATACCTCGAGCAGCTGAACAGGATTCAGGAACAAACCAGTGAACTGGCCTCCCTACGCGAGGATCGGGAGAGTGTGCTCGGCTCCGCCGCCGGCCAGCTCAATCAGAACAACCGTGAGCTAGCCACACTCAAGGCAGAGCTCAGCCAGCTCCGTGAAACCCTCTCTCACCGCACCATCAAGGCCCCGATCAGCGGAACGGTCTTCAACCTCAAGGCCACGCGCGCAAGTGTGGTGGGCACCGATCAGGTGTTGCTGAAGCTGGTTCCCAGCAATGCCCTGCAGGCCAAGGTGGAGATCAGCAACAGCGATATCGGCTTCATCCGCACAGGTCTGCCCGTCACCGTAGGCGTGGACTCCTTCCCCGCCGGTGAATTCGGCTACATCCAAGGCACCCTCACCTCACTGGGATCGGATGCGCTCCCCCCGGATCAGGACAACCGCATGGCCCGCTTCCCTGCCGTGGTTGAACTCAAGCAGCAACAGGTAGAGGCCGGTGGTCGCCGCCTCAACCTGCAAAGCGGCATGTCGGTGAGTGCCAACATCAAGCTGCGCTCCCGGCCGGTGATCACCCTGATCTCCGACATGTTCACCAAACAGCTCGATGGTGTGAAGCGCTTCCGCTGATATCAGGCTGCCAACACCACCCCTTCTCAGCTGAGCACCTGTTTGTAGAGCATCTCGGTGGCTTCGGCGGTCCGCAACCAATTGAACTGCTCAAGCACGCGTTGCCGCAGCCGCCGCGGACGCTCAGAATCACGGCCAGCAGCCATCGCTTCCTCAACGGCGCGGCGGATTGCTGCAGGATCAGCCGGATCCGCAAGCCAAGCATCACCCTGCAAATACTCCACCTCATGGCCAGCCGTGGAACCCACCACAGGCGTACCCGTGAGCGCTGCCTCAAGGCTCACCAGCCCACAGGTTTCACACCAGCTGGGTAAGGCATGGCAACTGGCGGCGGCATAAGCGGAAGCAAGCAATTCGGGTGGCAAGTGGTTCACCAGATGCAACCGATCGCCGCCAATGGCGCGGCAAAGTTCCACATACTCGGGCCAGAGATCCGTGCCACCGGCCAACACCACCGGTAACCCCGTATCCCTCAACGCCCAGAGCAGCATCGCCGGATTCTTGGCCGCTTCCACGCGTCCAGCCTGCAACACAAACGGCCCCTGGATGCCACTCCAGCGGCGAAAGGGCTCAGGATCAGCATTCAGGAACGGCACGGGATCGACGCCATAAGGCGCCACGCCAAAGCATCCTCCATGCCAGTGCAGATCGCGCCGCACACTTTGCAGCTCCAGCCAGCTGTTCGGGAGCAGACCATCCGCCTGCTGAAGCACCGCGCCAGTCCGCCGGTTGCCCTGCTGCAGCTGGGGATGGCCGAGCGGATAGTCGTAAAAATCCTCGCCAAGCTTGAGGCGCATGCTGCGCTGCCTGAGCAGCTCTAAAGGCTGCACCGCCTGAGCTGGATTCCTCACAGCGAGCTCCAGAACAGACATCGCCGTGCGACTACCCCAAAGCGCCTCACCCAGAGAGATCCAGATTGGGCTCACCACCACCGCCGCACCAGCCGCCCGCGCAGCCGCCACCTGCTCCGCGCAGGCATCCACATGGCGGCAATTGAACACATGCACCAAATCAAAGCCGGTGCAATCCGGTGCGTTGGCCTGCATCACCTCCACACGATGGCCAAACTGCTGTAACCACCGGGCAGACTTCCGGATCTGAACGGCATCTCCACCACGGAAATCTCCGGCCTTGGCATGATTGAGCAGGAGGATATTCATCTCAGCTCATCCTTGCGCGCGACCAAATTGAACCGAAGTTCTTTCACCACGTTCCAGGAGTGACGCTCAACCTCGAGCAACTGCTCCAAAGAAACATCCTTAACTTCCAATCTTTGATCCCAGGGAGAATCCCAAATCACGTCACTACTGAGAGTTTCAAAATCAATATCCCACATTAGACCCAGCTTTGTGTTCCCATTTGACTCCTGAATCCAACGCCGATTCCTTTTCTTAGACAACATCTCAAAGGTCAGTGGCGTATACACGCGCACATGCGTTGGATCAGACCAGTAATTAGCTGATTTATAGTAAGGCACATGAATTTCTAAAACGCAACCCGGGGCAGCAATACGATACAACTCCTTCCATAAAGCACGAAACCCACTCAGATCCGCACCCAAATGCTCCAAGATGTGTCGGGCTAAAATGCGAGTGATTGAGGATGACTCAAAAGGCCAGGGATAAGTTTCCAAATCCAACTGGAGATCAGGCGAGCACTCGGACCAGCTATCGACATTCAAATAGCCTTCGTGCCGATCAAAACCGCAGCCGAGATTAAGTTGCATCATCTTGATTGAACAGTGCAACTGTAAAGCCAGCTCCGGAACTCATCCGCAAACGATGCCTGCTGCAGACGAAGCAGCTGAACGCTGGCGTACCAGGGCGTGAGCTTCCCCTCCAGCCCCCAACGCCAATCGCAAGGCTGCGGCAGCAAGAGCAGTGTGCGCACCCCCAGGCTGCCGGCAAGATGGGCCACGGCCGTATCCACGCTGATCACGCCATCCAGCGTCTCCACGTCGCAGGCGGTGGCCTCCCAGTCGTCCATCGGCGGAGTTGGCTCCAGCAGACCCGCAAAGGCTTCGGCCTCCTGGGCATCTGGGCCCACCTGCAACGGCACCAACTGCAACCTCCCCTGCCGTACGACTGGCTCCAGCACGGCCATCAGGTCCGCCAAAGGAAGCGAGCGCTGCCGCGCCTGGCGATCGGCCTCCGGATCGGTCTTGCGGCCCGCGGCCCAAACCAAGCCCAGGCGGCGCAGCGGTCTTGGCTGCGGGGCAGCGCAGGCGCGTTTCAGCGGCAAACCCGCCGCCAGCGCAGGCCCTGAGAGCCCCAGCGCCAATGGCAGGCTCATCAAAGGCAGGTGGGGCACCCCCTGGCACCAGGGTTCAGCGCCAGCCGGCCAGACCTGAAGCACCACATGGGCCGGCAAGGGCATCCGCCGCTGCACCAGCCGCAGCAGAGGGGGCCGCAGCCAAAGGCGCACACAGTCCGCACGCCGCACGACTGCCGGCAGCCACCGCAGGCACTGGATTGCATCCCCGAAACCCTGCTCATCCCAAAGCAGCAGCTCACCCACGTGCTCACCATCCCAGAGCCCCTGCCAGGGCGAAGGTTGGCGAGCCCAATGCCCCGGCTGAGCGGCCAAGCGAGCCTGGAGCAGGCGCCAACCGTGTTGGCCAAAGGGGTCGAGCGCCAACTCCATCGTGGCCAGATTCTGCAACTCGCGTTGGCGCTGGGCTGAGGCCTGGGGATCATCCAACGGTTGCCAGAGCAGCTGGAGAGGATCGGCAGATCCCAATCCAAGCGCCTGCCACTGCGCGCGCAGGGCCGCGCGCGGCTGGCCGCTCAGCTGAAGCGCCACGGCGAGGTTGGTGAAGTGCGAAGCCTGCGGTGCCAGCTGCACCAGCCGCCGCGCCACAGCCACAGCCTCCTGGGGCCGCTGCTGCTGCAGCCGAAGTTGGCAGAGCGTGTTCAGCAGCAGAGCGGTTTCAGCGGGATCCACCAGCGTTGGGCCGCCATTCAGGCCCCGCTCCAGGAGCTGTTCGGCCTGCTGAGGCTCAAAGCGCTGCAGGAGCAGCACCGCCAGATTATTGAGGCTGCGCCGATACAGCGGCTCCAGCGCCAGAGCCTGGCGGTAAGCCTGCTCGGCTGCAGCCGCATCACCCTGCAGCTGCAGCTCCCGGCCCCTCTGATGCCAGGCGACGGCTTCAGGGTTCGGCGTGGTCATGGGAGCAAGAGGCGCTCCAACCCAGCAAACCGTTCAAAGTCCCGATCAAAACTCACCAGCCGCCAGCCATTCACCATCGCAAGAGCCGCCAGATGGGCATCGGTGCACAACCGCGCAGGCACGTTGCCCTTCTGCAGCAATTGATGAAACGTCTCCCAGCCTCCATGCTCCGCAATGGCCAGGCTCACCCCGGGTTGCTGGCAAAGCGCCTCCAACAGGGCCGAGCCCTCCTGGGGGGTCTTCACCGCTGCACCCATCACCTTCGGCTGGCACACCAACCGAACCAGACCAAGCGCCGTGACCGTGCTGAACAGCACCCGCTCACGAGCTTCGTCCTCCCAATACCGCAAGGCCTCATGATGGTGGCTGTGGTCTGGCCAGACCAACGCCAGCCAGACATTCAGATCAGGCAGATCGGCTGTGCTGCTCACGCTTCGAGCAGGTCAAACAGCGTTGCATTACTGAGCGAATCGGCATCGATCGCCAAGGGACCATCAAGCCGCGGCAAGGAAGCCGAGGAGCGCTTCCCAGAGCTGGCGGACGCAGAGGCTTCAAGCCCTTGCTCCACATAGCTGCGCAGCAACTGCTTGAGGGTGACCTGCTCACAAGCCGCCCGAGCCTTTAGGCGCGCGAACAACGGATCGGGAAGCTCGAGCGTTGTGCGCATCAGCACTGATTCAGGGTATGCGCATCTTAGTGCGCATCAAACAAGTGCTCAGGTGCTGCTCAGCGGCCGGCGCCCTTGAGCACGGTTTTGATCGTTTTGGCCAGGATCAGCAGATCCAGGGCCGTGCTCCAGTGGCGCAGGTAGTAGAGGTCGTAGCTGAGCTTGAGCTCAGCCTCCTCCACGCTGGCGGCATAGGGGGCACACACCTGGGCCCAGCCGCTCAGGCCCGGCGGCATCCAGTGGCGTTTGCGGTAGTGGGGGATCGCCTGCTCCAGCCGCACCTCCAGCTCCGGCCGCTCCGGCCGCGGCCCGATCAGGCTCATCTCACCGCGCAGCACATTGAGCAGCTGCGGCAGTTCATCCAGGCGGCTCGGCCGCAGCAGCCGGCCCACCCGCGTGATCCGCTGATCACCGGGCACCGTCCAGCAAGCGGGACCATCGGTGCGGCGGTGCTGCATCGTGCGCAGCTTGATCAGCTGGAAGGGCTCACCCATCCAGCCGCTGCGCTCCTGCACGTAAACCACCGGCCCGCCATCCTCGAGCCGGATCGCCAGTGCCACGAGCAGCAGCAGCGGCGCCGTGAGCACGAGCAACACCAGCGCCACGGCCACATCCGCCACCCGCTTGAGCTTGCGCTGGAAGCTGAAATCGTTGCTCCAGGGGAGCTGGGCGTATTCGAGCCAGTCGTGCGGCAGCAGCGCTGGTGGCAAGCGCTGCAGCTGCTGCTCTGCCAGCTGCTCCAGGCTGGCCAGGGCCACACCGCGGCGCTCCAGCCGATCCAGGAGCCGCTGCTGCTCCGGATCGAGCTCGAGCCCGGGGGCCACGGCAAGTTCCCGCAGTCGGGAACGTCGGTTGAGTTCGCGGTTGAGCAGGCCAGGCGGCAGCAACCGAGGCTCGCTCACGTAGGGCGTGCGTTGCCATTCGCGCCGCACCTGCTCACCCGCCTGCCGCGACACCAATAACGACTGCGGCGGTGCCGTACCGGGCGCCGCGCCGATGCCGCGCATCAGCAGGCGCAACCCCAGGCTCCAGAGCATCTGGAACCCGAGCAGCAACACCATCGTGCCGCGGTGCAGCAGCGTGACCCGCTCCGGCGCATCCACTAGCCAGCCGAGCAGCACCAGCGCCAGAGCTGTGGCACCGGCGCTCAACACCAGCCGCTGCACCAGCAGCCAGGCACGCAACCCGGGCCAGCGCAACACCGTGTAGCTGCCGAGCAACCAGCCCAGGAGCAGATAGATCAGCCCAATCAACAGCAACCCCCCGGGGTTCTGCAGCAGGACAGCCCCCGGCCGCAGCCGATCGGTGAGCAGCGCCACCGGCAGCAGGCCCGCCAGATCCAACAGCGCACAGATCAGCAGTTGTTGGCGTGGCCGCTGCCTGAGCAATGAATCGAAGCAAGAACAACCGAAACTAGGCCGGATCGCCGGCGCCGATGCGCTCACCGCTGTAGCCGGCGCGCTCACGCACCTGCTGGCACCAATCCAGGTGCTCGAGATACCAGCGCACGGTGGCTTCCAGCCCCTTCTCAAAACTGTGGCGGGGCTTCCAACCCAGCTCGGCCGTGATCTTGCCCGCATCGATCGCGTAGCGGCGGTCATGGCCCGGACGGTCGCTCACGCGGGTGATCAGGCGGGCATGGGGCGCCCCCTCGGGCCGCAGTTGATCCAGCAGCGCGCAGATCGTTTGCACCACATCGCGGTTGGTGCGCTCGCTCGGGCTGCCGTGATCACCGGCACCACCCACGCAGTAGCTCTCGCCGAGGCGTCCGCGGGTGGCCGCCAGCAGCAGCGCCTCCACGTGATCTTCCACGTAGAGCCAGTCGCGCACGTTGGCGCCATCGCCGTAGAGCGGGATCGGCTCGCCCGCCACCGCCTTGAGGATCACCACCGGAATCAGCTTTTCGGGGAACTGCCAGGGGCCGTAGTTGTTGGAACAGTTGGTGAGCACCACCGGCAGGCCATAGGTGTGGTGCCAGGCGCTCACCAAGTGATCACTGGCCGCTTTGCTGGCTGAATAGGGGCTGCGCGGGTCGTAGGGCGTGGTTTCCGAGAAGCGGCCCGTGGGCCCGAGCGAGCCGAATACCTCATCGGTGCTGATGTGGTGCAAGCGAAAGCGCTCACGCCGCTCCGCCGGCAGCTGCTCCCAATGGGCCCGCACCGCCTGCAGCAGATGGAAGGTGCCACTCACATTGCTGTCGATGAAGGCGGCGGGCCCATCGATCGAACGGTCCACATGGCTCTCGGCCGCCAGGTGCATCACCAGATCGGGATCGGCCTGGCGCACCGCGGCGGCTGTGGCCTCAGCGTCAGTGAGGTCCACACGCAGCAGCTGGTGGCGACCACTGGCCTCCGGCAGCGTCTCGATACTGCTGAGGTCGCTGGCGTAACCGAGCTTGTCGAGGTTGAACACCTGGGCCGTGGTGTCGGCCAGCAGGCGCCGCACCACGGCACCACCGATGAAGCCGGCACCGCCGGTCACCAGGACGCGCGCAGTGCCCTCCGGCAGCAGGGGTGAGGTCACGGCGAGAGCTTGCGGGGCTGGCTGGAGCGTAAGGGTGCGCGCTGGGGCTTACAGCCTGCAAGCTCTGTCGTTGGTTTGGCTATGCCATGAAGGTCATGTCCTTGGTTTCGTGCAATCTGTACAGAATTAGCGACACGGCCTGAACACGCACCTCCGAAGCGCACCCCCCTCTCTGAGCCTCAGCCCGGGAGTTCGCGCAGCACAGCCGCCAGGGCCTCCCGCCAGTGGCGGGGCTCCAGCTGCAGCCGGGCGCGGCTGGCGGTGCAATCAAGCAGCGAATAGCTGGGTCGCTGCGCCGGGGTGGGGTACTCGGCTGTGGTGAGGGGTCGCACCGCAGCGGCGCGCTGCAGCAACCCCTGCGCCAGGGCCAGCTCGCGGATCGCCATGGCGAAGTCGTACCAGCTGGCGGCGCCGGCATCACTCCAGTGGTGCACACCGGCCAGGGCGTGTTCGAGCACCGCCCAGCAGGCCTGGGCCAGGCCGGCGGTGGAGGTGGGACATCCCACCTGATCGGCCACCACCCCAAGCTGCTCCCGCTCTCCCATCAGACGCAGCATCGTGAGCAGAAAGTTCTTACCCACGGGGCCGTACACCCAGCTGGTGCGCAACACCACAGCCCGGCCCTCCCCGCCCAGCTTCTCCAGCACCGCCCGCTCGCCAGCTGCCTTGCTCGCGCCATACACCCCCAGAGGATCCACGGGCTGCGAGGGCTGATAAGGCGTGCCCTGCTGGCCGTTGAAGACGAAATCGGTGCTGAGCTGCAGAATGCGGCCACCAATGCCCTGCAGAGCTTCTGCAAAGACCGCAGGTGCCCCGGCATTCACAGCCCAGCCCAGCTCCGGCTCGCTCTCGGCCCTGTCCACAGCCGTGTAGGCAGCCGCATTGATCACCCAATCCGGACGGAGCTCCTGCACAAGATCCCGGCATGCCGCGGCATCAGTGAGATCCAGCGCCCGCACACCGTTTCCACCCTGGCGCGCCGTGGTGATCAGCTGCACAAGTTCGCCGCCGATGGCATCAGGAACGCTGCTGCGCAGCGCCCGGCCCAGCTGGCCAGCCGCACCGGTGATCAGCACCTTCATTACGGTTGCACCGGCCAGTCAGGCAGGTCTGCATCGCTGAGGCCTGCCAGGGCGGGAGCGGCCGCATCTTTATCTGACAGCAGTGGTGCCTGAGAGGCAGCCACACCCGCCAGCGACGGCCAGGCAATCGCGAGCTGGGGATCGTTCCAGCGGATGGCGCGCTCGCAGTCGCGGCTCCAGAAATCGGTGGTTTTGTAGAGCACCTCGGCCTGCTCGCTCAAGGTGAGGAAGCCATGGGCGAAACCCACCGGAACCCAGAGCTGTTGATGGTTGGCGGCGCTGAGCCTTGCTCCCACCCACTGCCCGAAGGTGGCCGAATCGCAGCGGAGATCCACCGCCACATCAAAGATCTCGCCATGCACGCAACGCACGAGCTTGGCCTGAGGATGGGGCGGCAGCTGGTAGTGCAGGCCCCGCAGCACACCCTGGCTGGAGCGGGAGTGATTGTCCTGCACGAAATCCGGCGCGGCTTGTCCATCGGCCTCCAGGGCCGCAGCGAACATGCGCTGATTCCAGCTCTCAAAGAAGAAACCACGCTCATCGCCAAACACCCGCGGCGTAATCAACAAAGGGCCGGCGATAGAGGTGCCTGTTGGGCTCTTCAGCCGTTCAGCGTTCATCAGACCGCGACCCCAACAGACGCAACACCACGCGGGCGATCCTGCTCGAGCAGCTGCAAGAGGTAGTCGCCGTAACCGCTCTTGCGGAGCGGCTGAGCCAGTTCGCTCAGCCGCTCGCCGCTGATCCAGCCCATGCGCCAAGCCACCTCCTCCGGGCAGCCCACCTTGAGGCTCTGGCGGTGTTCCAACGTGCGGATGTAGCTGGAGGCCTCGTGCAGCGAATCGCAGGTACCGGTATCCAGCCAGGCCATGCCGCGGCCCATGAGCTCCACCTGCAGCAGCCCCTCCTCCAGGTATTGGCGATTCAGATCGGTGATCTCCAGTTCGCCACGGGCCGAGGGCACCACTAGGCGAGCCCGTTCCACCACCGAGTCGTCATAGAAATAGAGGCCGGTCACGGCGTAGCGCGACTTCGGCTTCTGGGGTTTCTCCTCGATGCTGAGTACCCGGCCTGTGCTGTCGAACTCCACCACGCCATAGCGCTCCGGATCGCGCACGGGATAGGCAAACACCGTGGCACCCGCCGCGGCCGCAATGCCGCTGCCCAGCTGGGTATCGCCGTGGAAGAGGTTGTCGCCCAGCACCAGCGCAGCCGGGGCTCCTGCCAGAAACTCAGCCCCGATCAGAAAGGCCTGCGCCAGGCCGTCGGGGCTGGGCTGCACGGCGTACTGAATCTCCATGCCCCAGACGGAGCCATCACCAAGCAAACGCCTGAAGGCCGCCTGATCATGCGGTGTGGTGATGATCAACACCTCACGGATTCCCGCCAGCATCAAGGTGCTGAGCGGGTAATAGATCATCGGCTTGTCATACACCGGAAGCAGCTGTTTGCTCACCGCCTGGGTGATCGGATGGAGGCGCGTGCCGCTACCTCCCGCCAGGATGATGCCCTTGCGCGGGCGTTGTGCTGTCATCCCCTGTGGCCGCTGCCGTGCGCATGGTGCCACAGCCGCAAAAAAGGGCTGCGGCCTCGTGTGCCGCAGCCCTTGGCTTGAGGAGATTGATGCCCTACAAGTATGGCCGATGCCGATCCTGCATCCACTATGGGTAGGGTCAGTTGAATGCACTGACCACTAGTGATGGGGTCTTGAACAGCGGTGGTGTTCAACCGATGAAGGCCGTTTACGGTTGAAGGAGCGCCGCCACCATGGGCTTGATTCACGCCAGCCTGCAGCTGCTGAACCCCAGCAACCCCGAGGTGCAGGGCCTTGAAGTGAGCGCCCTCGCCGACTCGGGAGCGGTGCACCTCTGCATCCCCGAGCATGTGGCCCTGCAGCTACAGCTCCGGGAGCTGGAACGCCGAGAAGTGGTGTTAGCCGATGGGCGCCGCCGCAGCGTGCCCTACATGGGCCCAGTGGAGGTGCGCTTCGCCAATCGCCGCTGCTTCACCGGCGCGATGGTGCTGGGAGATGAGGTGCTGCTGGGCGCGATCCCGATGGAAGACATGGACCTCGTGCTGCAACCACAGCTGCAGCGACTCAGCGTGAATCCCGAAAACCCGAACCTGCCCCTAAGCGTGGCGAAGGTGCTCAGCCCGGCAGCGCTGCCATCAGGCTGCCCATCTCGATCGCCTGCAGGCCGTAGCTCCAGCCCAGGTTGCTCTTGATGCCAGCGCGCTCGAGCGCCTGCTGCATCGTGTCGGTGGTGAGCACTCCGAAGATCACGGGGACACCGGTATCGCGGCTCACGGCGGCCACACCCTTGCTCACCTCAGCCACCACCACATCGAAGTGGGGTGTGTCGCCGCGGATCACAGCACCGAGTGTGATCACCACCTGGTAGCGGCCGCTGGCAGCGAGCTTCTGGGCCACCAGCGGGATCTCAAAACTGCCGGGCACCCAGGCGGTGTCGAGCTGGGTACTGCTGGGCGAGGTGTCGATGCCGTGGCGCGAGAGGCAATCCAGACAGCCGCTCAGCAGCTTGGCGGTGACCAGATCGTTAAAGCGGGCCACCACAATCGCGACTCGCAGCGACTGGGCACCAACGAACTGTCCTTCAAAAACGGTCACGCGGGCTGGCCTTGCACTGGGTTCAGCCTACGAATGTGTGGATCGGGCCTTCAGACCACGAAGAAGCTCATGCCCCAATTCACCAGAACCAAGGCAACCCAGGCCAGACCGCCCAGCAGGATCAGGCGGTTCGAGCGGCCGCTGGTGTCTTCGCTGGCGTACAGCACGGGAACGGCCACGATCAGGGCGAACGACATCACCACCAGAGCCAGAACGGTGAGGGTGTTGAGGATCGTCATGGAACAGCGGCGGCGCCGGCCGAGCAGTTGGAGGATTCTCCCACGCAGGTTCAGGGCGAGCGGCGGGGCAGAACAGGATCCTTCACAAGTTGTGGCCCGCACACAAGTTTTGACACGCGCGACCGTCCGGGATTCTGAACAGTCTGTACGGAATTCAGGACACCACTCGAACCGATCCACTTGAAGCACCGAGAACAAGGCCGCCAGGCAGAGATCTCGCGCTGAGCCACTTACGCTCGAAGGCCCGCCCAGCTGTCTTGGCCGCATCCTCCCCGCAGCAGCCGGAACTGGCCCTGCAGGGACTGCTGTTTGCGGTGGAACCAGCCGAGACGCAGGCCGGCAAGACGGACCCGGAGGCGAACTCTGCACTGCTCGATGAGGACGCTCTCACCGAGGACGCCAACCGCCGACCGAGGCGCCGAAGCCCAGCCAAAGAACAAGAGCAACCAACCCCTGCTCCCGCTGAGCGAACGGCTAGCGACGACAGCGATCTCCCCCCCTGGCATCACCACAGCCTGGTGGATGCCGAGCAGCTCACGCCGATGCTGCGTCACTACGTGGAACTCAAGGCGGCCCACCCCGAGCGGGTACTGCTCTACCGCCTGGGCGACTTCTTCGAGTGCTTCTTCGAAGACGCGATTCAGCTCTCACGCCTGCTTGAGCTAACCCTCACGGGCAAAGAAGGAGGCAAGGCGATCGGGAGGGTGCCGATGGCGGGCATCCCCCACCATGCCGCCGAGCGCTACTGCGCCGAGCTCGTGGGCCTCGGGCTGAGCGTGGCCCTCTGCGATCAGGTGGAGACAACCCCAGCCAAGGGCGCCCTGCTGAAGCGCGAAATCACCCGCGTGCTCACGCCGGGCACCGTGCTGGAAGAAGGGCTGCTGAGTGCCCGCCGCAACAACTGGC
Source organism: Vulcanococcus sp. (assembly GCA_019264575.1). Classification (GTDB taxonomy): domain Bacteria; phylum Cyanobacteriota; class Cyanobacteriia; order PCC-6307; family Cyanobiaceae; genus Vulcanococcus. Next base: position 60,820 of record JAHUZV010000022.1, on the reverse strand, counting down.
TGTGTGCCGTGGTGTGCGAACAGTCGCGCTGGGGCCTGGCGGTGGCCGATGTGAGCACCGGCGAATTCCGCGTCACCGAGCGCGATGGCAGCGATCTGCTGCATCAAGAGCTGCTGCAAGTGGAAGCCGCCGAGGTGCTCTGGCCTGGTGAGGGAGAACCCAGTTGGTGCCCCGATGCTCTGCGGCTCACGGCAATGCCCCGCACCCCCTTCACAGCACCAGAGGCGCGCACCACCCTGCTGCAGCGCTTCCGGCTGGCCAGCCTCGATGGTCTGGGGCTAGGCGAGATGCCCTTGGGGCTTCGGGCTGCCGGCGGGCTCTTGCGCTATCTCGACGACACCCAGCCCGGCACCTGTGTGCCGCTCGAGCTGCCCACCACCTGGCAAGCGGGCGATCAGCTGGTGCTCGATGCCGCCACCCGCCGCAACCTCGAACTCACCCGCACCCAGCTGGGGGGAGGCCTACACGGTTCGCTGCTGTGGGCCCTCGATCGCACCCACACCGCCATGGGCGGGCGCTGCCTGCGCCGCTGGATCGAAGCTCCGCTGGTGGATCACGCCGCCATTCTCGGTAGGCAAAACGGCGTCAGCGAGCTGGTGAACGACCGGCAGCTCCGGGTTGCCCTACGCCGGCTCTTGCGACCCATGGGCGATCTCGAACGGCTGGCGGGTCGGGCCGGTGCAGGCACCGCTTCAGCCCGTGATCTTGTGGCCCTGGCCGATGGCCTCGAGCGTCTGCCCCAGCTGGCGGGATTGATCAGCAATGCGGTGATCCAAACCACGGCCGGCCAGCGCAAATCCGTGAGCAGCCCGCCACTGCTGGCCCTGGCGCGTCCCTGGCCTGAGCTCGAAGCCCTGGCAGCCGAACTGCGCCACGTGCTGCTCGATACCCCGCCGCTGAGCCTCAGCGAAGGCGGCCTGATTCACGACGGCGTGGATCCACAACTCGATGGGCTGCGCAACCAGCTCGACGATCAAGAGGCCTGGCTGGCGCAGCAGGAGGCAGCGGAACGCAGCAACAGCGGCATCAGCACCCTCAAACTCCAGTACCACCGCACCTTCGGCTACTTCCTGGCGGTGAGCAAAGCCAAGGCACGAACCGTGCCCGAACACTGGATCCGCCGCCAAACCCTCGCCAACGAAGAGCGCTTCGTCACCCCGGAGCTCAAGGCCCGCGAAGGCCGCATCCTCCAGCTCAAGGCCCGTGCCGCTCAGCGGGAATACGAACTGTTCTGCAACCTGCGCAGCCAAGTGGGTGAGCAGGCCGCACCCATCCGAGCGGCCGCCCGGCTAGTGGCCGAACTCGATGCAATCGCATCGCTGGCGGAGGTCGCCGCCACGAACAACTACTGCTGCCCGGAGCTCACCGATCCCAGCGGCCCCGAAGCCAGGCTGCTGCAGATCGAAGCGGGCCGTCACCCCGTGGTGGAGCAACTCCTCGTTGACGCCCCCTTCACCCCGAACGACATCCAGCTCGGATCACTCCAGGCGCCAGGCACGTCTGAAAACCCCGACCTGATCGTGCTCACCGGCCCCAACGCCAGTGGCAAAAGCTGTTATCTCCGGCAGACAGGCCTGCTGCAGCTGATGGCTCAGATCGGCAGCTGGATTCCCGCCGGCAGCGCCCGGCTCGGCATCACCGATCGCATCTTCACGCGGGTGGGAGCTGGCGACGATCTCGCCGCCGGCCAATCCACCTTCATGGTGGAGATGGCCGAAACGGCCAACATCCTTCACCACGCCACCCATCGCTCGCTGGTGTTGCTCGATGAGATCGGGCGCGGCACCGCCACCTTTGATGGCCTCTCGATCGCCTGGGCCGTGGCCGAATACCTGGCGGAGGAAATTGGCGCCCGCAGCGTCTTCGCCACGCATTACCACGAGCTCAACGAGCTGGCCGACCAGCTTCCCAACGTGGCCAATGCTCAGGTGTTGGTTGAAGACACAGGCAATGAACTGCGCTTCCTACACCGGGTGGTGAAGGGTGGTGCCAACCGCAGCTACGGCATCGAAGCGGCGCGTTTAGCGGGGGTACCGCCAGCGGTGGTGTTGCGTGCCCGCCAGGTGCTGGGGCGGATTGAGGCCAACAGTCACGTGGCCGTAGCCTGATCCAGCCAGGCACGTCGCAACAGCGCATTCACCGCTGCCCCGACGAGGCCGGCACCACCGCGACTGCCGTCAAGGCGAATCTGGGGAAGGCCGCTCTCAGCCAGACGGCGCTTACTCTCCGCCACCCCCACAAAGCCCACAGGCATCCCAATCACCAGCGCCGGGGGGGCGGTGCGGCCAGCGGTCACCTGATCCAGCAGCAGCTCCAGCGCCGTGGGAGCACTGCCGATCAACACCACTGCGCCGGGATGCAGCTCAAGAGCTCGCTCCATTCCCGCCGCTGCCCGGGTGCCAGCCGCGGGGGCCTGAGCCGGAGCCCAATTCAGCACGCTGTGCACGGCATTACCAAAGGTGCGACGAGCCATCGGTGCCACCGCCGCCGCGGCCATGGCGGTATCCGTGAGGATGGCTGCACCCCCAGCCAAGGCTTCCAAACCCACCACACAGGCTGTAGGCGAGAAACGCACAACCGGCGCCAACGACAAATCACCACTGCTGTGGATCAAACGCAGCAGCACCTCCTGCTCAGGCTGTGAGAAGCCCTCAAGTGCAAAGCGATGGCTAGAGGCTGAATCGGAGAGAGCAGTTCGGATCAAACGGATGCTCTCGGTAAAGATCGGATGATCCAATCCAGAACGATCAGCTGCCACACCAGCACCCACGCAGTGGTCTGTACTGAAGCTTGATCGGTCACGGTGCGGCGACTGCTCGTGGGATCCAAAGGGCACCCAGGTGTTCTGGATCCAGACCAACCAAATCGCACACCGATGTCCAGGTTTTCGTACAATCTGTACAGAAGCATGGACAGCTGTAGCGACAACATGACCAAGCTCAGCCCGGTGTCCGCTCCCCTAGGCGTTGAGGAAGCCCGGCGCCGACTACCGGAACTGCTGGAGCGGGCGGCGGGCGGCGAGGAGTTTGTGATCCAGCGCCACAAGAAGCCCATGGCCGCTCTGGTGCCACTGGGGGGCCAAATCCCAACAGATCCGCTCAAGCGCCAGCGGCAGATCCAGAGCCTGATGGCGCTGCAGGGCAGCGGGCGCCGCTATTGGGATCCCAATCAACGCCATCCCGCCAGACCAGCCCCCACTTCGCCAGCCTTCGTTCGGGAGATCGGCCCGGATCAGAATGAACAAGCCCCGTTCCACCCCAGGAGCCTCGTGCAGGGCAGCCGCATCGCCCTCGATGGCACCGCTTTGGTGGCCTTCCTGGCTGACGCCAAAGGAACTGGCAAGTACCTGCAACCGCTGATGCAGGGCATCGCCCAGGGCACCTGGCAGGGGGTGATCAGCAGCGTGAGCCTGGCGCGTGTGCTGGAAGGGCCGCTGGCTCAGGGGGATGAGCTGCTGGCCCAGCGCTATGCCACCGCCTTCGCTAACCCGCAGCAGTGGCTGCAGCTGCCGGCCGATGGAACCCTGGTGCTGGCCGCGGCGCGGCTGCAGCGGCAGGAACCGCAGCTCGATGCAATCCGCGCGATCGAACTGGCCACCGCCATCGCAGCCGAAGCCACCGTGCTGGTGACCGATCACCCCGCCCTCGCCCAGACTGGCCAACATCCGGTGCTCAGCGCCCTGCGCCTCTGATGCCGATCCACCTGCTCTGGGGCGACGACGAAGCCGCCCGCTCCCGGGCGGTGGAAGCGCTGGTGGCTGAACGCACCGACCCCGCCTGGCAGAGCATCAACCTCGCCCGCCTGGACGGCAACGATGCCGCTCAAGCCTCCCAAGCTTTGGAAGAAGCCCGTACTCCACCCTTTGGCGGCGGCGATCGCGTGGTGGTGCTGCAGCGCAGCCCGTTCTGCAATCAAAGTCCGGCCGAGCTGGCGGAGCAACTGGAGGCAGCCCTGCCGCTGGTTCCCGCCAACTGCCATTTGGTGCTGGTGAGCAGTGGCAAGCCGGATGCACGGCTGCGCACCACCAAAGCGCTCCAAAAGCTGGTGAAAACCGGCGAGGCGCGCGAGCAGAGCTTCCAGCTGCCGGCGGTGTGGGACGGCGCCGGCCAGATCGAGTTGGTGCAGCGCACCGCCCGAGAGCTAGGGCTGCAGCTGGAGCCGGCAGCCGCCGAATCCCTGAGCGACGCCATTGGCAGCGACAGCGCCCGCCTGGCCAGCGAACTGGAAAAGCTGGCGCTCTACGTGGGAGCGCAGCCGGGTACGAAGACGCCGCAACCACCGATCACGGCCGCGGCTGTGGAGGCCCTGGTGGGCAGCCACGCCACCAACGCCCTGCAAGTGGGCGATGCGCTGCTGGCTGGCCAGCCAGCCGAGGCTGTGGCCCTGGTGGATGCGCTGCTGGTGGCCAATGAGCCGGCTCTGCGGATCGTGGCCACCCTCTGTGGGCAGATCCGCGGCTGGCTGTGGGTGAGCCTGCTGGATCAACAGGGCGAGAGCGACGTGAACGCCATCGCCAAGGCCGCCGGCATCGGTAACCCAAAACGGATCTATGTGATGCGCAAGCAGATCCGCGGCCGCAAACCAGCCCGCTTTCTGGCGCTGCTGCGCCAGCTGCTCGAGGTGGAGGCGGCGCTCAAACGTGGCAGCGAGCCCGGCGATGCCTTCCGCGATGGCTTCCTGTTAGCCGCTTGAAACCCCACGTACGACAATCAGCCGTTAACGCTGTATTCGCGCCGGCCCGGCGCTGCTCCCCATGGCCCTACTGGTCCAGAAATTCGGCGGCACCTCCGTGGCCGATGTGGAGCGGATCCAAGCGGTAGCTCAGCGCATCGCCGCCAGCCGTCAGGCCGGCAACGATCTGGTGATCGTGGTGTCGGCCATGGGCCACACCACCGATGAACTCACGGGCCTTGCCCGTGCCATCAGCAGCAACCCGCCCCAGCGGGAGATGGACATGCTGCTGGCCACCGGAGAGCAGGTGTCGATCGCGCTGCTGGCGATGGCGCTGAACGCCCTGGGGGTGCCGGCCGTGTCGATGACAGGCCCGCAGGTGGGCATCCTCACAGAATCCGCCCATGGCCGCGCGCGGATCCTGGAAGTGCGCACCGACCGGCTGCAGCGCCTGCTAGCCGATGGGAACGTCGTGGTGGTGGCCGGCTTCCAGGGCACCAGCAGCGGCCTGAGCGGCCTACCCGAAATCACCACCCTCGGCCGCGGCGGCTCCGACACCTCCGCTGTGGCCCTGGCAGCAGCCCTGGGCGCCGATGCCTGCGAGATCTATACCGATGTGCCAGGAGTACTCACCACTGACCCCCGCAAGGTGGCCGATGCCCAGCTGATGGACACGATCACCTGCAACGAGATGCTGGAGCTAGCCAGCCTCGGCGCCGCCGTGCTGCATCCGAGGGCCGTGGAGATCGCCCGCAACTACGGCGTACCGCTGGTGGTGCGCTCCAGCTGGAGCGATCAGCCCGGCACCCTGCTCACCAGCGATGCCACCAGCCGCCGCGGCAGCGGCGAAGGCCTGGAACTGGGCAAACCCGTGGATGGCGCCGAGCTCGACACCGAGCAAGCCGTGCTGGCCCTGGCCCATGTGCCTGATCGCCCCGGCGTGGCGGCCCAGCTGTTCGAAGCACTCTCAGCCGCGGGACTGAACGTGGATCTGATCGTGCAATCCACCCACGAAGCCGATGCCCACTGCAGCGGAGACCACTGCGGCTTCACCAACGACATCGCTTTCACCGTGGCCGAATCGCAGCTGGATAGGGCCCAGCTGGTGTGCCGTGAGGTGCTAGCGGCAATGGGAGCAGGCGCTGAGAGCGCCACCATCAGCGCTGAAGGCGGCATGGCCAAACTGAGCATCTCGGGCGCCGGGATCATGGGCCGCCCTGGCGTAGCGGCCCGCCTGTTCGACACCCTGGCCAAGGGCGGCATCAACCTGCGCTTAATCGCCACCAGCGAAGTGAAAGTGAGCTGCCTGGTGGACGGTCATCAAGGCAACAAAGCGCTGCAAGCCGCTGCCCAGTGCTTCGAGCTCAGCGAGCGGCAACTGCATCTCAACCCGCCGCCCTCCGGTGCCGGAGAACCGGAGGTGCGCGGCGTGGCCCTGGATCGCGACCAGGCCCAGGTGGCTGTACGCCACATCCCCGACAAACCCGGTACCGCGGCAGCCGTATGCCGGGTGCTTGCCGATGCGGGCATCAGCCTCGATGCCATCGTGCAGTCAGAGCGCAGCCACGGCAGCGGTGATCAACAGAGCCGCGATATGGGCTTCTGTCTGAAGCGCGACGATCTGGAACGGGCACGCACGGCACTGCAACCGCTGCTCAATCAGTGGCCCGGCGCCAGCTTCGAAGAAGGCATGGCCATCGCCCGCATCAGCGCCGTGGGAGCCGGGATGCCCTGCACCGCAGGAACCGCGGCTCGGATGTTCCGCTCCCTGGCGGACGCCGGGGTGAACATCGAAATGATCGCCACCAGCGAGATCCGCACCAGCTGCGTGGTGCCAGAAGCGGAAGGCGTGAAAGCGCTGCAGGTGGTGCACGCCGCCTTCGGGCTGGGCGGATCAGTGCAACACCAGGCCCAGGGCACAGAAGCGCCGGTGTGATGAATAACCCGATTGATCAACCGAGAATCAAACCGTGGCCGCGATCCCCTTGGGCTCCAGCATCAGCTTGCTGCCACTGACTTCCGGGTCCATCTCGATCGGATAGGCGCCATCGAAGCAGGCGGTGCAGAAGTTAGAAGCGTTGGCTTGGGCCGCTTCCACCATGCCCTCCTTGGTGAGATAGGCGAGGGAATCCACGCCCAGGTGTGCCGCAATCTCTTCAAGAGTGAGACGGGCGGCGATCAGCTGGTCCTGGGTATCGGTGTCGATGCCGTAGAAGCAGGGGTGCGTCACCGGCGGTGAGCTGATGCGCATGTGCACCTCGGTGGCACCGGCATCGCGGATGGCGGCCACGAGCTTGCGACTGGTGGTGCCGCGCACGATCGAGTCGTCGATCACCACCACGCGCTTGCCGGCGAGCACATCGGGCAGGGGGTTGAGCTTCACGCGGATGCCGGCCTCGCGCATCGCCTGGGTGGGCTGGATGAAGGTGCGGCCCACGTAGCGGTTCTTGATCAGGCCGTCACCGAAGGGGATGCCGCTGTACTGCGAATAGCCGATCGCTGCCGGGATGCCGGAATCGGGCACGCCAATCACGATGTCGGCCTCCACGGGCGTTTCGCGGGCCAGCACTTCGCCAATGCGCACCCGGTAGCTGTAGAGCGATTCGCCGAAGAAGCGGCTGTCAGGCCGGGCGAAGTAGATCATCTCGAACACGCAGAGCTTGGCGGGTTCGGTGGTCCAGCGGCTGCGCGTGGGTTGGGGATCACCCAGGCGGAAATGCATGATCTCGCCGGGTTCCACATCGCCATCGAAGCTGGCGCCGATGATGTCAAGCCCGCAGGTTTCGCTGCTCACCACCCACTGGGCCTCGCTGATCTCGCCCATGTGGCCGAACACCAGCGGACGGATGCCGTGGCCATCGCGCAGGGCATACAGGCCTTCAGGGGTGCCGATCACCAAGCTGAAGGCACCGCGGCAGCGACCGGCGGCCTCGCGGATCGCCGCATCCCAGCCCAGGCCCTGATTCACCGCATGCTGAATCGCAAAGGCAATCAGTTCGGAATCGGTGGTGGAGGTGAACTCCACTTCCGGGATGTCGGCGGAGATCGCTTCGCGCAGTTCGCCGGCATTCACCAGGTTGCCGTTGTGGGCGAAGGCGAGCGGACCGAGGCGGGTGTTGAGCAGCACCGGCTGGGCGTTGCAGGCCTTGCTGCTACCGGTGGTGGAATAGCGGTTGTGGCCGATGGCCAGCTGACCAGGCAGGCGCTCAAGCACGCCCTGATCGAACACCTGGCTCACCAGGCCCATGTCCTTGTGCATGCGCACCTTGGGGCCTGCGGTCGCGCGGGAAGCCCCGGGCTGTTCGTCAGCTGATGCCGCATCAAACACCGCAATGCCGGCCGACTCCTGCCCCCGGTGCTGCAGGGCGTAGAGACCGAAATAGGTGAGGTTGGCCACCGGCTGATCGGCGGCGAGCACCGCAAACACGCCGCAGGCTTCTTCCGGCTTGTCGGGCCGTTCGCAGGCTTGTTCTTGGAGAGCCGCGTGGGTACTGAACTCGGTGGTGGGCAGTGAGCCGGAGTGCACGTCGGTCACCGCAGTTCCCACCATTGGGTTTGTTTCAGCATTGTGCATCAGGGGTGTGTTCGTGCCGGAGCCCCGGCTCACGCTGTGGGGGGCAGATCAACGCCCATGCGGCGGGGGATAGCCTGCTCAAACTGAGACGCCATCTGGGACACCGGCAAGCGCAGCAGCGGCTGGCCGGCCTGCTGGATCTGCAGCTCAGCCTCAGCCGCCACCACACCCAAGCAGTGAGCAGGAACGGAACCTGCCTTGGCGGCGTTCGCTGCATCGAGAGCCTCCTGCCAAGCGACGGTCTGCGCCGGGGCCACGCTCACCAGGATGCGGGCGCCGCCTTCAGCGAAGAGCAGGCGATCCACGCGGGCAGCGCTGGCAGGGATCTCGAGATGGGCACCGAGACCGCTAGCAATCGAGGCTTCCGCAGCAGCCACCGCCAGGCCGCCATCGCTGAGGTCATGGGCGGAGCGCACCAGGCCGGCGGCGATCGCCTGGCGCAGGAAGCCCTGCACCGAACGCTCCAGCTCTAGATCAATCTCGGGCGGGCGCCCTGTTACGGCTCCATGCACTCGCTCCAGATAGCTGCTGCCGGCCAGGCTCAAGCGGGGATCGGCGGGAGTCTCCCCCGCCTCTAAAGGCACGCCGAGCAACCAGATCGCATCGCCCGCTTCGCGCCAGGCCTGGCCGCGCACTTGAGCGAGGTCGTGCACCAGACCCACCATGCCCACCACTGGCGTGGGGTGGATGGGCTGCATACGCCCATCCGGCAGGCGGGTTTCGTTGTACAGGGAGACGTTGCCGCCTGTGACGGGGGTATCGAGGGCCGAGCAGGCGGCCGAGAGACCGCGGCAGGCCAGGGCCAGCTGCCAGTAGCCGGTGGGGGTTTCCGGGGATGGGAAATTGAGGTTGTCGGTGACGGCCAGGGGCTCGGCGCCGACGCAGCTGAGGTTGCGGGCCGCCTCGGCCACTGCGGCCATACCGCCGCGCTCAGGATCGAGTGCCACCCAACGGTTGGGGCAATCCACCACGGCCGCCACGCCGCGGTTGGCGGCAGCGCTGCTGGCCTGGGGGCGCAAGCGCACCACCGCAGCGTCAGCGCCGCCGGGGGGGATCACGGTGTTGGCCTGCACCTGGTGGTCGTACTGGCGATACACCCAGCGCTTGGAGGCGATGGTGGGGTCATCCAGCAGCTGCAGCAGGGCGTCGTTCCAGCTGAGGGCGGTGCCGCCGGCCGGGGTGATGCCGCTGGTGCTCGCGGCCGGGAGCTCGGCTTCGCTCCAGCGCCAATGGGCCTGGATCTCGGCCGGTGGTTCGCTGATGAGCTCGTGGCGGTTGATCGGCGTGTCGTCTGCCAGGGCGCTGGCGGGCACCTCAGCCGCCACCTCGCCGTTCTGGAGCACGCGCACGATGTTGTCTTCCAGCACGCGGCCAACCACAGCGGCCTGCAAGCCCCAGCGGGTGAAGCTCTGCATCAAGGCCTGCTCACGGCCAGGCTTCACCACGAACAGCATCCGCTCCTGGGATTCGCTGAGCAGAAACTCGTAGGGGGTCATGCCGGCCTCACGGGCGGGCACGCGATCGAGGTCCAGCTCGATGCCCAGGCCCCCTTTGGCGGCCATCTCCGAGCAGCTGCAGGTGAGGCCGGCGGCGCCCATGTCCTGAGCGGCCACCACATCACCGGTCTGGAAGGCCTCGAGGCAGGCCTCGATCAACCCCTTCTCCAGGAAGGGATCGCCCACCTGCACGGCGGGGCGATCATCGAGGGAGGCCTCGGTGAGTTCAGCCGAGGCAAAGCTGGCGCCGCCCATGCCATCGCGGCCCGTGGTGCTGCCCACGTAAACCACGGGGTACCCCACCCCCTCGGCGCCGGAGCAGACGATGTCGTCGGTTTCCATGAGCCCAAGGGCCATGGCGTTCACCAAGGGATTGCCGGAGTAGCTGGGGTCGAAAGCCACCTCACCACCCACGGTGGGCACACCCACGCAGTTGCCGTAGTGGGCGATGCCGGCCACCACGCCTTCCATCAGACCCACGTTGCGCTCGTCCTCCAGCGGCCCGAAACGCAGGGCGTTAAGCAGGGCAATCGGCCTGGCGCCCATGGTGAAGATGTCGCGCAGGATGCCGCCCACGCCCGTGGCTGCCCCCTGGAACGGCTCCACGGCCGAGGGGTGGTTGTGGCTTTCGATCTTGAAAGCGAGGCGCTGCCCTTCGCCCAGATCCACAACACCGGCGTTCTCACCGGGACCCACCAGGATGCGCGGGCCGGTGGTGGGGAAGCCCTGCAGCAGCGGCCGCGAGTTGCGGTAGCAACAGTGCTCCGACCACATCACCCCAAACATGCCCAGCTCAGCGCGGTTGGGGGCACGGCCGAGGCGGCGGCAGATCTCGTCGTAATCGGCCTGGCTGAGGTTCTCCTTCTTGAGGGCTTCAGGAACGGAGTACTCGGGAGCGGCGACCACAACCAACGGAGCAGATCAGTCCAGTCTCGCTGAGCGACTCACCCGAGGTCGCCGGAGTAGCCGGCAGGCAGACCCACTGTGAGGTTCTGGAGCTCAGTTCGGGACAGGTCTCCACCGGTGTAGATCGCCTCGAGACGGTTGCCCACGTAGATGCCGATGCCATCCAAAAGACCGTATGACTTGGATTCGATGGAAGTTGCGGCAAAACGAAGACGGCTGGTGCGGGTACCGAGGATGCCGATCTGATCTTCAGAACCGAGGTCAGCAATGTCGTCAACGCTCCGGCGCATTTTCGATCGCTTGGAGGAGCCGTCTCTGCTGATCAGAAGCCAATCCATTGCGCCATCTGTCGCGCTGGAGAAGCGGTTACTGCCAAGGCCTCCCCAAAGCTCATCAGCGGAGCCACCTCCAGTGAGCTTGTCGTTGCCGAGCTCACCGCGGAGCAAATCCTGGCCTGCCCCACCAATCAGCACATCATCGGAGGCAGTGCCGATCAAGCGATCACCGGTGCTCCGGGCGGTTGTATTGACCCCGCGTCCGGTTTCCTCGCCCCAGATCGCTTTCAGAGCAGCGAGATCGTTCGCACTGAACCAGGTGGGCCAGGTCTCCCCCTGAGGGTTGCGATAGGCCATCAGCGTTTCTTCGGGGTAAGCGCTGCGGGAGGAGTTGGAACTCTCGAACACATCACCATCCGAACCATCAAACGGATGCTCAAGACCCAAGGCGTGGCCCAACTCATGCAGAGCGGCGTAGTAGAGATAGTCGATCTCTCCATTGAAAGCCGGTGCATTGAGCATCAACTCCCAGAAATCTTTCTGAGCGGTGTCATTGCTCAGCGCAATCCCGAGGGTGAGACCACCGCCACCAAGTTCGATTTCACTATCTAAATAGAGGCGAACATCGGCCTGATCAGCCGTATCAACGAGGCGAAAATCTAAATCAAGCTCCGCATCGAGCCTGCGAATCGCCTGATCGATAAAGGCCAAGAAGGCGTCGTCGATAGCCAAGGCCTGAATGGTCTGAGCGCCGTAGTCACCACCATTGACCTGAACGGGACCGGCTGGTCGATGCAGGTAAAGATCCAACACACCATCAGTGATCGCCTGCTGGGTGCTGAAGCGTTGAAAATCTGGCGCAATCAACAAATCCGTGGGGATCGTGCGCAGGCTGATCTCTCCCAGGGCATGGGAAGCACCAAGGGCGCGGCTGACAGCGCCGGCTAGAAGGCACTGATAACACACGGCACACCTCTTGGAGGGCTTGTTGTCTTCAAGCTAGTTCGGCGGAGTGTCCAAGGATCAAAACCAGGGATCCTCGTCTTCACGTTGCTGTCGTGTTCGGCGGGAGGGAGAAGAGTTGGCTTCAGGGGGTTCGTCACCCCAATCGTCCCAGGCTTCACCGGGCACCCTTGGATCCAACGGATCCGGATGCTGCTCAGGCTCCCAAGCCGGCTCGTCTTCCAGCCAACCTTCCAGCCGCTCCTCGAAACGATCGCCGGCCTGCTGGAACGAATCGCGCAGGCGCTCGGTCTCCTCCTGCAGCTGGTCGCGCCAGCGACGGCCGCGTCGCAGGAATTCCTGGCGCACGCTGGCCCGGGCCAGCGGTAGATCATCCAGACCGCTCAACTCCGTGAAAACCTGGCCGGGCTGCTGATCGCTGATGCGCTCGGGGCTGAGGCGCCAACGGCTGCTGCCTGGCAGGCGCGGATCACTGCGGGACACCAAGTAATGCAAGATGCGGCCCGTATTGAGCTCCACCGCAGCGTCAGCCACGCTGCCGATCGCTTCGCCGTGACGATCAAGCAGGGCTGCTTCGATCAGGGTGGGGAGTCGATCCACCGTGGGCAGGTCAGTGTCGGCCCCGGGGCCTTTCACGAGGGCTTCCAGCTCGCTGAGGCCGCGTAATTGATCGAGACGCCAAGCCTGGCGGCGATCACCAAAGGCGGAAGGCTTACTGATCCAGCCCAGCAGGCGATGCACCGGGGGATGCATCCAGGCGATCGCACCAGCGCCATGATCGATGCCCTGATCGCAGCGCACGCGGCAGCGGAGCAGATCGCTCAGCAGCAGTTGCTCCGGCAGGCTCACTGGCGGATTTGCACCGGCATCACCAGGTAGGTGAAGGCTGAATCATCCTGGGGTGCCAGCACCACCGGCGTGGTGGGGGCATTGCAACGCAGCTCCACCCGCTCGGCGCTCATCGCCTTGAGACCCTCAAGCACGTAGCGCACGTTGAAGGCGATTTGAATCGCATCGCCGCTCACGTCGGCGGCAATCGCTTCGGATCCACTGCCCACGTCCTGAGCGTCAGCGCTGATGGCCAACTGGCCGGCCACCGGATCGCTGCTGATCTTCACCACGTTGTTGTGCTGATCGGCCAGCACAGCCACGCGCTCCAGCGCGCTGAGAAGACCCTTGCGATCCAGCTTGAGGCTGCGGGCAAAGCTCTCAGGGATCAGCTGGCGGTAGTTGGGATAGGTGCCATCGAGGCTGCGGCTGGTGAGCACCTGATCGGCCCACTGGAACACCACCTGGCCGCGATCGCAGAACAGGCTCACCGGATCGCCACCACCCCGGCTGGAGAGCAGGCGCTCAAGCTCACGCAGCGATCGAGCCGGCACTGTCACATCCAGATCGGCTTCTCCATCGGCGCTGTTTTGCAACCGGAGCACCGCCAGGCGATGCCCATCGGTGGCGGCGCACTCCAGACCTTCACCATCCAGGCCGAGATGCACACCGGTGAGCAGCTGCTTGGCCTCATCGCTGCTGCTGGCAAAGAGGGTGCCGCGCAGACCCTTCACGAGCACGTCGGGGTCGAGCTTGATCGGGGTTGCGGCTTGAGCGAGGGGCAGCTCCGGGAAGTCTTCCGCGGGCATGCCACGCATCTGGTAGCTGCCGGAGGCGCTGGTGAGCTCCACCTGCTCTCCCCCTTCCTCACAGCTCAGGCTGATGGGGCTATCGGAAGGCATGCGCGCCACGATCTCGCCGAACAGACGGGCCGGCAGGGTGATGGCGCCGCTGCTGTGCACCGACGCGCTGAGGCTGGTTTGGATGCCGAGGCTCAGATCAAAACCGGTGAGGCTGAGCCGGCCCGTGCCGGCGTCGGCGGTAAGCAGAACGTTGGCCAGCACCGGGTGGGTGGGGCGCCCTGCCACGGCACGGCTCACCAGCTGAAGGCTGGCGTTGAGTTCGGCCTGGGAGCAGACCAGCTTCATGGCAGGGGCAAAGCGGCCCCCACGCTTCCACAACGCGCTGGGAAGTGCAACGGGCCTGGCGAGCGGTTTCCCCGCTTCTCCCCAACCCGACGTCTAACGGATCAAAAGGTTTCAGAAGTAAAAACCCAAATCCGTAGTCGTAGGTGGTGGGGAAACCCACGAGAACCATCCAAAACCACCGCAGCACAAAGGATCTTGTTTCCACATGCTTGGTGAATTTTGTTGTGAACGGATCGGGTGAAGGGCGGTTTCCGCTGATTCCCGGGGTTGCGGAAAACACGCGGGTTCAAGCGTTGTCTGATCGGCTCTGTTTTCCGGTGAATTACTGGCTGGTTTTCCCCAGGTTGTGGGCAGACGCTTTTTCGGGTGGTTGTGATCTGGCTGGGCTCAGACCGCCGCACAAGCCAAAAAAAACCGCCGGGAGAACCGGCGGGTCTGCGATGCGATTGGGGTTGGTGAACCGAGGGGTGCTGCAGTTCGCCGGGTCAGAAGCCCATCACGCGCGCCACGGTGGCTGTATCGGGCTCCAGGCCGGTGTGGAACTTGGAATCGTTGTGCTCGATCGCCGTGGTGGGGTCCTTCAGACCGTTGCCGGTGAGCACGCACACCACCGTGGCGCCCGCAGGCACCTCCTCACGGCGCTTGATCAGGCCGGCCACGGAAGCAGCGCTAGCCGGTTCGCAGAACACCCCTTCACCGCTGCCCAGCAGCTTGTAGGCCTCGATGATCTCGGCGTCGGTGACGGCCATGAAATCGCCGTTGCTCTCAGCGCGGGCCTTGAGGGCGCGTTCCTTGTTCACCGGGTTACCGATGCGGATGGCGGTGGCGATCGTGTCGGGTTGTTCCACGGTGTGGCCGAGCACCAGCGGCGCGGATCCGGCGGCCTGGAAGCCCATCATTCGCGGCAGTCGGCGGCTGTGGCCGGCCGCCTTGTATTCGTTGAAGCCCATCCAGTAGGCGCTGATGTTGCCGGCGTTGCCCACGGGGATGCAGAGCCAGTCGGGCGCCTCGCCCAGGGCATCCACCACCTCGAAGGCGGCAGTTTTTTGGCCCTGCAGGCGATAGGGGTTCACCGAGTTCACCAGGGTGATCGGGTATTGGTTCGCCACCTCCTGCACGATCGCCAGGGCGCGGTCGAAGTTGCCCTTCACCGCCAGCACCTCAGCCCCGTAAAGCAGCGCCTGGGCGAGCTTGCCCTGGGCCACGTAGCCATCCGGGATCAGCACGAACGCGCGCATGCCGCCTCGGCGGGCATAGGCAGCCGCCGCAGCTGAGGTGTTGCCGGTACTCGCACAGATCACGGCCTCGGAGCCCGCCTCCTTGGCCTTGGAGATGGCCATGGTCATGCCCCGGTCTTTGAAGGAGCCGGTGGGGTTGAGGCCGTCGTATTTGAGGAATACCTTCACGCCCTTGCCGATGCGCTCGGCGATCACTGGGGCGGGGATCAGCGGCGTGGCACCCTCGCGCAGGGTGATCACCGGTGTTTTGTTGCTCACCGGGAGCCACTTGCGGTAGCCCTCGATCAGGCCGGGCCAGTCCTGCATGGCCGGGCGGGTGTGTCCCAGGCGCCGGCGAAGGGAGGACAACAGGGCCACGGGCAGCAGGGACGGTCTGGAGCCGAATCTACGGGGCGGGTTTCTGGGGGGCGCTGCTACCGCCGCTGGCCGCGCTGTTGCCGCGCAGGCCGTCGAGGGGCGATTCCATGAAGAACTGGATCAGCTCACTCACCGATTTCGCTTTCTGCAGCACCGCCAGTAAGGCCGGGATGCTCACTTCCATTTCATCCACCGGGTAGGCCTTGAGGAAGCTGATGGCGCTGAGCTTGCCGTCGGTGGCCACCAGGGCATTGATCACGCCTGCTCGCAGGGCTGGGATGCCGGATCGTTTGGCGTAGAGCGGGTAGATGATCTGGGCGATCCGAGCCAGGAGGGCTTCTCCCAGGCGCGTGCTGAGCAGCCGGCTGGTAAGCAGCAGCGGGATCGACAGCTCCGCTTTCAGCAGCTTGCCGACCTCTTCCGGTTTCTGCTTGGCGATGACGAGAACATCGGCCATCAGGCCTCGGGCCTTGCCGGTTTCGGCCAGATATTCCAGATCCGTGAC
Organism: Vulcanococcus sp.; assembly: GCA_019264575.1. Taxonomy (GTDB): domain Bacteria; phylum Cyanobacteriota; class Cyanobacteriia; order PCC-6307; family Cyanobiaceae; genus Vulcanococcus. The sequence goes on along the minus strand of JAHUZV010000022.1, from coordinate 44,859 downwards.
CGCGATCGAGCGGCGGAACGCCCCGGTGACAAACACCACGTTTTCGGCGGCGATGGCAGCCGGGCTGCTGCCGATCAAGCCCAGGCTCAGCACAGCAGCGGTGAGGCGCTGACGCTTGCTGGTGGGCATGGCAGAGGGCGCTTGGTTCGCCAGACCCTAGGCCGGCTTCCGCTGCAGATCAGCCCCCACCAACACATCACGCACGAGGTGCACCACACCCCGTTCCGCCAGCCCTCGGGCCAGTTCGGCGCCCATGCGGCGCAGCTCGGTTTCCTGCAGCAGCCGCGGCACCCGCTTGAGCAGCAATTGGGGATCGAAGCCGGGCAATTGGCGCAGGATCGCCACCAGCCGCTGGATCGGCTCGAGCGAAAGCAGCTCAGCGTCGTTAGCGCTCATCGGCAGGGCATCGCGCAGGCCCGGCGGCCGCAGCAGGCGCGGCAGCCGTTGGGTGATGCGCAGGGTGGTTTGCCAGCCGAGGGCATCCATCTGGTTCACCGCCGCGTCCACGAGCTGCCCGCGCAGCATCCCGGCGTTGGGAGAGAACAGGAAATCGAGCACCTGATCCAGTAAGCCATCGAGATCGAGTTGGCTGCCGCTGGCGGCGCTGCTGATCAGGTTGTCGAGCCGCTGCCAGCGGAAGATCTCGCCGTCGAACAGCATCTCTTTGAGGCTGTTGCGCAGCTGGGGATCGGGATCCTCCATCAGCCGGCGGGCGAAATAGGGATAGGCGGCGCCGAGGATCTTGAAGTCTGGGTCCACGCTCAGGGCGATGCCTTCGAGCGTTACCAGCGAGCGGATGATCAGGGCGTAGTAGGGCGGCACCTGGAAGGGGAAGCGGTACATCACGCCGCTGAGGTCGTCGGTGACGGCCTTGAAATCCATCCGGCTCACCCCCATCTCCAGGGCCTGGCCGAACACCTGTTCAAACGCCGGCACGATCGGCGCGAGGTCCACGTCTTCCGCCAGGAAGCCGAGGCTCACAAAATCCTTGGAGAGCTTGCCGAAGTTGCGGTTCACCAGGTGCACCACCGCCTGGATCAGGCCGGTGCGGCTCTCGCGGCTCACCGTGCTCATCATCCCGAAATCGAGATAGGCCAGACGGCTATCGGGAAGCGCCAGCAGGTTGCCGGGGTGGGGATCGGCATGGAAGAAGCCGTGCTCGAGCAGCTGTTGCAGCGAGCAGTTCACGCCAACGGTCACCATGTCGTCGGGGTCGATGCCGAGCTGGCGCACCGCTTCAAGGTTGGTGAGCTTCACGCCATCGATCCACTCCATCGTGAGCACGCGCCGGGCGGTGGCGTGGCGGTGGATGAGGGGAACAGCGATGCGGGGATTGTGGGCGTGCAGTTCGGCGAAACGCTCGGCGTTCGACGCCTCATTGCAGTAATCCATCTCCTCGAACACCCGCTTGCCCAGCTCATCGATCAGGGCCACCAGATCGGAGCGGATCAGGCCGATGTTGCGGTTGAGCCAGGCGGCGATGTTGCGCACGATGTAGAGATCGAGCGTGATCTGCTCGCGCAGGCCGGGCCGCTGCACCTTCACGGCCACCTTCTCGCCATTGAGCAGCACGCCCCGGTGCACTTGCCCTAGGGAGGCGGCAGAGATGGGTTCGCGCTCCAGCTCGGCATAGATCGAAGCGATCGGTGCACCGAGGTCTTCCTCGATGCAGGCCATGGCCAGAGCTGAATCGAAGCCAGGGAGTTGGTCTTGTAGGCCTGCCAGTTCTTCCAGCAGGAGCGGGGGCACGATGTCGGGCCGGGTGGAGAGGGCCTGACCGGCCTTGATGAAGGCGGGGCCGAGCGAAGCCACTAGGTCGGCCGCTTCCTTGGCGCGGGCCCTCGCGTGGTCGTGGTTGGCGAGCCGGCGGGTGAGCCAGTCGAACCCAACGCTCAGTAGGTAGAGGCCGATGGGCACCAGCGTCTGCCAGATCCGCCTGATCAGGCGTTGGGGGGCGCCGGCATAGATGCGGCTGATGGCGGCCGGGTCGTACTCCAGTAGGCCCGACACCTCAATGAAATCGCTGAGGTCGGCGTTGGGCCGGGTTGTGGGGATGGCCGCTGCTTCTGCAGAGGGGCTCAGCTGCTCAGAGGGTTGGTCTTCAACAACAGTCGGGGTTTCCGTACTGTCTGTACGGAATGCGGGATGGTCGTCTTGGTCCGCGGTTAGCGCTGCGATCTCTCCCTGATCGGCATTGGCGTTTTCCGCCTCATCGCTCACGGTTTCGCCCAGCACGTTGCGGCGCATGGCGGCGCTGGCGGCTTCCAGGGGGGTAATCGGACTGTTGGTACTTGGCATACCGCGGGTTCGGGCCCCGGGTGCCCATTCAGTGTTGTCCCTCTTCTAAACGAAAGACGCAGCCGCTACGGTCGGGCTCAACACCGGCCGCCAGCTGTGCTCACCGGACTGCGCCTGCAGAACATCGCCCTGATCGAGCACTTGCAGCTCGATTTCAGCGGTGGGTTCACGGTGCTCACCGGAGAAACCGGCGCCGGTAAATCGATCCTCTTGGATGCCCTGGATGCACTCCTGGGCGGATCCGGGGGGCCGCGCCTGCTGCGCCAGGGGAGCGAGCGGGGCGTGATCGAGGCGAGTTTCAGCCTGACGCCGCCGCTGCACCGTTGGCTTGAGCAGCAGGAGCTCGACGCTGAAGACGGTGAAATCCTGCTCACGCGGGAGTGGCGCCTGAGCGACGAGCGCCTCAGCAGCCGCCACCGGCTCAATGGTGTGGCGGTGAACCGCGCCCAGATTCAGGAGCTGCGCCCCCTGCTGCTTGATCTCACCGTGCAGGGTCAGACCCAGCAACTGGCGCGGCCTGGTCAGCAGCGGCGTTGGCTGGATCGCTTTGCCGGGGATGCCCTTCAGGCGTTGTTGACCCCGGTGGCTCACGCCTATCGCGCCTGGCGTGCCGCCGCTCAGGCTCTTGAGCAGGCTCGTAGCAACTGGGACCAGCTGCAGCAGGAGCGAGAGCGCCAGGAGCAACTGCTGGCCGATCTCGAGGCGGCTCAGCTCCACGATCCAGCGGAGCGGGAGCGCCTCCAGGCCGAGGAGAACCGGTTGGCCCACGGCGTGCGCCTGCAGGAAGGGGTGATGACGCTTTTGGGGCGTCTGGTGGATGGGGCCGAGGAAGCCCCATCTGTGCTCGATCACCTGGCGGCCTGTGAGGGCGAGCTGGCGGCGATGCAGCAGTTGGATCCTGAGCTGGCGGCGCTGGCAAGCCGCTGCAGCGATGGCCTAGCTCAGCTCCAAGATCTGGCCCGCGATCTCGATCGCTACGGCGCCGGGTTGGAAAGCGATCCTGACAGCCTGGATCAGCTGCAGACGCGCATCGCTCAGCTCAAGGCCCTGGAGCGCCGCCATGGCAAAACCATCGCCGAGCTGATGGCCTGGCGGGATGAGCTGCGCGAGCAGCTGGCTCCCGGCGGAGCCGAAGCCAGCCTCGAGGCACTCGAGGCCGCTGAGCTCACAGCCCGCCAGCAGCGTGATCGCTGCAATGCAGCGCTGAGTGCAGCTCGCCGCACCGCCGCCACGGAGCTGGAGCACCAGCTGATGCAGGCCTTACGGCCCATGGGTTTGGCGAACGTGCGCTTCAGCGTGGCGATTGAAGCGGCAGCTCCCGGTGAGGAGGGGGCCGATGCGGTGCAGTTTCTGTTTTCGGCCAACCCTGGCCAGCCCTTGGCGCCCCTGGCGGAGGTGGCCTCCGGCGGTGAGATGAGCCGCTTCCTGCTGGCACTGAAAACCTGCCTGGCTGCAGCGGATCAACACGTCACCCTGCTGTTCGATGAGATCGATACTGGCGTGAGCGGCCGCGTCAGCGGCGCCATGGCTGAGCTGCTGCAGCGCCTGGCCCAGCAGCGCCAGGTGTTCTGCGTCACCCACCAACCGCTTGTGGCCGCGGCGGCCGATCACCACTTCCGCGTGGCCAAGCAGGTGCGCGATGGCGTCACCCACACCCAGGTGTCCCACCTGCGGGACACGCAGGCACGCCAGGCTGAGCTGGCGGAACTGGCCGGTGGTGATTCCGGTGAAACGCGCAGCTATGCCGCCAGCCTGCTGAAGCGGGCGGGTTAGCGGTCAGGAGGTCAGAAGATCCGAGGACGACGCGACAACCAATATCCGCCTTAGAGCGACAGAAGTTCTAGCCCTTCAAAGCGTTTGAAATCCTGGTCAAAACTGACGAGCCGCCAGCCATTCGCCATCGCTAAGGCCGCTAGATGGGTATCGGTGCATAACCGCGCCGGCAGATTGTTTGTGCGCACCAACTGATGAAACACCTCCCAGCCGCCATGCTCTGCTGCCGCCATGCCCACCCCAGGTTGCTGGCAGAACGCCTCCAGTAGGGCAGAGGCCTCCCTGGGAGTCTTCATCGCATCACCCATCAATTTCGGCTGACACACCAAGCGCACCAAGCCAAGCGCCGTGACTGTGCAGAACAGAATCTGTTGGCTGGCCTGGTGCTCCCAGTACTTCAGAGCCTGACGATGGTGGTTGTGCTCTGGCCAAACCAGCGCCAGCCAGACATTGAGATCGGGTAGATCGGCGGTGCTGCTCACGGTTCCAGCAGCTCAAACAGGGTTGCATTGCTCAGCGAATCGGCGTCGATCGCCAGGCCCCCATCAAGCCTTGGCAAGGAGGAGGTGGATCGCCGCTGCACCGCAGCCGCTGATGCTGAGGCTTCGAGCCCTTGCTCCACATAACTCCGCAGCAATTGCTTGAGCGTGACTCGCTCACAAGCCGCACGAGCCTTCAGGCGCGCAAACAGTGGATCGGGAAGCTCAAGCGTGGTACGCATCAGGACGGATTGCTGATGTGCGCATATTAATGCGCATCAGCTTTGGGGCCTGTGAGAGGCCTTGTAGGAAATGTGTCCAGCTTTCTGTACAGGATGTACGGAATGACCGATCATTGGTGATGGCAGATAAACTTCGCCGAGTGGGCCTTTGGGTCGTCGAGATGTGCGCTGGCTGAAGCTAAGAGCGCTCATGCCTCCATCGGACAGTCGCCCTAGGCTCAGTGAGGCGTTGCGACCTGGCTATGACGCTTGCAACCGTGCCTACTGATGCTTTGGCTCCGCTCCTGCTGCCAGAGCGTCTGCGCCTGACAGCTGATCAATTCGAAGCCGTCTGCCACGCCAACCCCGATGCCGTGCTGGAGCTCGATGCCAGCGGCCAGCTGATCCAGATGACCCCCACCGGCAGTGAAACGGGCGCCAGAAACCAAGCACTCGGCGCCCTTCTTTGGTTTGCTGTGCGCGCATCCGGGCTGCCGCTCAAGCTGTTCGACAGCTCCACAGGGTTTCGATTGCCCGACGGCTCGGTGCTGAGCCCGGATGCCTCGTTGGTGCGGCGCGAGCGCTGGGACGCGCTGACGGCCGAGGAGCGGCGCGGCTTTGCACCCCTGTGCCCGGATCTGTTGGTGGAGTTGGTCAGCCCCAGCGATGAAGGCCCCCGCGGCCTCACGGCGTTGCGTCGCAAAATGGCGGCCTACCAAGCCAATGGTGCTCAGCTGGGCTGGTTGTTGATCCCCGAAGAGCGGGCTGTGGAGGTGTGGTTAGCCGGGGCTTCACAGCCTGAGCGGATCGCGCCTGCCACAACACTCGATGCCAGCCCTCACTTCCCGGGGCTGCAAATCGATCTGGAGGAGGTTTGGCAGGGCTAGCTCAAGGGAGCCCCGCTGGGCAGTTCCTGAGGTGCTTTCGGCCTATCCAAGCCCAGGCTCCCCGCGATCGAGGCGTGCTTGTTCTGCCAGCAGGGCCAGGAAGGCGTTCAATCGGGAGCGGTTGGCCTCGGAGGGATCGAGTTGGTGTCGGGCAGTGAGCAGAGCTGCTCCGCGGAGAAGAGCAATTCCCTCCCTCTGGCGTTCAGCTGCCTCAGCCTGACGTTGTCGCGCTTCAGCTGCTCGGTTTCTTTCCTGATCTGCTCGGTCTCGCGCCTCAGCCGCTTCATTCGCTGCTCGTAGTCGGGATCGCGTCGCCAATTGAGCGTCGACAAGAACGAGCGCCAGCGAGGAAGCGATCCAGAGGATTCCCCAGTGCTGCAGGATGGGGATGGTGGTTGTGGCGAGGCTGATGTGGTCATAGGAGCTGAACAGGGCGATCAGACTGATCAACAGGCCGCCGATGGCCTGAATCAGGCCTGCACGATCGAGCCAGGGGTTGCGCTGCTCGTGCTGTGACAAGTCTGACGCGGATGACATGGCCGGAACAGGTGCGCCTCATGAGTCCCAAAGTAGTACGTGCGTTCTAGTTATGCAAGGGTGCGCTGCCGCGGGGGAGCCCCAAACACCACCAACTGATCAGGCCTGTGGTTGGAATAGGCCGGCTGGGAGAAGATCCGCAACACGCCGTTCTGGGGTACCGGCCAACTGGCCCAGCCGTTGTCCAGCTCACGAGCCAGCCATTGCGTTGCCTGGGTGTGCATCACATGCTCTGCATCGAGCAGGGCGATGACCACGTTGATGTCGAGCAGTGCGCGCATCAGATGCCGTCGTGATCACGGATGGCATCCACCTGCTCGTTGGTCACCAGTTGGGCGCTTGGGCTGCAGAAGGGTCGGAAGCCGGCCACGCCACCCGCTTCCTGGGCCTCCGATGGCTTGGAACCGGTCATCGCTTGCCTTAACAGGCGTGACACCACCTGTCCGGCTGAGAGCCGTTGTTGCCGTGCCAGCTCTTTGGCGGCCCTGAGCACGTCGTCGTCGATGTCGAGCGTGGTGCGCATGATGACTTGATGCCTCAACGGTTGATACTGCAGATCGGGCCTCGCTGTGCATGCATGACCGTCGAGTTGACCACACTCACTGGGGAGCCCGAGGATGGATCGGTGCAGGTGCGAGCCGTCACACCTTTGGATCTGAACGATCTCAAGGATCTCGACGCGAGCTTGCAGGAGTGGTCGAGCAGCGCTGACGACGAGGCTTTTGCTGACCTATGAGTTCTCCCCCTGTGGAGATTGCTGCGTGCGCGGGTCCTTCCCCAAAGCAAAGATCGAGTGTCCCGCACCTGGGACACTCGCTGTCGACTTGCAGGGTGGTGCCTCCCTGCAAGGCAACGGCCGCGATCCAGCCGCATGTCGGGTTCTGTACAGCCTGTGCAAAAGCCTGGACAGTGCTGCGGGATCGCCTCAAAGACCAGCAGGCAGTTGTTCCTTCACAGGTTCTGCCAGCAGCTTCCCGAGTGCTCTTGGATCCGTGATGTCCAGGCAGAGAAGCGTTGGGCCGATGAATTCGAGGGTGTAGCCCTCACCTTCGATCACCAGGTCTGGCAGGCCCCTCAGCTGCGGATGGCGAAACAGGATGGCGCCTGTGTCTGGATCCACGCTCTGCTGCATCTGGCGTAGCTGCATCGGAAGGCTCATGGTTTCGCGACCATCCATCGCCCACTCCTCTTTCTGGCTTCGACCGTGCGTTGGTCGGATGGATACACCGTAACCACTTTGTAGGTCGCGCATTTCTCGATGGCGTGACGCGTGAGCTGCATCGGGGCGGGCTGCTCTCTGCAGCATTCCCCTAACGGCAGGCTTTGCTGCCGAGGGCTGGCCAGCGCCCGTAGACTCTTCCATTCCCGAGCCGCCTGGATGCCCCGCGCCCTCGCCAAGAGCGTGAACGAGAAAGCGGCGTTGCAGGCGCTGAATGGCGGCTCCCTTGAGGACGTGATCCGGGTGCGGGGCGCCCGCCAGCACAACCTCAAGAACGTCGACGTCACCGTTCCCCGCAACAAGCTGGTGGTATTCACCGGCGTGAGCGGCAGCGGTAAGAGTTCGCTGGCGTTCGACACGATCTTTGCTGAGGGTCAGCGCCGCTACGTCGAGAGTTTGTCGGCGTATGCACGGCAATTCCTCGGGCAGGTTGACAAGCCTGATGTGGATGCGATCGAGGGCCTGTCACCCGCCATCTCGATCGATCAGAAATCCACCAGCCACAACCCCCGATCCACGGTCGGCACCGTCACCGAGATCCAGGACTATCTGCGCCTGCTGTTCGGTCGCGCCGGTGAACCCCACTGCCCGGAGTGCGATCGCTCGATCCGCCCCCAGTCGATCGACGAGATGGTCGATCAGATCCTCACCCTGCCGGAGGGCACCCGCTACCAGCTGCTGGCACCGGTGGTGCGGGGCAAGAAGGGCACCCACGTGAAGTTGCTCTCCGGTCTCGTGGCCGAGGGCTTCGCCCGGGTGCGTATCAACGGAGAGGTGCGTGAGCTGGCCGATAACATCGAGCTCGACAAGAACCACGCCCACAACATCGAAGTGGTGGTGGATCGCCTCGTGTCGCGCGAGGGCATCCAAGAGCGGCTCACCGATTCGCTGCGCACGGCGCTCAAGCGCGGGGATGGTCTGGCGCTGGTGGAGGTGGTTCCCAAGGCGGATGAGGAGTTGCCGGAGGGCGTGGAGAAGGAGCGTCTCTACTCCGAGAACTTCGCCTGCCCGGTGCATGGCGCCGTGATGGAGGAACTCTCTCCGCGTCTGTTCTCGTTCAACAGTCCCTACGGCGCCTGCCCCGACTGCCACGGCATCGGCCATCTGCGCCAGTTCACGATGGAGCGGGTGATCCCTGATCCCTCGCTGCCGGTGTATGCGGCGGTGGCTCCCTGGGCGGAGAAAGACAACGCCTATTACTTCTCCTTGCTCTATTCGGTGGGCGAGGCCTTCGGCTTCGAGATCAAGACCCCCTGGAATGAGCTCAACCCCGAACAGCACGAGGTGCTGCTGCATGGCTCCAAGGAGCCGATTCCGATCCAGGCTGATAGCCGCTACCGCAAGTCGCAGACCTACGTGCGGCCGTTTGAAGGGATCCTGCCGATCCTCGAGCGTCAGCTGCGCGATGCCAGCGGCGAATCGATGCGCCAGAAGCTGGAGAAGTATCTCGAGCTGGTGCCCTGTGCGAGCTGCCATGGGCTGAGGCTCAAGCCCGAGGCTTTGGCCGTGCGGGTGGGCCCCTACCGCATTCATGAGCTCACCAGCAGCAGCGTGGGCGAGAGCCTGCGGCGGATTGAAGAGTTGATGGGCGTGGGCGCCCATCAAGGCGATGAGCCGTTGCTGAATGCTCGCCAGATCCAGATCGGCGATTTGGTGCTGCGCGAGATCCGCATGCGCCTCAAGTTTCTGCTGGATGTGGGGCTCGACTACCTGAGCCTCGATCGCCCGGCGATGACGCTCTCCGGCGGTGAAGCGCAGCGCATCCGCCTGGCCACCCAGATCGGTGCTGGCCTCACCGGCGTGCTCTACGTGCTGGATGAACCGAGCATCGGCCTGCACCAGCGCGACAACGACCGGCTGCTCAACACGCTGACCAAGCTGCGCGATCTCGGCAACACCCTGATCGTGGTGGAGCACGACGAAGACACGATCCGCGCCGCCGATCACATCGTGGACATCGGCCCCGGTGCCGGCGTGCACGGCGGCCACATCGTGGCCGAGGGTGATTTCAACGCCCTGATCAGCGCGGAAGACTCGCTTACCGGTGCCTACCTGAGCGGCCGCCGTTCCATCCCCACACCCGCCGAACGTCGCGATACCGGTTCGCGCAAGCTCACCCTGGTGGGCTGTGAACGCAACAACCTCTCGGGCTTCGATGTGGAGTTTCCGCTGGGCCGGCTGGTGTGCGTGACCGGCGTGAGTGGCAGCGGTAAGAGCACGATGGTGAATGAGCTGCTGCACCCGGCGCTGGAGCACAAGCTCGGCATGAAGGTGCCCTTCCCTTCCGGCGTGAAAGAGCTCAAGGGGATCAAGGCGATCGACAAGGTGATCGTGATCGACCAGTCGCCGATCGGCCGCACCCCCCGCTCCAACCCCGCCACCTACACCGGCGCCTTCGATCCGATCCGCCAGGTGTTCGCCGCCACGGTGGAGGCGAAAGCTCGCGGCTACCAGGTGGGGCAGTTCAGCTTCAACGTGAAGGGTGGTCGCTGTGAGGCCTGCGGCGGCCAGGGCGTGAATGTGATCGAGATGAACTTCCTGCCAGATGTCTATGTGCAGTGCGACGTCTGCAAAGGCGCTCGCTACAACCGCGAGACGTTGCAGGTGAAATACAAGGGCCACACCATCGCCGATGTGCTGGAGATGACGGTGGAGCAGGCCTGCGAGGTGTTTTCTGCCATCCCCCAGGCGGCGGATCGCCTGCGCACCCTGGTGGATGTGGGCTTGGGCTACGTGAAGCTGGGCCAGCCGGCGCCCACCCTCTCAGGCGGTGAAGCCCAGCGGGTGAAGTTGGCTACCGAACTGTCCAAACGTGCCACCGGTAAAACGCTCTATCTGATCGACGAACCCACCACCGGTCTCAGTTTCTACGACGTGCACAAGTTGATGGATGTGATCCAGCGGCTTGTGGATAAGGGCAATTCCGTGTTGGTGATTGAGCACAACCTCGATGTGATTCGCTGCTCCGATTGGATCATTGATCTCGGTCCTGAAGGCGGCGACAAGGGGGGCGAGATCGTGGTGACGGGCACCCCTGAGGAGGTGGCGGAGCATCCCACATCCCACACCGCTCGCTATCTCAAGCAGGTGTTGGAGCAGCATCCGCCGCAGCCAGTCGCGGCCTGACTGCAATCCCTCAGTTCAGCAGCGGCACCAGCTCGGCGACGGATTCAGTTCCGCCCAGTCCAAGGGTCTGACCGCTGCCGGTGTCGTCTTCCGCAAGCAGTTCAGCTGTGTCGAGCCGGAGACTGCGGCCGTCCCTGAGCACAGCGGCGACCACAGGGCTGTGGTCTTCGCGCAGGTCGATCAGTTGATCGCCGCGCACGGAGAAACGCACACCGATCTGGCCGAGATCGCCGCGTTGGCAGCGGCGCAGGCTGTTCACCGCCAAGCGTTTGAGCTGTCCGGAGCGGCTGGCGAGCAGCACGCAGCCATCGGCTTCCACGCCGGCGGCACCCACCACTGTTTCACCTGGAAGCAGTCGGAGCAGCACTGGGCCTTGGGCGTTGCGGCCCATCACCGGCAGGTTGGCTTCGTTCACCGCCAGGCGCAGGAGGCGGCCGGTGGAGCTGCCCACCACCAGCTCTTGGTTGTCGCGGCAAAGCACCACGCGCTGGAGGGTCACGCCGTCTTTGAGCTTGAGCACTGAGGCGGCGCGGCCGGAGAGCTCCTGGAAATCGTCGATCGGCAGTCGCTTGAAGCGACCATCGCTGCTGAGCAGGCCGATGCTCGCCCCGGCAGCGGCCTCACCTGGGGGCAGTGGCAGCAGCTGCACGACTCGCTCGCCGCTCATGCCTTCCGGCAAGAACTTCTCGAGCGTGCCCGGTTGTTGGCCGGCGAACTCCCAGCGCAGCAGCGCCACCCGGCCAGCATCGGTGAAAGCAAGCAACGCCGGCTTTTCGCTGATGGGCAGGATCAGCCGCGCCGGTGAAGGGTTGTCGCTCAGGGGGGCCGGTTCATCTAGGTGCAGGCGGCCCAGCAGTTGCGGACCGACCACCTTCACCTGGCCATCCGCCTGGATCACCAGGCGTGCGTCACTGCTCAGGCCCTCGAAGGCGCGTTGACGTAGCAGTTCGGTGTTGGGCCGTTGGGCGGCAGTGCGCTGCGCCACCAATTCATCACCCCCTTCCACCAGGCGTGTCCGGCGTGGTGTGGCGAAGCGTTTTTTGAGCGCTTTGAACTCGGCCACCATCGCGTCGAGCAGGGCCGGCCGTTCATCCAGCAGGTGGCGCAGGCGGGCCCGCTCCTGGCGCAGGTCGTCGGCTTCCTTGCGCAGGCTTTCCTGCTCCAGGCCGGTGAGCCGGCGCAGCGGCATCGCCAGAACCGCATCGGCCTGGCGTTCGTTGATGTCGAGATGCACCTGCAGGCTCGCCTTCGCGCTGGCGGCATCCGGGGCGGCGGTGATCATCTCGATCACCTTGGGCAGCGCATTGAGGGCGGTGATCAAACCTTCCACCACCTCGAGACGATCCTCTGTGCGCTTGAGCGCATGGCGCGTGCGCCGGATCAGCGTGAGTTCGCGGTACTCGAGGAACTCCTGCAGCAGCTGGCGCAGGGTGAGCTGGATCGGTTTGCCGTGCACCAGCGCCAGCAGGATCGCGCCGTAGTTGCTCTGGAGGGCGGTGCGGCGCTGCAGCTCGGCGAGCACCGTTTCGGGGTTGGCGTCGCGGCGCAGTTCCACCACCACGCGCATGCCTTCGCGATCGGATTCGTCGCGGATGTCGGCGATGCCGTTGATCTTGCCCTCGTTCACCTGCTCAGCCAGCTTCTCGATCCAGCCGGCCTTGCTCAGCTGATAGGGCAGCTCGGTGATCACCACCGCGCCGCGCTTGTGGCGGCCCTTTCCGGGCTGAACTTCTTCGATGTGGGCGACGCCCCGCATCGGGATGCTGCCGCGGCCCGTGAGATACGTATCGCGCACCCCACTGCCGGTGAGAACCTCGCCGCCGGTAGGGAAGTCGGGGCCGGGCACCAGCTCCAGCAGCTTTTCGTCGCTGAGATCGGGCTTGCGCACCAAGGCGATCAGGGCATCCACCACCTCGCCCAGGTTGTGGGGCGGGATGTTCGTGGCCATGCCCACGGCGATGCCGGTGCAGCCGTTGAGGATCAGGAACGGCAGCTGCGCTGGCAGCACCGTGGGCTCCTGCTGGGAGCCATCGAAGTTGGGGGCGAAATCAACGGTGTCGTCGCCGATCTCATCGAGCATCGCCTCGTTGGCGATCGGCGCTAGCCGCGTTTCGGTGTAACGCATGGCGGCCGGTGGATCGTCGTCAACCGAGCCGAAATTGCCGTGGCCATCCAGCAACGGGTTGCGGCTGGCGAAGGTCTGCACCAGCCGCACCAGGGCGTCGTAGACCGCCTGGTCGCCGTGGGGGTGGTATTTGCCGAGCACATCGCCCACCACGCGGGCGCATTTGCGATACGGCCGATCCGGGGTGAGCCCCAGCTCGTGCATCGCGTAGAGGATGCGGCGCTGCACCGGCTTGAGGCCGTCGCGGGCGTCGGGCAAAGCCCGGCCCACGATCACGCTCATCGCGTATTCGAGGTAGGAGCGCTGCATCTCCTGGTGCAGCTCGATCGGCTGGATGCGCCGATCGTCGGATGGGTCCGGCAGCGGCTGATCGGGGCGCGCCTTGGGCATCCGTGGCTCAGGCCGGGGGGCGGAAAGTGGCGCTCAGCCTACAGATCACGGGCTTATTCGTCGCCGAGGTCGTCATTGCCGCCGGCGTTGGCCTGGGCGCGTTCCACATCGGCCTTGAGGGCCGGCTCCGTGAGCAACCGGGCCGCAGCGCTGCGCAGCCTGGGGCCCCAGAGCTGCTCCTTCTGCCAGCTGTCGAGCACGTAATTGGGGTCTTCAGCTAGGGCTTTGGCCGCCAGCTCCAGGCTTTCGGTGTTGCCGGGGGTCTTGCTGTTGAGGGCTGCGGCCAGGGCGAGGTTGGGCTCGGCGGCGGGTTTGATCTCCAGCACGCGGCGCCAACGCTTGATGGCGTCGGCGTCTTTGTTTTGCTCGTAGAGCACCAGGGCCTGGTTGTTGATCGCTTCCCAGAAATCGCTGCGCAGCTTCGAGGCCTGCTCAAATGCCCCCAGGGCATCGCCCGGTTTGCCCATCAGGATGAAGGCGTTGCCGAGATCGAAGTAGGCACCGGCGTTCTTGCCGTCGAGCTTCAGGCCCTGGCGGATGAGATCGGCGGCTTCTGAGGGGCGGCTGTCTTTGAGGGCCAGGGAGCCCTGGGCAAACAAGATGCCGGCGTTTTTCGGATCCAGCTCCCGCGCCTTGGCCAGCGAGACCGCGGCCTCCTTGTCTTGGTTGCTGCGCAGTTGGGCTTCCGCCAGCAGCACCCAGCCGCGCGGATCGCTGGGAATCAATTGCACGGTGAGAGCCGCCAGCCGTGCTGCGTCTTCGGCCTGGCCCAAGCGCAGCAGCCGCGCTGCCGCCTGGGCGATGCCGAGGCCCGCTCCCTCGAGGTTTTGCTCGCTGGGCACCACCACGTAAGGCACCAGCGCCTGCGCCGGTGCGGCGCTGAGGGCTGAAAACAGTAACGGTGCTGCCGCCAGAACCTTCAACCAGCGCGCAGCCATCGATGCAGGGCGATCACCTGAGGCAGGTTAGGCAGGGGCGCTCGCTCTGACAGCTGCGCGGATGTTGCGCCGCCACATGGCTGGTTTGATCCGGCGCAGGGCGGAGGCGCGCAGCTTGTTGTCCCAGTCCTCATCACTCCAGCCCAGGGCCTCCTCGGCGCGCAGATCCAGCCACCAGGGGCGTGGTTGCAGATCGGGATCGCTGCTGCCCGCGAAGGGCTTGTAATTCCACGGGCACACGTCTTGGCAGATGTCGCAGCCGGCGACCCAACCCTCGAGCGACTCGGCTATGGCGGCGGGGAGTTCGGGATCGCGGTTTTCGATGGTGTGAAAGGCGATGCAGCGGCGGGCATTCACCACAAACGGTTCCGTGATGGCGCCGGTGGGGCAGGCATCTAGGCAGGCGCTGCAGGCCCCGCACGCCGGCACGGCCGGTGGATCGGCCGGCAGCTCGAGGGTGGTGAGCAGGTGGCCGATCAGCAGCCAGGAGCCGTGCTCGCGGCTGATCAGGTTGCTGTGTTTGCCGATCCAGCCCAGGCCGGCTTCCTCGGCCCAGGCCTTATCCAAAAGAGGTGAGCTGTCCACACAGGCGCGCCAGGCGGTGCCGGGCACCTGGGATTCCAGCCAGCGTCCCAGGGCCCGCAGCCGCCCATCGATCACCCGGTGGTAGTCGCGCCCCCAGCCGTAGCGGGCCACCTTGAGGCTGCCCTCGGCTCGCTCCGCGTCCACCCAATAGGGCAGCCCCACCGCCACCACGCTGCGCACCCCTGGCAGCAGCGCTTCCACCGCCCGCCGGCGCGGATCGGCCATCCAGGCCATGTCGGCTTGATGGCCGGCTGCCAGCCAGCGCTCCAGGGCGGCGGTGCGCAGCCGCAGCCGTTCGCTGCCTGCGGCGGACGCGATGCCCACCGCCGCAAAGCCCAGCTGCTGGGCCTGTTGCTTGAGGGTGTCAGCGAGATCCACCACCCCTACGATTGCGCGATTGCGTCAGCACCACTGTGAGTTCAGCAGCGTCCGGCCGATTCGGCACCTTGTTCCGTTGGCTGGGCATCACCCTGGTGGTGCTGCTGTTCCTGCAGCTCCTGGCGGTGCTGAGCGTGAACGGCTGGGGCGAGGAGAGCTTCCGCCAACTGCTCGCCACCACGCTGGTCACCCAGTCGCCGATGGCGTTCGTGGGCATGTTGCTCATGCTCATCGGTCAGCGCCTCGATGAGCCGGTGCCCGGCCGCACGCCACTGCGCTGGTTCGTATGTGTGGTGAGCGCTCTGCTGGCGCTGGCCGTGCTGATCACCATCCCTGTGAGCATCAGCGGTGATCGCGCCGTGAGCGATCAGGCCAACCAGGCGCTGTTGGCCCAGCGCGGCCAACTCGAGATGGCGAAGGCTCAGCTGGAGAACCCCCAGGTGCTCGAGCAGGTGATCGCCCAGGGCGAACAGGCCGGCCAGATCCCTGCCACCGCCAGCGATGCCGACAAGAAGAAGGCTGCTCAGGCCTTCATGAACCGCCAGCTGGATCAGGCAGAACAGCAGCTCAAGCAGGCTGAAAACCGCCGCGATCTGGCCGCCAATCAGCGCCGCATCGGCGGCACCGGTACCGCCGTGGTGCTCCTGGTGGCCTTCACCTTGCTGGCCGTGGTGGCCGCTCTGTGAGGGCGGCTGGCTAAGTTGCGGATTGGACTTTTTTCACCGGACGCCCCGGTCTGTCATTGGTGCAATCCAGTCCCAGACCTGAGCAGCCCCTGGGCGATCGCCTCCAGCAGGACCTCAAGAACGATCTGATCGCCGGCCTGCTGGTGGTGATCCCGTTGGCCACCACCATCTGGCTGGCCACCACGGTGACGCGCTTTGTGCTGGCGTTCCTCACCTCGATCCCCAAGCAGCTCAATCCGTTCAACACCCTTGATCCGATCCTTCAGGAACTGATCAACCTGGGCCTGGGCCTGTTGGTTCCCCTGCTGGGCATCCTGTTGATCGGCCTGATGGCCCGCAACATCGTGGGCCGTTGGTTGCTCGAGTTCGGCGAGGGCACCCTGCAGCGCATCCCTGTGGCGGGCTCGGTCTACAAGACCCTCAAGCAGCTGCTGGAAACCTTCCTGCGTGACAACTCCACGCGCTTCCGGCGGGTTGTGCTGGTGGAGTATCCCCGCGAGGGCCTGTATGCCCTGGGTTTCGTCACGGGTGTGCTCGGCGCCACCCTGTCGGCCGGCTTTGATCAGCCGATGTTGAGCGTGTTTATCCCCACGGCCCCCAACCCCACCACCGGCTGGTATGCCGTGGTGCCGGAGGCTTCGGTGAAGGATCTCAACCTCTCAGTGGAGGATGCCTTCCGCACGATCATCTCGGCCGGCATCGTCAACCCCGACGAACGCGAAACCCCTGCCAGCCGCAGCTTCTCCAGCCTGCTGGCCCAGCTCCGGGCTCCGGCCTACTCCCCCCTTCCTTCCAATAAGGCCTGATGCAGAGCCGCACCGTTGCCCGTGAACTGGCCCTGCTGATGCTCGGTCAGATCAGCGATCGCCAGCCGGCGGCTGACACGCCGCTCGACACCCTGCTGCAGCAGGCCCAGGCGTCGCTGAGCCAACACGTGCGCGAAGCCCTCGATCAGGCCGCCACCGACCTCCAGGCCGCCCAACAGCAACTGCTCGACAGCGAACTCCAGGATCAAGGAGGTGCTGAGCAGCTGCCCCGCATTCGCCAGCACCTGCAAGACGGCCTCGCCCACGCGGAGCAGGGCCTCAACCGCCTCTCCGCCAGCCTCGAGTTGCCACGGCTGTTGATGCTCTCCGATCAAGACGAGATCCGCCGCGGTGCCGTGGAGCGCGCCCGAGCTGTGCTCCGGGGCCGCGAAGATCTCGACCAGCGCCTCGATGCCGTGATGGAAGGCTGGCGCCTCACCCGCCTGCCCCGCATCGACCGCGACATCCTGCGCCTGGCCGCCGTGGATATCGAACAGTTCAATACCCCCGCCGCTGTGGCCTGCAACGAGGCGGTGGAGCTGGCCAACCGCTACAGCGACGAACAAGGTCGCCGCATGATCAACGGCGTACTCCGCCGTTTCACCAGCGCCCCCGCCAAGGGCTGATCAGGAGGCGCCCATGGTTTTCGACTGGTTCAATCGCAGCGCGGCCCCTCAGAACCCCGAGGAGCCCCAGCCGGAACAACCCCCGCAGCCGCCGGCCGCCGAGGAGGCATCTGCCGCGGTCGCTCCCGAGGTTGGAAAGCCGGAACCAAAGCTTGAGCCTTCCCCATCGGCTCCTACTGCGCCTGCCCAGCCCGCTTCATCCCAGGCCGCGGCGCCTGCTGTCGGGGCCGTCGATCAGGACGCCCTCGATTGGGCCCGTCAGGCTTACGCCCGTCTGAAGGCTCAGCAGGAAGCCCAAAAGCAGGTCTCGGCTGGTTCGTCGGCTGTATCTGCACCTGCGCCGTCAGCTCAGCCTGCATCTCCGGCGCCATCGCCTCAAGCACAGGCCTCTGCCGCGCCGGTCGCCGTCTCACCATCGGCGCCAGCACCGCAGGTGAGCGCTGCCGAGACGCCTGGAACGACCGTCCAGGATTCTGAGCAGTCTGTACAGAATTCTGGACAGTCCGCCGAAGTCGTTCAACCGCCTGCTCCTGCTTCGACCTCAGGGCAGACAGCGCCAGACCAGTCTTCTTCTGAGCCCCCGGCGCCCCAGGTTTTCAAGGCCGTTATTGCGCCTGAAACTCCTGCCCAAGCGCCTGATGCTCCGGCAAAGCCCGAGCCTCCGGCGGCTCCAGCCGCAGGTCTGTCGCTGCTCGAGCAGGCTGCCGCTCAGCGAGCGCAGCGCCAACAGGAGCTGCTGGAGCGTGCGATTGATGTGCCCGCGGCGGCACCTGCACCTGCAGCTCCAACGGCGGCAACCTCCGCGGCTCCGGTTGCTGCCCCCTCCGATGAGGCAGCCCCGCAGCTGGGTGCCTTCGATGAGGACTTCACCTGGTCGGCTGAAGTGCTCGCTGCCCAGGGGCGCCAGCTCAACGACATCTCGCTGGAAGAGATCGATTGGCTCGGCCGCCTGCGGCGCGGCATGGAGAAGACCCGCCGCGGCTTCGTCACCCAGCTGCTCGACAGCCTTGGCGACGATCCACTCACACCGGAGGTGCTTGACGACCTGGAGAGCCTGCTCCTGCGCGCCGATGTCGGTGTGCAGGCCACCGATCAGGTGCTCGAGGCCCTGCGCAAGCGGCTCAACGAAGAGGTGGTGGAGCCGGCCGAGGGCATTCGCTTCCTGAAAGAGCAGCTCAAGGCCCTGCTCGATGCGCCCATCCAGGCCAGTGGCGCTCCGCTGCTGGCGCCGGAGCGCGAGCGCCTCAACGTGTGGTTGATGGTGGGCGTGAACGGTGTGGGCAAAACCACCACCCTTGGCAAGCTCGCCAACCTCGCGGTGCGCAGCGGCTACAGCTGCCTGATCGCCGCTGCAGACACCTTCCGCGCCGCGGCCGTGCAGCAGGTGGCGGTGTGGGGCGAACGCAGCGGCGTCACGGTGGTCTCGAACCCCTCCGCTAATGCCGACCCGGCCGCTGTGGTGTTCGATGCCATCGGCGCTGCTCAGGCCAAGGGCACCGATCTGGTGCTGGTGGATACGGCCGGCCGCCTGCAGACCAAGCACAACCTGATGGAGGAGCTGAGCAAGGTGCGCCGCATCGTCGACAAGCTGGCGCCTGATGCTGTGGTGCAGTCGCTGCTGGTGCTCGATGCCAGCCAGGGTCAGAACGGCTTGAAGCAGGCGATGGCGTTCGCCCAGGCTGCCGGTCTTACCGGTGTGGTGATCACCAAGCTCGATGGCAGCTCTCGCGGTGGCGTGGCCCTCGCGGTGGCTTCGGAAGCGGGTCTGCCGATTCGCTTCATTGGGGCCGGTGAGGGGATTCGCGATCTGCGTCCGTTCAACAGCTTCGAATTTGTGGAGGCATTGCTGGCGAAGTAGGCCACAGCGCCACCAGCTCCTCCTGAAAACGCGGCTATCTTGCGGGCACTTCGCGGCCGCTCGGTGAGCAGCAAGCCGCCCCCACGGCGGTCTGACCCACCGCTTCAGAGCCACGTCGACCGCGCTGCGCTGCCGCGGCCCTCATCACCGCTGGCTTCGGTGCGGCAGCTGCTCGACAGCCTCAGCCGCGAGCAGCGCCGAAACCAGGAACTGCTGGCCTCGCTCGGCTTTGCCCTGCGCAGCTTCACCAACCTCGGCCGCTTTCTCGAGCTGGTGCCCCTCGTGGCCACTCGGTTGGTGGAGGGTGAAGGGGCGCTGCTGATCACGTTCCACCCCGATGGCCGCCTCTGGCGCGAGCAGCTGCACGGCGGCCCGCCGGAGTTGCTGCGGGCCCTCGCCAGCCTGTCCGACGAGGAGCTGCTCCAGGCTTCCGGCGATGAAGCGGTGGCGTCGCTGCTCGATCGCTTGGTGAGGCGTCAACTCACCGATCGACCCCTGTTCGCCACCTCGGTGGTGGCCCGCAGCCGCAGCCGCGGCCGCCTTTATGTGTACGGCCCGCGTAGTGGCTTGAGCTGGAGCGAGAGCTACCGCCGCTATGCCCAGCTGGTGGCGGATCTCACGGGGGTGGCGATCGAGAGCGAACAGCTGCTGCAGGAGGCGCGGCGCCATGAGCGCGTGGACCGGCAGCTTTCCACCGGCGCCGAGATCCAGGCCCAGCTGCTGCCGGATCACTGCCCGGTGATTGAGGGGGTAGAGCTGGCAGCCCGCTGCCGCCCGGCCTTTCAGGTGGGCGGCGACTACTACGACTTCATCCCCACCCGCCCGCAATTGCTGGGCCGGCGCCGAGAGCAGGGGCGCTGGGCGCTGGTGGTGGGCGATGTGATGGGTAAGGGCGTGCCCGCCGGTCTGTTGATGACGCTGCTGCGCGGCATGCTCCGCGCCGAGGTGCTCAGCGGTCACGCCCCGGATCGGATCCTGCACGACCTCAACCAGCTGGCCCAGGAGGACCTGGCCCAGTCGCACCGCTTCGTGACGCTCTTTTATTCCGATTACGACCCCCGCACCCGCCTGCTGCGCTACGCCAATGCGGCCCACAACCCGCCCTTGATCTGGCGGCGGATGCGCCACGCCGTCGACCGCCTCGATGCTCCGGGCCTGTTGATCGGGCTGCAGCCGGAAGCCCAATACGGTTGCGAGCAGATCGTGCTCGACCCCGGTGACGTGCTCCTCTGCTACACCGACGGCGTCACCGAAGCGAGCGGCCTCAACGGCGAGCGTTTTGACGAAGAGCGCTTGATCGCCGCCTTGCAGGCGGCCTGCCGCTCCGGGGTGGGTGCTCAGGGCATCCTCGATCAGCTGTTCGCCCGCCTTGATCGCTTTGTGGGGCCCGATCGCCAGCTCGATGACGACGCCTCGATGGTTGTGCTCAAGGTGCGTGAGGAGGTGATGTTGCCCTCACTGAGTCGCCTGCCAAGCTGAGCCTCAACTGATCGAGCCGGGCCCCGATGGCCGTTGAGTCGTCTTCCTCCACCTGGAGCCAGCGTTTCGAGGAGGGCCTGCATCCGGCAATCGAGCGCTTCAACGCCTCGATCGGATTCGACATCACCCTGCTCCAGCAGGACCTTGATGGTTCGATCGCCCACGCCCGCATGCTTGCCAGCACTGGCGTGATCACCAGCGAGGAAGCTGAGCAGTTGGTGGTGGGCCTGGAGCAGGTGCGCAGCGAAGCGGCCGCCGGCCAGTTCAACCCCGGCCTGGACGATGAAGACGTGCACTTCGCCGTGGAGCGCCGCCTGATCGCGATCCTCGGCCCTCTGGGCAAAAAGCTGCACACCGGCCGCTCCCGCAACGACCAGGTGGGTACGGATCTGCGCCTGTGGCTGCGGGGCCAGATCGATGCCATTGATGGCGCGTTGGTGCGCTTCGAGCGGGCGCTGCTGGATCAGGCCGAAGCCCATTCCGACGTGATGATCCCGGGCTACACGCACCTGCAGCGGGCTCAGCCCATCTGCCTGGCCCACCATTTGCTGGCCTACGTGGAGATGGCCGAGCGCGACCGGGCCCGGCTGCGGGATCTGCGCAAGCGCGTGAACATCTGTCCGCTCGGGGCCGCGGCTCTGGCGGGTACGCCGGTGCCGATCGATCGCCGCCACACCGCCGCGGCCCTCGGTTTCGACGACGTGTATGCCAACAGCCTTGATGCGGTGAGCGATCGGGATTTTGCGGTGGAGTTCAGTGCCGCCGCCAGCCTGGTGATGGTGCACTTGAGCCGGCTGAGTGAGGAGGTGATCCTCTGGGCCAGCGAGGAGTTCGGCTTCGTGAAACTCACCGACCGCTGCGCCACCGGCAGCAGCCTGATGCCGCAGAAAAAGAACCCCGATGTGCCCGAACTGGTTCGCGGCAAGTGTGGCCGGGTGTTTGGCCACCTGCAGGGGCTGCTGGTGATGATCAAGGGGTTGCCCCTTGCTTACAACAAAGACTTCCAGGAAGACAAAGAAGCCCTGTTCGACGCCGTGGCGACCACCCTGGCTTGCCTGGAGGCGATGGCGATCCTGTTTGAGGAGGGGCTCCAGTTCCGGCCTGAGCGCCTCGAGGCCGCTGTGGCGTCTGATTTCTCCAACGCCACTGATGTGGCCGATTACCTGGTGGCCAAGGGGGTGCCGTTCCGCGAGGCGTATCAGCTGGTGGGTGGTCTGGTGAAAGGCTGCCTGCAGGAAGGAATCCTGTTGCGGGATCTGCCTTTGGAGCGCTGGCAGCAGCTGCATCCGGCCTTCGAGGCGGATATCTACGAGGCCATTCATCCCCGCCAGGTGGTGGCAGCCCGCCGCAGCGAAGGCGGTACGGCGTTTGATCAGGTGCGGTTGCAGCTGGAGCGGGCGCGGCTGCGGTTGTCTGCTGTTGCGTGAAGGCCTCCGAACTGCCGGAGCCGGCTTAGTCTTCGTGGGCTGAAGTTCTGCCTGATCGGCCCCCTCGGCCTGTGAGCATTTTTGTAGGAAACCTCCCCTTCCGCGCGGAACAGGAGGACGTGGCCGAGTTGTTCGCACCCTTCGGCGAGGTGACCAACTGCTTCCTGCCCCTCGAGCGCGACACCGGCCGCAAGCGCGGCTTCGCCTTCGTGGAGTTGGCTGATGAAGACAGCGAGTCCCGCGCCATCGACGCCCTCCAGGGCGCCGAGCTGATGGGCCGCCCGCTGCGTATCAACAAAGCCGAACCCCGCAGCCCCGGTGGCGGCGGTGGTGGTGGCTATGGCGGCGGCGATCGTGGCCCCCGTCGGGGCGGCTACGGCGGCGGTGGTGATCGCGGCGGCTATGGCGGTGGCGGCGGTTACGGAGGTGGTGGTGACCGCGGTGGTTATGGCGGCGGTGGCGGCTACGGCGGTGCTGATCGCTCCGGTGGTGGCGGTGAGCGTGGTTCCGGCGCCCGCGGCTGGGAGGACCGCAGCTATGGCGGCGGCGATCGTGGCGGTGATTCCTTCGGTGCCGGCCGCACCCGTCGCCGTCGCAGTTCCGGCGGCGACGACTGAACGTTCCAAACGTTCAGCTGATTCATGGCCTTGCTAGCGGCGAGGCCTTAAAGCCCGCGCTCTTCCAGTTGCGCTGCGGCCCGTTCGAACACCTCTGGTCCGGCATCACGGGCGCCGGCGGCCACGCCGAGGTCGCGGCGCCAGTGCCGTGCACCGCTCACCCCCTCCACCACTTGCACCAGGTGCCGGGCGATGGCCCAGAGCCTTCCCCCTCCGCTGCACCAGCCCTCGGCGTAGGGGATGAGGCCGCGCACCACCGTGGAGGCGCTGGCGATGGGTTGGCTGCTGTCCTGGAACAGATCGCGATCCACCGTGGCCCAGCGCAGTGGGTGGTCGTAGGCGGCGCGGCCCACCATTACGCCGTCCACCTGCTGCAGCTGTTCTTCGCAGCTCTGCAGATCGAGCAGACCGCCATTCAGTTCGATGGTGAGCTGGGGTCGTTCGCGCTTGAGCTGATGCACCAGCTCATAGCGCAGCGGTGGGATGGTGCGGTTTTGCTTGGGGTCGAGGCCCTCCAGCCAGGCCTTGCGGGCATGCACGCTGAAGCGCTGGGCGCCGGCCGCGGCCACTGTGTCTACAAAGGTCAGCAGCTCTTCGTAGGAATCGCGCTCATCGATACCGATGCGGTGTTTCACCGTGACGGGCAGCGGTGAGGCCGCGGCCATGGCGGAGATGCAGCGGGCCACCTGGTCGGGTTCGGCCATGAGGCAGGCTCCGAATCGCCCCTTTTGCACCTTCTCGCTGGGGCAGCCCACGTTGAGGTTGATCTCGTCGTAGCCGCGATCGGATGCAATGCGAGCCGCCTCGGCCAGCAGCTGTGGATCGTCGCCGCCCACCTGCAGGGCGATCGGGTGCTCGCAGGGATCGAAATCGATCAGCCGGTCGCGCCGCTCGCTGTAATGCAGCGCCTGGGCTACCACCATCTCGGTGTAGAGCAGGCTGCGCCGGGTGATCTGCCGCATCAGCACCCGAAAGTGCCGATCGGTGTAGTCCATCATCGGGGCCACACTGAAGCGGTAGGCCCCGTTCAGTCGCGAATCGGGCATGCCCTCATGCTGCCCGGTGCCCAGGCACGCTGATCTCTGCCCCTCTCGCCGCGATGCCCCCCTCCCCCGAGCACTGGTCGCTGGTGGTGGCGGGGGGTGGGCCAGCCGGGTTCATGGCGGCCATCGCCGCGGCGGAGGCAGGGCTCCAGCGGATTCTGGTGCTGGAGAGCACGCCCGAGCCCCTGGGCAAGGTGCTGATCAGCGGCGGCGGCCGCTGCAACGTCACCCACGCCTGCTGGGATCCGCGCGAGTTGGTGGGCTCCTACCCGCGTGGCGGCAAAGCCCTGCGAGGCCCGTTCAGTCGCTTTGCTGCCGGCGATGCGGTGGCCTGGTTCGACGACCACGGCCTCGAGCTGGTGGATGAGCCCGATGGCCGCATGTTTCCCCGGGCCAATCGCTCCACGGCGGTGATCCAGTGCCTGCGCCAGGCCGCGTCAGCCGCTGGCGTAGAGCTCCGCACGCTCTGCGCGCTGCAAGGGGCGCAAGCGCGGCCGGAGGATGGGTTCGCCCTCACGGTTCGTGTTGCTTCCCAGGGCGGGCGCGACCAACCCACGGCCCTCACGGCCGATCGCCTGCTGCTGGCCACCGGCAGCCACCCGAGCGGTCGTCGCCTAGCCCAAGACCTGGGCCATGGCCTGGTGGCGCCGGTGCCGTCGCTGTTCACCTTCGCTTTCAAACCCAATCCGCTGGTGGCCTTGGCGGGGGTGGTGATGGATCCGGTGGACCTGGAGCTTGAGCTGGATCTCGATCAAGGCGCGGGTCCGCCGCCGCCTGGGATGGCCCATCGCTTCCGCCAGCAGGGGCCGCTGCTGATCACCCACTGGGGGCTGAGCGGTCCGGCCGCCCTCAAGCTCACAGCTTTTGCGGCCCGGGCTCTGCACCACTGCGGTTATCGGGGCAGCTTGCGGGTGGATTGGAGCGGCGGCCGCACCCAGCCCCAGCTGGAGGAGCTCTTCGCCGACTGCCGCCGCGATCAGGCCCGTCGCCAGCTCAGCAACGCCCGCCCCTGGCCCGCCCTGAGCCGCCGCCTCTGGCAGCACCTGCTCGATCAGCAGGGTGTGGAGCCTGATCGCCGCTGGGCGGATCTGGGCAAGCGCCAGCAGCAGGGCCTGATCGAGAGCTTGCGGCGCAGCACATACGCCGTGGCGGGCCGCGGCCCCTTTGGCGAAGAGTTCGTGACGGCGGGTGGCGTGCCGATTGGGGAGGTGAACCTGGCCACCATGGAGAGCCGCTGCACCCCCGGGCTCTACTTGGCTGGAGAGCTCCTGGATGTGGATGGCATCACCGGTGGCTTCAACTTCCAGCACTGCTGGAGTTCCGGCTGGCTGGCCGGGCAGGCGATTGCTGAGGCTGCGTCTTGATCCGCCCTACTTGATCTGATCGAAGATCGAGAACATCGGCAAATACATCGCCAGCAGGATCGAGCCCACGATGCCGCCCACGATCACGATCATCGCTGGCTCCAGCATTGAGGTGAGCGCTTTCACGGCTGCCTCGACTTCGTCTTCGTAGAAGTCGGCCACCTTGGAAAGCATGGAGTCCATCTGCCCGGTCTCTTCGCCGATGGCGAGCATGCTCAGGGCTAGGTCGGGGAACACCTGTTTGCGCCCCAGGGCGACGCTCAGGGGGATGCCTTCCTGCACGTCTTGCCGAGAGGCCACGATCGCGTCGGCGATCACAGCGTTGCCCGCCGTTTCCTGCACGATCTCCAGCGACAGCAGGATCGGTACCCCCGCCCGGGTGAGGGAGCTGAAGGTGCGGCAAAACTTGGCCGTGGCGGTTTTTTGAATCAGATCACCGAACAGGGGCAGCTGCAACAGCAACCCATCCACGCGGCGGCGGCCGTCGCTGGTGGCGTAGTAGCGGCTGAACAGCCAGGCTGCCACCGTGAGGACCAGGACCAGCAGCAGCGAAAAGGAGGAGCGCAGCAGCTTGCTCAGGTCCACCATCAGTTGGGTGAACAGCGGCAGCTCGGCCCCCAGGTCTTCGAAGATGCCAGCGAAGGTGGGGATCAGGAAGATCGTCATCCCCAGGAACACGAGCACAGCGATCACCAGCACCGCCACCGGGTAGCCCATCGCCCCCTTGATCTGGTTCTGGAGCTTGGCGTTGCCCTCCAGCAGCTTCGCCAGCCGCCGCAGGCTTTCATCGAGCACCCCGCCCGCCTCGCCGGCTTCCACCATGGCGATGGTGAGCTTGTCGAACACCTTCGGCCAGCGCCGCAGCGCAGCCCCGAGGCTGCCGCCCTGGTTCACATCGGTGCTCACCGCTGTTAGCGCTCGCTTAAACAGCGGCATCCGCTGCTGCCGCGCCATCAGATCGAGGCTGCGCACAATCGGCACCCCCGCATCCACCAGGGCCGCCAGCTTGTTGGCGAACAGGGCCTTCTCGCGGATCCCAGGCCGGGCCTCCAGCAGGCCGGAGAGATCCAGACCGAACACGGTGGTGGCCGGGGTGCTGGAGCCGGCGGGGGTTCCTGGCCCTGCGGTGCTCCGAGGGGCCGCGGCTGTGGCTGCGCCGCCGCGACCGCGACTGGAAGTGCCCTCCACCAGCTCCAGGGCGCTGGGCACGATCCCCCGCCGGCGCAGGTCGCGGCGGGCGCTGGCGGCATCAACGGCCGTGAGGCGCAGCTGGCGGGTCTGACCGGCGCGGGTGGTGTAGGTGGCGCTGAAGCTCGGCATGGCGGCGGCTCCGCTCAGCCGCTCTGGCCATCGAGCAGCCGGCCCAGCTCCTCCGGTTTGCTGGCCTTGGCCATCGCTTCTTCGCGGCTCACGGCCCCCTCCACCACCAGGTTGGCCAGGGCCCGCTCCAGGGTTTGCATGCCCTGCTGGCCCCCGGTCTGGATCTGGGAATAGAGCTGCGCCGTTTTGCCCTCGCGGATCAGGTTGGCGATGGCGGGGGTGTTGATCATGATTTCCTGGGCCATCACCCGCCCGAACTGCCCGGGCTTCGGGTTGAGCCGCTTGCAGAGGGTTTGCGAGAACACCCCCACCAACGAACCGCTCAGCTGAACGCGGATCTGGGTCTGTTGCTCAGGCGGGAACACATCCACCATGCGATCCACCGTCTGGGCGGCGGAGCTGGTGTGCAGGGTGCCGAACACCAGGTGCCCTGTTTCAGCGGCCGTGATCGCCAGCTGGATCGTTTCCAGATCGCGCATCTCCCCAACCAGGATCACGTCGGGGTCTTCCCTCAGGGCAGCGCGCAGGGCGGCGGCGAAGCTGCGGGTGTCTTCCCCCAGCTGGCGCTGGTGGATCACGCTCTGCTCGTTGCGGTAAGTGAATTCGATCGGGTCCTCGATCGTGAGGATGTGCTCGGCGCGGCTGCGGTTGATGTGATCCAGCAGGGCCGCCAGGGTGGTGGTTTTGCCCGATCCGGTGGGCCCTGTCACCAGGATCAGGCCCCGGGGCCTGCGGCTGGTTTCCTCCACCACCGGCGGCAGCTCGAGGCTTTCCAGGCTGGGGATCGTGCTGCCTAGGGCCCGCAGGCAGGCGGCGTAGCTGCCCCGCTGGCGGTACACGTTCACCCGGAAGCGCGACACGCCCCGCAGGCCATAGGCGCAGTCGAGCTCCCAGGTTTGCTCCAGCTGTTTGCGCTGGGCGTTGTTGATCATCGAGAAGATCAGGCGGTTGCACTGGTCTTCGCTGAGCTTCTCCTCGCGCATCGAGCGCAAAGCCCCGCTGAAGCGGCCGTAGGGGGGCTGGCCCGCGGCCAGGTGCAGATCACTGCCGCCCTGTTGCACCAGCTCCTCCATCAGCTGCTCGATCTGGAGCTCCATGCCGCTGTTTCGCCCTGCCTGCCGTCAGTGTGGGCGCGCTGGATCAGGCCGGCAACGGCGGCGGCGGTGGGCTCCCTCTTCAGCTCAGCCCCCGCGGCGTGAGGCAGTAGGGGCACTCCAGCCATTCATCGCGCATGCCCGCGCCACAACCGCTGCAGGTGATCGTGTGCAGCGCCTTGGCCCGCCGCTCGGATTCCAGGCTGGAATCCGTGAGGATCATCCGCTCGATTTCCTCGAGGGTGGTGTGACCCTGACGCACCAGATCGAGGCCGTAGCCGAGCAGCGTTTTCATGCCCGACTCGATCGCCAACTTGCGGATCCGATCGGTGCTCGCCTGCTGGGCGATGGCGGTGGCCAGGGTTTCGTTGATGCGCAGCACCTCGTACACCCCCACCCGGCCGCGGTAACCCAGGCCCTGGCAGCTGGGGCAGACCGCGTCGCCCTCGTCGCGCTGGCGGCGGGCCTTAAAGAAGGTGATCGATTGCTCGTTGCTGGCGAACAGGCCGAAGCGCCCCAGTTCCTGCTCGCTGGGGTGATACGGCTGGCGGCAATCGGGGCACACCCGCCGCACCAGCCGCTGCGACACGATCCCCATCAGCGAGGCGCTCACCATGAACGGCTCCACCCCCATCTCCGACAGGCGGGCGATGGCGCTGGGGGCGTCGTTGCAGTGGAGCGTGGTGAGCACCAGGTGGCCCGTGAGGGCGGCCTCAATCGCAGTTTTGGCGGTTTCCTGGTCGCGGGTCTCCCCCACCAGCAGCACGTCTGGGTCCTGACGCATGAAGGCCCGCAGGGCCAGGGCGAAGTCGTAGCCCTTCTCCCGGTTCACCTGGGTCTGCGAGATGCCCTTGAGTGTGTATTCGATCGGGTCCTCCACCGTGGAGATGTTCACGCCCGGGTCGTTGCGCTCCGCCAGCAGCGAATAGAGCGTGGTGCTCTTGCCGGAGCCGGTTGGACCTGTCACTAGCAGCATCCCGAAGGGTTTGCCGCCCATCTCACGCACGCTGGCCAGGGCCACCGGATCGCTGATCAACCGATCGAGCCCCAGGTGGGTGGTGCCGCTGTCGAGCAGGCGCATGCACACCTTCTCGCCGTAGCGCGTCGGCAGGGTGCTGACCCGCAGGTCGAAGAGCTTGCCCTGGTAGCGGCGGCGGATGCGCCCGTCCTGGGGCAGTCGGCGCTCGGCGATGTCCAGGTCCGCCATGATTTTGAGGCGGGAGGTCACCGCGGGGGTGAGGTTCTTCGGCAGCTTGTCGAGCTGCTCGAGCACGCCGTCTTGGCGCAGACGAATCACCAGGCCGTCGTCCTGGGGTTCCAGGTGGATGTCGCTGGCGCTGCGCTCCAGGGCCTGCACCAGGATCCGGTCCACCAGGCTCACCACCGGCGAGGCGTTGGAGGCGGAGAGGGTGGCCTCCAGGTCGAGATCGTCGAAGTCGTCGGTCGGCGCGGCTTCAAGCGTGTCCTCCAGCTGGAGGTCGTCCACCAATGAGGCCGCTGCAGCAGGGCGCTCTGGCGCTGCGCTGGGGGCTGGCTTCGGCGTGGGCTCTGGCGCTGGGGGGCTGGCGGCGGGAACAGCGGTTTGCAGCGCTGCTTCCAGTTCATCGGGCAGTGCCAGGCGCAGGCGGATCGGGACCGAGGCGGCTGCGGCGATTTGCTGCAGGTGCTGGCGTTGCTCTGCACCCCAGTGGCTGGGGATCGCCAGCACCAGCTCGCCGTTGCTGTGGGCTACCGGTAGGCAGCCGAGCGGACGGCAGTGCTCCTGCGAGAACGCCTGGGCCCATCGCCAGCGCTCCTCCCCGGCGGCCTGAAGCTCCTGGCGGGTCAGCACCGCTTCGCCCAGCAGCAGTTCCACCTCCAGCCGTTGCTGATCAGCGCTGGCCGCGGCCGGTACGGGCCTCGTGGGGGTGAGGGTCATCAGCGGCTGTGCACGGGAGGTGCGGGCTTCCGCCGCTTGTGGGGGGGAGCCCCTTCACACCAACATGTCTAGAACAGATCTCCGGTTCGGTCAGCATGAGCGGCGAAGCGACCCCCTTCCCCCAGGAATCCGCCGACACCCTCAACACTTCTGGTGAAGCCCCTGCTGCTGAGGTGGCGGCGGAGCAGGCTCCTGCCCCTGAAGCAGCGGCTGAGGCTCCTGCAGCCAGCGCTGATCCTGAGCAGCGGGTGCGCGAGCTGGAGGCGGAGCTTGAAGCGCTGAAGGCCGAGCATGAAACGGTGCGCAGCCAATACATGCGAATCGCCGCCGACTTCGACAACTTCCGCAAGCGCCAGAGCCGCGATCAAGACGACCTGCGCGTGCAGATCGCCTGCAGCACCCTCAGCGAAATCCTGCCGGTGGTGGACAACTTCGAGAGGGCCCGCCAGCAGCTCGAACCCCAGGCCGAGGAGGCTCAGACCATCCACCGCAGCTACCAAGGCCTCTACAAGCAGCTGGTGGATGTGTTCAAGCAGCTGGGCGTCTCGCCGATGCGGGTGGAGGGTGAACCCTTTGATCCCAACCTGCATGAGGCCGTGCTGCGGGAGCCCAGCGATGAGCACAGTGAAGACGTGGTGATCGCCGAGCTGCAGCGTGGTTATCACCTCAACGGCCGGGTGCTGCGTCACGCCCTGGTGAAGGTGTCGATGGGCCCCGGTCCTGGTGGTTCTGAGGCTGCCCCGGCTGACAGCGCGCCCGCCGAGCACGAGGCCTGATCGATGGCCGATTACTACGACCTGCTGGGGGTCGCCCGCGATTCCGACGCCGATACCCTCAAGCGGGCCTATCGGCGTCTCGCGCGTCAATACCACCCGGATATCAACAAAGAACCAGGCGCCGAAGACAAGTTCAAGGAGATCGGCCGCGCCTATGAAGTGCTGAGCGATCCCCAAACCCGCGCTCGCTACGACCAGTTCGGTGAGGCCGGCCTTGGCGGCGCTGCCGGCATGCCCGATATGGGCGACATGGGTGGTTTTGCCGATCTGTTCGAAACCTTTTTCAGCGGTTTCGGCGGCGGTGGCATGGGCGGCTCCGGTGGCGCTGGTGCCCGCCGCCGCGGGCCTCGGCAGGGCGATGACCTGCGCTTCGACCTCACCGTGAGCTTCAGCGAAGCGGTGTTCGGTAAGGAGAAAGAGATCCAGATCCGCCATCTGGAAACCTGCAGCACCTGCAGCGGCTCCGGTGCCAAGAGCGGCAGCGGTCCCACCAGCTGCGGCACTTGCGGTGGTGCCGGCCAGGTGCGCCGCGCCACCCGCACCCCCTTCGGCAGCTTCACCCAAGTGGCTCCCTGCCCCACCTGCGAGGGCACCGGCCAGGTGATCGCCGATCCCTGCAATGCCTGCGGCGGTCAGGGGCTGCAGCAGGTGCGCAAGAAGCTGCGCATCAACATCCCCGCTGGTGTGGACAGCGGCACCCGTCTGCGGGTGGCCAACGAAGGCAACGCCGGCCAGCGCGGCGGCCCGCCGGGGGATCTGTATGTGTTCCTCACGGTGCAGTCGCATCCGCATCTGCGGCGCGACGGCATCAACATCCACTCGGAGGTCACGGTGAACTACCTCCAGGCGATCCTCGGCGACACGATTGAGGTGGAAACCGTGGATGGCGCTGAGCAGTTGGAGATTCCCGCCGGCACCCAGCCGGGTGCGGTGCTCACTCTCACCGGTAAGGGCGTGCCCAAACTGGGCAATCCCGTGGCCCGCGGCAATCACCTGATTGCAATCAAGGTGCAGCTGCCCACCAAGCTCAACCGCGAGGAGAAGGAGCTGCTGGAGCAGCTGGCCGGCCACCACACCGCCAAAGGCCACAAGCACCCCCACAAGAGCGGCCTGTTCGGCGGCCTGTTTGGGTGAGCGATTCCGCTGCCGCGCCGGATCCAGCCGTTCAGCTCGACCTGCGCGGCACCCCCTGCCCGCTCAACTTCATCCGCAGCAAATTGGCGCTGGAGAAGATCAATCCCGGCGCCTGGCTTCAGGTGGAACTCGACTCAGGTGAGCCGGAGCAGATGGTGGCTTCTGGGTTGCGTGAGGCTGGCCATCGTGTCGAGAGTGAACCCGGGGAGGGCGGTGGCGTGCGCCTGCTGATTCAGCGCCTTGGCTGAAGCGGCGCGGGTGATGGCCCTGGAGGCCAATTTCTGCCGCGTGCAGCTCGATCAACCCGGCCCCGATGGCATCGAGCACCTGCTCTGCGTGCGCCGCACCCGCCTGGGTAAAACCGGCCAGCAGATCTGTGTGGGCGATCGCGTGCAGATCGATGGCATCGACTGGCCGGAGCGCCGCGGCGCCGTGGCGGCCCTTGAACCGCGCAGCAGCCTGCTCGAGCGGCCGGCGGTGGCCAACTGCAGCCGGGTGGTGGTGGCGGTGGCGCTGGAGCAGCCCCAGCTTGATCCGCTGCAGCTCACCCGTTTTCTGCTTACGGCGGAGCGCACCGGTGTGGCGGTGGAGCTGGTGCTCACCAAGGCGGATCTGCTCAGCGCCGCGCAGCAGCAGACCTGGCGTGAGCGCTTGGTGGCCTGGGGCTATGAGCCGCTCTTGGTGTCGTCGCAGCAGGGAGAGGGGATCGCTGCCTTGCGGGAGCGCCTCACCCAGCCCGGTATTGCGGTGCTGTGCGGCCCTTCCGGTGTGGGGAAAAGCAGCCTGATCAATGCCTTGGTGCCGCAGCTTGCCCTGCGAGTGAGTGCCGTGTCGGGCCGGTTGCAGCGCGGCCGACACACCACCCGTCATGTGGAGTTGTTCCCGCTTGCGCCTGGAGCTCTGTTGGCCGACACGCCCGGTTTCAACCGCCCGGATCTACCGGCGGATCCTGTGGAGCTGGGGCCGCTCTTTCCTGAAATTCGTGAACGCCTACTGGGAGGCGTTTGCCGTTTCAAGAATTGCTTGCACCAAGGCGATCCCGGCTGCGCTGTGGGCGCCGACTGGGATCGCCATCCCCTCTACATCAGTTGCCTGGAGGCTGTGCAAGCTCAGGCCCTGCGGGAGCGTTCCCGCAGCGCGGAAGGAGCTGGCCTCAAGCAGCGCGGCAGTCGCCGAGAGCCGCTGCTCGATCAACGCTTGCGGCAGGTGTCGCGGCGCCGTCAGCGCCAGAACGAACCCGACGAAGCGGAGTGAGCCTCGGGCTCAACCGATGCCAGGCAGGTTGAGGTTGAGACCGCCAGTGAGCTCTTCCATGCGTTGCTTCATCGTGCCGGTGGAGAGCTCGTAGGCGGCTTTGAGAGCATCGAGGGTGGCGGCTTCCGTGGCGGGAGCGCCCTCGGCCAGCAGGGCGGGATCGAGGCGCACCTTCAGCGGTTGCTGGTTGCCGGAGAGCCACACGCTGGCGCGGCCGCAGCTGCTGGTGCCCTCGAGCTCCATCGCATCGAGCTCCTCCTGGAGCTTGGCGGCATCCTGTTGGATCTGCTGCGCCTTTTTGAAGGCTTCGGTGAGCTGGCCGAAGTTGGGAAGTCCGAAACCGGCCATCGCGGCGCCTGTGCAGTTGGGCGCAGGTTACGCGGTGCTGCGGGTGGGCTCAGGCCGCGAGAGCAAGGCCCTCGAACGGGCCCAGCCGCTTCACTTCGGTGTGCAAGGTGATGCCGTGGGCGGCTTGGATCCGCTGCTGCACGGCGCTGATCAGCTGGTCGATCTCGGTGGCGGTGGCGGCGCCGGTGTTCACGATGAAATTGGCGTGAATCGGCGACACCTGGGCCCCGCCGATGCTCAGGCCCTTCAACCCCAGGGCCTCGATCAACTGGCCGGCCTTGTTTGGTTCGGGATTGCGAAACACGCTGCCGCAGCTGGGCTGCTGATACGGCTGGGTGCTCGTGCGGCTGTGCAGGTTGGCACTGGTGCGCCGGCTCACTTCGGCTGGATCGTGGCCGGCGTTCAGGCGGAAGCGGGCCGAGAGCACCACCAACGGCTCCTCCTGCAGGCGGCTGTGGCGGTAGGCGAAATCGAGCTCGCCGGCAAGTAGTTCGAATGGCTGGTTGGGCCTGTGGGGCTCGATCACCGAGACGCTCTCCAGCACCTCCGCGGTGCAGCCCCCCTGGGCGCCGGCGTTCATCACGGCGGCGCCACCCACCGTGCCGGGGATGCCCACAGACCACTCGAGGCCAGAGAGGCCAGCCCGGGCGGCCCGGCGCGCCAGGCTTGGGATTGGTTCGCCGGCTTGGGCTTCGATCAGGCCCGTGGCGGCATCGAGGGCAGCGCCCTGTAGCCGGCGGTTGCAGAGGGTGAGGCCTTCAAGGCCTGCATCGCTCACCAGCAGGTTGGAGCCGGCGCCGATCACCAAGCTCGGCAGGTCTTCGGCTTGAGCCCAGGCGAGCAGCGCTTGCAGCTGAAGAGCGCTCTCTGGTTCTGCAAACCATTGGGCCGATCCGCCCACCCGCCAGGTGGTGTAGTCCGCCAATCCCACGGAGCGCCGCAGGCCGAGTGGGGTGGCGGACGTCATGCCGCTACGGGAAACGTGGCGAGGGGGTCTTCACGGTTCTGCAGGCGCCCCCAAAGCCCATTCACATCACCGGCGCCCATGGCCAGCACCAGATCGCCTGGAACGCTGCGCGCGGCCACCGCATCGGCCAGCTCATCGAGGCTGTCGGCCACGGTCACAGCCAGGTCGGGCCTGAGCCGCTGGATGGCGGCAGCCAGCGCATGGCTGGAGATGCCGGCGATCGGCGCTTCCCCGGCTGCGTACAGCGGGGCCAGCAACACCTCATCGGCTTGGCCCAGGGCCGCGGCGAAGGGTTCGAGGAATTCAGCCGTGCGGCTGTAGCGATGGGGCTGGAACACCGCCAGCACCCGTTGGGGCGGCTCCGGAAGCGGGCTGCGGCCACTGCTCACCATCAGCTGCGCGGTGGCCAGTGTGGCGCCCACCTCGCTGGGGTGATGGGCGTAGTCATCCACCACCTGGCGCTCGGCCCAGGTGCCGCGGTAGTCGAAGCGGCGCCCAGGGGCCTGCAGGCCCTCCACCGCCTGGCGCAGCTCCGCAAACGACACGCCATGGAGCCGGCAGGCGGCCATGGCCGCGGTGGCGTTGCTGAGGTTGTGCAGTCCGGGCAGCGGCAGCGTGAACCGGCCTACGCAGGTGCCCTGCTCATAGAAGTCGGCCAGGGTGCTGTCACCGCTGAGCTCTACGGGGATGGCGGCGAAATCAGCGTTGTCTGGGCTGCTAGTGGACCACCAGTGGCTGGCGTTGAACTGCTGGCTGAGGATCGGGCAGTCGCGGTTGGCCAGCAGCTGCGCACAACCGCGCCCGAAGCGTTGCAGCGTGGCGATCAGGGCGGCCAGATCGGCGTAGTGATCGGTGTGATCGAGCTCCAGGTTGGTGATCACCCCCAACCAGGCCTGGAATTTCACCAGGGTTCCATCGGATTCATCGGCTTCGGCCACCAGCAGGGCGCCTTTGCCGTTGCGGCCGTTGCTGCCGAAGGCGGGCACCACGCCGCCGATCACGGCGGTGGGGTCGTGGTTGGTGGCGTGCAGCAAGCTGGCGATCAGCGTGCTGGTGGTGGTTTTGCCGTGGCTGCCAGCCACGGCCACGGAGCTTTGGCCGGCGATCAGCGCGGCGAGCACATCGGAGCGATGGGCGATCTCCAGCCCCGCCCGGCGGGCTTCCTGCAGTTCAGGGTTCGTGGCGGGCACCGCTGAGCTCACCACCACCAGCGGCTGGGTGGAGGTGCCGCTGCGGATGGCGGCGATGGTGGTGGCGCTCTGTTCGCGGAACACCCGCACACCGCGGCTGCGCAGGTCCTGCAGCACGGCGTTGTCGCGTGGGTCGGAACCACTCACTTGGTAGCCCCGATCCGCCAGGATTCCGGCGATGGCCGACATGCCGATGCCGCCGACTCCAATGAAATGGAGGGGTTGACGGCGATCGAGCTGTTGGGCCAAGGGCATCTCCAAGCCTGGGGAGACGGTAAGCCGGGAAGTTCCCCTTGTCTGCCCGGATCGGTGTGTTTGAGAGGGATTTGAGAGCCTCGATCCAGGCGCTGAAACCCATGTCCCCAGATGGGGACATCCCAATGATCTCTGTATGATCGGCGGCCAAATCCCCCTTGCTAGCGGGCTTCCCCGCTCGATGCCATGACCATCAAGGTTGCGATCAATGGATTCGGCCGTATCGGTCGCAACTTCATGCGTTGCTGGCTCAGCCGTGGAGCCAATACCGGCATTGAGCTGGTGGGCATCAACGGTTCAGGTGACACGTACACCAACGCGCACCTGCTCAAGTACGACTCGATGCTCGGTCCCCTGCGTAACGCAGAGGTGACCACCACCGACGACACCATCGTCGTCAACGGCAAGACGATCAAAACCTTCTACGACCGCAACCCCGCCAACCTCCCCTGGAAGGAGTGGGGCGTGGATCTGGTGATCGAGTCCACCGGCGTCTTCAACGACGACGTGGGCGCCAGCAAGCATTTCGAGGCCGGTGCCAAGAAAGTGATCCTCACCGCCCCCGGTAAGGGCGCCAAGGTGGGCACCTTCGTGGTGGGTGTGAACGCCGACCAGTACCGCCACGAAGACTGGGACATCCTCTCCAACGCCAGCTGCACCACCAACTGCATGGCTCCGATCGTGAAAACGATCGACCAGGCCTTCGGCATCGTGAAGGGCACGATGACCACCACCCACAGCTACACGGGTGACCAGCGCATCCTTGATGCCGCTCACCGCGACCTGCGCCGCGCCCGCGCCGCCGCCGTGAACATTGTTCCCACCAGCACCGGCGCTGCTAAGGCCGTGGCTCTGGTGTACCCCGAGGTGAAGGGCAAGCTGAGCGGCATCGCCCTGCGCGTGCCCACCCCCAACGTGTCGGTGTGCGACATGGTGTTCGAAACCGGCCGCGACACCACCGCTGAGGAAGTGAATGCCGTGCTGAAGGCCGCTTCCGAGAACGGTATGAAGGGGATCATCAAGTACTGCGATCTGCCCCTGGTGTCGAGCGACCACGCCGGTACCGACGAGAGCACCATCGTGGACGCCGATCTCACCCTGGTGATGGGCGGCAACATGGTGAAGATCGTGTGCTGGTACGACAACGAGTGGGGCTACAGCCAGCGCGTTGTTGACCTTGCCGAGATCGTGGCCAAGAACTGGAAGTGAGTTGTTCTGCCCGGGGCATAAAGCCCTGGGCTTCTTCGCTTCAGCCGCCCCTCCAAGGGCGGCTTTTTTTGTGCCTGGCTGCTGGGCTTACTGGTGCCGCCTCAGCGGAAATGGGTGAAGCCGCTCTCCGTGGCCGCCAGCGGTTTGCCGCTCTCCTGCCAGCACACCAGGCCTGGCTCCGCCTCCACAAGGCTGCCGATGCAGCTGGCGCCAGGCAAGGCCTTGAGCAGCTCCTCAGCCCAGCGAGGAGGAAGCGCCAGCACCAGCTCGAAATCCTCGCCACCCTCCAGGCACCAGCGCTCGCCGGCCTCCAGCTGCGCCAGTTCGGGGTCGATCGGCAGCTGGCTGCGCTCCAGCAGGGCACCGCAGCCACTGGTGGCGGCAATCGCGCCCACGGCGGCCGCCAGGCCATCGCTGCTGTCGGTGCCACCCACCCGCCAGGCTTGCCCGCTGGGCCGGCAGCTGTGCAGGGCTTGGGCGACATCCAGCCGTGGCTTGGGCCGGCGGTGCGCCTGGATCGCCCGCGCCCGCAGCGCTGGGCTCACCTGGGGGGCCTCTGGCTCATTCAGTAGCAAGGCCAGCCCCAGGCGGCTGAGGCCATGGGGGCCGCTGCTCACCAACCAGTCCCCCGGGCGGCCGTCGCCCCGGCGGATTGTGGTGCCGTTGGTCACGCGTCCCAGGGCGGTGATGGAGAGCAGCCGCTCGGCGCCGCTGCTGCAGTCGCCCCCCAGGATCACGGCTTCGTGGGGTTCCAGCGCATCGCGCAGGCCCGCGTACACCCCCTCTACCCAGCTCCAGGGCGTGTCGCCGGGGGCGACCAGGGCCACGGTGATCCCGGTCACCTCGGTGCAGCCCATCGCCGCCAGATCCGAGAGGTTCGCGGCCGCGGCGCGCCAGCCCAGATCCCTCGGCCCGATGGTGGCGTCACTGAAGTGAACGCCCTCCACCAGCACATCGGTGTTCACCACCAGTTGCTGGCCGCTGCGCTCCTCCAGCAGGGCGGCGTCGTCGTTGAACTGGCCGGCCGGGGCGTAGGCGGCCAGGCGCCGCAGCAGCTCCCATTCGCCCAGGTCGCGCAGCCGCACGGGATCAGGCGTGCGCTTGGAGGTTCTCGGCCCCTTCGATCACCTTGGCCTTCACGATGCCGTCCTCGATGCCGAGCTCCTCGAGCACATCGAAACCGTCCACCACGTAGCCGAAGGCGCTGTAGCGGCCATCCACCAGGTTGAGGCCCGCCGGGGTGAGTTCCGCCTCATAGAGGAAGAAGAAGAACTGCGACGATCCGTCGTTGAGCGCTTCATCGGAATGGGCCCAGCCCAGGGTGCCGAGGGTGGCGAAGGGCAGCACCGGCTGCGCCGTGAACTGGCCCAGATCTTCAAAGGTGGCGTTGTAGAAGGGCTCGGCTTCGCCGGGGACCTTGATTTCCAGGGGAACGGTGCGTTCAGCCTTGGTTTTCGGATCGATGTAGCCGGTTTCCGGGCCCTTGGGATCGCCGGTTTGCAGTACGTAGAAGTCTTCGGCGCGGGTGAAGGGCAGGCCGTCGTAGAAGCCCTTCTGCACCAGATCCACAAAGGCGCCGGCTGTGAGCGGTGCGTTGTAGCCATCCACCACGGCGATGACGGTGCCTTGGGTGGTTTCGATCTCCACCGTGGCCCGGCCCAGCAGACGGGGCAGATCGGCGTATTCAGCCGGGATCTCGAAGGGGAAATCACCCACCAGCAGGGCTTCGAGCTGGCCGATGGTGCTCAGAGCCATCCGGCGGGCCTCCAGGAAGCTGTCGCGATCGCTCACCTCGGTAGCAGCGGTCACCTCCTGCAGCTGGGTTTCGAGCCGATCCAGCAGGGCGTTGCCCTGGGTTTGGTCGCTGCTGGGCAGGCTCTTGAGAATGGCCTCCCGCTTGCTGCTCAGCAGCGTCTGGCTGCGGCGTGCTGTGGTGGTGAGGGCGCTCCAGCGTTTGGCGCGCAGGTCGTCGCTGGTGCTCTCGAGCCGGTGCTGCAGTTCCTGCAGATCCGGGGCATCGATCGGCAGGGCGTTGCGCAGGATCGCGGTGGGGTCCTTCACGGCATTGCCGGGGGGCAAAGCGGCGTTGGCCGGGGCGGCGCCGATGGGGCCCCACAGGCCCAGCAGCACCACCAAGGCCAGGAGCCAGCGCTTGAGATCCATGCTGCAGCCTCGTTTCTGCCCGGACTCTGGCACAGCCGTACAATCCGGCCTGACCCGTTCTGCCGGAATGATCTCAAGCAACGACTTTCGTACCGGCACAACGATTGAGCTCGATGGCCAGGTCTGGCGCGTTGTCGAATTCCTGCACGTGAAGCCTGGCAAGGGCTCTGCGTTCGTGCGCACCAAGCTCAAGGCGGTGCAGAGCGGCAACGTGGTGGAAAAGACCTTCCGAGCCGGCGAAACCGTGCCCCAGGCGCAGCTGGAGAAGGCTGTGCTGCAGCACACCTACATGGAGGGTGAGGACTACGTCTTCATGGATATGGCCTCCTACGAGGAAACCCGCCTGACCGCCAAGCAGATCGGCGATCAGCGCAAGTACCTCAAGGAAGGGATGGAGGTGAACGTTGTGTATTGGAACGGCAAGCCGCTGGAGGTGGAACTGCCCAACTCGGTGGTGCTGGAAATCACCGAAACCGACCCCGGCGTGAAGGGCGACACCGCCACTGGCGGCACCAAGCCCGCGATTGTGGAAACCGGCGCCCAGGTGATGGTGCCGCTGTTCCTCTCGATCGGCGAAAAGATCAAGATCGATACCCGCACCGATAGCTATCTCGGCCGCGAGAACTGATCGCCATGCAACTCGATCACAACCAACTGCGGGAGCTGATCGCTCTGCTCGGCGAGAGCGATATCCAGGAGCTCAAACTCGAAGGCGACGACTTCCGCCTCGAGCTGCGGCGCAACCTGCCGGCCAGCCAGCCCCAGGTGGTGATGCAGGCCGCACCTGCCGCCATGCCTGCCCCTGCGCCCGCCGCCCCTGCCACGCCTTCCGTGGCACCGCCCGCTGCTCCTGCCGTGCGCAGCGATCTGGTGGAGATCACTGCACCGATGGTGGCCACCTTCTACCGCGCGCCCTCCCCGGGTGATCCGGCCTTCGTGGAGCTCGGTGCCCGCATCAACGTCGGCCAGACCGTCTGCATCCTGGAGGCGATGAAGCTGATGAACGAGCTGGAGTCGGAAGTGAGTGGCGAGGTAGTGGAGATCCTCGTGGAAAACGGCACTCCCGTGGAGTTCGGTCAGGTGCTGATGCGCGTGAAGCCGGGCTAAGCCAGCTCGAGCGCCGTGTCGAGGGCAGCCCGCATGCTCGCTGCCCTGGCAATGCCACGCCCGGCGATGTCAAACCCCGTGCCGTGGTCGGGTGAGGTGCGTAGAAATGGCAGACCGAGGCTCGTATTGACGGCCTGATCAAAGGCCAGCAGCTTCACCGGGATCAGGCCCTGATCGTGATACAGGGCGAGGTATCCGTCGGCGGCTCGGGCTTGCTCCCCGCGCCAGGCCAAGCCGGCGTCGAGCCAGCAGGTATCGGGCGGTAGAGGTCCGATCAGCTCAACCTGCGGATGCCGCTGCCGCCACTGCTCCAGGCAGGGGATCAGCCAGTCCACCTCCTCGCGGCCGAGCTGCCCCGCCTCGCCGGCATGGGGATTGAGGCCAGCCACCACCAGCCGCGGCTGCGGCTGGAAGCGCTCGCAGAAGGCCAGCAGCACATCCAGTTTGTGGCAGATCAGCTGCTCGCTTAGCTGCTGCGGCACGGCCGCCAGCGGGATGTGGGTGGTGGCCAGCAGGGTGTTGAGGCGCCAGCCGCTCTGGGGTGAGCGCGCGGTGAACAGCATCGAGGCGGCTGCCATGCCGCACAGCTCGGCCAGGCGTTCGGTTTGGCCTGGGTAATGGTGGCCGGCGGCGTGCCAGGCGTGCTTGGCGATTGGTGCAGTGACCAAGGCGCTGCAGGAGCCGCTCAGCACCTCTTCCACAGCGGCGCTGAGCCATTGAAAGCTGGCGTGACCGCTGGCGGCGCCGGCTTGCCCAGGTGCCAGTGGCTGCTCCAGGGGGAGATCCAGCACCTCCAGCGCGGCTGGGTCGGCGAGGGGAGCCGTGCTGCAGGAGTTCAGCTGTTGATAGGTGCGCTTCAGCCAGCGGCGGCAGCCCACCAGCAGCGGGGAAGGCTGATCGGCGGGCCACTGGGCCAGGGCTTTGAGCGTGACCTCGGCGCCGATCCCGGCCGGATCCCCCAGGGAGACGGCCAGGCGAACCCGCTTAGCGTGCGTGGGGCTGGCTGAGTGGAGCATGCTGCGCTGGTTGTTGTTGCTGCTGATCGCCTTCGGCCTGGTGAAAGGGGTGGAGAGCGGTTGGGTGGAGCTGCACTGGAACCGGCTGCTGCACGACGTGGGTGTGCCGTTTGTGCCTGATCCGGATGCCTCGGATGAGCCCAACTCACAAACCTGATTCCATCACGGCTGCTTGGCGTTAGTCGCTTGCTCTTCCGCCAGGCTGGCGGCAAACCCTTCCCGGTAGCTGGGGTAACGCAGCTGGTAGCCCAGTTCCGTGCAGAGCAAGTGGTTGCGCACGCGGCGGTTGTCGGCCCAGAAGCTCAGGGCCATCGAGCTCATCTGCGGGGCGATCGCCTCGAAGCGCTGCACAGCCGGCAGCTTGCAGCCCAGCAAGTGTGCGGCGTAGCCCAGCGTTTCGCTGGATGGGCAGGGGGCGTCATCGCTCACGTTGATCACGGCCGGCCGGCGCCCCTCCGGTTGATCTGTGGCGTGCAGCAGGGCCCCCACGATGTCGTCCACATGGATGCGGCAGAACACCTGGCTGGGTTTGTGCACCAGCCGTGCCTGGCCGCTGCGCAACTGCTCAAACGGACAGCGCCCTGGGCCGTAGATCGCTGGTAGACGGAAGCTCTGCACCGGTAGCCCGCTGCTGAGCCAGTGCTGCTCGCACTGCAGCCGGGCCTGGCTGCGGGGCAGTGTTGGCTGGGTGGGGGAGTGCTCATCCACCCAGGCCCCCTGGCTGTCGCCATAGACGCCGGTGGTGGAGAGGTAGCCCAGCCAGCGCAGAGGCTGGTGACGCAGGGGTCCCAGCAGGTGCTCCAGCGCGGCGTCCGAGCCTGTGGCATCGGGCGGCAGGGTGATCAGCACATGGCTGAGCTGCTCGGGCAGGGGCGGGATCGCCTGGGTTTCGGCATCGAAGTGCAGCCAGTGGAGTGCTGCAGCGTCCGGATCCGTTGGCTGCTCTGGTTTGTTGCGGCGGTGCGTGAGCCACACCTGGGCGCCGCGAGCGGCTGCAGCGCGGGCGAAGCGCTCGCCGCTGTAGCCCCCGCCCACCACGAGCACCCTGGCCCCCGGGTTGACAGCGCGGGAGGTCATGAGTACACCTGTATCACTGCTTGGATTCGGCGATGACCGCTTCCTGTTTCTCTACTCCCCTGTCGGTGGCCCATGCGCTGCCCGTGGCCCATGGTCTGCAGCGTTCCGCGCTGCGCGTTCCAGGGCGCACGCGGGTGCGCGTCCGTGGTCTGTTGCTGCCCGCGGTGCTGGGCCTGGTGCTGGGCGCCGCCCTGCTGGCACCGGAGCAGCCGCGCGCTCAGGCGGAGATCTGCGAGCGCCACAACGGTGCGGCGGCTTGCCGGATCTGGTGAGCGGCGCGGGGCCGGTTGGTTCAGGCCGCCTGCAGTTCGAGGCCTGAAGGGCCGGGGCTTGCCCACTGCAAGAGCCGCATCGCTAGGCGTAGGTCCCCGTCCGTCCAGGCGCGGATGGCCATGGCGCGGCGGGGGTCGTAGAAGCGCTGACGGCGATACCACTCGAAGGCATCGGCATCGCTTTTGCGGCCGTTGCAGGCGAGGCAGGC
This sequence comes from Vulcanococcus sp., assembly GCA_019264575.1. Classification (GTDB taxonomy): domain Bacteria; phylum Cyanobacteriota; class Cyanobacteriia; order PCC-6307; family Cyanobiaceae; genus Vulcanococcus. Next base: position 2,688 of record JAHUZV010000022.1, on the reverse strand, counting down.
CGGCACGCAGTTTTCGGTGGTGCTCAGCCCACCCCGGCTTTGCGGCATTACATGATCGATCGATTCAGATGGTTTGCCGCAGTAAATGCAGGTCTTGTGTGTAAAGGAGTGGAGATTTTGTCTCCAGCGTCGAACGCGAAGTTTGGGGCACAGATCTTCAAGGAAAACCGCATCCCTGGCGTGCATCCGCTTGGCTCGGTTGCCAAGAGTTTGCCTGCAGTGGCAGGGATGTCAATGTGTCGAGCGATGCAGTTTTGACGCTTGATCACGGTTCTTGCATCCAGCTAGGGGTTCCTTAGAATCAACATCGCTGCGCGACGATGCAGTGATTCCGCGGAGCGACAACACGGCTCCGTAGCCACGGCCCAGCAACGCCGCGTCGTCTCTTGCCTGCCCCGTCACCAGCGCCGCCCCGTTGCCTGATCCGCTTGGGTGCCTCGGGATGCATTGAGGTGCAGCTGCCGTTCGATGCCGTCACCCAGGCTCAGCTGAGGGCCGTGCGGCCGCGCGGGCAGTGGATGGCGCGGCGCGGCTGCTGGCAGTTTCCGTTGGAGGCCGCGGCGGTGCTGCGCCGTGAGTTCGGGGGCCGTTTTGCTGTCGACCCCGATCTTCAGCAATGGTTTGCGTGGTTCGAGCAGCCCCTGCCGCCCCTGCCGCCCCATCGCACGCTTGTGCAGCTCGCGGAGTTGCAGGAGCCCCTGCCGGATGGGCGGGTGTTGTTTGCCCATCAGCGGGCCGCGGCGCGTTGGTTGTTGGCGCGGCGGGGTGCCGTGCTGGCCGATGCCATGGGGCTCGGCAAAACGCTCACGGCCCTTGCGGCCGCGCGGGCGATGGTGCGTGCGGCTGACTGCCGCATCGTGGTGGTGGCGCCGGCTGGGTTGCATCGCCACTGGCAACAGGAGGCCTCGGCGCTGCAACTGCAGCTCGAGTTGCTCAGTTGGGCGCGTTTGCCCGATGGATTGCCACCCGCCGGCACGGTGCTGATCGCCGATGAAGCCCACTACGCCCAGAACCTTCAGGCCAGCCGCACCCAGGCCTTTTTGCGCCTCAGTCGCCATCCGCGGGTGCGGGCGGTGTGGTTGCTCAGCGGCACGCCAATGAAGAACGGCCGGCCGGTCCAGCTGTTTCCGCTGTTGGCCGCCATTGGTCATCCCCTGGCAGCCGATCAGCGGGCCTTTGAGGAGCGCTACTGCCAGGGCCATTGGCTGGAGCGGGGCGGCAAGCGTCAGTGGCAGGCCATGGGCGCCACCCATCTCGAGGAGCTGCAGCGCCTCACCCGGCCGCTGGTGCTGCATCGCCGCAAGCAGGATTGCCTGGATCTGCCACCCAAGCAGCGGCTGCTGGTGCCGGTGGAGCTCAGCGAGGCGGAAGGGCGCGGCTTTCAGCATCGCCTTCAGCTCAAGATCGACGACTACCGCCGCCGGGCTGAGGCGGGGCTGGTGCGGCGCGATGCCGAAGTGTTGGCGGTGTTCACGGCCCTGCGGCAGATCAGCGCTGAATACAAGTTGCCGGCGGCCACCGCCCTGGTGCAGCGGCTGCTGGATCAGGGCGAAGCGGTGGTGCTGTTCAGCGCGTTTGTGGCCGCTGCCGAGTTGTTACACAGCCGGCTTGGCGGTGTGTTGCTCACGGGCCGTCAGCCGCCGGCTGAACGGCAGTCGATCGTGGATCGCTTTCAAGCCGGTGAAGCCCGCCTGCTGATCGCCAGCTTCGGGGTTGGAGGCCTGGGATTCACCCTGCACCGCGCCCGCCATGTGGTGATGCTGGAGCGTCCCTGGACTCCGGGAGATGCGGAACAGGCGGAAGATCGCTGCCACCGCATCGGCATGCAGGGCAGCTTGCAGTGCCACTGGTTGCAGTTGGGCGTGGCTGATCTGTTGGTGGATGATCTGATCGCCAGCAAAGCGGCGCGGATCGAGCAGCTGCTCAGCCGGCGGAGCCTGCCGGGGATGGTGCGCCAGCTTCTGGAGCGCTGGTGAGGCTGCGGCAGCTCTTGGCCCTGAGCTGAATCTCCTCCACCAGCAACGGATCGGGCGACGTTGTTTTGGGACGTTGCTTCAGCAGCTGTTCGGCCGCCAGGCTGTCGCGGCAGGCGGCTTGGTTATCGCCCGCCAGGCTGTGCAAGAGCGCTCGTTCGTTGCGGGGCTGCGGTTGCTGGGGGTGGGCTTCCACCACGCCATCGCAGCGGTTGAGCGCTTTCTTCAGGCGCTTGATCTCCACCTGCCGCAGGCAGTCGCCCAGGCCGGGCAAGGTAGTGGTGGGATCGCTCGGGGCGCTCGCGCACCCCCCGAGCAGCGCTAGGGCCAGGGCTGCGGCAGAAGCCAGGGCGGCTCGCTTAGTAGGCGTAGCGCTCGCTCCGCGTTGCGCCGCCTTCGCTGCTGCTGCTGCCCGTGGCGGCTTCGCGCTGCTGCTGTTGTTGCTGCTCCTGAGCTGCGCTCGCATAGAGATCACCGAGGTATTTGCCGCAGTCGGGGAAGGTGCCCGGGTTCTGAACCACAGCTTCCGTGATCATCACCGCGGCGTGCTCCGGCGAGGTTTTGAACAGGCTGGCGCTCTGGCGCTTGATCAGCGCGTAGGCGGCGAGCCAGCTCACCTCATGGTTGTTGCCCGAGTTGCGCATGAAGCAGTACACCTGCGCGCCTTTGCCGGCGGGGCCTGAAGGGTTTTCAGCGGCCTTGGCCAGCGGCAGAG
>JAHUZV010000014.1 GCA_019264575.1 Vulcanococcus sp. | reverse complement strand
CCCCGGTGATGTAGGTTCAACAAGCGGTCGAGAGGCCGCGGATCTGAGAGCCAACCCTGAAAGGGGACACCTGAGAAGGTGAGCCGCGAGGCTGTGGTGATCGGAGCACCTGGACAACTGAAACGTTTAGGAACTGACGCTTTCACTGCGTCAGCCGCCGCTGAACTGATCTGAGCTGCAGAGCTTGGGTTGGCTGGGTGAGAGGGCTGGCCGCAAAGAGCAGTGAAGGTGTGAGGTCCCGTCAAAAATTTTTAGTTGCAGAAGCGAGCTGCTTTGCAACACAGGAAGCTCTCACGGCTGACTGTGTTGTCGGTGTGCAGCTGGTGGAGCAACGACCGGATCTGAGATCCTGGAAAGTCGAGACGAAAGAAATTTTGTTTTGCACTCTTTGAACGCTTCTGTCAGAGGAAGTGGCTCCAACTGTTGAGTCTGCGCCAGTGGACGAGATGGGTGACGAGCAATTTTAGTTGAGATTGATCAAGGCAGTTTACTGTTTTGATTGTATCAACAGGACTAAAACTACAACGGAGAGTTTGATCCTGGCTCAGGATGAACGCTGGCGGCGTGCTTAACACATGCAAGTCGAACGAACCTTCGGGTTAGTGGCGGACGGGTGAGTAACGCGTGAGAATCTGCCCTCAGGAGGGGGATAACGGCTGGAAACGGCCGCTAATACCCCATATGCCGCGAGGTGAAATGAATTTCGCCTGAGGATGAGCTCGCGTCTGATTAGCTAGTTGGTGGGGTAAAGGCCTACCAAGGCATCGATCAGTAGCTGGTCTGAGAGGATGATCAGCCACACTGGGACTGAGACACGGCCCAGACTCCTACGGGAGGCAGCAGTGGGGAATTTTCCGCAATGGGCGAAAGCCTGACGGAGCAACGCCGCGTGAGGGATGAAGGCCTCTGGGCTGTAAACCTCTTTTATCAAGGAAGAAGATCTGACGGTACTTGATGAATAAGCCACGGCTAATTCCGTGCCAGCAGCCGCGGTAATACGGGAGTGGCAAGCGTTATCCGGAATTATTGGGCGTAAAGCGTCCGCAGGCGGTCTTGTAAGTCTGTCGTTAAAGCGTGGAGCTTAACTCCATTTGAGCGATGGAAACTGCAAGACTAGAGTGTGGTAGGGGCAGAGGGAATTCCCGGTGTAGCGGTGAAATGCGTAGATATCGGGAAGAACACCAGTGGCGAAGGCGCTCTGCTGGGCCATAACTGACGCTCATGGACGAAAGCCAGGGGAGCGAAAGGGATTAGATACCCCTGTAGTCCTGGCCGTAAACGATGAACACTAGGTGTCGGGGGAATCGACCCCCTCGGTGTCGTAGCCAACGCGTTAAGTGTTCCGCCTGGGGAGTACGCACGCAAGTGTGAAACTCAAAGGAATTGACGGGGGCCCGCACAAGCGGTGGAGTATGTGGTTTAATTCGATGCAACGCGAAGAACCTTACCAGGGTTTGACATCCTGCGAATCTCTTGGAAACGAGAGAGTGCCTTCGGGAACGCAGTGACAGGTGGTGCATGGCTGTCGTCAGCTCGTGTCGTGAGATGTTGGGTTAAGTCCCGCAACGAGCGCAACCCACGTCGTTAGTTGCCAGCATTTAGTTGGGCACTCTAGCGAGACCGCCGGTGATAAACCGGAGGAAGGTGTGGATGACGTCAAGTCATCATGCCCCTTACATCCTGGGCTACACACGTACTACAATGCTACGGACAAAGGGCAGCAAACTCGCGAGAGCTAGCAAATCCCATAAACCGTGGCTCAGTTCAGATCGTAGGCTGCAACTCGCCTACGTGAAGGAGGAATCGCTAGTAATCGCAGGTCAGCATACTGCGGTGAATACGTTCCCGGGCCTTGTACACACCGCCCGTCACACCATGGAAGTTGGCCACGCCCGAAGCCGTTACTCCAACCCTTGTGGAGGAGGATGTCGAAGGTGGGGCTGATGACTGGGGTGAAGTCGTAACAAGGTAGCCGTACCGGAAGGTGCGGCTGGATCACCTCCTAACAGGGAGACAATACCTGGTCGTGATGTCTGAGTACTTTATTCTCAGGCCATGATCCTGTCATCTCGAAGGTCGATCGGTACCTCAATTTCAATGATCAGAGAGCTTGCTCTGCTGAGACATTGATCTTTAGTTCCTAAACGTTGTCTAGGTCACCCCATAGAGGGTTCACTTCCTGGGCCATTAGCTCAGGTGGTTAGAGCGCACCCCTGATAAGGGTGAGGTCCCTGGTTCAAGTCCAGGATGGCCCATTCAAACTCAGTTTGATCTCCACGACAATTCAGTCAGTTTTTAATTGATTGAAGTGTTTGATGAGATGAGACGGGTCTTGGGGGTTTAGCTCAGTTGGTAGAGCGCCTGCTTTGCAAGCAGGATGTCAGCGGTTCGAGTCCGCTAACCTCCACTAGCACCTGAACTCCACACCAGGAAGCGATTCTTGGCTGGTGACTAGACGTTGTTCGCTGATCGAGTTCAGCCTCAGATCATCTCCTCAACCTGATCATTCATTACTCAGGTTCAATGGATTGATCTGATGCTGGATTCAGCAGAGGTTGCCGCAAGGCCGTTTTTGTTTGAGTTTCAGCAGAACCTTGACAACTGCATAGGTGAGTCTGGAAAGACAAAGCATCTCATAGAGGCGAGATGATGAAAGCCGCAAGGCTTGATTCAACTCGTGATTCTATTTTTGAGAGCCGAGACCTTCTAGCGTTCTTCCAACGGCGCCGAGCCGACGGGAGTTTGATCCTTGTTTCTATGGTCTCAGCAATGAGGTTGTAGAAACTTGAGAGAATAGGCCTCAACAGCCTGAAGCGTTAGGAGGATTAAATTGGTCAAGCTACAAAGGGCTCACGGTGGATACCTTGGCACACAGAGGCGATGAAGGACGTGTTTACCTGCGATAAGTCTCGGGGAGCTGGAAAAACGCTTTGATCCGGGAATTTCCGAATGGGGCAACCCCTAGAACGGCCGCCTGAATCCATAGGGCGGTGCGAGCCAACCCAGCGAACTGAAACATCTTAGTAGCTGGAGGAAAGGAAAGTAAAAACGACTCCCTCAGTAGCGGCGAGCGAACGGGGAAGAGCCTAAACCGATGGTTTCGACCATCGGGGTTGTGGGACAGCAACGTGTATCAGGGATGTTAGAAGAAGCGTTTGAATGGCGCACCACAGAGGGTGAAAGTCCCGTATTCGAAAACTGAACTGAGCTAGCTGTATCCCGAGTAGCACGGAGCACGTGAAATTCCGTGTGAATCCGCGAGGACCACCTCGTAAGGCTAAGTACTCCTGTGTGACCGATAGCGCAACAGTACCGCGAGGGAAAGGTGAAAAGAACCCCGGGAGGGGAGTGAAATAGAACATGAAACCGTGAGCTTACAAGCAATGGGAGCCCGACTGATCGGGTGACCGTGTGCCTGTTGAAGAATGAGCCGGCGACTTATAGGCACTGGCAGGTTAAACCGGGAATGGTGGAGCCATAGCGAAAGCGAGTCTGAATAGGGCGATTGTCAGTGTTTATAGACCCGAACCCGGGTGATCTAACCATGGCCAGGATGAAGCTTGGGTGATACCAAGTGGAGGTCCGAACCGACTGATGTTGAAAAATCAGCGGATGAGCTGTGGTTAGGGGTGAAATGCCAATCGAACCCGGAGCTAGCTGGTTCTCCCCGAAATACGTTGAGGCGTAGCGTCTAGTGCTCCAGCAGGGGGGTAAAGCCACCGTTTCGGTGCGGGCTGCGAGAGCGGTACCAAATCGAGACGAACTCTGAATACCCTGTGTGTAGCTAGGCAGTCAGACTGTGGGGGATAAGCTCCATGGTCGAAAGGGAAACAGCCCAGACCGCCAGCTAAGGTCCCCAAATCAACGCTAAGTGATAAAGGAGGTGGGATTGCCCAGACAACCAGGAGGTTTGCCTAGAAGCAGCCATCCTCAAAGGAGTGCGTAATAGCTCACTGGTCGAGCGATCCTGCGCCGAAAATGAACGGGGCTAAGCGTTGTACCGAAGCTGCGGATTAAACTTGTTTAATGGTAGGGGAGCGTTCCATGTGGGGTGAAGCGTTAGCGTAAGCGGGCGTGGACTGCATGGAAGTGAGAATGTCGGCTTGAGTAGCGAAAAAATGGGTGAGAATCCCATTCCCCGAAACCCTAAGGGTTCCTCCGGCAGGCTCGTCCGCGGAGGGTTAGTCAGGACCTAAGGCGAGGCCGAAAGGCGTAGTCGATGGACAACAGGTCAACATTCCTGTACTGATCATGTTTTGGGAAGGGGGACGGAGAAGGCTAGCCAATCCGGATGTTGGTTACCGGTCCAAGCGTTCGAGGCGTTGAGAGCTGGAGAAAACAGCTTGAGCTGAGGCGTGAGTGCGAGCTTCTACGGAAGCGAAGTTGGTGACGTCAAGCTTCCAAGAAAAGCCCTATACCCGTTAAGGCATGATTACCTGTACCCGAAACCGACACAGGTGGGGTGGTAGAGAATACCGAGGGGCGCGAGGTAACTCTCTCTAAGGAACTCGGCAAAATGACCCCGTAACTTCGGGAGAAGGGGTGCCAGCGCGAGCTGGTCGCAGTGAATAGGCCCAGGCGACTGTTTACCAAAAACACAGGTCTCCGCTAAGTCGCAAGACGATGTATGGGGGCTGACGCCTGCCCAGTGCCGGAAGGTTAAAGAAGTTGGTCAGCGCAAGCGAAGCTAACGACTGAAGCCCCGGTGAACGGCGGCCGTAACTATAACGGTCCTAAGGTAGCGAAATTCCTTGTCGGGTAAGTTCCGACCCGCACGAAAGGCGTAACGATCTGGGCGCTGTCTCGGAGAGAGGCTCGGCGAAATAGAATTGTCTGTGAAGATGCGGACTACGTGCACCCGGACAGAAAGACCCTATGAAGCTTTACTGTAGCTTGGTATTGTGCTCGGGCTCGCAATGCGCAGGATAGGTGGGAGGCTTTGATCCATTGCTTGTGGGTGATGGTGAGCCACTGGTGAGATACCACTCTTTGCGAGCTAGGGTTCTAACGGTCACCCGTTATCCGGGGACCGGACAGTATCTGGTGGGCAGTTTGACTGGGGCGGTCGCCTCCTAAAAGGTAACGGAGGCGCGCAAAGGTTTCCTCAGGCTGGTTGGAAATCAGCCGACGAGTGTAAAAGCAGAAGGAAGCTTGACTGTGAGACCTACAAGTCGAACAGGTACGAAAGTAGGCTTTAGTGATCCGACGGTTCTGCGTGGAAGGGCCGTCGCTCAACGGATAAAAGTTACTCTAGGGATAACAGGCTGATCTCCCCCAAGAGTTCACATCGACGGGGAGGTTTGGCACCTCGATGTCGGCTCATCGCAACCTGGGGCTGAAGTCGGTCCCAAGGGTTGGGCTGTTCGCCCATTAAAGCGGTACGCGAGCTGGGTTCAGAACGTCGTGAGACAGTTCGGTCCATATCCGGTGCATGCGCAGGAATATTGAGAGGATTTCTCCCTAGTACGAGAGGACCGGGAGGAACGCACCTCTGGTGTACCAGTTATCGTGCCAACGGTAAACGCTGGGTAGCCATGTGCGGAGTGGATAACCGCTGAAAGCATCTAAGTGGGAAGCCCACCTCAAGATGAGTATTCCCATGGCTTAAGCCAGTAAGGTCACGGGCAGAACACCCGTTGATAGGCTCTATGTGGAAGCGCAGTAATGCGTGAAGCAGAGGAGTACTAATAGACCGAGGGCTTGACCAAATCTCAACTCATACGTGAGTCACTCTCAAAAGCAGAGTGCTTTGAATTTCCAGAGCGGAGCTTGCTCCGTAACCTATGCAGTTCTCAGGGTTCACCTGAGAGCGAAGAATGCCTGAAGGCTTGAATAAGCTTTCTATCCTGGTGTCCATGGCGCATTGGAACCACTCCGATCCATCTCGAACTCGGCTGTGAAACGATGCAGCGCCGACGATATTTGGGGGGTAGCCCCCTGAGAAAATAGGTCGATGCCAGGTAAAACATTCTTTGCTCCACCAAACTCATCCCACCAAGAGCTTGATTGATCGAGCCTGGAGGGATGAGACGGAGAAGCCACCCGAAAGGGTGGCTTTTTTGTTGGTTTCTCAGCTGCGGTGGACGTGCACTTGTTGCCATGCGCCGTTGCGGCGATGCCAGATGCGGGTTTCGCAGCAGCTGGCGGTGATCGGCTCGCCACCTGCAAGTCGTTGGGTGAGGCGGGTGTAGCTGAGCACCACGGCGTCGTCGCTCAGCCAGCGCAGATGGGGGCGGGCCATGGTCACGGTCACGGCTGTGGCCGGAGCATCGCCAGCGGGCAGGTTGAAGTAGTACTGATGGAACGGCAGGCCTTCCACCAGGTGCCCATTCGTCTCTGCTTCGAAGCAGCTCAGGTCTGCAGCGCAGAAGCCTGCATAACGGCTCCAATCGCCACTGGCCACGCTCTCCAGCATGGCTTGATTGATGGCGAGAATCTCCTGGTCACGATCACTGAGAGCCATTCGCGGGATGAAGCCTGCGGTAATTACTGATTCTCTCAAATGCCCCGCTGTCGCGGCCTGGATTGCCTTCGCGATCGCTGAACAGCACGGCCATGCCGGCTGAGGCTGCTGCTTCCAGTTCGCTGAGTGAATCGCTGATGAATAGAACATCGGCAGGTTCAAGCTTCATCTGTTCGGCAATCGATCTGTAGCTGCTTTCGTCTTGCTTGCTGCCAACGCGGGTATCAAACCAATAGCTAAAGAGAGCTCGTAGATCTCCAGCAGTGCTGTGGCCGTAGAGGAGTTGTTGGGCTGGGACTGAACCGGATGAATACACCGCCAACACAAGCCCAGCCTTGTGCCATCGCTGCAGAGATTCCGCTACATCCGCATATAAAGGTGCCACAAGCTCTCCCTGCGCGTAGCCGTTTCGCCAGATGCGGCCTTGCAAATCCTTCAAGGCAGTTAGTTTCACGTCGCGATCAATCAGGTTCTGCAGATAGGCGCCTATATCTGTTGCCCCTTCGGCCTGGATGGATTGGCTTCGCAAGGCAATAGCGCTGGGATGGTCATCATTCAGCCAAGCCTCTTCTGCCTGCGCCACGAGGTCTTGGATCTCAGGATCTTCTGCATGGGAGGCGAGGAATGCTGGGAGTGCCTTCCTTGCATAGGGAAATAGCACCTCGGCCACAAAGGTCACAGGGCACGTTGTCCCCTCGATATCAAGCAGCAGGTGCGTGATGCTCATGGTGTCGCTAGATCGCTCGGGGGCGTTGGATGAGGGCATCTAACAGGAGGCGGCGCCAGCGTTGCTCCAGCAGAAATTCAAGAATCTCGAGATGGCGCACAGCGGATCCGAGATTGTGCCCCCAGGCGTAAAGGCCATGGCCAGCAATGAGTACACCGTGTGGGGCGGCAGGCAGTAAAGGCCTGACCCGCTTGGAGAGGGCCGGTAGATCTTGATCGTTGGCACAAACGGGGATGTTCACGCTGCAGGCGTGGGTTGTGATTCCCTCCAACCCTTTGAGCATCTCCAGATCACGCAATTCCAGCTGACTGTGCTCACAGACTTCAGACGGATCGCTTTGCTCCAAGGCCCATTGGGAGAGCAAGGTGCCGGCCTGGGAATGGGTGTGGAGCACTGCGCCTGCACCACAGCTGTTCACGATCTCCACATGCAGGGCTGTTTCTGCGCTGGCCTTTCCCTTACCAGCCACAACTGTTCCTGCCGCGCTCACCTGGATCAGATCACGGGGTTCCACGGATCCTTTGTCGACCCCACTGGGCGCCATGAGCAACAGCAGTGGATCGCGCTCCAGCACGCAGCTGAAATTGCCGCCTGTTCCATCACACCAGCCCCGCTGATGGATGCTGGCCATGGCTTTGCTGAGGGCTGAGGCCAGGGCTGTGGTGTTGGCATTGGCCATCGATCAGCAACGCAGTCAGCCTTCTTCAGCTTGGCAGCTGGGGCACCAGTGGCTGCTGCGCCCGCTCAACTTGTCGCGGCGGATGGGGGTACCGCACACCCGGCAGGGTTGGCCGCCGCGTCGGTACACCCAGGCGGCGTTGCCGTAGTTGCCGTTCGTGCCTGTGAGATCGCGAAAATCGCTGAAGGTGGTTCCGCCGGCGCCGATGCTGGCTTGGAGCACTTCCACCAGCGCTTGATGCAACCGCTCGAGCTGCTCTGGCTTGAGCGCACCGCTAGGAGTGTGGGGTGCGATGCGGCTGATGAACAACGACTCATCGGCATAGATGTTGCCCACGCCGGCCACCAGGGCCTGATCCAGCAGCGCTGTTTTGATCGGCCGGCTTGAGCCGGCTAGCTTGCTTGCCAGGTGCTGCGGGCTGAACTCCGCGCTGAACGGTTCTGGGCCCAGCCGGCGCAACCCAGTCATCACCGAATCCAGCGGTTCGCCTGGGGGGACCCACCACATCTCTCCGAAGCTGCGCAGATCCACGAAACGCAGTTCTTGGCCTTCGGGGTTCCAGATTCGAACGCGGGTGTGGCGGCACGGGTCGGCTGGGGTTTGCATCCAGAGGAACTGGCCGGTCATGCGCAGATGCACCCCCCAATGCCCTGCGGGTTCACCAGCCCGCTCAAGGCTGGCCATCAAATACTTGCCCCGCCGAAGCCACTGCCGCACCGTGCAGCCTTCCAGAGCGCTGCAGAACAGTTCGGGCAAGGGCGGGGATGCCACGGCCCTGGCGCGGAGCACTTCCACGCGGGCCACCACAAAGCCACTCACCTGTTGCTCGAGCCCGCGCCGCACCGTTTCCACTTCGGGCAGTTCTGGCACGTTCGGCTCTCGAGGCTGGAGCGCCACAGCCTGCCATGTGGGAACCATCTCCCACTGCAATCAGGCACAAGAAAGCCCCGACTTTTGGGGCCGGGGCTTTATCGGGAAAAGCGGAACTGACCGCCCGAGAACTCAGGCCTTCTCGAGCTCGCTCTCGGCGAAGTTGTTGGTGTTGATGCCGCCTTCGGAGCCGCTCACGCCGTTGTAGTTCACTTTCTCGAAGCGCACCACGACGGGGTAGCGGATACCGGAGGTGTCGATCGAAGCGACGGTGCCGACTTCGTTGAACCAGTAGGACTCAGGACGCTTGATGCGCACCTTGTCGCCGCGGGAGATGGCCATCGCTGCGCAGGGAAAGGGGTGGCTGTCAGACGGAATGTACCCGCGTCGGGCGGGTCTTCTCACCGGCCGTCACGAAACGTGGCACCATCGACCTTCCCTGAGCGCATCCCAATGGCCGAGGCCCCGTCTTTCAGCCTCGATCTGCCGGATCCCGAGAGCGACACCATCAGCTCCATGGAGTTCCTGGCCCGCATTGAGGAGGCCTGGGCCATCTGTGATCGCTTTGACCTCCAAACAGAGATCTGGCGGGGTCGCATCCTGCGGGCGGTGAGGGATCGGGAACGCCGCGGCGGTGAGGGCCGTGGGGCCGGCTTCCTGCAGTGGCTCAGGGAGCAGGAGATCAGCAAAACCCGGGCCTATGCCCTGATCCAGCTGGCGGAATCGGCCGACCAGATGCTCGGTGAGGGGGTGCTGGAGCAAACCAGCGTGAACAACTTCTCCAAGCGCGCCTTCATGGAAACGGCTCAGGCCGATCCCGAGGTGCAGCTGATGATCGGCGAGGCGGCCAACGACGGCCAGCAGATCACCCGTAAACAGGTGCGGCAGCTCACCGATGAATTCACCGCTGCCACCAGCCCCCTCTTGCCCGAGGAAATCCGCCAGCGCACCGCCGAAAACCTCCTCCCTCCCAGGGCCGTGGCGCCGCTGGTGAAGGAGCTCGCCAAGCTTCCGGATGAACAGCAGGAAGACCTGCGCAAAGTGTTGCGGGATGAGCCCGAGCTGGAGCGGGTAAAGGATGTGACCAGCACGGCGCGGTGGTTGAGCAAAGCCACCGAGGCGGGTCTCTCGGTGCGGGCGTTTCAGCAGGGTGAGCTTGATTTCGACAAGGCCATGCAGGAAGCGATGCGCCTCGATGCGTTGGGGTTGCTGGCCGATGCGGTGGGACAGGCTCAGGCGCTCGAGGCTGCTGTGCTGAAGCTCCACACCAGCTGGCGGCGGCTCAATGGCTTGCAGGAGCGGCTGTGGGTGGAGAGCGGCAGCAGCACGCCCCACCTGCGGGAGTTGCTCACCGCCCTGCAGACCCTGAGCGGCAACACCATGCGCGTGTCGCTGGGTGAATTGGCGGGCGGGAAGCGGGTGCGGTTGCAGCTGGTGGAGGAGGCACCGGATCAGTTGGAGGCACCACCGATTCCGGTGATCGCTCAGGCCGGCTGAGGCCGGCGTGATGGCGGATCGGCTCGAGCAGGCGCTGCAGGATCACTTCGGCTGGAGCAGCTTTCGGCCCGGCCAGCGGCCGGTGGTGGAGGCGATGCTCGAGGGGCGCGACTGCCTGGCCGTGCTGCCCACGGGCGCGGGCAAATCCCTTTGCTATCAGCTGCCGGCGCTGGTGCGCGGCGGGTTGGTGCTGGTGATCTCGCCGCTGGTGGCCCTGATGGAAGATCAGGTGCAGCATCTGCAGCGGCGGGGGATTCCGGCGGCTTGCCTGCACCGCGGCCTTGATCCGGCCCGCCGCCGCGACCTGATCGCTCGGGTGCGCAGCAACCGGCTGCGGTTGATCTACCTCGCACCAGAGCGCCTCCAAGTGGAAGCCACCCGCCAGCTGCTGGAGGACATCCATGAGCAGGGGCAACTGGTGGGAGTGGCGATCGATGAGGCCCACTGCATCAGCGCCTGGGGCCATGACTTTCGCCCCGATTACCGCCGCCTGGGCCAGTTGCGTCGCCTCTGCCCGGGTGTGCCGCTGGTGGCCTTGAGCGCCACCGCCGCGCCTCGGGTGAGGGCGGATCTGATCCGGATGCTGGAGCTGCGGCGGCCGCTGATTCAGGTGCGTTCAGCGCGCCGCGACAACCTTGCCTATGCGATGCGGCGCCGCCCCGCCGATCCCATGCCCCAGGTGCTGGAGGCATTGGCCGAGGCCCGCGGGGCCAAGCTGATCTATGCCCGCACGCGCCGCTCGGTGGAGAGCTGGGCGCGGCGGTTGTGCGACGCCGGTGTGGAGGCGATCGCGTATCACGCCGGCATGGATCCCGAGAGCCGGGCCCTGGCACTGACCCATTTCCAGGAGCATGCGGCGCCGGTGTTGGTGGCCACGGTGGCCTTCGGCATGGGGGTCGACCGCCCGGATGTGGGCTTGGTGCTGCACCTCGATCTGCCCGCCAGCCCTGAGGGGTATCTGCAGGAGTCGGGCCGGGCGGGCCGTGATGGGCTGCCGGCCCGTTGCCTGATGCTCTTCGACCCCGACGACCGCACCAGCCTGGGCTGGGCCATTCGCGCCTCGGCTGAATCGGTGAGCGATCCCCAGGAGCGCCAGCGGGTGGAGCTGGCTCAGCAGCAGCTGCGGCGCATGGAGGCCGTGGCGGAAGGGCTGGCCTGCCGGGAGCAGGCGTTGCTGCTGGCGGTAGGGGAGCTGGTGCCGCCTTGCGGCCGCTGTGATCGCTGCAGCGAGCGGCAGGCCTTGATGGATTGGTCGGAGCAGGCGGCTGAGGTGCTGGCTCTGCTCGAGCAACGGGGTGGGGTGGATCTGCGCAGCCTGGGGGAAGACCTGGCCCAGGCGGAGGGCGAGGAGGTGGAGCGCTGGCGCTGGTTGGCGCGCCAGTTGGTGCAGGAAGACCTGATCGCTGAAAGCGATGACGGCGCTCAGCGGCTTTGGTTGCGCCCCGCGGGCCGCCGCTTTCTGCGGCAGCCCTGGCCCCTCAGGCTGGCGGCCTGATCAGCCGCCCTTGGCGGTGCAGAGGTCGTTGATCAGCTTGTGCTCGAAATCGCTCTGGGGCGCATCCCAGGTTTTCCAGGTGCCCGATTGCCCGGTGGCGTTGAGCCGCTTGGCATTGCAGTTGATGGCCAGGTAGAGGGGCTGGCCATCGCTGTTGAGGCTGGGGGCCACATAGCTGCCGCCCATGGGCTGCCAGTTGGCCCAGTCCACCTGGAGGGGGCCGTAGTTGCGCCAATCGGGTGAAGCCGGTTTGCCGGGCTTGCTGCTGGAAGCAGCGGCTGCGGGCTTGGCCGCTGGTTTGGCAGCCACGGTTGCGGTGGCGGGTTTGGCTGCCGGCTTGGGCTCAGGCTTGGCGGCTACGGGTGCGGCGGCCACTGGTGTGGCGGTTTCGGTGGCTGGCTTCGGCTCGGGTTTCGCAGCCACCGGTGCTGCTGCTGCCGCTGCTGCGGTGGCCGCTGGCGCTGGAGCCGGCTTGGCAGCTGCAGGCTGGGAGGCAACCGCTTGGGTTGCGGGCTTGGCTGCGGGCTGGGGCGCAGGCTTGGCGGCCGGTTTGGCGGCAACGGTCTGGGGTTTCGGTGCCGGCTTGGCCGCCGCGGGTTTGGCGGCTGGCTTTGGTGTGCCCCGCAGCTTCAGGGTGCGGCCCACTTCCACTTGGTTGGGATTGCTGATCCCGTTGAGGGCGATCAGGTTCTGCATCGACACGCCGTAGCGATCGGCAATCACTGAGAGGGTTTCACCGCTCTGCACCTTGTGCTGGGTGGCGTTCTTGTTCACCGCGGGCTTCGGCGCGGCGGCAGTGGTGCGGGTGATCGGCACCTGGATGCGGCTGCCGGCCCAGAGGTCCTGCGGGCCGCGCAGGTTGTTGAGCTCCATCAGGCGTTGCACGCTGGTGCCGTAGCGCTCCGCCAACTCGGAGAGGGTTTCGCCCGGCTTCACCGTGTAGTTGGCGTTCACCGTGGTGGTGCGTGTCGCACCACCCCCGCCACTGGGCGTGGCCGCGGTGGCTCCGGGCACTTGGATGCGGCTGCCGGCCCAGAGGTCCTGCGGGCTGCGCAGGCCATTGAGCTGCATCAGGCGCTGCACGCTGGTGCCGTAGCGCTCGGCGATCTCGGAGAGGGTTTCGCCGGGTTTCACGGTGTAGTTGCCGCTGCCGCCACCGCGGCTGGCGCTGCTTCCTGCCGCTCCGGGCACCTGGATGCGGCTACCGGCCCAAAGGTCCTGCGGGCTGCTCAGGTTGTTGAGCTGCATCAGGCGCTGCACGCTGGTGCCGTAGCGCTCAGCGATTTCCGAGAGGGTTTCACCGGGCTTCACCACAACCTCTCCGGCCAGGCCCGGAAGGGGCAGCAACAGGGCCAGGGCGAGTGCAGCAGCGGAGCGGCGGCGCATGGGGCGTGGGCGTTCGGCTGGAGGCACCATACGGGCCTTGGCCGGTGACGCCAGCCCTCGTTTGATAAGGCCTGGTGATCAGGCCTGGCCACCCATCTGAGGCTGGCTGGGGCGTTGCTCAGCCCAGCAGGCGCCGCACCAGCGGCAGCTTGCCGGCGTAGGGCGGGTAGCGGAAGGGCACATCCAGGCGGAAGGGCCGGCGCAGCACGCTGCGTTCGTGGGAGAAGGTGCGGAAGCCGGCTTCTCCGTGGTAGGTGCCCATGCCGCTGTTGCCCACACCGCCAAAGGGCAGCTCCGGCACGCCCACCTGCATCACCACATCGTTGAAGCACACCCCGCCGGAGCTGGTGCGCTGCAGGATCTGCTCCTGGGCCGCGCGCTCCTTACTGAATAGATAAAGGGCGAGGGGTTTGGGGCGCTGGTTGATCCGCTCGATCGCTTCCTCGAGGCCGCTCACGCTCAGCACCGGCAGCAGTGGGCCGAACAGCTCCTCCTGCATCAGGGGATCATCGAGGCTGTCCACCCGGATCAGGGTGGGTGCGATCCGCCGCCGGCCGGCATCGCTCGCGCCGCCAAACAGCACCTGGCCGCGCTGGCGTGCTCCTTCCAGCAGGTTGTGAAGCCGATCGAACTGGGCCTGATTCACGAGGCTGCCCAGATCAGGCGAGGCCAAGGGCTCGCTGCCGAAGCACTCCTCGATCCGTTGGCTGAGCTGCTGCACCAGTGGGGCTTGCACCGCCTCATCCACCAGCAGGTAGTCCGGGGCGATGCAGGTTTGGCCGGCATTCAGGCATTTGCCCCACACCAGCCGCCGGGCACTCACCTCCAGATCCGCATCGCCCAGTACCACCGCAGGGCTCTTGCCTCCGAGCTCCAGCGTCACCGGTGTGAGGTGGCGGGCGGCGGCTTCCATCACCAGTCGCCCCACCCGTTCGCCGCCGGTGAAGAAGATGTGATCGAAGTACTCCTGCAGCAGCGCCTGAGCCACGGGGCCATCGCCCTGCACCACCTGCACCGTGTTGGAGGGGAAGGCGGCGCCCAGTAGCTCGGCGATCAGGGCGCTGGTGGCGGGAGCGTGCTCGGAGGGCTTGAGCACCACCGTGTTGCCCGCCGCTAGGGCGCTCACCAGCGGCTGCAGGCTCAGCAGGAAGGGATAGTTCCAGGGCCCAATCACCAGCACGCAGCCGAGTGGCTCGCGGATCACTTCGGCCCGGCCCGGCTGCATGAACACCGGCAGCCCCACGGTCCGAGGCGCCATCCAGCGGCGCAGCCGGCTGCGCACCAGCTGGATTTCCTGCTGCACGGCCACCAGCTCGAAGTAGGCCTCCACCGGTGGTTTGCCCAGATCGCTCGCCAGAGCGCTGAGCACCGCATCGCGCCGCTCGGCGATGGCCTGCTCCAAGCGCTCCAGCTGCTCGAGCCGCCAGGCGCGCGGGCGTGTTGTGCCCGCGCTCACGGGCTGCCGCATCGCGGCGATCGAAGTAGGGAGCAGCATGAAAGGCCGTTTCAGGTGGGACTCAGCCCAACCATTCCTGCTCGGGATACTGCCGCAGATGCTGGCGGACCTGTTGCTGCACTCCCGCGATCAGAGCCTGCAGGGCCTGGTGATCGCTGAGGTCGCGCCGCAGCAGGATCAGGTCGATGCCGCCTGGATGGCGCAACACAGTAAGCTCCAGCAGATCAGCCGCGGCCGCGGGTGCCGCATGGCTGGGCCGGGTGATCACGGCCAGATCGAGCACGCGCTCCTGCAGCAGGCGCTCCACCTGCATGGGGTCTCCGCAGTGCTGCACCAGGGTGGGCTGTTGAGCGCCGCTCACTTCGGCGGCATGGCCACAGGCCAGCCAGCGAGGGGCGGCGGGGGCTGTCTGCAGGCGCATCCACTGCGACGAGCGCCTGAGACCCTCCAGCAGCACCTGATTGGCGCTGGCCCGGTAGCGGCCGTCGTTCTGTTTGCGAAATTCCAGGCCCAGCCGGCGGCTCACCTTGCGGTAGATGCGCGAAATCGAGCTCTGATCGCGCTGGGTGATCTGGGCCACAACGCTCGTGCTGGGAGTGATCTCCAGCAGATCGAGAACGGGTAAGCCGTCAAACAGGATGTCGGCCAAGGGAACCATCTCTGCCTATGCAGAATCTGCAAGCAGGGGGTGCTGCAGCTCAATCCCCAGTGGTGGGTAGAGCTTGATCCGCGCTCCCGGGGCTGGGCTTGGCGGGGAAGAGCAGTTGCAGTGAAGCCCCGCCTTGCGCGCTCCTGCCGCAGCGCAGCGTGCCGTGGTGGTTCTCCATGGTGGTGCGCACCACAAACAAGCCCAGCCCGCTGCCGCTGCTCTTGGTGGTTTGCAGAGGTGTGTCGTCGAGCAACGCAGGCGGCAGGCCGGGGCCGTTGTCGTCTACGGAGAGACGCCACTGATCGCCCTCAGCCGAGAGGCTCAGGCTAATCCAGGGATCTGAGGCCGCGCCATCGCTGAGGGCTTCAGCGGCATTGCGCAGCAGATTCACGATCGCGATCTGGATTTGAACGGCATCGCCATCGATCCAGGCGGGCTGCTGCTGGTGATCCAGCGCCGAGCTCTCCACTGTTAGGCGGCTCACTCGTCCACCGGAGCGGGCGTAGAGCACGGCGCTCTGGGCGATTTCGCGTAGATCCAGCCGCTGATGGTCGGTTTGCACATTGCGGAGCAGGGCGCGCATCGTTTCGATCGTGAGCACCACCCGATCCGCTTCCTGGCGAATGCTCTGCAGTTGGGCTTGCCAGGCTTCCGGTAGCTCAGGGCTGCCGGGTTTTTTGCTGCGCTCAAGAAGCAGCTGGCTGTTGAGCAGCAGCACGCTCAGGGGCTGGTTGATCTCATGGGCCACGGCCGCGGCCTGCAGGCTGCTGCGCAGCTTGTCTTTGAGCAGGGCGAGGGTTTGGGCATCGCGGAAGCGCTCCCGCTCCTGCGCTTCCCGCAGGTTGGCGGTGAGCGTGTTGTAGCGCTCCACCAGCTCGCTGATGGCGCCATCGAGGGCGAGCAATTCTTCGCCGGCGCTGCCGCTAAGGCCGCTGGTGAAGTGGAGACCTTCCCCGGTTGCCGGGTTGGGAGCAGCCAGGGCTTCACCCAGTTGCCGGGAGGCGGATTCCAGTTGGTTGAGGGGATCCAGCAGGGCTCGGATCTGGCGGCTGATCAGCACCACCGCACCGGCGAGCGCCGCTGCCGCCGCAAGCAGTGCCAGCACGCTGCTGCGTTCGGCCGCGGCGCTTGTGGGTCCAGTCGCCAGGGCCGTGAGCAACGTCCAATTCAGCCCCTCCTCCTCGCCCCAAGGACTGGCCTGCAGCGTGTAAGCCTTGCCATCCACGCGAACGCGTTGGGGCGAGCTGGGGTCAGTGGTTTGGTGCCCTGCGGCCGCGAAAGCCTGCCTCAGTTGCTGAATCAAGGGGTTGCGCAGGTTGCGCAGGTTGGAGCGCTGCACCGTGTCTTGCTTTTGCGCCAGGGTGAGCTCAGGCAGTGAGCAGGCCACGAGATCGCCGTTGGGTTCAACGATCACGGCGATGCCCTCGCGCTCCTTCCACACCCCCTGCAGCCAAGTGCTCAGATGGCTGAGCACCATGTCCACCCCCACCACGCCCTTAAGGGTGCGATCCGGGCCGAACAGCGGCGCGTTGTAGGCGATGGAGAACACCTCGGGTTGGTCTTCCCAGGCGTAGATCGAGCTCCAGCTGGGCTTGCCGGCCTTGGCGGTGTCGACGTACCAGGCTTCCTCGTGGGTAGCCGTCATGCCGGGGATCCGCTCCAGCAGAGCGCCGGGCCGGCCGTTCGCGTTCATCGCGTAAACGGCCATGGAGCCGCGGCCGCTGCGCACTGTGTCTTCGTTGAGGAGCAGATCGCCTTCGGCGGTGCGCTCCAGGCCCACAAACGATCCATCGGCTTTGCCGATGTTGATGTAGTCCACCGGGAACACCTTCATCTGGTTCCAGAAGCGCTCCGTGAGTGCCCCAAAATCCCGTTCGCGCTCTGGATCGGCCTTCAGCCAGTTGCGGTTGAGCTCATTGATCCAGATCGGGTAGCTGAGCTTGCTGGAAAGGCGAATGGAGAGATCCACCACCGAGGCGTTCTGGCGGTAGACCTCGCTCAGCTCGAGGCCACTGCGCCGCCCGAGGCTGTAGCTGAGCAGGCTGAAGCCACCGGTCACCAGCAACAGCTGCACCGCGCTCACGGCGGCCAGCCGGTTGGCGAGTCGTTTGGGCCGCTTCAAGACCGTGCCAAGGCGCAGGCTGAGCACTCAGCCCTCCACCGCGTTGAGGCGGCTCCTGAGCGAGGCCTGCCTGACCAGTTCTGAGCCACTCATGCCGAGCTTTTGGGCGATGGCCTTGCGGTGGGTCTCTACCGTGGCTACGGAGAGTTCGGTGGCGCGGGCGATCTCCTTGTTGGTGAGGCCTTGGCCGATCAGGCCATAGATCTCCTCCTGCCGAGGCGTGAGCGGCTCGCTGCTGTGGGGCAGGCAGCGCTCCAGTACCTGGGTGAGTTGGCCGAAGGCTGAGGTCTTGTCAACCACGCCCGCGATCAGGGGCTGCAGTGCAGCTGGACAGACAAAGCTGCTGGCCTGGCCGGAGAGCACCACCACCTTGGCGTGGGGGCGGGTTGCGGCCAGAGCCTCGGCCACCGCCAGGCCATCACCATCGGGTAGGGCCAGATCAAGAATTAATAGGTCGGGCGCGTCGTCGCCGCTGCAGAGGGCGATGGCATTGGCCTGGCACGTGGCTGTGGCCACCACCTGCAGGCCAGGCATGGCCTCGAGCATCGAGCGCAGCAGCTGGAGGAACATCACCTGGTCTTCCACGATCAGGCAGCGCAGTTCCTGAGGTGTCGCTGGCGGTGATGCGGTCATCCAGCGAACTTGAAGCACAAACCGAACAGAATCCTGCCGGATTGCGCCGGATTCGCACAGCTCTTTTGCTGTTTTGAAAGCCCTTGACGAGACTTGAACTCGTGACCTCTCCCTTACCAAGGGAGTGCTCTACCGCTGAGCTACAAGGGCATGTGGAAGGTGGGCCGGGCTGGATTTGAACCAGCGTAGGCAGAGCCAGCGGATTTACAGTCCGCCCCCATTAACCACTCGGGCACCGACCCGAACCACACCCCAAGAACTTACCAGCCGGTGGGTCTGACCCTGGCTCCTCTCCTTACGATCAGGGCAGTGGAGGCCGATCAACGGCGCTGGCGATGCGGGTGCTGCTGCTCAACGGGCCGAATCTGAATTTGCTCGGATTGCGGGAGCCGGGCCTCTATGGCGCCGACACCCTGGAGGCGATCGAGGCGGAGCTGGCTCGCCAGGCCGATGGGCTCGGCGTGGAGCTGGAGTGTTTCCAGAGCAACCACGAGGGGGCGTTGGTGGATCGCATCCATGCCGCCCGCGGCAGGGTGAACGGCATCCTGATCAACGCCGGCGCCTTCACCCACACCTCGATCGCCTTGCGTGATGCCCTGCTCGGGGTGGCCATTCCTTATGTGGAGCTGCACCTGAGCAACGTGCACGCCCGCGAAGCGTTTCGTCACCACTCCTATCTGGCTGATAAGGCCCTGGGGGTGATCTGCGGCTTCGGGCCAGGCAGCTATGGCCTGGCCCTGCAGGGCCTGGTGATGCGGCTGCGCCAGGAGGCCGCGGCATGACAGCGCTGCTGGAGAACCCCACGGCCCGGGTGAAGTGGCTGGCTGCACCCAGCAGCGCCAGCTGGCTTGATCAAGCTTGCGCCCGGCCTGATTTGGTGTTGATCGATCACGCCCACTGCGAGCGCAAGGCGGCAGGTGTGGCCCTGCAGCTGATGTTCCGTTACCCCTCCGATGAAGGGCTGGGAGCGCTGTTGAGCCCACTGGCACGGGAAGAGCTCGAGCATTTCGAGTTGGTGCTCCAGCTGCTGCAGCGGCGCGCCATCCCTCTGCGGCCTCTGCCGGCGCCTGGCTATGGAGCCACCCTCACGGCTGCGGTGCGGAAGGGTGATCTCGAGCGCAGGCTCGATTCGTTTCTGGTGGCTGGCCTGATCGAAGCCCGCAGCCATGAGCGGATGGCCCTGTTGGCGGCCCATAGCCCTGATGAAGAGCTGCGTGCTCTCTACGGCGAACTGCTCGCGAGTGAAGCGCGCCATTTCGGGCTGTATTGGTGCCTGTGCGAAGAGCGTTTCGGGCGCGAGGTCACGGTTGGGCGGCTAGAAGAGCTTGCTCTTGTTGAAGTGCAGGCTCTAGAAGGCGTTTTGGCTAAGCCTGAAGACGTGCGCATGCACTCGGTTGGTGTTGAATCGCACTAAGTCGCTCCATGTAATCTGCGCCGGAAAAGTTATGGGCTGGCTCTCTTTTCAGCGTTTTGCCATGCTGAATTACGTATAGGCAACAAATCTCGTGGGGCGCACCAGTTTGAACGTTGCAACAGGCGGTGCGACTGGTGAGGATGAAAGTCTCACTGCATTTGGTCTTAAGCTTTGAGCGCTAAGTGGTTTTTCGCTTTGTAGGAAGTCATGTGAAACCCCCCTCCCTGAGCATATTCAAGGGAGGGGGGTGATGGTTGGGAGGAGGAAATCAGATGCTTGATTGGGACTTGGGGAACAGATTGTCGAAGTTGTACATCAAGATTTGTCCGCCCTGGTCGGCTTCTTGGGCAGCGACCTGTCCTGCAGACTCGCCAGCATGTTGGACTGTTCCGACAAAAGTATGCTTCCTAAGTGGTGTATCTAACTCAACTCTCTTCCTGCCCGTTCCATTGAGCTCTTCTTCAGAGTAGAACGAGCCATCTCGCTTTCGGGCAATCAGGCTTGTGACGTCCCAGCTTCCCGAAAACTCGGAACCGGTTGCCTTTGAAAAAGAGCCACCCAACGTGGATACACCCGCCAGCGCACGAGGACTGAGGGATCCCCCGGCGATGGCTAGCAGATAGCCTGTTACCTCATCTCGGAGGGTCATTGAGTCTGTAACAGGAAGAACGTATTTGCGCTCACCGTAATCATTGCCGGAATCTTCATCAACAATCAGTGCTTGGCCGTCAGATCCCCTAACCCAGATCAATCCATCAGGAGCAACCATTTTAGACAGCCCGGTTTCAACGTGCTTTGCAGCAGTGGCAGTACCGCTCGGATTGAGTTTGCCTGGATAGGCTAAACCTTTACCGTTAGTCTGAAGTGTGAGGGATCCGTTGACGGCTGCCACTGTCCGTGTCACAGAGCTGTCAATGAAATCAGGTAGCTCATCACCATCAAGATCATTGTTCTTGAGCTGTTTTCTGAGGTTGCCGAGGTCAAAACCTAGGAGGCCACCTTCATCGGTCATGTTCTGGTAGTAACGGGGCTTTCCGCTCGGATCTGCAGCGGCATGCTCAGTTTTTGCGTCGCCGTTAAAGAAGGCGTACCCCTCAGGTTGTTCGGCAGAACGTTCCCAAAGAAGCATTTCGGTATCTTGCACGGCCTCTGGAGAGTCAAAACCGTTCCAGCGGTAGCTAGTGGGATAAAAGCGGCCGCTGAAGCTGTCCGGGGCAGAAGCATTTTTCAGATATGCATCGACCAAGTACTCGCTGTAGATTCCGTCAGAGTTGCTGTCGGGGGTTAATCCAAGTTCGCTGTACGTTTGATCGCTGAGAGCTAGTCCATAGATTTGCCCGTAGAGAAGGCCGTTGCGCGCCAGAAACGAATCCCTCTTATTTAGCTTGTCGTAATCGACTTCTTTGCCATTAGCGCCGAAGTCTTTGCGTCCAACGAAAATGCGATTAGGCACCGGCTCTTGATCATGGTTGTATCCGGCCAAAACCATGACTACATAGTCGGAATTACCTGGATTGACTGGGACAATTCGCTCATAGCCGGTCTGACCAAGAGATGGAACCGTGTAGAGCGATTTTGACTTGAGGTCAACCACGACAGATGCAAGACCCATCGTGGAGTTTGCTACGTCCTCACCGGTCAGAGGACCAGTAGTGCCATCGGGATCAGAGAACACGTCATAACCAATGTTCCATTCTTCTGCAGCAAGCCAAACATCATCCTCAAAGCCAATGCCCTTGCCGTATTTGTTAGCTTGTTCGTACCAGGCAGCGCAGTATGACTGAAAAAAGAAGTCCCCGTTGCTGAGAAGAGAGTCTTCATTAAATTCAACTAAACTGCCATTGGGGAGGGCTTGGTTGCCCCACTTGGCCGAGCGATCTGAAGAATCGCTGTTTTTACCGGTGACCTCTTTCCCGAAGACGTTGTAAACCCTATTATATAACAAACCACTGCCTTCAACACCTTTAGAGGCAGGGCTGGAGCCCTCGAGAAAATCAGCGAACTTTTTGCGATCGTAATCAATGTAATGGATCTTAGAGCCTGTGAACACTGCACCGGCTTTAGTCTTGGATCCATAGGTCTCAGTGCTGATCGGGCCGTATGACTCGGACTGGTAGGCAACTCGAATAGTGTTGTCGTCCTGGAGCCAAGCCGCAATGCCATCTGGATAGCCTGTGAGAGCTTTTCCGGTTTTCTTGTCAACTTCGCCAACGCTGGCCAAAGCCTTGAATTTGCCATAGGCGAAATCGGTGTCACCACTGCCGCCATCTTGAAGGTGTTCCGGGCTGCTGCTCGATCCGGCAACTGGAATCAAGGAAGATGTAGAACCAATTTTCTTCGTAGTAGACATGAGCTTTAGCTCTAAGTTCTTTAAATATATTGCTGTCTGCGCAGTTAGATGTCTCGCCAATGACTCTTTGATGTGCTCCTGGATGCCGCGCGCAGTTTTTCTGGAAAGGCATAAATTCATGTTGGCTATTGCTTAGGCTCGCGTTAATTCGTTCTTAAGTCTTCTTGGGCGCTCGAGCCGTCTCGGCGCCTGAAGCGAAGTTAGGTCATCATTAATCTGGCGGTTCTTACTTGGGCGTCTGTGGCAATCGCCGCTTCTGGCAAGGGCTTAGACACGTCCATCGCCTCGTTGGTCATGCCCGTCTTGACTTCAAGTTCTCTCCTGGCACGCGCGTTGACGCGCCCTGGGGGTTGCTTTGGCTGTGGATCCTGAAGTGATTTCCTTGTCTTTGGGAGCGCTGTCATCCTGTTTTGATAGTCGCCAGTCAATTAACGCCTTGATATCAGCCAGTGAGCTGGCTGGGGCCCTGAATGGCAGGACGCGCATGGCGCTGCGTTCCGGCCTCACGAGCCAGCTCAGATCGCTCTGGCTGATGATCACAAAACCTCGGTAGCGCACCAGGTCACTCTTGGATGTTTGTCTTTCAAGGCTCGAGTGCACGCCAGGAGGAGGAAGGCTCTGGCATTAAAGATCGCGATCCATGTCCTTACTTCCTTTTTGGAAAGATTTCCAATTTCTATGTCGATCTTGTTGCTTGAGGGGATTGCTTGGTAAGCGAACGGTTAAAGAAATGTGGTTCTTGGTTTGCGTTTTGGTCAGTGGCTCGTTGGGTCCATGGGTGCTGTGTGTCTGTTTTTTCGATCGAATCAAGCTCCAAGTGAGACTGATTTGTCTGGAAACTCCCAAGCGCCTGATTGTCACCACCATGCCTTTGGTCAAGACCCGGCGGACCCAGGCAACGGGCGATTGGAGGTCACCAGCCGTGGACCAATGCCAACAGGAACTCGAATGGCAGCCAAGGCCACCAACTCTTGAGGTTGGGGCTGAATCTGGACGATCTCTGGTCTCGCCCATTACGGGTCGGTCACCCCGATCCTGAAGCTTTAGTTGCCGCAGTTGATCAAAGCGCGACAGCAACTGGTTTCCACCAAAGACAGGACGCGCTCGTTGTCCTCATCTCGGATGCGGTAAGTCCGTCCGTCGGAACAGCAGCGGGTTTGAGCTTCAATCTGGGCCCAGTACTCCACCGCCGTATGACCTTCGATCCTCCAGCCATCGGTATGAAGCGCTTCGATCACAAACATTGCTGAATCCTGTGGGTCAGGGATGCTTCCACTGAAGCTTGTTCTGCGGGACTCGCTCCAAAACAGCAGGATCGGTTTGGGATCAGCGAGCAGCCAGCCGTCCAATAATCACAGTTCCTAAGGGTGGTGTATTCCGCGGCACTTTCCTGGCAGGACATCTAAGGCAAGGTGGATTTGCTGGGGTGCGCCTTGCACAAGCAGAAGGGATGACACCTGCGCCCTCCAGCCTTTTCCTGGCGGTGAGCATGCGCTGCTGCTAGCAATTTCAGAGGGTGACTGCCGCTATTGCCACCACTTCTTGGGTGCGTTGAGGATCCGGCGTGCCCATGCCTTGTCGTCGTTAACAAAGCAATAGGTCACAAACGAGATCGTCCCGATGGTCAATACAGCACGCCCACGCCCTCGGTGGACTTTTTCAAGTGCGAGCAGGATCAGTAGGGGGATCAGCAGCTGCAGGATCCGCTTCCTTTGGTGTGGAGTGAGTGCCATGGTGTTAGGAGGCGGGAGCTGCTTCCCCTTAAGGCCTGAATCTCCCTAAGCCATAGCCCACCAGCAAGCCAGCTGCACCACCGAGTAAGCCATCGCGCAAGCTTTTTGCCTGTTGATCAGGCATCTGGCGAACGGTGTTGACCCCAACGCCAATGACCGCCAGCGAAGCAGCGAGAACAAGGATCAGATCAAGGCTGTTTCGCGGTTTTGCCTGCTTCCCGGCGGGCAAGAACAAGGTCCGACTGCTCAGTGGAGCTTGTGTGCTTGTATCTGCGATCTCTCGTTCCAGGCGTTCCAGTTCTTTCTCTGCGGTCATCTCGCTCAAGCCCTGCTGCACAACCCATAGCCAATTCAGCTGGGCCGCAGCAATGCGAGAACAGGCTCCGATGTGGCCGCGCTTGGCTTGCGGGGAAGCGCTGTCTTCAGGGCTGTGGCAAAGCCTCCTCTTGG
The DNA here is from genome assembly GCA_019264575.1 of Vulcanococcus sp. Taxonomy (GTDB): domain Bacteria; phylum Cyanobacteriota; class Cyanobacteriia; order PCC-6307; family Cyanobiaceae; genus Vulcanococcus. The sequence continues at coordinate 41,081 of JAHUZV010000014.1, read as the reverse complement.
GCCTCCCCCGCCATCCACATCACATGTGCTCACTGCCCGCACAGTCCGTCAGTGCCTCTTTGTGCGCTTGTGTTCCGGGTCTGTTTCGCCAGTTTCTGGACCGCCCCATTGGGCTAGTGGCTCGCGGCTTCGGCTTTTACTGGCGCCAGCAACGCCGACGCTTGTGGCATCTGCAGTGGGGTCGCTGGTGCCACGTCCATGCCACGTGGTTTTGACACGCACTGCGCCGCAGGACATCTGAGGGCTTTCGGCCTCTATTGGTCCTGTGCGAAGAGCGCTTTGGTCGGGAGGTCAGGGTGGCGCGTTTGGAGGAGTTGGCGGCGGTGGAGGTGCAGGCGCTCACGGGTGAGTTGGCCCAGGCAGATCACGTGCGTATGCACTCGGTGGGTATAGCGCTGCTTTGAAGGTTGGAAAGGTTTTCGGTTTCACTCCACCGTTACCTTGACGCCGCCATTAGGGGAGGGTGGTACTGAGAGTTCGGTGCTGCTCAGTGGCCCATAGAGGCTGAGTAGCGCTTGTTTGTATTGCGATTCGCTGATCACCTCCTCATCCACAAGCTGGCGAAGATTCTCCATGCGGGTGCGGATCATGGCGTCCTTCAGCAGGGGCTGGCAGCTGAAGGCATTGTTGCTGCGGGCCAGCGGAATGTTCAGGCTCAGCATGGCCAGTAACGAGCTCTGATTGCCGATCGTGGCGTTGCCATTCGATTGAGCCACGCTGATGCTGTTGCCCCATTGATCTGGATAGGCCCCGGCGGAGAGGCTGAGGTTGGGTAGGGCGCCGCCATCAGCGTTGCAGCGCACGTTGCCGAGATCAATCGACACCCGAGATCCCTGGGGAAACTGTTGGTTTGGGGCCAGGTAGATCTGGCCTATGGCTGCCTGCGGGCTGAGGCAGATACAGGCTGCCAGCGTGAGCAGATCCTTGCCTGAACGAGGCCCTGCAGCGAGGTTGCGCATACATAAAACGATGGGTTGTCTGGCGCCACGCTGTAAGGAATCACGCGGCTGGCTCCTGGGCCGAGGCGGAACACCGAAGGGCGAAGCCGGATCAAGGCTTCGGCTTCGGCTGGGGGCAAGGGGATGAGCTCAGCCGTGCTGCGTCCCTGCACCTGTCGCACGCGAAACACCTGCAGTTCCACCCGTTGCAGGCGATCGCTGCTGTTGCTCACCTGGAGCATGCCTCGCTGCTGCTCCAGCACTAGGGGAGAGAGCCCTAGGGCCAGGGCTGGGCTTGATGTCACCAGCACCGCGGCCCCAAGGCAGCCCGCCAGCGTTTTAGCGGTTCGCATCATCTGTGCAGGTCACCGTGGCCACGGCGTTGTAGGTGCCATTGGCGAACTTGTTGCCGTTACTGGTGGTGCTGAAGCGCACGTGCAGATTGGTGCTGGCGAGATTGCCATCGCTGCCCAGATTGAGGCTCTGGGCTGTGCTGCTGTAGGAGCTGTTGCCGAGCTTCAGTTCGCTTGCAGTGGCAGCCGTTCCCCCAGAAAGTGTGGGCGGATCCACGATCACCGTGCCCGCTGAAGTGAGGTTGCTCACCACAGCAATGGTGCCGGGTGTTTGGGTGCCACTGAAGGTGCCGGAGAGGCTGGAATCGGAGGTGATCAGTCCCCGTTTCCTTTCCACCGCTAGCGATCCACCGGTTGTCGTGATGTCGCAGAAGTTGCTCACCACCGTGGGGCTGAAATCCACGTTTTGGCTGGCGCCGATGGTCGCGGCCATCGTGGAGGTGGGCAGGAGCACAAGGCTCAGCAGCGCGGCATGGCCGATGCGCTGGCGAGGCGTGAGCGATGAATGCACGCGAATGGATTCAAGACCTGCCGAGTGTTGTGGGCTCGGCGCAATTCGAAGGCCGGATGACCGGATCTGCTGCGGGCCTGAGCAGCTCTTCGGCCTTCGTGCAGCGTTTTTAATCCAGGAGCGGGAATTGTTCAGCGATGCCGTCACCGGTGAACTGGGCCACCCAGCCATCGGCGTTGTCGAAGAAGCGAATCGCGCAGAACTGTGGTGCGCTGCCCATGTCGAACCAGTGTTTGGTGCCGGCGGGCACGCTGATCCAGTCGTCGGCTTCGCAGAGCACCTGCAGCACCTCATCGCCGATGTGCAGGCAGAACAGGCCCTGGCCCTCCACGAAGAAGCGCACTTCGTCTTCGCTGTGGATGTGTTCCGCAAGGAACTTCTGGCGCAGAGCTTCGCGATCGGGGTGCTCGGGCGTCATCCGGATCGCATCCACCGTGGGGTAGGTGCCCCTGGATTGCACCCGCTCGATCTCGGGGGCGTAGGCGGCGAGCACGGCCGCTGCATCGGCGCCGGCCGGCAGTTCAACCCGGGCCGGCCAGCGCTCGAAGCCGATGCCGCGCTCGGCCAGCTCGGCGGTGATCAGGGCCGGGTCGTTGCTGGCGAACTGGGGCAGCGGATGCTGGCTGCCGGTGGCTTGAAAAATCTGCAGATGACTCATCGGGTCATGCCGCACGCCGCTTCACCCTAGAAAGGCGGTTGACCGCAGCCTTGGTGATTTGGATCACGATCCGGTGCCCGCACCGCCGGCCGGCACGCTCACCTTGGTGGGGGTCGGGCCCGGGGATCCGGAGTTGCTCACCGTGGCAGCGGTGCGAGCAATCGAGGCGGCTGCGGTGGTGGCTTACCCGGTGGCACGCCTCGAGGCGGAGGGCATGGCAGCACGCATCGCTGCTCCCTGGATCCGCCCTGAGCAGCGCCGGCTGCCGTTGCTGTTCCCCATGGTGGCTGAGGCAGAACCGCGCCAGCAGGCGTGGCATGCCGCAGCCGAGGCCCTTCTGGCGGAGCTGAGCCAGGGCCATGCCGTGGTGCTGCTCTGTGAGGGTGATAGTTCGCTGTATGCCAGCTGCTCCTATGTGCTGCTAGCGCTGGCAGAACGGGAGCCAGCAGCGGCGGTGCGCGTGATTCCTGGGATCACGGCGGTTTCAGCCGCTGCAGCAGCGGCTTCCAGCCAAGGAATCCCTTGGCCTCTTGCGCTGCAGCAGGAACCGCTCTGGATCCGCCCCACCCCGGAAACCGCAGCCGAGCTGGAGCCGCTCTTGGAGCAGGCTGCCGCCGCCAGTGCCGTGGTGGCCCTGTTGAAGCTCGGCCACCGCTGGAGTTGGGTGCAACCGCTGCTCGCGGAGCGCGGGCTGTTGAACAGCACCCTGTTCGCTCAGCGGGTGGGCTGGCCCGATCAGCAGCTGGCTCCTGCGGCGCTGGTCAGCGCGGCGGAGCAGCCCTACTTTTCGCTCTTATTGATCCGCCAGGGCTGGCCGGCGGTTCTGCCCTGATGCACAACGCACGATGACCGCCATCGATTGGTTTTCACTGCTCCATCCGGTGCTGGTGATCCTGTTCGTGTATCCCGTTGTGGGCGCCACGATCCGGCTGGGCATCTTGGTGCGCGAGAAGCGCCTCGGTATCACCCAGCAGCCGGCGCTGGTGCCGCGGGAACACGCCGACCACGGCCGCTGGGTGACGGCGGGTGTGGTGGTGGCCGTGCTGATCGCGCTCGTTTATTCCTTCATCAGCAAGGCCGTGGAGCCTGGCGCTGCCTTTGTGGGTGGTTCGGCGCGCCTGGCGCTGTTGATGCTCGTGGCAGCCGGCACGTTGGTAGCGCTACTGGCGCTGCTCAAGGTGAAGCGCCCAGCGCTGCGGGCCAGTTTCACCCTTCTCACCTGGGCTGGGCTGCTGGGCTTGGGTAGCCAACCCGAGATCTGGCGCCTCTCCGATAACCCCTTCAGCGGAGCGTTCTGGAGCTCGCACTACTGGAGCGGCGTGCTGCTCACCGGGCTGTTCCTGATGAATTTGGCGGCGCGCCCGGAAATCAGCCGCCACCTGCGCTGGCGCCGCCTGCATGTGGCCAGCAACATCCTGATCATGGTGCTCCTGGCAGTCCAGGCGATCACCGGCAGTCGCGATCTTCTGGAGATCCCGCTCAGCTGGCATAAGCCGGTGATCTATCGCTGCGATTTCACCAATCGGGTGTGTCCGGAGCCGGCGGCGACCCCAGCTGCTGCGGCACCAGGCTCAGCCGTTGCCGCTCCCGCCCTGGGCTGATCAGCCGGAGCAATAAAGCCAGCAGCGCCCGCCATTCCGGCGGCGCTTGCCGCTGAGGCCAGGCGCCGGGCCGGCCATACAGCCATCCGAGAAACTCCTCACGCACAACGCCGGAGCCAAGGTCCAAGTCCCAGCTCAGGCGTGAGCCGGATTGAGCCTGGGGGGCCAGGGGCAGAGCCGGCAAACCCGGGGCGCTCGCGATACGCAACTCCCGCCACTCCGTTGTCCCGTCTGGCGGCAGAGCACCAGCGGCCAGGGCAACACCGGCTTCACTCAGAGCTTCGATCGCCACGGTGTGTTCCACGGGCTGCCCGGTGGCATCTCGCCCCCGGAGCGTGGCTTGCAACGGCAGGGCCAGCCAGGGGCTCGGATCGCCGGCGGCGGGATCGCGGCAGGCCCGCAGCGCCACCAGCAGGCCGAGCAACGTGAGCCCGCCCCAAGCCAGGCCCAGCCAGCCACCGGCACTGACGCCCCCGGAGCTCAGGTGGCGCAGGATCAGCGCCAGGTTCAGCCCATTGAGGCCCAGCAACACCAACAGCGGCAGCGCCAGCACCGGTGCGATGCCACCGCGCCCTTGCACCCGGTGCTTGGGGGTGATCCGAAACGGCTGCACCCGCCCCCAGAGGCTGGCGAGCACGGTGGCCGCCAGCGGCACGGCTAGTGCCCATCCGGGTAGATCCGCCAGCAGCGCATGGCGGCTGCCGCGGTTCAGCCAGCCGGTACTCAGCAGCAGCGCGATCCAGAGCGGCATCAGCTTGCCCAGCACAGCGGCATCGGTGAGCAGCACCGGCAGCACGCCCAGCAGGCCGATGCTGAGCGGCATCAGGAGGAGCAACAGCCGCGGCACGGTGTTGAACCAGTGCAGCGCCCCCTCCAGGTAGGCCACGCGTTGGCCGGGCCGCAGGCCGCGCAAGCGCAGGGGGCCTCGGCGCAAGCGCAGCGCCTGCAGGGTGCCGGAGGCCCAGCGCTGCCGCTGGCGCACGAAATCGAGCATGGTTTCAGCGGCCAGGCCGGCGCTGAGCTTTTCGCCGAGATAGCGGAGCTCCCAACCGCGGGCGGCTAGCGCCATACCGGTCACCAGGTCTTCCGAAATGGCCTCTTCCACGAAGCCACCCACCTCCGCCAGGGCGCTGCGGCGCACCACAAAGCTGGTGCCGGCGCACACCACGGAATCCCAGGCGCTGCGCACCGGTTCGATCCAGCGGTAGAAGCTCTCCTCATCCGGCAGCAGCCAGGCCTCCATTGCCAGGTTGCGCATCACCGGATCGGCATTGAGGAAGTGCTGGGGCGTTTGCACCAGCGCCACCTGGGGATCCAGTAGCAGGCCGATCGTGCGCTCGAGGAAGTGCTGCTGGGGCACAAAGTCGGCATCGAACACGGTGATCAGTTCGCCGCCGCTGAGCTCCAGGCCGGCGTTGAGGTTGCCGGCCTTGGCGTGGCGGCGTTCGGGGCGGTGGTGATAGCGGCAGCCGTAGCGCTCGGCGAGGGCCGCCACCTCGGGCCGGCCGGCGTCATCGAGCACCCACAGGTGGCGATGGGGATAGCTGAGTTGGTGGCAGGCGCGCAGGCAGCGCTCCAGTACTGGCAGCGGTTCTCCGCAGGTGGGGATCAGCACATCCACCTGCGGGCGCCAGTTGCTGGCTTGCCAGCGGAGCTGGGCGGCATCGGCCTCGGCGCTGCCATCGCTGAAGCGCCGCCAGGCCAAGAGCAGCGGCAGCAGGCCGCTGAGCAGCAGCCAGGCCTCAGCCAGCAGCAGCAGCACGCTGAGCACTGCGGCCAGCAGGCCGCTGAGGTTGAGGCTGTCGGTGAGGCGCCAGTGCAGATAGCTCAGGCTCAGCAGCGTGAGCAGCAGCAGCAGGCTGCGCCGCATCCAGAGCGGGCAACGGGCTTCAGGCCGGCGACTCAGCCACAGGGGCCACAGCAGTAGCAGCCAGGGGAGCCAGAGCTCCGCAGTCATCCAGCTGGGCCGCGGCTTGATCCAGCAACGCTAGGGCTTCTGCGGGGGTGAGCGCCCGCATCAGGGCGTTGCGAAGCTGCGGCGCTCCGCTGAAGCCGGTGCAGGTCCAGCTCATGTGTTTGCGGGCGATCAGCAGGCCGTGATCCCCACGGGCGGCCACTAGGGCCTGCAGCTGCTCTGCGGCCAGCGCAATCCGCTCGCGGGCGCCTGGGCTGGGAGGGATCGGCCGGCCGCTAAGGGCGGCATCGATCTGCCCCACCAGCCAGGGGGCGCCCATGGTGCCGCGCCCCACCATCACGCCATCGGCGCCGGTGTGCTCCAGGCAGCGCAGGGCATCGGCGGCGCTGTTCACATCGCCGTTGGCGATCACAGGGATGCGGAGCGCCCGCTTCACGGCGGCGATCGCGTCCCAATTGGCCTGGCCCTTGAAGCCCTGCTCGCGGGTTCGGCCGTGCAGGGTGAGCAGCTGGGCGCCAGCGCCCTCGAGCTGCTGGCACCAGCTCACCGGATCGGCGTCGCTGCCGCACCAGCCGATGCGGGTTTTCACCGTCACGGGCACCGTCACGGCTTCAGACACCGATTCCACGATCCGCGCCGCCAGATCGGGATCGCGGATCAGGCCGCTGCCGCCGCCCTTTTTGGCGATCTTCTTCACCGGGCAGCCCATGTTGATGTCGATCAGATAGGCGCCGGCGGCCTCGGCGCGGCGGGCGGCATCGGCCATGGCGGCCGGGCGGTGATCGAACAGCTGCACCCCGATCGGCCCTGGCTCACTGGCGAGCTCCTCCACCTTGATCAGGCCGTGGCCCAGCTCCAGGCTGGTGGCGTTCACCATCTCTGTGAACAGCAGCGCATCGGGGGCCCAGCGCCGCACCAGGCTGCGGAAGATGCGATCGCTCACCCCCGCCAGGGGCGACTGCAGCACGCGGCAGCGCAACGCCCGGGGGGTGCCGCGGCCGGCCAGCTCGAGTGGGGATGAGGCAGTGATCATGGTGATCCGATTGTCGGACTCCAGGCCGATGCCTCCTGCCGAAGCCGCCGCCACGCCCGTTCCCTTCCCCCTGAGCCGTGCGCTGCTGGACGCGGTGCTGGCCGATCGCACCAGCGATCGCTTCGTGTGTGAACTGATCTGGCCGCGCCTGGGATACGAGCTCGATGGCTCCGGCACCTGGAGCGCGGGCCCGGCTGCGGAAGCCAGCTGGCGGGAGTCATTCCCAACTGAGCCCCAGTTCATTGCCCAGCGGCCGCCTTCGGTGGCGCTGACGCGCTCGATCCCAAAGCAACACAAGCAGCTGCTCAAAGAGCAGCTGGGCTTCGGGGGCTATCGCATCGGTGAGCTCTATCCGCGGCGCACCCGCCGGGCCACGGCGGTGAACTGGCTGCTGGCCCACCTGGCGGAGCGAGGGGAGCCGCTGCCGGAGAGCGGCCCGCTGCCGGAGCTGCGGGAGCAGCCCGCCGATCCGGTGGTGGGCCACCCGGGTGATTTGCCGATCAGCTGAGGGCCTTCACACCTGGATCGTGACGGGTGTTCCGACTGGGGTGTTCTCGAACAACCAGCGGGCATGGGGGCTGGGGATGCGGATGCAGCCGCTGCTGCGGGCCACGCCGAAGGCCTGCCCCGCGGCCTCCTGCCAGGGGGCCCCGTGCATGCAGATCATTTCGTTCTCGGTGATGCACATCGCCCAGGGCACATTCGGGGCCACGTAGGTGCGGCCGCGCATGGTGACGCTGCGGTACTTGGTGAACACCTGCGCGCTGCCTGTGGGCGTTGGCTTGGAGGCTTTGCCCGTGCTCACCAGCACCGTGCGCACCAGCTCCTGCTGCTGGTTGTACACGTAGAGCTTCTGGTCGGAGAGGTCGACCACGATCGAGGCGATCAGTTCCAGCATGGGGGCAGGCCGCCGCAAGGGGGCGGGGCTCAGAACACCCTTCTGCTAGCGAGACTCGCTGCGTCGCGCGATGCGACGGCGGAAAGTTTTTCGCTTCCGCCGGCCTGTAGGGTCAAGTCACGACAGTTGTTGTGATACCCGCTTGGCTCTGCCGGTCGTCGCCATTATTGGCCGCCCCAATGTGGGCAAATCCACCTTGGTCAACCGCCTCTGCAAGAGCCGTGAGGCGATCGTGCACGACGAGCCCGGTGTGACCCGCGATCGCACTTACCAAGACGGCTACTGGCGAGATCGTCATTTCAAGGTTGTGGATACCGGCGGCCTGGTGTTCGACGACGACAGTGAATTCCTGCCGGAGATTCGCGAGCAAGCGAACCTCGCCCTCTCTGAGGCCTCCGTGGCTGTGGTGATCGCCGATGGCCAGCAAGGCCTCACCGCGGCGGATGAATCGATTGCCGAGTGGCTGCGCGGTCACAACGTGCCGGTGCTGCTGGCGGTGAACAAGTGCGAGTCGCCCGAAGCCGGCCTCTCGATGGCAGCTGAGTTTTGGAGCCTGGGCTTAGGGGAGCCCTACCCGATCTCCGCCATCCACGGCGCCGGCACGGGCGACCTGCTCGACAAGGTGGTGGGCCATCTGCCCCCCACCGAAGAGCTCACCGGTGAGGAACCGATCCAGCTGGCAATCGTGGGCCGCCCGAATGTGGGTAAATCCAGCCTGCTCAACGCGATTTGCGGTGAGAAGCGGGCGATCGTGAGCCCGATCCGCGGCACCACCCGCGACACGATCGACACCACGATCGAGCGGGAGGGCCACACCTGGAAAATCCTCGATACCGCCGGCATTCGCCGCAAGCGCTCGGTGAATTACGGCCCGGAGTTCTTCGGGATCAACCGCAGCTTCAAGGCGATTGAGCGCTCCGATGTGTGCGTGCTGGTGATCGATGCCCTCGATGGCGTCACTGAGCAGGATCAGCGCCTGGCCGGTCGCATTGAAGAAGATGGCCGCGCCTGCGTGGTGGTGGTGAATAAGTGGGATGCGATCGAGAAGGATTCGCACACCATGCCGGCGATGGAAAAAGAGCTGCGCGCCAAGCTCTATTTCCTCGATTGGGCGCCGATGTTGTTCACCTCGGCCTTGAGCGGCCAGCGTGTGCAGAGCATCTTTGCGATCGCGGCGGTGGCGGTGGAGCAACATCGCCGCCGCGTGAGCACCTCGGTGGTGAATGAAGTGCTGCAGGAGGCCGTGAGCTGGCGCTCGCCGCCCACCAGCCGCGGCGGCCGCCAGGGCCGCATCTACTACGGCACCCAGGTGGCCACGCGGCCTCCGAGCTTCACGCTGTTTGTGAACGACCCGAAGCTGTTCGGCGACACCTACCGTCGCTACGTGGAACGGCAGATCCGTGAGGGCCTGGGTTTTGAGGGATCGCCGCTCAAGCTGTTCTGGCGCGGCAAGCAGCAGCGGGATGCCGAGAAGGATCTGGCGCGCCAGCAAGCCCGCGGCCGCTGATCCCACGGGTTTGGTGGGAGCCTGATGGACTGGTTGCGGCAGATCCCCATCGGCCAGTACGTCGATGGCACGGGTAGCTGGCTGCGGGATCTCGATCCCCGCCTGAAGCTGGCCTGGACCGTGGCCTTTCTGCTCACGCCGATCCTGGCGGGGCCCTGGTGGCGACTGGCGCTGGTGGGCTTGCTGCTGCTGGTGACGGCCTGCAGCGGCCTTCCCTGGCGGATCTGGCGCCGCACCTTGCCGCTGCTTTTGGCCCTCTCGCTCTTGGTGGGCGTTCTTGCCACCTTTCTCCCCGCCGGCGGAGCTGAGCCGGTGGCCTTGAACCGGTCGCCCCAGGAGCTGCGGCTGGCCCCTGCGGATCAGGGGCAGCGCTGGGAGTTGTTGCGCTGGGGGCCGGTGCAGCTGGGCCCGGTGCCATTCGGGCCGCTGGTGATTACGCGCCGCTCCGCGGAGCTGGGGATCAACAGCGCCACCTTGCTGTTCACAGTGATTCACAGCGCCAACCTGCTGCTGCTCACCACGCCGCCGGAATCGTTGGTGTGGGGCTTGAGCTGGTGCATCGCGCCCCTGGCGCGGCTTGGGGTGCCGGTGGATCGGCTGGGCTTCACCCTGCTGCTGTCGCTTCGCTTCCTGCCCTTGGTGCAGGAGGAATTTCAGAACCTGCTGCGCTCGGTGGCCACCCGTTCGGTGAACCTGCGCCAATTGGGGCTGCAGGGTTCCTTGGCGCTGGTGCTCGCTTTGGGCGAGCGCTTGCTCGCCAATGTGTTGCTGCGGGCTGAACAGGGAGCCGAGGCGTTGATGGCCAAAGGTGGCCGTTGGATTGCACCGGCTCAGTTGATTCGTGATCCGCTGCCAAGGCCAGCGCTGCAGTGGGCTTGTGCGCTGGGGCTTGCGCTCTTGCTCGGTTTGCGGTGGAGGTACGGTGACGTCTGATTTGGTCACCGTCGGCACAGACCGCGTGAGCGCTGAGTGAGCACAGAGCGTTATCTCAATCACCCCACCTTCGGCTTGCTCTACCGCGTGGCGGAGGTGGGTGAGGGGCGCGATCTCTACGCCACGCTCTATGCCCAGCGCATGTTTTTTGTGGTGACCCTGCAGGAGCGCGGCGCTCAATTTGAGGTGATCCCGTTGATGGACGCCCGCCATCTGGCTGAGCAGAACCTTGCGCGCGCCCGCCGCGATGGCCCTGAAGCCCACGCGCGTTGGCGTCAGTTGTTCGATCAAACCTTTATCTGATCAATACGTGGTGTCTGAGTCAGCAGCTGAGCGCTTGGCGGCGATTCGCAGCCAGCTGCCCGCCTCCACCCAGCTACTGGCGGTGAGCAAAGGCCATCCCGCTGCCGCCATCCGCGAATTGGCAGCGCTGGGACAACGCAGCTTCGGGGAAAGCCGGCTGCAGGAAGCCACGGCCAAACAGGCGGAGCTGGCTGATCTGCCAGGGCTTGATTGGCATTTCATCGGGCGGCTGCAGGCCAACAAGGTGCGGCCCGTGGTGCAGCGTTTTGCCTGGCTGCATTCGGTGGATTCGCTGGCCCTGGCCGAACGGGTGGCCCGGATCTCCGGGGAGGAGGGGGTGTGCCCCAAGCTGTTGCTTCAGGTGAAGCTGCGCCCTGACCCGGCCAAGGGTGGTTTTGCCCCTGAGGAGCTCCGCCAGGCCTGGCCGCAGCTGCGGGCTTTGGCTTCGGTGCAACTGGTGGGCCTGATGACCATGGCGCCCCTGGGACTGGACGTAACCCAGCGCCAGAGCCTGTTTGCAGACTGTGCGGCCCTGGCGCGGGAGCTGGGTCTTGATCAGTTGTCGATGGGGATGAGTGGCGATTGGCAGGAGGCCGCGGCGGCCGGCAGCACCTGGATCCGTATCGGCTCAGCCCTCTTCGGCCCGAAACCCTTGTCACCGCCCACGTGGGACGCTATCTAGGTTTAGTGCCAAGACCGAGGTTCCACGGTGTCGTTGCTCTCCCGCCTGCGTGCAGTTGTCTCCGGTGACGACTACCTCGACGGCTACGACGACGAGCTTGATTACGACCACGGCGATGTGCCGCCGGCCAGCACCACCACGAGCCCCGGCGCCCTGGCGCTCACCAGCGATTTCGACAGCGTTGATCCCTTTGCGGGCAGCAACGTGATCGGCATGCCGGGCATCTCCTCCTCGGCCGCGGAGGTGACCCTGATGGAGCCCCGCAGCTTCGATGAAATGCCCCGCGCCATCCAGGCACTGCGCGAGCGCAAGACCGTGATCCTCAATCTCACGATGATGGAGCCGGATCAGGCCCAGCGTGCTGTGGATTTCGTGGCTGGTGGCACCTTCGCCATCGACGGCCACCAGGAGCGGGTGGGCGAGAGCATCTTCCTGTTCGCCCCCAGCTGCGTCACCGTGACCACCGCCGCCAGCGAGGAGCCCTCCTCTCCCACCGTGGTGTCCCGCGAGGTGAGCCAGGAGCCGGAAGCCGCTCCCGCACCCGCCTGGGGCCGCGAAACCTACGGCGCTAGCGTCGGCTGAGCGCACCTCTCACCCCTTTGAGCAGCTTCTCCCCCGCCAGCTTTGGGGTGATCGGCCTGGGCCGTATGGCCCAGGCCTTGCTGTTTCCGTTGCTCGAGAGCGGGCAGCTCAAGGCTCCCGGCGTGCAGGCGGCGGTGGCATCCCAGGCCTCGGCCGAGCGTTTACGGCAGCAGCGCCCTGGCCTTCAGGTGAGCACGGAGCCGGCAGCGGCCTGGGGCAGCGAGGCGGTGCTTCTGGCGGTAAAGCCCCAGCAGCTGGAGGCGGTGGCTGCGGTTGCGCCAACTCCCACCGGCGCCGAGCCGCCGCTGCTCATTTCCGTGCTGGCTGGTGTGACGGTGGCACGCCTGCAGCGGCTCTTCCCCGCCTGGCGGATCGTGCGGGCGGTGCCTAACACGCCTTGCTTGGTGCGCGCCGGCCTGACCGGCCTGGCCTGGGGTGAGGGCGTGTCTGCTGAACAGCAGGCCTGGGTGCAGCAGCTCTTTGCCCAGGTGGGCGAGGTGCTGCAGTTGCCTGAGGCGCAGCTGGATGCCTTCCTGGCCCTCACCTCCTCAGGCCCTGCCTTTGTGGCACTGGTGGCCGAAGCGATGGCCGATGGAGCCGTAGCCGCCGGTTTGCCCCGGGTGCAAGCCCATCATCTGGCCCATCGCACCCTGGCTGGAACCGCTGCGCTGCTGCAGGAGCAGCAGCTGCATCCTGGCCAGCTCAAAGACATGGTGAGCAGCCCGGGGGGCACCACCATTGCCGGGATCCGCGCCCTGGAGAGTGGCGGTTTGCGCGCCGCCTTGATCGAGGCGGTGGTGGCTGCCGCTGAGCGCAGCCGTCAGCTGGGCTGAAGCGCTGGCGGAATCAGGCCTTCTGGCCGATCCTTGGTTCGGTGCCCGCCAGCAGACGCTCAATGTTGCTGCGGTGCCGCCAGAGCACCATCACCATCGTGAGCAGGGCCATGGCCAGGTAGGCCGGCCGCAGCCCGGTGCCACTGCTGGCGAAAGAGCCGAGCATCAGTAGCGGCAGGCTCAGGGCGGCGATCACGCTGGAGAGCGACACGATCCGCGAGAGCGAGATCACGGCCATGAACACGCCAAAGCAGGCCAGGCCCACCGGCCAAGTGAGGCCCAGCAGCATCCCCAGCCCCGTTGCCACCGCCTTGCCGCCGCGCCAGCCGAGCCACACCGGCCAGATGTGGCCGGCCAGCGCCGCCAGCCCCGTGGCCACCACCCACCAATCGCTCTCAGGGGTGATGCCGAGCGGTTGCAGCAGCAGTTTGGCCAACAGCACGGCCGCAGTGCCCTTGAGCACATCCACCAGAAACACCACCAGAGCCGGCGCCTTGCCGAACTGGCGCAGCACATTGGTGGCGCCGGTGGAGCCAGATCCCAGGCTGCGAATGTCCACTCCCTTGAGCCAGCGGCCTGCCAGGTAGCCGCTGGGGATCGAGCCCAGCAGGTAGCCCGCCAGCAGGCAGAACAGAGGGGTTTGCAGCAGTGCGGTCACAGCAGGTCGTCTTCGAGGGCGAGTTCGGTGGGGCTGCCGGCAAAGGCCAGCCAGATCGGGAATTGAAGGATCGGCACCTCCACCGCGGCTTCGGCGGCATCCACCACGATGAAGGGCAGCTCGCCGCGCTCTTCCAGTCGGTCGGCCCGCTCGATCAGCGCATCGGGGCGCTCGAAGAGCACAATGCCGCTCTGGGGGCCAAAGTCTTCGCGGGCCAGGCCCAGGCAATCCTGCAGGCCGCGGCGCCACTCGCCCAGCCGCTCAGGCGTACTGGCCAGCACCAGGGTTTGAAAGCGCTCGCCGTAGAGATCGCCCAGGATCGAGATCGCTGCCGCGGTGATCAGGGCATTGCGGTTGCGGCTGCCGGTGCTGGGTTGGGCGCCGCGTCCGCCCTGGTTGAGAAACCAGTCGTCGAGCAGGGAAGCACCGGAGGCCTCCAGGCTGCGCCGCAGTTTCCAGGGATCGGCGTAGAAATCCGGTTGGCCCTGGAAGCTCTGCAGCCTCTCGCGGATCAGGGCCTCATCGGCGCTGAACAGGCCTGCGGCCGCCGGTGGCGGAGTGGTGCTGCCGGCGGCATTGCTGGCTGGCTGTGCCGCTGCCGCCTGATCCAGCGGTGAGGGCTGCACCACCAGCGGCTGCAACACCAGCTCCATCTGTTCCGCGGCCACGGCTAGGTCCTGAAGGGCTCCCACCAGGTAGTCCTGGAAGCCCTTCACCCGCCGGGCGATCGAATCCGACTGGCCGGCGAAGCTGCTGTTGATCTCCTGCTGCAGCTGATCACGGCGGCCGCTGAGCTCCTTGATTTCCGCTTCGAGGGCTTCGCGCTGCTGCTGCAGCTCGCGCAACGCCAGCTCCTGCCACTTGGCAGGGGCGCTGTCGGGTGCGGGTGTCTGGACGTCGTCGCTCATGGCTGGGCGCTCACGTGGAGGTTCAGCTGCTCGCGCAGGGTCTTGGGGTCAAACAGCACCGGCAGAAAGTGGATACTGCGCTGTTCACGGAAATAAAACAGCACAGGGATGGGAGACCAGAACAGCGTCCAGCTCAGCCATTCGCTGTAGGGGAAGCGGCGTAGCACCGTGCTGCCGCGCCACACCAGCAGCGCATCGGCGCTGAACTGCAGCCGCAGGATCTGGCTCTGGATCAGCAGAAATAGCCCAAACAGGCTCACCACCAGCGACAGCCAGGGGTTGAGCAGCAGCGAGGCCAGTCCCAGGCCCACCACCGCCAGGGGCAGCCAGGGGCTCGGCGCCAGGATCACGCCCTGGCTGGGGTCGGGCAGAGGTGCTTCAGCAGCGGTCATTGGCCGAACAGCAGTTGGGTGAGCACCACATCCATCAGCGACACGGTGACCAGAATCATCACAACCGCCCCGGTGGTGCTGGTGCCCACTTCCTTGGGGCCGCCGCGAGTGGTGAGGCCCCAGCCGCAGGAGATCACCGCGATCTGCAGGCCGAACACCACCGCCTTGAGCAGCATGGCCGGCAGATCCGAGGGCTCCATCCAGGTGCGCACGGAGTTCCAGAACACCGATGGCGGAATTTGATAGAGCAATGTGCTGCTCACCTGACCCGACCACATCGCCACCGCGAAGAACGCCAGGCACTGCACCGGGGTCATGATCAACATCGCCAGCACCCGTGGCACTACCAGGTACTGCACGGGATCGGTGCGCAGCATGGTGATCGCATCGATCTGCTCGGTCACCTTCATGGTGCCGAGCTGGGCGGCGTAGGCCGTGGCCACCTTGCCCGTCACCAGGGTGGCGGTGAGGATCGGGGCGATCTCGCGGGCCAGGCCAAGGGCAAGGATGCCGCCCACCGTGGCGCCGGCCCCCTGCTTCACAAGTTCGGAGGCGGCCTGGATGTTGAACACGGTGCCGGCCGCCAGGCCGGTGATGATCACGATCAGGAAGCTGCCTGGGCCGGCCTCCATCAGCTCCACCATCAGATCGTTGATCCCCACCTGGCCTTTGGCCAGAGCGGCCAGGGCCTGACCGCCGATCAGGCAGCTTTCGCCCAGGCGGATCAGCCAGCGGGGGCGAAGCCAGGTGGGAACGCGGCGGCGGGGCATCACAGACATCAGGAGTGGTTCAGCTGGCGCTGGGGTGGTGCTGCAGATGCAGCCCTCTCTCAGGCCAGCGGCGCATCACCACCAGGCCCAGGACCACCAGAACTGCAGGAATGATGCCCATACACAGCCGGATCGCCACCAGGGCGCTATCGGGCTGCAGCATGCCGCGGGACGCCACATAGCCGCTGAGGCTCATCAGGTTGCCGAAGAAGAAGAGGGCAAAGCTGATGCAGATCTTCTGGGTGAACACCATCCAGGCGCTGTATTGGCCTGCCGGTTTCTCCGGGTCGGCATCGATGGCATCGGGCAGCAGGGCCCAAGGGATCAGGTAGGCGGTGGAGGCGCCGAGGCCCACCAGCAGGATGGCGCCGAGCAGCAAGGCCAGGCGCAGCCCATTGCCCGCTGAACCGAGCGGGCTGATCGTTTCATCGAGCGGGGCCAGCAGCATCGCCGCGATGCAGCCGGCCACCCAGAGGCCACTGCCCCATTGGAGGGCGCGGATGCGGCCCTGGCGGTGCGACACCGAGGTCCACAGCTGCAGGCCCACGAGGGTGCTGATCTGGAAGGGCAGCAGGATCCAGTTGCTCCAGCCCTCCGGCACGTGCATCACCACGGGCAGGAAGATCAGCGCGGCGGTTTGCATGATCTGCAGCGCACACCAGAGCAGCAGATAGAGGCCCAGCACTTTCATGAACCGCCCGTTGCTGCGCACCCGTTTGATCAGGCGGCGCGTGGTGCCCTTCTGGGCCTCGGGCTGTTGGCAATGGCGGGCTGAGGGGGCGATGCCCCAGGCGCAGAGCAGCGTGCACACCAGGATGATCAGGCCGGAAAGCACTCCCATCCGCCAGTAGCTGATGGGGTTCTGGTGATCGCGCAGCAGCAGTGCCCCCAGCACGATGCCCACCAGCCCCGCGGTGATCGAGCCGGTGAATCGGGCCATGTTCAGCCGCGTGCGCAGCGAAACATCCGTGGTGAGCTCGGCGGCCAGGGCCGCATACGGGAGGTTGACGCAGGTGTAAAGGCTGTTGGCCAGCACCGAGATGGCCACGAACACCCAGAAGCGCACCCATTCGCTGCCCGGCGGCAGCCACCACATCAGGGCCATCGCCACCCCGAGGGGGAGGGCGCTTCCCACCAGCCAGGGCAGGCGCGGCCCCCAGCGGCTGGTGGTTTTGTCGCTCAGCCAGCCCACCACCGGGTCGTTCACTGCATCCCAGAGGCGGGCCAGCATCAGCACCAGCCCTGCCATCCAGGCCGGCAAGCCGGCGGCGGCCGTATAGAAGATGAAGAGGTAGAAGCCGATCAGAGAGGCGGCCATGCCTGTGCCGGCATCGCCCAGGCCATAGGCCACCAGAAGCCGCAACCGCGCCAGGCCTCGCAGGCTCGCCGCATCAAACGGTGCGGCTGGGGCGGCTGGAGACGCAGCGGACAAAAGGTCTGATCCGAACGCAGGTCATAATGCTGCAGCCGGCGTGAATTCCATGGCACGCGGGCCCAGCGCCAACGCTTGATGCGTTTGTACTGCCGCGGGCTTAGTTTAGTGGTAAAACCTCAGCCTTCCAAGCTGATGATGCGGGTTCGATTCCCGCAGCCCGCTTACAGCTGATGACCCTCCATCAAGGGGGCGGCCAACAGCAGCACCAAGCTGCGGCTTCCCATGGCGACGCTGTCGCCTGAGATCGAGGGGGCTTCGGCCGGCAGATCCTCACCGCTGGGTTGATGGGTGTCGATCACCCGCTTCCAGCCGCTGTTGCAGCTGGGGATCTCGAAGCTCAGATCCTCGTGATAGGCATTCATGCCGCACCAGATCAGCGGGCCGTGCTCGCGGTCGTTCAGGCTCCAGGCCAGGGTGTGCGACCAAGCGGCCCAATCCGGCTGGCTCAGCTTCACGCCATCCCACTGGCGGGTGAGATGGCCGGCTTGATCGAAGCGCAGGGCCTTACCCGCTTCGGGGTGAGGGATCTCAGGGTTGAGCAGGTCGGCCAGGTGGTGGCGCAGATGGATCAGCCGCTGCACGAACAGCCGTAGGGCTTGATCGTCGGCATCGGGCTGCCAGTGCATCCAACCCAGCACGTTGTTTTGGCACCAGGCGTTGTTGTTGCCCCCCTGGCTGCGGCGCACCTCGTCGCCCATCAGCAGCATCGGCACCCCTGGGCTGAGCAGCAGTGAGCTCAGCAGGTTGCGCAGTTGGCGGTTGCGCAGGGTGGTGACAGCCGCATCGGTGCTGGGCCCTTCGGCGCCGTGATTCCAGTTGTTGTTGTGGTTATCACCGTCGCGGTTGTCTTCGCCGTTGGCCAGGTTGTGCTTCTGGCTGTAGCTCACCAGATCCGCCAGGGTGAAGCCGTCGTGGGCGGTGAGGAAGTTGATGCTGCGGCCCAGCAGCGCTGGCTGGCCGCCGAACAGATCCGGGTTGCCGGCCAGGCGCTGGCCCATGGGCCAGCAGCTCTTCTCATCGCCCTTCCAGAAGCGGCGCACGTCATCGCGAAAGCGGCCGTTCCAGGCACCGACACGCCTTGAGGGGAAATCGGCCAGGCGGTAGAGGCCGCCGCAGTCCCAAGGTTCACTCACCAACTTGAGATCGGCGAGTTCGGGATCCGCCTCGATCTCTTCAAACAGGGGCGGGTGATCGAGGGGGGCGAGCTCTTCGCCGCGGCTGAGGGCAATGCCGAGATCGAAGCGGAAACCATCCACCCCCAGCTCCAGAGCCCAGCAGCGCATCGATTCGAGGATCAACCGCCGCGAATGGGGCCGGTTGGCGGCGATCGAGTTGCCGCAGCCGCTCACATCGAGGTAATCGCCCTTGGCGTTCTGGTGGTAGTAATTGCGGTCATCGATGCCGCGCCAGCTCAGGGTGGGCCCGGCCTGGTTGCCTTCACAGGTGTGGTTGTAGACCACATCCACCAGTACCTCCAGGCCGGCGTGGTGGCAGGCCGTCACCAGCTGCCGCACCTGGTGGCGAATCTGCAGCGGGTCATCGCCCTGCTGGTAGGCGTGGTGAGGCGCCAACCAGCTCAAGGGGCTGTAACCCCAGTAGTTGAGCCGTCCCGCGGGGGCATCGTGCGGGTCGAAGGCCATCACCGGCAGCAGCTCCACCGTGGTGATGCCCAGTTCTTTGAGATAGGGAATCGCTTCGATCAGCCCCAGATAGGTGCCTTGCGCGGCTTCGCTCACCGGGCTGCCGGGGCCGCGGCTGAAGCCCCCCACATGCAGCTCGTAGATCACCGTGCGCTGCCAGCTGTGGCGCGGCCGCGGCGCGGCGCGGAAATCAAAGCGGTCGCGCTCCGTCACCACCCCCTTAAGGCAGCTGGAGGTGTTCGGCATCGCCCCAACGGCGTCAACCCGGCGGTAGACATCCCAGCCGGTGATCGCTCGTGCGCAGGGGTCGAGCAGCAGCTTGGAGGGATTGAAGCCGTGGCGGCCAGGCAGCAGCGGGCCGAACACCCGGTAGGCGTAGCAGCAGCCGATGCCGACGCCGCTCACCTCCACATGCCAGATGTCGCCTGAGCGGTGGCGATGGTCGAGCTCCACCACCTGCTCGGGTTCTGGCGCATTGCCCGCCGCGAAGAGCAACAGCTCAACGCGGGTGGCCATCGGCGCCACCAGCGCAAAGTTCACGCCCTGTTCAGTGGCGCTCGACCCCAAGGGCCAGGGTTGTCCCAGTCGGATCGTGCGCACCGGAGCCTGGAGGCCGCTGCCACAAGCTAGGTGTTGTCTGCGGGTCTTGCCCCCCGATGTCACGGCTCCAAGCACAACCCACAGCTGCTGGGCGCCCGCCTCGCCAGGTTCAGGAGGGGCTCTGGTTGTTTGCCCCCAACCGCGACACCCAGGGCGGCAGCTCCTGGTGGCTGGAGCCCTCGGCGGCGGATGGCTCCGGCGTGCTGATTGATTGCCCCGCCTTCAACGACGCCAACCTGGCTTTTCTGCAGCAGCAGCCGGCGGGTCGCATCGTGCTCACTGGCCGCGAGGGCCATGGCCGCCTGCGCCGGTTTCAGGAGGCTCTGGGCTGGCCCGTGCATGTGCAGGAGCAGGAGGCCTATCTGCTGCCCGGAGCGCAACAGCTGATCGGCTTTGCCGAGCAGGCGGAGCTGGAGCCTGGGCTGCGGCTGTTGTGGACCCCTGGCCCCAGCCCCGGAACCGCAGTGTTGCTGGCGGAGCAGGCGGGGATTTTGTTTTGCGGCCGGCTTTTGAGCCCCCTGGCGCCTGGCCAGGCCGGGCCGCTGCGCACACGCCGCAGCTTTCATTGGGGGCGCTGGCTGCGCAGCCTGGAGCAGCTGCGCGCCTGGCTACCGCCGGAGCAGCCGCAGTGGCTGGCGAGTGGCGCCGGATTGGGGGCATTGCGGGGTGAGGCGCTGGTGCCATCAGCACGGGCGCTGCTGGATCAGCTCGACCTCGTTGCCCTGGCTGCGCAGCAGCCCGTTTGAGGCTCGATCGACCCTGCAGATGTGGTCACTCGGTCACAAAAGTGGCAAAACCGTGGCTGCAGAAGGGCTCCGATGGTTGCCGGGCCTTGCCAACACCCATACCATTGGCGCGCTGAACCCAGTGGCGGTCGGTGTTCCCGAGCCGCCCGGCTGCTACTGACCCAGAGGCTTTCCCCCCATTCCGATGAACAAAGCTGATCTCGTCAACCTCGTTGCCGCCCGCACCGAGCTGACCAAAACCGACGTGGCCCAGGTGGTGGATGCCGCCATCGACACCATCATTGATTCGGTGGTGGAAGGCAAGAAAGTGTCGATCCTTGGCTTCGGCTCCTTCGAGCCCCGCGAGCGCTCCGCCCGTCAGGGTCTGAACCCCAAGACCGGCGACAAGATCAAGATTCCCGCCAAGCGCGTGCCTGCCTTCACCGCCGGCAAGCTGTTCAAGGACCGCGTGCAGGGCTGATCGCCACTGCTCCTCCTGCCGATCGGGCGGTCTAAAGACCGCCTTTTTTATGCCTTGGTGCGGGATGCTGAAGAGCCCTGCGCTGAGCGCCCAACCCCTGTGTTGCCCGAGCATCTGCAGCGCCAGCTTGCCTGCCGCCGCGGCAACCGGGGGCGTTATGCGCCATCGCCCACCGGTTGCCTGCATCTGGGCAACCTGCGCACGGCCCTGCTCTCGTGGCTGATCACCCGGCTGCAGGGCGGCGAGTGGTTGCTGCGGATCGATGATCTCGATACACCCCGCAATCGACCCGGCGCTGAGGAAGCGATCCTCAGCGATCTGCGCTGCCTCGGGCTGCAGTGGGATGGGCCCCTGATCCGCCAGAGCGAGCGCCGCGGCCTCTACGCCTCGGTGCTCTCGGCGCTGCGCCGCAGCGGCCGGCTCTACCCCTGCCGCTGCAGTCGCCGGATGTTGGCGGATGTATCAGCCCCCCACGGCGCCGCAGCGGTGTATCCAGGCTTTTGCCGCGATCGCGCCAGCGGCTGGGGATTGCAGCAGGGGCGGCTGCCTAGCTGGCGCCTGAGGCTCAGGCCTGGTGTGCTGGGCTGGTCTGAGCAGCTGGCCGAGCGCGGCAGCCTGGCGGCGGACACCGAGGTGGGCGATGTGGTGCTGCGCCGCGCCGATGGCTTCCTCGCGTATCACCTGGCCACGGCGGTGGATGAGCTGGCCCTGGGCATCACCGATGTGGTGCGCGGTTGCGATCTCTGGGCTGCCACGGGCCCGCAGGTGGCGGTGATGCGTGAACTGGATGGCTCACCGCCGCAGTACTGGCATTTGCCGCTGTGGCTGGATGAGCAGGGTCAGCGCCTATCGAAGCGTGATGGTGGCTTGGGGCTGGAGACCCTGGCCGAGCAGGGCCTCGATGCCGCCGCGGTGGTGGGGCTGATGGCGGCGAGCGTGCAGCTGGTTCCGCCCGGCATCCGCCTCAGCAGCGCTGAATTACTGCAGGAGTGCAGCCTGGATCGGCTTCAAGCCGTGCTCGCCAGGCGGGCCTGAAGGCTTAAGGAAGCCTTCGGGATCAAACGGCTGAAAACTCCCCAGAGTGATCGTCAACGGAACGATCCACGATGACCAGCTCCCAGAGAGGCGCTCAGACCAACGGCAGTGTGTGCAGCTGCTGCGGCGGCAGTGGTGTGCTTCGCACCGAGGCTGCCGGCTACCGCACCTGCTTGGAGTGTCTGGGCCAAGGCCAGACCCCCGTGTATGAAACCGTGTTTGGTTTGCCGGATCCAGCGGCGCCGCCGGCTGCTGACCCCTGCAAACGTTGGCCTCGTGGGGCCCGCGCCGATATCAGCGCTTCGATTTCTGGCGCCAGATGAAGAATGCTGTGGTGGCCACCACCAGAAGCAGCGGAGCCGCGGTGAGCAGCAGCAGGGCAACGGCGGTCCAGTCGGTGTACATCGCGCTCAGGCTCACAGGAGGCGCCATCATCTCAGTGCACCCCGCGTGGCGTCCATGACTCGATGGCTTGTTCCGGTGCTGGTGTTGGCCGCGGCGCTGCCGGTTCAGGCCGGGGTGGAGTTCACCGATTGCCAGCCCGCCAGCGGCGGTGGCATCACCTGCAACACCGAGCCCACCGGCAACACGCTGATGGACGACGAAGCCGCTCGCTACGGCCTCTTCGATGAAGCCAGCCCTGGCTGGGCTGAATACGATCCCTATGAGGGTTACGACGACATGTTTGGCGGCAACTGGACCTGATCAGCTCAGGCGCGTGATCGTTTGAAAAGCCACAAAGCTCACCAGCCAGGCCAGCAACAGCGACCAAGCCACGCTCAGCAGCGTGAAGCTCAGCTTTTTGGATTCACTGCGAATCACCGCCACCGTGGACAGGCAGGGCGTGTAGAGCAGGGTGAAGAGCATGAAACTCACGGCCTGGGGCCAGCTCACATCGCTGGCGATGGCGCGGCTGAGTGCCGCTGGATCCGCTTGGCCGTAGATCACAGCCAGGCCTCCCAGCACGATTTCCTTGGCGATGAAGCCAAACAGCAGCGCCACCGCCAGCTTCGGGTTGATACCGATCGGTGCCAGCAGCGGTTGGGTGAAGCGGCCGAGCTGGCCGGCCAGGCTGGCGCTGGAGGCCGGCTCCACACCCACCGGCAGGTTGTTGAGCAGCCAGACCGCCACCACCCCGAAGATGATGAACCGGCGCGACCAGAGCCAGAAGTGCTTCACCTCGCTCCAGGCGCGGCTCAGCATTTGCCCCGCCGTGGGCAGGCGATAAGGCGGTAGCTCCAGTACGAGCGGCTCGTTGCTGGGGAAGCGGCCCCGAAAGAGCAGGGCGGTGAGCATGGCGGCCACACAGCTCATCAGATACAGCCCGAAGATCACCAGGCCCCCAATGCGCGGCGGGAAGAACACCGCTGCCATGAACAGAAACACGTTCAGCCGGGCGGAGCACAGCGAAAAGGGGATCACCAGCATCGAGAGCAGTCGGAGCCCGCGATCGCGCATCACCCGGGTGCCGAGGATGGCTGGCACGTTGCAGCCAAAGCCCATCAGCGAAAGCACGAAGCTGCGGCCATCAAGGCCAATCCGCTCCATGAACGCATCCATCAGATAGGCCGCCCGCGACAGATAGCCGCTGTCTTCCACCACCCCCATCGCCAGGAAAAACAGGGCGATCACCGGCAGAAAGGCCATCACCGTGCCGAGCCCTTGGTAGTGCCCTTCCAGCAAGAAGCCCTGCAGCAGGGCAGGTAGGGGTGCCAGCAAGGGCTTGAGCACCAGCTGGCCGAACTGATCGAGCAGTCCGCCCAGGGCCTCCTGCACCGGAACCCCGATCGCATAGATGCCCTGGAACATCAGGGCCATCGCCAGGAAAAACAGCGGCAGCCCGAGCAGGGGATGCAGCAGCACCGCATCGAGGCGACGGCTGCGGCTATCCCGCCAGCGGCCGGGCAGGGTGACGCTTCGCTCCACCAGCGCGGCCATCGCGCCCTCGAGATCGGCGTCTGCAGCGGCGAGCCGCTCTTCCAGTTGCTCTGGTACGGCTGCCATCGGGCCGGCCTCCAGCTGCTCCAGCAGCGTGTGCTGCAGGGTTTCCAGCCCTTGGCGGTATTTGGCGCTGAGCGGCAACACCGGTTGCCCCAAGGCTGCGCCGAGGCTCTCGGCGTTGATGCTCACCCCGAAGCGCGCTGCCTCATCGGCCATATTCAAGGCCACTACGGCCGGCAGGCCCAGCTGTTGCACCTGCAGGGCCAGCCGCAGCTGGCGATCGAGCTGGCTGGCATTGAGCACCACCAGCACCAGATCCACAGGCGTTTGCTCGAGGAAACGGCGCACCACCGCTTCGTCGTCGCTGTGGCCGCGGAGGTCATAGATGCCCGGCAGGTCGACGAGCTGCACGTTGCGGCCGCTCAGCTGCAACTCGGCCTGCATCAGATCCACGGTGAGGCCAGGCCAGTTGCCGATATGGGCGTGGTGGCCGGTGAGCCGGTTGAACAGGGTCGACTTGCCCGTGTTGGGCATGCCGAGAACGGCAATGGTGCTCACGCGGCGAGGCTCACCCGGGCGGCGTCGCGGCGGCGCAGCATCAATTCAGTCATGCCCACCCGCACGTGCAGCGGGCCCGACCACCAACCGCGCCGCAGCACCTGCACCGCCTGCCCGGGCCGCAGGCCCAGTGCTTCGAGCCGCTGGCGCAGGCCCTGATCGGCGCTGAGCGACGCCACGGTGCCTGTTGCGCCTGTGGGCAGATCCACCAGCCGGGCCGGTGCCTCCATGACAGCTCGCTATTGCGAATGAGTTGCAATATCCTGTGCGAGAGGGGCTGGTGGATCTGCCGAATTTGATTACGGTGAAGCCGTCCAGCCTGCTGGGTAAGCCGGTGCTGCATTTCTGGTCGCCCCATCTCGATCCGGCCCATCCCCAGGACTGCACTCAGCCGGAGCGCTATGTGATCCAGGTGCTCGCCAGCGGACGCTTTCTGGCCATCGCCTCCGATGGGCAGTCGTTAATGGAGGTGGCCGCTCCGGAGACAGCCCATCTCTTTCATGCCCACGAGGCCGCCCTGCGCGCCGCCAAGGAGCTCAATGCCGAAGGCCGCGGACCAGTGGATGTGGTGAAGCTGGAGCTCGATGTGAGCTGAGGGTCAGCGTCCGTAGGATCCGGCCCTGCTTGAAGGCCCAGCGCCCGTCCTGATGGAGCTCACCTACCGCCCCCGCCGTCTGCGTCGTTCCCCTGCCCTGCGGGCGATGGTGCGGGAGACCTCCCTCAGCGCGGCTGACTTCATCTATCCGCTGTTTGTGCACGAGGGCGCTAGCAATGAGCCCATCGGTGCCATGCCAGGTTGCCAGCGCTGGAGCCTCGAGGGGCTGGTGCAAGAGGTGGGCCGCGCCTGGGATCTGGGCATTCGCTGCGTGGTGCTGTTCCCCAAGGTGGCCGATGGCCTCAAAACCGAAGACGGCGCTGAGTGCTTCAACGAGGGCGGCCTGATCCCCCGCGCCATCCGCCGGCTCAAAGAGGTGCATCCCGGCATGGCGATCATGACCGACGTGGCCCTCGATCCCTATTCCTGCGACGGCCACGACGGCATCGTCAGCGGTGAGGGCGTGGTGCTCAACGACGAAACCGTGGCGATCCTGTGCAAGCAGGCCGTGGCCCAGGCCCGCGCCGGCGCGGATCTGATCGGCCCCAGCGACATGATGGACGGCCGCGTTGGCGCGATCCGTGAAGCCCTCGATGAAGAGGGTTTTGAGCACGTGGGGATCATCAGCTACACGGCCAAATACGCCTCCGCCTATTACGGCCCCTTCCGCGAGGCTCTGGATTCGGCGCCCCGCGAGGCGGCCAGTAAGCCGATCCCCAAGGACAAATCCACCTATCAGATGGATCCGGCCAACGCCCGCGAAGCCATCACCGAAGCCCAGCTCGATGAGCAAGAAGGGGCCGACATTATGATGGTGAAGCCGGGCTTGGCCTACCTCGACATCATTCATCGCTTGCGCGAGGAGAGCGAGCTGCCGATTGCCGCTTACAACGTGAGCGGTGAATACGCGATGGTGAAAGCCGCGGCCGAGAAAGGCTGGATCGATGAGCGCGCGGTGGTGCTCGAAACCCTGCTCTGTTTCAAGCGGGCCGGCGCCGATCTGATCCTCACGTATCACGCCTGTGACGCGGCCCAGTGGCTGCGCGAGGGTTGAGGGCAAGCGCAGTCAGTGCGATCCTCCGGGGGCTCCGGCAGCTCCGTGACCCCCGATGGCCCGCTACCTCCTTCTCTGGGTTCACGGTCCCTGGATCGCCGCGTCGCTGATGGTGATCCTGGCTTTGCGTTTGCTTCTGGCTGAGGATTTCAGCCTGCACGGCCATGGCTGGGGGCTGCTGGGCAGCGCCTCGATCTGTTTCTCGATCGGTTGCGTGTGCAAGGTGTCGTGGGTGCTGGCGCAGTTGAACCGGCGCCGCACGGCGGCTGAGCAGCAGCTTGAGCATCTGGTGCTCCACTGAGCCCTGCTGCTATGAGCCGCTCCTCCGTTCTGCTGATCATCGGCATCCCCTGGGCCACGGCCGTGGCGGTGCTGTTGATGGTCACCAAGATCCATGCCTTCAGTGGCCGCGTGCACTGGGGCCTACTCGGCAGCGCCTGCATCTGCTTCTCGATCGGCTGCCTGGCGCGCACCAGCGTGGGCCTGCACGACATGGCCCAGCGGGCGAAGCAAGAGAGCGCTGCTGCGCTGGACCGGACTTCGGCCTGATGGGGTTGCGCGCGCTGGTGCGAGGGGGTGTGGGGCTGGGGGCGAGCTTCTGGCTCTCCGCGGCGGCGGCTCCTCTAAGCACAACCGTGCCGCCCTCAACGGGATTGGTGCGCTCCTTGGCCGCATTCGAGCGCGATCTGCTGGAGCTCGATGGCGCGCTGCGGCCCGGGGCTGCCACTGCGCCGCAGCCCTTCAGCTTGTCCGATCCCGCCCTGCGCCCCCCGGATCCCTTGGCGGCCCCCGCCAGTGCCGCCGCAGCTGATCAGGCCCATGAGCGTGTGCTCAGCCTGGCCCAGGCGCTGGAGGTGGCGGTCGCTAACAACCCCGAGCTGGCGGAGCGCCGCGCCCGCATCGCTGAGATGCGCGGCTTGAAGCGCTCGGTGCAGGGGCGGTTTTGGCCGCGGCTGGGGCTCAACCTGGGCACCTCCTTTGCCCAGCGCAGTGACTACAACCTCGCCACCGAGGGCAATAGCGCTGTTTACAGCAGCACTTCGCCCTTCCTGGTTGAGATCGGCGGATGGCAGCGGATTCAGGCCAACCGCGGCAATGTCTGGGGCTCCCTGGGGCTCGACTGGGAGCTGATCAGCTTTGAACGTGGAGCGGCCCTGGCCGAGCAGGACCAGCGCCTTAGCGCCAGCCTTCAGCAATACGGAGATGCCCTGCGTCAGCTGCAGCTGCAAGTGAGCGAGGCCTATTACGGCCTGCAGCTGGCCGATCAGTTGCTGCGGATCCGTCAGGCGGTGGTGCGCAACGACACCCTGGTGCGTGATCAGGTGGCGGCGCTGAAGGGCTCAGGCTTGGTGCCAAGGCTGGATCTGCTGCGTGCGGAGGCTGCCCTTCAGCAGAGCCGGTTCCGGCAGGAGCAGGCGGAGGCCCTTCGCCAGAGCCGCCGGCAGGCGCTTACCAACCTGCTCAACGTTGCTTTCACCACCCTGCTGAGGGCCCAGACGGATGTGGCGATGCAGCCGCCCTGGCCCTTGCCGCTGGACGCCACGCTGGTGGCAGGCCTGCGCGACAACCCTGCGCTGGAGCAGCTCTCTGCCGAACGCCAGGCTCTGTTGCGCCAGGCTGATCGCCGCCAGGCCCAGCTGCTCCCGAACCTCCAACTCTTTGCTGCCGGAGGTGGCGGGGTGGATCAGCTCACGAAGCCGGTCATCGACATCAACGGTTGCTGCGGCGCCAGCAACATCCGCCAGCTGGCCAATCAGAACGCCGACTGGGCGGCGGGCCTGCGGCTGCACTGGCGCCTGTTTGATGCCGGTGTGTCAGGAGGCGAAGCCCAGGCGAGCCGCGCTGCCGCCGAGGCGGTGTTGCAGCGCCTGGCCCGCCAGCGCAACCAGATCCGCCAGGAGCTGGAAACCGCCTTTTACGACTACCGGGCGTCCTTAAGCCAACTGGCAGCGGCGGAGGCCTCGTACCAGGCATCCCGCGAGGCATTTCGCGATGCGCGGGCCCGCTACCAGCTGGGTTTGGCGGATTACACCGATGTGAGCGAAACAATCAGCCTGCTCACCCGTTCGATGGAAGGCATCGCCGAATCCACCACCCTCGCCAATGTGAGCTACGCGCGGATGTTGCGTCAGCTGCAACCGGTGCCGGTGCAGCCGGAGCAGCAACCGAACCTGCCGCTCACCCTGCCGCTGGCGGCGGTGGCTCCGCCGTAGCGGCCTGGGCCTGGCGCCGCTGCTCCAGCCGTGAGCGCAGCGCCAGGCTGCGCCAGGTGAGCAGCACCAGCAGAGCGATAAACCAGAACCACACCTCTGGGGCGTTGCTCTGCAGCAGCACGAGCAGCAGCAGCACCTCCAGAGCCAGAAAGGGCCATTCGCGCTTCATGGCAGCGATCCCTCCTGGCGGCGGCTCGGTTGATCCTGCTGCAAGTCCAGCTGGGGGGTGCGGTAGGTGCCGGTGAGATCCCGCAGGATCGGCAGCAGATAGCTCACTGGTGTGCGCCATTCCACGTAGGCATGCGCCTTGAGGGTGAGGCCTTCACGGATCGGAAACACGCTGCTGCCGTTGGAGAGAGTCCAGCGGTAGCCATCGTCGCTGCGCTGGCCGGGCAGTAGTTCGATCTCGGTGCGCACCACCGGTCCGCTGGCCACCAGGGATTCAGCCAGGGGCGGGTTGCCCATTGTGGTGTTGATGTCTTCCGGTGTGGCGGGCAGCAGGCTCACCCGCTCCACCACCCCCTGGATGCCGCCGAAACGGCCGCGCTGCTGCCAGTCGGGCACCACTTCGATGCCCTGGTTGTGCTGCAGCCGCCGGGCATCGGCCGGGTGGAAGTAGGCGATTGCCCTGAGCCTTGGGCTGTTGCGCGCGGTGGCACTGGCGGCACCAAGGGTGCCAAGGCGCTGGCCAGGTTTCACGGTTTGGCCGTGGATCACCTGCAGGTCGAGCACGCTGCCGTCGCGCTTGGCCGTGAGGTGGCCCTGGTATTTGAGCTTGGCCTCCGTCACCCGCACTTCGCGGCGGGTGTTGTCGATGCGGAAGCGCCGTTGCTGCTGCTCGGTGTCGATGTCGAGCTTCACCTTGGTGTAGGCGCTGATCACATCCTTTTCGCGGATGGCGAGTTCATCGAGCTCCACCTGCAGCTGGGTGTTGCGATCGGAAGTGCTCACTACCTCCTGCGAGAGCGGTGCCACCACCTCGGTGCGGGCCAGATGGGCGAAATCGGCCACCTTCTGGGCGTAGGTGCGCTGGAGGGTGCGCACCCGCTGGCGCTCCCGCTCCAGCTTGCGCAGGGCCGTGTCACGCACCTCGCGGGCGGCAGCTAGGCGGATCGCATCGCGGCGGTTGAGGTCGCTGTTGATCTGCACCAGTTCGCGCAGGTCGCGCTGCTGCTGCTCGAGCTGCTTCTCCAAGGCCGGCTGGTCCAGCACCATCAGCAGCTGGCCCTGGCGCACCACATCGCCCACCTTCACCTTCAGCTCGCGAATCTGGCCTTCGGCCCGGCTATCGAGGATGGTGGCGCCGCCGGGCACGATCACCACACCGCGGCCCACCACCTCGGTGGGCACGGGCCAGAACAGGGCCCAGAGCGCGGTGAGGCTGCCCACGCTGATCAGGCTGAGCAGCACCTGCCCTTCAGGGTCTTCGGCCTGGCGCTGCGTCCAGCTCCTGAGGGCCTCCAGTAATGGCTTCAGGTTCACGGCAGGCCGTCCTTTCGCACCATGATTTCTGCCGGTCCTCCGCGGTGGGTGGCAGCGTTGACAATGGAAGGATCGTCGATCAGGTCCATGTCCGCCAGCCACCGACTCGGCCATGTCGCCCTGCGGGTGCAGGACATGGATCGCGCCAAGCGCTTCTACCTCGGGCTCGGCCTGCAGCTCACCTGGGATGCCGATGACTGGTGCTATGTGCAGTGGCCAGCCACCGGCGAAGGCATCGCCCTGCTGAGCCCCAGCTATCGCGCCGCCGGCCCCCACTTCGCCTTCCACTTCAACGACCGCGCCGAGGTGGATCGGATCCGTGAGCAGCTCGTGCAGCAGGGCCACAGCTGCGGGCCGGTGCACGATCACCGCGACGGCACCGCCTCCTTCTACATGCAGGACCCGGAAGGCAACTGGCTGGAGATGCTCTACGAGCCGGCCGGTGGCATCCCCTCCAACACTGGCGCCGAGCCGATCGCGGTGTTTCCGGCGTGACGGCTGCACCCCAAACCGGGGCGCAGGCTGGCGTGGCTCCTGCTGGCCCTCCGGGTTCGGATCTCCATGGAGATCCCGTTGTGGACACCGCCGCAACGGCACATCAGCCCGAGGCTGCGGCTCCCTTTAGCGGCATTCAGCACGAAGCCCTCGAGCTGCTCGAGTGGGGCCGGCTTGGGGAGCATGTGGCCGGCTTCGCCAGCACCACGGCTGGCCGCCGCGTGTGCCGCGAGCTGCCGCTGGCTCCCAGCCTTGAGGCCAGCCGCCAACTGTTGGCGCAAACGACCGAACTGTTGGCTCTGGATGGCGTGCTGGAGGGAGGCCTCAGCTTTCAGGGGGTAGCGGAGCTCAGCCGCACCGTGCAGCTCTGCGCCAAGGGCGGGGTGGCCTCCGCCGATGAGCTGCTCGATGTGGCCACCACCCTGGCGGCGGCGCGGCGGCTGCGCCGGCAGATCGATGATCCCGAGCTGCGGCCCACCACCACAGCCTTGGTGGAGGAGCTGCGCACCCTGCCGGAGCTGGAGCAGCGTTTGCGCTTCTGCATCGAAGACGGTGGCCGCGTGGCCGATCGGGCCAGTCCGCCCCTGGCCCAGTTGCGCCGTCAGATCGGCGCCGCCCGCCAGGAGCGCCGCGATCGCCTGAACGACTTGCTGCGTCGCTACGCCGCCCTGCTCCAGGACAGCGTGATCTCCGAGCGCAATGGCCGGCCGGTGCTGGCGGTGAAAGCCGGTGCTGCCAGCCAGTTGCCCGGCCTGGTGCACGACAGCTCCGCCTCCGGCAGCACGGTGTTCATCGAGCCCCAGGCAGTGATTCCCCTGGGCAACCGCTTGCGCCAGCTGGAGGGCGAGGAACGGGACGCCGAGCGAGCCGTGCTGCTGGAGCTGAGCGGCCTGGTGGGGCAGGAGCAACCGGCGCTGGAGCATCTGCAGTGGGTGTTGCTGCTGCTCGATTGCGGCCTGGCCAGGGCCCGTTACGGCGCCTGGCTCGGGGCGGTACGCCCAGAGCTCGATGCCGATCCGCTGGCGCCGCTGCAGCTGGAGGGGCTGCGCCATCCGCTGCTGCTCTGGCAGGAGCGCCGCGAAGGCTCACGTGCGGTGGTACCGGTGAGCTTGCGGGTGCATGAGGGGCTGCGGGTGGTGGCGATTACTGGCCCCAACACCGGCGGCAAAACGGTGACTCTCAAGAGTGTGGGGTTGGCGGCCTTGATGGCCCGGGCCGGCTTGTTTGTGCCCTGCAGCGGTAGCCCGCGTCTGCCCTGGTGTGCCCAGGTGCTGGCCGACATCGGCGATGAGCAGTCGCTGCAGCAAAACCTCTCCACCTTCAGCGGCCATGTGCGCCGCATTGCCCGCATCCTCGACGCCCTGCCGCCGGCCGGTTCCGATCTGGCCAGTGCATCTGGTGCTTCGCTGGTGCTGCTCGATGAGGTGGGTGCGGGCACCGATCCAACCGAGGGCACGGCCCTGGCGATCGCTTTGCTCAAGCAGCTGGCGGAGCGGGCCCGGCTCACGATTGCCACCACCCACTTCGGTGAGCTCAAGGCCCTCAAATACGACGACCCCCGGTTTGAGAACGCCTCCGTGGCGTTCGACGTGGAGACGCTCTCACCCACCTATCACCTCCAGTGGGGGATCCCCGGGCGCAGCAATGCTCTGGCCATCGCCACGAGGCTGGGGCTGGACACCGCGGTGCTGGCCGATGCCCAGGCGCTGTTGGCGCCGCGTGGCGAAGGGGAAGTGAACCAGGTGATCGCTGGTTTGGAAAACCAGCGGCAGCGGCAGCAGGAGGCGGCGGAAGAGGCGGCGGCCTTGTTGGCGCGTACCGAACTGCTGCACGAAGAGCTGTTGCAGCGCTGGCAGCAACAGAAAGAACAGAGCGCCGAGCTGCAGGAGCAACGCCGGCAGGAGCTGGAGCGCTCGATCCGCGACGGCCAGAAGGAGGTGCGCCGCATCATCCGCCGCCTGCGTCAGGGCCGCGATGTGGACACCACCAGCCTCGGTGAAACGGCGCGCCGCGCCGGCCAACGCCTCAAAAAGCTCGAGCAGCAGCACCGGCCCCAGCCGGAGCGCCGCGACCACAAGGGCTGGCGGCCGGGCGTGGGCGATCGGGTGCGGGTGTTGTCGCTGGGCAAGGCCGGCGAGGTGTTGGCCCTCTCCGCCGATGGCCGCGAGCTCACGGTGCGCTGCGGCGTGATGCGGCTCAACCTGGAGCTCTCGGCTATTGAGGGCCTCAATGGTGAGAAGCCGGCGCCGCCGGAAGCCACCGTGAAGGTGCGCAGCCGCACCCCCATCGGCAGCCGCAGCCCTGATGTGCGCACCGACCGCAACACCGTGGATGTGCGCGGCATGCGCGTGCATGAGGCCGAGGCGGCGGTGGAAGAGCGCCTGCGCACCGCCAGCGGTCCGCTCTGGGTGATCCACGGCATCGGCACCGGCAAGCTCAAGCGCGGCCTGCGCGAGTGGCTCGCCACCGAGCCTTACGTGGAGCGCGTCAGCGATGCCGAGCAGGGGGATGGTGGCCAGGGCTGCAGCGTGATCTGGCCGAAATAAGGGGCCTGGCGCTTCAGCTCAGATCCGGCAGCACGGGTTCGCGGCTGGGTGGATTGGCTGCTTCAGGTCGTGGGATTGCTTCGCCCGCCTGATCGAACAGGCGCCAGCCCAGGGGATCCACCTCCAGGTGCACGCTCTGGCCTGGCACCAGGGTTTGATCGGGTTCGGCCCGCAGCTGCACCAGGTGATCGCCCTCCTGCAAGCGGGCGGTGAGCAGCTGTTCGTTGCCCAGGCCTTCCACGTGGCACACCTCCGCTGGCAGGTTGCGGTTTGTGGCGGGGGCGAGCTTCAGGTGCTCCGCCCGTAGGCCGCCGTTCAGCTCTTCGCTGCCGCCGCGTGCTTGCCATTGCAGCAGCGCTTCGGCCATGGGGCCTTCGGGGATGAAGCGGCGGCTGCCCAGTTGCAGTTGGCCCTGGCCTGCGCTGCGCACCGGCAGCAGATTCATCGGTGGGCTGCCAATGAACTGAGCCACGAACAAATTGCTCGGCCACTGATACAGCTCGCTCGGGGTGCCCAGCTGCTGCAGGTCGCCGCGGTTGAGTACGGCGATGCGGTGGCCCATGGTCATTGCCTCCACCTGATCGTGCGTCACGTAGACGGTGGTGGTGCCGAGGCGCCGCTGCAGTTCCACGATCTGAGCGCGGGTGCCCGTGCGCAACTTGGCATCGAGGTTGCTGAGGGGTTCATCCATCAGGAACACCGCTGGCTGGCGGGCGATGGCGCGGCCCAGGGCTACCCGTTGCTTCTGGCCGCCGGAGAGCTCCTTGGGCAGGCGATCGAGCAGGTGATCGAGCTCGAGCGTGGCTGCCACCTCCTGGATGCGCGCTTCGATGCGCGTTTCGCGGCTGGAGGGGATGCGCAGTGGCTTGGGTAGGCCGCGGCTGGCGCGATGCAGGCTGTCTTGAAGTTGCTGGGCGGCGCTGCGCCGGCGCTGGCGGCGCAGCCCGAAGCCGATGTTGTCGGCCACGTTCAGGTGGGGATAGAGCGCGTAGCTCTGGAACACCATCGCCACATCCCGCTGGGCAGGCCGCAGCGCGGTGACGCAGCGATCTCCCACAAAAATCTCACCGCCGGTGGGGGCCTCCAGGCCCGCCAACAGGCGCAGCAGCGTGCTCTTGCCGCAGCCAGAGGGGCCGACGAGCACCAGGAATTCGCCGTCGGCGATCTGCAGATCCACCTGGCGGAGCACTTCCACCGGTGCACTGCCCCGCCGCGGTGGATAGGTCTTGTTGACCTGCTGGAAGCGAACCTCTGCCAAGACCAGGCCACACGGCGACTCGATCCTAGGGTTGGTCAAATGCAGTTCATTGATCAGGCCCGCATTGCGGTGCGGGCCGGCCGCGGCGGCGATGGCATCGTGGCCTTCCGCCGTGAGAAATATGTGCCGGCCGGTGGCCCATCCGGTGGGGACGGAGGCCGCGGCGGTGATGTGTGGCTGGAGGCTGATTCCAACCTCCAGACCCTGCTCGATTTCAAATACAAGCGCCTGTTCGAGGCGGTGGATGGTCGCCGCGGCGGACCGAACAAGAGCACCGGCGCTAGCGGCGACGGCCTCACGATCAAGGTGCCGTGCGGCACGGAGGTGCGCGATCTACGCACGGGGATCCTGTTGGGGGATCTCACCGAACAGGGGCAGAAGCTGCTGGTGGCGGTGGGCGGCCGCGGCGGCCTTGGCAATGCCCATTACCTGAGCAACCGCAACCGCGCTCCCGAGAAGTGCACCGAAGGCCGCGACGGTGAGGAATGGAACCTGCAGCTGGAGCTCAAGCTGCTGGCGGAAGTGGGGATCATCGGCCTGCCCAATGCCGGCAAGAGCACCTTGATCTCGGTGCTGTCGGCGGCGCGGCCCAAGATCGCTGATTACCCCTTCACCACCCTGGTGCCCAACCTGGGCGTGGTGCGCCGTCCCACCGGTGATGGCACCGTGTTCGCCGATATCCCCGGCCTGATTGCCGGTGCGGCGCAGGGGGCTGGCCTCGGCCACGACTTCCTGCGCCACATCCAGCGCACACGCCTGCTGATCCACCTGGTGGATGCCAGCTCCGACGATGTGGTGCGCGATCTGCAGGTGGTGCAGCAGGAGCTTTCGGCCTACGGCAACGGGCTGGATGAACGCCCCTGCCTGGTGGCGCTCAATAAAACCGAGCTGCTGCTCGATGACGAACTGGAGGAGAGGATTCAGCAGGCCAGCGACCACTGCGGCCAACCTGTTCTGGCGATCTCCGCCGCCACATCACACAATCTCGACAAGCTGCTAGCGGCTACCTGGAAGGAGCTCGGAATCTGAGGCTCGTTCCAGGCAAGCGCGCCTTCTAGACGACTCAGTCGTCGTAAACGAGGCACTCAGGGGCGTCGGGATTGAGGTCGCAGAACACCTCCAGAGGAGTGGGATCGTGCTTGTCCTCAGGGTGATGCGCCTTGTACTCCTCAAGGCTCTTCACCTCTTCCTCGAGGTGACGAACCTTGCCCTGATCGCCGGCCGCGCGGGCCGCTTCGATCTCGGTCTTGTCCTTGGCGATGTGCTCGTCGATCGTGGTCATGGAGGAGGCCGGAAGTGCTCGGCCGCTCGACGTCGTGCACACCATACGGGCTGTAAGCGCTGCTGGACGGGGTTTGTGGTGGGCTTCTGATTTCGGCCTGGTGCTGCCGTCTGCGGCGTTCTTGCTGTGCCGTTGCTATGGAGAGTTCACCCGGCTCCAGGGGCCATGACACGCATTCGCCAACGCCGCGACCGCCACTTCATCGACGACCGCGATCGCCTCTATTGGATCAACGGTCCGGAGCATCACTGCTACCTCTCCGAGCAGCGCCAGTGGCGCACTGGCCTCAGCTTTGACGACGTGCTCGTGTGGAAGCAATGCGCTCCGAGCGGTCTGGTGAGCCAGCGCTTCAGCTCCCTCCAGGCGGCCTGTGAGGCGTTTGAGCACAACCAGGTGCAGTGGTCGCTGGATCTCTACCTGCGCCGCATGGGCGATGAGATGGCCCTGCAACGCGGGGTCGACGACTACAAGCCCACTGCGCTCAAAGAAGAGGAGGTGCGGACCGGTCGGCTGCGCCGGCAGCCCTGGCTGGGCGCCGATCCCACGCCCGCTCCCCGCTGCGAGTTGACTGCTCGGCCGGCGTCGTGTCGGCCCGCCCCCGCGGAGCTGCCCCACCAGCTGCGCCGGCGCCGCAGCAGCGCCGCTAGCCGGCCAGTTCGCTGAGCTCCAGCCAGCGCTCCTCGCCGCGCGCGATCCGCTCCAGCAGCGCAGAGAGCTCTTCACTCAGGGCCTCGAGGGCGGCGTAATCACTGCCGCCCACGGCCAACAGCGCCTCCAGTTCGCCGCGGCGCTCCTCCCATTGCGGCAGCTGTGCATCGAGCTGTTCGAGTTCGCGGGTTTCCTTGAAGCTTCGGCGGCGGGTTTTGGAGGCGTTGCTCGCGGGGGCCGGGGCTGCGGTGGCGCTGGGTGCTTCGGGTTTCGGCGCCGGGCTGCTGCTTGTGCCCGCGCCATTGCTGGTTGAGGCCCCTTTGCTCTGCTGCCGTTCGAGATAGCTGCTGTAGTTGCCTTCGAAGCGCTCCAGTTGTCCGTTCTCGAAGCTGAACAGCCGGTCCACGGTGCGATCGAGGAAGTAGCGGTCGTGCGACACCACCACCACACAGCCGCGGAAGTCTTCGAGGAAGTCTTCGAGCACGGTGAGGGTCTGCACGTCGAGATCGTTGGTGGGCTCATCGAGCAGCAGCACGTTGGGCGCCTCGATCAGCAGGCGGCAGAGGTGCAGGCGGCGGCGCTCGCCGCCCGAGAGCTTGCTCACCGGCTGGTGCTGCTGCGCCGGGGGGAACAGAAAGCGCTCGAGCAGCTGGGAGGCGCTGAGGGTGGAGCCTTCGAGCTCCACGCTGCTGGCGGCCTCCTTCACCACATCGATCACTTTGCGCTGGCGGCCCGCGGCATCGGTGCCCTCAAGCACGTTGTGGCTGTGCTGATCGAAGTAGGCCAGCTTCACGGTGCTTCCCAGCTCGATCCGGCCGGTATGGGCCTGGCGCCGCCCGGCGATCAGATCCAGCAGGGTGGATTTGCCTGAGCCATTGGGCCCGATGATCCCGATCCGATCTTCGGGGCTGAAGTCGTAGCTGAAGGCTTGCAGCAGGGGTGAGGCGCCGCCATCGCGCGCTTCGTCGCTGGCCCACACCCCCAGCTCTTCCGCTTCGATGGCGCGTTTGCCGAGGCGGCGCTGGTTGGTGGCCAGGCTCAGCTGCCCTTTCGCCTGGCGCTTGGGCTGCTCCTGCATCGCTTCGATGCGTTGAATGCGCGCCTTTTGCTTGGTGCTGCGGGCTTTGGGCCCGCGTTTGAGCCACTCGAGCTCGCGCCGCAGCACACTGCGCAGCTTGGCTTCGCTGGCGGCTTCGGCAGCGTCTTCTTCCGCTTTGCGGGCCAGGTAATAGGCGTAGTTGCCGCTGTAGCTGCGGGCTTCGCCGCGGTCCACCTCCACGATTCGGTTGGTCACCTGATCGAGCACGTAGCGGTCGTGGGTGATCAGCACCAAGGCGCCGCGGAAGCGCTGGAGGTAGCCCTGCAGCCACTGGATGCAGTCGGCATCGAGGTGGTTCGTGGGCTCATCGAGCAGCAGCACATCCGGGTCAGCCACCAGGGCTGCGGCCAGGGCCAGGCGTTTGCGGTAGCCGCCCGAGAGATCACCCACGCGGCGGTGGGTGTCGCCGATGCCCAGCCGCTGCAGCACTTCACGGATCTGCTGCTCCAGATCCCAGGCCTGGCTTTGGTCCATGCGGGCGTTGAGCTCGCCCAGTTCCGAGAGCAGGGCGGTGTCGTCGCTGCCGGCGCTGTGGGCGTGGGCCAGGGCGTCGCTCACCTCGGTGTAGCGCCGCAGCAGTTGCATCTTTTCGCCGCTTTCGGCGAACACCTGCTCCAGCACCGTGCGCTCCGGATCCATCTCCGGCTCCTGGCTCACCAGCACGATCCGCCCCTGCGGCAACACCCGCCGTTCGCCGCCGCCGGGCGGTTCCAGCCCCGCCAGCACGCGCATCAAGGTGGATTTGCCGGCTCCGTTCGGGCCGATCAGCCCCAGCCGCTCCCGCTCGCCCACATGCAGGCTCAGGCCGTCAAACAGGGTGCGGATGCCGAAGTCCTTGCGGACATCCACCAGGCTGATCAAACTCACGAACCGGGCTGCCGCCGCTGAGCTTCCAGATAAGCAAACACGCTCTTATCGCCCACATCGGCGGCGGCCGGCATGGGGAACTTGCGCAGGGTGAGCACTAGCAGGAGCGCGGCTTCCACCCCCATCAAGCTGCCGCTGGCCGCCGCCGGCAGCAGACCGCTGAGGGCACCAAGCAGAGCCACCGGCAGCAGCAGCGTGACCCCGACCGCTTCAGGGCGGCGGAAACAGAAGAACTCTTTGAAGCCGATGCCAGCCAGGGCGGCAAAGAAGGGGCCGATCGCCCAGAGCCATGCCGGCTGGCTGGCCACCGCATCCGCCATGCGGGCCGGGCCAGCGCTGATGGCCAGGGCCACAAAGCCCACGCTCCCCACCAGCCAAAGCAGCTGCAGGGCCCGATGCAGAGGCCGCAGGTAGATGTGAATCCAGCGCAGGGCTAGGCCAACCCCCGCGACCAGCGGCAGCAGCCAGGGCCATAGCCAGGCTCCGCCCCACTGGCGCCACTGCAGCAGCAGCCCCGCCTGGGCGATGGCCGCGATGCAGAGGGCCAGCCGGTAGCCGAACACCTCCCGTTCATCCTCCGCCGTGATCGTGAACGGCCCGTAGACCCCTTCGAAGCTGGTCATGGCGGCGGCGGCGCTTGTACCAGTGTGGCCAGCTCGGGCCCAGCGGGCACGATGCCTGAGGGGTGCAGGGGAAAGAGGGCGCCGAAGTAGTCCTCGCGCCAGGCCTGATCGCAGCAGGTGTCCGCCACGCCGGGCAGCGCATGGAAGCGTTGGCGCCACTGCCACAGGGCGGGGAGTTGCCACAGGGGCCGCCGCGACACGCCGAACAGCGGCGCGTACACCAGCTCCAGGCGAATCAGGGTGGGAAACAGCTGCACATCCGCGAGGGTGAGGCGTTCACCGCAGAGCCAGGGCCCTGCTCCAGGGCTCACCAGGGCGGATTCCACCTGATCAAGAGCGGCAAACAGCTCGCTCTCGGCTCGGTTGTAGGCCACCTGGTTGCGGGCAAAACCGCAGCGATACACCCCGTCGTTCACGGCCCCCTGCAGCAGCTCGCGCCAGCGGGTGATCTC
Organism: Vulcanococcus sp.; assembly: GCA_019264575.1. Lineage (GTDB taxonomy): Bacteria > Cyanobacteriota > Cyanobacteriia > PCC-6307 > Cyanobiaceae > Vulcanococcus. Next base: position 2,577 of record JAHUZV010000014.1, on the reverse strand, counting down.
GGGGATCAACGCCTCCGGAGCTAGATCGCGTGTGGGTGCAGCTGCGGGCCACTGGTTGAGCAGCTCGATCAGCCGTGCGCTCTCCCCCAGCACCACCCGGCCGCTGCCGGCCTCCACCAACACCGGGACCGTGGCCCTCTGGCTGGCGGCGGCTCCCGAGCGCTGGTACAGCTCCTGCAGGGTGGTGCAGCCCAGAAATGGGGTTGGGAAACGCCAGCGGCCCGCTTTGGGATCGGGTTCCACGATCAGCAGCGCGATCGACCGCTGCAGCTGCCGCAGCGCCCACACCAGCCAGGCGCGATGGGCCCAGGGGCAGCTGCGCCCCACGATCAACACATGGGAGCCAGCTTCTGCGGCGTTGGCGGGCAGCGGCGGCAGCGCGTTGAAGGGTGAGACCGGTCTGCGGTAGTTGCCATCGGCATCGGCAGGGCCAAGTCCCTGCATCAGTTGCAGCCATTGCCAGTGCCAACCGGCCCGAGCGGCGCTCACCACGGCTGGAGGAATGGCCATCACCGGCATCGCTGGATCACTGCCAGGCTGGCGCAGCAATCCGCCGGAGAACAGGCATGGGCCAGGGCCGAGTTCTGGTGGTGGCGGCCACCCATGGCAATGAGCGCAACGCCCCTTGGCTGCTCGAGCAATGGAAGGCGCGGCCAGAACTGCTGCGCCATGCAGGCCTGGAGCTGCAGCTCACCATCGGCAATCCCGAGGCCTTCGCCGCCAACCGCCGCTATCTCGATCGCGACCTCAACCGCTGCTTCACGCCCGACCTGCTCGCTGACACCAGCCGCACGGAGCGCGAGGTGCAGCGCGCCCGCGATCTGCTGGCAGCCCATGGCCCCGAGGGATCCCGGCCCTGCGCGGTGGTGCTTGATCTACACAGCACCACCAGCGCCATGGGCAATTCGCTGGTGGTGTACGGCCGGCGGCCGGCGGATCTGGCTCTGGCGGCTGGCATTCAGGCCCGGCTGGGGCTGCCGGTGTACCTGCACGAGGCCGATGCGGCCCAGACCGGTTTTCTGGTGGAGCGTTGGCCGGCGGGCCTGGTGATTGAAGTGGGGCCTGTGCCCCAGGGGTTGGTGTCGGCGGTGATCTGCCGGCAGACCCAGCTGGCCCTGGAGGCTGCCCTCGACACCCTGGCTGCGGCTGCCGCGGGCCGGCTCCGGCTCCCCCAAGGGCTGCAAGTGCACCTGCATCACAGCAGCCTCGATCTACCTCGCAGTCCGCAGGGGGTTCCAGCCGCAGCACTGCATCCCCAGCGGCAACACCGCGACTGGCAGCCGCTGCAACCGGGTGATCCCCTCTTCTGGAGCGCCGATGGTTCAGCGCTTCCGCTGGAGCAGGGATTAGCCCTGGAAGCCGGCGCCCGCTGGCCGGTGTTTATTAACGAAGCTGCCTACGGCGAGAAAGGCATCGCCTTGAGCCTCTGCCGGCGGGAGCTCTGGGCCTGCGAGCCCAGCTGGGCCGAGGCTCTCGGTGCGTTGGTTTAGCGGAGCGGGCCGTTGTAGATCACCTGACCCACGGTGCGCCCATCGGGGCTGATCAGGATCTCGCTGGTGATGGTGGGTGGCTTGCCCAGTTGCTGCCAGCCAGGAGCACCGCCGTTGAAGCGGAAGAGAAAGCCCTGATCGGTGCTGCTCACCAGGCAGCTGCCGCCGCTACCGCCCGAAGCAAACATGCAGGCGGCCGGCATGTACTGGCTCAGGCCGCCGTTGAGCTGCACCACGGTGTTGCGGGCCAGGTTCAAGGCGCGCTGCCGCGCCGGTGCCTGCTGCTGCAGCTGGTCGATTCGCTCGAGGGTTTGATTCACGCCCTGGGCGAGGCCGGCGACAGGGCTCAACGCCAGAGCAGTGGCAGCGGCGAGAGCGCCGGCGATCGTGGTGAGGCGTGGCATGGGGTTCGAGGTGGTGGGAGCTCAGCCGCAGGCCCAGGTGCTCTGTTCCTTGGTGCAGGGCAGATCGCTGCTGGTGCCGTCGGCCCAGTAAATCCGAAGCCGGTCGTCGGTGGTGCCCATCCGGAACGTGAGCGATTTCACCGGCCCGGCCGGCGCTTTGCCCGATTGATCCGCTGTGTTCCCCGCACCTGGATTGGCCTGACGCTGCTCCAGCTGCTGCAGCCTCAGTTCGATTCGCTTGAGGCGCTCGTTCTCGGCGGAGGGATTGCTCTGGCAACCCACCAACAGCAGCGCGGCGGCCAGGGAAATGGCAGGGAGGCGCATGGCCAGGGCGGAGAAAGGCAACTCCTAGCAGCGATCTCGGGGATTGACCAGGTGGTGCATCAGCGGAGCTGATCGGTGTGATCAGGAGAGCTCAGCCCACCCCTTGCCTTAAGGCCGCGTCACACGGCGCAAACATCCGTTACATTGGGCATTGGCAGGGCGGGTTACCGGCCTGTCCTTCCTTCCCGCTCAACACTGAGTCCTTCGGGGCTGAGCTGCTGAGCACTACGTATCCCGTACTCATGACCACCACTCTCCAGCAGCGCCAAGGCGCTTCTGCGTGGAACCAGTTCTGCGAGTGGGTCACCAGCACCGACAACCGCCTCTATGTGGGTTGGTTCGGCGTTCTGATGATCCCC
>JAHUZV010000026.1 GCA_019264575.1 Vulcanococcus sp. | reverse complement strand
GGGGCGCCGCCGGGGCGGCGCCAACCCGTGTTTGATGGCAGCGGCCGCCTGGTGCTGCAGGCCCTGAGTGTCCGATGAGTCGCCGTCGCCATCTGCTGCGTTATTTGGCCAGCCGCCTGGCGCTGGTGCCGGTGATGCTCTGGCTGATCGCCAGCCTGGTGTTCCTGCTACTGCGCGTGGCGCCCGGAGATCCGATCGATGCCCTGCTGGGTTTGCGCGCACCGCCGGAGGCTCGGGCGCTGCTGCGCCAGCAGCTGGGGCTCGATCAGCCCTTGCTGGTGCAATACGGCCGCTACCTGGTGGATCTGCTGCACGGCCAGCTGGGCGACTCGCTCACCAACAACGAACCGGTCACCGCCGTGATCGGCCGCAGCCTGCCCGCCAGCCTGGAGCTGGGCGTTGTGGCGCTGTTGATCGCGGCGGTGCTGGGGATCGCGGTGGGGTTCAGCGGCATCGCCCGGCCGGAGGGCAAAACCGATCTGGCTGGGCGGCTCTATGGCATCGGCACCTATGCCCTGCCTCCCTTTTGGGCGGCGATGGTGGTGCAGTTGGTGTTCGCCGTGTGGCTGGGTTGGCTGCCGGTGGGAGGCCGGTTCCCGGCCACCTTGGTGCCGCCCACTGGCAGTGGCTTCTATCTGCTCGACAGCCTGCTGGCTGGCAATACCCAGCAGTTCTGGGGGGCGCTGCGCCATCTGGTGCTCCCGGCCGCAACCCTGGGGCTGCTGCTCAGCGGCGTGTTTGCCAATGCCCTGCGGCTCAACCTGCGCCGCGCCCTCGATTCCGATTACGTGGAGGCGGCCCGCAGCCGCGGCCTGAGCGAACGGCGGGTGGTGCTGCGCCACGCCCTGCCCAACGCCTTGCTGCCGGTGCTCACGATCACGGGCATCACGGTGGCTTCCCTGATCGGTGGAGCGCTGCTGATTGAAGTGACCTATTCCTGGCCGGGTGTGGCCTTCCGACTGCAGGAGGCGATTGGCCAGCGGGATTACCCCGTGGTGCAGGGGATTGTGGTGGTGGTGGCGGCGCTGGTGGTGGCCGTGAGTGTGCTGGTGGATCTGCTGGTGGGGTTGCTGGATCCGCGGGTCAGTTTTTGAGGGCGTCGCTCCAGCTCTCCGCCTGGCGGCGGTTGAGCACGTAGGCGGTCACACCCCCCAGCTGGCGGCGCTGGGGGGCAATTCCTTTGGGCAGGGTGCTGAGGAAATCGGCGGTGAGCCCCAGGGTGAGGGCCTGCACCCGATGGGGCTCCACCCCCACGAACTCCTCTCCCAACTGGAACAGGGCCTGCTCCTGGCGATCAATACGCACCGGCGAGAAGTGGCTGCCGCCTTCCAGCAGCACCAAGCGGCTCTGGGGCTGGCCCTCCCGCAGGAACAACTGAAGCTGCTCCCCCAGCGGTGGGGTGATCAGATCCAGGCTGCCCCCCACCAGCAACACCGGAGCGGGCAGGGCGCGCAGGCCGCGATGGGGCCAGAGCAGGCTGCCAAATCCATTGAGGCTCACCACCGCCTGCAGCGGTTGGGCGAGGGGTTGAACCGGCGGCAGCGACACATCCCGCAGCTGGCACTGCAGCAGCCGCGACAGGTTGGTAAGTGGGATGCCATCGAGGGCGCGCGCGCAGCGACGGGCCAGCCCCGGTTCCGGCCGCAGCCCGGCCGCCAGCAGGCTGCTCAGCCCTCCAAGGGAATGGCCCATCAGCACCACCTGCTCCCCCAGCCGCGGCAACGCGCCCTGATCCACCGCGCGCACCACAGCCTGCAGATCCAGCACGCGCTCACTGAGGGTTTCAGCACCCGGTGGCGGACGCCGCCCTTCCAGCAGCTCCCGCATCGCCCGCTCATCACTGCCGGGATGATCCAGCAGCAACACGGGCCAGCCGCGCTGCTGCAGCCCCGCCGCCAACCACTCCAGCTGAGCGGCGCTGCCCCCCAGACCAGGGCTGAGCAACACCCAGGCCTGGCGCGATCCCGGCCAGATCTGCAGCTCCAGCGGCTGGCGGCGATGGGCCACCGGCAGCTGCAACCGCTCCGGCCTGGGCGCAGGGCCTGAATCGGAGGTCAACGCCGACCACGACTGGGACACCTGCCGCAGGCGCAACTGCTGCAGCGCTTGCAGCGCCGCGCTCTGCGCCACGATCTGATTGCGCCACTGGGCCGCCAACTCCAGGCCGCCATCGAGATGGAGCACCAGGTTTTGGCTGGGCACCGCGCGCAGCAGCTCGATCGTGGTCACCTGGCTCTGGCGAGCCAACAGCTCCTGCAGGGTCTGGAACAAAAGCGGACCGGCGCTACTGCCCTGCTCGGTGCTGATCAGCTGATCGAGCTCCTCCAGCACCCGCTGGCCGGCCCAGCCGGCCAGAAACTGCTGGGCAAAGGAGCGGTCTTGCACTAGGGGAGCGCGCAGGACTCGCCGAAGCTGCTCCCGGCCACGGGGATCGAGCAAATCCAACCAGGCGCGCAGATCACTGTTCACATCGGCTGGCGAACGGCTCCAGGCCTCCAGCGCCACCAGATCAATCGGCAGGCGCAGGCCATCGAGCCGCACCTCGAGCTGTTCAGCCGCCCGGGCAGGGCTCAGCCACAGCAGACCAGCCAGCAGACTGCGCAGCACCGCACGCAACGGTCGACGGGTTGGCACGAGCACAGATGCTGTCAACAGGCCGGCAGTGGTGGAACCAGTTTCCCGCGCCGCTGCGGGAGCTGGCCACTGTGCGGCTGGTGGCGAGTTTCGGCGCAGGGGGGGTGCTCTATCTCACCCCGATGGTGTTCCATCAGGCGGATTTCTCTGCTTCGCAGGTGGGCAGCGGCCTGGCCGTAGCGGCGCTGGCGGGCACATTCGGCCGCTTTGCCAGCGGCTGGTTGCTCGATCTCGGCCTGACCTGCGGCCTGCCCGTGCTCCTGGCCGGCCTCTGCGGCTTTCTTGGCGACGCCTTGCTGCTGGGAGCGCAACACCAACAGGGGTACGTGGCCGGGCAGGTGCTGCTTGGCTTGGCTGGCGGGCTCTATTGGCCCGCGGTGGAGCTGGCTGTGCCGCTGTGCGCACCGCCGATGGCCTCGGCGCGGGGCTACGCGCTCTCGCGCACAGCCGATGCGGGCGGTGTGGCCGGCGGAACCCTGGCCGGGGCTCTGCTGGCGCAACTCGGGCACCTGCGCGGCGTGTACCTGGTGGATATGACCGCGATCGTGGCCCTGGCCGCTCTGCTGCTCTGGCGGCCGCTGCCGCGGGCCCTCCAGGCTGGCCGCGCCGGCGTGCCGCGTGTGGCCTGGGGCCAATGGTTGCCGGCCCTGCTGCCCATGCTGCTGCTGTCGGTGGTAGCCACGGCGATTCCGGCCTTGATGCAGAGCGCCCTGCCGCTGGATCTGGTGCGGGGCGGGCTGGAGCGCGATGCCCAGCCGGAAGCGATCAGCGCCCTGCTGATCGGCGTTCCCCTGGCCCTGCTGCTGCTGATTCAGTGGCCGGTGGGTCAGACCCTGGCGCGCCGCTCGGTGGCGGTGGGCCTGGGGCTGAGCATGGTGTGTTTCAGCGGCGGCACGGTGCTGCTCGCCCTATCAGCCCTAAGCGATCAAGGGATCGTGCTGGTGGTGCTGGCCCTGATGCTGCTGGCCCTCGGGCAGGCAGCCTTCCTGCCCACCTCCACTGAAGCGGTGGTGGAGCTGAGCCCTGAAGGCCATGGCGGCCTGGCCATGGCGCTGTTTTCCCAGTGCTTTGCCCTCAGCGCCTTCGGGGCGCCGCTGCTGGCGGGCGTACTGCTGGATGGTCAGGGCCACGGCCTGGTGCTCTGGCTGCTGATGGCTGTGGTGTGTGGGCTGTGCCTGCTGCTGATCGGGCCGATCCGCCGCCGGGCCCACGTGAAGGGCTGAAACCGAGGCAGGCCATGCCGAACACATGCGGGCAGCCGCTGCTGCCCGCACAATCAAGACAGTGCTGCCAGGCCCCATGGCTGTTCACGATCACGGTCGCCGTCATCCGCAGCAGCACATCGGCCGCGCCGGCCTGGCATCGGCTTTCCGCTGGAGCATCCTGCTGAACACGGCGCTATCGCTGGCGCAGATCGTGATCGGCATCGGCTTCGGCTCCCTGGCGCTGATCGGCGATGCCCTGCACAACCTGGGCGATGTGGCTGGGCTGGCGCTCGGCTGGGGCGCTGAGCGGCTGAGCACCCGCCCGCCGAATGAACGCTTCACCTACGGCTTTGGCCGCAGCACCCAGCTGGCGGCCTTGAGCAATGGGGTGCTGGTGGCGATGGCTTCAGCGGTGGTGGTGGTGGAAGCGATCCAGCGGCTGCACAACCCACAACCGCTGGTGAGCGGGCCGGTGGCCTGGGCCGCAGCGGCGGGCATCGCGGTGAATCTGGGATCGGCGCGCCTGTTCGGCCACAGCGGGCACGGCGACCATCCCCACGACCTCAATCGCCGCGCGGCGATGGTGCATCTGATCAGCGATGCCTTGGTGTCGCTGGCGGTGCTGCTCAGCGCCCTGCTGGTGGGCCTCACCGGCTGGCATTGGCTCGACCCCCTCACCGCGATCGGGGTGGGCATCGCCGTGGGCTACACCGGGGTGGTGCTGATCCGCGATGCGGTGGTGGTTCTGCTGGATGGGATTCCCAGCCACATCCATCCGGAACAGGTGCGCTCCACCCTGCTGGCTCTGCCGGGGGTGGTGGATGTGCACCACGTGCACATCTGGAGCCTGAGCACGAGCCAGGTGGCCCTCACCGCTCACGTGTGCCGCCGCGACAGCGGCATGGACGATCTGGAGCTGCTGCACCGCGCTAAGGACGCGCTGGCCGCCATCGGGGTGGACCACAGCACGTTGCAGCTGGAGCCGGGCTGACGGCCGAAGCTCTCAGCCCTTGCTCACCTTGGCGGTCCAGGCCTCGTGGGGCAGGGGCTCGGTGCCGTACTCCCAGTCGTCGTAGTCGGGGTCGTTGCGGATCTGCTGGTGCACCTGCTTCTGCACTTCAAAGTCGTGCTGCTGAGTGGCGTCCTGCGAGGTGGCTCCGGCGGCCTGCTGCTCCGTCATGGGGCTCTGGTGGGTACGGCCATTTTGAGGCAAACAAGCGCAGGCGACTTACGGCGAACACAACTGCTCCGCCCTGCTACGAGCCGAGCAGCGCAATCAAGAGCCTTGGGGCTCAGCTGAGCCCCAAGGACCTCACCACATTCCGCGCACAGGAGCCGCGGCGGGAGCCGCTTCAGACACCTGGGTGTAGGCAGCGATGCAGGCCGGGGTGTTGACGTACCAGCTCAGCAGCGAGGTTTTGCGCTGGATGTTGGACGCATCCACGTTGCAGACATCCATCGCGCCCTGCAGCCGCTCATCCACAGGCAGCAGGTTCATCATGCCGAAACCGGAAAGGTTGCCATCCACGGAATCGAGAATGATGGCGCTGCGCACCGCCTGAAGGCTGTTCTGCTGGCTGTAGTAGGGGGTGTAGTTGTTCTGGCCGATGCTGTTCTGCAGGAACTGCACACCCTTCTCGCTGTAGAGGAAATCAGCCACAGCCACTACATCAACCGCTTAGGCCTTGGAAAGCCCCTGCTGCAGTTCGTCCTGGGTGTAGCCAGAGCTGGAGATCAGACCGTTGGGCACAGGGGTGTCGTTGGTGCCCTCCAGAGGATTCAGCACATCGGAGCGAGGGCCGATGCAGTTGACACACACAGTGCGGGCCGTGAGGGGGATGGCCTGGGCTGCGCCGCTGAACACAACAGCAGCACCCGCGAGACCGGCAAGAATCTTGATCATGGAATGGCGAAGGAGAACCATTTCATTGCTAGCGAGCCTTCACCAAGGCGACATCGATCCGTCGTCCTTCGTGGGCGGAGCGCTGCAGATGCGCCGCAAAAACCATCCACTGAACGACTGCGCGGCGGCAGATTCAAACGGCAAATGAGGAAAAGAGATTTACTTTCCCGCCCAAACCACCCGCCTGCAACCAAGCCCTACACGTTGAACAGAAACTCCATCACATCACCTTCTTCCACCACATACTCCTTACCTTCAGCCCGCAGCCAACCCTTATTGCGCGCTTCGGCCAGGGAACCCGCGTCCAGCAGCTGCTTGTAGCCAATGGTCTGGGCGCGGATGAAGCCACGCTCGAAGTCGGTGTGGATCACGCCAGCCGCCTGGGGGGCCGTCATGCCGGCCTTGATCGTCCAGGCGCGGGTTTCCTTCTCACCGGTGGTGAAGTAGGTGCGCAGGCCGAGCAAGCTGTAGGTGGCGCGGATCAGGCTTTGCAGGCCGCCTTCCTCCACGCCAAGGCCCGACAGAAATTCAGCGCGCTCCTCCTCCGGCAGTTCGATCAGCTCAGCCTCCACCTGGGCGCTGATGCGCACGGTGCCGGCACCTTCCTGTTTGGCCAGGGCAGCAACTTCCTCGCAGTAGGCGTTGCCTGAGGCCAGATCGTCTTCGCTCACATTGGTGGCGTAGATGATCGGCTTGGCGGTGAGCAGCCCCAGCGGTTTCACCATCGCCGCTTCCTCATCGGTGAGCTCCACGCTGCGGGCCGTGCCGCCCTGCTCGAGCACCGCCTGGATGCGCTCGAGCGCCGCATCCTCCACCTGGGCTTCTTTGCTGGTGCGCACCTGCTTCTTGAGGCGCTCACGCCGCTTTTCCACCTGGCTCAGATCCGACAAACCGAGCTCCAGGTTGATCACTTCGGCATCGCGGGCAGGGCCCACCGAGCCGCTCACGTGGATCACGTCGTCGTTTTCGAAGCAACGCACCACGTGCACGATCGCGTCGACTTCGCGGATGTTGGCAAGGAACTTATTGCCCAAGCCCTCGCCCTGGCTGGCGCCCTTCACCAAGCCGGCGATATCCACAAACTCCACCCGCGTGGGGATGATCTCCTTGCTGGAGCTCAGATCCGAGAGCTGCTGCAGCCGCGGATCTGGCACCGCCACCACACCCGAGTTGGGCTCGATCGTGCAGAAGGGATAGTTGGCCGCCTCGGCCTGGGCATTGGCCACGAGGGCGTTGAACAGGGTCGACTTGCCCACATTGGGCAGCCCCACGATTCCGGCTTTAAGCATCCGGGGAATCTACGAACCGCCCTTCAAACCTCCCAGCGGGGATCCAACCCACAACCGAGGGGTGCGACCAGGAAGACTGGTACGAGCGCCGGCGCAGGACCATTCCCTCCTCAATGCTCCAGTCCCCTCCCACCCGCGAGGGCAAGCCGCTGCCGGCCACCGCGCGGTTCGGCCCGAGTTGGCTTCAACGCAAACGCCTCTGGGCAGGGCTGGTGGCGGGCGTGCTGGTGATTGGAGGGGGCAGTGCGCTGCTCAGCCAGCGCCGCAGCAGCAGCCAGCAGCGCAGCCTGGATACTTACACCGTGCTCGCTCGCCAAGGCAGCCTCCCCGGCGTGATCACCGCCAGCGGTGAGCTGGAGGCCTTCCGCAAGGTGAACGTGAGCCCTAAGCGCCAAGGGGTGCTGGAGAAGCTCTTTGTGGAGGAAGGCGACAGCGTGCGGGCCGGCCAGGCCCTGGCACTGATGGATAGCGGCGACCTCACCGACCGCCTCGATGAACTGCGGGCCCAGGTGCGCTCCGCCAAGGCTCAGCTCAGCCGCAGCCAGAGCGAGCTGCAACGCCGCGAAGCGCTGATTCGCCAAGGCGGCATCAGCATCGACGACTACAACAGCGCAAGGTCGAGCTACCTGGTGGATAAGGCCGCGGTGGAAGCGGCCCAGCAGCGGCTGGAGGCTCGGCTGATGGAGCGCGGTGACCTCACCGTGCGGGCGCCGTTCACCGGCGTGGTGACAGCCCGCTTCGCCGATCCCGGCGCCTTCGTCACACCCACCACCTCAGCCTCAGCAACAGCCGGCGCCAGCAGCTCTTCGATCGTGGAACTAGCCCAGGGGCTGGAAGCCGTGGCCAAGGTGCCGGAAAGCGACATTGGCCGCATCCAAGTGGGCCAGAGCGCCTCGGTGCGGGTGGATTCCTTCCCCGATCGCCGCTTCCCGGCTCGGGTGCGCCAGATCGCACCCCGGGCCGAAAAGCTCAACAACGTCACCTCGTTTGAGGTGAAGCTGCAGCTGATCGATCCGCCGCCGGAACTGCGCATCGGCATGACGGCCGACATCGACTTCAACACCGGCATCTTGGCTGCCCGCACCGTGATCCCCACCGTGGCGGTGGTAACCGAGCAGGGCAAACCCGGCGTGCTGCTGGTGGGCCCCGGCAATCAGCCCACCTTCCAGGCAGTGACGCTCGGTGCCAGCAGTGGCAAGGACACTCAGATCCTCGAAGGTCTTAAACCCGGCACCCGCGTGTTCATCGATCTGCCGCCCTGGGCCAAGAAGAAGCGTGAGTGATGCGGGGCGGCTCAGCCGGCGGCCTGCGTGAGGAAGCGGCGGCTCACCTCCACAATCCGCTCGCTGGCCTTGCCGTCACCAAACGGGTTATGGGCCCGCGCCATGGCGTCGTAGGCGTTGGAGTCCTCCAGCAGCAGTGACGCCTCCCGCAGAATGTCGGCGCTGGCGGTGCCGATCAATTTCGCGGTGCCGGCATCCACAGCCTCCGGCCGCTCGGTGGTGCGGCGGAGCACCAGCACCGGCTTGCCCAGGGCCGGCGCCTCCTCCTGGAGGCCGCCTGAATCGCTCAGCAGAAGGGTGCAACCGCGCATCGCGGCCACCAGCTGGTCGTAATCAAGGGGTTCGGTGAGGAAGGTGCGCGGGTGATCCCCCAGCAGCGCCTGCAGCGGTTCGCGCACGGTGGGGTTGCGGTGCAGCGGCAGCAGCAGGGCTGTATCGGGGAAACGCTCGAGCACCTGCAGGAAGCCCTGGCCGATCTCCTGGAGCCGATCACCCCAGTTTTCGCGGCGGTGCACCGTGGCCAGGATCACGCGTTGATTCTCGAAATCGAGCCCCGGCAGCTCAAACGGAGGTGCCTTCTCGGCCATCAGCAACAACGCATCGATCACCGTGTTGCCGGTGATGCACACCTCGCCCACCACGCCCGAAGCACGGCAATTGGCTGCCGACACTTCGGTGGGTGCGAAGTGCAGCTGAGCCAGCTGGGAGATCAGGCGCCGGTTCGCCTCCTCCGGATAGGGATCCATGATGTTGTCGGTGCGCAGGCCCGCCTCCACGTGGCCCACCGGCACCTGGGCATAAAAGGCAGCCAGGGCCGAGGCAAAGGCTGTGGTGGTGTCGCCCTGCACCAGCACCAGATCCGGCTTGTGCTGCTCAAACTCGGCCTGCAGACCCTGAAGAGCCCCGCAAGTGATGTGGGTGAGCGTTTGTTTGGGGGCCATCAACGCCAGATCGTGATCGGCCTGCAGGCCGAACAGCTCCATCACCTGGGCCACCATTTCGCGGTGCTGACCGGTGAGCACCACCCGCGTGCGGAAATCAGCGGCCGCCTGGAAGGCCTGAATCACCGGCGCCAGCTTGATGGCCTCCGGGCGCGTGCCCAACACGATGCAGACGTTGTGGGGGGTGCTCACAGGGGCCGGCCATGTAGCCGGATCCTAAAGATGGCGGGCGAATGGGCTGGGCATCCGCTGCATCCGCCGCGAAGCTGGGTTCAGCGATCCAAGCCGTGGTGAGTGCCAGCTCTCCGTTTCCCCCCAGCCTCTTTCCCTCGCTGACGGGAAGCGCACCGGCCCCGCCGCCACTGCCGGCTCCGCCAACCCAGAGCAGCAGCACATCGGGCGCGCTGAATGGCCCCCAGCCCGGCAGCTTGGAGGGCATCGTGAAGATCGCCGATGCCAACGGCTTCTCCGATGTGCATCTCGGCGTTGGCGAAGAACCGAGGTATCGGGCCCGTGGCGAGATGCTGCGCACCGGCTGGCCGATCACGGATAACGCCACCTTCCACGCTTGGCTGCGGGAGATGCTCAGCCCGGCTCAGATCGATGGCTTCGAGCGCGAGAAAGAGTTCGATGGCTCCCACGCCTTCCCGTTCGTGCGGGTCCGCATCAACTTGATGGATTCGCTGCGGGGCCCGGCGATGGTGCTGCGGCTGATCCCCCAGCAGATCGCCACTCTGGAGGATCTGAATCTGCCGCCCGTGCTGCAGGATCTGGCCTCACGCCCCAAAGGGCTGGTGCTGATCACCGGGCCCACCGGATCGGGCAAGAGCACCACCCTCGCCGCGATGATCGATTGGATCAATCGCAACCGCAGCTGCCACATCCTCACGATTGAAGATCCCGTGGAATTTGTGCACGAAAGCCGGCAATCGCTGATTCGCCACCGAGAAGTGGGGCAGCACACCCGCCAATTCCACAACGCGCTGCGTGCAGCCCTGCGGGAAGACCCTGATGTGATCTTGATCGGCGAAATCCGCGACGGTGAAACGTTGGCCACGGCAATCGAAGCCTCGCAAACGGGCCACTTGGTGTTCGGCACGCTGCACACCAATTCCGCCGTGAAAACCGTGGAGCGGGTGCTGGGAATGGTGCCGCCCAACGAGCAGGAGGGCATCCGCAGAGCCGTTTCAGAAAGCCTGCTGGGAGTGATTGCCCAGGGTCTGCTGAAAACAACAGACGGCAAACGGGCCGCCTTTCACGACATTTTGATCAACACCGAAGCCTGCAAGGACTACATCCAGCGCGGCGAACTGGCGGAAATCGAAGAAATCATGGCCCGCAGTGGTTTTGACGGCATGCAGACCGCCAATCAGGCCCTGCAGCAGCTGGTGGAGCAAGGCCGGGTGGCAGCCGATGACGCGCTGGCGCAGAGCCTCAGGCCCAACGAACTGGCTCAGGCGCTGCGCGGAAAGAGCTAAGCCTTGCCGGCGAGGCGGGCGATCAGCAGCACGCTCAGGCCCACCGAGAGGCCGAGCATCGCCATGCGGCCGTTCCAGATCTCAGCCTGAGGGGTGAAGCCGCGCTTCCACTGATTGAGCTCTTCAGGAGCTGCTTCCACCACGTCTTGAGCCAGGTCGGAGGGCTCGGGTGCTGATTGAGCCGAGGCCATGGCTGATGCCGATGAGTCTCAAGAGCCTAGAGAAGTCAGAAGGCGGGCTGCGGTTCATAGAGAACCGGCGCCTCCTCGAGAGCCAACCGGGGTGCCACGGCCAGATCGATCGGGCTGCAAGCACCAGCGCTGAAGCGCTGCTCCGCCGCCACAGCGATCATCGCGGCGTTGTCGGTGCAATAGGCGAGCGGCGCCAGACGCCATTGAATGCCGAGCTCAGCGCAGCGCTGCTCCAACCGGGCGCGCAGGCGCCGGTTGGCCGCCACCCCACCCACGAGCACCAGGGTTTGCAGGCCCTGATCGCGGGCGCAGCGGGTGGTGCGCTCCACCAGCACATCCGCCACCACCTGCTCAAAACTGGCCGCCACATCCGCCAGAGGGAAGGGCTCGCCGCCACTGTCAGCCTCCGCCTTGAGCTGCTTCACCAGGCGCAGCACCGCTGTTTTCAAGCCGCTGAAGCTGAAGTCGTAGGGATGGAAGCCCCCCTCGGGCAGCGACACGCGCCCTTTCGGCAACGGGAAGCGCCGCGGATCACCCTGCTCAGCCGCGGCCTGGATCGCCGGGCCACCGGGATACCCCAAATCAAGGAGGCGAGCCACCTTGTCAAAGGCTTCACCGGCGGCGTCATCGCGGCTGCGAGCTAGGCGCTGGTACTGGCCAGGGCCATCCACGCGGATCATTTCGGTGTGCCCGCCGCTCACCAGCAACACCAAATAAGGCCCTGGCGGCAGCGGATCCCCCAGCTGCACCGAGCAGAGATGCCCCTCGAGGTGATGCACGGCCACAAACGGTTTGTTGTGGAGCCGCGCCAGGCTCCGCCCCGTGACCGAGCCAACGAGCAAGGCACCCACCAGCCCCGGAGCCGCGGTAGCTGCGATCGCATCGAGCTCGCTGAACGCCAGCCCGCTCTCCGCCATCACCTGCTCAATCAGCGCCGGCAGGGCCTCCACATGGCGGCGGGAGGCGATCTCCGGCACCACCCCACCCCAGCGCGCATGCTCCTCCACTTGGGAGGCCACAGCGCTCGCCAGCACCCGCTGATCGCGCACCACAGCAGCCGCTGACTCGTCACAACTTGTTTCGAGCGCCAGCAGGGTTGGCATCAGCTTTGAACGACCCTCGTACTGTCCGTAAGTGACATCCTGCCGTGCAGCAGCTGGACCCGATGCGCCGCCTCTTTGCTGTTCTGATTTCCGCCCTGCTGATCTTCGGCTTCGCCCCTGTGGCCAAAGCCGATGTGGCCGGTCTGACCCCCTGCGCTGAGAGCGCCCGCTTCCAGCAGCGCGCCGCTGCTGCCACCACCGACCAGGCCAAGGCTCGCTTCGCGATGTACAGCCAGGCCTCCTGCGGCGCTGATGGCCTGCCACACCTGATCGTGGATGGCCGCCTCAGCCACGCCGGTGACTTCATCATTCCCGGCATCGCCTTCCTCTACATCGCTGGTTGCATCGGCTGGGCCGGTCGCAACTATCTGATGGCGATCCGTGGCGATAAGGACGCCACCATGAAAGAGATTCAGATCGATCTCTCCCTCGCCTTCAAGAGCACCCTGGCTGCTGCCACCTGGCCGATTGCTGCCTTTGGCGCCCTCACCAGCGGCAAGCTCACCGAATCCGACGACAAGATCACCGTCTCCCCCCGCTGATCAGGCCCCGGCCTGAACGCCTTTCCCCTCATCCACCTACGCACCAGCGATGAAGAAGTTCCTCACCACTGCACCGGTGTTCGCCGCCATCTGGTTCACCGTGACTGCCGGCATCCTGATTGAATTCAACCGCTTCTATCCCGATCTGCTCTTCCACCCGATGTGAGCAGCGGAAGGCTGATTCCATCCAAGAGCGGCTCTTGCGAGCCGCTTTTTTTTGCGCCAAAGCGCTACGGGTTCAAACCCATCAACTGCTCCAGCTGAGCCAGAGCGTGATCGAGATCGTCGTTCACCAGAACGGCGTCAAATTCCGCCTCGGCGGCCAACTCCACCCGGGCCCGTTCCAAGCGGCGGCTGATCGCCTCATCGCTGTCGGTGCCGCGGCCACGGATGCGGCGCTCCAGCTCTTCAAACGACGGGGGCTTGATGAAGATCTGGAAGCCGCTGGGAAAGCTCTGGCGCACTTGGCGCGCTCCCTCCAGCTCGATCTCCAACAGCACAGGGCGGCCTGCTGCCAGGTGCTGCTCCACCGGCTCCCGGGGTGTGCCGTAGCAGTTGCCCGCAAACTCGGCCCACTCCAGCAGGCCTGCCTGGGCCACCTTGGCGTCGAAGGCGGCGCGATCCAGAAAGAAATAGTGCTGCCCCTCCTGCTCGCCGCTGCGCGGCGCCCGGGTGGTGGCCGACACCGAGAGCCAGATCTGGGGATGCCGCTGCAGCAGCGCCGAAACCAGGGTGCCTTTACCAACCCCGCTCGGACCTGTGATCAAAAACAGCCGGCCGGCAGCAGAGGCCTCAGCAGCCATGAACGAGCGATCGCGGCCCTGCAGAGTAGGTGTGCCGCCGCAGCCCGAACGCCTTCGCCCATGGCACCTGCCGCGCTTCAGGCCATGGACCTCACCAGCCTGCGGGCTGTGCTGAGCGAACTGCAGCCGCTGCTGGTGCCAAGCCGCTTCGAGAAGGCTCAGCAGGCCGACAGCCACACCTTGCAACTGGGCTTTCGCACCCTGCAGCAGCGCCTCTGGCTGGAGCTGAGCTGGTTGGCGGAAGCGCCGCGCTGTTTCGCGATCGCGCCACCACCACGGCAGGGCGATGGCAGCACCCTGGCCCAACAGCTGCAGCACGGCCTGGGGGGGTTGGCGCTGGTGAGTCTGGAGCAACCCGGCTGGGAGCGGGTTGTGGAGCTCGGCTTTGCCGGGCGGCCCGGCGAAGCGATTCAGCGCTGGCTGGTGCTGGAGCTGATGGGGCGTCACAGCAATCTGTTTCTGCTGGATGAGCAGCGGCGCGTGGTGGCGGCAGCCCGCCAGGTGCGCCCGCAACAATCGCGGCTGCGGCCGATCGGCACCGGCGACACCTACAGCCCGCCGCCACCCCTGAGCGGGGAGCCTCCCAACCCCGATGAACCGTTTGAGCAGTGGCAAGCGCAGCTGAGCTTGCTGCCTCTGCCTCTACTCAAAGCCCTGCAAAGCGCCTACCAGGGCATCAGCCCAGCCCTGGCCCTGCAGATCACCGGCGACACCCCCGAGCGCAGCGAAGCCTGGCTGGCCCAACCGGTGGGTGAGCTGAGCAGCGCGCAATGGCAGGAGCTCTGGCAGCGCTGGCAGGCCTGGCTGAAAGCCCTGCAAGACGAGCGGTTTGGCTTCAGCCCAGGACGCTGCTGCTCCTACCGCTGCTGGCAGGAGAGCGTCTCGAGCTCTGGCGACACAGCCGGGGCACCCGATCCGCTGGCCATCAACCAAGCCCTGGCCGCTTATCACCAAGAGCGCCTGGGCAACCGGCAGGTACTGCAGCGCCAGCATCAGCTGCGGCAACGGCTGGAGCAGCAGCTCAACCGCGAACGCTTGCAAATGGAGCACCAGCAGCAGCTGCTGGATCAAGTGGAGAACAGCGATCAACTGCAGCAGCAAGCCGATGCGCTGCTCTGTTTGCCGCAACCGAGCCGTGATCAGGTGGCTGAGGCGCAAGCGCTCTACAAGCGAGCGCGCAAGCTGCGGCGCTCCGTGGCCGCGATCACGCCGCGGCTGGAGCAGCACCGCCAGCGCATCGAGCAGCTGGAAACCAGCCTCACCTTTCTGGAGCAAGGGCCAAGCCACAGCCATGCAGCCGCCCTCGAACATCTCCAGACCCTGGAGGAAGAGTGCGCCAACCTGCAGGAGCAGGGCCGGCCCAACCGCACGCAACGCCGCCAGCAAGCCAGCACCACCCCCACTCCGCTGGAGCTGGCCAGCCCCAGCGGACTGCGCCTGCAGGTGGGCCGCAACCACCGCCAGAACGAATGGATCAGCCTGCGGCAGGCACGCCGCGGCGATCTCTGGTTCCATGCCCAGGAGTGTCCGGGCAGCCATGTGGTGCTGAAGGGATCGGAAGGCCTCAGCGCTGAAGGGGATCTGCAGGCCGCTGCGGATGTGGCCGCCCACTTCAGCCGTGCCCGCGGCAACAGCCGTGTGGCGGTGGTGATGGTGCCCTGCGAAGAACTCCAACGCATCCCCGGCGCCGCGCCGGGCACCGTGCGGCATCGCGGTGGTGCAGTGATCTGGGCTGAACCGGGCCGCGCAGCCTCTCTACTGGCCGCCGGGGCCCGTAGCCTCTGAAGTCATGAGCGAGCGCGACACCAGGCCCGAAGGCAACACCGTGCTGCCCGCCCCAGCCCCCATCCGCATCGAACCACCCGAGGCGGTAGATACCCCGCTCACACCCGACGAGGAGTTCCCGGGCGAGGTGGAAATGACCCTGGTGGATCACCTCGAGGAGCTGCGGCGCCGCATCCTGCGCGGCCTGCTGGCGGTGGTGATCGGGGCCGGGGGCTGCTTGCTGCTGGTGAAACCGCTGGTGCGCTTACTGGAGGTGCCGGCCAAAGGCATTCACTTCCTGCAGCTCGCGCCGGGCGAATTCCTGTTTGTGTCGATCAAGGTGGCCGGCTACACCGGCCTGATCCTGGCGCTGCCTTACGTGCTGTACGAGGGCCTGGCCTTCGTGCTGCCGGGGCTTACGCGCCGGGAGCAACGCCTGGTGGCGCCTGCGGTGGGAGGCTCCGCCGTGTTGTTCATGGCCGGCCTGGCCTTTGCCTGGTGGGCGCTGGTGCCCGCCGCGCTCAATTTCCTGGTGAGCTACGGCGCTGATGTGGTGGAGCCGCTCTGGTCAATCGAGCGCTACCTCGATTTCGTGCTGCTGCTGATGGTGGCCACCGCCCTGGCCTTCCAATTGCCGGTGCTGCAGATGCTGCTGGCGGCCCTGGGGGTTGTGAAAGCGCAGACGATGCTCGGGGCCTGGCGCTTCGTGGTGGTGGCCTCGGCCTTAGCCGGCGCCGTGCTCACTCCCTCCACCGATCCGGTCACGATGTTGTTGCTCAGTGGCGCCATCACGGCCCTCT
The DNA here is from genome assembly GCA_019264575.1 of Vulcanococcus sp. Taxonomy (GTDB): domain Bacteria; phylum Cyanobacteriota; class Cyanobacteriia; order PCC-6307; family Cyanobiaceae; genus Vulcanococcus. The sequence goes on along the minus strand of JAHUZV010000026.1, from coordinate 131,449 downwards.
ACCTGGTGGGTGTGGGATTGGCTCGGGTGGTGCAACGGGCCTGAGCGCTAGATCAGAAATTCACTGGCGCGGCCTTCCGGCAGGTCGAGCGCCAAGTTCATCGCCTTTCCCAGCCGTGGTTTGTCGGTGGTGGTGATCAACCAGCTGCGCACCTGCGCAGCGACGCCAAGGCCATTGAGCGTGGCCACCAACTCCTCGAGCTGGGCTTCGTATTGCTCGGCCGTCATCGGAAAGGACTGCTGCTCGAGATAACCCCACATCACCTGCAAATACAGGCGTCCGCGGCGCACGATCAACTGCAGGTCGTAGGAGGCCTGCCAGCGCTGGCGCAGGATCTCGAGCACCTCAGCGCGGCTAAGTGGGGCTTCGGGCGGCAGGGTCACGGGAGCAGTGGCGCGCAACAGCATGTTGCAGGCTGCCGGCGCAAGGCCTGTTGGGCCAGCGGGAGCCGGAGGGGCAACGTCCATAATGAGCGCCACGTTGCAGTGGCCACCAAGCCGCCCCGTATGACCCAGATCCCAGCAAGCGCCTCGAGTGGTGACGTGCCCGGAATGGGTCGTCGTCAGTTCATGAATCTGCTGACCTTCGGGTCGGTGACCGGCGTAGCCCTGGGTGCTCTCTACCCGGTGGTGAACTACTTCATCCCCCCCAAGGCCGCTGGCTCCGGTGGTGGCACCGCCGCCAAAGATGAGCTGGGCAACGCCGTGACCGCCACAGGTTGGCTGAGCAACCACCGTGAGGGCGATCGGAACCTGGTGCAGGGCCTCAAGGGCGACCCCACCTATTTGATTGTTGAGGGCAGCGATGCCATCGGCAGCTACGGCATCAACGCCATCTGCACCCACTTGGGTTGCGTGGTGCCCTGGAACGCGGCTGCCAACAAGTTCATGTGCCCCTGCCACGGCTCCCAGTACGACGCCACCGGCAAGGTGGTGCGCGGCCCTGCCCCCCTCTCCCTGGCCCTGGCCCACGTGTCGGTTGACAACGACAACGTGTTCCTGAGCCAGTGGACCGAAACTGATTTCCGCACCGGCGAGAAGCCCTGGTGGGTCTGATCTCCTCTCCAGTCGTCTCCCCCTCGCCCTTCCGCCCCATGCGTCGCCCCTTTTCCCTGCTGCTGAGCTCGCTGCTGGCCCTCGGCGCCCTGCTGTTCGCCCCCCAGGCCAGCTGGGCCTACCCGTTCTGGGCACAACAGAACTACGACTACCCGCGTGAAGCCACCGGCAAACTGGCTTGCGCCAACTGCCACCTGGCCAAAAAGCCCACCCACGTCGAACTGCCTCAGGCCGTGTTCCCCGATGAGGTGTTCAAGGTGGAAGTGGAGATCCCCTACGACACCTCCGTGCAGCAGGTGGCTGGTGATGGCAGCCGCACCGGACTGAACGTGGGTGCCGTGGTGATGCTTCCCGATGGCTTCACCCTCGCTCCCGCCGATCGCCTCACCGACGAGCTCAAGGAAGAGACCGCCGGCGTGTACGTGACCACCTGGAACGAGGAGAACCCCAACATCCTTCTGGTGGGTCCCCTCCCCGGTAACGACCACCAGAAGATCGTGTTCCCGATCCTCTCGCCTGATCCCGCTGCCGACAGCAACATCCACTTCGGCAAGTACCAACTGCACGTGGGCGGCAACCGCGGCCGCGGCCAGGTGTATCCCACCGGTGAGAAGAGCAACAACAGCGCCTACACCGCCACCACCGCCGGCACCGTGCAGGCCATCAACGCTGGCGATAACGGCGCCACTGACGTGGTGATCCAAACCGCTGACGGCAACACCGTTACCGACACCATCCCTGCTGGCCCCACCCTCACCGCTGCTGTGGGTGATGTGGTTGCTGCCGGTGCAGCTCTCACCAACGACCCCAACGTGGGTGGCTTCGGTCAGCTGGATGCAGAAGTGGTGCTCCAGAACCCCAACCGCATCTATGGCCTGCTGGCCTTCTTCGCCGCCGTGGCCCTGGCCCAGATCATGTTGGTGCTGAAGAAGAAGCAGGTAGAAAAGGTTCAGGCCGCCGAAGGCATCTGATGCCCCTCGCTCTGTTCACATCTCCGGGGCCCTTGCTGTTTCAGCTGGGGCCCTTTTCTCTGCGTTGGTATGGCCTGCTGATCGCCGTTGCGGTGCTGCTTGGGCTGCTGCTGGCCACCCGCCTCGGCAAACAGCGCGGGATCGACCCAGCGCTTATTGCAGACCTGCTGCCGATTCTGGTGTTGGCCGCTGTGATCGGCGCACGGCTGTACTACGTGACCTTTGAGTGGCGGCAGTACCAACTGAACTGGCTGGATGCCCTAGCCATCTGGCGCGGCGGCATCGCCATCCACGGCGCCTTGATTGGCGGCACCCTGGCGGTGATCCTTTACAGCCGCTGGCGCCGGATCGCCTTCTGGAATCTGCTCGATGTGCTGCTGCCCTCGGTGGCACTCGGCCAGGCGATCGGCCGCTGGGGCAACTTTTTCAACTCCGAGGCGTTTGGTCTGCCCACTGATCTGCCCTGGAAGCTCACGATTCCCTACGCCAACCGGCCAGTGGAATTTCTCGATCAGAGCACCTTTCATCCCACCTTCCTCTACGAATCGCTGTGGAACCTCGGGGTGCTGGCTCTGCTGCTGGTGCTGTTCGAGCGGGGGATCCGCGGCAAGATCAACCTTCCGGTGGGCGCCGTCAGCTGCCTCTACCTGGTGGCCTACAGCTGCGGGCGGCTGTGGATCGAAGGCCTGCGCATTGATCCGCTCTGCCTGATGGGCACACCGCCCTACTGCAACGGCGGCCTGCGCATGGCGCAGTTGGTGAGCCTGGCGCTGATCGCCCTGGGCGCCTTCGGCCTTTACTGGCTCTACGGCAGGCGCCAACCGCTGCCCGATCCCAGCGGAGTGCAGGCATGAGCGGCAAGGTGTGGATTGTGGGAGCAGGACCGGGAGCCCCCGATCTGCTCACGCTCCGGGCTGCACGGGCGATCGAGCAGGCCGAGGTGCTGATCTGGACGGATTCGCTGGTGAATCCCCAGCTGGCGGCGATGGCCCCGGCCCAGTGCGAACGCATCCGCACCAGCACCCTCACCCTCGAGGAGGTGATGGCGGTGATGCTGGATCGTGTGGCCGCTGGCCAACGGGTGGTGCGCCTGCACGACGGCGACACTTGCCTCTACAGCGCCCTGCATGAGCAGCTCTGCCGCCTGCTCGATGCCGAGGTGGAGGTGGAGGTGGTGCCTGGCTTGAGCGCATACCAGGCCACAGCCGCAGCCCTGCAGGCCGAGCTCACCATTCCCGGGCTGGTGCAAACGATCATCCTCAGCCGGGCCGGAGGACGCACGGGCGTGCCGGAGCGCGAAGAGCTTCAGCATCTGGCCTCTTTGCAAGCCTCGCTCTGCCTCTATCTGAGCGCACGGCATGTAGAGGAGGTGCAGAACGAGCTGCTGCGCCACTACCCCGCCGAGACGCCTGTGGCCATCGGCTATCGGGTGAGCTGGCCCGACCAATGGATTCAGGTGGTGCCGCTCTCGGAGATGGCGCGCATCAGCCAGGAACGGGAGCTGATCCGCACCACGCTGTATGTGGTGAGTCCTGCTCTGGCAGCACCGGGAGCGGCCCGTTCGCGTCTTTATTCCGCCAGTCATCACCACCTCTTCCGCGGTGGCGCCTGAAGCGGAGAAGCCAGACCGGCGATGTTCTAAAGTCTGGAGGCGCGAGCGATCAGCGCACGCGGGCGATTAGCACAGTGGTAGCGCACTTCCTTCACACGGAAGGGGTCACTGGTTCGAATCCAGTATCGCCCATTCAATGAGCAAAAGATTCACAAGCAGTTTGAATCCAAGTCTCTGAGCAAACAAACCATCAGGGCTGGATACTGATCACCTCCATTATTGATGATTTGGTGGGCTGTTTTTAGCAACAACCCCACTTTTCAGCATCAACCTGGAACAACGCTGGTTTCACGGCACAATGTCGGCAACGACCCAGCCGACTCACCGTGAACGCCAGTGAGGCCAACCCTTCGAGCACTGGGACCAACGATCCCCTGGTCGTGCTGGGGCAGAGCCTGCGCGAAGCACGGGAGCAGCAGGGGCTGAGCGCTGCAGCACTGGCGGCTCAGTTGCGCATGGGCGAAGAACAGCTGCAGGCCCTGGAGTCGGGAGACCCGGAGCGGCTGCCGGAGCTGGTGTTTGTGATTGCTCAGGCCCGCCGCGTCGCGGCGGCGCTGGGCATCGATGCCACACCCCTGGTGGCGCCGATTAAGCAACTGAGCAGCCAGATCAAACCGGCGCCTGCCCCGCTGAGCTCGTCTGAACCCACTGGTCGCCAACGCCCCCGCGCCCGGCTCAGCGCGCAGAGCTACACCCAGCAACCGCGGCCGCGCACCAACCACTCCCGAGCAGCAGTTCGCTGGCTGGGGAGCCTGGCTCTTCTGGCCGGCGTAGGAGCCGCCGCAGTGTGGGGATGGCAGCGGGCACCCCAGATGATCGGCCTGCTGAAACCCCAGCCAGCCAGCACGGCCAAGCCCAAAGCCGCTGCTGTGCCTGTGGCAGCCAAGCCCAAGCCGAAGCCCAAGGCCGTGCCAACACCGCCCGCCACCGAGATCACCGTGAACGCCGCCCAGCCCAGCTGGCTCAGCGTGCGCACCGCCAAAGGCAAGGTGTTGTTTGAGGGAACGTTCAAGGGCACACGCCAGTTCCCGCTTGCGGGGGGCCTTGAACTGCTGGCCGGGCGACCGGATCTGGTGGTCGTGAGCCAGGGAGCCGCCAAGGGCAAACCCCTCGGCAGCATTGATCAAATCCGTTGGGTGAGATTCAGCGCTCCTCCACGCTGAGACGCACCCCCATCGCCTCCTCCACCGCGGGCGCACAGGCAGCCAGGCTCCAGCGCTCCAGGCTGAGGTCTTGCCCGGCCTGCATCGGCTCCAGCCGAATTGAGCAGCGGTTGTCGCCATCGCGCCGCAACTGAAGGCCAGCTAGCACCGGCTCCGGCCGGCGATCCAGCGCCACGGCCAAGCGCAGCAGCAGAGCCATCGAGGCCACCGTGCGCCGTTGCTCGCGCCCCTCGATCAGCTGCCATGACTCATGCCGCTTCTTGGGCAGTGAGCGGCGGTGATAACGGGCAATGGCCGCCACCATCAGGTGCTCGCTGTCGGAGTAGCCAAGCAGCTCACCGTGGCGGATCAGATACCAGCTGTGTTTGTGATAGGCCCCGGTATTGATGTGCTGTCCGCAGCTGTGAAGCATGGCGGCGGCCCAGAGCAACTGCCGCCCACTGCCGTCGTCGGTGTGCAGCAACCCCTGGCTCTGGTTGTAGAGGCTCAGGGCGTAGGCCGCCACCCGCTCCGCCCTGGGCACATCCACCTTGTAGCGCTGGGCCAGGTGCAGCACGGTGCGCTGGCGGATGCTGCTCTGGAAGGCAAAGCGATCCACGATCAGATCGTTGCGCAGCATCCAATCCACGATCAGCCCTTCCCGCAGGGCCCGCTCGCAGATCACCAGCTCCTCGGCGCCGAGCATGTCCATCGCTGTCTGCAGGATCAGTGCCCCGGGCACGATGATCTCGGCGCGGCGCTCATTCAGCACCGGCAGCGCGCGGCGCTGAGCTGGCGTGAGCACCAGCAGCCGTTCCACCAGTTGGTCGAGCCGCTGCCGGCTCACCCGGTATCCCTGCATGCGCAGGGGCGGCCGTGGATCGTCGGCTGCGGCCAGGGCCGCGATCGCCATGGCGGTGCCACTGGTGGCCACCATCACAGGCTGTTCCCCAGCCTGGAGCTGCTGCCGCACCTGCAGCACCGCCGGCTCCAGCGAACCCTGGATGAAGGCCCGCAGAAACTCCACCCGCTTGGCAGGCAGCGGCTCCTCCCGCACGAAATCCCGCTGCAGCCGCACAGCGCCCACGCGGGTGCTGGTGAGCGCTCGGGCATCGCGGCCATCGGCCAGCACCAGTTCGGTGGAGCCACCACCGATATCGAGGATCAGATGGGGCTGATCGCCGAAGGCCATGCCGGAGAGCACCCCCAGATAGATCAGGCGGGCCTCCTCCGGGCCGCTCACCAGATCCACCTCCAGGCCCAACTGCTCCTGGATGGATTGCAGAAAGTCGCGGCCGTTGGGGGCTTCGCGCACCGCACTGGTGGCCGCCGTAACCACATCGCCGGGCTCCACGCCATGGCTGGCCGCCAGCTCGCGGCAGTGGCGCAGGGTGGTGAAGGCCCGTTCGATCGCCTCAGGGGAGAGATCGCCGGTTTCCGGGTCGCGCTCCCCCAGGCGGGTGGTGGATTTCTCCGTGAGGATCACCGAGAAGGTGCGCAGCTCGGTGTCCACCGCTGCCACCAGCAGGTGAATCGAATTGGTGCCGATATCAATCCCCGCCACGGGGCGAATGGAGCTCCCGATGGAGCGGCTGGGTGCCTCGCTCACGCGGCCATCGCCTCTCGCGCTGCGCCACTTTCGCACTGCTGCTCACCGCCCCGGCAGCCCTAGGGTTTGCGCCACGTTGTTTCCTGGCTGCTTGGCACCGCTGCAGACCTGGTTGACGCTGCTGCGCTGGGATAAGCCAAGCGGCCGTTTGATCCTGCTGATCCCGGCGGGATGGAGTTTGTGGCTGCTGCCCCAGGCGCCGCCGCCGGCGGTGCTGGTGGGCTGGATCGTGCTCGGTGGCCTGGCCGTGAGCGGCGCGGGGTGCGTGGCCAACGACCTCTGGGATCGGCGCATCGATCCACAGGTGGAACGCACCCGCGAACGCCCTCTGGCCAGCGGCCGCATCAGCGTTGGCGCCGCGGTGGTGTTGCTGGCGATCTGCCTGCTGGCGGCCCTGGCGGTGGTGCTGTGGGGATTGCCGGCATCCAGCCGCGGCCTCTGCCTGGGCCTGGCGATCGCGGCCTTGCCGCCGGTGCTGCTCTACCCCTCCGCCAAGCGCTGGTTTGGCTATCCCCAGGCGGTGCTTGCGCTCTGCTGGGGATTTGCCGTGCTGATTCCGTGGGCGGCAGCTCAGGGCACCCTGCAGGGAGGCTGGCCGCTGGCTGCCGTGTGGGTGGCCACCTGGTTGTGGACCTTCGGCTTCGACACCGTGTATGCGATGGCCGATCGCGACGATGACGCGCGGGTGGGGGTGCGCAGCTCAGCCCTGAGCCTGGGGGCGCACGCTCCCGTGGTGGTGGGCTGCTGCTACGGGGCAGCGGCGGTGCTGCTGGCTTGGGCTGCGGCGCTGCAAGGGGTGAATGGGGCGTTCTGGCTGATCTGGCTGGTGGCCGCCGGCGGATGGTGGCGCGAGGCGCAGCTGCTGCAACGGCCTGCCTTGCCCCGCTCCGCCTTTGGCCTGCACTTTCGCCATCAGGTGCTGCTCGGGGCGCTGGTGCTTTTGGCTCTGGTGGTGGGGCGCAGCGGAGGTTTAGCGGCATGAACGCCTGGCCTTCGCCACTGCGGCGCGGTGATCGCGTGCAGCTGGCGGCTGCCAGTTCAGCCCTTCAGGCCGATGCACTTGAGCGCCTGGAGGCCGGCATCGCCGTGCTGGAAGCCTGGGGGCTGCAGGTGGATCCCCACCCGGAACCGCTGCGCCAGTGGGGCCATCTGGCCGGCACCGATCAGCAGCGCCTAGCCGATCTCAACAGCCAAGCGCCCCTGGTGGCATGCCTGCGGGGCGGCTGGGGCTCAGCACGTCTGCTGGAGCAACCCGAGCCGTTTCAACGCTCCAATCCCAGCCAATGGCTGCTGGGCTTCTCCGATGTCACGTCGCTGCTCTGGAGCCGGCAGGCAGCGGCCATCCCCGGCGGCATCCATGGCCCCATGCTCACCAGCTTGGCCGGCGAACCAGCCTGGAGCCAGGAGCGCCTGCGCCAGCTGCTGTTCGGTGAGCCCCTGGCTGCCCTAACGGGCACCACCTGGCAAGAAGGCGTAGCTGAGGGGCCTGTGCTGGTGGGCAACCTCACCGTGGCCACCCATCTGCTCGGCACCCCACACCTCCCGGATCTGCGGGGAGCGGTGCTGGTGCTGGAAGACGTGGGCGAAGCCCCTTACCGGCTCGATCGGATGCTCACCCACTGGCGGCTCTGCGGTGCCCTGCAGCAGCTGGCGGGCATCGGCTTCGGCAGCTTCAGCGGTTGCGATGACGACGACGAGCCCACCACCCCAGAGCCAGCCTGGCGAAGCGTGCTGCAGGAGCGCACGGCGGATCTGGGTATTCCGGTGATCGCTGATCTGCCGGTGGGCCATGAACCGGGTAACGCCGCCCTGGCCATCGGCCAGCGGGTGCGGTTGGACGCCAACCGGGGTGAGCTGGTGGTGCTTCAGGCCTGACGCGCCGCCAACACGGCCTCGGCGATGGTGAGATCGAAGGGGGTAGTGATTTTGATGTTCGCCGGCGACGACTCCATTACTGACACCGCCCATCCGAGCCGCTCAAACAGCGAGGCGTCATCGGTCACGCTCCACCCCTCGGCGCGAGCCCGCGCGTGGGCCTGGCGCAATTGCTCTACCGGGAAGCCCTGCGGGGTTTGAGCGCCCCAGAGATGGGAGCGATCGGGGGTGTCTTGAATCACCCCCTCGGCATCCACCCGCTTGATCGTGTCGGTCACCGGGGCGGCGGCGATCACGGCCGCTCCGGCCTCCACCGCAGCCGCGCAGCGATCGATCAAGCCTGGCTCCACCAGGCAACGGGCGCCGTCGTGAATCAGCACGCTGCTGGCGCCGGCCGGCAGTGCTGCGAGGCCGTTGCAGACCGAATCCTGGCGGGTGTCTCCGCCCTGGATCCACTCCACCGGCTTGTGGGGCTGGGCAGCCTCCACCATGGCCAGGATGTCGGCCTGATCCACCGGTTGGCCCACGATGCCGATCCAGCGGATGGAGGCCGAGGCCAAGGCCGCATCGAGCGTCCAAGCCAGCACCGGCCGGCCGGCCACCTCCAGCAGCAGCTTGTTGCGCTCAGCCCCCATGCGGCGACCGCTGCCGGCACAGGCGATTAGCAAATGCATGGCGGCTCCTGGGCTGAGTAATCCCACCTACATACAATCAGCCAACGCTCCGCCTGCGGCCATGCGCGTTCTGTTTCTGGTTCCAGGCGGCGTTGAAGCTCAGCTCCACTGCCTGCCGGCAGCAGCGCAGGTGGCTGAAGGGCTCGGAGCTCAACTTCAAGTGGCCTGTGCGCCAACAGCCGCCTCGGCCTGGAGCCTGCTGCCGGCAGTGGATAAGTTGATCCCCTTCGACTTCAACAGCAATCCCACCCTGGCGGATTGGGCCAACCTGCTGGGCAACGTGCGCGAGCCCGATTTCCAGGCCTGCATCAACCTGGCCAGCGGCCGCCAGGTGGATCTGATGCTCTCGATGAGCCACATCCCAACTCGGGTGGCGGCCGGCGGGTTTTCAGCTACCAACACCGTGGCCATGGGCAGCGGCTGGCCCGCCGAGGCCATGGCGGCCTACATCAAACCCCTGGGTTTGACGCTGAACGCCGAGGCCTTCCGCCTGGCGCTGCCCAAGCCGGCTCTGGAAAAAGCAACGTCTCAGCTGCCAGCCGGGCAAGGCCCGGCCCTGTTGCTGGCACCCGCCGGCGGCACGGGCGATTGGCCAAGCAGCCGCTGGCAGCAGCTGCCGGATCAAGTGCGCAGCAAGCTGCCCGACCTACGCGTGGTGCAGGCCAGCAGCAAAGCCAAGCTGCTGGAGCGCGCCGCCCAGGTGGCCAGCTGTGATGTGGTGCTCAGCAGCGATCCGATCACCACTGAGCTGGCGCTGCTGGCGGGCATGCCGCTGGTGGCCCTGGGCCGCAGTGCCGCCAGCCTGCCCAGCCGCCAGGGTGTTCAAGCTGTGGGGCAGGCCGGCCAGTTGGACCAACTGGAGCCCGCCGCGGTCCTCACAGCTCTCGGCCTGGGATGAAACGCCAACGCCGGGCTCTGCGACACCGGCGAAGGCTGCGCGGAGCACTGGCGCGACAACCCTGGGCAGGTCCGTTGCTGGCCCTGGCCCTGGTGGTGAACGGTGGCGCCCTCGGCTACCGCATCACCGAGGGCTGGGACTGGGGCGATTGCTACTGGATGGTGCTGATCACCCTCAGCACCCTCGGTTTCAGCGATGAGCACACACCGCTGATCCACACCGGCGGCCGCATCGTGACGGCCCTGCTGCTGGTGGGCGGATTGGTGGTGGTGCAGCAGACCATCCAGAAACTGCTGGAATTAACCAACTCCGGCTATTTCCGGCGGCTGCGCGAGCGGCGCTACCGCCAACAGCTCAAACGCACGATGAATCAGCACGTGATCCTCTGCGGCTACGGCCGGATCGGGCGGGAAATTGCCGAGCAGCTCAGCGGCGAAGGCGTGCAGCTGCTGGTGGTGGAGAACAATCCCGATCGCATCGCCGAAGCGCAGCAACGGGGGTTCAACGTGCTCCAGGGCGATGCCACGCTCGATGAAACCCTCGAGGAGGCCGGCATCCATCACTGCCGGGCCCTGGTGGCAGCCCTTCCCAACAACGCCGCCAACCTTTATGTGGTGTTGAGTGCGCGGGGCCTGGCGCCGCGCACTCGCCTGATCGCCCGGGCCGATAGCGAGGAAGCCGAAGGCAAGCTGCGCCTGGCTGGGGCTGATCAGGTTGTGAGCCCCTATGTGGCCGGCGGCCGCACCATGGCCGCCACCGCCCTACGGCCTCTGGCGGTGACGTTCATGGAACTGCTCGCTGGCAGCGACTGTGAAGTCGAGGAATTCCAGCTCAGCGACGACCCCAGCCACCTCGGTGAGCTCAACGGCGCCAGCCTGGCGGAGCTGCAACTGGGCCGCCGCAGCGGCGCCCTCGTGCTGGCGATCCGCAATCCCCAGGCCAGCCAGATCAGCAGTGGCGCGCCCGAACCGCTGCTGGCCAATCCCGGCGGCGATGTGCGCTTAGCCCCGGGGCAACTGCTGGTGGTGATGGGCAGCAAACAGCAGCTGCAGCGCTTCGGCGATCTGCTCGGCAGCGCCCTGGATGGCGTGGCAAGCATGCCGGCCTGAAGCACAGCCAGGGCGCAGATCTACGCTCGCTCGACCCGAGCCCTACCCCGAGCCATGGCAGACGCCACCCCCCTCACCGGCCAGGTTGCCCTGGTGACCGGCGCCAGCCGCGGCATCGGTGCTGCCATCGCCAAAGACCTGGCTGCTGCGGGCGCCACGGTGGTGGTGAACTACGCCAGCTCACCGGCTGCGGCTGAGGCGGTGGTGGCGGAGATCACGGCCGCCGGCGGCAAGGCCTGGGCCCAGCAGGCCAATGTGGCCGATGAGGAGCAAGTGGAAGGCCTGGTGAAGGCGGTGCTGGAGAAGGAAGGGCGCCTCGATGTGCTGGTGAACAACGCCGGCATCACCCGCGACGGCCTGCTGATGCGCATGAAGAGCGCCGACTGGCAGAGCGTGATCGACCTCAACCTCACCGGCGTGTTCCTCTGCACCCGCGCCGTGAGCCGCTCGATGCTCAAGGCCCGCAGCGGCCGGATCATCAACATCACCTCCGTGGTGGGCCTGATGGGCAACCCGGGCCAGGCCAACTACAGCGCCGCCAAAGCCGGTGTGATCGGCCTCACCCGCAGCAGCGCCGCCGAGTTCGCCAGCCGCGGCGTGACCGTGAACGCTGTTGCGCCCGGCTTCATTGAGAGCGACATGACCGCTGAACTCGACAAGGAGCCAATCCTCAAAGCCATTCCCCTCGGCCGCATGGGCCAACCCTCTGAGGTGGCCAGCGCCGTGCGCTTCCTGGCCGGTGATCCCGCCGCCGCCTACATGACCGGCCAGGTGCTGCAGGTGGATGGCGGCATGGTGATGCGCTGAGCGATTAGCTGCTCGGCTGCACCGGCTGGGCCAACTCCTCTCGGAGCCGCCGGATCTTCTGCAGCAAGCGCAAGCGGCGGCTGCGGGTGGTGATCGTGAGGAAGAGCCGCAAGGGGATGTAGATCAGGGCCATTCCCAGGCCCAGCCCCACCACCACCAGAAACGCAATCACGTTGCTGCCGGTGCTCGGGTCGGCCAGCACGTCAGTGAGCGGGCCATTGAGGCTCTCCGCTAAGGCGTCGCTGAAGCTTTCCTCCATGGGGCGAACCCTATCGACCATCGGGCGGGAGCGCATCGCTGCAGCCGCGCCGATTCGGCTTTCCCCACAAGCCAGCTGCCACCTCGGCATGGGAGCCTTTGGCCATTGCCTGCTCGTAGCCCGCGATGGCCAAGCTGCTCTCCTTCTCCGATGCCTCCCGCGCCTCCCTGGAGCGGGGCGTGAATGCCCTCGCCGATGCGGTGAAGGTCACCATCGGTCCGAAGGGCCGCAACGTGGTGCTCGAGAAGAAATTCGGTGCTCCCGATGTGGTGAACGACGGCGTCACCATCGCCAAGGAAATCGAACTCGAAGATCCGTTCGAAAACATCGGCGCCAAGCTTCTGCTGCAGGTGGCCACCAAAACCAAGGACAAGGCCGGTGATGGCACCACCACCGCCACGGTTCTGGCCCAGGCCCTGGCCCGCGAAGGTCTGCGCAACGTGGCGGCCGGCGCCAGCCCTGTGAACCTGCGCCGCGGCATGGAGAAGGCCGTGGCTCAGGTGGTGCGTGGCATCGAAGCCCGCTCCAGCGCTGTGGCGGGCGACGCCATCCGTCAGGTGGCCACCGTGAGCTCCGGCGGCGATGAAGAGGTGGGACGCATGGTGAGCGAAGCCATGGACAAGGTCAGCGCCGACGGCGTGATCACCGTGGAAGAGAGCAAGAGCCTGGCCACCGAGCTGGAGATCACCGAAGGCATGGCCTTCGATCGCGGCTACAGCTCCCCCTATTTCGTCACCGACGGCGACCGCCGCGTCTGCGAATTCGAGGGCGCACTGCTGCTGGTGACCGATCGCAAGATCAGCGCCATCAATGATCTGGTGCCTGTGCTGGAGGCTGTGTCGCGCGCCGGCAAGCCGCTGGTGATCCTGGCGGAGGAAGTGGATGGCGAAGCCCTCGCCACCCTGGTGGTGAACAAGAACCGCGGCGTGCTGCAGGTGGCCGCGGTGCGCGCTCCTGGCTTCGGCGATCGCCGCAAGGCGATGCTGCAGGACATCGCCATCCTCACCGGCGCCAACCTGGTGAGCGAAGACCGGGCGATGACCCTCGACAAGGTGAGCCTCGAGGATCTGGGCACGGTGCGCCGGATCACCATCAGCAAGGACGAGACCACGATCGTGGCCACCGGTGATCACCAGGCCGCTGTGCGTGATCGCGTGGCTGCCATCAAGCGCGAACTCGACAACACCGACTCGGAGTACGACCGCGAAAAGCTCAGCGAGCGCGTGGCCAAGCTGGCCGGCGGCGTGGCGGTGATCAAGGTGGGCGCCCCCACCGAAACCGAGCTGCGCAACCGCAAGCTGCGCATTGAGGATGCCCTCAACGCCACCCGCGCCGCCGTAGAAGAGGGCATCGTGGCCGGCGGCGGCAGCACCCTGGTGCAGCTGGCCTCCGAACTCGACGGCCTGGCTGCCGGCCTGAGCGGCGATGAGCGCACCGGCGTGGAGATCGTGCAGCGCGCCCTGGCCGCCCCCCTGCATCAGATCGCTGCAAACGCCGGCTACGACGCCAACGTGGTGGCCGATGAAGTGCGCCGCAGTGGCAAGGGCTTCAATGCCGCCACCGGCGTTTACGAAGACCTGCTGGCCGCCGGCATCCTCGATGCCGCCAAGGTGGTGCGCTTGGCGCTGCAGGATGCCGTGTCGATCGCGGGCCTGCTGCTCACCACCGAAGCGGTGATCGCCGATAAGCCCGAGCCCCCCGCTCCGGCTGCCCCCGGCGGCGACATGGGTGGCATGGGCGGAATGGGTGGCATGGGCGGCATGGGCATGCCCGGGATGATGTGATCCCGCCGCCGCCTGCCTACAGCGCCCGCACCAAGCGGGCGTGAATCCGGCACACGGCCAGGGCTTCACGGGGCGGATCCGAGCAGAGCCGCCCCAACTCCCGATTCAGCGCCTGCAGTTCACCCACGGGCAAACCCGCCACCGGCGCCACCATCAGCAACCCACCGAGCGCCAGGGGCAGCATCGCTTGCATGTGCAGGGAGGCCATCAGCACCTCCTTCAAGACGCTTGAGACTCACTCAGTGTGTGCGCTGAGGGCTGGCCTGCCCCACAACCTTCAAAAAGCTTCCAAAGCGCGCCGGTAAGCCGCCACCTGCAGGTCGACACCGGTGATCGCTGTACCCACCACGACGGCATCGGCACCCAGGCTGCGAGCTTGCACCGCCTGCTCCGCACTGGCGATGCCGCCTTCACAGATCAGCAGCGTGTCTGCCGGCAGCTGACGGCGAAGCTCTGGAATCACGTCCCAGGCCGGAGGCCGGAGGGCTGAAGTGGCCTCGGTGTAGCCGTAGAGGGTGGTGCCCACCCACTGGCAGCCCAGAGCTGCCGCCTGAACACCATTGGCCAGGCTGTCGACATCGGCCATGAGCACAGCCCCCAGATCAGCGCGAGCACGCTGCACCAGCTCCGAAAGCACAGCACCATCCGGCCGGATGCGCTCTGTGGCATCGAGAGCGATCACATCAGCACCGGCAGCCCACACCGCCTGAATCTCCTGCCAACCCGGTGTGATGTACACGGGGCTATCGGAGTAGGTGCGCTTCCACAGGCCCACAATCAGTGCCTCCGGACAGCGGCGCCGCACCGCACCAATGTGCTCCGGGCTCTCCAGGCGCACCCCAACGGCACCGTTGTTGAGGCTGGCTTCCGCCATGGCGGCAATCACCTCGTTCTGGCGCATCGGCGAGCCTTCCGGGGCCTGCACCGACACGATCAATCCGCCCTGCAGCTGGGCGCGATCAGGCAGCACGGCGCTCCTCCCGATCGGGCAGCCAAGCGCGCAGCTGAACCACAGCTGGATGGCTGGGAGCTGGTGCCGGGCGGCTCGCACTCGCGCGTGGCATTTGCTCGGGCTCGGGCAATGCCGTCACCGCAACAACCGGGGCTGGGGCTGGAACAGGCTCTGGAATGGCTTGGCTCTGCTGTGCCTGCCACCAGGACCACCCCTGCGGATCAGCAGCAGCCAGCTCTTGATGGAGGGCCTGAACCTGATTCACGCCCTGGCGGTGAACCCACTGACCGAGTAGGCGCTCGATCGCCTGAGCATCACGGGCAGCCAAGGCGGCCTGCAAAGCCTGAATCTGCGCCTGCCGGCGAGCCTGGGGCGAGGGAACAGCGGGAGGTCGAGAAGCCACAGAAGAGGATCAGGCGAGCTTGCGATCCAGCAGCGGGCGGATCAACAGGAACAAACCCAGCGCCAAGGCAGCGAGCACTCCCAAACAGGCCGCCGCACTGAGCTCGCCGTAGGGAGCAACCAGCACCACAGCTGACAGAGAGAACTGGCCGGCGTAGGCGGCACGAATCGGTTCAATCGCGAAGGTAAGGGGATTCAGGGCCGCAAGCCAGCCCAACCAGCTGGGCATGAACGAAATCGGTGCAAGCGCCGTACTCGCGAACAGCAGCGGCAGGTTGGCCACGAAGATCACCGCGATCAGCTCGATGTGGCCCGGCAGCGCAAAAGCCAGCCCCAGGCTGAGGCCGGTCACGGCAAACACCAACAGCAGCAGCGTGACCAGCACCAGCAGCAGGCCCGCGCCGCCCGGCCAGCCGTAACCCAACGCCCAGGCGGTGGCCATGATCGCCACGCTCTGCACCAGGCTCAAGGCCGTGATGTAGAGCACGGAAGCCAGCACAATCGAGCTGCGGGAGCGCAGCGGCGCCACCAGCAGGCGATTGAGGAAGCCGAATTCGCGATCGAACATCACCGGCAGGCCTGCGTTGAGAGCGGCACTGAAGGCGGTGAACACGATCACGCCGGCACCAAGGAAGCGGCCATAGCTCATGCCATCGGGCAGCAGCCCCGCAGGCGCATTGGCGAACAGCGCCCCAAACAGCACCAGCCAGATCAGCGGTTGCAGCACGCCGGCCACCAGGGTGGAGGGGCGGCGGGCCAGCTGCAGGAAGAGCCGGCGGGTGAGCGCCAGGGTTTCCTGCACGAGTTCCGCCGTGGCGGAACGCTGAGGAGGCGTGGCAGCCGCAGCATTGATCAGGGAGGGAGCGGCGCTGGTCATCGCGGCTGAAGAGGAAACAACGACGGAAAAGAGAACGAGACGCGCTCAGCGCATCGATTGCTTGCGCTCAGCCTTGGGATCGCGGCTGCCCGCCACCGCCAGCTCCGCATCCATCAGGGTGCGGCCGGTGGCCTGGAGGTACACATCATCCAGGCTGGGGCGGCTCTGGGCCAGGGCAAACACCGGCAGCTGCGCTTCGGCCAGCTGACGGCGCAGCTGCTCCACCACCCCGTCGTGCTCCACCACCAGGTTGAGCGAGTAGCCCTGGGCGCGGTTCACCACCACCTGGCGCACCCCCGGGCAGCGCTGCAGAAGCTCCTGCACCTGCAGCGCCTCGGGTTCGTCGCTGAATTCGCGCACCCGCAGCGTCACCCGATCACCGCCCAAGGCCGCCTTCAGTTCAGACGGTTGGCCAGCGGCAATCACCCGACCGCCCTCGATGATCGCGAGCTGATCAGCCAGGGCATCCACCTCCTCGAGGTAATGGCTGCTGAGCAGCACCGTGGTGCCCTGTTCGCGCAGTTGGCGCAGCACCTGCCAGATGGCAGCGCGGCTTTCGATATCCAGACCCACCGTGGGCTCATCCAGCACCAACACTTGGGGCCGGTGCAGCAGGCCGGAGGCGAGATCCAACCGGCGGCGCATGCCGCCGGAGTAAGTGCCGCTACGGCGGTCAATCCACTCCTCCATCGCCAAAAGGCCGATCAGCTCAGCGATGCGCTGATCGCGATCCGCTCGGCTCAGGTGATACAGATCGCCCTGCAGCTGCAGCAATTCTCGGCCGCTGAGGATCTTGTCGAGGGCCACTTCCTGGGCCACGTAGCCCAGGCGCTCGCGCACACCGCGGGGATCCTTGAGGGCGTCCACGCCCGCCACGCGCACGCTGCCGCTGCAGGGTGCCAACAAGGTGGCGAGGATGCGCAGGCTGGTGGTTTTGCCCGCACCGTTGGGGCCGAGCAAACCAAACAGGCTGCCCGCCGGCACGCTCAGGTTGAGCCCGTCAAGCGCCACCACAGCCCGATCGCCCTTGCCGTAGCGCTTGCTCACATCGCGGAGCTCGATCACCCCTTCCGGCATCCCATCCGCCAAGCGTTCAGGCTCCCTGTGACCAGTGGAGGGGCCAATCTAGAAAGCTCAGGCAGCCACAGCCGCGGCCAGGGTGAAACCTGCCTTGCCGGACCCTGCCAGAGCCAACAGATCCCAACCCTGGGAGCTCAGCAGTGCGCCGGCAGGCAAGCGAGCCAGCAGCAGCAGCAGGCAAATCCCGAACAGATAAAGGATCGACCAGCGGAACAGGCCCCGGGCGCGCTGCACGTCATCGGGGTCTTGATGGAGGCGCCATGCCATCTGAATCAGCCGGGCATTGAAGGGCAGCAGCAGCAGGCCATACAAGAGCCCACCGCTGGGCAGGGCCCAAACACCCAGCAGGCTGAGCACCACGGTGAGAGCGGCGTAGACGCTGATGCCCCGTGCCGTGGCAGCGGTGCCCTTCACCACCGGCAGCATCGGGATGCCGACGGCGCGGTAGTCCTCGCGCAGCAACAGCGCCAGGGCCCAGAAGTGGGCCGGAGTCCACACCATCACCAGGGCAAACAGCCACCAGCTACTGAGGCCCAGGTGGCCCGTGGCCGCCGCGGCACCCACCAGGGGTGGGATGGCACCGGCGACACCGCCGATCACGATGTTTTGCGTTGTGCGCGGCTTAAGCAGCACGGTGTAGAGCAACACGTAGCTGCAAAGGCCCAGCAACGCCAGGCTGGCGGCCAGGCAATTCACTCCACCCACCAGCAGGGTGGATGCCGTGAGCGCCAGAGCGACGGCGATGGCAAAGGCTGTGCCCATGGAGAGGCGCCCCGAGGGCAGCGCCCGCGAGCTGGTGCGCTGCATGCGGCCATCGAGCTCCTGCTCCCAAAGGCAATTGAGAACACCGGCAGCGGCAGCCGCCAGCGCGCCACCACCCAGGGTGCAGGCCAACCGCAGGGGAGGCAGCGGCCAACCATCGGAGAGGGCCATGCCCCCGAGGGTGGTGGCCAGCAGCAGCGGAATCAGCCGCGGCTTGGCGATCTCCAGCCAAGCCGGCAGCTTCACCTTGGCCCGTGAGGGAACGGCCTGTTCGCGGGTAAGACCCGTTGCAACAGCAGGAGCACTAACCACGGGACACCTCCAAACGAACGGGCTCAAGCAGGCTGCGGCTGAACCAGGCGGCGAGCACAGCCACGAGGAACGCCGCCATCAATTGGTGCGCCACGGTGACGGCGGGCACCGCCAAGGTGAGACGCAGGCTCATCACCCCCAACGCCACCTGGGACATCACTGCCACAGCCGCTAAGGCGGCGAGCACACGCTCGGCCTGGCGCCGCCACAGGCCCCAGGCGGCGGCAAGGAGCACGGCAGCGGCTACGGGCCTAGCGCCGAGGCGATGGGCCAGCAGCCAACCGCATCCCTCACCAGAGCTCAGGCATCGACCGGCAGCCCACTGCGTCGCCATCAAGCCGCCGAGCAAGCATTGGCCGAGAGCGAGCAGTGCCACCACGCCGATCAGCCAGGGCCAGAGCCGATCGAATGAAAAACGGCTCACTTGAGGAGCTCCGGCGGAGGTGGATGACTCCAACAACACCTGGGTGCAAGCGCTCAACAGCGCCACCAACAGCAATGCCGTTACTAGGTGAGCCGTCACCACAGAAAACGGCAACAGCAGCGTCACCGTGAGTGCACCAAGGCCGCCCTGCACAGCCACCAGCAGCAGAGCGCAACCGGAGAGCCAGGGCACTGCGCGAGGCAGATCGCGCCGCCACCAAGTGCTCAGGGCTGCCTGCACCAGCAGCCCCATGCCCACCACGAAGGCATCCAGGCGGTGGAACCACTCCAGGAACACCTGCAGGTTCATCTGCCGGCCGGGCAGGAGGGAGCCATAACAAAGGGGCCAATCCGGACACGCCAGCCCCGCTTCCATCACCCGGGTGGCTCCACCAATGCCCACCAGAGCAATAAGCGCCACCAGAAGGTGGGCGCTGAGCGCAGCGAGCGCGGCACGGCGACCGATGGGCGGCGTGAGTGTGATGGCCGTCATCGGGCTACAACAACCGCGAATGGGCTGAAACTAACCAGGGCAACAGGCGGCCACACGATTGCATCAGTCCACGTTGCAATCGGTGTTCAATCCCTCACCGGAGCCGGCCCGATTGCTGCAAAGGTCAACGGCGGCAGCTCAGCCCTGGAGAACGTCCATAGGGTTGGGCATTCGAACCCGCAGCTATGCGGATCCCTCCCGCCATCCTCACGCTGCTGGCCGGCATGGCCCTCGTGCTCTTCGGGCTGTGGGTGGGTCAGAACGTGAATCTTTTGCCCGTGGATGCCAGCGCTAATGCGCCGGTATACGACGAGCTCTTCCGCGTGCTGTTCAGCATCGGCTCGATCCTGTTCATTGGGATCGTGGGTCTGATCGTCTACAGCCTGGTGCGCTTTCGGCGCCGCGCCGGTGAAAGCGGCGATGGAGCAGCTATCGAAGGCAATCTGCCGCTCGAAATCCTCTGGACAGCGATCCCCGCCGTGGTGGTGCTGTTTGTGGGGATTTACAGCTACGACATCTACGACCGGATGGGCGGTATGACGCCGCTCAACGACCACAGCATGCACGGCATGCAGCACAGCGAAGAGCGCACTTGGGGCGGCATCAGCCCCGTGGCCTATGAGGCCGATGGAGCCATCGCACCCCTACCGGTGGATGTGACGGCGATGCAATTCGCCTTCATCTTCCACTACCCCGATTCCGACATCACCAGCGGCGAGCTACATGTGCCTGTGGGACAACCCATCGCCCTGCAGATGAAGGCCCTCGATGTGATCCATGCCTTCTGGGTGCCGCAATTTCGGCTCAAACAAGATGTGATCCCGGGTCAACCCACCCTGCTGAGCTTTACCCCCACCCGAGCGGGCCAATACCCGATTGTGTGTGCGGAGCTGTGCGGGCCCTATCACGGCGGCATGCGCTCAACAGTGATCGTGGAGGAGCCCGAAAGCTTCGCGGCCTGGGTCGCCAAGAACAGCCCCAATCCCCCTGCTGAGTCCTCCACCGTGGTGCAGTCATGACCCTCAGCCTCAACCCTTCCGAATCACTGCAGCCACAGGGTTGGCTGCGCTATCTCAGCTTCAGCACTGATCACAAGGTGATCGGCCTGCAGTACATCGTGTGCGGCTTCCTCTTCTATTTGATTGGCGGGGCCCTCGCCGGAGCAATCCGCACCGAGCTGGTCACGCCCCTGTCTGATTTTCTGCCGCGGGAGACCTACAACGAAGTGCTCACCTTGCACGGCACGGTGATGATTTTCCTCTGGATCGTGCCGGTGGTGAATGGTGGCTTCGGCAACTACCTGATCCCCTTCTATGTGGGCGCGCGTGACATGGCCTTCCCACGGCTGAACGCCGTGGCCTTCTGGCTGATTCCGCCTGCCGGCATCCTGCTGATCAGCAGCTATTTCGTCACCGGTGCGGCCCAATCCGGCTGGACCGCCTATCCGCCCTTAAGCATCACCACCCCCGCCACCGGGCAGATCATCTGGATTCTGAGCGTGTTGCTGCTGGGGGGCAGCTCGATCTTCGGCGGCATCAATTTCATCGCCACGATCCTGAAACTGCGGCGCCCTGGCCTGGGCTTGATGCAACTGCCGATGTATTGCTGGGCGATGCTCGGCACCAGCATCTTGGTGGTGCTCTCCACCCCCGTACTGGCTGGCACCTTGGTGCTGCTCAGCTTCGACATCATTGCCCACACCGGCTTCTTCAACCCGGCCCTGGGCGGCAATGCCGTGGTGTATCAACACCTGTTCTGGTTCTACTCACACCCGGCGGTTTACATCATGGTGCTGCCGGCTTTTGGCCTGGTGAGTGAAATCCTGCCGGTGCACGCCCGCAAGCCCCTGTTCGGCTACACCACCATGGTGTATTCGATCTTGGCGATTGTGTTTCTGGGCCTGATTGTGTGGGCTCACCACATGTTCACCAGCGGCACCCCGCCCTGGATGCGCCTGTTCTTCACCATTGCCACGGCCTTCATCGCTGTGCCAACAGGAATCAAATTCTTCAACTGGTTGGCAACCCTCTGGGGAGGCAAGATCAGCCTCAACACCGCCATGCTGTTCTGCTGCGGTTTCATCGTGAACTTCGTGTTCGGCGGTATCACCGGCGTGGCTCTGGCCCAGGTGCCCTTCGACATCCACGTGCACGACACCTACTTCGTGGTGGGGCATTTCCACTACATCGTCTATGGGGGCACAGTGTTTGTCATCTTCGCCTCCATCTACCACTGGTATCCGAAGGTGACCGGCCGGATGCTGAACGAACCGCTCGGGCAGCTGCACTTCTGGCTCACGTTTGTGGGCTTCAACCTCTGCTTCGCGCCGCAGCACTGGCTTGGCCTGAACGGCATGCCGCGCCGCGTGGCCGAATACGACCCCCAATTCACCCTGATCAATCAATTCAGCAGTGCCGGTGCCCTGCTGATGGCGATCAGCACGTTCCCCTTCCTGATCAACGTGGTGATGAGCGCCTTCAACGGCGCCCCCGCCGGCGACAACCCCTGGAACGCCCTCACCCCCGAATGGCTCACCAGTTCACCGCCGCCGGTGGAGAACTGGCATGGCGAACCGCCACTGGTGCATGAGCCTTATGGCTATGGCGTCACCCCCGGCCAGCTGAGCCTGGAGGCCAGCAGTGGCCGCGATCTGTGGAACCTCGGCCAAGGAGATCAGCGATGACCAGCCTGCAAAGCGAGAGCCTGTCTCAACACGCCGGCGATGAGGCCCACGCCGAAGGCCATGGCGACCACCGCATCTTTGGCCTAGCCACCTTCCTGGTGGCGGACGGGATGACCTTCGCCGGCTTCTTTGCCGCCTACCTCACCTTCCGGGCGGTGAACCCACTGCCATCCGGCCACAACTATGAACTGGAGCTGCTGCTCCCCACGGTGAACACGCTGCTGCTGCTGGTGAGCAGCTTCACCTTTCACCGGGCTGGAGCCGCCTTGCGGCGCGGCAACCACCCGCTCTGTCAGCGCTGGTTGCTGGTGACGGCCGCTCTGGGCTTCAGCTTCCTGGCGGGCCAGATGAAGGAGTACTTCTCCCTGCCCTTCGGCCTCACCGACAACCTGTTCGCCAGCACCTTCTACGCCATCACCGGCTTCCACGGCCTGCACGTGACGCTGGGCGGGCTGATGATCCTGATCGTGTGGTGGCAAAGCCGCGAAGGTGGCCGGATCAGCATCGACAATCAGTTCCCCTTAGAGGCCGCTGAGCTCTATTGGCATTTTGTGGATGGGATCTGGGTGATCCTCTACGGACTGCTTTATCTGCTTTGAACACTTTCGCTGCTGTTGCCCTTGCGGGTGATTGCAGTTGATCGGCACAATCGGGCCACCAGTTCTCAGCCCCGCCGGTGTTCGTTGAAGAGAAAGTGAGCACGCCCGTGCAGATGCTGGAAGGCAAGGCACTGCTCGATAAGGCACGCGCGCTGAGCAATCGCCCGGAAGATCAGATCGCACGGGCCTGCGGCTATGTGGGGCCGAGCGGCAGGCTGCTGAAGAAGAGTTTCTACCGGGCTCTCGTTGAGGCCAAGGGCTACAAACTCCCCAGCCACGCAAGCAGTGGCAGCGGTGGTGGAGGCGGCGCGCGCGGCCGCCAGGCCGAATTCCGCACCCGGGTGCACGGCAACGGCAACCTGCTGATCGGCCATGCCTACACCCGGCGGATGGGACTGGAGCCGGGCCAGGAATTCAAGATTGAAATTCACCAGGAAACGGGCTCCATCTGGCTGCTGCCCCTCGATGAAGGCAACGAGGGCAGCAGCGGCGAGAGCAGCGCAGCCGATCAGGCCGGCTGAGCTGGCCCGCCCCGATCATCGGGGCCGTGGAAGGCGGCGCTGAACACGAGCAGATCAATGCCGCTGAACAGGAAGCTGATGCCCACCAGGATCCCGAGCACGCTCAGCAGACCGCCGGCCTTCATCGACACGATGATCAGCCCGAGGATGAAGGTGACGATGCCGTTGGCCAGGCCCCAACCCCAACCGGACATCTCCCGGTGTGAGAGGGCCACGATCGCAGCCACCACGCCTTCCACCAGGAAGACGATGCCGATGGCAAAGGCCAGAGCAGCCACCTGGGCGGCCGCCGGCACGATGCCGGCACTGAATTGCTGAATGATCCAGGCGCCGGTGACCAGGAACAACGTGGACACCACCAAGCGCCAGAAGCAATGCCAGCGGCTCAGGCGACGTGAGCGGTTAAGGCTGTTGATCCAGCCGAAGATGCCCCCCACCAGAAAGGCCAGCGCCACGATCACCGTGACCCAAGCGGAGGCGATCACGGGGAACAGCAAGGCCAACACGCCAAGCACCAGCAGCAGGATGCCTTCGGCGATGGTGAAGCTGCGCAGGGAACTCAAATCGAGCTCTGGTCTGTCGGAAGCCATAGAGAAAGATCGGCTACCGGACGGTAGACATGGCCGAGGGGAACGTCAGCTCCAGCCGTGTTCCGCCAGCCAGCCAGGGGTGATGGTGCCCTCGGAACGGCTAGAACCGGACGACTCCCCGGGCTGAGCGCGCCAGGCCAGGAGCCGTTCGGTGTATTTCGCCAGCAGATCAGCCTCGAGATTCACCGCATCACCCACCCGCAACTGCTGCAGGGTGGTGGAGCTCCAGGTGTGGGGGATCACCGCGATCCAGAACTCCGCCCCATCGGCACTGCAGTCAGCCACGGTGAGGCTGATGCCATCAACGGCCACGCTGGCCTTCTCACACACGTAGCGCCCGTAGGCGGGGTTGTTCCAGCGCAGCACCAGCCGCCAGGAGGCCGGTTGCTGCTCCACGGCCACCACGGTGCCCTGCCCATCCACGTGCCCACTCACCAAATGACCACCAAGCCGGTCGGCCAGGCGCAGGGCGGGCTCGAGATTCACCCAGCCGCGGCGATCGGCCTTGACGGCGAGGGTGGTGCGGGCCAGCGTTTCCTCACTCACATCCGCCTTGAAGCCGTGGGCTGAGCGCTGGGTCACCGTGAGGCACACCCCATCCACGGCCACGCTGTCGCCGAGGGCCAGGGCGGCTGGATCGAGCCCCGACTCAGCCGACACCAGCAGTTCCACGCCACCGCTCCAACGCTGCAACTGCCCGACGGCCTGCACCAGCCCGGTGAACATGCGGTGCCCCGATCAACCCTGGCCATAATCGGGCAAGGGCGTCTGCAGGCAAGCGATGGTTGAGATGCGCGTGGCCGGCATCGCCCTCGACGCCGCCAGCCGCAGCCCGATCGTGCTGCTGCGCGATCCTTCAGGGCGCCGTCAGGTGCCGATCTGGATCGACCAGGCCCAGGCCCAAAACATCATGGCGGGGCTGAAAGATCAGGCCCCCGCCCGGCCCCTCAGCCACGACCTGATGGCCAAGTTGCTGGAGGCGGGCGGGCTGGAACTGCAGCGCGTGATCATTCACACCATCGAAGACAGCACCTTCCGGGCCGTGCTCAAGCTCAGCGGCGCCGATGGCAGCAGCCACGAGCTCGATGCGCGCCCCAGCGACGCCATTGCCCTGGCGCTGCGCACCGGCAGCGGCATCTGGATGCTGGAGGAGGTTGTGGCCGATGCCTCGATCCCGGTGGATGCCGAGGCTGATGCCGAAGATGCCGCCGACTTCCGCCGCTTCCTCGATGGGATCAGTCCCGCCGAGCTGGTGCGCCACATCCGACAGGCCCAGACCGACAGCAGCGAGGAGGAGGAAGCCGGCGATGACGACGCCTCCGGCGGTGAAGCCGCCCCCAGCTGAGCGCCGACCCTTCGGTCGCGGGGCGCCAGTCTCACCCTTCTGCCTGGGCACGATGCGCGCCACAGGCAGCCCCGAGCAGATGGCTGCGGTGCTCGCCGCGGCTATGGCGGCGGGCATCAACCATGTGGAAACGGCCCCGGCCTACGGCATGGCAGAACGCCATCTAGGGCAGGCGCTGGGCGCCCTCAGCGCTCGCGATCCCGCCGCCCATGCCGATCTGGTGATCACCAGCAAGCTGCTGCCCGGGTGCAGCCTGCAAGAGGGGCAGGATCAGCTGCGGGCACTGCTGGAGCGGCTGGGGCTGTCTCGCCTGCACAACCTGGCCGTGCATGGCCTCAACCGGCCCGAACACCTCAGCTGGGCCCTCGAGGGCGCCGGCGGTGAACTGCTCACCTGGGCGCTCGACAGCAACCTGGTGGGCCAGGTGGGCTTTTCCAGCCACGGCAGCAATGCCCTGATCGAGCAGGCGCTGGCCAGTGGACGCTTCAGCTTCTGCAGCTTGCACGTGCATCTGTTCGATCAAACCCGGCTTCCTATCGCCCGGGCGGCTCTGCAAGAGGGGATCGGTGTGCTGGCCATCTCCCCGGCCGACAAGGGCGGACGCCTCTATGCCCCCTCCCCAGAGCTGCTGGCGGATTGCGCGCCCTTCCATCCCTTGGAGCTCGCCTATCGCTTTCTGCTCGATGCCGGCATCTCCACCCTCACGCTCGGTGCCGAGCAGCCCTCCGATCTGGCGTTAGCCCAGAGGCTCCGCGGCGCCACACCCTGGCTCAGCGACGAGCACCACGCCGCCCTCAGCCGTCTGCAGGCGGCAGGACGAGAGCGTCTCGGAGGCGAGGCCTGCGGCCAATGCCGCGCCTGCCTGCCCTGCCCCAGCGCGGTGCCGATCCCAGAGCTGCTGCGCCTGCGCAACCTGGCCGTGGGCCATGGCATGAACACCTTCACCAAGGAGCGCTACAACCTGATCGGCCGGGCCGGCCACTGGTGGGAGGAGCTCAATGCCAGCGCCTGCCAGCGCTGCGGCGACTGCCTGCCCCGTTGCCCCCACCAGCTGCCGATTCCCGATCTCTTGGCCGACACCCACCAGCGGCTGGCGGCGGCACCACGGCGGCGCCTGTGGGGCTGAGCCTTAGCCCGCCATCGCCTGATCCCACAGCTGCTGCAAGCCTTGGCGTTGCGCAGCGCTGAGCGGCTCCAGGTTGGTGCAACGCTCCAGCACCGCCGGGGGGGGAAGCAGCAACGGCCGCAGCCGCGCTGGCCAACGCTTCAGGGCAGTTGCCAGCTGGGCAGCGGGCAGCGGCGGCACCCAACCGGCCGCCAGCAAACGATCCAACAGCGGCAAGCTCAAGCCATCGCGCAGCCACTCCAGGGGCAGCGGCGCAGCGGTGGAGCCCGCAGGCCACTGGCGCACCAACAGCTGCCACCAGAGCGGTGAACCCGTGGCCGGCAGGAAGGCTGTCAGCCGCGGATCGCGCTGCAGCAGGGGCACGGCGCGCTGGCTAGTGACCACCGCCGCATCGGCATCGCCTGCCAACAGGAAATTGAGCCCCTGGCTTTCCTCCAGGCTGAGGGCCTGGCGATGCAGGCGGCGGACCTGATCCACCAACGCGGCATCGTCCGGGGAGGGAACCGCAGCCGGGGTGGGGCTGAGCTGTCGTTGCGCCAGGGCGATCAGCAGCCTCGGGCTGGCGGGCAGCACCAAACGCCCTTTCAGGCTGGTATCGAGCAACAGCGCCCAACCCTCGCTTTGGCGGTGCAGGAGATCCGGGCGGTTGCGCAGCAGGATCACCCAGGTGCCGAAGGCCCAGGGGAAGGCCTTGGCAGCGGAATCCGGTCCGGCAAACAGGCGGCTGGGCGCCTGGGCCATCGGATCGAGCAACTCCAGCAGGGCTGGAGCGTTGATCGGCTGGAGCTCAGCCGGCGGCAGCTGCTGCACCCAACCATCACCCAGGCTGATCAAGCGGCTCGCCGAGGTGGGATCGCGCAGCCGCTCCAGCAGCGCCGCCGGACTGTCCAGCACCTGGGAGCGCCAACTGGAGGGCAACGCCTTGAGCCAGGCGGAGGGCAGCTGGCCGCGCAGGCTCAGCAGCTGGCCGGCATCACCGCCTCCGGAGCAGCCGGCCAGCGCTCCAGCTGCCAGCGCCGAGCCTCCCAGGCTGGCCAGCTGCAGCAGGTGGCGGCGCGAGAGCAGAGGGGCTTGGGCCATGGCCCTGACCCTAAGGGGCAAACCTGATCACACCAGCCGGCTGCAGGCCTGATCACAGGCATCCGCCAGGGCAGCGGGGCTACGGCCGCTGAGCTCCCACAACGCCGCCAGACCGCCAGCCCCCACGCCCTCCTTCACGTAGCCCTGCTCGAACGCCAGCAGCTCCGGGGAACGGCAGCCGTGAAAGCGGAGCGAGGCAGCGAAGGCCAGAGGCTCAGCACCCCAACGTTGGCCGATCTGCTCCAGCAGCAGGGCCAAATCGCTGCTGCCCTCCCCCGCCACCCAGGCCGTGGTGGCGATGGCAGTGCGGGCCGCCAGCTGCGGACGCAACTCGGGCTCGCACAGCGCCAGCGCCACCGCCAAAACGGCGGCCATCTGGCTGCCGCCCGCCAACAGCACCGGCACCCCGGCCAAGGCCGCCTCCAACACCAGCCCAGCCGCGAGGGGCTGCATCGGATCCCCAACGGCCGCCAGCACCAGATCAGCCGGTGACTGGGTTGTGAGCGCCGCCGCCGCCAAGCCCTGCGCCACCAGCTGGGCTTTCAAGGCATGGGCAGGCTCCCGCAGGCTGCCGCTCACCAGGCCGGCGGCCGGCACCCCCAAGCCCTCGAGCACCGCTTGAGCGGTGCTGGTGCCACCAGGCACGCATTCCGCCAGCACCAGGGGCCGCCTCTGATCAAGCCGCCCGAGCTGCTGGCCCCAGCGGCGGCCGCGCGCCAGCAACTGGTGCACCCGCTCAGGCTCGATGGCGGCCCCCGTGCTGAGGCAGCGGGCGGGGCGATGCCCCAGCTGCAGATGCGGAACTGCCGGTGCCACAGCAGCGCCGGCATCCACCACCAGCGGCTCCAGCCCCAGGTGCTCCACCACCACCCGAGCGATCAACGCGGGGCTCACGCCGGCCGGCAGGGGTGGCAAGGCATGGGGGCGCGGCTGGGCTGGGCCGAGCAGCAGCAACTCCGCATCCGCGGCAGCGGTGAGCCGCCGACTCTGCGGTGTGGCACCCGCCGCTGAGATGGCGGGTACAGCGGCAGTAGCCGTGCCGGCGAGCAGCAACAGCACCCGGGCCGCCTCCGCAGCGCCGGCCACCTGTGCGCACCAACGCTCCGCCTGGCGGGGATCACCGCTGAGGCGCTGGAGCGTCAAAGGGGATCGAGGGCGAGCAGCGGCCGCAGCAGCGGCGGCGGCGGTGTGATCGGGCTGCGTAGGCGGGGAAAGATCCACAGGGCCACCGCATGCAGGGCCAGCACATAGATCACGTTCTGAACCAGCACCAGGCCCAGCGCCAGCAGCTGCACCTGCCAGAGATCAGGCCCACCGCCGAGCTGCAACAGCCCGCTCAGGCGCTCCAGCAACTGGGCCGCAGCGGTGGTGATCACCACCCAGAGGTTTTCGCCCAGCAGCACCGACACCACCGCCACCCGCACCAGAAAACCGGTGGCACCGATCAACACCCCCACTCCCCAGCTGATCCACCAGCTGAGCTGCCGTGTCCAACACCAGCCCAGCCACAGGGCGAGCAGGGTGTAAGGAAACAGCACCAGGGGCCCGCGCACCGGACCCATCAAGGCCACCAGCAACAGGGCAGACACGGCAACGCCTTCCACCGCACAGCGGCGGTTGTGACGCAGCTGCAACAGGGCCAGGGGCAGCGGCAGGGCCAAGCGGAACAGGGCGCCGCCCACAGGCAGGTAGTAGAGCCCCACCCACAGCAGGGCGGTGGCAGCCGCCAGATAGGCGGTGTCAGTGAGCTGATGGGCCTGACGCCGGCTGAGGCTCATCGCGCTGGTGGTGCCGGGGTGGTGCGCAGCGGCGCGGCCGTCTCAGAGCCGCCGGCGGGAACCCGCTCAATCGTTTCCACTTCAAACGCCACACCGGCCTGGCGCAGCGCGTCGGTCACGGCCTCAGCCGGCGAAGACGGATCCGCCGCCGGCAGCTTGATCGTGACCCGATAGGGAGCGGGCGTGAGCGGCGGAGCTTGAGGCGCCGGTTTGGCCGCGGGCATTGTGGGTTCGCTCTTGGGCCTCTCCGCCTGGGCAGCGGGCTTGGCCGCTGGAGTGGCAGCAGCGGGTTTGGCGGCGGGCGCCGCCGGGGTGGCGGGTGGCTGCGAAAAGCTGCGCGAGAGCTGATCGCCGAAGGGCGTGCCGCTGCAGCCGCTCACACCGGCAGCCAGCAGCAGAACAACCAGCGGCCGCCGCAGCTGCATCAGCTATCGGCGGCGCGGATCACCCGCACGGCACTGGCCCGCAGGCGGCCGGTTTTGGTGGTGGCAGGAGCCTTCTTGGCCGCTGGTTTCTTGGCCGCAGCAGGCTTCTTGGCGGCAGTGCCAGCAGCCTTACGGCCTTTGCTCTTACCCGCAGCGGCCTTGGCCGCCAGCAGCTCAACAGCCTGTTCAAGGGTGATCGTGTCGGCCGTGGTGCCCTCGGGCAGGGAGGCATTCACCTTGCCCTGCTTCACGTAGAGGCCGTAGGGGCCGTCGAACAGCTGGATCGCTTCATCCGCCCCTTCAGGGGTGCCGATGTCCTTGAGGGCCGTGCGACCGCCGCGGCCGCGCTTGGGCTGGGCCAGCAGCTCCACAGCCCGCGACAGCCCGACCATCAGCACATCGTCTTCGGCTTTGAGAGAGCGGTAGTCCTTCTCGCCTTTGCCCTTGTGGTGCACCACGTAGGGGCCGAAGCGGCCGAGGCCAGCTTCGATCTTGCCGCCATCGGGGTGCTCACCCAGATGCCGCGGCAGGCGCAGCAGGCCCAGGGCGTCTTCGAGGGTGAGGTCTTCGGGCTTGGTGCCCTTCGGCAGGGAGGCGCGCTTGGGCTTGGGGTTCTCATCGCTCACCTGGCCGCGCTGCACGTAGGGCCCGTACTGGCCGAAGAGCAGATACACCAGATCGCCAGTTTCCGGGTCTTCACCCAGGGATTCCGGGCCGTCGGCCTTCTGCTTGAGGATCAGCTCGGCCTTCTCGGCATCGAGATCGGCCGGGGTGATCTCGTTGGGGAGGGTGGCCTTGAGCAGCTCCTCGGTGCCGTCGTCGGCCACCCGCTTGGTTTCCAGGTAGGCACCGAAGCGGCCGATGCGCACCACGCAGGGCAGCCCCTCCAGCTCGATCGTGCGCGAAGCGGTGGGGTCGATGTCGCCTTCGCGCTGCTGCACCTGGGCTTCCAGGCCCTTGTCGCCCTTGTAGAAGCTCTCCAGATAGGGCAGCCATTGCACCTGCCCGTGGGAGATCTCGTCGAGGGTGTTCTCCATGCGAGCGGTGAAGCTCGTGTCCACCAGATCGGGGAAGTGCTCCTCCAGCAGTGCCGTCACGGCGAACGCCGTGAAGCTGGGGGTGAGGGCGTTGTTCTGCAGCGTGGCGTAGCCGCGATCCACGATCGTGCCGATGATCGAGGCGTAGGTGGAGGGGCGGCCGATGCCCTCCTTCTCCAGCATCTTCACCAGGGCCGCTTCGCTGTAGCGGGCGGGAGGCTGGGTTTGGTGGCCAAGCGCTTCCACGCCCTTGCAGGCGGGGCTGTCGCCGGTTTTGAGCGACGGCAGCAGCACCTCCTGGCCCTCGAGGGCGGCATCGGGGTCGTCGCTGCCTTCCACGTAGGCGCGGAAGAAGCCAGGGAAATCGATGCGCTTGCCGGTGGCGCGGAAGGCAGCAGTGCCAAGGCTGCCGCCATCAGCTTCCAGATCCACGCTCAGCATCGTGAGCTTGGCGTCAGCCATCTGGGACG
Organism: Vulcanococcus sp.; assembly: GCA_019264575.1. Classification (GTDB taxonomy): domain Bacteria; phylum Cyanobacteriota; class Cyanobacteriia; order PCC-6307; family Cyanobiaceae; genus Vulcanococcus. The sequence goes on along the minus strand of JAHUZV010000026.1, from coordinate 100,699 downwards.
CCACCGTGCGCTTCCAGATCAGCTCATAGAGGGCCAGATCACGGCCATCGAGGCCTGTGGCGGAGGGGTCGCGGAAGCTTTCGCCGGCGGGGCGGATCGCTTCGTGGGCTTCCTGGGCGTTGCGGGCCTTGGTGGAGAACTGGCGGGCTGAAGGGCTCAGATAGTCCTTGCCGTATTTATCGGCCACGCAGCTGCGAGCGGCATTGATCGCCTGATCGCTGAGGTGCACCGAGTCGGTGCGCATGTAGGTGATGAACCCGCGCTCATAGAGGCCCTGGGCTGTGCGCATTGTTTCGCGGGCCGAGAGCCGCAGCTTGCGGTTGGCCTCCTGCTGCAGGGTGCTGGTGGTGAAGGGCGCCACCGGCTTACGGGTGGTGGGCTTCTCCTCCACGGCCGCCACGCGCCAGGGTGAGGCGAGCACCGCTTCACGCAGGCTGCGCGCTTCGGCCTCCGCCAGCAGGCGCACCTTGCTGCCGGCCTTCAGGCCGCCGGTGGCTTCATCGAAATCGGAGCCCCCGGCGATGCGCTCGCCTTTGAGGTGGGTGAGCTTGGCCTCAAAAGCAGCACTGCCCTGCTGCAGCTGGGCCTTGAGATCCCAGTAGCTGCCGCTTTTGAAGGCGCGCCGCGCCCGCTCGCGCTGCACCAGCAGCCGCACCGCCACCGACTGCACCCGGCCGGCACTGAGGCCCCAGGCCACCTTTTTCCACAGCAGCGGCGAGAGGGTGTAGCCCACCAGACGATCAAGGATCCGCCGGGTTTCCTGGGCGTGCACCAGCTCCATATCGAGCTCGCGCGTCTGCTCAAGGGCGCGGCCGATCGCTTCTTTGGTGATCTCGTGGAACACCATCCGTTTCACGGGCACCTTCGGATTCAGCAGCTGCAGCAAGTGCCAGCTGATCGATTCACCTTCCCGGTCTTCGTCCGTCGCCAGGAGCAGCTGGTCGGCGCCTTTGAGGGCGTCTTTGAGTTCTTTCACCACCTTTTTCTTGTCCTTCGGCACCACGTAAAGCGGCTCGAAGTTGTTGGCGGTGTTCACGCCGAGATTGGCCCACTTCTCCCCTTTATGGGCGGCCGGAATCTCACTGGCGTTGTTGGGCAGGTCGCGCACGTGCCCCATCGAGGCTTCCACCTTGAAGTCCTTGGGAAGGAACCCGCGGATGGTGCGGGCCTTCGTGGGGCTCTCAACGATGACGAGGGTGTGCGCCACAGGCAGGCGGTAAACCGCTTCCCTCTTTATCGCACCGGCGGTCAAGCCCGGGGCTGCGGCGACAAAACCCGCCGTCAGCGCGGCTACAGTCCTCGCCAACGGGCGACCCTGAACCAGCTGTGCTCTCTCTTCTGGCCGCCGCCGACTCCGGCGCCGCACCTGCGGTGAGTGCGATCACGTCTCTGCAGCTCAACGCCGGTGCCGTGGCCCCTGAAGGAGCGGTGCTTCTGGCGATGCTGGCGTGTCTGCTGGTGGATCTGGCCGGCGAGAAAGCTGCCTCCCGCTGGGTTCCTCTCTTTTCTTACTTCGGTCTGGGCAGCGCCCTGGGGCTGCTCGCTCTGCAGTGGAACGCTTCACCACTGGAGCCCTCCTTCCTGGGCTCGTTCCTGGCCGACAACCTCGCCATTGCCTTCCGCGCGGTGGTGGCAGCGTCCACGCTGCTGTCGCTGTTGATCAGCTGGCGCTACGTGGAGCGCGCCGGCACCCCTGTGGGTGAATACGCCGCGATCCTGCTGGCCGCCACCCTCGGGGCGATGCTGCTCTGCGGCTCCACCGACCTGGTGAGCGTGTTCGTGTCGCTGGAAACCCTTTCGGTGGCCAGCTATCTGCTCTCGGGCTACATGAAGCGCGATGCGCGCAGCTCCGAGGCCGCACTGAAATATCTGCTTGTGGGCTCGGCCGCAGCGGCCGTGTTCCTCTACGGCGCCTCGCTCCTCTACGGTCTCACCGGCGGCAGCACCAGCCTTGAAGCTGTTGGCCTCGCCCTGCAGACCAGCGCCTCTCCGGTAGCCGCTCTGGCTCTGGTGTTCGTGCTTTCCACGGTGGCCTTCAAGATCGCCGCAGTGCCCTTCCACCAGTGGACGCCGGATGTCTACGAAGGCTCCCCCACTCCGGTGGTGGCCTTCCTCTCCGTGGGTTCGAAAGCGGCTGGTTTTGCGCTGGCGCTGCGCATCCTGGTGGGCTGCTTCGAGCCCTTCGAGGCGCAGTGGAAGCTGCTCTTCACCGTGCTGGCGATCCTGAGCATGGTGCTGGGCAACGTGGTGGCCTTGGCCCAAACTTCGATGAAGCGGATGCTGGCCTACAGCTCCATCGGCCAGGCCGGCTTCGTGATGATCGGGCTGGTGTGCGGCACCGAAGACGGCTACGCCGCGATGGTGCTTTACATGGCGGCCTACCTGTTCATGAACCTGGGCGCCTTCGCCTGCATCATCCTGTTCTCGCTGCGCACCGGCAGCGATCGGATCAGCGATTACGCCGGTCTTTATCAGAAGGATCCGCTGATCACCCTGGGCCTGAGCCTTTGCCTGCTCTCGCTGGGCGGCATCCCGCCGATGCTGGGCTTCTTCGGCAAGATCTACCTCTTCTTCGCCGGCTGGGCCGATGGCCAATACCTGCTGGTGGTGGTGGGCCTGCTCACCTCGGTGGTGTCGATCTACTACTACATCTCGGTGATCAAGATGATGGTGGTGAAGGAGCCTCAAGAGGCTTCTGAAGTGGTGAAGGCCTATCCGGAAGTCAGCTGGAATGTGACTGGCCTGCAGCCCCTCCGCGCCGCCCTGATCTCCTGTGTGGTGGTGACCGCCGTGGGCGGCATCCTGTCGAACCCCCTCTTCGGCTGGGCCAATGGCGCCGTGGCCGGCACCCCGATGCTGCAGAAAGCGCTGGCTGCCTCCGGCCTGCCGATCGGCTGATGACCAGCGCTGCAGCTCCGCTGGTGGCGGAGCTCGATCACATCCGCAAGGTGTACGGCAGCGGCGACACCGCTGTTGCAGCCTTGGATGATCTCTGCCTCACTGTGCGCCGCGGCGAATATCTGGCGGTGATGGGCACCTCCGGCTCCGGCAAGAGCACGGCGATGAACATCCTCGGCTGCCTGGATCGCCCCAGCAGCGGCAGCTACAAGCTCAACGGCACCGCCGTGGAGCACCTCAGCGACGACCAACTGGCGGATCTCCGCAACCGCGAACTGGGCTTTGTGTTTCAGCAGTTCCACCTGCTGCAGGAACTCACCGCCCTCGAAAACGTGATGCTGCCGATGGTGTATGCCGGCGTCCCAGCTGACCGGCGCCGCGAACTTGGCATCGCCGCCCTGCAGCGGGTGGGCCTAGGCGAGCGGCTGCACAACAAACCCAACCAACTCTCCGGCGGTCAGCAGCAACGGGTGGCCGTGGCGCGGGCCATCATCAACAACCCGAATCTGCTGCTGGCCGATGAACCCACCGGCGCCCTCGATTCCCGGACCACCAACGAAGTGTTGGATCTGTTTGATGAGCTGCACCGCGACCAGGGGATGACGATCCTGCTCGTGACCCACGAACACGATGTGGCCGCCCGAGCTGAGCGCATCGTGCATTTCCACGATGGGCGGCTGGTGGACAGCGGCGCCGGCTCGCAGGCTTAGGCCTACGCCTGAGGTCGCTCCAGGCTCTGCAGCAGCTGGCCCATCAACAGCGCGATCGCATCGGTGCCCTTGAGGCCACTGCCAGGGTCAAAGTCGCCCGGATCGATCGCCACCCAACCGCCGGCCGCCGGCTCCCGGAGCTCAAAGTGCAGGTGAGGCCCTGTGCTGAGGCCCGTGCTGCCCACGCGACCAATCACTTCGCCCTGGCGCACCACATCGCCGGCCTTCACATACAGCTCGGAGAGGTGGCCATACAGCGTGCGCCGCAGCGGCCGCTGGTGCTCCACCTCCACCGCCAGGCCATAGCCGCCCGCCAACCCACTGCTCACCACCCGGCCGCTGAGGGCCGCCACCACCGGCGTGCCCTCCGGCGCCGCCAGATCTTCACCGGCATGGAGGCGCCAGGCACCAAGCAGGGGATGCAGACGCCAACCAAAGCCGCTGGTGTTCACCGCGCTGCCGATGATCGGAAGCAGCAGGCTGCGGTTGCCATTGCCCAGCACCGGCGCGGGCCGAGGCGTCACCCGAAACACGCTGGCAAGGTTGAAACTGCCGCCATTGCCTGACAGCAGCGCCGAAACCGGCACCGTGAGCGGCGGCAGCGGCATGCCATCGGCGCCGATGCGCCCGCCCCACGCGGTGTTGCCCGAGTTGCCGCTCCGGCGGCCCCAGCGCAAGGCGATGCCGCCGCGGCACTCGCTCGTAGACAGGGCTCCCCCACGGCAAGCCTGCTGGAACGCCCCCACATCCAGCGGTGCCAACGCTCCACCGCCACCGCGCACCAAATTGCGCTCGCTCGGCGTCACTACCCCTTGGCGCACCAATTCATCGAGGGATTGATCGAAGCGCTTGGGCGCCGTGGCCGCACCACTCAGCCGGCTTGGATCCGGCCGTAGGGGAACGGCGGTGCTGCCCGGTGGCGGCAACAGCGGCGCCACCGGCGCCATGGGTGCTGCTTGGGGTGTTTCAGGCTGAGCAGCCTCCAGCTGAGCCCAGGCCAGGCCTCCTCCCAGCAAAGCCGGAAGAGCCGCCAGAAGGCTGAGCGGTTGGAGGCGAGGCACAGCAGCCGCAAACAAAGCGCCTCAAACTCTAGAAAGCCCGCTGCAACACAGCAGCCGCACTGCCGCGGCAAAGGCGCAGGCCGTGTTTTGGCGCAATGATGGATCCATGATCACCACCCCCGCCCCATTGGTGAGCGCAGAGGCGCTGGAGGCCTTTACCCAGAGGCTTGTGGAGAACTTTGCACCAGAGAAAGTGATCCTCTTTGGATCTCTAGCCCGCGGCGAGGGGCGTTGGGATTCCGACGCCGACATGGTTGTTGTGATGCCTTTTGAAGGCCGTCACCTCAACAAGATCAAAGAGATCCGCAAAACCTGTAAACCCCATTTCCCGCTGGACCTCCTGCTTTGGCGCCCCGAAGAAGCGGCTGAGCGGTACAAGCAGGGTGACCCTTTTCTCAAAGAAGCCTTCGATCACGGCCAGGTCCTGCATGGCTGATCTATCGAGTCTTGTGCGGCAGTGGGTACAAAAAGCTGAAGAAGACTGGGAAGCCGCTCAGCTGCTCGCAACGCATGACTCCCAGGCAACCACCACATGCTTTCACTGCCAGCAATGCGTGGAAAAGCTATTGAAGGCTTCACTCCTCGCCATCGGCGCCGAGGTACCCAAAACACACGACTTGCGCACTCTCTCGGCCCTACTCACCAATCGAGATCGAGCATGGTTCTGGGATGAAGAGGATCTTGATGATCTGACCTCAGCAGCGGTGGCAATGCGCTACCCGGGTTATCCAATCGACAGCAGCGATGCAAACGAAAGCATCACCTGTGCACGAGCACTCCGACAAGCCTTACTTGTGCGATTGGGCTACAAACTAGAAGCCTGATGCCTATCAGAATCTAGAAAGCCCGCTGCAACACAGCCGAAGCACTGCCTCGGCAAAGGCGCAGGCCGCCATCGGCGGCGAGGCCGGCCACGGCCCAGCGTTCGCCCTTGTGCTCCATCCACTCCGGCCGGTCGAGGCGCTGCTCCGCCTGACGCCGCACCAATTCACGCTGATCGCACGCGGCCGCTGCCCACTCCAGGCCCCGCAACAGCCGCGCCGCGAGGGATGCCGGCTGAGCCAGTGGATGCTGGCGCTGGCCCAGGACCTCGGCCAGGTTGATGGCACCAGCGGGCCCACGGTTCACCCCATTGAGGCCCACACCGAGCTGGGCGTAACGCACCCGGCCACCGCGCCAGCGCAATCGCGGCAGGATCCCAGCAAGCTTGCGGCCATCGATCAAGAGATCATTGGGCCACTTGATCTGAGGCTTCAGCCCGAGCGCCTCCAGTTGCAGCGCAACCCCCACCGCCGCAGCGAGGGCCAGCGAAGCCGCTGCCGCAGGCTCCTCTGGCCAGGGAATGGCCGCACTGAGCCACACACCACCCGGCGGCGACTGCCACACCCGGCCCTGCTGCCCATGGCCATGGCGCTGCTGCTGCGCCAGCAACGCCAGCGGCGGCTCGGCGCCCGCCAGAAGCCAGCGCTCCAGCTCCAATTCCGTGCTGGCGCACACCGGCAGCACCCGCAGCCGCCAAGCCAGCGGTTGATCCGCCGGCAGCCGCCGCAGGGCAGCGGCAATCGCGGCAGCTTTCAGAGCTGAGCCAGCCAAGCCGCCATCCGCTGTGCGCCTGCCTCGAGCTCTCCGATCGGATGCACCAGCGCTAAGCGGGCAAACCCCTCACCGCCAGCACCAAAGCCATTGCCGGGCGTGAGGCACACCCCCGTGGCTTTCAAGAGCTGCGCACAGAACTGCTCTGAATCCAAACCAGCGGCGCGGGCCCGCTCCGGCAGCTCCAGCCACAGATACAGCGCCATCGAGGGAATCCGCACCGGCCACCCGGCCTGCTGCAGCACCGCCGCCATCCGATCGCGCCGCTCGCGGTAGATCGGCTTGATGCGCTCGGGCCAATCACCGGCCTGCTCCAAGGCCGCAATGGCACCGGCCTGCAGCGCCGTGCTCTGGTTGAAATCCACCACCCCCTTCAGCTGGCGAAGCGCCGTGATCAACGGCTCAGCCCCGATGGCGAAAGCGATGCGATACCCCCCCAGGCACCAGCCCTTGGAAAACGAGAAGAACTCAATCCCGCACTGGCGCCAGAGCGGCGAGCGCAGCAGCGCGGGGGCCTCACCCTCGAGAGCCAGATCCACGTAGGGGTTGTCGTGGGCAAACACCACGCCGTGGCGCACGGCCCGCTCAGCGGCCTCATCCACCCAGGCCTGCTGGCCTGTGGTGGCGGTGGGGTTGTGGGGAAAGCCCAGCACCATCAGCTTGAGGGCATCCCACGTGCTGGCGCTGATCTGATCGAAGCGGGGCGCAAAGCCCTGAGCGGGATCGAGCTTGAGGAACTGCGGTTCGGCTGAGGCCAGGCGAAGCCCGCCGAGATGGGAGGGGTAGTAGGGATCGAGCAACAACGCCGGATCGCCCGGATTGAGCACAGCCAGGGGCAGGTGGGCCGTGCCCTCCTGGGAACCCACCAGCAGCAACACCTCCTGCTCCGGATCCACCGCAACCCCAAAGCGCCGCTGAGCCCAGGCGGCCACAGCCTCACGGAACGGCAGGGTGGCGCCATGCAGGCAGTAGGCCGCGCTCTCAGGCCGGCCCAGCTGATCGCGGATCGCCTGGATCGCCGCTTCTGGAGGCTGCAGATCGGTGGATCCAAGCGAGAGATCCAGCAGCGGCGGTTTGCCAGAGTCAGCGGCCGTCAGCCGGTAGGCCTGCTTGCGCTGATCGTTGCGCGCAAAGACGCCGCTGCCGAGAACAGCAACGCGATCGGAGCGATGCAGCGCTGTTTGCGCCTCAGAGATTGGCATCCAGGAAGGCCTTGAGCTGGGGCTTGGCCATGGCGCCTTCGTGGCGTGCCAACTCCTGGCCGTTCTTGAAAATCACCAGGGTGGGCAGGCCCTGAATCCCCATCTGATCGCGAGCGGTGGGGTTGGGATCCGCCTCGAGCTTGCCCACAGCCAACTTGCCGGCGTATTCACCGGCAGCCCAATCCATCATGGGGGCCATCAGCCGGCAGGGCCCACACCACTCAGCCCACACATCCACGAGCACCGGGGTGTCTGCGTCGAGCACCTCGGCCTGGAAGTTGGCATCGGTGAGGTGCAGAACAGACACGGCGGCAGTCAACGCTGCGGCGATTGTATGGATCAGAGCTTGTCGATCGAGCGCTTCAGCTCCTCGAGCTCCGCATCCACCTCCTCCACCTTCACCGGTTGCACCGCACCGCCAGTCTCTGGCAGTGCCGCCGCCGGAGCGGTGCCAGCCAGCTTGCCCTTGAGAGCGGCCAGTTCGTCATCCACCTCAGGGGCACCTTCCAGGGCCGCGAACTGACTCTCCAGATCGGCACCCGCCAGCTCAGCAGCGGCCTGGCTGCGAGCCTCAAGGCTCTGCACCTTCTCCTCCATCCGCTCGAAGGCGGCCATGGAGCTGTTGGTGCCGAGGTTGCCCACGGCGCTCTGCAGTTGCTCCTGGGCCTGGGCCGCCTGGGCCCGGGCTTTGAGCATGTCTTTTTTGGTTTTGGCCTCGGCGATCTTGCTCTCGAGCTTCACCAGGCTCTGCTTGAGCTGCTCCACCTGGCCGGCCTGGCTCTGCAGCTGGGTGTTGAGGGCTGTGGCTGTGTCCTGGCAGGTTTTGCGGCGGCCGAGGGCTTCACGGGCCAGGTCTTCCTCGCCTTTCTTCAGCGCCAGCTCGGCGCGTTCGTACCAGGTGTTGGCTTGGGCTTCGGCTTGCTCGGCCTGGTTTTGGATGCGCTTCTGGCTGGCGATGGCTGTGGCCACGGCCTGGCGCAGCTTCACCAGGTCGGCCTGCATGTCGGCCACCGACTGATCGAGGATCTTGGCCGGATCCTCCATGGCCCCCACCACGGCATTGGCGTTCGCGCGCACCAGACGGCTGAGGCGATCAAAAAAGCCCATGGCTTGGGATACGGGGCAGGCGACGAGGCTAACCAGTGCCCGCCGCAGCGGCACAGCGTGATTGCCGCATCTCCCGTAGCGTTGCGACATGCCTGCCGCCCCCCGCAACCAAACCCGGCGCCAGGGCAGTGTGAACCTGCTGGTGCCGCCGCCGCGGCCGCCGCTGCAAACCGTGGTGGGCTGCTTGGAGCAACTCCAGCGGCAATGGCAGCGCGATGAAAACCTGGCGGCCCTGTGGCAGGCCTGGCCCAAGATCGCCGGCGCCCAACTCGCCCCCCATTGCCGGCCGCTGCGGCTGCAGGGCGGACGCCTGGTGGTGGGCGCCAGCCATCCCCAATGGCTGCAAGCGCTGCGCTTCAACAAACACCGCTTGCTCGGTGCCCTGCGTGGAGCTGGGTTTTCAGTGAAGGATCTGGTGCTGCAGCAGCATCAAGCCACCCCCTTGCCTCCTTTTGGCAGCGAGGAAGAGGAGCAGGTGTGGGCACATCACCCCAGCCGGGTGGATGTGTTCGGCATGGCCAGCTGCCCCAGCTGCCAGCGACCAGCCCCCGCCGGTGAACTAGAGCGCTGGGGGCACTGCAGCTTCTGCCAGCGCGAACGCATGGATAACGGCGTGGCCATGGGCACACCCGCCGACGGCTGAACCAACGCCCCGGGGAGCTCAGTAACGCTCGGGCCTCGGCTGCTGCCAATCCGGCGGCGGCAGGCCAGCCGCCCGCAACCGCTGGGCCCATTGATCTAAGGCCTGCCGCGGCACCCGCCAAAGGGCGAACAAGCCTTCCTGTGCCAAAGGCTGGTGGGCCAGCCCACGCCAGTGGGGCAGCTGGGCCGTGCGTTGATCGATCACCACCAACACGGTGTTCTGGGCCGCCGGTGGGGATGGCTGCTGCCCGGCGCGGCGTTCGTTCAGCAGGCGGTCGTTGAGGTTGAGCGGGCCATTGGCTTGCACCCCTTCGTAGATCACCACCTGATCGGTATAGAAGTGGATTGAGGGCTTCAGGATGCCCACCATCGCCAGGGGCTCGCCGCTGCGCCTCTCATCCAAAACAGCCGCTGCAAGGCGCCGCAGCGGTGCCTGCCGCAGGCGATCCCCGAAGGCCACAAGGGGCTGCAGTGCCGTGACGGCAAAGGCCACGACAGCCAGCTGCTGGGCCAGCAACCACCCCCGCCGCCATGGGGTTTGCGCCCACCAAAGCAGCACACCGGCCACCAGGGCCAGGGCAAAACAAACGGCGGCGCGGCTGAGCAGGCCTCCCGCCAGCAACTCGGCCGGGAGCGTGGGAAGTTCCGGTTCGTTAATCAGCGGCACCCAGCGACCTGAGGCGGCCAACCCCACAGCCAGCACGGCTTGAAGAGCGAGAGTGCTCGCCATCACCCAGCGGCCCGGGCGCTGCTGCGCTGCCAGGGCGATCAACACGCCGGCGGCTGGGGTAGCCGGGAGCCAGTAGCTGGGGAGTTTGGTGGCCGCCAGGGTAAAGAAGAGCAGCACCGCCAGCAGCCAACAGGTGGCGTAGCGCTGCAGCGACTGCTCGGGCGGAAGGCTGATGGTGCGGCTGCGGAACCCTCCCGCCAACCCGGCGAGCAACAGAGGCGTGAACGGCAGCGACGCCACCACCAGCACCGGCAGGAAAAACCACCAAGGCTGCAGGTGGTTGTTCACCACACCGGTGAAGCGCTGCAGGTTGTGGTAGCCGAAAAAGCTGTCGATAAAGGGACGCCCTTCCACCAGCGCCGCCAGGCCATACCAAGGCAGAGCCACCAAAGCCGTGATGCCGAGGCCCGGCCAAGGGCGCAGCCGAGCCACCAACCCGCGCAGATCGCGCTGCCACAGGCCAAACGCTGTGAGGGTGATCCCCGCCAGCACCACCGCCACGGGCCCCTTGGCCAGCACCGCCAGGCCAAGCAGGATCCAGGCCAGCCAGGCGCGGCCGCCACCGGCATAACAACGCCAAAACAGCAGCAGCACGGCCCCAAGCAAGCCAGTGAGCAAGGCATCGCTCACGGCGATGCGGCTCCAGAGCAACACCAGCGGTGAGAGGGCGAACGCCAGCGCAGCGCTCACCGCAGTGATCGTCTGCTGGGATGGCGCCGGCCAGCGGCCGGCAGCCATCGGCTGAGGCCAGCGCAGCAACGCGGCCGCCATCACCACCATCAAACCCACGCTGCTCAGCGCCGACGGCAACCGGGCGGCCCATGTGCCAAGGGGATCCCACTGCGGCTGGCCCGGCAGGGCATAGATCAGCCCCATCAGCCAATACACAAGGGGCGGCTTGTCGTAGCGGGGCAAGCCATTCACCCGAGGAATCAGCCAATCACCCGTGCGCGCCATGGCCCGAGCCGAGGCGGCAAACAGGGGCGGTGTTTCATCCACCAACCCCGTACTGCCGAGCCCCCACACAAACAGGGCAAGCCCGCAGAGCAGCACCAACGGCAACACGAACCTGCGGGGCACCAGGGCGAGCTGCGTCAGGCACGACGTTATCGCTTACGGCTGCAGGCCCTGCTCCAGCCAGGCTTCGATGCGCGCGGCCAGCACCTCCCGCGAGGCATGCCGCTCCACCCAGTGGCGGCATGCGCTGCGATCGATCCGCTCCACCTGCTCCACCGCCTCCGCCAGGGCCGTGACGTCGTCAGGTTCCACCAGCCAGCCGTTCACACCGGGCTGCACCAGCTCGGCCGGACCACCGCGGCGATAGGCCAGCACGGGCACACCGCAGGCCATCGCCTCCACCACCACGTTGCCGTAGGCCTCATTCCATTTCGGCGTATTCAGCAGAGCCCGGCACCATCCCAGCTCCGCCTGCAGCTGCGCCGTGGGCAGGAATCCCCGCCATTGCAACGTGTCTGCTGGCACCGAAGCCTGCACAGCGGCGGCATAGGCCTCGTCTTCCACCAGGCCCCACACCGCCAATGGCAAGCCGCAGCGAGCAGCAGCAGCCGCTGCATCCTCCAGGCCCTTCTCTGGCGCCACGCGACCCACCCAGCCGAGCAAGGCTTCGGGCTCAGCCTTGAACTGATAGGCGCTCAGGTCAAAGCCATTCCCAACCAGCAGCGGGGGGTGGGGCAGAGCAAAGTCCGCCGCCTGAGCGGCGGTGTGAAAGGCAAGGCGGCGCTGATCCCAGGCGGCCACCTCAGCGATCACCGCATCCATGGCGGCGTTCACCGACCCCATGCTCACCAGGTGAAACAGGGGCAGGGCCGTGGTGGGCGTGAGCCAGAAGGGCAGCCAGTCGTAGCCGAGGTTGAGCACCGCATCGAACCCCGCCGCCGGCGCCTCAGCAAGCACCCGCCGCCAGAAGCGAGCCAGTAGCGCATCCGCCGGCATGGTGATCAGCGCCTTCCGGCCCTGGTGCTGCACGCTCGGCTGCGGCACGCCAGCGCAGCTCCAAAGCTCTGCGGCGGCGCAATCACCCGGCAACTGCGAACCTCCCGCCGCCAGCACGGTCATCCGATGCCCCCGCTGCAGCAGCCCAGCCACCAGGCCGGCGAGGGTGAGTTCCACGCCGCCCCCGCGGCCACTGCCCAACGGCCCCAGGGCTGTGGCCACCACCAACAGCTTCATGGCACCACCTCAGCCGCAGCGCCCTTGGGATGCCAAAGCAAAGATCGTCGATTGATCAACACCACACTCACCAGGGCGAACGCCGCACCCAGCCACTGCAGCGGCTCCAGCTGCTCGTCCAGCAACACCACACCACAGAGCAAGGCGAACACGGGGGTGAGGAAGGTGAGCGAGGTGAAGCTGGTGAGATCGCCGTGGTTGGCGAACCAGAAGAACAAGCCATAAGCCACGGCACTGCCCAGCAAGGCGGCGTAGGCCATCAACCCCCATTGCAACAGGGTCCAATCGGGCCAAAACGGCGGGGCTTCTGCACTGAACGCCGGCAATAGGGCCGATCCGGCCAGCAGCGGCAGAGCACCCAACAGCATGTGCCAACCCGTCACCGCCACCGCATCGCTATGGCGGCAGGCGTAACGGCTGATCACCGTGCCAAGGGCCATGGCCAGGGCAGCGGAGAGCATCCAGAGCTCGCCATGGCTCCAGGCCTGGTCCCCCAGAAACTCCGGCCCCATCAGCCACCAGTGGCGCAGCAGCGGCGCCGGCAAGCCGAGGCAGAGGATGCCGAGCAACCCCACCAACAGCCCAAGCCAGCCCACCGGGTTAATCGCATCACCGAAGAGGCTGCGGGCCAGCAGAGCCACCAGCAGCGGCTGCGAATCGATCAACACCGAACCCAACCCCGCTCCCGTGCCCACCAAGCCGCGGGCGAGCAAGGCCTGAAAGGCGGTGGCATCCACCAGGGCAAACAGCATCAGCCACAGCCAATCGCGCCGATCCACTCGCCAGTTGCCGCGCCATAGCCAGGCGGCCAGTAGCAACACCACACCCGCCGGCAGCAGCCGCATCCAGGCCAGGGTCAAGGGGCCGGCGTCCACCAGCAACGGCTTCATGGCCGCCATTGCCGTGCCCCAGAGGGCAAACGGCAACAGCATCAGCAGCCAGCGCACCTTCACCAGCACCAGCGGGCTACAGGCTCCTTTTTAAGATCCAGCCACTGCACACCGCCTCGATGGTCTGGCCCTGGCGCCGAAAGTCCCGCCGCAAACTGGCGCGCATCGCCATCGAAGGGGCGATTGCCTCCGGCACCCGTGAACGGGTGCTCAAAGCGCTGCGAGAGGTGGAGCAGCGGGAATTCCCGGCCCTGCTGCTGCGCATCGACAGTCCCGGCGGCACCGTGGGTGACAGCCAGGAGATCCATGCCGCCATCCAGCGGCTGCGGGAGAAGGGCTGCCGAGTGGTGGCCAGCTTCGGCAACATCTCCGCCTCCGGCGGGGTGTACGTGGGCGTGGCCGCCGAGAAGATCGTGGCCAATGCCGGCTCGATCACCGGCTCCATCGGCGTGATCCTGCGCGGCAACAACCTCTCCCGGCTGCTCGAGCGGATCGGCGTGCAGTTTGAAACCGTGAAAAGCGGGCTTTATAAGGACATCCTCTCGCCGGATCGCGCCCTCACCGCAGGCGAACGCCAGCTGCTGCAGGAGCTGATCGACTCCAGTTACGGCCAGTTCGTGGCTGCCGTGGCCGAGGGCCGCGGGCTGGAGGAGAGCGTGGTGCGCAGCTTCGCCGATGGCCGCGTGTTCAGCGGCGCCCAGGCCCTGGAGCTGGGCCTGGTGGATCAGCTGGGTGATGAGGAGAGCGCCCGCAGGCTGGCCTGTCAGCTGGCGGATCTCGATGAAGAGAAAACCCGGCCGATCAACTTCGGCCAGCCCAAGAAACGCTTCGCAGGCTTGATCCCGGGCAGCAACCTGATTGCCCGCCTCAACGATGCACTCCACCTGGAGCTGGCCTGGAGCGGCCAACCCCTCTGGCTGCATCGCCCATGAGCACCTCGCAACTGCGGGCCCTGCGCGGCGCCACCACCGCCGTCGCCAACACCAGCGCAGCCATCAGTGAAGCCGTGGCTGAGCTGATCGATGCCCTGGTGGAACGCAACAACCTCGAGGGAGGCCAGATCCTGTCGGTCACCTTCTCAGTGACCGCCGATCTCGATGCCATCTTCCCGGCGGCGATCGCCCGGCGGCGTGAAGGTTGGGATGGCGTGGCCCTACTCGATTGCCAGCAAATGGCCGTGGCAGGCGATCTGCCCCGCTGCATCCGCCTGCTGGCCCATGCCTGGCTGGAGCAGCAGCAGCCGGTGCGCCATGCCTACCTGCGCGACGCCGCCAGATTGCGACCGGATCTGGCCGATTGATTCACATCTGATCGCAGCTTCCAGAGACAGGGCCGTCCTACACCCTGCTCCATCGATCAGAACAGAACCAATAATACCTTCATCACTCCTTGCGTATTGACCCATGCGACGACGCGCATCCGCGATCTTTAAAGCCGGGCTAGCAACAACCCTTGGCATCACGACCGCATCCATCTTCGCAGGCCAACTTGCGACAACTCCCGCACGAGCCCAAGGGACACCTGGACTCGTGGAGTTCCGCTGGGATAGCAGCAAGGACTACAGAAAATTATATTACTTTATGACAGACACCCAGAAGTTGAAGCGTGCCGAATATTACCTGATCCTTAAGCCAAAGGACAGAAAGACTGCCTTCATTAAGCTGAGCGTTGGCATACCCAAATCTTTCGACGTCGAGATCAACCCTAAGTACGTTGAGCTGTGCTACATGAAGGAAGGCGGAATGCTCGGTAGAACGAAATGCCAAACAACCATACCCGCCAAAGTCGAGGTGTCACCTGATAACACCGCCATTGATATCTATCCAGACACTCCGGTCCCAGTCGGACAAACTGTTGGCGTCTACATCAACCTTTTCAATCCCTTTAATGCTGGGATGTATCAGTTCAACGCTCTAGCCCAGGCCCCTGGCGACGTCCCCGTGTCGGGATACCTGGGAAGCTGGCTCATCCAGGTTGACCCATAACCAACTGTCCCGAACCACCAGCAACCGCCGATCGGCTCGACCACGGTGAAGACTTAAGTAAATTCCTTCTATGGGTGCTCTGAAGGATTTCGCCTTTGAAGCGAGAGCTCCCAGCTCTCTCATCCTCCGCCCCAACAGAAACCCTGCAAGGCGGGCTGGTAAGTTGGGCGATCGACGTTGAAGGCGCAGCCGAGCCGAAGCCATGACCAAGCGCACCCTTGAAGGAACCAGCCGTAAGCGCAAGCGTGTGTCGGGCTTCCGCGTTCGCATGCGCAGCCACACCGGCCGCCGTGTGATCCGCTCCCGCCGTAAGCGCGGCCGCGCCCGCCTGGCGGTCTGAGCTTCCGGCTCAACCGTTCACACCACCGCCCCCGCCAGCCCGTTTCCGATGGTTCTACCCCGGGAACAAAGGCTGCGGGGGCGGTTTGTGTTTGACCGCCTCTATCAGAAAGGCCAGCGCCATCACGGCAGCCTGATGGTGCTGCGTTGCCTGAACGCGCAACCCGAACTGCTCAAACCCGACCCCCGCGACCACAGCCCCAACAGCTGCCGGCTCGCGGTGGTGGTGAGCAGCAAGGTGAGCAAACGATCGGTGCGCCGCAACCAGCTGCGCCGGCTGTTCCACAGCCACCTCACCGCGGCTGTGCGCGCACTTCCCGACCAAGCCAGCGGCCGCTGGCTGCTGATCTCCCTCAAACCCGGCAGCGCCGAAGCCAGCGACGAGGCTCTGCTGGGAGAATGTTCTCAACTCCTCGCCAAGGCAGGTCTACGGCCATGACAGGCACGCCCAAGACGCCCCCGGTGGCTCCCGGAGCCAGCATCAACGAAGACGTCTTCTACGCAGGCGGGCCCGCCAAGGGCGACCTGATCACCAACCTGCTGTTCGGTCTCACCCTGATCGGCATTCCCTTTGCTGTGGGAGCGATCGTGCGGGCCCTGTGGCTGCGCTTCCGCATCACCAGCCGGCGCGTGGAAGTGAGCGGTGGCTGGCTCGGCCGCGACCGCAGCCAGGTGGTGTACAGCCAGATCCGCGAGGTGCGCTCGGTGGCCCGCGGCCTCGGCTTCTGGGGCGACATGGTGCTGGTGCTCAACGACGGCACCAAGCTCGAGATGCGCGCCGTGCCCCACTACAAGAACGCTGAGGCCTACATCGAAGAGCGCATGGCGGCCAGCTCGGCCTCCAAGGCCAGCAACAAAACCGGCTTCAACAAGAACGCGGCGGCCTGAGCCATCCGCCTGACACACTGACACCACTTCCCTTCTCCCCGGACCTGCACACGCCGTGATCGGCTACATCTCCGACAATCTGCTGCTGCCGATCCTCGATTTCTTCTACGGATTGGTGCCGAGCTACGGCCTGGCGATCATTGCCCTCACCGTGGTGATCCGCCTGGCGCTGTTTCCCCTCAGCGCCGGCTCCATCCGCAGTGCCCGTCGCATGCGCATCGCCCAGCCGGTGATGCAGAAGCGCCAGGCTGAGATCAAGGCCAAGTACGCCAACAACCCCCAGAAGCAGCAGGAGGAGCTGGGGTCGCTGATGAAGGAGTTCGGCAGCCCCCTCTCGGGTTGTCTGCCTCTGCTGGTGCAGATGCCGATCCTGTTCGCGCTGTTCGCCACCCTGCGCGGATCACCGTTCGCCGATGTGCCCTACACCCTCAACCTGAAGGTGCTGCCGGCCGAACAGATCGCCGCCGTTGAACCCAAGCCGTTCAACAGCCCCAGCCACTCGATCTTCGTGACCGCCACCAATCACGTGCCGGTGGTGGCCAGCCTCGAGAAGGGCACCAAGCTCGGCGTGGGTGACACCGAAACGGTGAGCCTCCACACCAAAGACGGCGCCAGCTTTGCTTCCGTGCTCAGCGGCGTAGAGAACGGCAGCGCCTTCACACCCACCTGGAGCGTCACCAAAGGTGAAGGCCTGGTGAGCGTGGATCAGAACGGCACCATTCACGCCATCGCCCCCGGCGATGTGACCGTGGAAGCCAAGATCCCCGGCCTGGCAGCCCGCAGCGGCTTCCTGTTCATCAAGGCTCTGGGCCAGGTGGGCTTCTACACCGATGGGGCCATCAACTGGGACATCGCCATCCTGGTGGCCGCCTTCGGCGCCAGCCTGTTTGTGAGCCAGATCCTCTCGGGGATGGGCATGCCTGCGAACCCACAGCAGGCCACGGCCAACAAGATCACGCCCGTGATGATCACCGGCATGTTCCTGTTCTTCCCGCTGCCCGCGGGTGTGCTGCTCTACATGGTGGTGGCCAACATCTTCCAGGCCACCCAAACCTTCCTGCTCACCCGCGAGGCCCTGCCCGACAACCTGCAGGCGATCCTCGATCAGCAGCTGGCAGCCGAAGCAAAAACGGTCACCGCCACCGTGAGCGGCAGCGAGCGCCTGCCCTTTGAGCCCAAGGGCAAGAAGTGAGCCGATGAGCCCAGCGCGACCTGCAGCGCAGCCCGTGGGTGATCCCCTGCAGCCGGTGCCGCTGCAGGAGTTGCGGCCCCTGGCCGAAGGCCGCCGCTGGCAGGTGGATCAAACCCTCAGCGAGCTGGAGAGCCTCACCCCTGTGCGCGGTGAACTCCATGCCGTTCACCGCGGCAACATCCTTGAGGTGGGAGGCCACGCCAGCACGATCATCACCCTGCGCTGCGATCGCTGCCTGCAGCACTACAACCACCCCCTGAGCTTCAAGCACCACGAGGTGCTCTGGCTCGGCGATCAGGCACGGCTTGAGGGCATCGCCGCTGACACCGTGCTGGAAGGCGGCAGTGAAGTGCTCGAGCTCGACCCCGACGCACTCACCGAAAGCCTCGATCCCACTGGCAACTTCGACCCTGAGCACTGGGTGTTTGAGCAGCTCAGCCTGCAGCTGCCGCTGGTGAACCGCTGCGGCCGCGATTGCCCTGGGCCCGAGCTGCTGGGCGCTCCCGCCGAAGACGAACCGATTGATCCGCGCTGGGCGGCTCTAAAAAAGCTGCAACCATGAGCCAGGCCTGGGCCGACCACCTCGATCTGCTGATCCGGGCGCGAACCCCCATCCTCTGGATCCGCAGCCAGGAGGAGGAGCGCATCGCCGCCCTGCTGGCGGCCGCTGCCAAGCGCCTCGGCAACCGGGCACTGGCCCGCTGGGATTTCATCAGTGGCCTCAAGGGCTGGCCGGGCCGCGATGGCGAGGCTGCACGCAATCCGCTTGCCGCCCTCGAGAGCCTGGCCGCCCTTCCGGCCGAGCAGCCCGCGCTGCTGGTGCTCCACGACTTCCACCGCTACTGCGAGGACGCGAGCATCTGCCGCAAGCTGCGCAACCTCGCCACCAGCCTGCGCCAGCAACCTCACACCGTGGTGATCACGGCCGCCGACTGGCAGCCGCCCCGCGATCTCGATGAATGCATCACCCTGCTGGATCTGCCCCTGCCGGATCAGCAGGAGATCGAGGCGCTGCTGCGCAACATCGCGCAGGCCAGCGGCAAAAGGCTGGATGTGTCGGTGCTTGAACAGCTCAGCCACAGCTGCAGCGGCTTGAGCGAGCAGCGCATCCGCCAGGTGGCGGCCCGGGGCCTTGCCAGCCGCGGCGAGCTGGGCCTTGCCGATCTCGATGAAGTGCTCGAGGAAAAACGCCAGGCGATCGCCCGCAGCGAGCTGCTCGAGTACTGCCCCACCGAAGCCACCCCCGCCGATATCGGCGGCCTGGATGCCCTGAAGCGCTGGCTGGAGCAGCGCCACATGGCCTTTAGCGATGACGCACGCCGTTACGGCCTGCCGCTGCCGCGTGGCGTGCTGCTGGTGGGCCCGCAGGGCACCGGCAAATCACTCACGGCCAAGGCGATCGCCCACAGCTGGGCGATGCCGCTGCTGCGCCTCGATGTGGGCCGCCTGTTCGCCGGGCTGGTGGGCGCTTCCGAGGCGCGCACCCGCGACATGATCCAGCGGGCCGAGGCGATGGCCCCCTGCGTGCTCTGGATCGATGAGATCGACAAGGGCTTCGGCGCCGCCGGCGATGGCCGCAGCGATGGCGGCACCAGCCAGAGGGTGCTGGCGAGCCTGCTCACCTGGATGGCAGAGAAGAGCAGTGCCGTGTTTGTGGTGGCCACGGCCAATGGCGTGGAGAAACTGCCCCCGGAGCTGCTGCGCAAGGGCCGCTTCGATGAGATCTTCCTGCTCGATCTACCGGATGCAGCAGAGCGCAGCGCCATCCTCGATCTGCAGCTGAGGCGCCGCCGCCCCGATCACAGCCTGCCGCTGGAGGTGGTGGTGGACCGCACAGCGGGCTTCTCCGGCGCTGAGCTGGAGCAGGTGGTGATCGAGGCCATGCACCAGGCCTTCAGTGAGCAACGGGAATTCGGGGAAAGCGATCTGATCAGCGCTGCCGCTCAGTTGGTGCCGCTCTCGCGCACCGCGCGCGAACAACTGGAGGCGCTACAGCAGTGGGCCAGCAGCGGCCGCGCCAGACCCGCCTCCACCCGAGTGCGCAGCTGACATTGCGCCGCGTAACGAAGACCAACGCCAGGTAAAGAAGCCAGGACTGGAGCCGTTGCCGCCAGCAAGCTGCCCGCAATCGAGCCCAAGCCCGTGGAGCAGCGCCCAGCCCTCACCACCCAACTGGCCGTTGCCTGCCTCGGCGCCGGCGTGATCACCAGCTTCGCCGTCGCCCAGGGCCAGAACCCGCTCACCGCCCTCAGCATCACCCTCTTCTCCGCCGTTGCAGCCGTCATGGTGGGGCAGGTGATCTAACCCGCAGGCATGCGCACCCTCTGCCCCGCCCTAGCCAACAAGACCTACTTCAACTACGGCGGGCAGGGGCCTCTGCCCACACCTTCGCTGCAGGCGATCACCGCAAGCTGGCAGCGCATCCAGGAACTAGGGCCCTTCACCGGAGCGGTGTGGCCCTTCATCGAACAGGAAACCGCGCGGGTGCGCCAAGCCTTGGCAGCGCTCTGTGGTGTGGGCCCCCATCGCTTGGCGCTCACAGAAAACGTGACCAGCGGCTGCGTACTGCCGCTCTGGGGCCTGCCCTGGAGCACTGGTGATCAGCTGCTGATCAGCGACTGCGAACACCCCGGCGTGGTGGCGGCTTGCCAGGAACTGGCGCGGCGCGAAGGGCTGGAGATCCGTTGGCTCCCGGTGCTGGAGCTCTGCAAAACCCACGATCAGGCCAGTCTCGGCGCGGCGGTGCTCGCGGCGCTGGAGCAGGCGCTCAC
This sequence comes from Vulcanococcus sp., assembly GCA_019264575.1. GTDB lineage: Bacteria > Cyanobacteriota > Cyanobacteriia > PCC-6307 > Cyanobiaceae > Vulcanococcus. The sequence goes on along the minus strand of JAHUZV010000026.1, from coordinate 80,501 downwards.
ACCGCAAACACGGCTCGTAGCCCTCTCCCATCTGCTCTGGAACAACGGCAGCGTGATGCCGATCACCGCCGTGGCCGAGCGGCTCCAGCACCATCCCAACCAGCCCTGGTTGCTGGTGGATGCAGCCCAATCGATGGGGGCGATCCCTGTGGAGGAGGCCGCTGCCGCCGCCGATATCTATGCCTTCACCGGCCACAAATGGTGCTGCGGCCCGGAGGGTCTCGGCGGTGTGGCTCTCTCAGAGCGGCTGCTCGAGCAGGCGCAACCCACCCTGATCGGTTGGCGCAGCCTGCGCCATGAGGCCTCCGCCGCCAGCAGCTTCCACAGCGATGCCCGCCGCTTTGAGGTGGCCACCTCTTGCCTACCCCTCTGCAGCGGCCTGGCCACCTCGCTGGAGCTGCTAGCGGCGGAGGGCACACCAGCCGAACGGCTGGAGCGGATTCAGGCGGGCAGCCGCCGGCTCTGGCAGGGGCTGCAAACCATTAAGGGGGTGAGCACCCTGCTGCTGGAGCCCCCACCGGCCGGGCTCGTGAGCTTCACGCTGGCGGGGCACCCCAGCGCTGCCGTAGTGGAGCGCCTCGGTGAGCAGGACCTCTGGATCCGCCGATTGGATGATCCCGATTGCCTCCGGGCCTGCACCCACATCACCACCACCGAAGCGGAGATCGACAAGCTGCTGGAAGCCCTGAGAGCGCTCGCTTAACAGGGCCGCTCCCGCAGCGCTTTCTCCGCTTCTTCGCGGTCGTCGAAGTGGATCTTGGTGGTGCCGAGGATCTGATAGTCCTCGTGGCCCTTGCCGGCGATCAGCACCAGATCATCCGGCTGAGCAGCCGCCACCACAGCCGCGATAGCCCGGCCCCGATCGGCCTCCACCTGCACCGCCACGCCCTCGGGAATGCCCGCGACCACATCGTTGAGGATTTGCTGGGGGTCTTCGGTGCGGGGGTTATCGGAGGTGACGACCACCTGATCGGCTAGACGCGCGGCAATCGAACCCATCAGCGGCCGCTTGGTGCGATCGCGATCACCACCGCAGCCGAACACGCAGATCAACTGACCACGCGCAAACGGCCGGCACGCCTTCAGGGCACTTTCAAGGCCATCGGGTGTGTGGGCGTAATCCACGAGCACCGCTGGCAAGGAGCCTTCGCAGCACTCCGCCCGGCCAACGCCAACCCGCTCCATCCGGCCCGGCACCCCCCGGAAGCTGGTGAGGCCCTGCAGCAGGTTGGCCAGGGGCAGGCCCTGCTGGAGCAGCGCACCCACCGCCTGCAGCTGATTCATCAAGTTGAAGCGCCCCAGCAACGGCGACTGAAAAGCCCCGCTCCCCATCGGGCTCACCAGCACCCCGCTCACCCCTTCGGAGCTGAACTGCAACTGCTCCATCCGCAGCTCCGCATCACTGTCCTCCTGCAGGGAGCTGCGCCAGGCGTGGCTTCCCAGCCGCTGGGCCAGCTTCTCGCCCCAGGGATCATCCACATTCACAACCGCCGTGGCCTGGCCTGGCTTGAGCTCGAGGAAGCCGGAGCTGAACAGGCTGGCCTTGGCCTCGAAGTAGGCCTGCATCGACGGGTGGTAGTCGAGGTGGTCCTGGGTGAGGTTGGTGAACACCGCCCCGGCGAAGCGGCAGCCGCTCACGCGCTGTTGATCCAGGGCATGGGAGCTCACCTCCATCGCACCCACCTGGGAACCAGCCTCAACGGCCTGAGCCAGCTGTCCCTGCAGCACATCGGCAAACGCCGTGGTGTGCTGGGCGGTGACGCTGTGCCCCGGCCAACGGTTCACCAACGTGCCGAACAGAGCAGAGGGCATGCCGCAATGGGCGGCGAGATGCTCGATCAGATGGGTGGTGGTGGTTTTGCCGTTGGTACCGGTCACCCCAATCAGATGCAGGCGCTGGCTCGGCTGCTGCCAGAACTCCGCCGCCAGCAGTCCAGCCCAGCGGGCCACGGGTTCGGTGACCACCAGCACCGGGTCGTGATCGGCGGGAGGGCAGGCCTCAGCGGCAGCACGGCCGATCACCGCCAGCACCGCACCGGCTTGGAGCGCCTGGGGCCAAAACACCCCGCCATCGACCTGGGCGCCCGGCAAGCCCACAAACACGGTGCCGGGCCCCACGCGCCGCGAGTCGCAGCTGACGCTGGTGACCTCTCCATTGGCCAAACCCGGCGGCACCGCCAGGCCAACCTGACGCAGCAGAGGGTGAAGCCGATCGGACATGGCGGCAGCGCTGTTGCGCTTGTTTTAGGCGCAATCCAGGCATCCAACGTTGCCGCTGCAACCAGTCTTGTGAGCCTCAGGCAAGACTGCGGCAGCCACCAGCGTCAGGACAGCCCCTGCTCCTGCAGCCAGGCGCCCAGCTGATGCGCTGGCAAGCGCGGCGACACACGCGGCAGCACCCGCTCCGCCGCTCCCTCCCGCAGCAGCAGCACAGGCACTTCGAAGTCAAAGCGCGCCTTCAAGGCTGGATCGGCATCCACATCGAGGCGCGTGTAGGCCAGGGCCAGCGCCGCCAGCTTCTCCTCGAGGCCGTCGCAGAGGCAGCAGCCCTCACGAGTGATCAGCACCAGCTCAGCCATCAATCGGGCACCGGGTCGCAGCCGCAGGGGGTGAAGGGATGACAGCGCAGCAGCCTGCGCAGGGTGAGCCAGCTGCCGCGCCAGGGGCCGTGGCGCTCGATCGCCTCCAGGCCATAGGCACTGCAACTGGGGATAAAGCGGCAGCGGGGCGGGCCCAGCAGCGGTGAGATGAACTGGCGGTAGACGCCGATCAAGGCCAGGAGCAACCGTTGCAGCAGCTGGTTCATGGGCAGCGCGAGGGTGGAACCAGGGCCGAGCGATAGGATCGACTACTGGCGTGGCATCAGCCCGCTGGATGAGCTGGATGCTTGCGAGATTCTCGCAAGGCCGCTCACCAGCTTCCGGCTCGCCGCCCCGCCCGACTGCCCAACCATCACGGTTTTCTATGTCTCGCTACCGCGGCCCTCGTCTGAGGATTACGCGGCGCTTGGGAGACCTTCCCGGTCTCACCCGTAAGTCCGCTAAGCGGTCTTATCCCCCCGGTCAGCACGGCCAAGCCCGTCGCAAGCGCTCCGAATACGCCATCCGCCTCGAAGAGAAGCAGAAGCTTCGCTTCAACTACGGCATCTCCGAGCGTCAGCTCGTGCGCTACGTGAAGAAAGCGCGCGCCCAGGAGGGTTCCACTGGAACCAACCTGCTGAAGCTGCTCGAGAACCGTCTCGACAATGTGTGCTTCCGCCTCGGCTTCGGCCCCACCGTTCCCGGTGCCCGTCAGCTGGTGAACCATGGCCACGTGACCGTGAACGGCCGCGTCGTGGACATCCCCAGCTACCAGTGCAAAGCCGGTGATGTGGTCGCCATCCGCGAGCGCAAGCAGAGCAAGAAGCTGGCTGAAGCCAACCTGGAATTCCCGGGTCTGGCCAACATCCCACCCCACCTCGAGCTCGACAAGAACAAGCAGGTCGCCAAGGTGATCAGCAAGTGCGAGCGCGAGTGGGTCGCCCTCGAAATCAACGAACTGCTGGTGGTGGAGTACTACTCCCGCAAGGTGTGATCAATCGGCTGCCTTTCGGCAGCCCCGATCTTCCCCATCCACAGCAAAAGCCCGGCTCTCAAAGCCGGGCTTTTTTGTCGTCTGCCTGGTTATCGGCGTTCAGCCGTCAGCCGTTGATCAGCATTTCCAGCGCGGCGGTCACATCGCTCTGACGCATCAGCGATTCACCCACCAGCACCGCATCGGCGCCGGCGCTCTGCACGCGATCGAGATCGTCGCGGCTGAGCAGGCCCGATTCGCTCACCAGCAGGCAGCCCTTCCCGCGGATCTGCTCGCCGTAGCGCTCAGTGAGCTGCTCGGTGGTGGCCAGGTCGGTGTCGAAGGTGGCGAGGTTGCGGTTGTTGATGCCGATCAGCTGCACGCCTTCGAGGGCCAGAACCCGCTCCAGCTCGGCTGCATCGTGCACCTCCACCAGCACGGTGAGGCCCAGGGCACGTGCCACCTTGAGCAGATAGGCCATATCCGCATCCGTGAGGATCGCGGCAATCAGCAGGGCCGCATCGGCGCCGGCGGCGCGGGCTTGATACAGCTGATAGGGGCTAAGGATGAAGTCTTTGCAGAGCAGCGGCAGATCCACCACCTGGCGCACCTGCACCAGCACCTCAAAGCCGCCCTGGAAAAACTGCTTATCGGTGAGCACCGAGAGGCAACTGGCCCCGCCGGCGGCATAGCCCTGGGCGATCGCCACGGGATCGAAATCCTCGCGAATCACACCCTTGCTGGGGCTTGCCTTCTTCACCTCGGCAATCACCGCGGGCTTGCGGCAGGCCGCTTTCAACGCCGCCAGAAAATCGCGGGTGGCTGGCAGTTCAGCCACCTGTTTCTTCAGCTGCTCCAGGGTGACGCGATCGCGGGCACTGGCCACCTCACGATCTTTTTCCCAAACGATCTTCTCGAGGATGTTGCGGGGTTCGCTCTCCTCGTGGGGGATGGCGTACTCCAGGTGGGCCACCTTCACTTTGGGGTTGGGCGGCCGGCGACGAATCTCCATCACTTCAGGCTCCCACGGCCATGGCGGCCTGCTTGTACGCCACTTCCACCACTTCGCTCAGGGTGGGGTGGGTGTGCACCTCATTGGCCAACTGCTTCACGCTCTGGCGGCGGGCCACAGCGTTGGCGATCTCCTGGATCAGATCAGCGGCGTGCAGACCATAAATATGAGCACCGAGCACTTCTCCGGTGCTCTTGTTGAACAGCAGCTTCATCAAGCCATCGCTCTCCAGCTCAGCCAGGGCCTTGGAGTTGGCCTTGAAGTAGCTGCGCACACTACCCAGCTCAAAACCATCCTTGGCGGCCAGCTCCTTGGCATCGGCTTCGCTCAGGCCCACCGAGCTGATCTCCGGGTGGGTGAAGGTGGCCGCAGGAATCGAGCGGTAATCGATCGCGCGGGGGTAGCCCAGGATGTTGTCCACCGCCACGGTGCCCTGGGCCGCAGCGGTGTGGGCCAGCATCATCTTTCCGGTCACATCGCCCACAGCCCAGAGGTGGGGCACGGGGGCACCGTTCACCAGCACCCGCAGCTGATCGTCCACCGGGATGAAGCCGCGGTTGGTTTCGATGCCGCAGGCCTCGAGGTTCAGCCCCTTGCTGCTGGGCACGCGGCCGGTGGCCACCAGCACCGCATCCACCTCGAGGGTTTCCACGGGCTCTTTGGTTTGCATATCCACCAGCTCGATCTGCACCGGGGCACCGGGCTTGATCGATTTGGCCAGCACGCCGGAGCGGGCGTCGATGTCGCGGCCGTCGATCAGGTTGCGGGCGGCGATCTTGGCGATGTCGGGATCGAAGGTGGGCATCACCCGATCCAGCGCCTCGATCATCGTCACCTCACAGCCGAGAGCGGTGTACACATCGGCGAATTCCAGGCCGATGTAGCCGCTGCCGATGATCGCCAGCCAGCGGGGCAGCCATTCGAGGCTCACCGCTTCATCGCTGGTGAACACGGTGCGGCCGTCGGTTTCGATGCCGGGCGGCACAAAGGGATCAGAGCCCGTGGCGATGATCACGTCGCGGCCGGAGAGCACCCGATCCACGCCGTTGATTTCACGCACGCCCACTTTCTGGGGCCCCTCCAGGCGGCCTGTGCCGCGGATGATCGTGACGCCGGCTCGCTCGAGCGTTTTGGTGAGGTTGCCGCGGATCGTGGCCACCAGCTGATTGGCGTGGTCGGCGATCTTCTGGCGCTCAAAGCGCACCGGCGCCGCGTGGATGCCAAAGCCTTTGAGGTGTTCAGCGTCGGCCAGTTCCCGCACCCGGCCGCTGGCTGCCAGCAGGGCCTTGGAGGGCACGCAGCCGCGGTTCACGCAGGTGCCGCCCATATCGCGGCTTTCGATGATCGCCGTACGCAGGCCGTGCTCAGCAGCATGCTTCGCCGCATCGAAGCCGCCATAACCGGCGCCGATGACGATCACATCAAAATCGAAGCTGCCGTCGCTCACCGGTTACCTGCGCAGTTGGCGGGCATTCTCTCCTGTCAGGCCCCCGCAGCAGCGTTGCGCTCCTGGCGCCAGCGCTCCAGCAGGAGAGGCGCCGCCGCCACCGCCACGTTCAGCGATTCCACAGCATCGCTGTGAGGAATGGTGATCCGATGGGTGGCCAGGGCTGCCAGCTGCGGATGCAGACCCGCGCCTTCATTCCCCATCATCAAAATGGTGGGGCGGGTCCAATCGAGCTGCCAGTAGGGCTGGGCGCATGGCTGAACCACGGTGGCCACCAACTGCTGCCCCGCCGCAACAGCCCGCTGCAGCAGGGGCAGCAGCGCATCGCCCTGGGCTAGCCGCAGCAGCGGCAACGCCAGCGCCGCACCGGCAGAGGCCCTGAGCACCTTGGGTTGAAGGGGATCGGCGCCGCCCCCGAGCCACACCTCATCCACACCAGCTGCCAGCGCCGTGCGCAGCAGCGTGCCCAGGTTGCCGGGATCCTGGAGCTGATCGAGCACCAGCACGAAAGCGCCCTCGCCCCGGGCGACGGGCAGAGCCTCACGGGCCAAGGTGGCCACCACACCATCCGGGTGATCGGTGGTGGCCACCGCAGCCATCACCTCTTCCCCCACGGGCTGCAGCGGCAAAGCCACCTGAGCCAGCAAGCCGCCGTTGCGCTCGATCCAGGCTGGAGTTGCCAGCACCTGCTCGGGCTGGAGACCCAAGCGCAGCAACTCCTGCAGTTGATGGGTGCCCTCCAAAAGCAGCAAACCCTGCTCTCGCCTGCCCTTGGGTTGATGCAAGGCCCGCAGGCGCCCCACCAGCGGGTTACGCCGACTGGTGATCAGCTCCATCAGAAGGCTTCACGCCGGCGAACGTGCAGGCCTTCCTCCACGTCAAGCCCATGCTCATGCAGCTCAAGGCCGCGCACGGCAGCTACTTCACCCTTGAGCCCCTCGGCGCTGAGGTTTTTGATCAACTCCTTGATCAGCACATCCTCAATCGTTTTCTGATCGAGGGCATCAGGGGTAAGCGCCCCCAGGAAGCGACCGATCTTCGCCGCCACGACTTCGGAGGCATTGGTGATCTTGAGGACGAGCATCGACGAGCCGTGCAGCACAAACGATGAAAGCAGCAGCAGTGATGACCGCGCTGCGTTTCAACCCTGGCAAGTCAAGCCGAGAACAGCAACCGTCGCCGGCCAACAAGCCAGCCAGCTGAAGCAATAAAAAAGCTCCCCTCGCTGAGGGGAGCTTTTCAGTGCGGATGGGGAGACTTGAACTCCCACGACATTGCTGCCACTAGTACCTGAAACTAGCGCGTCTACCAATTCCGCCACATCCGCAGGGGCTGGCGTGTCGCGTCGGCGACCCCGGAAATGTACCCCATCAGGGGTGGCGCCCATGGGGCCAAGCCAGTTCCGGCGCCGGACGTCTTGCCGGTCTCAGGGCCGATTGTCAGGATGAGGCCCCTGAGGCGGGACGCCTGTAGCCATGACTGTGACCGCTGTCCCGTCTCAACAGATTCTCAACCCCCAGCTTGAGATCGCGGGCAACCGCCGCCTCTCGGGGGAATTGCGGGTGAGCGGCGCTAAAAATTCAGCGCTGGTGCTGATGGCCGCCAGCCTGCTCACCGAAGACCAGTTGCGGCTGCGCAACGTGCCGCCTCTCACCGATATCCAGGGCATGGGGGAAATCCTCAGCTCCCTCGGGGTGAAGGTGCGCCGCAACGGCGAAAGCCTGGAGATGCAGGGATCTGGTCTCAACCAATCCGCTCCGCCCTACGAGCTGGTGAACAGCCTGCGGGCCAGCTTCTTCTGCATCGGCCCGCTGCTGGCACGGCTAGGCATTGCCCGCGTTCCCCTTCCCGGCGGCTGCCAGATCGGCACTCGCCCCGTGGTGGAGCACGTGAAGGGCCTGAAGGCGCTTGGAGCCCAGGTCACGATCGAGCACGGCGTGGTGTCGGCGGTGGTGCCGGGCCGCGGCCATCGCCTCAAAGGGGGCCGCATTCACCTCGATTGCCCCAGCGTGGGCGCGACTGAAACGCTGATGATGGCGGCCGCCCTCGCCGAGGGTGAAACGGTGATCGAGAACGCCGCCCTCGAGCCCGAGGTGATCGATCTGGCCGGTTTGCTGTTGGCCATGGGCGCCAAAGTGCGCGGCGCCGGCACACCCACCATCACGATCGTGGGTGTGGAGCGCCTCCACGGCGCTGACTACGCCGTGATCCCCGATCGGATTGAGGCCGGCACCTTCCTGCTGGCCGCCGCCATCACCCGCTCCACACTCACCGTGGGGCCTGTGATCACCGATCACCTCGGTGCGGTTCTCACCAAGCTCGAGGAAGCCGGCTGCAAGCTCAAGATCGACGGCACCCTCGTCACCATCAGTGGTGAGGACATCCGGGCGGTGGATCTGCGCACCCAACCCTTCCCCGGCTTCCCCACCGATCTGCAGGCACCGTTCATGAGCTTGCTTGCCACGGCTCAGGGAACGAGCGTGATCACGGAGAACATCTTTGAAAACCGGCTGCAGCACGTGGCCGAACTGCAGCGCATGGGCGCCGCGATCCGCGTGCAGGGCAGCACCGCCTTCATTGAAGGGGTCGCCCGCCTCAGCGGCGCCCCGGTGCAAGGCAGCGACCTGCGAGCCTCGGCCGCAATGGTGCTGGCCGGCCTGGCGGCCGAAGGCATCACCACGGTGCAGGGCCTGGAATACCTCGATCGCGGCTACGCCGATTTCGAGGGCAAGCTCAACCGCGTTGGCGCCTCGATTCGCCGCGTCGGCTGAGGGCTGACCCCTACAGTCAGCCACGCGGGAGCGTGCCGGAATTGGTAGACGGACTCGACTCAAAATCGAGCGCCTTCGGGCATGTGGGTTCAAGTCCCACCGCTCCTATGACTCCGCCCCCTCGCATCACCCCCGCCAGCTCGGCGGTGATGCAGACCTACGGGCGTTTTCCCCTCGAACTGGTGCGCGGCCGGGGCGTGTGGGTGTGGGACAGCAATGGCCGGCGCTATCTCGATGGGGTGGCCGGCATTGCGGTGTGCACCCTCGGCCACAGCAACCCGGTGATGCGCCGGGCCCTGGGCCGGCAGCTGCGCAAGCTGCAGCATGTGTCCAACCTGTATCGGATCCCCGAGCAGGAACAGCTGGCGGCCTGGATCACCGCCAACAGCTGCGCCGATGCGGTGTTCTTCTGCAACTCCGGCGCCGAAGCCAACGAAGGCGCGATCAAGTTGGCCCGCAAGCACGGCCATCAGGTGCGCGGCATCGGCACCGACGGCCCAGGACCACTGATCCTCACCGCCCAAGCCAGCTTCCACGGCCGCACTCTGGCGGCGGTAACGGCCACCGGTCAGCCCAAGTACCACCAGGGCTTTGAGCCGATGGTGCAGGGCTTCCGCTACTTCCCCTACAACGACACGGCCGCCTTTGAGGCACTGCTTGCCGAGTGCGAGAAGGATGGTCCGCGAGTGGCCGCCGTGATGCTGGAGCCATTGCAGGGCGAAGGCGGCGTGAACCCGGGCGACCAGAGCTTCTTCCGCCGGGTGCGGGAGCTCTGCGATCAGCACAACATCCTGCTGATCTTCGATGAAGTGCAAGTGGGCGTCGGCCGCACCGGGCGCCTCTGGGGTTATCAGAAGCTCGGCGTGGAACCCGATGCCTTCACCCTGGCCAAGGGGCTGGGCGGCGGCTTCCCCATCGGCGCGTTGTGCGTGAAGGCCGCTGCCGATCACCTCAAGCCCGGTGAGCACGCCAGCACCTTCGGCGGCAATCCGATGGCCTGCCGAGCCGGCCTCACCGTGGCTGAGGAGCTGGTGAAGCGCAATCTGCCTGCCCATGCCGAAGCGATGGGCCAACTGCTGCAGGAGCAGCTCGCCGGCTTGGTGGCGCGCCACCCCACCCTGGCGGAGGGATGCCGCGGCTGGGGCCTGCTGCAGGGGCTGGTACTCAGACCCGAAGGACCGGCCGCCATTGACGTGGTGAAAGCGGCCATGGCCGAAGGCCTACTGCTAGTGCCCGCCGGCACCAACGTTGTGCGCTTCGTACCGCCCCTCACCATCCAACCCCGCCACATCCGCGAAGCGGTGAAGCGTCTGGAACGCGCCCTGATCACGTGCCAGGCCCAGACCCCTTCAGCGACCTGATCGCTCCCTTCAGTCGCCGGGGCGTTGACCTCGGCCTGGAGCGGCTGCAGGCGGCCCTGGCGGAGCTGGGCCATCCCGAACGCCGTTTTGCGGCGATCCAGGTGGCCGGCACCAACGGCAAGGGCTCGATCAGCACGATGCTGCACGCCATCACCTCTGCCGCCGGCATCCGCTGCGGGCTCTACACCTCGCCCCATCTGCTCAGCTGGTGTGAGCGCATCCGCCTGCCGGAGGGCCTAATCAGCGAAGCCGCGCTGAGAGAGCTGCTGCAAAACCTGCAACCACTGGCCCTGCGCCACAACCTCACCCCCTTTGAGCTGGTGACGGCCGCCGCCATGCAGGCCTTCGCTGACGCCGGCGTGGAGCTCGCTGTGCTGGAAGTGGGGCTGGGGGGCCGCCTCGATGCCACAACGGTGCATCCGGATCGCCAGGTGCTGGCGTTCGCCAGCATCGGCCTCGATCACACCGAACATCTGGGGCCCACGATCGCGTCCATCGCTGCGGAGAAAGCCGGCGTGCTGCACCCCGGTGCCTCGGCCGTGAGCGGCCCGCAAACCGAGGAGGCCGCCCAGGTGCTGCGACAGCTGGCGGCCCGCCAGGGCTGCGCGCTGCGTTGGGTGGAGCCGTTGGCGCCAGCGGAACAGGGCGGCCCTGTGCTGGGGCTGCGGGGAGATCTCCAGCGCAGCAATGCCGCCGTGGCCAGCGCCGCAGCCGAGGCCCTGGCGGAGCGCGGCTGGCCGATCACCTCCGCCGCGATCGCCGAGGGGCTGCGCCAGGCTCGCTGGCCTGGCCGGCTGGAGCAGCGCCGCTTCCAGGGCCAGCTGCTGCTGGTGGATGGCGCCCACAACCCCCCTGCCGCTGAGGCGCTGCGCCGCGAATTGGATCAACGCAGCCACGACCACCAGCTGCCCCGCCGCTGGCTGATCGGCATCCAGCGCCACAAGGATGCACCGTCGCTGCTGCGCACCCTGCTGCGTGAAGGCGACGCGGTGCGGGTGGTGGCCTTGCCGCAGGAGCACAGCAGCTGGTCTGCTGCCGATCTCCAGGCCGCCACAGGGTTGCAGCTGGAGGAAGGCGTGCCTGATCTCGCCACCAACCTGGCCTGGCTGGTGGAGTCGCCCGCCCTGCCGGTGGCCTGCGGTTCGCTCTATCTGGTGGCGGAGCTGCTGCCCCTGCTTCAGACGACAGACTGAACGCAGACGCCTGCGCCGCCATGCCGATCCGCCGCTTCATGGCCCTACTGGCCAGCCTCTGGCTGCTGGTGGCCGCCCTACCCGCCATGGCTCTCGACACGAGCGCCGGTGTTGGCCTGCAGGATCGGGCCCTGTTCCAGGACACCGTGGATTACACGCTCACCAACCAGAGCGGCAAGGACTTCTCCGGCCAGCACCTGGCCAACACCTCCTTCGCCGGAGCAGTGGGCAAGGGCACCAACTTTGCGGGCGCCGATCTGCACGGCGCGATCTTCACCCAGGGGGCTTTCCCTGAGGCCGATTTCAGTGGCGCTGACCTCAGCGATGTGCTGCTGGATCGCACCGACATGAGCCACACCAACCTGCGGGATGCCCTGCTGGTGGGTGTGATTGCTGCGGGCGCCACCTTTAACGGCGCCGATGTGACCGGCGCCGACTTCAGCGATGCCCTGATCGATCGCGCCGATCAACGGCAGCTCTGCGCCAAGGCCAGCGGCACCAACTCCCGCACCGGCGCCGACACCCGAGCCAGCCTCGGCTGCTAAGCGCCCCTCGGTGCTGAGCGCTCCAGCCAGCCGCGCAGCTTGCCGGGATTGAGCAACCCGGCGGGGTCGTAGTTGGCCTTGGCCGCCACCTGATCGGCGTCCACCCCGCCCAGGCCACCGTCTTCCACGGTGATGGCGTGGGGGTTGAACAACAGACAGCCCAGATCGCAGGCATGGCGGATCAACTCCTCCAAGGCCTCGCGGCCGCGCCAGCGCACCAGCGGTAGGCAGGCCAGCCGCTGCTGCCCCTGGGCCCGCACCGCCTCCAGGTGCCAGAGCACCGCGTCGCCCCAGCGCTGCCGGAGGGCATCGAGGGCCGCCTGCTCCGGCTGGGGCAGCAGCAGTTGCAGATAGGTGAGGCCGGGGTCGTGGGTGCGGGCGTGCAGGGTGGTGTGGTTCCAGCACAGCTCCCGTAGCGGGATGCCCCGGCTCTGCCCCTGGGGCGCCTCCCACACCAACTGCCCCCCCAGGCCCGGCAGCAGCGCATCGAGAGCCAGCCGTGCATCCGGGGCCGCCAGGAGCAACAGGCGGTGCCCCGATGCCGTGGCCGGTGGGCAGCCCTTGGGCCACGGCATCCATTCGGCCACAGGCCCCTCCAGGGCACAGAGGGCGTTGAGCAGCAGGGCTGTTTTGGGCAGCTGCTGCGCCGCCGCCAGAGCCTGCTCCCAGGAGGCAAACTCCAGCACCCACTGCTGCCAGGGCACCGCAGCCGCGCTGGCCATGGTGACGCTGGTGATGATGCCGTTGCAGCCATAGGCGTGGTTGATCGCCTCGGCTTCCGCAGCCCCGAGCTGAAGCCGCCGCGGCGTGGGTTCGAGCGTGACGATCTCAAGCCCGAGCAGATGGCCTGGATCCCTCAGGAATCCCCAGCGCAGCGAGCCGATCCCACTGGAGCCGCCCGCCAGATACCCCGCCAGGCTGGCGCTGCGCACGGTGCTGGGCACCAGCCGCAGCTCCCGGCCCCGCGCCTGCAGGTGTGCCTCCAAATCCGCCAGCAGAATCCCCGGCTCCGCCGTGAACACACCGCTGCTGGGATCAACCTCCAACAGGCGGTTCATGGCGCTGAGCTCAAGCACCAAGCCGCCAGCCAGGGGCGTGGCCTGGCCGTAATTGCCCGTGCCGGCACCGCGCAGGGTGAGGCTCACTCCATGGCGAGCGCAGGCCGCCGCCACCGCCAGCACCTGTTCGGCGTTCTCGGCCCGCACGCCAAGCTGCGCCCGCAAGCCTTGCAGCAGCGGCTGCAGCACCGGGGAATACACAAAAGCATCGGCTGAGAGTTGCTCGAGCTCTCCGCTGCTGCGCAGAGGCATCAAGCCCGCAGCGCGCAGATCAGCGGCCAGCTGCTCCAGCTGCTGCGCCGATGCCGGTTGCGGCAGGGGCTGCGGCAGGGCGCTGGGCAGCAGCGAAGCCATCAAGCAATCAGCAGGGGGTTGAGGCCTCCAGCCTGGCAAGGGCCGGCGAAGGCTGCTGCGTGGGCGCTGCCGGGAGCCATTGGCCGCCGCGCAGCACCCGCCGCTGGGGCGGGCGGGCCAGCAGCTCACTCCAGCTGGTGGCGCTCGTGATCACCAAATCAGCTGGAGAGCCCTGGCGCACGATCCCATCCCAGGCCAGGCCCAGCAGGCGCGCTGGCGCCGTGGTGAACGGGGTGATCCCCTGGCGCTGCCAGGGAGGGCAATGGCAAACGCGGCAGGCCAGGCGCAGCAGCTCCAGCGGATCGAAGTCGCTGCCGGGATCCCAGGGGTCCTGCACGTTGTCACCGCCCACAGCCACCACCACCCCCGCACGCTGCAACTGCCGCACCGGCGCCAACGGCCGCTGGGCCAGATCCGCATCGCCGCGCCGCCCCAGCAGCCAGAGGTTGGTGGTGGGCAAGGCCACCACCTCCACCTGCAGGCGGGCCAACCGCTCCGCCAGCCGCTGCTGCGCGGCGAGCGGCAACAGCCCCATGCTGCTGGCATGGCTGCAGGTGATCGGCAGCTGCGGCCGCCGGCGCTCCAGCTGCTCCAGCAATAGCGCTACTCCCTGACCGGGGGCCTCACCGCTCTCATCCACATGCAGATCGATGCCGCAGCCGAGCTGCTCAGCCAGCAGCAACATCCCCTGCCAGGCCTGGCGATCGCGGCGGGCACGCGGATAAGGCGGCCCGAGCACACCGCCCAACAAGCCGCCAGCCTGCGCCACCCGCTGCGCCAGGGCCCGGCCGGCCTCGGTGCTCCAGTGGCTGATCGGCACCAGGGCCACCAGCTGCAACTCCACGCGCCCGCGCCACTGCTGCTGGAGGTCAAGCAAAGCCTCCCAGCTCGGCGCCGCTCCAGGCCCGCCACTGTCGAGATGGCTGCGGATGGCGCGCAGGCCATAGCGCCAGGCCTGATCCAGGGCGCGGCTGGCGCGCTGGCGCACCTGCTCGAGGGTGCGCTGCTCGCCCTCCCGCAGATTCACGCTCAGTGCGTCAGCCATTTGGCCGCTGCGGTTGGGGTGCTGCTCCCAACTGAAGGCCTTATCGAGATGGGCATGGGCCTCCACCAGAGGCGTCAGCGCCAGGGGCAAACCCTTTGGCGATGCCAAGGGGCGGATCGCGGCCACCCGGCCGGCCTCCAGTTCCAGCTGCACCGGCACCAAACCATCGGCATCGCCGCAGGGCAGATCACGCTGGCAGGGATCGAGCAGCAGCCGCGGCAACTGCAGCTGCAGGCTGCTGGGCCCTGGCGCCTCAGCCCTCATCACCACTGGCCTGAAGCATCACGAGCTGGCCCGCCACGCCGAGCGTGAGGATCCGGTAGCGGGGTATGCGCAGGCCGGGCAACAACGACTGCCCGCCGAGCTGGGTGCTGTAGAGGCTGAACACAACGGCATTGGTGCGTGTACTCCCCTGCAGGGCCAGGCTTCCCAGCACGCGCTCCTGCCCCTGCACCAGCTCGGAGCAGTTCTGAATCAGCAGCCGCGCCACCATCGGCAGGCCGCCCTGATCGCAGAGCTCCTCGTCCAGCAGGCGCACGAGCTGCTCACCAGCAAACTCCTCAAAATCCTGTTCGTCGGGGTTGGTGGCCACCAGGGCTCCCCCCAACGCCACGGCAGCGAGGCACCACCCCCATGGCCTGCTCAGCCCGCCAAGCCGCTCCATTCAAGGCTGCACACGCATTGATAGGATCGCGCAGCCCTGGCGGGCGTAGCCAAGTGGTTAAGGCACCGGATTGTGATTCCGGCATTCGGGGGTTCAAGTCCCCTCGTCCGCCCCTTCACGAAAGCCCCACCACTCAGAGAGTGGTGGGGCTTTCGCCTTGCTGGCCACCGACCACTACAAAGGTGTCGCAGGCGTTTCGAGCAGAGCTGCCAGCAGCCTCTCCCCCCCGTGGCGCACGGGATCAACCACCGGCAAGCCGGTGAGCGCAGCGATCTGCTGAGCTTCGCGCTCGGCATGGGCCGTATCGAGCAGGGCGGTGTTCAGCGCGATGGCCCGTACCCGCGGCTGGAGCCCGTCGGGCCGGCCCAGGGCGGCCAGCGCCTCACAGGCCGTGATCAGCTCCGGCAGCGGCGGAATCGCCACGACGACAGCACCCGGCCGCGTACGCACATGGCTCTGGCCAGCGCGGTGGACCAACAGCAGATCCGTGGGCTGACTGCCGCGCAGCAACGGCAGGGTGGCCGTGGAGCCCGGATGCGCGAGCGACCCCTGCCCCTCCACCAAGACCCAGCTCTGATCCCCCGCCCCTTCCGCCGCGGCCAGCACGGCTGCCTCCACCGCTCCAGCAGCGTAATCCACCCGCACCGCATCAAGGGCCACACCCTGGCCGCTGATCAAGATGCCGGCCTGACCGGTGCCCACAAACCGCGCGTCCACCCCGGCGCGCAGCGCGGCGCGCTGCAGCTCGAGGCAAGCGCTCATCTTGCCCACGGCCATATCGGAGCCCACCGCCAGCAGCCTCCGGCAGGGCAACGCCGCACAGCGCGCCGCGGCCACCTCCAGCTCCGCGGGTTCATGGCGCAGATCCCAGATCCACTGGCCCTGCTCCAGCGGGATCGCCGCAAACTCCGGATCCAGCGCCAGGCGGCTGTGCAAACCGCTGGCCAGGCTCAGCCCCGCCTGCAGCGCCGCCACCACATCAGCGCGCATCTCCAGCGGCAAGCGTCCGCCGGAGGGGGCTAACCCCACCACCGCCACAGCAGGGCCAAACGCCAGGGCGGCCTCCAAATCCGCCACCACTGGCACATCCCGATCGATCCCGGTGATCGCGCGCAAATCGCCGCGGGCATGGGCGGGATCAATCACTGCCACGATCGGACCCTGGCGGTAGCGGAGCATCGCCAGGCCGGTTTTGCCGGAGAGGTTGTCGAGGCCGCCGTGCTGCAGCAGCACCAGCGGAGCGTCAGCGCTGAGCATCAGGCCACCTCCTGCAGCCGCTGGGCACCGAGGCCAGGGCGCGCCGCCGACCGCAACACATCCCCTTCCCGATCCGGTCCAGCGAAGGGGTCATCGATCAGGTTGAGATGGCTATCGAGATCCGGCCACTGCACCAGCGGCAGCAGCTGGGCAGCGCCGCTGTTGAGAAGGCCGCCATCGGAGTAGCAACCGAGCATCACCCCCAGCCCGAGCCGCCGGGCGGTGCGCGCCATCAGCAGCCCCTCGCTGAGGCCGCCGCACTTCACCAATTTGATGTTGATGCCCTGCACATGGGGGGCCAGGCGCAGCAGATCGCCCAGATCCCAGCAGCTCTCATCCGCCACCAGAGGAATCGGCGCCAGGCCCTGCAACGCTGCGAAGCCGGCTGTATCGGCCTCGGCATCCAGAAGTGGCGCCAGCGGTTGCTCCACCAGCACTACCCCCTGCTCCGCCAGCCAGGGGATCATCTGCCGGGCCCCAGCCAGATCCCAACCGCCATTGGCATCGATCTGCAGCTCATCACCCGGGCGCAGGGCGGCGCGCACCGCTTGCACCAGTGCACGGTCGTGATCGAGGCCATCGGGTGATCCCAGCTTGAGCTTGATGCGAGTGGAGGGCAGCTGCAGCCGCCAGCGCTCGAGCCGCGCCAACACCGCCGAGGGCTCCCCCAGCCCGAGGGTCACGCTGGTGGCGACACACGCTCCCGGATCCAGGCCCCAGAGCCGGTGCAGCGGTTGCCCCAGGCGCTGGCCCCACCAATCGTGCAGCGCCAGATCGAGGCCACAACGCGCCGGCGGGCTCAGAAGGGCCAAGAGAGGTTCGAGCGTCTGAAGCGGCTGGGGCTCCAGGCCCTCCAGCTGCGGGGCCAACACCTCCAGCTCTGCCGCAATGGCCTCGGTGTCGTAGTGGCGATGGCCGGTGTCGAACCCGCCGGTTTCACCGCGGCCGATCAACCCCTCGTGCTCGAGCTCCAGCAGTAGGTGCTCCACGGCGCTGGTGGTGCCGCGGCTGATCGCCAGCGGCACGGCCTTGCTCAGGCGGAAGCGATGCAGGCGAAGGCGCATGGCCCGATGGCGCTGCGTTCAAGCTGGCACGCGCTCAGCCCCCTTGCCACAAGCCGCTCCGGCGATACCGGAAACTGGAGCGATGACGGCGACACAACTCAGCGCCCCGGTTTCGCCTACGGCAGCCGACAGCGGGCGCGGCAGCTACTGGATCACCACCTTCGGCTGCCAGATGAACAAGGCGGATTCCGAGCGGATGGCCGGGATCCTCGAATCAATGGGCTACCGCGAGGCGCAGGCCGAGCTCGAGGCCGATCTGGTGCTCTACAACACCTGCACGATCCGCGATAACGCCGAACAGAAGGTTTACAGCTACTTAGGTCGCCAAGCCCAGCGCAAACGCACCAACCCCAACCTCACCCTGGTGGTGGCCGGTTGTGTGGCCCAGCAGGAAGGCGAATCGCTGCTGCGGCGCGTGCCTGAGCTGGATCTGGTGATGGGCCCCCAGCACGCCAACCGCCTCGATGTTCTGCTGGCTCAGGTGGAGCAGGGTCAGCAGGTGGTGGCCACGGAAGAGCACCACATCCTCGAAGACATCACCACCGCCCGCCGCGACAGCAGCATCTGCGGCTGGGTGAATGTGATCTATGGCTGCAACGAGCGCTGCACCTATTGCGTGGTGCCCTCGGTGCGCGGCAAGGAGCAATCGCGCCTGCCGGAAGCGATCAAGCTCGAGATGGAAGGTCTGGCCGCCCAGGGGTTCAAGGAAATCACCCTGCTGGGCCAGAACATCGATGCCTACGGCCGCGATCTACCGGGCATCACGCCCGAAGGCCGCCGCCAACACACCCTCACCGATCTGCTGCAGTTCGTTCACGACGTGGAGGGCCTCGAGCGCATCCGCTTCGCCACCAGCCATCCGCGCTACTTCACCGAGCGGCTGATCGATGCCTGCGCCGATCTGCCCAAGGTGTGCGAGCACTTCCACGTCCCCTTCCAGAGCGGCGATGACGACGTGCTCAAGGCGATGGCGCGCGGCTACACGGTGGATCGCTACCGCCGCATCATCGAGCGCATCCGCGAACGCATGCCCGATGCCTCGATCAGCGCTGATGTGATCGTGGCCTTCCCCGGTGAAACCGACGCGCAATACCGCCGCACCCTCGATCTGATCGAGGAGATCGGCTTCGATCAGGTGAACACTGCCGCCTACTCCCCTCGCCCCAACACCCCCGCCGCCGACTGGCCGAACCAGCTGAGCGAGGAGGTGAAGGTGGAACGCCTGCGCGAGATCAACGCCCTGGTGGAGCGGGTAGCCAAAGCCCGCAGCGCCCGTTACGCCGGCCGCACCGAACAGGTGCTGGTGGAAGGCATCAACCCCAAGGATCCCGAGCAGGTGATGGGCCGCACCCGCACCAACCGCCTCACCTTCTTCCCCGCGGCCCGCGCCGCTGGCGGCCAATGGCAGGCGGGCGATCTGGTGAATGTGCGAATCGATGAAGTGCGGGCCTTCTCCCTCAGTGGAACCGCCCAGGCGTAGCCCTGGTCAGCGCCGAGATCGCTGATACGTTTGGCCTCTCAATCCAGCCGCCCATGACCAGCGAACCCATGCAACTCGGCCTGGTGTTCGGCGGTGTCTCGGGTGAGCATGCTGTGTCGATCCGTTCGGCCAACACGGTGGCTGCAGCGCTGCGCCGCGGCGCCAACGCGGAGCGCTATCAGCTGAGCTGCTTCTACATCGATCAATGGGGGCACTGGTGGCCGCCGGCGGTGGCCAATGCCGTGCTGGCCAAGGGCACCCCAGCCAGCCGCGAAGAGCTGCCGGCCGCGCCGCTGCGGCCCGGCTTTCAGGGCTTTCCCGAAGGTGCGCTCGATATGCAGGTGTGGGTGCCGGTGCTGCACGGCCCCAACGGCGAAGACGGCACGATTCAGGGCCTGTTCAGCCTGATGCAGGTGCCCTTCGTGGGATCGGGCGTGCTCGGATCGGCGGTGGGCATGGACAAACAAGCCATGAAGGCCGCCTTCGCGGCGGCTGGTCTGCCGCAAGTGCCCTACGCCTGCGTGGATGCGCAGGAGCTGGAGGCCCATCCCCAGGCCCTGCTCGATCGGCTGGAGCAGCAGCTGGGCTACCCCTGTTTCATCAAGCCTGCCAATCTCGGCTCATCGGTGGGAATCAGCAAAGCCACCAACCGCAGTGAACTGTTGGCGGGTTTGGCGCTGGCCGCCAGCCACGACCCTCGCCTGGTGGTGGAGCAGGGTGTGGATGCCCGCGAGCTGGAATGCGCCGTGCTCGGAGGCCGCAGCATGCAGGCCTCCGTGCTGGGCGAAATCTGCTTTGACGCCGATTGGTACGACTACGACACCAAATACAGCGACGGCAAAAGCCACACCGTGATTCCGGCCGAAGTGAGCAGCGAGCTGAGCGAGCGCGCCCGCAGCATGGCCATCGCCGCCTGCCGGGCCGTGGCCGCTGAGGGGCTGGCCCGGGTGGATTTCTTCCTCGATCGCAACAGCGGCAACCTCTGGCTCAACGAGATCAACACCCTGCCGGGCTTCACCAGCCAGAGCATGTACCCGATGCTCTGGGAAGCCAGCGGGTTACCGCTTGAGGAGCTGGTGCACCAACTGGTGCAACTGGCGCAAGAATCGGGCCAACCAGCGATCGGCAGGAGGGCTGAAGCGGCATGAGTCACGGGTTGCTCTGGCTGCCACTGCTGGTGGTGTTCCCCTTGATCACAGCCCTGGGCTGGCTCGAGCGGCGGCGCCAGCGGCTGTTCCGCGAGTGGGCCGAAGGCGCGGAACTCTCCAAACTCGACGATTGCGGTGGTGCCCGCCTGATCAACGGGGTGCTCGCCTGGAGCGTGTTCGAATCGGGCAAGCTCGTGGAGCAGGGCGAATTCCAGGTGAAAACCCTGGAAAAGGTGGAACTGCTGGCGCTGGGATCAGGCGAAGCCCCGCTCACCGATGAGTCCCAGGGAGCCTGCCGGCTGCGCCTGATCAGCGGCAACGACCACAAGGATGTGCCGTTCGCCGATGCCGATCGCGCCCGCCGCTGGATCGCGGAGCTGATGGCGCGCTCGCGCTGCGAGCTGTGACCCGAACCCCAACGCGCCCGGTCATCGCGCCCGAGCGGCGCCGGCAACTGCGCCAGCAACGCCGCCAAGAACGGCTGCGCCAGCTGTGGCGCATCACGCTGTTCAGCGCCGCGGCGGCGGGTTTGGGCTGGGGCCTGCTGCGGGAAGGCTGGGTGCTGCGCAATCCCGATCAGATCGAGGTGCTGGGCAGCTCACAGGTGAGCCGTGAACAGGTGATCCGTGAAGCGCAGCTGCGGCTACCCCAGCCGCTGTTGAGCCTCAAACCCCAGGAGCTGGCGCAGCGCCTGGCAGCGGGCCTGCCGGTGGAGCAGGTGCAGGTAAGCCGTTTGATGTTGCCGCCACGGCTGCGCATCAGCCTGGTGGAACGCGAAGCGGTGGCCCAGGCCCAGCGCCGCTCGAGCAAAGGAATGGAGCGGGGCTATGTGGATCGCCTCGGTAACTGGATGACCAGCCGCCAGAAGCGGGGCAGCGGCGCCAATCGCACCCCTCAGGTCCTGGTGATGGGCTGGCAGGAACGCCTGCGCGCTCCCTTGGCGGAGGTGATGGCGCAGGAGGATCAGCTCGGCAGCACCCTGCAGCAGGTGCGTTTTGAACCCAATGGCAGCCTCTGGTTGCGCACGGCTGCGCTTGGTGATGTGCATCTCGGGCTGCCGGATGAACGCTTGAGCCGCCGGCTGGATGTGTTGCGCCATCTCTCCACCCACCTACCCAAGCAAATCAAAACGCTCAAGATCCAATCGATCGATCTGAGCGATCCTGAGCAACCCGAACTGGGCCTCCCGGGCAAAGGGCGACTCAGCATTGCGGCCCTGCAAAAAGCCACAGCCCAGGCGAATCGACCGAAGCCGGCATCAGGCACACCACCCCCGGCCGCAACCACCCCCTCAGCCGACTAGTCGACGTTCAAACGGTGACAGCCGATTGCTTCACTTGTTGCTACCGGCAAAGGTGTGATGATTCCTGCGGCTGATCGAACAGATCAACGACATAATGCTGCGCAGCACCACAGGCATGGGACCTTCTATGGAGATCGCAGCTGAAGGCCTCAGTGCCAGCAGCAATGGAGCGAGCGGGATCGTGCCCAGTCAATCGGCCCGCATCGAAGTGATCGGCGTGGGTGGCGGCGGCAGCAATGCCGTCAACCGCATGATTGCTTCGGATTTGCAAGGTGTGGGCTATCGCGTGCTCAACACCGATGCCCAAGCTCTGTTGCAGTCAGCCGCGAAACAACGGGTGCAGCTGGGCCAGAAACTGACCCGCGGCCTTGGCGCTGGCGGTAACCCCGCCATCGGCCAGAAGGCCGCTGAGGAATCCCGCGCCGATCTCGCCCAAACCCTCCAGGGCACTGATCTTGTGTTCATCGCTGCCGGCATGGGCGGCGGCACAGGCACCGGTGCGGCTCCGGTGGTGGCTGAAGTGGCCAAGGAATGCGGAGCCCTCACCGTGGGCATCGTCACTAAACCGTTCGGCTTTGAAGGCCGCAGGCGCATGCGTCAGGCCGAGGAAGGCATCGCCCGGCTTTCTGAGCATGTGGACACGTTGATCGTGATCCCCAACGACCGCCTGCGCGAGGCCATTGCTGGCGCCCCGCTGCAAGACGCCTTCCGCGCCGCCGACGACGTGCTGCGCATGGGCGTGAAGGGCATCAGCGACATCATCACCAAACCGGGGCTGGTGAACGTTGACTTCGCCGATGTGCGCTCGGTGATGACCGACGCCGGCACCGCCCTGCTGGGGCTCGGTGTGGGCTCAGGCCGCTCCCGCGCCACCGAAGCTGCTCAGGCCGCCATCAGCAGCCCACTGCTTGAGGCCGCCCGCATCGATGGCGCCAAGGGCTGCGTGATCAACATCTCCGGCGGCAAGGACATGACCCTCGAGGACATGACCACCGCTTCGGAAGTGATTTACGACGTGGTGGACCCTGAAGCCAACATCATCGTGGGGGCCGTGGTGGATGAGCGCCTCGAAGGCGAGATCCACGTGACCGTGATCGCCACCGGCTTTGAAGGCGGCGGCAGCTACAGGCCCGAGCGCTCGATCGCCAGCTTCGCCAGCACCAGCAACGGCACCACTGAAGCCGATCAAGGCGGTGCTGCGATCCCCTCGTTCCTGCTCAATCGCCAGCGCGAGAGCTGAGCGGAAGGGGGTGACCCGGATTCCACGCCTGCTCGGAGCATCCCGTGTGGCTGCTCCCTTCCGGTCCTGACCAGATTTGGGCGTCCGGGCCGCATGGGTCCGAGTCGAGCAGATGCTAGCAATGGGCCTCGGCCGGGAGGGATCCGGGGTGCGTCCAGCTGATCTGCTCACCTGCAAGCAGGAAGGGAGGCCCATTGCCGCCCTCACCGCCTGGGATGCCCTCTCCGCAGCTCTGGTGGAGCAGGCGGGCGCCGATCTGATCTTGGTGGGCGACTCACTGGCGATGGTGGTGCTTGGCCACGCCACCACCCTGCCGGTCACGCTCGAGGAAATGATCCTGCACACCCGCGCCGTAGGGCGTGGGCTGCAGCGGCCAGCCGCCCAGCAACCGCTGATCGTGACCGATCTGCCCTTTCTCAGCTATCAGTGCGGCGTGGACGCCGCGGTAGCGGCCGCTGGGCGGGTGCTCAAAGACAGCCCGGCGGCAGCGGTGAAGCTCGAAGGGGCCGAACCGGAAACCATCGCCGTGGTAGATCGCCTGGTGCGCAGCGGCATCCCCGTGATGGGGCATCTGGGGCTCACGCCGCAGTCGGTGCATCAACTGGGCTACCGGCGCCAGGCCAACGATCCCCTCAGCCAAGAGCGGCTGCGCCGCAACGCCCGTGAACTGCAGGCCGCCGGCTGCTTTGCCCTGGTGCTCGAGCACGTGCCCGCCGAGCTGGCCGCGAGCCTCAGCCAGGAGCTCACGCTGCCAGTGATCGGCATCGGCGCCGGCGAGCAATGCGATGGGCAGGTGCGCGTCACCGCTGATCTACTGGGCCTCACCGAACGGCAGCCGCCCTTCTCACCGCCGCTGCTGGCTGGCCGCCAGCTCTGCATCGAAGCCCTCAGGGGCTGGGTGGCAGGTCTGCAACCGCAGAGCCCTCCTCCTCCCACCACGCCAGCAGCTCCCGCAGCACCGCATTGCTGAGGGCTAGCCCCTCGGGATCTCGCAACCGCCAACGCGGACCCTCCTGAATCAGCAGCCCCCGCTCGATGAAGGGCTGCCAGCGGCGCCGCAGCGCTTCCGGCACCGGGAGCCTCACACCTTCCCGGCGCCGGAAGCCCACCATCCAGAGCTCGTCCAACGGCATGCCTGCCTCCGGCAGGTGCGACGACGACGCGCTTGGCGGACCTGCTGGTTCTGCCTGCTCTAGCCAGGCGGCATAGCCCTCGCGCGTGCGCGGCCTGGCCTCACGCACACCCCAGGGTGCGGCGGTTGCGCCCATGCCAAAACCCCACCAGCCCGCACCGCTCCAATACACGCGGTTGTGGCGGGAGGCATGACCCGGCAGGGCGTAGTTGGAGATCTCGTAGTGGCCGTAGCCGGCTTCCGCCAACCGGCGGGCGGTGAGCTCCATCAGATCGGCCGCCAGATCGCTCTCGGGCAGCTCCAGGGCACCGCGCTGCTCCAGGCGCTCAAACACGGTGCCCGGCTCCACGATCAGGTCGTACACCGAAAGATGGGGCGGCTGCAGGGCGATCGCCTGCTCGAGCTGCTCCCGCCAGCCGCTGAGGGTCTGGCCCGGCAAACCCTGAATCAGATCCAGGCTCCAGCTCTGCAAGCGGCCGTTGCGCTGGGCCTGCTGCAGCCAGCCGGCGGCCTCGAGCAGATCAGCGCGGCGATGGCGGCGGCCCAGGCTTTCGAGCACCGCATCACTGAAGCTCTGCCCCCCCAGGCTCACGCGCGTCACCCCAGCCGCTAGGTAGCCAGCGAGGCGCTGCTGGTCGAAGCTGGCGGGATCAAGCTCCAGGCTCAGCTCCGCACCGGGAGCCAGGCCATAGCGGCAGCGCAGCGCCTCCAGCAGGTCCCGCAGCTGCTCCACGCTCAGCAATGAGGGGGTGCCGCCCCCCACATACACCGTGGAGAGCGGCGGGCCAGCAGGGGCAGCGGCAATCTCGCGGTGCAGCAGTTGCAGGTAGGCGGCGATCGAGGTGCTCCCAGGCGCACCCGCATCGGCGGAAGCCCGATCCCCAAGCGGCACCACGGGGAAATCGCAGTAAAAGCAGCGCCGGTGGCAGAAGGGAATGTGCAGATAGGCGCTGCGCGGCGGCCATCCGATCGGTGCAAGCCGGTTACCTCGCCGGGCCAAAGCCGCCGGGATCAGGCATGCTGCCTCTTTCAAGCCGTCGGCAGCCACAGCACCGGTCATGGTGGACACCCTCATCCTGGTGCTGTTCGTGGTGTCAGGTGCCGCAGCTGGATGGCTGGGGGTCGACCTGCTGCCCGAACAGCAGCTGATCCGCATCCAGAACCTGGAACAGCTGAGCTGGATCCTCGGGGCAGGCGGTGGTCTCGCCGGCCTGCTGGCAGGCGTGGTGTTCCAGAGGCTGCGCAAGCGCCTGATGGAGCAGGTGCGCACCATGCCCACCGATCTGCTGGTGAGCCGCGCGGTGGGCCTGATCCTCGGCCTGCTGGTGGCGAACCTGCTGATTTCGCCGATCCTCTTCCTCTCGCTCCCCTGGGAGCTGGTGCTGGTGAAGCCCCTCGCCGCAGTGGCGGCGAATGTGTTCTTCGGGGTATCGGGCTACAACCTGGCCGAGGTGCATGGCCGCACCCTGCTGCGGCTGTTTAATCCCAACAGCACCGAAGCCCTGCTGGTGGCCGATGGCGTGCTGATGCCAGCCAGCGCCAAGATCCTCGACACGAGCGTGATCATCGACGGGCGGGTGCGGGGCCTGCTCGATTCGGGATTGCTGGAAGGCCAGGTGATCGTGGCCCAATCGGTGATTGATGAGCTGCAGGCCCTGGCCGATTCGAGCAACACCGAAAAGCGCAGCAAAGGGCGCCGCGGCCTGAAGCTGCTCAGCAGCCTGCGGGAGCGCTACGGCAGGCGGCTGGTGGTGAACACCACCCGCTACGAAGGCAACGGTGTTGACGACAAGCTGCTGAAGCTGGCGGCCGACACCGGCGGCACCCTGCTCACGGCTGACTACAACCTCACCAAGGTGGCCGAGGTGCAGACCGTGAAGGTGATGAACCTCAGCGAGCTGGTGATCGCCCTGCGGCCGGAGGTGCAACCCGGCGACGAGCTCAACCTCAAGATCGTGCGCGACGGCAAGGAAGCCAACCAGGGAGTGGGCTACCTCGACGACGGCACGATGGTGGTGGTGGATGGGGCCCACGGCCGCAGCGGCGAGCGCCTGCCGGTTGTGATCACTGGCGCCCTTCAAACCCCCACGGGCCGGATGGTGTTTGGCAAGCTCGAGGGGGCAGCAACAACCTCCACAGCCAAAGCGCGGCCCGCGGGCAAGAAATCCGCACCGTCCAAAGGCGATCCGGGCACCGCCAACCCCCGCTAGGCTCCCGGCTCAGGCCTGCAGTGATCCGCGGATGTCGGTGTCAGCTCCTTACTACGGCGATTCCGCCGTGATGCGCACCCCTCCGCCGGATCTGCCTTCGCTGCTGCTGAAGGAACGGATCGTGTATCTGGGCCTGCCGCTGTTCAGCGACGACGATGCCAAGCGTCAGATGGGCATCGACGTCACCGAATTGATCATCGCCCAGCTGCTTTACCTGGAATTCGATAACCCGGAGAAGCCGATCTTCTTCTACATCAACTCCACTGGCACCAGCTGGTACTCGGGCGACGCCATCGGCTTTGAAACCGAGGCTTTCGCCATCGCCGACACCATCCGCTACGTGAAGCCCCCGGTGCACACCATTTGCATCGGCCAGGCCATGGGCACAGCGGCCATGATCCTGAGTGCAGGCACCAAAGGCCATCGCGCTGCCCTGCCCCACGCTTCGATCGTGCTGCACCAACCCCGCAGCGGTGCCCGCGGCCAGGCCAGCGACATTCAGATTCGGGCCAAAGAGGTGCTGCACAACAAGCAGACCATGCTCGAAATGCTCTCGAGCAACACCGGCCGCAGCGTGGAGCAGCTGGCCAAGGACTCTGACCGCATGACCTACCTCACCGCCGATGAAGCGGTGGAGTACGGGCTGATCGATCGCGTACTCACCAGCCAGAAGCTGCCGAGCCCCCTACCGGCTGGCGCCGGCGTCAGCCCCGGCAATCCCGGTATCAGCTGAAACCGGCTGGGCCTCTCCAGCGGCCTAGACCCTCACCAATTCCCACACCTCCGGCCACCCACCACCGCATCCGCCATGCCCATCGGCACCCCGAGCGTTCCCTACCGCCTGCCCGGCAGCCAGTACGAGCGCTGGGTTGACATCTACACACGCCTGGGCGTGGAGCGGATCCTGTTTCTGGGCTCTGAGGTGAACGACGCCATCGCCAACAGCCTGGTGGCACAGATGCTTTACCTCGACTCGGAGGACAACTCCAAGCCGATTTACCTGTACATCAACTCACCGGGCGGCTCGGTGACCGCCGGCCTGGCGATCTACGACACCATCCAATACGTGAAGTCGGATGTGGTGACGATCTGCGTGGGCTTGGCTGCCTCGATGGGTGCCTTCCTGCTCGGCGCCGGCACCAAGGGCAAGCGGCTGGCTCTGCCCCACAGCCGAATCATGATTCACCAGCCCCTGGGCGGCACTAGCCAGCGTCAAGCCAGCGACATCGAGATCGAAGCCCGCGAGATCCTGCGCATCAAAGACATGCTCAACAAGAGCATGTCGGACATGACCGGCCAAGAGCTCGCCAAGATCGAGAAGGACACCGACCGCGATTACTTCATGAGCGCGGCCGAAGCGGTGCAGTACGGCCTGATCGACCGCGTGATCGCCCATCCCACCGAGGCATCAGCGGCCGCTTGAGGTGTGCGGCGGGCGCTTTCGTAAGCTCGACCCTTGCTCAGCGCTGAACCGAAGCCCCTGATGGCCAAGCTGTATTACGACACCGACGCCGACCTCAGCCTGCTGAACGGCAAAACGGTGGCCATCATTGGCTACGGCTCCCAAGGCCACGCCCACGCCCTCAACCTCAAAGACAGCGGCGTGAACGTGGTGGTGGGCCTCTACGAAGGCAGCCGCTCCGCCGAGAAGGCCAAGGCTGATGGTCTGGAAGTGCTCAGCGTGGCTGACGCTGCCGCCAAGGCCGACTGGATCATGGTGCTGCTGCCCGATGAAACCCAGAAGGCCGTCTACGACGCCGAGATCGCGCCGCACCTCAGCGCCGGCAAGGTGCTCAGCTTCGCCCACGGCTTCAACGTGCGCTTCGAGCTGATCAAGCCCCCCGCTGACGTGGATGTGGTGATGATTGCTCCCAAGGGCCCCGGCCACACCGTGCGCTGGGAGTACCAGAACGGCATGGGCGTGCCCGCTCTGTTCGCCATCCATCAAGACGCCACCGGCAACGCCCGCGCCCTGGCCATGGCCTACGCCAAAGGCATCGGCGGCACCCGCGCTGGCATCCTGGAGACCAATTTCAAGGAAGAAACCGAAACCGACCTGTTCGGTGAGCAGGCTGTGCTGTGCGGCGGCCTCTCCGAGCTGGTGAAGGCTGGTTTCGAGACCCTGGTGGAAGCTGGTTATCAGCCCGAGCTGGCCTACTTCGAGTGCCTGCACGAAGTGAAGCTGATCGTGGATCTGATGGTGAAGGGCGGCCTCACCGCCATGCGCGATTCGATCTCCAACACCGCTGAATACGGCGATTACGTGAGCGGCCCCCGCCTGATCACCGCCGACACCAAGGCTGAGATGAAGCGCATCCTGGCCGACATCCAGGACGGCACCTTCGCCCGCAACTTCGTGGCCGAGTGCGAAGCCGGCAAGCCCGAGATGAAGAAGATCCGCGACCGCGACAGCCAGCACCCGATCGAGCAAGTCGGCAAAGGCCTGCGCTCGATGTTCTCCTGGCTGAAAGCCGCCTGATCCAGCTCTTGGTTCTTCCTGCTGGGGTGGATTCCTTCACGGGGATCCACCCCTTTTTGCTGGTGAGTGCCGCCGCCGGTCTGGACCGGCTGGTGGGCGATCCCCGCTGGTGCTTGCATCCGGTGGTGGTGATGGGCTGGTGGATCCGCAGGCTGCAGCAGCTGGCGGAGCATTGGGCCGGCGATTGCCCCTGGGCCTTGCGCCTCGGCGGTGGGGTGATCACGGCGTTGCTGGTGGGCGGCAGCGGCGGCGCCGGATGGCTGCTGGAGCAATGGGCCCTGGGCAGAGGGCTACCTGATGCGAGGCCTTTAGCGCTGTTGCTGCTGTGGGTCGCCCTGGCCAGCGCACTGGCGGGGCGCAGCCTCGAGCAGGCGGTGCGCGACGTGCTTAGGGCACTCCCGGATCTAGCGGCGGCACGAACAGCCCTGAGCTGGATCGTGGGACGCGACACAACCGAGCTCAACCAGGCCGAGATTCTGAGGGCGGCAGCGGAAACCGCCAGCGAAAACGCCGTGGACGGACTGTTCGCACCCCTGTTCTGGATGCTCGTGGGGGCCGGACTCTGGAGCGCGGGCTTGAGCAGCGCTCCAGGGCCGTTGGCCCTGGCCTGGGGCTTCAAAGCCGCCAGCACCCTTGACTCGATGCTGGGCTACCGCCAGGGAAGGCTGCTCTGGCTCGGAACCGCCGGCGCCCGGCTCGACGACCAGCTCGTGTGGCTGCCCTGCCGCCTGGTAGCCATCAGCCTGCCGCTAGCAGCAGGCGCTGGACCCCGAGGCTGTTTTCGAGGGCTAGCAGCCGCTCTTCGCGATGGCGCCCCCGACCCCTCGCCCAATGCCGGCGTCTCCCAGGCGGCCTACGCCCATGCCGCCGGCGTACAGCTGGGGGGGCTCAACCGCTATGGCGATCAGCTCAAGGCCAAACCGCTGCTGGCAGCCGGCAGTCCACTGCCCACCCCTGCTGCTGTGGAGCGGATGCTGCGCCTGAACCTGCAGCTCGAGCTGCTCTGGCTGCTCGCCGGACTCGCGGTGGGCATCGTCATCAGCGCAGCCGGCAGCGCTCAATAGGCGCCGCGATCCATCGGCAGCAGCACCACACCGATGGTGCGCAGCACGATGCCTAGATCCAGCCAGAAGCTGCGGTTACGCACATAGGTGAGATCCAGGCGCACCCGGGTGCGGTAGGTGAGGTTGTTGCGGCCCGACACCTGCCAAAGGCCCGTAAGCCCCGGCCGCACGGAAAGCACCTCATCCATGTTGCGGCCGTAGCGGCGCAGCTCATCCCACACGATCGGCCGCGGCCCCACCACACTCATCTCCCCGCGCAGCACGTTGATGAACTGGGGCAGCTCATCGAGGCTGGAGCGCCGCAGGAATTTGCCCAGCGGGGTAATGCGGGGATCACGCTTGAGCTTGTGATCGCGCTCGAATTCCGCCCGCAGCTTGGGGTCCGCCTCCAGCATCGCGGCGAGCACCCGGTCGGCATCGCGGCGCATCGTGCGGAACTT
Source organism: Vulcanococcus sp. (assembly GCA_019264575.1). GTDB lineage: Bacteria > Cyanobacteriota > Cyanobacteriia > PCC-6307 > Cyanobiaceae > Vulcanococcus. Next base: position 50,682 of record JAHUZV010000026.1, on the reverse strand, counting down.
GAGGCAGCCAAAGCCCTTGTAGCCGCGGCCGATGCGGCGCTGGCAATAGAACACAGAGCCCCGCGAGCTGAGCTTCACCAGTACCGCCAGCAGCAGAAACAGCGGTGACCCCAGACCGAGCACCAACAGCGAAAAGACAATGTCGCCGCCCCGCTTGAGCACCCGCCCGCGCAACGACTGAGCCGCCAGCAGGCTGCTGGCCGTGGACTCAGCCGGGATCGAGGCGGAGGACAAACGGCGCGTGCTCAACGGTGCGATATGGATTCATTAAAGAAGTGCAGCGCTCCGCGGGCCCCGCAGCGGCGGTCACTCACCCCAGAGGCACAGACATCGGGCGGCTGCGTTGGGCCAGCTGCCGTTGATGGCGGCTCCAGACCTGCTCGATCAGGGCCTGGCTGCGCTGGCGGAACCGCTGTGGGCTGAAGCGCTCGGCCCATTGGCGCAACGAAGCGGCCGGGAGCTGCGTCCACAAGCGTTGCTGCTCGAAATGCTCGAGCGCGGCCACCAAAGCCTGCAGCGATTGTTCCGGGAACAACAGGCCAGTGGGTTGATCGCAGCCACTGGTGATGCAGCGCACGCTGTCGAGCAGTCCGCCCTGCCCCAAGCCGATCACCGGCGCGCCCGAGGCCATCGCCTCCACGGGCGCAATGCCGAAATCCTCGAGCCCCGCATACACGTAGGCCCTGCAACGGCCAAGCCAGCTGTTCACCTCCTCTTGCGGGAGGCGGCCCAGCAGCCGCACAGTCGGCCCTGCCATGGCTTCAAGGCGCTGGCGCTCCGGGCCATCACCGATCACCACCAGCGGGAGTCCGGTGGCGTTGAAGGCCTGCACCACCAGATCAACCCGCTTGTAGGGCACCAGGCGGCAGAGGCAGAGATACACGTCGTCGCGGGGTTGATCCCAGCGGAAGCGCTCCAGCGCCACCGGCGGATGCACCACCGTGGAGGAGCGCCCCCAGTAGCGGCGAATGCGGGCTGCGGTGAAGCGGGAGTTGGCGATCAGTACATCGGGCCGCTGCGCACTGAGCACATCCCATTGGCGCAGGCGATGCAGCTGCCAGCGGATCAGGGGCGACAAGCCGCGCCTGGCCAAAGCCGACTGGCGCAGATAGGCGTGCATCTGATCCCAGGCGTAGCGCACGGGGGTGTGCACGTAGCTCAGATGGCATTGATCCGGACTGGTGAGCACCCCTTTGGCCACCAGGTGGCTGCTGCTGATCACCAGCGGATAAGGAGCCAGATCCAGCTGCTCAATCGCCAGCGGAAGCAGCGGCAGGTATTGCTGCACATGGCTCACCCCCCAGGGCAACTGCTGCACGAAGGAGGTTTGGATGGAGCGCCCAGCTAGCCAACTCGCAGCACGACTGCTCTCCCCATCCACCAGAGCCGCCAGCTGCGGCTGCTCCAGCAGCGCATCGAGCTGTTGCACCACCAGCTCGGCACCACCCACGGAGCGGGGCGTGAACCACTCGTGCACGAGAGCGGCGGGGCCGGGAAGTTGTGCCATCCAGGCCAAGGTAAAGCCGGCACCTTGAAGAAGGATTGCTCACCAGATCACAAAAACTGTCAGCTGATTGCGATCAGAGCGGCAAATCTCGATGCTGGCGCCAGAGCCCACTTGCCATGGCGATCCGCGAGCTCCTGGAAGACGCCCTCGATGAACCTTCGATCGGGGCCACACAACGGTTTGTCTGGCACGCCACGCCGGTGGGCATTGCCGCGCTGTGGACCGATGGCCACCCACCCACCCAACCGCCCTTCGAGAACGCGCTGGAAGAAGGCCTTCAGGTGGGATTGGATCTCAGCCGCGAGGAACGGGAATTCCATCAAGTGAGCCGCGGCCTCGTGCTGCTCTTTCACAGCTGAGATCTCCGAACGGCTGTCAATCCTGGCCGGTGAGAAAACTTTTGCAGCCGAATGCTCGGCCAGCAAACCAACCCGAATCTTGGGTGAGTTGGTGAAGCGGAGAGGGTGGGATTCGAACCCACGGAAGGTTGCCCTTCAAACGATTTCGAGTCGTTCGCTTTCGACCACTCAGCCACCTCTCCAGGCGACCGATGCAGTGTAGAGACCAGGGTGCCAGCTCAAGCCTGGCGCCATCCGCTGGCTGAACCGGCAGCCGGCCACCAGAGCCGCTCGGGCGGCAAGGGCGGCAACGCAGCCTGCTCGCTAGGGCGTGGCCGAAAGCCCAGCCACAGCCCGTCCACGCCGCGGGCCGGCTGCTCGCGCCAGCTCCACCAGGCCTGGCGATCGGGAAGCAGCCCCCAGCGCAACCGGCCCGCAGCCAGCAGCAGAGCCTGGCTGGTGCCTGACACGGCCTCCACCGCCAGACCGGAGCTGAGCAGCCGCTGCCCCGCGGCCAGAGGCGGACTGCCGTTTTGGCCAGCCAGCAGGGTGGGGCTGAGCGAAGCCCAGCACTCCGGCTGCTCGGGAGTCAGGGGATCGAGCGACAGCACCCAGTCGAAGCGCTGCACGCCCAACCCCTGGGCCAACTGAGCGGCGCGGCGGCAGCTGAAGCCATCGGCGCGGCGGCTGATCAGGGCCGCCCGGCCGGCGTGGCGTGCGAGCAACCACTGCCGGCTGCCGTCTTCCACGAGCAGCAGTTGATCGGCCCGAAGCAGCTGCATCTGCAGGGCTGCCACGCCACCCAACAGGAGCGCCGCCCACAGCCGCCAGCGCCTGAGCTGCGGCACCAACCACGGCAGCAGCGCCAGGGCCATGGCGAGTGCCAACCAAGGAGACATGCGCCCGAGTTGGCACTGGGCCAGCGGCAAGGCCGCCAACCGCCGCACCAGCCACACGAGCAGCTGCGCCAGAGGCACCAGAACCCAACCCACCACGCTCATCAGCGGCGGGCAAATCAAGGCCAAAGCCGCCATCACCATCGCGCCCAGGGTGAGAGGCGTGAGCAGCGGGGTTACGAGCAGGTTGGCGGGCACTGCGTAGACGGGCAGCACCCCGAAATGCAGCAGCTGCAAGGGAATGGTCCAGAGCGACGCAGCCACAGGCACCGCCGCCGCCGACGCGGCCCAAGCCGGTGCATGGCGCCGCAACTGCTGCTCCAGGGGCCTGGCGCTGAGGATCAAACCGGCCGTGGCGGCGGCACTGAGCTGAAAGCCCACATCCAGCAGCCAAGCCGGCCGCAGCAGAAGCATCAACAACAAACACAGCAACAGCACCGCCAAAGGGCGAGTGCGCCGGCCGCCCTCCTGCAAGGCAAAAGCCAACGCCCCCATCAGCACCGCCCTCACCACAGAGGGCTGAGCGCCAGCCAGCAATAGGAAGCTGGCCATCGCCACAAGGGCCATCCCCCAGCGCAACGGCGCTAGCAGCGGCCGAGCAACCAGCAGCACCGCCCCCAACAGCACGCTCAGATGGAACCCACTGGCCGCCAGGGCATGCGACAAACCGGCAGCGCGAAAGGCCTCCCGCACCTCCTGCGGCAAAGGGCTCACCGCGCTGCCGAGCACCAGGGCCGACAGAACCCCGCCGGCCTGCTCTCCCCCCGTTTTCTGCAGGGCAGCCGCCATCCGGCGGCGCAGGTCGGCCACGGGCGTGGGCGCGCGCTCCAGCACTTGCCAGCGCTGCACCTGCAGCACGGTCCAGGCCTCGCGGCGCTGCAGGCGCTCGGCAGGGCCTGACAGCAGGGGATGGGGCGCAGCCGAGAGCCTGCGCAGCATCCCCTCCAGTTGCAGCCGCCACCCCTGACGAAGATTCGGGCACGGGCTGAACTGCAGCTCACTGCGGCCGCCGGGCAGCCGGGCCAGGGCGCTGCAGCGCTGACCGGAAGGATCAGGGCGTGGATCTTCCAGCAGCTGGGCCGTGATCACAACGGCCTGCTGCTGCGCCCCCTCCGGAATGCGATGCAAGGGGTCTGCAGGGCCCGGATGGGGTTGGGCGATCAGGCCTCGCGCACAACACAGGGGTAGCAGCAGCGCCAACAGCACCAGCAGTCGCGGCCGACGCCGCAAACCGAGCACCAGGGCAAGCAATAGAGCCCCCATCAGCCCCAGCTTGAGCGGCCCAGCCAGCGGCAGCACACCGATGGCAAGCGCCAGCAGCAGCGCTCCCAGCCCCAGGGCGCCCATGGTCCGATCCGCAACAGCACTGCTGGGAGTGTTCCCTTAGTGTTCGAGCGAGATTCCATTGGCCATGCAGCGACGGCATCGCGTCCTGGCTCTGGCATCGGCCCTTGTTCTGATCGGGAGCGCACCCGCTTTGGGCCAAACGCGGACGATCACGGTGGTGGAGGGCGACACGCTCGAGCAGCTAGCCCTGCGCTACCGCGTGGATCTGCAGGCGTTGATCGACCTGAACGGCATCCGAGATCCAACGCTGTTGCAGGTGGGGGAAGTGCTCAAACTGCCCGAGGTGCGAGGCGCCACCAAACGCAACAGCGCCCCGACCGAGGCCATGGCACCGCCGCCGCCTGAGGGCAGCAATGCCGAGGCCGCCGCCGCGCTGCTGCTCAGCCCGGCCGAGCGGCGCGACCGCGCCGAACTCGAGTGGCGGGAGCGTTCGGGGCTAGCCCGCTGGAAATGGTTCAACTCCACCGCCGTGGATTGGTCGGGCTGGAAACTCCATCCCGGCGGGGTGCGGATCACCCTGGTGAAGCCCTCGATCAGTGATCTGGGCCTGCGGGGTTCAGCCGCCACGGCCGTTGCCGTGCAATGCACCAGCCTCCGCCAGAACTGGCGGATCGATGGGACCTGGCAGGGCTGGGACACGCCCGCCCCAGGAACGGTGGGGCAGCGGATTGTGCTGGATCTGTGCAGCAACACCCTCGACGGTCCAGCGGTGCCGGTGCCGCCATTAGAGGCTGGGTAACTGACTGCTGTAGCCGAGTTCCACAGCACGCGCTGCCACTTCCACGCGGTTGCCAGCTTTGAACTTGCTGATCAATACACTCACGTAATCGCGAGCAGTGCTTGGGGCGATGAACAACTGCTCAGCAATCTCTCGATTGGTCAGCCCCTTGGCCAGCAGCGACAACACCTGCCGCTCCCGCACCGAGAGCTCATCCCCAAGATCCGCCGCAATGGCGAGGGCCCGATGTACCGCCGGGTCCACGTAAGGAAGGCCTTGTTCCAGGGAATCAGCGGCCTCACGGAAATTGAGCTTGCCGATGCTGTGGATCGAGAGGATCACGCTTACCCCCAGACCGAGCAATCGGTCGACGTCCACGGCATCTGCTGAGCTCAGGCAGTAGAGCACCTGCGGTGGCTGGGGCAGCTGCCGGCAACGCTCCAGCAACGCCACACCCTGATCGGCTGCGATGGAATCAGATAACAGCAGCAGACAAGCCGACGGCTCGCTGTTCAGTAGATCGAGCACCTCACGCTCACAAAGACCAGCGCCCAGCAGGCGGGTCTGTACTCCAGAACGCCGACTGAGCACGGCGCAGAGAAAGGCCTCGATTTCATCGCCAGTCCCCACCACCACCGGCCAGCGACTGATCACGGCATCGAACCGCGTCCAGTGACTGGCCAGACGGGGATCGGAGGGATTGAAGGGCAAGTCCGGGCAACCCGGTAGATGGATCAAAGCTAGGAAGCCCGCAGATACCCGTCATCTGACGGATGTGGAGGAGGGGAGGGGCGCAGGAGGGTCAGGGCATCGATCTTCAAGGAGTCACTGATGGCAGCAGCCTCAACCCCAGGTCTGAGCGTGAACCTGGCGCTGACTGGTCAATGGAGCGGTGCGTTCGAAGGCACGGTCACCGTGACCAACAGCTCTGGCGCCAACTTGAACGACTGGAGCCTGAGCTTCAACAGTCGCTACCAGCTGCGCAATGTTTCGAACTTCACAGTGAGTCAACAACAGCTCAGCGACGGCAGCTGGCAGGTGACCCTGAGCCCACCCTCCTGGGGAGGCACCCTCGCAGCCGGTTCCAGCAACAGCTCCTATCTGCAGGGGGTGCTGCCCAGCGGAACCCAACTCAGCAGCCTTGATCCAACACTGGTGCTGACCGGTGCTCCGCTAAGCGACGACGTACTCCAGGCACCGGTGCCGGAGCCAACACCAGCCCCTGCTCCTGCTCCCACCCCATCAGTACCCACGGCAGATCCCATTGCTACGGCTGCGGCCGGCAGCGACCGGTGGGGCAACAGCTTCTTCGCGCCCTATGTGGATATGGGGCTCTACCCGGTGCCGGATCTGGATGGTCTGGCGCGGCAATACGGAGTGGGCCTGCTGACGCTGGGCTTCCTGCAAGCCACGCCCAGCGGCCAACTGGGCTGGGCTGGGCTGGATGCACTCAGCCTCAGCAGCGACAACGAACAAGCCCGCGCCATCCGGACGGAGATTGAAGCGCTGCGGGCCAGCGGCGGTGATGTGATGGTGTCGCTAGGGGGAGCCGCTGGCGTCAGCCTGGCTCAGGTGTATCGACAAAAAGGCTTGGGCGCGGAAGCACTGGCGGAGGCTTACGGCTCGGCGGTCGAGGCCCTAGGCCTGCGCAAGCTCGATTTCGACATCGAAGGTGCCGCCATCGCTGAACCGCAGACGCTGCGGCTCCAGATGCAGGCAGTGGCACTCATGCAGCAGAGCCATCCGGATCTGGAGGTGTGGCTCACACTGCCGGTTCTGCCGCAGGGCCTCACCAACGATGGGCTCAACACCGTGCGGATTGCGCTTGAGCAGGGCGCCCGCATCGACGGCGTGAACGTGATGGCGATGGACTACGGCGACAGCGCCGCGCCGCCGGCGCTGAAAAGCATGGGTGCCTACGCCATCGATGCCGCCACCAACACCCATACCCAGCTCGTGGATCTGTTCGCGGCCGCTAGACAACGCTTCAGCTGGGGGCAACTGGGCGTCACGCCCATGATCGGCACCAACGACGTCACAACGGAGGTGTTCACGCTCGACGACGCTCAGCTTCTCGAAAACTTCGCCCTTGAAAAGGGGCTGGGAATGCTTTCGATGTGGTCGCTCACCCGCGACAACCCGGGGATCGTGGGCCAGGTGACTGCCACCCACGCCGGGCTCAACACCCCCGCCGGCAGCTTCGCCACGCTGTTTGGCGACTACGGCAGCGATCCGGTTCTCAGCGGTGCTGTTGCTGGAAGCCCGAGCACAACGCCCAGCACGAGCCCAAGCACCGATCCGATCATCAACCCGGGCGGATCCGTGGCGCGGCAAACGCTGAACGTGGCCGGGGGCACCACAGCCCTCAACCTCCAGGCCGACATTGCTGAAGACGTGGTGGTCTCCTACAGCTGGGGCCGACAGCTAGTGGTGAATGGCTTCGATCCCAGCCGCGACCGCCTCGACCTGCGTGGGTTCTGGGGCGAGGGGCAGCAGGCCCGACTCGTGGATCTTGGCTCAGCCGGTACCCGAGTAGATCTGGGCTTCAACCAGCAGCAGATCACATTGGCGGGTGTGGGCATCGGCCAGCTGGGCAGCGATCAGCTGCTGATCTGGGCGGGCTGACGCTCGAGCAGCGGGAAGCCCAGCGCTTCACGCTCCGCCAGCCAGGCCTCGGCCACTTGCCGCGCCAGGTTGCGGATGCGGCCGATGGTGGCGGTGCGCTCGGTCACCGAGATCACGCCACGGGCTTCAAGCAGGTTGAAGGTGTGGCTGCACTTGAGCACGAAGTCGAGCGCAGGAGCCGGCAGCTGCTTGGCCACAAGATCCGCGGCTTCGGCTTCGTAGATGGCGAAGAGCTGCTTGAGGCGCTCAGGGTTGGAGGCCTCGAAGTTGTAGGTGCACTGCCCCTTCTCAAAGGGCAGCCAGATGTCGCCGTAGGTGCGGTTGCCATCCCAAGAGAGATCCCAGATGCTCTCCACGTCTTGGAGATACATGGCCAGGCGCTCGAGGCCATAGGTGATCTCGATCGACACGGGCCGGCAGTCGATGCCGCCGCACTGCTGGAAGTAGGTGAACTGGGTCACCTCCATGCCATCGAGCCACACCTCCCAGCCCACACCCCAAGCACCGAGGGTGGGTGATTCCCAGTTGTCTTCTACGAAGCGGATGTCGTGGTCGGCCGGCTTGATGCCCAGGGCCTCGAGCGAGGCCAGATAGGTCTCCTGGATGCCGTCGGGGCTGGGCTTGATCAGCACCTGATACTGGAAGTAGTGCTGCGCACGGTTGGGGTTATCGCCATAGCGCCCATCAGTGGGACGCCGGCACGGCTCTGGATACGCCACCGCCCACGGCTCAGGACCGATCGCCCGCAGCACCGTGTGGGGGCTCATCGTGCCGGCGCCCTTTTCGGTGTCGTAGGGCTGCAGGATCAGGCAGCCCCGCTCGGCCCAGAAGCGGTTGAGGGTGCTGATGATGTCCTGGAAATGCACGATCTGCTCCTGATGAGGCCGGCGTGGGCGCGCTCGGCCCCCGATTCTGCCCAGCGGCCGTTCACAGCAGGCACAACCACCTACTGACGCACCAGCGCCGCAGCCCCAGCCTGAAAGCAACCGCTGCTCTCAGACGGGACCCGACCTCGGACTCAGCATCATCCTGTCCGCCCTGCTGATCAGCGCGGTAACTGTGCTGCTCTCAGCGAAGCAGGAGCGCGAACTGGAGCAACAGCAGCACGCTCAGGCCACCAGCTGCAGCAACCCCATCTGGCCTCCCGCCAGCAGACGGTGACGCGCAAAACCAAAACCCGCTGCCACCGCCAGCTCCTCCTGCTCCGCCCCCGTGGGAAAACGCTCCAGGCTGCGCTCCAGGTAGGCGTACTGATCTTCCAGCCCAGCCCGGCGGGCCAACGGCACCACCAGCCGGCGCAGATAAAACCGCTGGAAGGCCGCTGTGGAGCCCTGCGGCTTGGCCGGTCGATTGAAATCAAGTACCGCAGCGCGCCCACCTGGACGAAGCAAGCGGCGCAACTCCTGAAGCCCTGCGGCCGGGTCGGGCAAGTTGCGCAGCCCGTAGGCCATCACCGCGGCGTCAGCTGAGGCATCCGCTAAACCCGTGGCTGCGGCATCCCCCTGGCGAAACTCCACCGGCAACCACGGTTGGGCCCGGGCCCGCTGCCGGGCACGCTCCAGTGGCGCAGCCGCAGCATCGATGCCCAGCACGAGACCAGCCGGGCGCACCTTCTCTGCCACCACGAGAGCCAGATCCCCTGTGCCGCAACAGAGGTCGAGCACACACTGACCGGCTTGTGGCTCCAGCCAGGCCACGGATTGCCGCTTCCAGATGCGGTGCAAGCCCAGGCTGAGCAGGTCGTTGAGGTTGTCGTAGGCCGGGGCGATGCGATCAAACAGATCGCGAACCTGCTCAGGATCGCCGGGTTGAATCGAAGCTGGCATCCCAGGGCAGGGAGATCGCATCGAGACTGACACCTCCAGCCTGAAGCTGCGCCTCAACGCGATCTGCACTGGTGAAGCTCATCACCATCACAGCTGCCAAGCCCACCGCCGCCGAGCAGACCATGCAGCCGGCCAGCATCAGCGAGAACTCCTTGCGATCGGCGGCCGCCTGCATCAGCTGCAGCGCCCAGGCCACCATGGCCACCACCGCCACCACAAGCACCACGGCCAGCATTGTGGAGTGGGTCTGAACCAGGGCGTGCACGAACGCGCCAGCGAGCGAATCTGAGACGAATGTAACGGCGCGTAACAGGCCTACGCGAGCGGGCGGATGTTGAAACCCCGACCAAGCAGATCCGTTTTGATCTCCTCCACGGTGAGCACGCCGTCATGCAACAGGGAGGCAAGCAGAGCCGCGGAGGCATGCCCCCCCTGGGGACCGGCTTCGAGGGCTTGGGCGATGTGATCGATGCAGCCGGCACCGCCGCTGGCGATCACAGGCACATCCACCGCATCAGCCACAGCGCGCGTGAGGTTGAGCTCATAGCCCGCCTGGGTGCCATCCCCATCCATGGAGGTGAGCAGGATCTCGCCCGCCCCCAGAGCCACCACCCGCTGGGCCCACGCCACCGCATCCAGGCCGGTGTTCTCGCGCCCGCCCTTCACATACACATCCCAGCCGCCTTGCTCACGGCGGCGAGCATCGATCGCCACCACGATGCACTGGCAACCGAAGCGCTCTGCCCCCCGGGCCACGAGCTCGGGATCGCGCACCGCCGAGGAGTTGAGGCTCACCTTGTCGGCTCCGGCGCGCAGCAATTCGGTGATCCCTTCCACCGTGCTGATGCCGCCGCCCACCGTGAAGGGGATCGTCACCGCTTCGGCAGTGCGGCGCACCAGATCCACGAGGGTGGCGCGGCCCTGGTGGGAGGCGGCGATATCCAGAAACACCAATTCATCGGCACCGGAGGCGCTGTAGCGGCAGGCCAGCTCCACGGGATCGCCGGCATCACGCAGGCCAACGAAGTTCACCCCCTTCACCACCCGGCCCTCAGCCACGTCAAGGCAGGGAATGATCCGTTTGGCAACCATGGCGGCAGGGGAAGGGCTGAGGGCCAGATGGCCGCAGGACAGGGGCTAACCTGGCGCCACTTTTGCGTCGCGCCGGACATGTCCCAGGCTGCCATCACCATCGGCTCGAAGGTGCGGGTCACCCGGGTGCGCGACCGCATCCCCGCTGACCTTGTGTCCGCCCTCCAGGCCGATGCCACCGGCACCGTGAAGGACTTCAAAGTGACCGACGGCAAGGGCATCGGCGTGGTGGTGGAGCTGGCCAATGGCACCACCACCTGGTTCTTCGACGACGAGATCACCGCTGCCTGATCCGTCAGCCCCTGTGAGCGAAACCACGAGCGACTCCAACCCCAACTCACCCAACCCCACCGCCAGCAGCGGTGCCGGGGCACGCCAGCTGCTGGGCATGAAAGGTGCCAGCGGCACCTCCAACATCTGGAAGATCCGGCTGCAGCTGATGAAGCCGGTCACCTGGATCCCCTTGATCTGGGGTGTGCTCTGCGGCGCCGCTGCATCGGGCAACTTCCACTGGACCTTCAGCGAAGTGGGCGCTTCGATCGCTTGCATGTTGATGAGCGGGCCTCTGCTAGCCGGCTACACGCAAACGATCAACGACTACTACGACCGCGAGATCGACGCGATCAACGAGCCCTACAGGCCGATTCCCTCAGGTGCGATTCCTCTCTGGCAGGTGAAAGCGCAGATCTGGGTGCTGCTGCTGGCTGGCCTGGGTGTGGCCTACGGCTTGGATCTTTGGGCCGGGCACACCACACCGGTGCTGTTGTTGCTGGCTCTCGGCGGCTCCTTTGTGAGCTTCATTTATTCAGCACCACCGCTCAAGCTCAAGCAAAACGGTTGGCTGGGCAACTACGCCCTTGGCGCCAGTTACATCGCCCTGCCGTGGTGGGCCGGCCAGGCCCTCTTCGGCCAACTCACCTGGACCACGGCCCTGCTCACCCTCGCCTACTCCCTAGCTGGGCTTGGCATCGCGGTGGTGAACGACTTCAAAAGCGTCGAAGGTGATCGGGCGCTGGGCCTGCAATCGCTTCCCGTGGCCTTCGGCATCGAGAAAGCCAGCTGGATTAGCGCCGGGATGATCGATGTGTTTCAGCTGGCGATGGTGGCCGTGCTGATTGCCATTGGGCAGCATTTCGCTGCCGTGCTGTTGGTGCTGCTGATCATTCCGCAGATCACCTTCCAGGACATCTGGCTGCTGCGCGATCCAGTGGCCTTTGACGTGAAGTACCAGGCCAGCGCACAGCCGTTCCTGGTGCTGGGGATGTTGGTCACCGCTCTGGCCATTGGCCATAGCGATCTGGTGGTGATGTGACGGCCAGGCGCCGCCGCCCGCTGCTGCGTGCCGGCCTGATTGGCGCTGGCGCCGGTGTGGCCGTTGCCCTAGGCCAGAACCTGGTGGTGCAGGGCGTGGATGCGCTGCTGCCCAACGTGCAGCGGGTGAGCAGCTACAACCGCCCTGGCACGGTCACCGTGCTTTCAGCCGATGGGCAGGTGATCCAGAAGCTGGGCCCGGCCACGCGCGAGAAGCTGATCAGCGGCCAGATGCCACTGCTGGTGCAGCGGGCCTTCATTGCCGCGGAAGATCGCCGCTTCTACGAGCACGACGGCATCGATCCAGTGGGCATCAGCCGAGCGCTGCTGCGCAACGTGCGCCGCGGCGCGGTAGAAGAAGGCGCCAGCACGATCACGCAACAACTTGCGCGCACGGTGTTCCTCAGCCAGGACCGCACAATCATCCGCAAGCTCAAGGAAGCGTTGCTGGCCGGAAAGCTGGAGCGCCAGCTCAGCAAGCAGCAGATCCTTGAGCAATACCTGAACTTCGTCTATCTGGGCTCGAGTGCCTATGGCGTTTCCGATGCCGCGTGGATTTATTTCTCCAAAACGCCAGCGGAACTCACCCTGCCCGAAGCGGCACTGATCGCCGGGCTACCGCCGGCCCCCTCGGTGTATTCGCCGCTGGTGAATCCCGATCTGGCGCTGGAACGGCGGGCCACGGTGCTGCGGCGCATGCGCGAAGCCGGCTTCATTGATGATCTCCAGCTGCAGAGTGCCAATGCGGCACCGCTGCTGCTCAAACCCGCTGAACCCAAGTACTGGACCAGCCGGGCGCCGTATTTCACCAGCTGGGTGGCCCAGGAGCTGCCCAAAGTGCTCAGCCCCGAAGATCTCGAGGTGGGCGGCCTCACGATTCGCAGCAGCCTCAACCTGGCCTGGCAGGAGCGAGCTCAGGCCACGATCAACAAGCACGCCCCCGGCGCCATGGAAGGGGCGGTGGTGTCGATGGAGCCGGGCACAGGCCTGGTGCGCACGATGGTGGGGGGCAAGGATTTTGACAAGAGCCAGTTCAACCGAGCCGCCCAGGCGCTGCGCTCACCAGGCTCCACCTTCAAGTTGTTCGTGTACCTGGCCGCCCTCAAAGAGGGCATGAAGCCCGAAGACAAGGTGACCGACAAACCGCAGTGCTTCGGCGGCTACTGCCCCCGCAACTTCGGCAACAAATACCGAGGCGTGGTGCCGCTGTGGGTAGCGCTGCAGCAATCGCTGAACACCATTTCCGTCAGCCTGCTCAAACAGGTTGGCTTCGACAAGGTGATCGCCACGGCCAAGAGCCTCGGCATCACTCGTGAGCTCGGGCGTTTTTATCCGCTGGCCGTGGGCGCCACCGAGCAGACCGTGCTCGATATGACCGCCGCCTATGCCGCAATCTTCAACCGCGGTGTGTACGTCACGCCCACACCATTTGAAGAAATCCTCGGGCCTAACGGTGAACTGCTCTGGAGCCGCCGTGTGGATGGCGATCGAGGCCGCCGCGCTGTACCGAGCGACATCGCCGACGCGATGCTCTGGATGCTGCAGCAGGTGGTGAAGGGCGGCACCGGCTACGGCGCCGTGCCACCGAATCGCCCCGCCGCCGGCAAAACCGGCACCTCCGAGGGCGGCCGAGACCTCTGGTTCATCGGCGGTGTGCCCCAACTGGTCACCGGCCTATGGCTCGGCTACGACAACAACAAGGAAACCAAGAGCACCAGCGCCGTAGCCGTGGTGGCCTGGGCCGACTACATGGGCCCAATCCTCAAGGATCTGCCGGTGCGCCCCTTCCCGCCCAAACCCCAACTGGCCGGCAAATTCGACCCGCTCAAAGCCCTCAAACCGAAGCCCAAGCCGGAAGCCGCAGCGCCTGAGGCCACCACCGCTGAACCGCTGGCCCCAGGCCCCAACCCTGATGGCCCCGCCGAACCGGTGATTCCCGAAGGCACACCCGCAGGGCCCAGCCCTGCAGCACCGGCGGCGGCACCCGCGCCCGCGGCGGCTCCGCCCTCTCCGCCACCGCCGCTGACCCCACCCGCACCGCCTGCGGCACCGCCGCCACTGCCCTGAGGCTCAGGCTTAACCCTGCCGCTCCAGCAACGCGGCGTAAAAGCCATCCCCGGCCCCGGCCACTTCACCAGGCCAGAGCTGCCAGCTCTGCCGGAGCTGTAACTCCGGATGATCAGCCAGAACGGCCTCGATCAACTGGTTGTTTTCACGCGGGTGCACGGTGCAGGTGGCGTACACCAGATGCCCCTGCGGCTTAAGCAGCGGCAGCAACCCATCGAGCAGCTGGCGTTGCAGAGCCACCAGCTCATCAATGGCTGCGGGATCAATGCGCCAACGGGCATCGGCGTGGCGAGCCAGGGTGCCGAGCCCCGAGCAGGGCGCATCCACCAAGATGCGATCAAAGCTGGCCAGTAGCTCGGGCTGCTTCTGCGCCAGCGCCGTGGCGTCACCGTGCTGCACCGCAATGCTCTGCAGCCCGAGCCGTTCAGCGTTGCGGCTCACCCGCCGCAAGCGGGCCTCACCACGATCGAGAGCCAGCACCAGGCCCTGATCACCCATCAACTCCGCCAGGTGGGTGCTCTTGCCACCAGGAGCCGCGCAGGCATCGAGGATGCGCTCGCCCGGCTGCGGATCGAGGAGGGGAGCAATGCGCTGAGCAGCGCGATCCTGCACACACCAATGCCCCTCGGCAAAGCCTGGTAAGCGGCTCAAATCACCCGTGCGGCCTTTCAGCGTGAGCCCGGATGGCAGGCCTTCGATCGCGATGGCCTCCACTCCGGCATCAGCCAGAGCTGCTTGCACAGCAGCATGACTGCTGTGCAAGCGGTTCACCCGCAGATCCAGGCTGGGCGTGCTGTTGCAGGCACGGCCAAACGCCTCAGCGCGCTCAGGCGGCAACCACTGCAGCAGCTCGCGGCTGAGCCAATCCGGCAGCGAGTGGCGTACCCCCAGCGACACCGCCAGATCGGCTGATTGGGCTGGCGTGAGCGGCAGACGATCCCCGGCTTCGCGCCGACGCAGAAAGGCGCGCAACAGGCCATTCGCCACCGGGGCCAGCCGCGCCAGCCCGCCGCGCTTGGCCAGCTCCACGGTGGTGCTCACGGCCGCGGAGGGCGGCACCCGATCGCTAGCCAGCAGTTGATAGAGGCCGATATGGAGCAGCCAGCGCAGCTTGGGGGGCTGGCGCTCTGCTGGCACCTTGCCCAACTGATCCAGCCAGGCGTCCAGCAGACGGCGCTGGCGGATGGCGCCATAGGCCAGCTCGGTGGCCAGACCGCGATCAGCCGGCGTCAGCGGCGTACGCCCCAGCTCCCGCTCCAGCGCGCCATCGGCATAGGCCCCGGCCGCTACCGCCTGAAGCACCTGCCAGGCCACGCGCCTCGGGGCGAGCCCCTTGGGTTCAGCCCCAGAAGATGCAGCGGGGGAATCGCTCAACAGGGCAGCCGATTCATCGTTGCTCCACAACTAGCGCCCAGAGGGAGCCAGCGATAGCGGGCGAGCGGCAGCCGGCCAGCCTCATCCACCGGGATCCCCTCCGCCAGGAGAAGCTCCCGCTGAATCCAATCGGAGCCTTCGCGGCTGAGGCTCATGCTGATTTGCCCTTGGGCATTCACCACCCGATGCCAGGGCACCTCGGAGGGCAAAACCAGCCGCCGGAGCGCCCAGCCCACCTGGCGGGCACAGCCATAGGCACCGATCAGCTCAGCGATCTGGCCATAGGTGGCGAGCTGGCCCGCTGGGATCTGGGCCACCACCTGGCGAACGCGCTCGTCGAAGCTTGGGTCCACGCCCAAACGCTATCGGGGCCAAGCTGCGGATCCGGCGATCCGGGACGATGGACCACAGGCCCGCACTGAACGATGCCCCTGCTGCCCCGCCGCTTTGAGCGCCTCAAGGCCGTGCTCAACCGCCGCATGGGCGATCTCACGGTGGTGCTGGAGGCGGTGGACAAACCCCACAACCTCTCGGCGATCCTGCGCACCTGCGATGCGGTGGGGGTGCTCGAGGCCCATGTGGTGAGCCTGCCTGGGCGGCCGCGCACCTTCAACAAAACCGCCAAGGGCAGCCAGAAATGGGTGCCGCTGCATCCGCACCCGAGCATCGAAGAGTGCCTGAGCGGCCTCAAGGCCAAGGGGTTCCGCATCTACGGCACCCACCTGAGCGTGGATGCCCGCGACTACCGCGACTGCGACTTCACCGGACCCAGCTGCTTCCTCATGGGCGCCGAGAAGTGGGGCATGAGCGATGAAGCGCTGGCGATGGTGGATCAACCGCTATTTATCCCGATGACCGGCATGGTGCAGAGCCTCAACGTGAGCGTGGCCGCCGCCACCTTGCTGTTTGAAGCGCTGCGGCAACGGGAACGGGCAGGGCTGATTCCCAGCAAGGGAGAAGGCGTTCCCGGCGGGGAAGAGGCCTACCGCAAGCTGCTGTTCGAGTGGGCCTACCCACAGGTGGCCGACTGGTGCCGGCGGCAAGGGCGGTCTTACCCGCCGCTCACGGAGGAGGGCGAGATTGCTGAACAGCTGCCCCGCACCCTGAAGCTGCGCTACTAAACCGCCCCTATGGTGTTGATGCTTGATGCCAAGCATCAGATGCGCACGACCCTCACCCTTGACGACGACGTCCTAGCCGCAGCCAGGGTGCTCGCCAGACAGCGCAAGCAACCGATCGGCAGTGTGATCAGCGCCCTCGCAAGGGAGGCACTGGGCTCAGCTCAGAAAGCCAACAGTCAACGAATAGCCGCAGAGCGCAACGGACTCCCACTCCTTCCCGTTCAGCCCCAGGGTGCGGCAGTGGACCTGGAGCTGGTGAACAGCCTCAGAGACGACTGAAAATGCAGAAGGTGGCGTTGCTTGACGTGAACGTGCTGATCGCCTTGATGGATCCGCTTCACGTCCATCACGAGCTGTGTCACCACTGGTTTGTGGCCCGAGGCACAACTACCTGGGCCAGTTGTGCGATCACCCAGAACGGCGTTCTGCGGATTCTTGGCCATCCTCGTTACCCCAATTCCCCTGGTTCACCAGGCGTGGTGAGCGAGATCCTTCAGGCACTGGTGGCTCACCCACAACACCAGTTCTGGGATGTCAGCCCAAGCCTGCTCTCACAGGCACACGTGAACACTCAAGTCCTTCTGGATTCAGCGCAGATCACCGACACCTATCTCCTGGCCTTGGCAGTGCACCAAGGGGGCCTGTTGGCAACACTTGATCAGCGGCTGAGCACCCATGCCGTTAAAGGCGGAGCCGAAGCCCTTGAGCGGATCAGCACCTAACCCTTAGCTCTGCGAACGCCCATTGGCACCGCTGCCGCTGAGCCAGCTTTCGAGCCCTTCACCCAGAAACGAGAGCCCCAGCACCAGCACAAACATCGCCACGCCGGGATAGAGCGCTGTCCACCAGATGCCTGTGGGCAGGGCGCTGAGCGCCTGCTGCAGATCGCTGCCCCATTCGGGCACGGTTTCCGGCAGGCCAAGCCCCAAGAAACCCAAGCCGCCGAGCACGAGCACCGCATCGGCGGCGTTGAGGGTGAGCAGCACTGGAACAGAGGTGATCACGTTGCGGAACAGATAGCGGCGCAGGATCCAGATCGGCCCAGCCCCGAGCGAGCGAGCCGCCTCCACGAACAGTTCGGCTTTCACCTGGGCCGTTTGGTTGCGCACCACGCGGAAGTATTGGGGCACATAAACAACACACAACGCCGCAGCGGCATTCGGTAAGCCCTTGCCCAGCAGGAAGGCAAGCACCACCGAAAGCAGCAACACTGGCAGCGTGTAGAGCGTGTCCATCAGCAGCACGAGGCCGCGATCGAGCCAGCCGCCGAGGTACCCGCTCACCATGCCCAGCGGCACGCCGATCACCAGGGCTGACACCAAGGCAATCGCCACCACCTGCAGGGCCACACCACTGCCGGCAAGGGTGCGGCTGCACACATCGCGGCCCAGGCGGTCGGTACCGCACCAGTGCTGCCAGGAGGGCGGCGCATAGATGGGGTTATCGAGGCCAGCGTTCACATCCGGCAGCACACCCAGGTGGGTGAACAGCGGCGTGAGCAAGGCAATCATCAAATACACGAGCACGATCACCACCCCCCAGCGGGCCATGCGTGCCGCCAGGTTGCGGGGGTGCCAGCGCAGCAGGCGTGATGCCGCAGATTCGGGTAAGACAGGGGGAGCCATTGCGGCACACCATGGCATCCGTCAGCGCGGGCGGCCAGGCCACCAGCGTTCTTCTGGCTGATGACGACGCTCGACTGCGCCAGTTCCTGGAACTCGAGCTGCAGGAGGAGGGGTATGCGGTGCGCAGCTTCGGAGATGGCATCGGCGCCCTCACCGAGATCCGCCAGCAGCCGCCCGACCTGGTGATCCTCGATTGGATGCTGCCGGACCTGAGCGGCGTGGAGGTGTGTCAGCGCTTGCGCTCCACCGGCCTGCAGCTACCGGTGCTGATGCTCACCGGCCGAGATGCGGTGGCCGATCGAGTGCAGGCCCTCGATTCCGGCGCTGACGACTACCTGGTGAAGCCGTTTTCGATCGAGGAGCTACTGGCGCGGCTGCGGGCCCTGGCCCGGCGGAGCCCAGCGGCTTTTACCGGACAAGGATCAAGCGAGGTGCTGCAGCTGGAGGATCTGCAGCTGGATCTGGCCAGCCATGAGGTGAGCCGCGGCGGTGTGCCCGTGCAGCTCAGCCGCACCGAGTTCCAGCTGCTCCACTGCCTGCTGGCAGATCCCGGGCGAGTGCAGAGCCGCCAGAGCCTGCTGGAGCGCGTGTGGGGCGAAAGCTTCGTGGGCGACGCCAACGTGCTCGATGTGTATGTGCGCTATCTGCGCCGCAAGCTCGAACCCCCCGGCCAGCCCACCTTGATCCAAACCGTGCGTGGTGTGGGCTTTCTGCTCAAGGCCGGGGCGATCAAGGAGCCGGCCGAATGAGCGCCCCGCTCGTGGCCGTGGTGGACGATGACGCCCGCATCCGTGAGCTGCTGGCGGCGGAGCTGGAGGATCTTGGGGCCACCGTGCTGCGCTGCCGCGACGGCAGCGAGTTGCTCAGCGCCGCGCAGCTGAACGCGGTGCAGCTGGTGTTGCTCGATTGGATGATGCCGGGCCTGAACGGCGAAGCCACACTGCTGGAGCTGCGGGCACGCCAGTTCAACGGGCTTGTGGTGGTGGTGACGGCCTTGTGTGACCCGCAGGTGCAAGCCACGGCTCAGGCCGCGGGCGCGGCAGCCACGCTGTTGAAAACCGAAGCGCTGGCACAACTCGAGCACTGGCTCAACCAGGACTAAACCAGCGCCGCAGGCTGGCGCTACGGCTGGAGCGCTCCTCCACCGGAGTGCTCAACACCGCCGGCAAGCGCAACTGGAAATCGGCGCCACCGCCTGGGGTATCTCCCACCGACACCGAACCACCCATGCGCTCCATCAGGGTTTTCACCACAGCCAAGCCGATGCCATGGCCGCTTGTGTCAGCACTACCGCTGCCCCGCACAAAGCGGCCAAAAATCTGCTCCCGCTCCGCTGCAGGCACACCAGCACCGTGGTCGAGCACGTGGAGCACCACTTGATCCGTCTCACTACTGAGAGCCAACTCAATGGGCTGAGCAGCGGGGCTGTATTTCAGGGCGTTCTCCACCAAGTTGGTTAAGCACTGGCTAAGCCGTTCGGGATCGGCGCACACATCGGCGTAGCTGCTAGGGAGCGGCTGCAGGAACAGGCGACCGTTGGTGGTGTCTTGTAGGCGGCGATGCAGGTCTTCCAGCAGTGTGGCGGGATCCAACTGGCGACTCTCCAGCTGCAAGCGGCCGGCATCATCCCGGGCGATCTCGAGCAGATCGTTCACAAGCCGCCCCATCGATTCGGCCTCAGAGGCCACCAACTCCAACTGCTCGCGCTGCTCTGCGTTCAAGCCCTCGGCGCGGCGCAGCAACCGGCGGCTGTAGCCACTGATCAGAGTGATCGGTGTGCGCAGCTCATGCGACACGCCATTCACGAAGGTGCGCTGGTGCTCCCAGGCTTCTGCCAGACGGTCCAAGAGGTCGTTGAAGGCGTTAGCAATCGGGTGCAGCTCTGCAGGTTGGCCTTTGAGTGAAAGCCGTTCGGTGCTGAGAGAGCGGGTGCTGATGCTCGCGAGCGTGGCGCTGAACACATCCAGTGGCAGCAAGCCCCGATGAATCACAAGGCGCAACAACGCAGAGGTGAACAACGCAGAAGCGCCCGCCACCGCCACCAACAGCAGGCTAATCAGTTGCTCCTGCTCGGTTTCCAGGGTGAAGTCCTGGAGGAAACGCAGGTGATAGGAGCGCCCAGCCAGTTGCACCGGCATCGCGCAGGTGAAATACGTGCGCCCGTTGAAACGAAACTCGCGCGGCATGCCGTCTTGCGACAGGGCCGCATCAGCAGCACGAACCAGCCCATGACCAGCATGGAGTGACTGGAAGGCAGCCCCACTGGGAAGGATGACCGGACCACTGGCCGGATGATCAGGCTCGAGCCACACCATCCACACCAACAGGGAAGGACTAGCCAGGTCCGCCAAGTGGCGCTGGAGCTCACTGGTGGTGTCGGTCTGCTGGGGCAGCAACTGCTGCAACAAGCGCGTGGTCTCCTGCACTTGTGCGTCATGACGCTCATGACGCAGACGCGCTGACAGCTGCCGGTTCACGAGCAGCAACAGCACGTACCCCGCCAGCACAGCCAACAAGCTCGTGGCCTGCAGGTGGCGACGGATCGAAGCGGCCGGACGAGCGGCAGGCACCCACAGGCGTCAGCTTCCACAACCGTAGGCAGGAGAAGCAGCCAGCACCACCAAGCCGCTCTCAGAAAACTCTCAGACAATCAACGACCAACACTTCTGGTGCAGCAGATCTGCGCTGAATACGTTGAAGACATGCCCCTGTGCAACCAATCCATGACCACTTCCACCCTCCACCCTCAGATGCGCACGGCGCTGATGCGCCAGCTGGGCCAATCACCAAGCGGGAAGAAGAACCTTCTCCAGAAAGGCTTCACACTGGTGGAGCTGATGATTGTGATCGTGATTGTTGGCATCTTAAGTGCCGTAGCGCTACCAAACTTCCTAAGCCAAAGTGCCAAAGCAAAAGTCACAGAGCCCCTAGGAAAAGCCTCAGCAGCACTTAAACAAGCTCAAAGCATCTGGGTCGAAACAGGAACCTTCACCGGAGTCACCTGCCCCGACGTTGGCATCACAGGGACAGATGGCCTCGAAAACGATTGGACATATACATGCACAGGAGATGGTGACACATTCACGGTAGACGCCACCGGCTCAGGCGCCAATGCGAACCTGGGGATAAGCGATTGCTCGATCAATGGGCCAACAGGAGTCATCACCGCCTGCACAAAAGATGTTGACGCTTCTTCGTAATATCCCGAAGAGCTACGCCGTTAACTCACGACGATTTTTCGACAAAGAGGGATTCATACTCCCTCTTGTCCTGATCATCTCCCTGATTATCAGCACGGGGTTGATGGCGTTAGCCGCCCGCTCGTGGCTTGGACTCAATGGATCCATCCGCCAAAGCCAGTCCCGCCAAGCGCGAGAAATCGCCGAGGCGGGACTGGCCCGCTTAATCGAAAGCCTGAATTCGGATTACTCATATCTACTGATCAAAGACCTGGGCGACTGGGGCAATCAGTCCTACACCTCCTCGATCTGCACAAATTCACAGATCGGATCACCCAGCACCACAGGGACGGTTGGAAGCGACGGTCGTTACACCTTGGTGGATTACGACTTCCAGGGCAGCCCCTTCTATGGCGGCAAAGCGATGATCAGGATGCGCGGGGAACGGTTACGCGGGAGCAACAGCGTTGCTGCAACGGCCATCGTGGATCAAACCCTTGAGATCAAGCCGAAAAGCTGCACCACCTCATTCGGAGAACCCACAGTCACCAGCGGCTTCCCAGGGCTCCTCGGCCAGAGCATCGTTCTCGGAAACAATGATGTCTTTGGGAAGCTATCAGGCAACGTCCTTTGCCTGCAGTGCTACAGCGGCACAGACTACGAAAGCCTGACGCGAGCACAGCAAGAAAGCTATATCCAGATGAAAAACAATGGATCCGTTGCAGGGCAGATTTTTCTCGGCCCCATTGATCTACCACCAGTCCCAGAGCCGCCAGCAAGCCTAAGTTTTGGCACACCCCTAGATATCACAACCAGCACCACACTCACAGCGGGGACCAATACAGGTGCATGCCGGGTAGAAAGCCGCGGTGCGGGTACACCGATCACCCACTGCATCGTGAACTCGATCGATCTCAACAGTAAGAATAAAATCCTCACAGTGGATACCACTGGAGGAGACGTTCGAATTTATGTCCGTGGTCCGCAAGTGACCCTGACCGGAGGAGCTGCCATCCGGCACATCCCCCCCAATGCACCCGCCAGCTCCCTTGGATTATTTGGTCGACCAATCGATCCAACGAACGCTTATCCCGATCAACTGGTCCGACTAGCCGGAGCATCCACCACCAATGCTCTTTGGGCATTTTTTCCTGATGGCAATATGGGAATCAATGGTGGCTCAAAAGAAACAGCAGAATGCGACGGTACCGGCGAATGCACAGGTGGAGATATCAACGGTGCTGTATGGGCAAAAGTATGGAATGGCTCATCATCCAACGTCGCCCAACTTGTGGTTCCGGCTGATATCGGCACACAGCTTTTCAACTCGTTTGGCCCACAATATGCACTTGGTATTCGCGACTATGTAGCTCTGGGAATCTCCCATTGGAGCAGCTGGACAAAACAATAGAGACACACATGACACCAGAGAGGCAGCCATGAGGTCGATTCCACGCTCGCAGCCAATCCAGACAGCCTTCAGCCTGCCCGAGGTGATGGTGGCCTCGTTCATTTTGATTCTGGTTGTCCTCAGTAGCCTGCAAATGACAGGCTCTTCGATCCTTGGCATGGGCCGTTCCAAGCAGCGTGGATTGGTTGATGCAGATATCGCTTCCCATATGGAAACCCTCAGAGAAGAAGCCTTCCGTTATCTCTGCACTCAGGGTTGCGCCAATACGGAACTCACCAAGTCCCTTGCCTTCGATCTAGCCACTCTGAAGCCATTGTGCAGCACCAATAACCTGGGCCAAGGCCTCCTGAATGCTCTACCGGCATCAGAAAAACCCAGCAGCTTCATCGTGAACAGCGTGCCTCCGGTGGAGGTGAAAGTGACCTACACACCCTCAGGCAATCAACTGAACGCAACCTTCACCGCCGCGGCTATACCCCTTTCCGTCAGCACCACTATCGTTCCGCATGCTCAAGGCTGGTGTCCATGATTAACACCTCCAGGGCAGCAGAGGGGTTCTCACTAATTGAGCTGATGGTAATCGTGGCGATCGTGGGCATTTTGGCAGGGGTTGCCATCCCAAACTTCACTCGCAACTGGGAAGATGAACGCCTGAACAGCGCAAGCAAACAGCTAGTAGCCTGGCTGGACGATCAGCGCAGAAAAGCCATTCAACAATCAAGCTCCTGCAGAATTGCAATCACCACAGCTACAGCGGACTTTAATGGAATCTGCGATAATAATCCAAGCCAGATAGCCAATCTCAACCTTCGGAACGATATACGCAATAGCAGCTCAATCGCCTTAAATCTGGCAGCCAACAGCCCAACAACATGGGTGTTCACACCCCGTGGCACCACCACAACTGACGCCGAACTCCGAATCACAATGACAGGCAGCAACCTCGGCCGCTGCATCCGACTTCTCAAACCACTTGGACTGATTCGCAGCGGAAAACTGCGCGCGAGTGCATGCATTTACACCACAAGCTACTAACACAACGGCGCAGCCCGCGGGGAGGCTTCTCGCTCATTGAGGTGCTCTTAGCAGCATCCCTTGGAGGAATGCTCTGCATCATCGCAGCCGACGCCATGATTGTGCACCTGCGCTCTAATGCCAGCCTGGAATCCACAGAGCGCCTCCGAAACGACTGGACGCGCAGCAGCCACTTCATCGAATCAGAAGTAGCACTCAGCGAGAGAGTTTTAACCAATTCTGGCAGTGTCAACCTCAACCAGTGCACACCCGGCATTACAAACGAGGAATTTCGGTTCGCGCTAGAAATTCGCCGAGACCTGCCACCAGCCATCTACTTTGTTCGGAATAACTCCGACGACATCAGTCGCCAGATCTGGAATGGCAGCCAAAGCTTGTTTCGCTGCGGCCCAGGGATCAACGAGGAAGGTGACTATACCGACGTGATCACTGGCAGCAATCAGATCCTGGGGAGCGCTGACCGCATCGTTGATGGCCTTAGCGCCACTTGCACATTGAGCACCAGCAACGGCGCCAGCACGAGCAAATCCCTCAACTTCACCCTCTGCATCCAGGGGATCGGCACTCAGAAATTTCAAGCATCAACAAGCACATACTCCCGCATCAGCCCCGTCTATTCCTACCCCAACTCCAACAGCCTATGCAGCGACACCAATCTGAGCATTGAAGGATTCTACAAACTCAGTGGTGGTGACAGCAACGCCAACACACTCGAAGTCCCCCAAGGCGCCGTTCCCGCTGATCAGGATGTGTTGATCTGCGGCTATGGCGGTGGAGACAGTATCGAAGGATCAAGTTCAAACGATGTGCTTGAAGCAGGAGACCTACCAAGCAGCACAGTCAATCCAGGAGCCACACTGAGCGGTCTCGCAGGCAACGATCGATTGGTAGGAGGCAAAGGCAACGATCAACTCAATGGCAATGATGGCGACGATATTCTGATTGGCATGGACGGAAACGATACGCTGACAGGGGGTGCAGGCGAGAACCGCTATCTACCAGGCCTCGGCCAAGATTCCATTGTTGGCGGAAGCAATCTCGATGTTGTTTTTCTCGACGGAGTGAGAACTAATTTTGCGGGCCTGAGTGCCTGCACACGCAGCAACTGCAGCCTCACCTACAACGAGGCTGGAGCTTCTCACCGCATCACCGCGAGCAATGTGGAAGTGCTGATCTTTCGCGACGGTCGCTTCGATCTACGTTGACTCCGCTCATCCGCGCAAACCCATCACCTGCTCCAGAGAAATCCGCTGCACTGAGTCACCCTGAACGCTTCCAAGCTGTTGCTCAATCCGTAGCGCCAACACACCCGATTGGGAATCCAGGCAAACCGAAAACGGCTGAGTAAACGACTTTGCTACCTCAACAGCGGCAATTGCGCCCATAGAAGGGAAGTGGGTTCGACATCCGCTCCACACCTGGGGCTTTGCAGCCAAGCCATCGATCACCACCCGATTGAGCGTCTGAGACCCACCACTGATCAGGCCATCCAAACCAAACGCAGGCCCGCAGCGCATCAGCACTCGGCCTCGCCAGATCGCGCTTGGGGCCGCACCCACCGAATAGGTGATCGGCCCAGCAGCCGTGCGCAGATGCAACACGGGGATTCGGCCCGCCAGGCTGCACCCGTGCTGCTCCAGCTCAGGCGTTTCGCTCACAGCCGTGGCCTGAGCCAGATCGTGTTTCACCAGCTCAAGCGTGCGCCTCTGAGCGGCCCGTTCGCGCAGCAGACGCGAGAAACGCGCTCCGTTCTGCCCCTCAGCCATCAGCCCCTGCAACATCACGCCGCTGAGCGCCAAGCCCAGGCTCAGCGAGAGCATCAGCTCCACCAACGAAAAGCCGCCCATAGCCCTACAGCGACGGATCGGGTTCACAGGTACCGCCCCGGTATCGGCCCAGCCGCGTGATCCCGAGCGGCAGAGCCATCACCAAGCAGCGTTGCAGCGATGTGCCGGAGGCGCTGAGCACAGCCGTGCCGCCGTCGAGCACAAGGCCATTGCTGCTGAAGCGCAGGACAGCCGGGAAGTTATGAACCAGCTTCACCTCGCCAGCGGCAATGGGCTCCTTGAGGGTCTCGAGTGTTTGGAGACACGGAGGCAGGCTGCTTGCAGCGGGCGGAGCCCATCCCTCCGGCCGCAGGCTCAAGCCACAGGGTCGCCCCAGCTTCTGAGCCTCGGCTCGGCCGCGTTGGATGCCCTGATCCAGCCGGCGTGTGGCGGCTTCCAGCCGCTGGCGGGCCAGGGTCTCGCTGCCCCCGCTCCAGCCCAACACAGCCAGCAGGCCAACAATGGCGATCCCCACCAGGAGTTCAGCCAACGAGAACCCTTTGGCTTCCTGGGTGTTGACAGGAACCATCACAGCAAGCCCTCCACCTGGCTATCGGTGAGCGGCACAGGAACAGTGCAGGAGGTTCCCAACCCAGCCGTGGTCACCAGGCGCTCACGCACCACAGCCGCCTCGCCATCGAACCGCCAACGAAGCCACAGCTCATCGGGCTGTTCACCAGGCACCAGCTCACGCTGCACCTGCGGTGGCGCCGGCACGGAAGCCGCCAGCTCCCTCAGCTGCTCAGAGCCGATGGCACAGACCTCCACTCCCTCCAACACCCGGCGCCAATGGGCCTGGAGCTGCAGGCGATCCAGTTCGATCCTCTCGATCCGTTGCTGGCGCAGCTCAGCTTGCTGCGAGCTGCCCGCCGCCTGGGCAAACAGCTGCAAGGAGCTGCCGGAGGCCGCAGTGAACACGGCAGCGGCCACCATCACTTCCACCAACTGCATCAGCCCAGCTCCTTCACGCCCGCCGTTCCCAGCCAGTAGCGGCGGACCATGCCGCCATCGAGAAGCTGCAGCTGCAGAGCACCACCACCGGGCTGCGGCGTCCAACCCGCCAGCTGCAGCGGCTGTCCATCGATCCACAGCCGTTGGAGGGCATCAGGATCCAAATCGGATGGACACGGCTCGCGCAGCGCCTGCAGACGCCAATCCGTTAAAGGCACGTCTTTGAGACAGGCGAGGCGCCCCTGGAAGTCAGCCGCTAGACGCTGCGCCCCCGAGGCGAGACGATCCTCTGCCTGAAGACGCGTGCGCTCAGCAGCCTGCACCTGCCGGGTGTGCAGCACTAACGACTGCAATGACAGGCTGCTCAACAGCAGAACAAGAGCCCCAGTGATCGACAGGGGCAAGACAAAGCCGCCCTCCCGGGCTGGGTGAACACGCTGAACCATGGAGCATTCCGGCAAACCATGGGCTGAGCATTCCCCCCGCAGCTACAAAGGAGCCATCAGCAGCAGTGCTGCGATGGCCGAAGGGCTTGACCGCGACATCGAACTGCTGGAGATCCAAGAAGTCTCCGCCTGGCGCCAGCAGCTTGGAGCTGCGGCCGCAGGCCTATTCACAGCAGGGCCTATCGGCTTAATCGCCTCTTTAATCGCGTTTCGCAAGCTGGAAGGCAACTGGCTGCCCTGGTCCCTCATCGGCGTGCTCGCGGCACCACCGCTGGCCTACGGCCAATGGCGCGGGGTGGAAGCACTGCAACGGCTGGGGGCAGGCGGTGATGAGCAAGCGGCCCTTGATCTGGCGGCAGCGCAGCTGATCTCGGAATCAGATCGCATCGCCCGCAGCTGCGCCCTGGCCCAGCGCCAGGGCACCAGCGACGGCCTCATCCGCAATCCACTTGATGGCAGCGATCTCTTCTGTGATCCCAGCTACCCCGCCACGGTGGTGATCACAAGCCGGAGCTTTGCACCATTGCAGCAGCCCCGAAGCTGCGGCGGCAGCACCCTGGCCGCAGGAACCAGCGCCGCCCAATGGTTGGTATCGCCAGCGGGAACATTGGTGTGTGAGGCGATTGCCAGCTCAGGCTTCTGGTGGTGGGAGCAGGCCGCCATCAATCGCCAAGCGCTCTACCGCCGCTGCACCGAGAACCTGCGCCGGGAGGCCCGCACCGGCTTCAGCCGCACAGCCCATCAGCTGGGCCTCCGCGACTACTGCGCAGAAGAACGTGCGCTCCTGGCCCGTGATCGCATCAGGGCGCAGTAGCGGCTGAAGAACCAGGGTTCATCGCAGCAGCCTGCAAACAGGCCGGCAAAAACGCCCACCAGCTCAGCGTTGAGGTGCACTGCTGCGGGTTCTCGCAGGGCAGTGAAGAGCAGCGCTGCGTGGCAGGGCCGCCGAGTTCCACCACAAAGGTGGTGGGCAGCTCTCTCAAAATTCCCATCGCTGAGATTGTGCCGCCCTGGGCGTTGCGCAGGATCGCGGCCCGCAAGCCTTCCACCCGCAGGTCGCGGCCACGGGCCAGCAGCGGCCGGTAGGCCTGAGTTTGCTGCTGGAGGAAGGCCACGCCGGCCGGCGAATAGAGGAAATTGGCGAGGGGCACCAGCCCAACGGCGTAGGGCTTAGCGAGGGCGGCCCGGAGCTGATCGTCAGGCCAGCCGGAGTTGGCCGCCAGCTGCAGCAGGCGCCTGTCAGTGAACGTCCCATCGGCCACGAACTGCTGCAGGGCGGCGTAAGGGATGGTCCAGAGCTCAGCGCCACTGGCGAGCCGCAGCGTTTGGGTGGCGCCGGGAGGCTCGAGCGGCGCTGGCGGCAGGTTCACGGGGCCAGCGGGAGCCGGGGCAGCCGGGGTGCTGGCCGCAGCCGCTGGAGGCTGCTCCTCGGCAGAAACGCTATGAGTGCCCAGGAGCAGGCCGGCGCCGAGCAGCGCGGCAGCAGCCTTTGAAATCCGGCTCACTGGTTGAGCTTGAGCACGGCCATGAAGGCCTCCTGGGGCACATCCACCTTGCCCATCGCCTTCATCCGCTTCTTGCCCTTGGCTTGCTTCTGCAGCAGCTTTTTCTTGCGGGAGATGTCGCCGCCGTAGCACTTGGCCAGCACGTCTTTGCGCATGGCGCTGATGCTTTCAGAGGCGATCACGCGGCTGCCGATGGCGGCCTGGATGGGGATCTTGAACTGCTGGCGGGGGATCAGCTCCTTGAGCTTCTCCACCAGCCCCTTGCCCACGTTGTAAGCCTTGTCGCGATGCACGATCGTGGTGAGCGGATCAGCCTTCTCGGCATTGATCAACACATCCAGGCGCACCAGATCGTTCTTTCGGTAGCCGATCAGGGAATACTCCATCGAGGCATAGCCCTTGGTGCGGCTCTTCATCTGATCGAAGAAGTCGGTCACCACCTCAGCCAGCGGCATCTCATAGTGCAACGTCACCCGATCAGTGGTGATGTACTTCATGTCAATGAATTCACCGCGCCGCTCCTGGCACAGCTCCATCAATGTGCCGTTGTAAGTGTTGGGGGTGTAGATCTCGAGCTTCACATAGGGCTCTTCGATCGATTCACGCTTCTGCGGATCGGGCAATGTGGCGGGATTATCCACCATCATCGTCTCGCCATCCAGCATGTTCACCTGATAGATCACCGACGGCGCGGTGACGATCAGATCAAGGTTGTATTCCCGCTCAAGCCGCTCCTGCACGATCTCCATGTGCAGCAGGCCAAGGAAGCCGCAGCGGAAACCAAAGCCCATGGCGCTGCTGGTTTCCGGCTCGTATTTCAAAGCCGCATCGCTGAGCTGAAGCTTGTCGAGCGCTTCGCGCAGATCCGGGTATTGGTCGGCATCCGTGGGGAAGAGGCCACAGAACACCATCGGCTTGGCCTCGGTGTAGCCGGGCAGGGGCTCCGGCGCCGGGTTATTCACCAGCGTGATCGTGTCGCCCACGCGGGCATCCGCCACGGCCTTAATGGAGGCCGCCAGATAGCCCACTTCGCCGGCCTGAAGGCTGTCCACCTTGCGCTGATCGGGGGCCATCACGCCCACTTCATCGAGCTCGTAGGTTTTCTTGCTGGCCATCAACAGCACCTTGTCTTTGGTGCTGAGCGAGCCGGAGATCACCCGGAAATACACGATCACGCCCCGGTAGGGGTCGTAATAGGAATCGAAGATCAGCGCCCGCAGCGGCTCGTTCACCCGATCGGGCGGCGGCGGCACTCGATCCACCACGGCTTGGAGGATGTCTGGGACGCCCAAGCCGCTCTTGGCGGAGCAAGGAATCGCACCGGAGCAATCGAGGCCGATGATCGCTTCGATCTCTTCGCTGATGCGCTCGGGATCGGCACCGGGAAGATCAATCTTGTTGAGAACCGGGATGATCTCGAGGTTGTTTTCGATCGCGAGATACACGTTCGCAAGCGTTTGCGCTTCCACGCCCTGGCTGGCATCCACCACCAGCAGCGCACCTTCGCAAGCCTGGAGCGAGCGGCTCACCTCATAGGAGAAGTCGACGTGGCCGGGGGTATCGATCAGGTTGAGGATGTAGGTCTCGCCATCGGCCGCCTTGTATTCCATCCGCGCGGCCTGGAGTTTGATCGTGATGCCTCGCTCACGCTCGAGATCCATGTTGTCGAGGAACTGCTCCTGCATATCGCGGGCAGCCACCGTGCCGGTTTCCTGCAGCAAGCGATCGGCCAGGGTCGACTTGCCGTGGTCGATGTGGGCAATGATGCAGAAATTGCGGATCCGTGAGGCGGGAACGTCGGTCATTCGCTGAGGTGTTCTCGGGTTCGTCCCGGCTCGGGGCGGTGGATCTCGATGGGGTGATCCTAGGGAGAGGTGCCGATCCCCCCATGCCCACCACCCCTGCCTGGCTGCTACTGCTCCTCGCGATTGCATCGGAAGTGGTGGGCACCTCCTGCCTGAAGCTCTCTGCCGGCATGAGCCGGCCCATACCCACCCTCGTGGTGCTGGCGGCTTATGGAAGCGCGATGCTGCTGCTCGCCAAGGTGGTGCAAACGATCCCCCTCGGCGTCACCTACGCCCTCTGGAGCGGCATCGGCATCGTGGCGATCGTGCTGGTGGGCGTGCTCGCTTACCGCCAGATCCCCAGCTTTGGGCAATTGGTGGGAATCGCCCTAATCACCGCTGGCGTGGCGGTGGTGAACCTCACAGGTCAGCTGCACGAATGAGCCTGGCCAGGCCGCAGAGGGGCCTACCTAAGCTCGCTTCAGCACCCGAGTACGCCATGAGCGCCGACACCGCCAACGCCGCACCCGAAACCGCTGCACCTGATGCCAGCGATCCCCGCGCCCTCACCCTCGAAAACGTGGAGCGCACCCTCGATGAGCTGCGTCCTTATCTGATGGCCGACGGCGGCAACGTGGAAGTGGTGGAAATCGACGGCCCGATCGTGAAGGTGCGCCTGCAGGGCGCCTGCGGCTCCTGCCCCAGCAGCACCATGACCTTGAAGATGGGCATTGAGCGCAAGCTGCGCGAAGCGATCCCCGAAGTGAGCGAAGTGGTTCAGGTGCTCTGAGGCACCAGCCCGATCAGGCGCCCAGAACCCCGGCCCCTAGGCTCGGCCCACCTTTGCCCGTGGGCCCGTGCTGGATCAGCGCCTGTTGCGCGACAACCCCGAGCTGATCACAGAGCAGCTCGGGCGCCGCGGCATGACGCTCGACCTCACGGGCCTGCAGCTGATGGCCCGCCAGGAGCGCGACCTGGAGGAGCAGCGCAGCAACCTGCAAGCCGAAGGCAACCGCATCGGCAGGGAGGTGGGCCTGAAGATCAAGGGCGGCGCCGCCCCCAACAGCCCTGAGGTTCAGGAGCTGCGCAACGAAGGCAACCGCATCAAGCAGCAGGTGGCGGTGCTGGAGGAAGAAGAGAAGGCGCTGGAGGCGAAGCTGCGCGAGCAGCTGCTCACGCTCCCCAACCTGCCGTCGCCCGACGCCCCGGACGGCCGCAGCGAAGACGACAACGTCGAGATCAAGCGGTGGGGCACCCCGCGCGAGAAAGAGGACTGGCTCGAAGAGCATTGGCAGATCGCCGAACGCCTCGAGCTGTTTGAAGCCGAGCGCTCGGTGCGCATCGCCCAGAGCCGCTTCGTGACGCTGCTGGGCCAGGGCGCGCGGCTCGAGCGAGCCCTGATCAACTTCATGCTCGACCTGCATGGCGGCAAGGGCTACCGCGAGGTGCTGCCGCCGATCCTGGTGAACAGCGCCAGCCTCACCGGCTCCGGCCAGCTGCCCAAGTTCGCCGAAGAGAGCTTCCGCTGCGCCGAAGACGACCTCTGGCTCACCCCCACCGCCGAGGTTCCCGTCACCTCCCTGCACCGCGATGAGGTGATCCCGGCCGAGCAGCTGCCGCTGAAATACGTGGCTTACACCCCCTGCTTCCGCCGCGAAGCCGGCAGCTACGGGCGCGACACCCGCGGCCTCATCCGCCTCCACCAGTTCAACAAGGTGGAGCTCTACTGGTTCTGCCATCCGGACAAGTCGGCCGAGGCGCACCAGCAGATCACCGCCGATGCCGAAGCGGTGCTCGAAGCGCTGGAGCTGCCCTACCGCAAGATCGAGCTCTGCACAGGCGATATGGGCTTCTCCGCCTCCCGCACTTACGACTTGGAGGTGTGGTTGCCGGGTGCCGGTGCCTACCGCGAAATCTCCAGCTGCTCGGTGTGCGGCGACTTCCAGGCCCGCCGCTCTGCCATCCGCCTCAAAGACGGCAAGGGCACGCAGCTGGTGCACACCCTCAACGGCAGTGGCCTGGCCGTGGGACGCACGATGGCGGCACTGCTCGAGAACGGGCAGCAGGTGGATGGTTCGGTGAAACTGCCGGCCGCCCTGGTGCCCTACTTCGGCTCTGAGTGCATCCAGGCGGCGATCTGAGCGGCGCTACGGCAGTACCCCGCGGCACCCCTGAGCAGCTCAGGCGGCTGAAGCCACAAGCCACTCAGCCCGCGGCAAGACCAAGCGCCGCGTTGACGCGCGCGCGCAGGGCCGTGAGCTGAGCGGCATCCTGCCCAAGATCCACCCCCCATCCGGGGACCAGCGCATGCAATGGCTCTTGCCAGGCGCTGCTGGCGAAGCGCTCTGGCAAGCAGCGCTGCAGCACCTCGAGCATCGTTGGCACCGCGGTGGAAGCACCGGGTGAAGCCCCCAAGAGCGCCGCCAGAGATCCATCGGCACTGCTCACCACCTCGGTGCCCATCTGCAGGCTGCCGCGGCCGTTGATCTGCTTGATGATCTGCACCCGCTGGCCAGCCACAGCCAGCTCCCAATCCTCGCCGCGGGCCTGGGGCAGGAACTGACGCAGGCTCTCGAGCCGTTGCTCCTGGCTCTGGGCCACCTGAGTCACCAGATAGCGCACCAGATCCACGTTGGAGGCCCCCACCTGCAGGCTGGACAGCAGGTTGAAGGGCTTCAGCGATCGCGCCAGATCCCAGAGGGAACCCTGCTTGAGGAAGCGGGTGCTGAAACCGGCGTAGGGACCAAACAACAGTGCCAGCTGGCCATCGATCCAACGGGTATCGAGGTGCGGCACCGACATCGGCGGCGCCCCCACGGCCGCCTTGCCGTACACCTTGGCGTTGTGGCCGGCAATCACCTCTGGATTGCGGCACACCAGCCATTGCCCGCTCACGGGGAAGGCTCCGTATTGGCGCGATTCGGGAATACCTGAGCGCTGCAGCAGAGGCAGAGCACCGCCACCAGCGCCAAGAAACACAAACGGCGCCTCAAAAGAAGCGGTGGCGCCGCTGGGCCGCCGTACCTCCACCAGCCAGCCGCGGCCGCCACGCTCAAGGCCCACCACCTCATGCTCGAGCCGCACATCCACGCCCTGTAGCAACGCCGCCGTGAGGGCGCCGAAATTCACATCAGTGCCGCGGGCCACGCGGGTAGCCGCCAGGGGCTGATCGAGCCTGCGCCCCTGCATCACCAGCGGCATCCATTCGCGCAGCTGGGCGCTATCGCCGCTCCACTGCATCCCGGCGAACTGAGGTGTGGCGTTCAGCGCCTCCCAGCGCCGGCGCAGGAAGGCCACATTCGCCTCCCCCCACACAAAGCTCAGGTGGGGAACCGCCCGGATGAACCCCGCCGGATCCTGCAGCTCGCCGCGCTCCACCAGGGCAGCCCAGAACTGCAAGCTCTGCTCAAAGGCGGCATTGATCGCCAGGGCCTTGGCGATCGGCACGGAGCCATCGGTGGCCTGAGGGGTGTAGTTGAGCTCGCAGTTGGCCGCATGGCCGGTGCCGGCGTTATTCAGAGCAGCACTGCTCTCCGCCGCCACCGCCGGCAGCCGCTCGAGCACCACCACCTCAAGGGCCGGATCGAGCTGACGCAGCAAGCGGGCCAGGGTGGCGCCCATGATTCCGGCCCCCACCAGCAGGGCATCGCAGCGGTACGTCATCAGGCCAGGGCATCCCTCCACAATGGAGCTCACTTTGCACCTGCGCGGATGGGGGTTCTCACGGCCCTGGCGATCCTGGCTGGCTTGATCGTGGTGCACGAGGCCGGCCATTTCTTTGCCGCCACCTGGCAGGGCATCCGCGTCAGCGGCTTCTCTGTTGGCTTCGGGCCGGTGCTACTCGAGCGCCAGCGGCGTGGCGTGCAGTTCGCCCTGCGGGCCATCCCCCTTGGGGGCTTCGTGTCATTCCCCGATGACGACGAAGAAAGCACCATCCCCGCCGACGATCCCGACCTGCTGCGCAACCGCCCGATCCCCCAACGGGCGCTCGTGATCGCCGCGGGTGTGTTGGCCAACCTGCTGCTGGCCTGGAGCGTGTTGGTGGCTCAGGGCCTGGTGGTGGGCATCCCGGCTGGCTTCAGCACCACACCCGGGGTGCTCGTGGCTGGAGTTCAGCCCGGGCAGGCCGCTGCGGCAGCAGGCCTGCGCCCCGGTGATCGCATCCTCACGGCCGATGGTGTGGATCTGGGCGGGGGCCAAAGCGCTGTGGCTCAGCTGGTGGAACGGGTGAAAGGAGCACCGGATCAAACCCTGCAGCTCCAGGCTGAACGCGCCGGCAAAGCGATCAGCATCGCCCTCACACCGGCGGATCTCAGCGGGATTGGCCGCATCGGCGCCCAGCTGCAGCCCAGCGGCACCGAAGCCTTCCGCCGGCCCCAGGGCCCCGGTGAGATCGTGCGCCAGGCCAACCGCGACTTCGTCAGCCTCACCCAACGCACGGTGGAGGGCTTCATCACCCTGGCCACCCACTTCGGCGAAACCGCCAGCCAGGTGTCAGGCCCGGTGAAGATCGTGGAAATGGGCGCCTCACTCGCCAAACAGGGCGGCAGCAGCCTGTTTCTCTACACAGCCCTGATCTCGATCAACCTGGCCGTGCTCAACGCCCTGCCCCTGCCCCTGCTGGATGGCGGGCAGTTCGTGTTCCTGATGTTGGAGGGCCTGCGCGGCAAACCCCTGCCCGAGAAGTTCCAACTGGCCTTCATGCAGTCGGGTTTTGTGTTTCTGGTGGGCCTCAGCCTAGTGCTGATCGTGAAAGACACCAGCCAGCTGGCGGCGGTGCAGCAGCTGCTCGGCCGTTGAGGGCACCCCGAGGGGTACTCTGGTTTGTCATTGCCCGTTGAGTCCAGGCCGCATGGCGAAGAAGTCGATGATTGCGCGCGACGTCAAGCGCCAGAAGATGGTTGAGCGCTTCGCTGCCAAGCGCGCCGCTCTGATGGCTGCTTTTGAAGCCGCTGCCGATCCGATGGAGCGCCTGGAGATCCACCGCAAGATCCAGGGGCTGCCCCGCAACAGCGCCAAGGTGCGCCTGCGCAACCGCTGCTGGGCCACCGGCAAGCCCCGTGGTGTGTACCGCGATTTCGGCCTGTGCCGCAACCAGCTGCGTGAGCGCGCTCACAAAGGTGAGCTGCCGGGCGTGGTCAAGTCGTCCTGGTGAGCTGCGGCCCCACCACTTACCTGTTCAAAAGCGCCACACGGCGCTTTTTTTGTGGCTGAAGCAGTCTTCGGGTGCTGCCAACTGAACACCACAACAACCGCTCCCCCGCTTTCCAAAGAGATTGCGGGCGTTGTCACGGCCTTCGCACGCAGGATGCGAGAATCCCACTTGACAACAAACAAGACATAAGCCCACGTGCAAGGTCACACTCAGTCGATCTCCTTCGATGGTCGGGAGATCCGGCTGACCACCGGCCGCTTCGCTCCCCAGGCAGGCGGTTCAGTGATGGTCGAATGCGGAGATACAGCCGTTCTGGTCACCGCCACCCGCTCCGGCGGTCGTGAGGGCATCGATTTTCTGCCCCTGATCTGCGATTACGAGGAGCGCCTGTACGCCGCCGGTCGAATTCCCGGCAGCTTCATGCGCCGCGAAAGCCGTCCGCCCGAGCGCGCCACCCTGATCGCGCGCCTGATCGACCGCCCGATGCGGCCGCTATTCCCCAGCTGGATGCGCGACGACCTGCAGATCGTGGCCACCTGCATGTCGCTGGATGAGCGCGTGCCGCCCGATGTGCTCGCCGTCACCGGCGCCTCCCTGGCCACCCTGCTGGCCAAGATCCCCTTTCACGGTCCGATGGCGGCCGTGCGCGTTGGCCTGCTGGGCGACGACTTCGTGCTCAACCCCAGCTACCGCGAGATCGAGCGCTCCGAGCTCGACCTGGTGGTGGCCGGCACCCCTGAGGGCGTGATCATGGTGGAGGCAGGCGCCAACCAGCTGCCCGAGCAAGACGTGATCGAGGCCATCGATTTCGGCTACGAAGCGGTGTGCGAACTGATCAAGGCCCAACAGGCCTTGCTGAAGGAGCTCGGCATCGAGCAGGTGATCCCCGAGCCGCAAGCAGCCGACGACACCCTGCCCAAGTTCCTGGAGAAGGAATGCTCCAAGGGCATCGGTGAAGTGCTCAAGCAGTTCAGCCTCACCAAGCCCGAGCGCGATGAGCAGCTGGATGCCATCAAGGCCCAGGCGGCCGAGAAGATCGAAGCTCTCAAAGACGACGACGCCATCAAGGTGGTGGTGAGCAGCAACGGCAAAGCGCTGGGCAGCAGCTACAAGTCGCTCACCAAGAAGCTGATGCGCGACCAGATCGTGAAAGACGGCAAACGCGTGGATGGCCGCAACCTCGATGAGGTGCGCCCGATCAGCGCCGCCGCCGGCGTGCTGCCCAAGCGCGTGCACGGCTCGGGCCTGTTCCAGCGCGGCCTCACCCAGGTGCTCTCCTGCGCCACCCTCGGCACCCCGAGCGACGCTCAGGAAATGGACGACCTCAACCCGTCCAACGAGAAGACCTACCTGCACCACTACAACTTCCCGCCCTACTCCACCGGCGAAACCAAGCCGATGCGCAGCCCCGGCCGCCGCGAGATCGGCCACGGTGCACTGGCTGAGCGGGCTCTGATCCCCGTGCTGCCCAGCAAGGAAAGCTTCCCCTACGTGCTGCGCGTGGTGTCGGAGTGCCTGAGCTCCAACGGCTCCACCTCGATGGGCTCGGTGTGCGGCAGCACCCTGGCTCTGATGGATGCCGGCGTGCCCCTGAAAGCCCCCGTGAGCGGCGCCGCCATGGGCCTGATCAAGGAAGGCAAAGAGGTGCGCATCCTCACCGACATCCAGGGCATCGAGGACTTCCTCGGCGACATGGACTTCAAGGTGGCTGGCACCGAGAAGGGCATCACCGCCCTGCAGATGGACATGAAGATCACCGGCCTCGAGGTGAAAACCGTGGCCGAGGCGATCAATCAGGCCCGTCCCGCCCGTCTGCACATCCTCGAGAAGATGCTCGAGGCGATCGAGAAGCCCCGTGAGGTGCTGAGCCCCCACGCTCCGCGTCTGCTCAGCTTCCGCATCGATCCCGAGCTGATCGGCACCGTGATCGGTCCCGGCGGCCGCACGATCAAGGGCATCACCGAGCGCACCAACACCAAGATCGACATCGAAGATGGCGGCATCGTCACGATCGCCAGCCACGACGGTGCTGCCGCAGAGGAAGCCCAGCGCATCATCGAAGGACTCACCCGCCGCGTGTCGGAAGGCGAGGTGTTCAGCGGTGCGGTGACCCGCGTGATCCCGATCGGTGCCTTCGTGGAAATCCTGCCCGGCAAGGAAGGGATGATCCACATCTCCCAGCTCAGCGAAGCCCGGGTGGAGAAGGTGGAAGACGTGGTGCGCGTGGGCGATCACGTGACCGTGCGCGTGCGCGAGATCGACAACCGCGGCCGCATCAACCTCACCCTGCGCGGCGTGCCCCAGGCTGAAGAGCCAGCAGCAGCTGCAGCTGCAGCCGTGAGCGTGGTGGAGTGAGGCCATTAGGCCCTGCGATTCCAGCCTGAATCGCTCTTACCAGCCGGCCTTGCGGGGCCGGCTTTTTTTTCATGGCAAGCGCCGCCTGAAGCCAACAGACATAAACTGGTTGGAAACTGGTTGATTAGCCTTGAAATGCGTTGGCGCTTTTGAAGCCAAAACCCATCTCTCCAGGCTGCTGGAGGAAGTAGAAGCCGGTGAGCAGGTGGTGATCACGCGGCATGGACGGGCTGTGGCACGGCTACTTCCGGTTGAACCGCCCGCCGATCAGCAGCGTGCCGAAGCCATAGCAAGGTTGCGCGCTTTTCGCAGGGGCAAGCGGCTGAACGGTCTCAGCCTGCAGACCCTGCGTGATGAGGGTCGCAAGCGGTGAACGCCCGACTGGTGGTGGACAGCTCGGCCATCTGCGCGCTGTTCTTTGAAGACGAAACCACAGCCGAGAGCGAGCAACTCCTCAAGCGCCTTGAGGAAGGTGGACTCTGGGTACCAGCGTTGTTCCTCTGGGAGGTAGCGAACGTGCTACTGATGGCGGAGCGCCGCCAGCGCATCAGCCAAGCGGAGCGGGTGGAAGCCCTGCAACTGGTTAAGGCACTAGGCCTCCAGATCGATCAGGCTGATCCAGCTGTGGTGTGGCACGACGGACTGCAGCTCGCGGCGCAAACCGGCCTCACCAGCTACGACGCGGCCTATCTGGAGCTGGCGATGCGGCTGGGTACCCCGCTGGCCACACGCGATCGCGAGCTGCAACGCTGCGCTACTGCAGCAGGGGTGAAACTGCAGACCTGCTGAACAGCCGCGGCAGCGGTTCAACCCGCCGGCTTCACACAGCAAAACCAGGATCGATCGTGGCCATCGCCTCAGCCGCCTTCTCACACAGCTGGCTGTGGCTGGCGCCGTGGCTGGCGATCAGGCAACCGGCCTGGCGGATGTCCCCGTCGTCGTAGCTGAGGGGGCGGCCGTCGGCGTGGGTGAAGGCACCACCGGCGGCGCGCAGCACCGCTTCAGGGGCCGCCATATCCCAATCCTTCGGGGCGCTCTTGCCCGAAAGGGAGATGTAGAGATCAGTTTCGCCGCGCAGGATGGTGGCCACCTTGCCGCCCACGCTGCCGATCGCCTTGGTGTCGCCCAGGGCCAGGGCTTCCAGCAGTTGCTCGAGCCGCTGATCGCGGTGGTTGCGGCTCGCCACGAGAACCAGCTCGCCGAGTTCGCGGCGGGGGCTGAGGCTCGCGGGCCGCTGCTCGCCGGCGCGGTTTTCGCACCAAGCCCGCTGCTGAGGCACCAGGCCGATCCACAGCTGCTCCATCTCCGGCAGCAACACCACACCAAGCACCGGCTCGCCGTTGTGGGCGAGGGCCAGATGCACGGCGTATTCACCAGTGCCCTGCAGGAAATCCTTGGTGCCATCGAGGGGATCCAGGATCCACAACCACTCGGCATCGAGGGGTTCACCAGCCGTGAGCTGCTCCTTGGCGGTCTCCTCACTGAGCAGCGTCCACCCCGCATCGGGGAAGGCCTTCACCAGACCATCGAGCAGCCACTGATTCACCGCAAGATCGGCAGCGCTCACCGGGCCTTCGCCACCCTCATCCACGCTCAAGGCCTTGGGGAAGCCGTAGGGAGGCTGCTCGCCGCGGCCATAGGCCAAAAGAATGTCGGCCGCACCCCAGCTCAGGCGCCGCAGCTCCGCCAGCAGCTGCTGCTCATCGATTCCCGAAGGCATGCAGGCGGTGGCGGGCATCATGGAGGTGGCAAAGGGGCATTGTGATGCAGGGCGCCGAACCGGCTGCAGGGGTGCTCTATCTGGTGGGAACACCGATCGGCAATGTGGGCGATCTCTCGCCGCGCGCCCGCCAGGTGCTCAGTGGCGTTCAGCGCATCGCCTGCGAAGACACCCGCCACAGCGGCCTGCTGCTGCACAACCTCGGCCTGCGCAGCGGTGATGCCCCCCCGCGCCTGGTGAGCTTCCACGAGCACAACCAGAGCAGCCGCATCCCAGAACTGCTCGAGGCCCTGGAGGCAGGAGAAGCGATTGCCGTGATCAGTGATGCCGGCCTGCCTGGCATCTCCGACCCCGGCGAAGCCCTGGTGGCCGCGGCACGCTCCGCCGGGCGCACGGTGATCTGCGTGCCGGGGCCCTGTGCGGTGACGACCGCCCTGGTGAGCAGCGGCTTGCCGGCCGGGCGCTTTTGCTTCGAGGGATTTCTGCCGCCGAAAAGCACGCAACGCCGCGCCCGGCTACAGGAGCTGGCGGCAGAGCCCCGCACCCTGGTGCTGTTCGAGGCGCCGCATCGACTGCTCCAGCTGCTCGAAGACCTGCTGGCGACCCTGGGCGATCGCCCCATCGCCGTCACGCGCGAGCTCACCAAACGGCATGAGCAACAGGTAGGTCCCACCGTGTCTGCGGCGTTGGAACACTTCCGCCAGCAGGCGCCCCAAGGGGAATTCACGATCGTGCTGGGGGGAGCCCCAGAGGCCGCCGCAGCACCCCGCAGTGAAGCGGAACTACAAGACGCCCTCAATGCCCTGGTGGCCTCTGGCCTGAGCCGCAGCGATGCGGCCAGGCAGCTGGCGCAGGAAACGGGCATGGCGCGGCGAGAGCTCTACGCTCTGCTCCACCGGGTTGAGGAGCCGAGCTGATGCTGCTGCGCCTGCGCCTGCTGGTTGCCAGCCTTGGGGGCGGCGTTCTGCTGCTGCTGATCCTCTGCCTGGGCGCCCAGAACCTCGATCAGCGTGCCCGGCTGAACCTCGGTTTTGGCAAAACCACCGAACTGCCCACTGGCTTTCTGCTGGGGGTGG
Source organism: Vulcanococcus sp. (assembly GCA_019264575.1). GTDB lineage: Bacteria > Cyanobacteriota > Cyanobacteriia > PCC-6307 > Cyanobiaceae > Vulcanococcus. The sequence goes on along the minus strand of JAHUZV010000026.1, from coordinate 10,392 downwards.
CCTTGGTGGTGGGTGTGATCAGCGGTGGGGTGAGCACAGCGTTGCTGCTGCCCCGCGGGGATCAAGGCCGCAACGTGTAGGTGATGCGCTCACCGGGTTGGAACTGAGGCAGGGTGCTGGCCAACACCTCGTCTTCGGTGGACAGCGCTTCTTGCCCCTCGCTCGTTCGCACCACCACAACGCCAGGGGGCTGGCTGTATTGGTAGATGTTGATGCCCGTGGCGGGTGTGTAGCTGCCTTTGCCGATCGTCACCAGCGGTTGGCTGCCCTTGCCCCGAAACCAGGTTTCCTTGAACGAGAACTGATGGAGGCCGGTGGTCACCTGCCGCACGTTGCTGTACGCACCGGTTGACGACACGCCATACCAGCGGGAGCTGCTGGTGTTCAAAGCAGTGCCGGGTGGATCCGTGCGCAGCCGTCCTGGGAGCGGATCGCAGGCGCTGAGCAGCAGGCCCCCCAGTCCTCCAACGGCCAGCAACCAGCCTGCCCTCATCGAACCGGATCAACCGATCCCGTCGTAGCTCAGTTGCCAGCCAACGCAAACAAGGCGCCGCCTTCCACCACCAGCCGCGTGATGCCTTGGGCCACAAGGTAGGAAGAGCGGCGCTCCAGCACCCCAGCATCCGGCACCTTGATCACCCGCTGGGTGCGGCCGCATTGCCGCTTGGCCTGGCGGGGATTCGTGTAGAGCATCAAAGCCTGAAGGGCCTGCTCGTCTTCCGGCAACGAACCAAGCTCAGTGAACTCAGCCAGAGGCCGGGGCTGGAGCTCCACCGTCTTATCCACAAGCATGTACACGCTGGCGGGGAGCACTCCTGGGATCAGAGGCTTCGCCTCCACCACCACAGCTGGATCGGCGGCCACGAGCGGATCGGCATCCGTTTCATCGCCGTCGTCATCGCCGTCGCTGTCATCAAGACCGTCGTCGCCGAAATCGTCGGCGTCATCGATGGCCAGGGTGGTGGGCTCGTCCTCGTCAGCAGCAGCAGTAGCAGTAGTGGGCGCCTGGTCGGGTTCAGGCTCGCCCGGGAAGACCACTGCTTCCGGCTCAGCCGGAGCTGGAGAAGCCTCTGCCTCAGGGATGGGATCGGCCACGGGCGCAGGCGTGCGACCCCGTGACTGCCGTTTGATCGCCTCCATTTCGGCGGGATCGAGTGCTGCCTTGAGCACCCGGCTCACGGTGTTAGGGCTGCAGCTGAAAGCCGCTGCCAGGGCCTGGGCGGTTTCACCCTGGCGGTAGCGATCCACCAGCTCCTCTTTTTGGCTGTCGTTGAGCCGTGGAGCGGGCATCGAGCATTGGTGCGCAGCACACCACCATAGAAGCCGTGGTCAACAGCACTGCCAGGGCTCAACTGCCACAATGCCCAGCGTCAGCTCCCTTAGCTCAGCTGGATAGAGCAGCTGCCTTCTAAGCAGCCGGTCGATGGTTCGAATCCATCAGGGGGCGTTTCCAACCCAACACATCAGGAGTGCGCGCCTGGGGCCACAGCAGCTGCCTGGGAAAGGGAAAAGCGACTTATCCGCGCAACACGACGCGAATCTTGCACCCAAATCACCGACCGAGACGCAAGAGGGACAGGTCGGACGCCGCAAATGCCCTGAGGGGGGAAGGAGAGAATCTTCCCCAGATCAAGAGGAGGGCTTGACTCAGGGATCTACCAGAAAAACTGCATAGCCCTATCGACATCAGGGCCGAAGGACGGTCCAGACAGCTCAGCCTTACTGGATGCGACATAGAGCCCCGAAGCTTTCAGGAATGACAGAGCTTGCAAGCAAGACGCGCACAAATACGAACAGCAATCAAGCAGGCCTTCTCGAAACTTACAACTAAGGCGTCAACCATCAGAACGAGAGCGCAGGCCGCATTAACAAGCAAGGGAGACGTGACTTTGCAGCCAACAAAACAATACTCGACCAGAGGTACACCAGCGCACAGAGCAAAATCGCTGAGGCCACGAACTACACGCTCAAGGTCAGCAGTGGCAGCGGACCAGGCCCGGCAATCAGCAAACATTTCATAGACAAACGAGACGAAGAAGGACAATCAGATAGTTGCCCATGGACAAGTTGATCTTCGAGGCAAGAACATCTGACACAACTCAGCTTGAGGATCCCTGACTTCCCTGAAAACCGACTGCCGCCTAGAGGCCAAGGAAATTGGCAAGCCACGACAGACGCCAGGAGCGCTAGCAGAAGCGCAATACCGGGAAAGAGCCAGAAGTGACTCGGTGTCTCGCAGTTAACCTCCCTACCTCCGAGCAGCAGCAAGCACTGGCCGACCAAGGCCGAAGGCCCTTGCGGCACCATGCCCGCGGGATATCACTGATGTGTATTTAGACAGGAAATGTGAGGCAAGAACTAAGCCCACTTAGGAAGGCCTCAACCTTTTGCGCCTCTCTGCAAAAGAAAGCCAAAAAGCAAAAGAGGCCGCCCTCAGGCGAGAGAGATCAACTGTCTCGTCAGCTTATGCAAGCTTTAAAAAAGCGATGACTGGCCACATGCGCCGAGTCGCCAACTAGTCCAGACTTGAAATCCAATCCCAAAAAGAGCTATGATGATTTATAGATGCCAATTGAGATCAGATGGCCGGGAGACTCAGCACAATCAACCCTTACATCCTCATCAGCGCCGAATTCAGCAACCACACACTTGCCGGACTGCGCGGACAAATCAACGGAAGCGCACTTAAGTACTATATTCACCTGGCCGAAGAAGATGTTTCCCTCGAAGACGGAAGCAGCGCGCACAGCGTAGGGCATTCGGAAGAAGATATTACATTCATTGACAACATTTTCCTAAGGCTTGATCCACTAGTTGAGCTAGATTTCGAAAAGAGCCTTAGCTTTGATGGGACACTTCTTGACATCTATAGCATTGACTTCCACAGCGAATGGGATGACAGCACTGTCGGACAGGTTTTTGATCAAGGCGCTTTCGAACGCTCTTATTGGGACGTGCTTTGGCGAGATACAGACGGCGAATCTACTTTATCGGAGTTTGATGCCAACAGCATCATCCATGAAATTGGTCACGCACTCGGACTGAGTCATCCAGACGAAGATCCCAACAACGAGGCGTGGAATACGACTGATACGGTAATGTCCTATAACGAAGGAGATGGAGGCTGGGATAACTGGTTTTCAGAAGCTGATATCAAAGCACTACAGCTAATTTGGGGCGTAGAGACTGGCAAAGAAATATTCGCGCCAATCAACGATGACAATACCGATGCACCGGAAGAGGCTGGCAATAATTACTTTGGCACCAACAGAGGCGACCAGCTAACAGGCAGCAATGGACCTGATTCGTTTCAGGCATTTAGCGGAGACGATTTAATTTATGCCCGCGGTGGCGACGATGTTATTCGCATGGGCAAGGGAGAAGACTATGCGTGGGGCGGAGATGGTGCCGATATCTTTGTCGTTAATCTCAAGGCAAAGAAAGGTCGAAAGAGCATAGATTTTATTATGGACTTTCAACCGGGAGTTGACGAGATTCTCATCGAGGGCTCAACGCGGGGCTACGAACTGAGCACCTTCGAAGACAGCTCTTACATCAGCAAAGGAGCAAAGATCTTTGCCTGGATCGATGGTGTGACCGACATATCCTGGACAAGCAATTTCACAATCTCATAACAATACAAACAAGGACCAGAGAGTCAACGATAAACTCGAGCATATTCCATATGTCCTTAAACCTCCCGAGGGACAGAGCAACTTTACCTGACAAACAATAAATTCTTCGTCAGGCTGATCGAGGACATTGCACCCAGCAACGCCTGCATTGACCCACACGCACAGCGCGTATCACCAGACCTTCGCCTGACGAGCGCTTTTCATCTTAAGAACTTAATAAAGACCAAAGACCAAGACAATGAGAAATGCGATCGTATTAATCTCATACGATTAACCGCTTTAAATAGCGCTATAAGCACCAATCAACTCTCTCTTCTTTGCTAAGCCTCGCGAAGTCCAGCACAGCTCTCATGTCGCTGGGGCAACGAGAAGGCTTAGGCCACCACCTGAAGTAAATTCTAGCCGCAACTTCATCAGGACCTGCCCAACGGGCCGAGTGGTCCTAACAGGCAAACAGAGATCACTATTCATTGCCGGTGTTACGGACACTCTTTGCGGCGCAAGGATGCAATTATTTTACACAATCTACCCCACACAAGGCTGTCCTGCACCTGCAAGAGCTGACCTGCTCATAAGGGGACATTCATTGCCTCATCAGGGAGCAAGACATGCCGCAGTATCACAACAACCCATCGAAACCTCACACCACTGACTGCCATCTAAACCTGGTCAACACCAAAACTTTTGTCCCACAAAGCAAACCGTGATGCCTTCAAAGCGGCTGGTCGTTAGAAGTGGAATCCAACAGTGGGCGTTTCCATCAAAGCCGGGCAGCGCTGATCCAATCGGCGCGAGGGTCGACGCTACGGGCAGCCCGCAGTTGCTCGAGCAGTTGGCGCTCTTGATCGCTGTAGCTGGCCGGTTGCTTGAGGCTGAGGCTGAGCAGCAGATCGCCCCGCCCTCCCTTGGTGGGCCAGCCCTTGCCTTTAAGGCGGAGGCTGCGGCCCACGGTCATGCAGGGGGGCACCGTGACCGTGGCCTCACCATCGGGAGTCGCCACACGCACCTCACCACCGAGGGCGAGTTCATCGAGGCTGAGGGGAAGGTCAGCCTTGAGCTGATCCCCTTCAAGGCTCCACACCGGGTGGTCCTGCAGTTGCAGGTTGAGATAGAGGTCACCGCGCCGGCCGGTGCCGGGCTGGAGATTGCCCTTGCCCTTGAGCCGCAGGCGGCTGCCGGGCTTCACTCCAGCGGGGATGCGCACCTGCACCCGCTCATCGTTCACAGCCAGGGTGCGCTCGCAGCCGCGAAAGGCCTCTGAGAAGCTGAGCGTAATGCTCGCTTCCGCATCGAGGTTGGGCGCCTGCGCCCGCTGGCCGCCGGCAAAGCCACCACCGGGAAAGCCCGAAGTACCGAAACCGCCCGGGAACCCAGAGCTAAAGCCCCCAAAACCGCCGGGCCCGCCCGCAAAGCCACCGCCGCCCGGACCACCGAAGCGGCCCAGCAGATCATTGATGAAGTCGTCGAAATTGCCGTAGCGCCCGAAATCCACATCCACGCCACCAGCGCCGGCGGCGCCCCCGGCTTGGTTCCAGTACTGGCCGAACTGCTCATAGCGCTTGCGCTTATCGGGATCGGAGAGCACCTCATAGGCCTCACTGATCTCCTTGAATTTCGCCTCGGCGCCCTTGTCGCCGGGGTTCACATCTGGGTGGTACTGCCGCGCGAGCTTGCGAAAGGCTTTCTTCACCGCATCGGCATCGGCGCTGCGATCCACCCCGAGCACCTTGAAATAGTCGCGATATCCGTTGGCGCTCATCGCAGGTGCTGGAAAACCGGGGCCGGCCCCACCAGTCTCCCAGCCGCCGGGGGTTGAGGCGGCTGCAGCACGGGGCGGAAGGCCGAACGCTTCGGCGCACCTAGGGTCATGCGCAAGCACTTCTGCTGCGATGACCCTTGCATCCGATCAGCTTCCTCAGCGCACCTGGAAAGCCATTCCGTGGGCCTTGGGGCTGACCTGCGCGGGCGCTCTCGCCATGGGGTGGCCGGTTCAGGCCGCCGAGAACAGCAACAGCGCCGCCACCAGCGGTGTGACGCAACCCTCCAGCAACCGCCAAAAAGCCTTGGCCCGGCATCTAAAGGAGCAGGGTGCTGTGGTGTATGGGGCCTGGTGGTGCCCCCATTGCAACCACCAAAAAGAACTCTTCGGCCTGGAAGCGATCGATCTGCTCCCCTACGTGGAGTGCGACAAGGACGACGCCGGCCGCAAGCAATGCGAAAAAGCCCAGGTGAGGGGCTATCCCACCTGGGATCTCAAGGGTGAGCGGCGCCTCGGCGTGCTCAGCCTGGAAGAGCTGGAAATCTGGAGCGGCTACCGCACAGGGTCAAGCAGCAACCGCTGAACCCAGGATCACTCCTCTTCCGTGGCACCGAAGCAGTGCATCAAGGCGTCACCCCAACTGTTGATGGCCTTGAGTTCGTGGTCGCTGGCGGAGCTCAGCGCTTCACCATGAGCACGCAACACCGAAGCCTTGTCCACGCTGTGGCCATGGGCGGCGGCGAGATCCACGATGTCGTCCATGCCGGTGGCGGCATGGAGTTTCTGGCGCAGATCCGCATCGGCATCAGCCTTTGCGAGGAAAGCCTTCAGATCGGCAACAGACACAGCAGCAGGGCGGAGATCTGGCAGCGATGCTGTCAGACGGGTGGCCCCCCAGCCAAGAGTGGCTCCGCCAACACGGCTGTTCCGTAGCAGAGCACCTCAGTGGCACCGCTGGAGCCGGTCTCCACCGTGGACCCGTCGTAGCGCATGCCCACAATGGCGTTGCCCCCGAGCTGACGGGCGTGAGCAACCATCTCCTCGTAGGCCTGCTGGCGCGTTTGCTCACACATGGCGGTGTAAGCCCCGATGCGGCCGCCGATCATCGTTTTCAATCCACCGAGGAACCCCTGCAGCAGGGTGGGAGAGCGCACGACAATCCCGCGCACCACGCCGCGGGCTTCAAGGATCCGATACCCCGGCAATTCAAACGTGGTGGTCACGGGAAGAGGACGACTCATCGCAGCGACTCAGACCGATCTGCCGATCTAGCATGGATCTTGAGGCGTTCAACTGCGCTGCAAGGCGTCAGCGGGATGAAAGAGAGCAACTTCGCGTAAGAGGAGGAGAGCCGCACGGACCCTGACAACTTCAAAACAGAAGAATCGAGGTCACCATCGCAGTGCCCTCCAGTCACCTGAAAGCTGAAACGCTGCCCACACATAGGGATGACGCCAACTGAGTATCTTGTGTTCACGAAACTCCTTCTGCGTTGCTGTTAGCGCATCGGCTCTGGCCATCCCGGCCTTTAGTTTGCTGTAGAAACTCTCCATGAACGCGGCTGTGGCCAGGTCGTCGACATTCCAAAGGCTGAGCAAAGAAGAGCGGGCACCAGCAACAGCAATAGCACGCTTAAGGCCGTAAACGCCTTCTCCAGCCTTGATGTCGCCTTTACCCGATTGACACGCCGAGATCACAACCATTTCTGCACCCTTCCAATTCAGACGCGCAACTTCCAGAGCAGTGAGATAGCCGTCGTCGTCGGGATCGGCTTCCGGCTGATTAGCACCCGCCAAGACGATACCGCTTCTAAGCAACGGATTCTCCCCTCCTTGTACTGCAAAACCTTGGCGCGTTGCTGCAACCTGTTGATCGCCTTTGCGCTCTACCTTCGCCAAATCGGGCTGGTAATAGGCATGGGTAGCCAGATGAAGCACCAAGGGCGCATGCTTTTGCTGCTGTATAGCTGACACACTCGCCTGAACATCGGTCAAGAGCCGACCTCCGATCAGCTGCGCTACGGCCCTGCCTTCTTTAGCGGTTCCCGGTAGTTGATTCCACTGCTGGTTTCCAAGAGTGGCAGACCGTTGCTGACTCGCTGCGGTGTGTAGAGAGCTTCGCACCGGAACAGCTGAACGATGAAAGGTCGGATTAGCCACAACTAGCGTCTGACTCGATTGATCCATGGAGACACCCTGAAGATCGAGCAACTCGCGGCCAGTCGTGAGCAACCGAAATTTCAACACGTCTGCAAGCAACTCACGACTACCGGGGGCCGGTAGAGCTGCAAAAGGAATCCGGTTGAGCTCACCATCAGGCGAGATGAACAGAGCAGAAGAACCCGTGGTGGCACTCGAAAGTGGATCAAGCACCGAACGCCCCACCTTGGCCCAGAGCTCCAGGGCATCTGGATGACCTCGTTCAGAGGCCTTTAGAGCTAATCGGATTGAGGAATCAATTGGCTTAGCCAGCCCCAAATCGACTGTCGCGATGGCGCCATCGGGCTTGAGCACCATAGCCAGATAACGATCTTCACCCCATTGCCTGTCTGGTGGTGCCGTGCTGCGGTAGGGCCTGTAGAGCTGATATTCGATGAGGGCACTTCCTGCTGGCAGTGCTGCCGCCACCTGCAGCACCTCAACGACTCTTGGCTTGAGCTGAGGAAGGAGGCGATAGAGCTGTCGTTCAAGCTCGTCCTGGCGACCCATCAGTTGCTGTCGCCGCTCAGGCGTAAGCGCCATCGAGGCCAGCTGCTGGGTGACCTCACGCAAACTGACAACCAGTGGCTGTTGAGCGCCTGGAAGGGCAGCGAGCTGCGCCTGGCGCTGCTCGATCTCCTGGAGTAAGCCCTGCCGGTTCAGCCTTGAGAACAGGGCGAGGTTGGCGCCACTGCTACCGCGCTGGGCGGACGAGAAGGCAACTTCAGCAGCACCACCAAAGGCATTCAGGTAGCTCTGGCGATCAGCAACAGGGAGGTAAGGCGCCTCTCTCTGGATCAGGGTGAATTCAATACCGAGACCGCGACTGATCAGAGATTCAGACTTGGCATAAAGACCTTGGCTGTCGTAAAGCAGTGCCAGGTTGATGAGGCTACTGGCGGTACGGATGTGGACCGGTCCAAGCATTTTTTCTCGAATCCTTAATGAGCGCTGAAGGAGTGGCTCGACTTTGGAATAGAGGCCCTGGTTGGCGTAATTCACCGCGACAGCATTGAGGATGCTAGCCGTCCCTGGATGCTCCCGGCCCAATACCTTTTCACTAATCGCCAAAGCCCTTTGGAGCAGAGTTTCAGCCTTTAAATAGAGACCTTCTTGCGCATAAACCGAAGCGAGGTTCTGAAGGACAGTAGCTAAATCCGAATGCTCAGCACCAAGCACTTTTTCACTAATCACCAATGCCCGAAAGAAGAGCGACCTGGCCTTGGCATACAGTCCCTGCTCTAGAAAAATGTGCGCAAGATTGTTAAGACTTTGAACCACCTCAGGATGCTCGCGACCCAGCGACTTTTCACGTATCCCCAACACAACTTTGTTAATTTTCTCCGACTTGGCGTAAAGCCCTAAACTGAGACAAAGTGCCGCCAAGTTATTGAGACTGAGGAGTGTTTTTGGGTGATCCGGCCCAAACACCTTTTCACTGATCGCCAACGCCCTTTGGTAGAGAGGCTCAGCCTTGGCATAAAGGCCTTGGAGCCTATACAGCTCGGCAAGGTTATTGAGGGTTGTTGCTGTTTCACGGTGATCCGGCCCAAGCACCTTTTCGTTTATCTTCAATGCCCGCTTGTAGAGGAGATCCGCCCGAGCATAAAGACCCTGTTTTTGGTAGAGTAGTGCAAGATTATTGAGGCTCCCTGCGGTGACAGGGTCTTCAGGACCCAGAAGTCTTTCACGAATGCTTAACGCACGTTGGTAAAACGACTCAGCCTTGGCATAGAGGCCCTGCATCTCATACAGAAATGCCAAGTTATTGAGGCTTGTTGCGGTGCTTGGCTGATCCGGGCCAAATACTTTTTCATGAATGGCCAACGCCCGTCTAGCAGGGGATTCCGCCTTGGCATAGAGGCCTTGAGCTATGTAGAGGGACGCCAGATTATTGAGGGTCGTTGCAGTTTCTGGATGCTCCGGTCCCAATACTTTTTGACCAATCCGCAACGCGCTTTGATAAAGCGGCTCAGCTTTGTCATAGAGCCCCTGCATGTAATAGAGACTGGCTAGATTGTTCTGATATGTTGATGTATGAATGTGATCCGGCCCCAAAACTTTTTCACTAATGACCAACGCCCGTTGGTAAAGCGGCTCAGCTTTGGCATAGAGGCCCTGACTGTCATAGATCAATGCCAGGCCATTCAGGCTTGCCGCGGTCTCTGGGTGATCAGGCCCAAGCACTTTTTCGTTGATCACCAACACCCGGTTAGCGAGAGGGGCAGCCTTGGCGTAAAGACCTTGAACTCTATAGAGTTCTGCCAGCATCCTCAGGCTCAAAGCAACAAGCTTGTGCTCACGGCCAAAGGCTTTTTCGTGAACAATCAGAGACCGTTGAAAAAGTGGCTCAGCCTTGGCGTAAAGGCCTTGCTCTAAGAAGAGGTATGCCAAGTTATGAAGGCTTTGGGCGATATCAGGATGAGCAGGCCCAAGCGATCCTTCGCGAATATCCAATGCCTGCTTGTACAGAACCTCGGCCTTCGAATAAAGCCCTTGGCGTTCGTAGAGACCTGCAAGATCGTTTAAGGTGATAGCGGTATTGCGGTGCCTCGGTCCCAACACTTTATTGTTAATCACCAAAGCTCGTTGGTAGAGAGCCTCTGCCTTTTCATACAAACCTTGACTGGCAGATACAAAAGCCATTTTGTTTAAACTGCTAGGGAGACTCTGGAAAACCCAAGCCTTCCGCGCGACAATGGAGCCGTGATCGCAGGCCAGGACTGAGGTGATGGGCGGCAAGCAGCTCGGCTTCTCGGATTACGAGCTCACCACCGCCAAGAAGCAGACCAAACGCGAG
>JAHUZV010000024.1 GCA_019264575.1 Vulcanococcus sp. | reverse complement strand
CCAGGAGGCCACCTGCCTCCTGGCGCGGCGTCAGTCCTGCCCATGGCGTACTCGCCATCTCCGCGTCGAGGAATAAGCCCACACTCGATAGATAGCCATCGAGATCGGGATCGTCGAGCTCGCGCAGCCAACGGGGTAGTTGGGTCGCCAGATCCGGCGAGTGTGTGGCGAAGGCCTGCACCAGATCAGCCTCGCTGTAGCCCCGCCCCCAGCGGCCGTGACTCAACCAGAGCTGCCGCAACACCTGCATCAACGAGCCGCCATTTCGGCGCAGATGCAGATCCAGGCAGAGGGCCACCACCGCGCCCTTGAGGTAGTAGCTCACCTGGGCGTCGGCCGAATAGGCATCCGCCTTGTACAGCTTCACCCAAGCCTCCTGGCTGCTCTTCCGCAGGCTCTGCACAGCGCGCCCTGGGGTGAGCCGGTAGCGGCTGAGGTCTTCACCCAAATCCGTGAACAAATCCTCAGGGTCACTCAGGCCAGCGCTGAGCGGGAGGAATTGATCGAGGTAGCTGGTGACCCCTTCGGCAAACCAAAGGCTCGGCACCACCGGCGGCCGGTGGTAGTCAATCGGCGTGAGCTCCGCTGGGCGCAGCCGGCGCACATTCCATTGGTGCAGATATTCATGGGCCACCAACTGCAAAAAGCGGCGGTAGCCGTTGGGCTTCTCGAAGTTGCGGCGTCCGTAGACGAGCACGGTGCTGTCGTCGTGCTCAAGGCCGCCGTAGCCCTCATCCACCAGATGCAGGATCACCAGATAGCTCTGGGCGGCCGGGGAGGCAACACCCATCAAGCGGCAGCAGGCCTCGCAGACGCGCCGCAGATCCTTCAGCAGTGTCGGCTGCCTTTCCAACAGCCAGCGCTCCTCACCGGGAGCTCCTGCCCAGCACACCAGCTGATGGGGAACACCGTGCACCGCAAAGTCGTACGGCTGGTGCGGGCCGGCCTCCAGCGGGGTATCCAGCAGGTGATCCAGGTCGCGGGCCTGCCAAACACCGTTGGAGCAGGGCAGCGGGACAAAAGCCTGCCAGCCCTGCGGCAACGTGCAGCTGAGCTGATGGGGGCTCCAGCGCTCACCCTCCAGTTCGAGCACCACAGCCGCCAGAGCCAGAAAGCCGTGCTCGTGATCCAGGTGGCAGGTGCGCACGGTGAGTTCCGTCGCCAACACCCGGTAGCGAATGGTGAGGAGACCGCCGCTGGGGTCGCATTCCACACCCCAGGCCGAGGGCTCCAGGCGCTGGAGCTCCAGCACCTGGCTGCTCTGCTCCACCACCAGGCCCTCGAGCTGACGCACGTAATCGCGCATCAGATACGACCCCGGCGTCCAGCCAGGCAAAGCGAGCCGCATCCGCGCCAGCCGCGGCGCAACCTGGATCTGAACAGCCACCAAATGTTGTTGGGGCTCGCTCAGATCGAGATGGACCTGAACCACGGTGTGCCTCAGGGATTCAGGCTGTGGGCCAATTCGAGGGTGGCACCGGGCAGATCCTGAGCAAGGGTGCGCAGGGCTTGCCGGGCGGCATAGCGGCGTGTGATCGCACCGATCAGCTGTTGCAGCGAGCGGGAACGCCCGAGCTGCTGGAGATCCCCCACCAGGGCCAGCTGACCGTTGGCGTTATGGCGCCAACCCAGCCAGGTGCCCTCGGGCAGCTGCACACGCACGCTCACAGCCTCACGCTGATCGGCAAAGCCACGCAGGTCGCCGCCGCGCACCACCGTGAGCTCCAGATCCTCAAGCGCCTGAACCAACACATCCTCATCGCGGAGGACGGTTGGCAGGATGGAGAGATGGGACATGGCCCGACACCCGATCCTTCGAACCCTAGCGAGCCCAACCAGTCGATCCAGTGGCCGTTGCCACCAGATCGCCCGCCCGCCGAAGCGCGCCCGTTGCGCCTGGGGGTGATGGCCTCGGGAGCGGGCAGCAACTTCGAAGCCTTGGTGGCCGCCTGCCAGAGGGGGCAGCTGGCAGCCACGGTGTGCCAGCTCGTGGTGAACAACCCGGGCTGCGGCGCTGAACAGCGGGCCCTGCGGCTGGGTGTGCCCTGCACGGTTCACGACCACCGCAGCCATGCCAGCCGTGAAGCGCTCGATCAAGCGCTGATTGCCAGTTTCCAGGCCGCCGATGTGGAGCTGGTGGTGATGGCCGGCTGGATGCGCATCGTCACCCAGGCCTTGATCGATGCCTACCCCGAGCGCCTGATCAACATCCACCCATCTCTATTGCCCAGCTTCCGCGGCGCGAAAGCGATCGAGCAGGCCTTGGCAGCCGGCGTTCAGCTCAGCGGCTGCACGGCCCACCTGGTGAGCCTCGAGGTCGATACGGGGCCGATCCTGGTGCAAGCGGCTGTGCCCGTGCTCGCAACCGACACGCTGGAAAGCCTCTCGGCACGGATCCATGCCCAGGAGCACCAGATCCTGCCGCTGGCCGTACAGCTCGCGGCCGAACGGCTGGAGCTGCTCTAGGGATAGAAGGGCAGCAGGGGCAGGCCTGTTTCCGCCGGCAGCCCCGCCATCAAGTTCAGGCACTGCACGCCTTGGCCGGCCTGGCCCTTCACCATGTTGTCGATCGCGCTCATCACGATCACCTGGCCGGTGCGGCCATCCACCTGCACCGACAGCAGCGCGCGGTTCGTCTGACGCACCCACTTGGTGGAGGGGTACGTGCCGACAGGCAGCACTTGCACGCAGGGGGCATGCCGATAGGCCGCTTCCAGCAGTGTGGTGAGGTCTTCAGCGGTGAGGCCTGGATCCCGCAGGCGGCCATACACCGTGGCCAGCAGGCCCCGCACCATCGGAATCAGATGCGGTGTGAACTGCAGGGCAATGGCGTGGCCTGAGGCGCGGCTGCACAGCTGCTCGATCTCACTGGTGTGGCGGTGACCCACCACGCCATAAGGCGCCACCCCTTCGGAGGCTTCAGCAAGCAGCAGATGCTCCTTGGCGGCGCGGCCGCCACCACTGGTGCCGGTCTTGGCATCGATCACGATGCCGCTGGTTTCAATCAAGCCCTGCTTGAGCAGCGGTGTGAGCGCGAGCAGGCTGGCCGTAGGGAAACAGCCCGGCGCTGCCACCAACCGCGCCGCCGCGATCCGCTCCGCCTCCCACTCCACAAGGCCATACACCGCCTCTGAGCAGAGATCGGCGTCGGTGCGGGGGAAGGAGCGGGCCTCCGAGGCGTACACCTCCTTCCATTGATCGAGGGAGCTGTAGCGGTAGTCGGCGGAGAGGTCGACCACCTTCACGCCCCGCTCCAGCAGGGGAGGCACCAGGGTGGAGGCCAAGCCGTTGGGCAGGCTCAACACCGCCAGATCGGCCGCAGCGGCGATCGCTTCAGGATCGGGCGACTGCACCACCGGGTCCCCCGGCAGGGGCAAAAACGGCGTGAGCTCGCTCCAGCGCTTGCCGCTGCTGCGCTCGCCGCCGAGAAAGCTCACCTCCAACTCAGGATGGCCCTGAAGCAGGCGCAGGGTCTGCAGGCCGCCATAGCCGGAGGCGCCGATCACCGCAACGCGCTTGCTGGCCATGCCGGGATGTCAGGAACGCCAGATCGTACCGGGCTCTATAAAAGTGTCTGCAACCCGGGCCCGGCGGGCCCTCCACCCCTGAACCCAAGCGCTTTCCAGTTCGACACCATCGCCGATGGCCTGGCGGCGATCCGCAATGGCGAAATGGTGGTGGTGGTGGATGACGAGAACCGAGAAAACGAAGGCGACCTGATCTGCGCCGCTCAGTTCGCCACCCCGGAACAGATCAACTTCATGGCCACCGAGGCCCGCGGGTTGATCTGCCTGGCGATGGAAGGTGAGCGGCTCGACGCTCTCGATCTACCGCTGATGGTGGATCGCAACACCGACAGCAACCAGACAGCCTTCACCGTGAGCGTGGATGCGGGCCCCGAAAACGGAGTGAGCACAGGCATCTCCGCTGAAGACCGGGCCCGCACCATTCAGGTCGCGATCCATCCCGCCACGCGTCCGGCCGATCTACGCCGCCCCGGCCACATCTTTCCGCTGCGTGCCAAGCAGGGCGGCGTGCTCAAACGCGCAGGCCACACCGAAGCGGCCGTGGATCTGGCACGCCTCTCCGGCCTCTATCCCGCCGGGGTGATCTGCGAGATCCAGAACATGGATGGCTCGATGGCTCGGCTGCCGCAGCTGGTCGACTACGCCCAGCGCCACGGCTTGCGGCTGATCAACATCGCCGATCTGATCCGCTACCGGCTGGATACGGAGCGCTTCGTTCGGCGTCAGGCGGAAGCCTCCCTGCCCAGCGCCTTCGGCAGTTTCCGCGCCATCGGCTTCCGCAATGAGCTCGATGGCAGCGAGCACGTGGCCATCGTGAAAGGCCAACCCGAACTGGCCGAAGGCCCCGTTTTGGTGCGGGTGCACAGCGAGTGCCTCACCGGTGATGCCTTCGGCTCCCTGCGCTGCGACTGCCGCCCGCAGCTCGAGGCTGCCCTGCGCATGATCGAGGAGGCAGGCGAGGGCGTGGTGGTGTATCTGCGCCAGGAGGGCCGTGGCATCGGCCTGATCAACAAGCTTCGGGCCTACTCCTTGCAAGACGGCGGTCTCGACACGGTGGAAGCCAATGAGCGCTTGGGCTTCCCCGCCGACCTCCGCAACTACGGCGTGGGTGCTCAGATCCTCAGCGATCTGGGGGTGCACCGGTTGCGCCTGATCACCAACAACCCGCGCAAGATTGCCGGCCTGGGCGGTTACGGCCTGCAGGTGGAGGATCGGGTGCCGCTGGTAATGGACCCCAGCCAGCACAACGCCGCCTACCTGCAAACCAAGCAGGCCAAACTCGGCCACCTCATGGACACACCAAGCGGCCGCGGACCGGCTGCGGTGCTGGCCTGGACGACGTCAGCGGAGGAGGAACTGAGCAGCGAAGCCAAGGCGGCCCAGTTCCAACAGCTGCGCGACTGGTGCACGACTCACGATCTGGAGCTCGAACTGGAAGAGCACTCCCGCGTCCTCGCGCTGCTCAATCAGCCCGACTTAGCGGTGTTGGTGGCCAGCGGTGATGCAGGGCAGCTGGCGCAGGTACTGCACACCATGGCCGGCTGGCCGCAAACCGGCAGCGTCAGCCTGCTGCTGGCGCCCGATAGCCAGCGCACCGCGCACCCCAGCAATACCTTGGAAGCGGAGCGGCGCCCGCTGGTGGAGCTGCAGGCCAGTCGCCCCCAGCTCCGGGTGGACGCCGGCACGCTGATGCGCTGGAGCTAAGCCAGACGCATCAGCGATGTGGGCGCCGAGCTCAGTCGCTGATGGTGACGCTGGTGATGCGGCTGCCGTTCTTGAGGGCCATCACCACGTCCATGTTGCCGGTGTGACCAAACACGGTGTGCACGCCGTCGAGGTGGGGCTGGGCTTCGTAGCAGATGTAGAACTGCGAGCCACCGGTGTTACGACCGGCGTGGGCCATGGCCAGGGTGCCGGCCTGATGCTTCTGGTTGTTGATTTCGCAGTCGATCTGATATCCGGGGCCGCCGGTGCCGGCCATGCCGCGAGCACCTTCGCGGCTGTTGGGGCAGCCGCCTTGGGCCATGAAACCGGGGATCACGCGGTGGAAGGCCAGGCCGTCATAGAAGCCGTCCTTGGCCAGCTTCACGAAGTTGGCCACGGTGTTGGGCGCATCGGCTTCGAACAGCTCCAGTTCGATCGTGCCGGCGTCGGTCACCATCACGGCTTTGGTCACGGTGGAGAAAAGGCAAACAGGAATCAGTATGGGCGCTCCGGTAGAAGGGTGACAGGCGCAACCGAACCATGGCTTCACCCACCGGTCTGAACCTCGCCCAGGCCCGCCTCGGCGTGCTCGGCGGCAGCGGTCTCTATGCCATGGAAGGGCTGGAGAACGTGCAGGAGCTCACGATCGACACGCCCTTTGGTCCTCCCTCCGACAGCCTGCGGTTGGGAACCCTCGGCGGCATGGAGGTGGTGTTCCTGGCGCGCCATGGCCGCCACCACACCTATCTGCCCACGGAGGTGCCCTACCGGGCCAACATCTGGGCGATGCGCTCCCTGGGTGTGCGCTGGATCCTCTCCCCCTCAGCGGTGGGTTCGCTGCAGGAGCAGGTGAAACCGCTCGACATGGTGGTGCCCGATCAATTCATCGACCGCACCATGCAGCGGCCGATCAGCTTCTTCGGCGAGGGCGCCGTGGCCCACGTGGCCCTGGCCGATCCTTTCTGCCCGAGCCTCAGCCGGCTGCTCGGTGATGTGGCCGACAGCCTGATGCCGGAGGGGCACAGCCTGCACCGCGGCGGCACCTATCTGTGCATGGAGGGCCCTGCCTTCTCCACCCGCGCTGAATCCAACCTCTACCGCAGCTGGGGTTGCACGGTGATCGGGATGACCAACCACACCGAAGCTCGCCTGGCGCGGGAAGCGGAGATCGCCTACGCCACCCTCGCCATGGCCACCGACTACGACTGTTGGTACGCCGATCACGACAGCGTCACCGTGGAGATGGTGATCGGCAACCTGCGCGCCAACGCCGAGCTGGCTACGCAGATTGTGCGCACCACCGCGGAGCGCATCGGCGTGCAACGCCCCGCCAGCCAGGCCCACACCGCTCTGCGCGATGCGCTGATGACGCCGGCGGATCAGGTGCCCGCTGCCACGCGGCGCAAGTTGGATCTGCTCACCGAGCCCTACTGGGGCTCATTCAAGGGCTGAGCGCAGCTGGCCGCCGTGGCTGGCGAGCCGTTCGCTGGCGCTGGGCGCACTGATGCCACAGCGGGCCATCAGCAAGGCCAGCTTCACGGAGCCTTCGCTCTGTTGCAGCAAGGCGCGGCCGGCCTCACGGTCCACACCGGCCAGATCGGAAAGGATGCGCAGGGCTCTGTCCTCGAGCTTGCTGTTGGTCACCGCCACATCCACCATGCGGTTGCCGTACACCTTGCCCAGACGCACCATCACGCCGGTGCTGAGGATGTTGAGGGCCATCTTGGTGGCGGTGCCCGCCTTCAAGCGCGTGGAACCTGTCAACACCTCCGGCCCGGTGATCAGGCGGATGTCGATGTCGCAGGGCATCGCCACCTGCTCGGCCGGCACGCAGGCCATGGCGATGCTCAGGGCCCCGATGCTGCGGGCATGGCTCAAGCCGCCATGCACATAAGGCGTGGTGCCGCCCGCCGCGATGCCCACCAAGGCGTCTGCAGCGTTGAAGCCGCGGCTGACGAGATCATCGCGGCCCGCGTCGAACAGATCCTCGAGGCCTTCTGAGCTGCGCAACAGCGCCGGAGCCCCACCCGCCAGCACGCCCTGCACCAGCTCCGGCGCACTGCAGAAGGTGGGCGGGCACTCCGCCGCATCCAAAACACCCAACCGGCCGGAGGTGCCGGCACCCAGATAAAACAGGCGACCGCCGGAACGCAGACGCTCGGCAATCGCATCGATCGCGGCGGTGAGCGCTGGTGCCGCAGCAGCCACAGCCTCCTGGGGGCGACGGTCCTCTTCAACGAACACCGCCACCAGATCGGCGGTGCTCAGAGCATCGAGCTCAGCACTGGAGGGGTTGGCCTGCTCGGTGAGCAGATGGCCCCGTTGCACATCCGCAAACGAGCTGCTCACAGCAGACCCTCAAGCCGGCGACGGAAATCTTCGAGTTCCGCATTGCCGGTGCTGATCGGATCATCAGCGGCGGCCACCGCGGGCTCGCTGCTTGGGTCCTCCTGCTCGCGCCAGGAGGTCACATCCATGTTCTTTTCAGGCGGAGCAATCAGCAGGCGATCTTCAGCGCTCTGGGGCAGGAAGCCGGCCGGAACAAACCGCGCTTCATAGCCGGCGCTGCTGCAGAACTCCTCCATCTCGCGCCGCTCGATCGCTTCCACCGTGGGAGCGGGGAAATCCTGAGCTTCGAGCAGACCGGCGTAGCGCTCGGCGTCGTCGCGGTCCTCAAACAACAGCACCACGGTGGTGCCATTCAGTTCGAGGGAGTGGATGCCCTCGTTGTCGCTGCCGGCATCGAACAGCAGGACGTGAACCGACATCGTGGAGCAAACGCTGGGTTCAGTGTCTCACTGATGGGCGGAGTCGGCTCAGCTCCGTTCACCATCGAGCTCAGCGGCCAACTGCTGCAGGCGGGCGTAGAGCGCCTCCTCCGCCTCGGTGAGGGCGCTAGGCACCACCAGACGCACCTCCACCAATTGATCTCCGCGCTGATCGCCCTGCTGCAGTCCACGCCCGCGCAAGCGCAGCAAGCGGCCGCTGGAGGAGCCAGCCGGTACGCGGAGCTGCACCGGACCATCAAGGGTCGGCACCACCACGGAGCAGCCCAGCGCCCCTTCCGCCGGGGAGAGATCCAGCTGATAGAGCACCCGCAGCCCGTCGATCCGCAGGCCCTCGGGCGTGCGCACCCGCAGCTGCAGAAAGTGGTCGCCACCACCGGGGGCGACGCCAGCGAGGCGCAAACGCCAACCATCCCCCGCCATCGCGGGAGTCCACACCTCAACGGCGGTGCCATCGGGGAGATCAATCTCGACCCGCTCACCGTGCAGCGCCTGCTCCGGGGTGAGCTCCACCAGCGACTCGCAATCGCTGCTCGCCACCACCGGGGGCGGGGGCGGGGGCGAGGCGGTGACCTCACTGCGCTCTCTGGGTTCAGCAGCCGGAGGCCGTTCAGTGTCAGCCGAGCGACTGGATCCCGAGCGGCGCTGCGGAATGCCGAACAGCTCCTCGACGTAGTCGTGAAAATCGGGAAAGCCGTGGGCAAAGGGATCTAGCCCAGCGGCCGCTGCCTCGGCCGTATCGAGCCCCTGCTCCCACTGCTGCCGGCGTTGGGGATCACTGAGAACGGCATAGGCCTCATTGACCGCCTTGAACTGTTCCTCGGCGTGGGGATCGTTGCCGTTGAGATCGGGATGCCAACGCCGCGCCTGCTGGCGAAAGGCACGTTTAAGGGCCTGGGAATCCGCGCCGGGCTCAAGCCCCAGCACAGCCCAGTGATTCACCGCCGAGCGAGAGGGAGCACTGGTCACCGGGCTCAGTCCTCAGCCCAGGGATCACCCTCAAACGGGGCTGGCCTGGCGCTGCGGCGCGGCGCCGCCGGAGCACTCAGGCGATCGGATTCCCAAACGCGCTCGTCCCGGTAGCCCTCGTCGGGTCCGGTGCGTGATCGCTGATCGCGATCGTCTGCGAAGGAGGGCTCGAAACGCTCTTGGGCATCGCGTTCGGGTCTGAAGCGCTCAGCGCCAAAGCGATCGTCTCCAGCGCTGGGCTCTCGGTAGCGATCGTCCTGATACCGCTCTGGGCTGTAGCGATCCTGGTCCGAATAGCGAAGGGGCGGAACATCAAGCCGGGGTGCAGGGGCGGGCCGGCTCCAGTCATCGGCGCCCCAGCCGCTGCGTGCAGCACTCCAGGAGGGTTCCGCCCAGGGATCGCGGCCTCGGCCGCGGGAATCCCAGTCATCCCAATCGTCGTCGGCAAAGAGCTCGTCTTTGAGCGAACCGAGGGTGTTTTTCAAACCCTGCAGCGGGTTGCTGTCTTGCTTGCGTTCACTCGCCAAGCGGCGGTTGAGCCCGTAGAGGGCCTCCTGCAACTGGCTCACCGCCAGATCCAGATCGCCCAGATCTCCCGACGCCAGTTGATCCTGCACGTCGCGCACGGCAATCTCCACAGCGCGTTGCTGACGCTCAGCTCCGTAGGGCCCCAACTCCAGGGCGGCATCGCGCAAGCGACGTTCCGCTTGGGCCACGAGGGTCTGGGCCCGGTTTCGCCGGTCGATCTCGGCTTTGCGGCGGCGGTCTTCGCTGGCCTTCTGCTCGGCCTCTTCGATCAGAGTTTTGATCTCGTCCTCACTGAGGTTCGAGCCGCCCTGAATGCTCACGCTCTGCTGGCGGCCCGTGGTGCGGTCGGTGGCCGACACCTGCAGCAAGCCATTGGCATCAATATCGAACGACACCTGCACCTGAGGCACACCCCGCGGCGCCGGCGGAATCCCAGAAAGGCGGAAGCGGCCCAGGCTCTTGTTGCCCTCGGCCATCTGGCGCTCACCCTGCAGCACGTGGATCTCCACAGAGCTCTGGTTGGCCTCCGATGTGCTGAACACATCGCTCTTGCGCACCGGAATCGAGGTGTTGCGCGGGATCAGCACCTTCATCACCCCTCCAATCGTTTCCAGACCGAGGGAGAGCGGCGTGACGTCGTTCAGCATCAAATCGCGCAGCTCGCCGGTGAGGATCCCGGCCTGCACAGCCGCACCGATCGCCACCACCTCATCGGGGTTCACCGACTGGCAGGGCTCCAGTGGGATCAGGGTGCGCACCATCTCCTGCACCATCGGCATGCGGGTGGAGCCACCCACCAACACCACATCGTCGATGTCTTCAGCCGCCAGACCCGAATCGCGCAGGGCCCGCTGCACGGGCCGCAGCAAACGATCGAGCAGATCAGGGCAGAGACCCTCAAAGGTGCGCCGCTCGAGCGTGGTTTCGATATGCAGGGGCCCAGCTTCGCCGGTGGCAATGAACGGCAGCGAAATCGGTGTGCTCTGCACGCCGCTGAGCTCGATCTTGGCCTTCTCCGCCGCTTCAGTGAGCCGTTGCAGGGCTTGGCGATCGCGGCGCAGATCGATGCCGTGCTCGCTCTGGAATTGATCGGCCAGCCAATCCACAATGCGGCGATCCCAGTCGTTGCCGCCCAGCTGGGTATCGCCGCTGGTGGCCTTCACATCGAACACACCCTGGGCAATGCGCAGCACCGATACGTCGAAGGTGCCGCCGCCCAGGTCGAACACGAGCACGCGCTTCACGGTGCTGCGATCGAAGCCGTAAGCCAACGCAGCGGCTGTGGGTTCGTTCAGGATCCGCTCCACGCTGATCCCCGCCAAACGGCCGGCATCGCGGGTGGCCTGACGCTGGGCATCGTTGAAGTAAGCCGGCACGGTGATCACCGCCGCTTCCACCGGCTCACCGAGATACGTGCTGGCGTCATCCACGAGCTTGCGCAGGATGCTGGCCACCAGCTCTTCCGGCGCGTATTCCCGCTCTGTGGCCGGGCACACCACGCGCACATTGCCCTGGTCGTTGGCCCGCACGGTGTAGGGAACGGAGAGGCTGCTGTCCTCCAGCTCCTCCCACTGGCGCCCCACGAAGCGCTTCAGATTGGCGAAGGTGTTGCGCGGGTTCAGGACCAGCTGGCGGCGGGCCAGTTGACCCACCAGCAGTTCAGCGTCCTTGCTGAAACCGACAACAGATGGGGTGGTGCGTCCGCCCTCGGCACTGGCAATCACCTGAGGGCGCCCACCCTCGAGCACCGCCACCACCGAGTTGGTGGTGCCCAGGTCGATGCCAACGATCCGTGCCAAGTGACTGACTGCGCCCCAGGGATTGTTGCCTAAGCCCTAACGCTAACGGCCCTGCGCCAGAGCTTTAGATTTGGCCCAGGTAAAGATCCCCATGGCAGCGGGTGCGCGCCCCGAACTCTTCTCGCAGCGGCGGCGTCCCCCTTGGGAACTGCTGATCGATCGGGGATTCCAGAAGCTGGCGGTGGTGCTGGCCTCCGTGGTGGGGCTTGTGCTCATCGGCATCCTCTTCACCGTGCTCGGCGGGGCCAGAGAAGCCATCGCCCGCTTCGGGCTGGGTTTCCTCACCACCTCGGACTGGGATCCGATCGGTGAGCACTACGGAGCCTTCACCGCCATCTATGGAACGGTGGTGAGCTCCCTGCTGGCGCTGGCCATCGCCGTGCCGCTGGGTGTGGGCACCGCCATCTTTCTCACCGAGAACTTCATCCCCCTGCCGGTGCGTCAGGTTCTGGGGTTGATGGTGGAGCTCCTGGCCGCGATTCCCTCGGTGGTGCTGGGCCTCTGGGGCATCTTTGTGATGGAGCCGTTCCTCAGACCTGGGCTCACGAGCCTGCATCAATGGCTTGGCTGGCTTCCCTTTTTCTCCACCACGCCGCTCGGCCCTGGCATGGCGCCGGCGGTGCTGATCCTGGTGGTGATGATCCTGCCGATCATCACGGCTATTGCGCGCGACTCGCTCCAGCAGGTGCCGCTGGCCTTGCGGCAGGCGGCCTACGGCGTGGGCACCACCCGTTGGGGCGCCATCGTGCATGTGATCCTCCCAGCGGCGATCTCCGGCATCACCGGCGGCGTGATGCTCGCTCTGGGCAGGGCCATGGGCGAAACCATGGCCGTCACGATGTTGATCGGCAATTCCAACAACTTCAGCCTCAGCCTGCTGGCTCCGGCCAACACCATTTCATCAATGCTGGCCAACCAGTTCGGTGAAGCCGATGGCCTGCAGGTGTCGGCGTTGATGTACGCCGCCCTGGTGCTGATGCTGCTCACCCTGGTGGTGAACCTGCTCGCCCAGGTGATTGTGCGGCGCCTGAGTCTCAAATACTGAGCCCCGATGACCACCTTCAGCCGCGGCTCTCTCACCCTCCAGCCCTCGCTGGCGCGCAACCGCTGGAACCTGCTGCTCACGCTCACAGCCGGCCTGTTCACAGCCCTGGCGGTGCTGCCACTGATCGTGGTGATCGCCTATGTGCTGTTTAAAGGCGGATCGCTGATCACCTTGCAGCTACTCACCGCCCTGCCGCCCCCGCCCGGGCTGGATGGTGGCGGCATCGGCAACGCCATCCTCGGCACCTTGATCGTCACCTTGGTGGCAGCAGTGATCGCCGTGCCGGTGGGCGTGGGAGCCGGGGTTTACCTGGCTGAATTCGCCTCGGCCGGCTGGTTCGCCCGATTTGTGCGCTTCGGCACGAATGTGCTGGCCGGCGTGCCTTCGATCATCTGCGGCGTGTTTGTTTACGGCCTGATCGTGAGCACCAGGCTGTTCTTCAACCAGAGCTACAGCGCCCTCGCCGGCGGCATCGCCCTGGCCGTGCTGATGCTGCCAACCGTGATCAAAACCACCGATGAAGCCCTGAAGCTGGTGCCGCAGGAGCTGCGCTGGGGTGCCATGGGGGTGGGAGCATCCCGCTTCGTCACCATCACCCGCGTCACCCTGCCAGCGGCCTTCTCTTCCATTGCCACAGGCGTGGTGCTGGCGGTGGCCAGAGCTGCGGGTGAAACAGCTCCCTTGATCTTCACCGCCCTGTTTTCACCGTTCTGGCCGGAAGGGTTGTTCAACCCGATCGCTTCGATGTCGGTGTTGATCTACAACTTCGCGATCATGCCCTACGAAGCCCAGATCGCCCTGGCCTGGGCTTCCTCGTTTGTGTTGGTGGTGATGATCCTGTTGGCCAATCTGCTGGCCCGCTGGCTGGGCCGCTTCAGCAGCACCTGAACGCACCGGTTCGCCTCTTCCCTCCCAGCCCTGATTTCCATGTCGCCCAGCCCCTCCAACACCTGCTTCACGCTCGAGAACGTGAGCATCAGCTACGGCACCAATGTGGCCGTGCGGGGTGTCTACATGGAGATTCCCCGCGGGAAGGTGACGGCCTTCATCGGCCCTTCGGGTTGTGGCAAGAGCACGGTGCTGCGCTCGCTCAATCGCATGAACGATCTGATCGAGGGCTGCACGCTCAAAGGGCGTGTGCTGTTTGAAAACCAAGACCTCTACACCCGCGATGTGGACCCGGTGGAGGTGCGGAGACGCATCGGCATGGTGTTTCAAAAGCCGAATCCCTTTCCAAAGAGCATTTACGAGAACATCGCCTTTGGGGCCCGGATCAATGGATTCCGCGGTGATATGGACGAACTGGTGGAGCGTTCACTCCGCAAAGCTGCCCTCTGGGATGAAACCAAAGACAAGCTCAAGGTGAGTGGTTACTCCCTCTCCGGCGGCCAGCAGCAGCGCCTTTGCATCGCCAGAGCCATTGCAATCGAGCCTGAGGTGATCCTGATGGATGAGCCCTGCTCAGCCCTCGATCCCATCTCCACACTCAAGATCGAAGAGATGATGCATGAGCTCAAGAAGAGCTACACGATCGTGATCGTGACCCACAACATGCAGCAGGCGGTGCGTGTGAGCGACATGACGGGCTTCTTCAATGTCACCGCCAACCCCGACAGCGACGGAAAGGTGGGCTGCCTTGAGGAATTCGCCGATACGGAAATGATCTTCAACTCGCCCAAGCAGAAAGCAACGCAGGATTACGTGACGGGTCGTTTCGGCTAGTTGCAGTAGCCGAACAGCGGCGATTCACGGGCACAAAAAAAACCGCCCGGTGGGCGGTTGGTCTTTCATTCCTGGGTGTCAGGTTTGTCGACCTTGATAACGGAGAGGGAGGGATTCGAACCCTCGATAGAGTTGCCCCTATACAGCATTTCCAGTGCTGCGCCTTCGACCACTCGGCCACCTCTCCGCGGGAGGGGGGCTTTTGCTGCGTTGCATCGCCAACCCACGAAGAGCTGGATCTGAAACGCGGCTGCGCGGGGCAACGATGAGAATGTAGCAGTCACCACGTCCTTCGCTGGTTGCGGCATGCGCACCTATCCGATCACGGTCCATTGGCGGCAAGAAAACCGCACGATTGAGCTGGACGTGCCGGAAGGGGAGTACATCCTGCGCAGTTTTGAGCAGCAGGGCGAGCCTCTGCCCTTCAGCTGCCGCAATGGTTGTTGCACGGCCTGTGCGGTGCGGGTGCTGGAGGGTTCGATCGACCAGCGCGAAGCCCTGGGGCTCTCTCGGGAGATTCGCAGCCAGGGCTATGGCCTGCTCTGCGTCGCCAGGGCCACGGGCCCCCTTGAAGTGGAAACCCAAGACGAAGACGAGGTCTACGAACTGCAGTTCGGACGGCACTTCGGCCGTGGCAAGGTGCGTGCCGGCCTACCCCTCGACGAGGAATGAGCGCAACGGATCTGCAGCGGCTGACGGATCAAAGCGCTCAGCAGTGCGGCCTTGCGCCTGGGGAGATCGAGCGCCTCGCTGAGGTGGCTCGCCGCGCCGCCGAAGCGGGCGCCTCTCAGCTACTGGCCCATTTCGGCCGCTTGGAATCGATCCGCGAAAAGGGCCGGGCCGGCGATCTCGTCACCGAGGCCGATGTAGCCGCCGAACAGGCCGTGCTCGCGGTGCTCGAGCGCGACACCCCTGAATTGGGGGTGTTGGCGGAGGAAAGCGGCAGGCGGCCCGGGAGCGGCTCTGAGCTCGAGTGGTGCGTGGATCCACTTGATGGCACCACCAACTACGCCCATCGCTATCCCTTCTTCGGCACCTCGATCGGGCTCACCTGGAGAGGCCGGCCGTTGCTGGGGGCCCTGGCGGTGCCTGCTTTGCAGCAGCTCTACTGGGCCGCCCCTGGGCTCGGCGCCTGGTGCAACACCAGCCGCATTCAGGTGAGCGACTGCACCAACCTGTCCAGCTCGTTACTGGTCACGGGCTTTGCCTACGACCGGCATGAACGGCTCGATAACAACTACGCCGAATTCGCCTGGTTCACCCATCGCACCCGGGGGGTGAGGCGCGGTGGTGCCGCTGCGGTGGATCTGGCTTTTGTGGCCGACGGCCGATTGGATGGCTACTGGGAGCGTGGCCTCTCCCCATGGGATCTGGCGGCCGGTGTGGCCCTGGTGGAGCAGGCCGGTGGCGTGGTGTGTGCTTACAACGGCGGACCAGCTGAGCTGGCCGAAGGTCGGCTGATCGCCTGCACACCTGGCCTGCGCCAGGCCCTCATCGATGGGCTGGCGGCCTGCCGCCCCCTGAGCGGCGCCAGTTTTGGGGCGCCGGAGCTCGATCAGGCTGCTCCATAGGATCAGCGCCAGTTCAAGCACGGTGATCCGATGGCCCTGCAACCCGCTGCCGGTGCCAGGGATCTCAACCCACGGGAAGTGGACAGCAACCGCTGGCTGTGTGAGCAGCTAGCGGAGGTCTACAGGCGTTGGGGCTATGCGGAAGTGGCGCCACCGCTGGTGGAGCGTTTGGAAACCCTGGAAGCAGGCGGCGGGATCCGAGATCGCGAACTGGTGCGCCTGGCTTCGGATGAGCCCCTCGGCTTGAGGCCGGAGATGACCGCATCGATCGCGAGAGCCGCCTGCACACGCCTGGCCAGCCGTCCGCGGCCCCTGAGGCTGTGGAGCAGTGGGCCGGTGCTGCGCAGCGCCATCAGCGATGTGGGCCAACCCCGTTTGGAGGAACGGCTCCAGAGCGGCGTGGAGCTGCTGGGGGCCGATGCCAGCCAGGCGCTGGTGGCAGATGCCGAGCTGTTGCGGTTGCTGCTGGCCTGTTTGCGGCAACTGAAGATCACGGAGGAGCACAAGCCCACGCTGCTGATCGGCCACCACGCTGTGCTCAGCGCCTTGCTGGATCAAGTGCCAGCGGAGCAGCGACTGGCCACCCGCCAGGCTCTGGTGAGTTTCGATCCCCTGGCGCTGGCTGAACTGCAGCTGCCAGCGCACCAGCGCCAGGGCCTGCAGCAATTGCTGCGGCTGCGGGGCGATACGAAAGCTGTGCTGTATCAACTGGAGCAACTGCTGGGCCCCTCGGCCTTGCTGGAGCAGCTGGCGGGCACCTTGCACAGCGTTGCCGCCACTGCCGCTGCCCAAGGAGTCCGGCTGCAATTGGATCCGAGCTTCCAACCCCATTTCGACCTGTACGACGGCCTGGTGCTGAAGCTGGTCTGCCAAGGCCCAGTGGCGCCAGTGGCTCTGGCGAGCGGTGGTCGCTACGACGCGCTGGTGGCCCGCTTCGGCGGTGTGGCCGGTGGCATGGGCTTCGGCTTCGATGTGGAAGCCCTGCGCGATCTGCTCGGCACCGAAGCCACGGCGCCCCAGCGGCGCGCCGCCACCTTGGTGGCTTACGGCGATGCCAGCCAACTCAGCGCCGCTCTCGATCAATTGGAGGCTCTGCACCGCCAGGGCGAGCCTGCCGAGCTCTTGCAGTGCCCCAGCGCCAGCCGGGAAGCCGCCGAAGTCATCGCGGCTGAACGGGGCTGCGCCGCCTGCCACTGGGTCGCTTCCTAGGATCCGGGCAGCCGAACCGCAGCACCGATGGCCCACACGATCGTCACCGACATCTGCGAAGGGGTGGCCGATTGCGTGGATGCCTGCCCGGTGGCTTGCATCAATCCGGGCAGCGGCGCCAACGCCAAGGGCACGGCCTTCTACTGGATCGATTTCGACACCTGCATCGATTGCGGCATCTGCCTCCAGGTCTGTCCTGTGGCGGGCGCGATCGTGCCTGAGGAAAAACCGGATCTGCAGCGCGCCGGCTAAAAGCGAGTCAGCCGATGTCGAGTCAGTGGGACAACTTTCTGCGCAACCTGGGTGAGTGGCGCGGCAGCTTCGCCAGTCTCGATGCCACGGGCGCCGTGGTGGAGTCAACGCCCTCCATCCTCACGCTGGAGCGCAGCGAGGAAGAGCGGTTGGTGCACTTTCGGCTACGCCGTTTCGCCGATGGTGATCTGAACGGCGAGCCCAGCCGTGACATGAGCGAGGACTACCGCAACCTCGGGCGGCAGGTGGTGTTCTTCGAGAGCGGCACCTTCTGCAAAGGGCGACTGCAGGTGGCACCGGGCACACCCTTCGGCGGAGAGTTCGGCTTTATCCACGGCGACCGCCGCCACCGCCTGGTGCAGTTGCATAACGACGACGGCAACTTCACCAACCTGGTGCTGATCCGTGAATTCCGGGAGGGCAGCAACGCCGAAGAGCGACCTGCACTCACGCTCGATCAACTGCAAGGCAGCTGGAGCGGCACGGCCTCCACGATCACGGCCGATTGGCCTGAGCCCGACCACACAACCTGCCGTTTCGAGATGAGTGGCACCCCCCAGGGCGGCCTGCGCATCCAAACGATCACAGGCACCACCAGAGAAAGCGTTGAGGCCGGTAGTACGGAGCCGCTCCAACTCACCTGGATGGCGGATGGTGGCTATCACCTCACCCCGCGCCACGTGGATCACCGCAACGCCTTTGCCGTAGAGGCGGGATGGCTCAGCGCCCCTGATCGGCTGGAGCGGCTGATCCGCCGCTATGACGCCAGCGGCGCCTGGACATCCGCCACCCAGATCATCGCCACGCGTGACTGACGGCACCGGCGGAGACCGCCTGCAGCAACTCGGACGCTTTGGGCTGCGAGCCCTGCGCATCGCCGCCAGCACCGTGTCGCTGATCGAGCTGCTGCGCTCTGAGTGGACCGGTGGCATCGCCGCCGGGGTGGCCTGGCTGGTGTTCGTTCAAGTGGAACGTCGCGTCCTACCACCGGTAGAACAGCCACAGCCTCAAGAGCAGCCATCACCGGCGGAGCAGCCAACACAACGGCCGTAATTGATCCCAAATGGGAGCTTGTGCGCCGTGAAGGGCCGGAAGGAGGGTGACTCCGTCTGGAGCGACGTTCCATGTCAGCACCCACCTTCACAGCTGCCCTCACCGTTGGTGAGCTGGAGGCGAGCTATCCCCTCTACTGCAAAGCGCTGCGCATCCTCATCCGCGATGGCGTCACCCGGAGCAAGGCCAGCCGCACGGTGTGCTGGAGCCGGCTTGAAACACTGCACCATTCGCTACCGCGCCAATACCGCCATCCCGAGCAGCTGTTCTTCCTGCTGAGCCGCGAACTCAAGCCCGCCAGCTGAGCCACGCTCACCGAACACCACCTGCAGAGGGGTCGGTTTCCTGCCCATGGCGGCCCCTTGGCGGGCTGGCCTGCCCCGGGTGAGTCTGGAGCCACGTTGCTTTTTCACGCTGTGGTGCTGCAGGCGGAACAGGGCCAGATCCAGATCCACACCGAGAACATCTTCCCGATCATCAAAAAGGCCGTGTACAGCGGCCATGAGGTGTTCCTGCGGGAGCTGGTGAGCAATGGGGTGGATGCCATCAGCAAGCGCCGCATGGCCGCCATGGCGGGCGATTGCAGCGAAGGCAGCGAAGGCAAGATCTCCATCCGCATCGATCGCGAAGCCAAAACCCTCACCATTTCTGACAACGGCATCGGCATGACCGCCGATGAGGTGAAGCGCTACATCAACCAGGTGGCCTTCTCCAGCGCGGAAGACTTCCTGGAGAAATACAAACAGGAGAACGACGCGATCATTGGCCACTTCGGCCTGGGCTTCTACTCCAGCTTCATGGTGGCCAAGCAGGTGGAGCTGGTGACCCTCTCCGCCCGTGACGGCAGTGAGGCGGTGCGTTGGAGCTGCGATGGCTCCCCCAACTTCAGCCTGGAGGCCGCCGAGCGCAGTGAACCCGGCACTGATGTAATCCTCCACCTGATGGAGGAAGAAGAGGAATACATCGAGCCGGCGCGCATCCGCACGCTCATCACCACCTACTGCGACTTCATGCCGGTGGAGGTGGAGCTCGAGGGTGAAACCGTGAACAAGCGGGAAGCACCCTGGCGCAAGAGCCCCCGCGATCTCACCGACAACGACTACATCGAGCTCTACCGCTACCTCTACCCCTTCCAGGGCGATCCGCTGCTGTGGGTGCACCTGAACACCGACTACCCCTACAACCTGCAGGGCATCCTCTACTTCCCCAAATCCACCGGCCGCGCCGATTGGGAAAAGGGCGAGATCAAGCTCTACTGCAACCAGGTGTTCGTGAGCGATTCGATCAAGGAGGTGGTGCCCCGCTACCTCCTGCCGCTGCGCGGTGTGATCGATTCACCCGATATCCCGCTGAACGTGAGCCGTTCCGCTCTGCAGACCGACCGGCGCGTGCGCTCGATCGGGGGCTTTGTGGCCAAGAAGGTGGCCGATCGGCTCAAGGAGCTGCATCGCGATGAACCCAAGCGTTACGCCGAGATCTGGGAATCGCTGGCTCCGTTCATCAAGATCGGGGCGATGGAAGATGAGAAGTTCGCCGATCAGGTAGCCGAGCTGGTGCTGTTCGGCACCACAGCAGCGGCGGGCGAGGGCGAGAACGCCGATCCCATCCCCGGCGAGAACAACAAAACCTTCACCACCCTCGCGGGGTACCGCTCACGCCTGAGCGCAGACAACGACAAGCGCATTCTCTACTGCACCGATGAAGCCGGCCAGGCCGGCGCCCTCGCCCTCTGGAAAGGTCAGGGCGCGGAGGTGCTGTTGGCAGACACCTTCATCGACACCCAGTTCATCCCCTGGCTGGAATACCGCCACGAGGAGCTGAAGTTCCAGCGCGTTGACAGCGAACTCGACGACTCCCTGCAGGAGAAGGAAAGCGAACTAAGCGATGCCGACGGCAAAGACAGCTCCGAGAAGGTGCGCGATCTGTTCAAGAACGCGCTCAATAACGACAAGGTGACCATCCAGGTGCAGGCCCTCAAGGGCGACAACACCCCCGCCGCCCTGATCCTGTTGCCGGAGCAGATGCGCCGCATCAACGACATGGGTGCCCTGATGGAGCAGCGCCTCCCCGGCCTGCCCGATCACCACGTGCTGCTGGTCAACCGCAAGCACCGCCTGGTGGAAGGCCTGCTCAAGCTCTCCGCTGGCTCGGTGATCACCGGCGCCAGCGGCAGCTCCCCCAGCCAGCAACTGGCGGATGATCTCAGCCGCCACGTGTATGAAATGGCCCGCCTGGCGGTGGGTGGACTTGAACCGAATCAACTGGCCGGCTTCCAGCAGCGCAGCTGCGATCTGATGGGCAAGCTGATGGAGCGCGGCCTCTAGATCCGTTCCCCCTTCGTTGATCCCACCTCGGGCGCTTCGGCGCTGGGCCCTGCTGCTGATTGCCCTACTGGGCAGTCTCAGCCTGGGCCTATGGGGGTTGGCGACTGAGCGGGTGGAGCCGGTTTCGGTGTTGATGCCGGCACCGTTCGCTGATGCCACCGCGGAGTTGGTGAACGCCTTCAACCGCAGCCATCCGCGCATTGCCCTCAGCGTCACGCGGGGGCCGCTGGAAACCGAGGCCGTCTCAGATCTGGCGATCAGCAGCTTGTTGCTTGGGGAGAGCCCCTACGACCTGCTGCTGATGGATGTGTCGTGGACGCCGAAATATGCCGCCGCTGGTTGGCTCGAGCCTCTGGATCGATGGCTGGGGCCAGATGCTCTCAGCGACCTCGCTCCGGGCGCCGAGCTTGGCAATGCCTTCAGCGGCCAGCTCTGGCGGTTTCCGTTGGTGGCCGATATGGGGCTCCTCTATTGGCGTACCGATCTCATGGACGCTCCGCCGCGCACGCCGGCGGAGCTGGTGGCGATCAGCCGCCGCTTGCAACGGGAGGGGCGGGTGCCTTGGGGCTACGTGTGGCAGGGCAAGCAATACGAGGGCCTGAGCTGCGTGGTTCTCGAAGTGCTGCGTGGCTTCGGGGGCCACTGGCACGTGGAGAACCAACCGCAGCTCGACTCGCCGGCAGCCGTCGCCGCCGCAAGTTGGCTGCAGGATCTGGTGCGCCAGGGCATCACCCCGGAGGCGGTGGCCAACATGGGCGAACCGGAGGCACTGCAGCTGTTCCAGGCCGGTGATGCAGCCTTCATGCGCAACTGGCCCTACGCCTGGGCAGAGCTCAACAAGCCGGATTCACCCCTACGCGGCAAGGTGGCCTTCACCACGATGGTGAGCGAAGAGGGCCAACCCCACGCCGCCACCCAGGGCAGCTGGGGCTTCTCGCTGCTGACGGGCTCCCAGCACAAAGCGGCAGCTGTGGAGGTGCTTCGCTTTCTCACCAGTGCAGAAGCCCAGAAACAACTCAACCTGCGTTGGGGCTACACACCCACGCGCCTGAGCGTGTTTGAAGATCCCGAACTGCGTGCCGCCAACCCGGTTTTGGCTGATCTGCAGCAGGCCCTCGCCGCCGCCGTGTTGCGTCCTCTCAGCCCGGTCTACGCCCAGCTCAGCGATCTGCTCTACCGGGACGTGAACACGGTGATCACGGGCGATCAACCAGCCCCAACCGCGATGCGGGAGTTGCAATCGAACAGTGAACGGCTCCTGCGCAGTAGTGGAGGCCAAGGCTGATGCGCTGGCGTCTCTGGCTGCTGATGGCACCAGCGCTGGCGCTGTTGCTGGCGATCTTTGCCGCTCCGTTGCTGCACTACCTCTGGCTGAGCACCCAGGCCCAGAGCGTGCTCACGGGCCTGCAGCCCCAACCGATCGGCGCACAGCAATGGCTGCGCCTTTGGAACGATGGCCGCTTCTGGCAAGACACCTGGCAAACGCTGCGCTTCAGCGCGGCCTCGGTGAGCCTGGAGATGCTGTTGGGCCTGGCGGTGGCCCTGCTGCTGAATCAGCCACTGCGGGGTCGTGGGGTTTTGCGCACCATCAGCCTCTTGCCCTGGGCCCTACCCACCACGGTGATGGCCCTGGGTTGGCGCTGGATCTTCAACGACCCCTACGGACCGATCAGCCGTTTGCTGGCAGGGCTGGAGCTGCCAGCCATCCCGTTTCTCTCCAACCCGGCACTCACCTGGATGGCGACGGTGGGCGCCGACACCTGGAAAACCACGCCGTTTGTGGCGCTGCTGCTGTTGGCAGGCCTGCAAACCATCCCCGCTGACCTCTACGAAGCGGCAGCCTTGGAAGGGGCCACTCCCTGGCAGACCCTGCGGCGCATCACCCTGCCGCTGCTCACGCCGTATCTCCTGATTGCCCTGCTGTTCCGCCTGGCCCAGGCGCTTGGAGTGTTTGATCTGATCCAGGTGCTCACCGGTGGAGGCCCGGCCGGCAGCACCGAAAGCCTGGCGCTCTACGCCTACCTCAACGCCATGCGCTTTCTCGACTTCGGCTACAGCGCCACGCTGCTTCTGGGGTCGTTCGCCATCTTGCTGATCCTCTGCGGCGCGGGCGCAGTGATCTGGCGCTGGAGCCTGCGCTGGCAGGGGGGCCTGCGCTGATGGCCCGGCTGCTGTTGCTGCTCTGGAGCTTGGGCCCGATGCTCTGGCAGCTTTACTCCTCCCTCAAGCCCAGTGAGGCTTTGAGCGGCCTGGGAGCCGGGGGCTGGACCCTCGAGAACTACCGGCAACTGCTGCAGGGCGATCCTCCCTTCCTTACCTATCTGATCAACAGCGTGGTGGTGGGAGCGAGCAGCACCGCCCTCACCCTGGCGCTGGCGGTGCCCTGCGCCTATGCCCTGAGCCGTCTGGGCCGCCGGCAGGCCCGTGCTCTCACCGCGCTGGTGGCGGCAGCTGCCGCCTTCCCGGCAGTGTTGCTGTTCCTCGCGCTGCTGGAGCTTGCCCGCGACTGGCATCTGGCCAATCAGCTCCTGGCCCTCAGCCTTCCCTACGCGGGTTTATGCCTCCCCCTGGCGATCCTGCTGCTGCAAGCCGCCTTTGCCGACATCCCGGTCGAGCTGGAGGAAGCCGCCTTGATCGAGGGCATGGGCTTATGGCAGCGGCTGCGCTGGATCTTGCTACCGCTGATGGCACCGGCCATGGCGAGCAGCGCTCTGTTGGTGTTCCTGTTCAGCTGGAACGAGTACCCGATTGCTCTCACCTGGTTGAGCCGCACGGAGCTGCTCACCCTCGCGCCGGCCATGGCCCGGATCGCTGGATCCTCCGTCTACACGATTCCGTATGGCGCCTGCGCCGCCGCCACGGTGCTGGGCAGTGCGCCGTTGATCCTGCTGATGCTCCTGTTTCAGCGCCAGATCATTAGCGGTCTCACCCAGGGAGCGATCAAAGGATGAGCGGCCCCATGTCTGCTGGTGATGGCTTCCAAGGCCTGAAGCTGCGTCAGCTCAGCCGCCGGGTGGGCAGCCACACGCTCGTGGATCAGCTGAGCCTCACGGTGGCGCCGGGAGAAATCCTGGCGCTGCTTGGCCCCAGCGGCTGCGGCAAGAGCAGCACCCTGCGGCTGATCGCCGGGCTCGATCCCGCCAGCTCAGGCGAGATCCAGCTGGGCGGGCGCAACATCACTGCGCTGCCGCCAGCGGAGCGACAGGTGGCGATGGTGTTTCAGAGCTACGCGCTGTTTCCGCACCTCAGCGTGGAGCGCAACCTCAGCCTCGGTATGGAGCTGCGGGGCATGGGCCGGGCAGAGATCCAGCGAGACCTGGATCAGGTGCTCGCCCTAATGCAGCTGGAGGGGCTGCGCCAGCGCAAACCGGCCGAGCTCTCGGGCGGGCAGCGCCAACGGGTGGCCCTGGCGCGGGCGCTGATCCGCCGGCCGGCCCTGTTTCTGCTGGATGAACCGATGAGCAATCTCGATGCCCAGCTGCGCGACAACCTGCGCGCCGAGTTGCGCACCCTGCTGCGCAGCACGGGCGTTCCGGTGGTGTACGTGACCCACGATCAGCACGAGGCCATGGGTTTGGCAGATCGGATCGTCGTGTTGCGCGAAGGCCGTCTGCAGCAGCTGGGAACGGCCGAACGGCTCTACCGAGATCCTGCCAATCGCTTTGTCGCCCGCTTCCTCGGTAGCCCCACCGTCAACCTGATCGAGCGGGGCACGACGCAGCTGGGCTTGCGGCCGGAGCTACTGGAACTAACGGACGCGGGCAGCCCGGTGCCTCAGGGGTGGGAGGCCCTGGAGGGGCAGCTCAGCCACCGGGAATGGTTGGGGGATCGTGTGATCAGCCACGTGCAGTGCGCTGAGCAGGGAACTCTCAGGGTGTTGAGCCGTGAGGCGCCGATCAGCTCGGCTCTGCAGGTGCGCTGGCGCCAGGCGGACGCGCTGCGTTTTGACGCCCGCAGCGGCGAGCGGCTGCCAGGCTCAAACACTCCGCACACCGAGTGAACACGCCCACCATGGCCATGCCCATGCCCGTCAGCTCCGTTCTCCCAGCCCTGCTGACGCTGGCAGGGGGCGGCTTGCTGGGAATGCTGCTGGCCAAGCTGGTGCAGCGCGCCACCAGCCGGGTCATCCGGCGCAACAGCCTGGCTGGCGACGATCTCGTGGCAACCGTGCTGGTGGACACGATTCCACCGATGGCCTGGGTGCTCAGCGCCAGCCTGGCCTGGCAGATCCTGCCCACGAATGCCAGCAGCGACCGGGTGGTGTTCGGCTTGGCCAAGCTGATCCTGTCGGTGCTGATCGTGCGGCTGGTGAACCGCATCGGTCTACGGCTGCTGCAGCGCTGGGCCCAACACGCCGGCGACGCAGAGGTAGCCAACCTGATCCGCTCGCTGGCACCGATGCTCAAAGCGTTGGTGTGGTGCGTGGGTGCGGTGTTCTATCTCCAGAACATCGGTGTGCAGATGGCCGCGATCTGGGCCCTGCTCAGCGCCGGTGGCATCGGCGCCGGCCTGGCCCTGAAGGAACCGGTTTCACAGTTTTTTGAATACATCACGATCCTGCTGG
The DNA here is from genome assembly GCA_019264575.1 of Vulcanococcus sp. GTDB lineage: Bacteria > Cyanobacteriota > Cyanobacteriia > PCC-6307 > Cyanobiaceae > Vulcanococcus. The sequence goes on along the minus strand of JAHUZV010000024.1, from coordinate 422,392 downwards.
ACAAACCGTTTCAACCAGGCCAGCTGATCCAGGTCGGTCAGTCGTGGGGGACCGTGGAGAAGGTGGGTGTTCGGAGCACCCGCCTGCGCAGCATCAACGGTGAGGCCATCGTGATGAGCAATAGCGCCCTCACGGGGGCTGTGGTTGCGAATTTCGGCGAGATGCAGCGGCGGCGCCTGATCGTGCGTCTGGGGGTCTGTTACGACACGCCTGTGGAGCAGTTGCAGCGCATCCCGGCGATGCTCGAAACCATCGTGAAATCCGGCGCTGACGCCAGCTTTGATCGCTGCCATTTCGTGGCCTTCAACGACAGCAGCCTTGATTTCGAGTTGGTGTATTACGTGCCAACCAACGATTTCAACCGCGCGATGGATGTGCAACAACGCATCAACCTCGAGATCATGCGCTGCTTTGCCCGTGAAGGGATTGCCTTCGCGTTTCCCACACGAACCCTTCAGATGGTGGGGGAGAAGCCCGACTGATAAGCTTTTGCCTTGGCTCCAAGCGGAGTCGAGTCGTCAACATCCTTTGAACGGTCGGTCATGTCCCGGGTCTGCCAACTCACCGGCAAGCGCGCCAACAACGGCATGGCCGTGTCCCACTCCCACGTGCGGACTAAGAAGCTCCAGCAGGTGAACCTCCAGGAGCGCCGCCTCTGGTGGGCCGAAGGCAACCGCTTCGTGAAGCTGCGTGTGTCCACCCGCGCCCTCAAGACCATCCAGAAGAAGGGTCTCGGCGCCTACGCCAAGGAACTCGGCATCAACCTGGCCAAGATCTGAAGCCTTTCACGATGCAGCGCCGCCAAGTTCTGAGCGGGCTCTCCATCGCCGCATTGGGCCTGCTGGGTTTACCCCGGCAGGCCCTTTGCCTTGGTGGGGTTCTGCCCGAAATCGATCAACCCGCTCCCGATTTCACGCTGCAAGGGGTGGTGCCCAGCAGCAGTGGGGAAGCTGAGGCCGCTGAGCGCAGCCTGAGCGACTTTGCCGGTCGCTGGCTGGTGCTCTACTTCTATCCGCGCGATTTCACCGAAGGCTGCACGATCGAGGCGCGCGGCTTCCAGCGCGATATCGAGGCGTTCCATCAGGCCGGCGCCGAAGTGGTCGGCGTCAGTGCCGATAGCGCCGAATCCCACGCCGAGTTCTGCGGCAGCGAAGCGCTGGCCTACCCGCTGCTCTCCGATCCCGGCGGGTCCGTGAGCAAGGCCTATGGGAGCTGGATTTCGCCCTTCTCGCAGCGCCATACGTTTCTGATCGATCCCCAGGGGGTACTGCGGGAAACATGGGTGGCGGTGCGACCCAGCGGTCACAGCCAGGACGTGCTCGCCAGCCTCAAGCAGCTGGCGGCAGACCATCCGAGCGCCTGAAGGTCATCAGCCAGCCGCTACCGGTGCCCTCCACCTCCCAGCGCGGCAGCCAGTGGCGCCAGCTGTAGGCCACGTTGTGGCCGCCGGATCCCACCCGCACATAGCCACCATTGACGTTGTCGAGTTCGCCGTAGGGATCGTTGAAGATCCCAGCCCCCGGCTCGAACCCCACCGCCAAAATCCAGTGGCCGCCGCCGCGGGGAGCCGAGGAGGGCCCATGGTGCAGAAAGCCCGTGCCCACGGGATAGCCGGCCTTCAGCTCAGCCTCCAGGAGGGCGCGATCTCCGTTGGTGCGGTAGCGAGCGATCACCCCGTAATCAGCGCAGGCCTGAATCTGCGCCTGGGCTGAGGTGGTGTCGCCGTAGCGGCGCAGGGTGTGCAGGTAGGTGTCGTCAGCGTTGGAGCCCTTGAGGGCATCCGGCCGCAGATACTTCACCGCCATAGCACAGGTGCTGGAAAAGCACATGCGATAGGCCTGGCCGGGGATCCGGCTATCGGTCTGCACGTAGTACTGGCGCACGGGCAGCAGCAGACGCTGCCCGGTGGAGAGAGTCATTGGCCTTCAGGCCGCTTCTTTCCTGGTAGCACGCTCCATGCGATTGAGGTGCGCCATACCCACATGCAAGCTGTCGCAGTAGAGGCAGGTGCCCTGGAAGCACACCTGAAACAGCTCGCCGCCACTGGCTTTGAGCTGGTGAATCGTGCCACCGAGGGCACCGATCAGCACCGGTTGAGAGGCCATGCTGTACGCCGAGCTACCAACGGCCAGAGCGTCGCGTGGCGATCAGGCGGGCACCATCGGTAGAAATACCGCCGCTGGCGGTTCAGCCTTCCAGCCCTACCTGGCGCTCCCAATCGGTGAGCTGCGCTCGAAACCGGCCCCACTGGCGACGGCGCAGCTGTTGATACGCCACGCAGAAGCCTTCGCCAAGGCCGCTCCGCAACGGCTGATCAGCGGCGAAGGCATCGAGCGCTTCCCCCAGATCCCGCGGCAATCGGCCAAAGGCGCCATCCGGCAAGGGATCGGCGTAGTTGTCGTTGTCATGACGCGGGCCGGGATCCAGCTGGCGCTCAATGCCATCAAGCCCCGCCGCCAGCACGGCGGCCTGCAGCAGGTAGGGATGGGCTGCGCCATCCGGTAGCCGCAGTTCCAACCGCTGATCATCCGGGATCCGCACCATGTGGGTGCGGTTGTTGCCGCAATAGCTGATGCCGCCAGGGCTCCAGGTGGAACCGGAGGCGGTGGGAGGCGCCGCCAGCCGCCGGTAGCTGTTCACCGTGGGATTGGTGAGGCAGGCCAGCGCCGGGGCATGGTGCAGCAGTCCAGCCAGGAAGTGATAGGCGAGAGCGGAGAGCCCCAGGTCTCCGGCGGGATCGTGAAAGGCGTTGCGGCCGGCTTGGTCCCAGAGCGAGAGGTGGGTGTGGCAGCCATTACCGGTGAGCTGCTGAAACGGTTTGGGCATGAATGAAGCCCGCAACCCCTCCCGCTCCGCCAGCGACTTCACCATCACCTTGAAAAAAGCATGGCGATCAGCGGTGGTGAGCGCATCGGCATAGGTCCAGTTGAGTTCGAACTGGCCGTTGGCGTCTTCGTGATCAGCCTGATAGGGCCCCCACCCCAGCTGCTCCATGCCATCCATCAGGGCTGACACCAGCGGATAGCGGCGCATCAGGGCCAGCTGGTCGTAACAGGGTTTCTCCTGGGTATCGGCGCGATCAGCGACGGCATCGCCACTGGGATCCAACAGAAAAAATTCCGCCTCCACGCCGCTGCGCAGCTGGTAGCCGAGCGCTGCAGACCGCTGGATCTGGCGCTGCAGCACCCGCCGCGGACATTGCTCCATCGGCTCGCCGTTGAGCGTGAGTTCGGTGGCGACCCAGGCCACATCGCTCTGCCACGGCAAGGGCGTGAAGCTGCGGGGATCGGGAATCGCCATCACATCACCATCAGCGGGGCTGAGCTCAAGCCAAGCGGCAAAACCAGCAAAACCCGCCCCCTCGCGGCTCATCCCGGCAACCGCAGCTAAGGGAACCAACTTGGCCCGCTGAATCCCGAACAGATCGGTGAAGGAGAACAGCAAAAAGCGAACGGCACTCTCACGGGCAAGGCTGAGCAGATCGGTCATGGAGGTCTGGCGGTCAGCTGTCGAGCAGCTGATCCACGATTCGGCGCAGGTGCTGCTGCTCAGCAGGGCTGCTGTGAGGATTGCCCGCGCGATGACCGAGCAGCGAATCGATCACATGGAATTGAGCGCCGGGAATCGCAGCGGCGTCGGCGGCCATGTCGTCCACCGTGAAGTAGAGGTCGCGGTTGCAGGCCACAACAGCAGTGCGGGCCTGAATCCCAGCCAGCGTTGCCGCAAGGTCTCCGTCGGATGCCACGTCGTGGGCAAGCCACGTATCGAGCATGGCGATCAGATCGCGAGGGTCGTGGCGGCGGTAATTGGGCAGCCACTGCTGCTCCACGTGCTCTTCCACCGGCTGCTCGAGAGTTTTGAAGAACGGTTGGGAGGCAGCCCAGCTCGCATAGATCAGCGCATAGGTGCGCAGCCCCTGCTCCGGCACCCCATCGAAACCCGATCCGGTCCAACTGGCATCGGCCGTGAGGGCCTGGCGCAGGCTGAGGCAGAACAGACGGTTATGGGGTGAGGTGCGGCTGGTGCCGCAGACGCAGCACAGCCGCTGCACCTGGTCGGGATGATCGACGCCCCACTGGTAGGCCTGCTGCGCGCCCATCGACCAGCCGAAGATCAGCGGCAGGGTCTCCACCCCGAAGCATTCGGCCAAAAACCGGCGCTGGGCCGCGACATTGTCGCGGTGCTGCACGAGCCAGCCTTGCTCCGCCAGGCCCATCTGGCCGTGGCTGGGGCTAGTGGAATCACCGTTGCCGAACATGCCGGCGATCACGATGCACCATCGCGATGGATCCAGCACCGGCCCCGCCAACCAGGCCAGATCCAGAGGCCTGGCGCCATAGGAGGTGGGGATGAGCACCAGATTGGTGCGATCACGATTCAGCTCGCCGATCTGCACGTAGCCGATGTGAGCGTCGTCAATGCGGCGGCCGCATTGGAGGGGCACCGAGCCGAGGGCAAAGTGCCGATGTTGAGCAGCGCTCATGCCGTCGGGGCGAGGCTGGGCAACCGCTGAAGCAGTTGGCGATGCACGGCGAGGTAGCCGTGGTCGAGATGCTGCAGCTGAGGCGCCAGCTCCAGGTGTGCCTGCGCGAGGGCGTGGAACGGCAGCGAAGGGTAGAGGTGATGCTCGGCGTGGAACGGCATGTTCCACATCAACCAGCGCACCGGCGCAATGGTGAGTGTGGTGCGGGTGTTGGCAAGGCCATCAGCACTGAAGCTGCAGCCGCTGTGCTCTGCCAGCAGAAACACCCGCAGAAACGGTTGTCCCACAGCCAGGGGCAACAGCCACGACCACAGCAGAAAGCCATTGCCCTGCCAGAGCGATGCAGCCAACGCGAACGCGTACACCAGGAATTGCAGCCGCACCGAGCGGCGCACCTGAGGAATCAGCTCAGGGCTCAGATAGGGAAGTTGAGAGAGATCCCCAAACAGCAGCCGCTGATAACCGCGAAGTTTGCCGATCCACCAGGTGATGCCACTGATTTCCAGGGCGTAGCTGAGCAGCGTGGTGGGAACGGGGTCATCGAGCTCCGGATCCAGGCCGGGCTGATGGGTGAAGCGGTGATGCCACTGGTGATAGCGGCGATAAAAGGTGGCGTTGTAGAAGCTGAAGAGCCCCATCAACCAGGCCACACGGTCGTTGATGGTTTTGGAGCGGAAGGCCGTGCGATGGCAGCACTCGTGCAGGCCCGCGAAGCAGGTGGCTAGGCCTACCCCACTCAGCAGCAGGCAGGGCAACCGCAACCACCAGGACAACTCCGGCAGACGCCAGAGCACCCCAGCCACCACGATCACCAGCAGATGGGCACTGAGCTGGAACCAGGCAGGTCGGTCCTGCAGCTGGTTCAGCTGCGCCAGGCGTTGGCGTGGGATCAGGTGGGAACTGCTCATGAAGCCAGTTCACCAGTTGCAGCAGCCCTGCTTCGGTAGGCAATGCAACGGTTTGGCCGCTGCGCGGGGATGCCGTTTTGGGTGAAGCCGCTAAGCCCAGCCGCTCAGCACCAGCTTCCCGACAGTGGTGCCGCTCTCCAGCTGACGATGGGCCGCCTGCAAGTGGGCGGCGTTGATCGGCTCCAGCGAAGCGCGCGCGGTGCTGCGAACCCGGCCAGCCTCCACCAGTGCAGCCAGCTCGTCCAACAGCTCGCCCTGGCGAGCCATATCCGGCGTGTCGAACAGCGAACGGGTAAACATCAACTCCCAATGCAGCGACAGGCTTTTGCGTTTGAGAGCCAGCACATCAATCGCATGGGGCGGCGGATCATCGATCAACGCCAGCGCCCCCTGGGGCTCAAGCAGATCCACCAGCTGCTGGAAGTGATCACCGGTGTGGGTAAGGCTGATCACCGAGCGCAGCGGCGGCAGGGACAGCCTTGCCAGTTGATCCGCCAGCGGAGTGTGGTGATCCACCACATGCTCCACCCCCAGCTCCCGAAGCCAGGCCTGGCTCTCGGCTCTGGAGGCGGTGGCCACGAGCTCGAGATCGGTGAGTTGGCGCACCAACTGCACCAGGATCGAGCCAACGCCGCCGGCCGCTCCTACCACCAGCAGGCTCTGGCGCTCATCGCTCTGCCCGCGGCGTGGCAGCTTCAGACGATCAAAGAGCAGCTCCCAGGCCGTGATCGCCGTGAGCGGGAGGGCAGCGGCTTGCGCCGCGCTGAGGTTCTTGGGAGCGGGCGCCGCCAGACGGTGATCCACGCAGTGCAGGCTGCTGTTGCAACCAGGCCGTTGCAGCGCCCCCGCGTACCAAACCCGATCCCCAGGCACAAAGCCCTGAACAGCCGACCCGCACGACACCACCGTGCCCACGGCATCCCAGCCCAGCACACGCCACTCCCCGGAAGCGGGCTGCTCACGGCGACGCACCTTGGTATCCACCGGATTCACGCTCACGGCCTCCACGGCCACCAGCAGATCGTGCTCCAAAGGGGAGGGGTCGGGCAGGGTGATGTCGAGCAAGCAGTCGGCATCCGCACTGATCCGCTCACTGCTGTAGCCGATCGCCTTCATGCTTCAGGCCTCGAGGGTGGTGAGCAAGGCGCGATGCAGGGCCGTGGCTTGAGCCATCGCTTGCAGGGAGGCCAGGGCCGGCGGATGCTCAAAGGCTTCCAGCCAACTGCCCAGCAAAGCCGCTGCAGCAGGGGAAGCATCCGCCAGATCGATGCAGCTGCAGCCAAGCTCCGTGGCACAGGCCTGCACCTTCGGGTCATAGCTCAGGGCACTCACTGGGCTGCCGGCGAGGGCGGCCAGGATCAGGGCATGCAGCCGCATCGCCAGCACCAGCGATGCACTGCGGAACAGGGCCATCGCTTCGCTGGGGGTGGTGGCCTCCACCACACGGCTGCGCCGCGCCAGGGCGGCACCCACCAACCCCTGCTGCTGCAACTGATCGAAAAGCGACTGATCCTGATCGCGGTGGAAGGGCAGCCAGATCACCTCGCGCTGGGTCTGCTCCGCCAGATCCTCGAGGGCTTGGAGATAAGGCTTCCAGGCCTGGCTTTGCAGATGCGGGGTGGGGCGCCAGCACACCACGATCGGGCCTCCCAGCCCCAGCCAGTGCTGCCGCGGCAGGCTCCACACCGCATCGGTGCCATGGGGCGCCGCCACACCCAGCTGCCGCGATAACTGCGCGGAAGCAGAATCGCGCCAGGTGATGCCTGAGGCCAGCGGCAACAGCCAACGCACCAGGGCACGACTGCGCCGGCGCCGCAAGGGCCCCAGCCCCTGAGCCCAGAGCAGCACTGGCTTGCCCTGCAAGCGGGCGGCGATGATCAGTGCCGCGTAATAGAGAAGGCTGCGAAAGCTGGTGGAGTCTTGAAGCAGGCTGCCGCCACCCAGCACCAGGGCACGGCAACGGCTCAAGCCGTCGAGCACGGCGCGCAGGCTGCGGCGGTTCACGCTGGCAATGCCGTGCTGCCGCCTGATCTGCTCTTGATCAAACGCGGTGACCAAGGGTGTGAGCGACGGCGGGAGCTGCGCCAGTAGGGCAGCCAGCAGGGCATCGTCTCCGAGGTTGTGCTCGCCGTAGTAACCGCACAGGAGCACGGAGGTCGTCACACGGGTCGGCGCAGATCCGGACCAGCTTGACACCAGCCTTCAGGCTCAGGCTGCAGCAGCCAGCCGTTGGCGCAACAGGGGGATTTGTTCATCGATCAGCTGGCGGGCGGCCGCCAGGCTGGCCGAGCGACCGAGCACGGCTCCACTGCAGTGCTGAATCAGATAGGCACCCTCGCAGCGGGGATAGCCGATCAGCTGGATGCGGCAACCGCGGTGGAGCCAGCAGGGCGTGGGGGCTGGAGCAGGCATGGGCCGATGCAGCTGCAAACGCACTGCAACGCAGCCCCACCAGAACACAATCACAACTGTGCCCGTTGGGCAGCTGGCTTCAGCGTTGACCCAGCAGCTCCAGCCAGGTGAGCCGAGCGGGCTGGGGGGGTGCTGAGGTGTGGCTGGGGCAGGGGATGGTGATCACCGGCTCGGGGTGCTGAAGCGCGGCCTGGCTGCGGCAGGACTCCAGGGTCACAACCACTGGCCAAGGAGCGGCGGAGGCAGAGGTCATCGGGGTGCTGTCACCAGCCCATGCTCAAACGATTCACCCGCTCAGCAGGCTGCCTGGATTGCAGCGCGGCGTGCTGAGGCACACAGCCGATGGGCGCTGAGGGATCAGGCGATCGGAGCACCCGCGTGAAGCCGTTCGGCCAAGGCCAGAGCCTCCTGGGCGAGGCGCTGTTCATGGGCAACGCGATCGCTCACGTCGCGCTGCACCGACACCCAATGGGTGTGCCAACCCGTGGGGTCAGCCAGTGGTGCCACCTTTAGATCGATCCAACAGGTGGAGCCATCACGGCGGTAGTTGAGCACCTGCATGCGGGAGGGCTGCCACTGATCCATGGCGCGCCGCAAGCGGGCTGTGGTGTCGCGGCAGGTTTCTGGGCCTTGAAACAGCCGTGGGCTGCGGCCCAACACCTCATGCAGGCCGTAACCGGTTTGGTCGAGCAGCGACTGATTGGCGAACACAATCAGTGGCCCAGGTGAATCCAACGGTTCCGCCAGAGTCACCAACACCGCATCCTGCGCCGTATCGAGCACTGCCTCGAGCAAGAGGCGATACGTGTCTTCCGGCGCGTCGGGCTCCACGTCGTGCAAGCTCTGGGTGCGGCGCCGCAGGATGCCGGCACCAAAACCGCAGTCGGTGCGGAACAGGCGAATGCGCGTGGCCAGCTCAAGCTGGGTGGGTTTAGCTAGCGCCACCACATGGTCGCGGGGGCCCGCCAGCAATCGATCCCGTTCCTGAATGATCAGATCGGAGAGTGCCGGCCAAACCTGCTTCAGGCTCTGGCCGCACCAGCTCTCCGGCTTGATCCCGAGCCTGATGGAGGCCGTGCGATCCAGATGACTGATCGAGCCATCGGGGCCGCACAACAGCAACCCATCGCCAGGTTCGAGCAAGAAATAAGGACGCACACAGCCAGACGAGCAGCTGTGACGCTAATCAGCAAGCCCCCGCAGCCGCTCCCGCTGCCATAAAAAACAGCCCATGCGGGCTGTGTGAGGAGGCTTCCGCGTCAGCAAAGCGGGCTCGACGCAGCGCCGCTATCGGCACCTCTACCTATTGATCCAACCCACCCACGCTCATCGACCATCCAAGCGGTCGGTGACATCCGCCATCGCCTTGCCATCACTGCCCCAGGAGCCCTGCGGCAGCAGCGGCGTAGCACCGGGCGAAGGTTTCACCGCTGGGCCAGCCGCAAAGGCGCGATTGGTCCACTCCAGCAACAGCGGGGCCACCGGGCCTCCTCCACTGGTTTGGCCAGGCCGCAGGTTGAAGTGATCGCCTCCTTGCACCAGCACCAGCTGATTGCCCTGGGGATTGGCGGTGGTGAAGGGCTGCACCGCCTCTGGATCCGGTGGTACCACCCAATCGTGGGTGCCACTCACCAGCAACACGCGGGCGGTGATCTGCTTGGCAGAACCCTTGGGGAATAGCAACGACACCGGAGGGCTCACCGCTGCCACGGCGATCACGCGGGGATCATCCACCGCCGCTTGATCCACGGCCGAAATCCAACTGCATTGCAGCGTCCAGCTGAGATTGCGATCGGGATCGGAGAGGTTGTCGCAGCGGGCCTTCAGATCGCGAACTTCTGGCTTCACACCCGCGAGTTGAAGGGCCGTGGTGGCACCCCAGGAATGGCCGATCACCACAACCCGATCGGCCTTCACCCCAGCCAAGGCTGGCAACTGGCTCTGGGCCACCGCATCGTTGATCGCGGTTACATCCTTGGCCCGCAGAGCGAGCTCTGCCGGTGAAGGCGGTGGTGCCTGGCCGGAGAGCACCTCGTGCTGCTGGTGCTTGTCGCTGCCTGGATGGCGAGGCAGCACCACCGCATAGCCCTGTTCGGCCAAGCGTTGGCCCCAGCCTTCGAAATTCTTGGGGCTATCCCAAAGACCATGGGAGATCACCACCAGGCCGCGTGGGGCGCCGCTGCTGGGTTTCATCACCACAAGTTCCAGCGGTTCGGGCCGGTGCGACACCGCCAGCGTTGTGCGGCTCACAGCAACGTCGGCGCGGGGCATGGTGAGCATGGCCGCAGGGGCATGAGCCACGACGGCCATCAACTGATCGGCGCGGCGGCGGTGGCGCAGCATGCGCGCCAGCACAACCTGCGCTTGCGACAGGTTGAGCCGCACCCGTTCACCCGGAATCGCCTCCATCAACTGCAGCAGCGTGGGCTGACCATTGGCTGATTCGGCCGTGGCCTTGTCGAGGGCCTGTTTCAGCGTCTCGCCGGAGAGATCAGGGCTGCGGCCTTCCACCGTGCCAAACGACGACACCAGCAGCAGGGCTTGCTCCAGCAGCGGTGAGCCAACAGAACTCTCCGCCAGCTGGCGAAAACTCACCGGCACCGGGTGGTTGAGGAGCTTGAGCAATTTGCGGCCCAGCTCGCCATCGCTGGCGCGATCCAGTTCGGCCAGATCGCTCGTGCCCTGCATCAAGGCTGCAGGGTCCTTCAGCTCGCTGAGCTTCACCGTGAGCGTGTTCTCCATCAGCGGCAGCTCCACCACCACTTCTTCGAGCGCCTGCACCGGCGCACTGGAGATAACCAAAGCCGCCAGGGCCATGGCTGAACGGATCAGGTTGCGCATCACCAGGCTCGAGGAGGGGGCAGGTTAGGCGGGGTCGAGCGGCTCGATCCGGTAGTACTCCCGATCATCGGAACAGCACAGATCGGCGTAGTAGCGCTCGAGCACGGCATAGGCCTCCTCATAGGTGGCAAAGCAGCTCCCGGCGATGCCGTCGGTGGCGCCGTCATCCCGGCTGATGCGATACCCCGAAGCACCAGAACTTGTCATCACGGCACCAAGGCTTCGAGGGCAGCGGCCAGATCCTCGTGCTGCAGCCCTTCACCATGGGCGCGCTGCAGAGCCGATGCTCCGATGCTCTGGCGCTCCGGGTGGAGCTGATGAAAGGGGACCAACCAGAACCGCCACAGCTGCGGATCAAGCGGATCAAGCGGCTCAGTTGCAGCCGAGCCCTCCGCCCGCTCACCGTGATCGAGCAAACAAAACAGCTGAGCTCGAAGCGAACGATCTCCCAACCGAAACGACGCGGGCCGCTCCTGTCCTGCTCTGGCTGAGGCAACGGCCAACACGCAGCCGCCCCACTCGAACGCGCTGAGCGGCCAACGTGACGGAGGGGGGACTTCAGCGGCAGAAGGGCCCAATGAGGCCCTCACTTGCCAGAGGGCCGAGGCATGCAGCAACCGCTCGTCCAACAGGTCAGGATGGCACCATGCCAAAAAGGCGTCTCGCGTCATCGCAGCAACAGCCAAAGCACCAGCACCACCACCAGAGCCATCAAGGCCGCAACGGCTCCCACCACACCCATCAGCAGCCGACGGGTGGTGATCGGCCACCAGAGCAATCCCAGCCAAACCGGCAGCAACGGCCAAAACAGCGGGATCAGCAGCGACAACGCCGCGAGCAACAACAAGGTGCGCCGCCGTTGGGCACGACGCTGCTCACTGGCGGCGAGTTCAGCGCGCTCGTCATCACTGAGCCAGCGCCCCTGTTGACGCGCCAGTTCGAGCTCTCGCTCGAGAGTGCCTGAACGGCCCTGAGGAGCAGCCAGCTCAGCAACGGCATCGAGAACACCGGCACTCGCTTCCCGCAACACCGAAGCTCCAACGAGCACGGTTTGGCGCATCCCGTGGCGCAGACGACTCATCGGCAGTGACAGCGATGATTGAACCAACCATGCCCATGCTGATGCCAAGGTTCTGGATCCGGCGAGCCCTGGCGGCGTTCACCGGATTGCTGATCAGCGTGGCGTTGATGCTGCCGGGGCTCGCTGAGGTGCGGCAGGCACCGCGAGCGCTGATGGAGGAGGGGGTGCCGCTCAGCAGCCAACCCTTCTATCCCGCCTTGCTGGATGCGGTGGAAACCTGGGAAGCGGTGCCACTGGGTGAGGTGATCGGCGACAACCCCCGTTCGACCCTGCTGAATTTCTATGTGGTGATGGCCGAGGTGGGCCATCAGATGCGCACCATCAGTGCCAGTGCAACAACAGATCCGGGGTTCAACTGGAGCCGAGCAGCCCAACAACGCATCGACAGACTGCAAAAGCGCTTCAACCTTGCCGTTGAAGCACTGAATACCTCTGAGATCGCTAAGAGCATTAAAGACGACCGAGCAGAAGAGGCAGCAATCCAACTCAAGCAAATTCTTGATTATGTCTTTGGTAACAGCCGAAAAACATTCAACATCCCCAACCACGATGCCATTCTCCGGCTGAACGAGTCACTGGAGCAAGATCTTACCGATTGGCGCTTACCAGGCACTGCCATTGTTTTGAGCCTAGACGACAGCAACGACGCACAAAGCGGGAACTATCTGTTCTCTTCTGGCACGGTTCTGCAGATCGAACGGATGTATGAGGAGATCAGCGCATTGCCTGCCAGAACAACGCCCTTCACAACACCAGGCCTCTACGACTTCTATTCTCTTACGCCAGGTTACCTGGTACCCCCAAAATGGTACCTGCGTTTACCTAGCAACCTGAGGAAACTGATTGAGGTGCAGTTCTGGGGACAAACCGTCTTCCAGATCTTCTTTTCCCTACTCACTATCACACTGCTTCTGTTGATCATCGCCTGGCTTGGTCGGCGATTGATCCACACCTACCGAGACTCAGACAGCAACAGGAGCGAGGAACGGGTTGGGCTCCAGGCCGACAACATTGCCTGGTGGAGGGTGCTCTTAATGGCTCCAATCCTGCCCCTAACCCGATTGGGCTTGATCACCGTTGACTCTTCCATCAATATCACTGGAACCCCGCTGGTCGTAGCAACCTTCGGCTTCTACATCATCTACTTCCTTTCGGCAAGCGTGCTGGCTTTCCTGTTTTTTGAAGCCCTTGGACGAACCGGCGCTGAATGGATGATGTACCTCAGAGGCGGCAGCTCAACGCTTCGCCTGCAACGGATTAGCAATTTCGTGATGCCCATCTGCCGCACGCTTGGGGCTGTCGCGATGGTGGGATTGATCTACAAGTTGCTGCTGTTTCTGGGATTGCCCGCCGAAACGGTGTTGGCCTTTTCCGCAGTACCCGGCTTGGCCATCGGTCTCGGTGCCTCAAAACTCCTGGGCAATCTTTTTGCAGGCCTCGCAATTCAGACTGATCGCCCGCTACGCGTGGGGGAGTTCTGCCGAGTGGGAGACAACCTGGGTTTCGTCACAAAGATCGGTCTGCGATCCCTGGAGCTCCAAACACTCGACAGCAAGATCACCATTCCAAATGCAGTAGCCGACGACGCCACAATCGTGAATTTCTCACAGCGCTCTCAGCGGTCTGACCACTCACCGAGCCAGGGCATCGAGTTGCGCTATTCACTTGTTCAATCGCTTTCACCAGAGCAAGTGGAAGACCTCCTGTATTACACCCGTGCTGAAGTGAAACGACGGCCAGAGCTCATGAATAGCCTGGTGAGTGTTGAACGTAACGGCGATGAAAGCCCGGAACTTGTGTGTTTTGCGACCGTTGAACTGCATGGCTGGCAGGCCTATATGGAATTGCGGGAAGCACTGCTCTTGCGGATGCAGAAGATCGAAGATCAAGTTTTGAAGTCGAGGGTAGTGATCGGCGTCTCATACGACACAACAGCAGAACAACTCCGCCAAATTCCGTCCTGGATTCGAGAAGTTGTAGAGTCTGACCCGGATTTCAAGCTCCGCTCTTGCCGGCTGATGGCCATCTCAGAGTTCAGCTACGACTACGTGTTTGATTTCCGCAGCAGCCACCGGAGCCACGCAGCCTTCAAAGACGGGATCAACCAAATGAACCAAGACCTGCTGGCCAGCTTCGCCCGCCATCAGGTGGACATTCCCTTCCCAACCCAAATGGAGGTCCAGAAGGACTGAACACAGCAGAAGCCGCCATCCCACGCCGCACTGTGTTGAACAACACGGCACGGGTTGAACAACAGATGGTGGAGTGAGGGGGTCGCCCGAAAGGAGCCACATCGGTGATTCCAGCCGGATTTCTGATCCTGGTCAGGGCGCTGCCCTGGATCGCGCTGTGCAGCGTGGTGGCTGCTGCGGCAGCTCTCAGCCTCGAGATGGCGTGGTCTGCCTGGAGCGCCTGAACCAGTCAGAGCAGGCCTTGCTGGTCTGATCTCTGTAAAGAGATTGGAAGCGAGCTCCCCTGGCGAGGCAAACGCGCGACAAATGCGCATCACCTGTCTTAAGATTTTCTCAAGGTCTGACGAGTTCTGTTGAACGACAACAACCCCGTGCTCCACGCCATGCGCCAGGAGCTGCAAGAGCTGAGGGGTCGCTACCACCGTCAGCCCAGTGATTTCAACCGTTATCAGCTGGTGCGCCACGAACAGCGCCTGGCTCAGTGGGTACCCTCGGAGCTGCTCAGCGCCTGATCAGCCATGCGGGCTCTGCCCATTCATCTCGAAGCGGGCTCCGATCTGCGGGCCAGCCTTGAGCACCTGGCGGGCAGTGAACAGTCCTCAGGGTTTGTGTTGAGCGTGGTGGGAAACCTCAGCCAGGCCTCGTTTGCCTGCCCTGGCCTGGATGAACCCACCGTGCTCCGCGGCGAGCTGGAGATCATCACCCTGCAGGGCACCCTGTCTCCCCAAGGCGTTCATCTGCATTTGAGTTTTTCTGACCCCGGCTGTCAGGTGTGGGGCGGGCATCTCGAGCACGGCAGCTTGGTGCTCAAGGGCGCTGATCTTTTGGTGGGTTTCCTCGAGCAGGGCGGAGCCCAACAGCCAACGTCGACGCCGCACAGCCAGGCCCGTGTTCAGGTGGCCTTAGCTAAGGGATGTGCCTGGTCGCGCCGCACGGAACGGCTGCTGCAGGGGCTTGCCATTCCCTACGAGGTGGTGGCTGCAGGCCCAGGCCCCCTGCCGCAGGTGCAGATCGATGGCCAGTGGATCGGTGGCTACAACGAGCTGGCCGCGCTCCACGCCCGAGGCTCCCTGCAGGCGCTGCGCCATGTCTGAGTGTCAGCTCACAACCCTGGCGGGCTGTGAGCTGGTGATCGGCCGCTATCCCCGTTTTCTCTACAACGCTCGGGGAGGCAGCGCCTTGGGCGAAGCCCAGCGGATGGATTCAGGCGCGATCAAGCTGAGCTTTGCGGCTGAAACCACAGCCATTCCGGCCTTAAGCGGGCGCACAGCACGCTTTCTGGGCCTGCCGCTGCCGCCCGGACTTTGCGTGCAGATTCATCCGATCCGCCTGGACGGAACGCTTGAGCCCGCCACAGGCCAGCTCGAGTTGGAGTTCTGCGCCCAATTCCGATTTCAGGCGGGCTTCGGCCCGACCCTCCGCTACTGCGCACCGGATCTGATGGTGAACACGCGGCTCAGCACCGAAACGATCAAAAGCCAGCGGCATCGCCGCCACGGCATCCGCCTGCAGGACGGGAACCCCGGCGTGCTGGTGGGAAGCGCCTTGATCGAACCCACAGGCGAGGCTTGGTTCGACCGGTTCCTAGGCCTGCCGGATGAGGCGCTCGCCGTTCTGGAATACCAGCTGAGCCTGGCGGGAGGCCTCGATGGATGACAGCCTCGGACAACGGCTGGACCGCAGCCTGGCGCGGCTTGGCACCAACTTGATCATTCCGCCGCTGCTCATAGCGATCCCCTGGGGGCAGGAACTGATCGATCAGCTGCTGTTTGGTGGCCGCTGGAATCTGCCAATGACACCGCGGGGGCCGATTTGGGGCGTACTCACCGCGCCCTTCAGCCATAGCGGCTTTGGCCATCTGCTGGCAAACAGCCTGATGTTCTTGCCGCTCTCTTGGTTGGTGCTCGCCAAAAGCCGGCGCGACTACATCGCGGTGTGGCTCGGGGTGTACGCCACAGCCATTCCGGTGTGGCTGTTCTGGCCCACCGCCAGCCATGGGCTTTCGGGCGTTGTCTATGGGCTGCTGGGCTATTTGCTGTTGATCGGATGGCTCGAGAAGCGGCCCCTGTCCCTGCTGCTTTCGGTGGTGTGTCTGGTGAGTTATGGCGGGGTGCTTCCGAGCCTGATTCCCCTGTTCTCCCCGGCAGGGGTGAGCTGGATCGGCCATGCCAGCGGCTTTGCGGGGGGCTTGCTGGCGGCCTGGGCTGTGCAGCGCGGCCCTGAGCCCGCCGGCGGCAGCGGGCCGTAAAACGTGCGGCAGGCACCCACCGCAGCCATGCCCCGATTCCGCCGTGCTCTTGGCACGCTGCTACTGGCAGCCATCAGCGCAGCTGTGAGTCCTGTGGGTGTGCTGGCGCAACCCTGGGCTCCAGGCCAGGGCCCTCCGCCAGGCCTCACCCTGCCCACCGCGGCAGAAGCCAAGCAACTGGAGCAGTTGCGTCTCAACGGTGAGCCGCAGGGTTTGAGGGAGCGCTATCTGCGCGAGGCCCATGCGCTCTTGCACCGCTTTTGGGGCAGCAGCCAGCAGCCCAAATTGCTGCTGCCGGGAGATCGCGCCGAGGGCTGCGGGGTGCAGCGTGTGGCGCATCCGATGGCCTACTACTGCCCACCCAGCCAAGAACTGGCCATGGCGCTCAACCTGCGCAAGAGCGTGCGCAGTGCGCGCGGCAAAACCGATCGGGAGTTGCTGCTGCTGGATCTGGCTGTACTGGCCCACGAATGGGGGCACCACGTGAACCGCGAGCAGGGCCGCGGACCCTTCAAAGGCGGCATGGGCCTCACGGTGAAACAGGAGGAGCTGGCCGCCGACTGGCGAACTGGAGTGTTTCTCGGCTGGATGCTCAATGCCGGCGCTCTAGGTGTCGACGACTTCACCCAAACGGCCAATTTGATGTTCGAAATGGGGGATTACGAGCGCCTGGCGGCCCAGCACCACGGCTACCCCAAAGACCGCTTTGCCGCCCTCACCCGCGGTCTCACCAGTCAGCTCACGGTTGGACAGCAACTGGGGGAGTGGCGAATCGATACCGCCGAAACCTTCAGCCGGCCGCTCAAGCTCAGCGCCGACGATCGCCAACTCGGCCGGCGCCGCTACGAGGTGCGCCGCTTTGAAATTGATCGCGGCCAGCAAATTGCCACCAACTTGATCGGCGGGTTGCTCGGTGCAGCCAGCTGCGTTTGGGGAAACCAACAGCAGTGCATCGGCATGGCCGCCCAGCAGGGCAAGGGCCGTGCCGATGGCGGCTACACCCAGCGGCGGCTCACGCTGCATTGCGCCACGCGCAGCTTTGATGTGAGCGACGACGACTTTGACCCGCAGCCCGCCGAGCGCGATGGCAAGGGCCAGGCAGCGGTGTTGCTAGAACGCGATTGCCCCAAACCAGCCGGCGTCAGCTGAAGCGGGTGTGCCGGGCCTCGAGCACCGCCTGCACAAATCGGCGCCGTTGAAAACGGGTCCACAGATCCGCCTCCTCAAACGCTGGCCGTTGCTGGTAGCGCTGCCACCAGCTCTGCAGATCCGGCCTGCTGTGCAGAGCAAGCTCACCGGCCATGGCCAAGCGCGAGCAGAGCACGGCGAGCACCACATCGGCTGAGCTGATCCGCGCACCAAACAACCAACCGCTCGCCACCACAGGCGGCAGCGAAGCCAGATAGGCCGAAACCTGCTCCCGTTGCTCCGCCAACACAGCCGGGGCTGGCCTGCCTTGGAACACAGCCAGCCGTGCCTGGTTCTGCTGCACCTTCGCCTGCAGAACCGCTGCTTGATCAGCCTTGGCAGCGATCTCCCGCTCCAGCTTGGCGTTGATGCCGCTGAGCATCCGCACCATCACCGGCTTGAACCAAGGGCGCGTGGCCAACACCTTGCCGAAGGTGAGCGTTTCGATCGAGAGGGCGTAGTGTCCCGCCACGGCACGTTGGATGGCCTCAGCGCGGCTGGCATCGGCATCAGCCCAGGCCCGCTCCAGCCGTAGCTCGGCCTGCTGAGCGGCGTAGCCCAGGATCTGCGCGCTGTCGGTGAGCAGCAAATCGGGGCCGCGCAGGGTGGGCACGGTCATGTGGGGGTTGAGCCGCCGGTAGGCCGGGCTCAGCTGCTGCTTGGCCAGATGGATGTCCATCAACCGGCTCGTGTAGCCCACGCCCGCTTCCGCCAGGGCCAGGCGCGCCACCATCGAGTAATACGACGGCGCTGCGTGAAAAAGTTCCAGCATCGGGCTCAGGTGAGATGCAGCAGCAACTCCAGCTGCAGCTTGTCGGCAAGGCCTGCATCAATCGCACGGAACTGGGCAAGGGCACGGCGGCGTTGCTGGGGATGCAGCACCAGCAGATCTGCCAGGGCCAACTCCAGGCAGTGTTGATCGAGCTCTCGGTTCACAGGATGGGCTCAGCGACCGGATCACATCAGCCGTGGGCTGCTGCGGCCAGGGGCCAGGGCCAGATCAGCAGGCTGCCTGCCATGGCTTGCCGGCGCATTTGCTAAGAGCTGTGTCCACATCCACCGGGACGGGCCGGTGATCTCTTATCAACAACCTTGCCGCAGTCCGGCGGATGGGCTTCTTCGTTCAACTCACTGAAGCCATCGCCGAGCGCCAGTCGCTCCTGATGACGGGTCTTGACCCGAACCCGGAGATGCTGCAGAGCTGGGCCCTGCGCCACGGCATGGGCAACCGCTCGTTTCTGAGCCAGGCGCGCCACTGGATCAAGGCGGTGGTGGAGGCCACCAGTCCCCATGTGTGCGCGATCAAAGCCAGCCTTGGCTTCTACCAAGCCCTGGGGCCGTTAGGCCTTGAGCTGCTGCTGGAGGTGCGCGATCTGGTGCCGCGGGATCTGCCGCTGATCATCGATGCCAAGCACGGCGATCTCAATTCCTCCACGGCCCTGGCCCACTACCTGTTCAAGGATCTGGGCGTGGATGCAGTAACGCTCTCGCCCCTAGCTGGGCAAGACATTGCTGCTCCCTTTCTGCTCTACGGCGATAAGGCGGTGGTGATCACCTGCCGTAGCTCCAATCCCGCTGCCAAGCGCATCCAGTACCACCCCAGCGAGGCCGATCCGCTGTTTCTGCAGATCGTGCGCGAAAGCCAACTCTGGGGCACGCCCGATCAGCTGCTGCTGGAGGTGGGCACCAGTGATCCAGCCGTGTTGGCGCAGGTGCGCCAGGCGGCGCCCGAGCGGGTGTTGATGCTGCGCAGCATCTGGAGCGAGGAAGAACGGCTTGATGGGCTGCTGGAGGCGGGGCTCAACCAGGCGGCCGACGGCCTGCTGCTGCCGCTGCCCCAAAACCTGCTGGTGGAAGACGACCTGAGCGAACAGGCCGAATCGCTGAAAGGACTGATCAACCGCCGCCGCCAACGCTGGCTGGAGAACCAACCCACCGACGCCAACACCAGCTGCGACGTGTGGCTGGCATCGCCGACGGAGCAACCCAGCAATCAAGACCCCCTGGCGGATCTGATCCTTGATCTCTTCGACATCGGCTGCCTGCTGTTCGGGGAGTACGTGCAGGCCTCCGGAGCGGTGTTCAACTACTACATCGACCTGCGCCAGATCATTTCCGACCCGAACCTGTTCCATCGGGTATTGCATAGCTACAGCGGCCTGTTGGAGCAGCTGCACTTCGATCGCATCGCCGGCATTCCCTATGGCTCCCTGCCCACAGCCACGGGCCTCTCCCTGGCGCTGCACAAACCGCTGATCTACCCGCGCAAGGAGGTGAAGGCCCACGGCGCCCGGCGCCTGATCGAGGGCGACTTCAACGAAGGCGACCAGGTGGTGGTGGTGGACGACATCTTGATCACCGGCGGCAGCGTGCTCGAAGGCATCGCCAAGCTGGAGAGTTCAGGCTTGGTGGTGAACGACGTGGTGGTGTTCATCGACCATGGCGGCCGCAAAGACCGCAAAGCGCGCGAGCGGCTCCAAAGCCAGGGCTATCAGGTGCATGCCGTGCTCGACATCGAGCGGATCACCCAGGTGTTGCTGCAGGCCGGCCGTCTCAGCCCCGAACAGGCGGCGGTGCTGGGCTGAGAATGGTGGGCATGACCCACCGGCTCAAGCTGCTGCTGTTGGCGGCCCTGGCCTGCAGCATCAGCGCCTGCACGCCCAAGCCCAAGCCCCCGGCTGAACCACCCAACGCGCCGGTGGTGCCCGCCGCGCCGAAGCCCAACACGGGTGATGCAGCCACCACGCCTCGCTTGCAGGAAGCGGTGGAGAGCGCGGCTGATCTGTTCAACCGCGGCGAAAACGAGCTGGCCTGCGAACAGGTGAAACGTGCTGAGGGGGTGCAGGGATCAGGCTCCGCGGCAGATCTCGAGCTCAGCAAGCGGCTGGAGCGTTACCGCCAGGCTTGCGAGCCCAACGGATGAGCGAGGCGATCGTGCTCGCCGAAGGGCTGAGCAAAAGCTTCCGGGTGGCTGATAAGCAACCTGGTTTGGCCGGCACCCTGCGCCATGCACTGCGGCGGCGCTACCGCGATGTGGAGGCGGTGCGAGATCTGAGCTTTGCCATCCAGCCCGGAGAAGTGGTGGGGTTTCTGGGGCCGAACGGCGCCGGCAAAACCACCACGCTGAAGATGCTCAGCGGCCTGATTCACCCCAGTGGCGGACGGGTGCAGGTGGCGGGCTGCCAGCCGCAGCGGCGGCAGGAGCGCTTCCTGCAGCAGATCACCCTGGTGATGGGCAACCGCCAACAGCTGATCTGGGATCTGCCGCCGATGGATTCGCTGCGGGTGAATGCCGCGGTGTACGGGATTGAGCCGATCGCAGCCAAACGCCGCATCGCTGAACTGGCCGACATGCTCGAGCTCGGCGAAGAGCTGCATCGGCCCGTGCGCAAACTCTCGCTGGGGCAGCGCATGAAGGCGGAACTGCTGGCGGCGCTCTTGCATGAGCCGGCAGTGCTGTTTCTAGATGAACCCACCCTGGGGCTGGATGTGAACGCCCAGGCCCGCGTGCGCGACTTCCTGGCCGACTACAACCGCCGCACCGGCGCCACCGTGCTGCTCACCAGCCACTACATGGGCGACATCACGGCGCTGTGCGAGCGGGTGCTGCTGATTCACCAGGGCCGCCTGTTTCACGATGGCTCCCTCGATGCGCTCACCAGCCGCTTAGCCCCCTGCCGTGAAGTGCGGCTTGAGCTGCGGCAGGTGCATCCACGCGAGGCGTTTGAAGGCTTCGGCACGATCGAAGCCCATCAAGGCCACCAGGTGCGGTTGCTGATCCCGCGGGAACAGCTCACCCAGCAAGTGGGGTACCTGCTCTCGCGCTTCGAGGTGGTGGATTTGGAGGTAAGCGATCCGCCGATCGAAGAGCTGATCGGTGGCCTGTTCCGGCAGCAGGGCTGAGATGGCACGTCGCAACGCTTTCCGCTCCATCCAACGCGCCATCCGCATCGCCGCTGCGTTGCTCTCGAGCCAATACGCCTACATGCTCGAATACCGGGCCGAAATCGCCCTCTGGGCTCTCTCGGGGGTCTTGCCGCTGATCATGCTGGCGGTGTGGCAGGGCTCCGATGGAGCGGCCGCGGCGGGGCTCACACCACAGGGGTTGGGCCGGTATTTCCTTGCAGCGTTTGTGGTGCGGCAGTTCAGCGTGGTGTGGCTAATCCACGTGTTTGAAGAAGACGCCCTGCAGGGCAAACTGTCGCCCCAATTGCTGCAGCCCCTGCAGCCCCTCTGGCGCTACCTGGCAGCCCATGTGGCGGAGCAGGCCACGCGCGTGCCGTTTGTGGCGCTGATGTTGGCGGTGGTGTTGCTGCTGCAGCCGGGGTTGTTGTGGATGCCCTCGCCGGGGCAGCTGCTGCTGGGGATCGCCGGTATTCAAGCGGCATTTGTGTTGCGCTTTCTGCTGCAAACGCTGGTGGCAATGCTCTGTTTCTGGAGCGAGCGGGCCGCTGCCCTGGATCGCCTATTGCTCATTCCGTATCTGTTTCTCTCGGGATTGGTGGCGCCGCTGGAATCGTTTCCGCCGGCGGTGCGGCGGATCGCGGAGCTCACGCCATTTCCAGCGATGGTGTCGTTCCCCGCGAAGCTGCTGGCCGGCGAGAGCGTGGATGTGGGGGCGGGTTTTCTCAACATCGCCCTGTGGTGCGCCGTGCTGTTTCCACTCAGCCGACTGCTCTGGCGCGCGGGTGTACGCCGCTATTCGGCGATGGGGGCGTGATGGCACACCGCATTCGCCGTTACTGGCGCAGCCTGCTCAGCTTCTGGGCCACCTCCATGGAAGCGGAGCTCGAATACCAGCTGAACCTGGTGATCGAACTGCTGGCGGTGATCGGCAACTTGGCAGGAAGCCTGTTTGTGCTGGTGCTGCTGGCCGGGCCCAGCGGCGAGCTGGGGGGATGGAGCTGGAACAGCGCGTTGGTGGTGCTCGGCATCTACACGCTGCTCGATGGCTTCACCAGCTGCGTGCTGCAGCCCAACCTCAGCAAGATCGTGAGCCACGTGCAGAACGGCACGCTCGATTTCGTGCTGCTCAAGCCGATCGATAGTCAGTTCTGGTTGTCGACCCGCAGCTTTTCGCCCTGGGGGCTACCGGGGGTGGTGGCAGGCATAGCCCTGATCGGTTGGGCACTGGCGCGGAGCGAGGAAGCACTGTCGCTGGGAGGCTTGGCCCTGGCCCTGGCGTTGCTCACAGCCGGTGCGCTGATCCTCTACAGCCTTTGGTTTTTGCTGGCGGGCCTCTCGATCTGGTTCGTGAAGGTGTGGAACGCCACCGAGGTGCTGCGCTACACGCTGGTGGCCGGCCGCTATCCCATCAGCGCCTACCCACCGGCGCTGCGCGTGGTGTTCACCCTCGTGCTGCCCGTGGCCTTTCTCACCACAGTGCCGGCGGAGGCGCTGCTGGGGCGCGCATCTCCAGCCTGGGCTCTGGGCTCACTGGCGGCGGCGGCGATCAGCTTGGTGGGCACGCGTCTGTTCTGGCAGTTCGCGCTGCGGCACTACACCTCGGCATCGAGCTGATATCGAGGCGCCGTTAGAAGGGTTTCCGCCCCACGAACCCCACTGTGTGGCAACGCGTGAAGGATCGCTTGGCGTCAATGAAGACTTTGGTCTCGCTGGAGGACGTTGACGGCCGGGATCCCCTGTTCGCCCCATCGCGCTGACGCCTGTGTGTGAACTGCTTGCCCTCAACGCCAACACTCCCACCGACATGGCGTTCTCCTTCCGCGGCCTTAGCCGCCGCGGAGGAGCCGTGGGTCAACACGCCGATGGCTGGGGGCTCGCCAGTTTCACGCCGGATGGCTCCGGTCTCGATCTGATCCGAGAAGACGCACCGGCGGCCTTCTCCCAGCTGGCTGATCAGCTGGCGGAACGCTCCCCCAAGGCGTTGGTGTCGATTGCCCACATCCGCAAGGCCACCCAGGGGCTGGTAGCGCTGGAAAACTGCCACCCCTTTACCCGCAGCTGGAAGGGGCAGACCTGGGTCTTTGCCCATAACGGCAACCTCGATGGAGCGATCCCCATCGGGGACAGCTACCGCCCGTTTGGTTCCACCGACAGCGAAGCCGCCTTCTGCTGGATCCTCGAGCAACTCCAGCAGGAGGGCGTCAATCCCGAGGACCCTGCGCAGATCTCAACCCGTCTGCACGCTTACGCGACGGAACTGGCCCGCATGGGCACCTTCAACGCCCTGATCTCCAACGGCCAGTGGTTGTTCGCCACCGCCACAACACGCTTGCACTGGCTCACGCGCCGGGCACCCTTCACCACCGCCACCCTCGCCGATCCACCCCTGCAGATCGATTTCGCGCCGCTCACCTCCAGCTCTGATGTGGTGACGATCCTGAGCACCGAACCGCTCACCACCGATGAAGCCTGGACGGCGGTGGACTCCGGTTCGTCGATGCTCTGGATGAACGGCGAATGCCTGCACCGGCACCAGCCATGACCACCACCACGCCACCCGTGCCCCTGGCGGAGGCCTCGCGCTTCTGGTTCAAGCTCGGCTGGGTGAGCTTCGGTGGACCGGCCGGACAGATTGCGCTGCTGCAGCGCGAGCTGGTGGAGCGGCGGCGCTGGCTCTCCGAGCGGCGCTATCTGCATGCCCTCAACTACTGCATGCTCCTGCCCGGGCCAGAGGCCATGCAGCTGGCCACCTATCTCGGCTGGTTGATGCATGGCGTGCGCGGTGGCCTGATCGCCGGCGGATTGTTCGTGATCCCCTCGGTGTTTGTTCTCACCGCCCTCGCGAGCATCTATGCGCTCTGGGGGCAACTGCCCCTGTTGGCTTCGGTGTTCGCCGTGCTCAAACCGGCCGTGTTGGCGATTGTGCTGATGGCGGTCTGGCGCATCGGCCGCCGCACCCTGCGCACGCCGCTGCTGGTTGCCCTCTCCATCGCCGGCTTCCTGGCCATGGCGCTGTTGCATCTTCCCTACCCGCTGGTGGTGATCAGCGCTGGTGTGATCGGCCTGGTCGTCGCCCGCTGGCGCCCTGCTCTCCTGCTCACCGGCGGCGCCCATGGCCCAGGCCCCGCTCAAGGCACAGCCGATCGCCCCGATGCCCTGCACGACGATTACACAGCCAGTCCGGACCATGCGCGCTTCTCGAAACGCAAGCTGTCGCTCACCTTGTTGATCTGGGCGCTCGCGTTGCTGCTGCCCCTGGCTGGGGTGGTGGCGATCAACGGCTGGAACGGCAGCCTGGCGCTGATGGCCCGCTTCTTCACGCGGGTGGCGCTGCTCAGCTTCGGGGGTGCCTACGCCGTGTTGCCCTATGTGGCCCAGGGGGCGGTGGAGCAATTCGGCTGGCTCTCGGCCAGCCAGATGCTCGATGGTCTGGCCCTAGGGGAAACCACCCCCGGCCCGCTGATCATGGTGGTGGCCTTCGTGGGCTTCATGGGCGGCTGGAATCAAGCCCTGGCGGCATCCACATCACCCTGGCCGCTGGCGCTGGCGGCGGTGGCGGTCACGGTGTGGTTCACCTTCCTGCCCTCCTTTGGCTTCATCCTGGCGGGCGCTCCCTTGGTGGAGGCCAGCCGAAATGATCTACGCCTCGGCGCTCCCCTCAGCGCCATCACCGCTGTGGTGGTGGGAGTGATCGCCAGCCTGGCGCTGTTCTTTGCCGGGCCCGTTCTTTGGAGTAACGGCGGCTTCCAGGTCGGCGCGGCGGTGGTGGTGGTGGTCGCTCTGTGGGCTCAGCTCAAGCTGCGCTGGAGCGTTCTGCAGGTGATTGGTGCAGCAGCGGCACTGGGAGTGGCCATGGCTGTTGCGCGCCAAGTGCTCAGCTGATTCACACCCCAACAACGGCAGAGATGTGAATGGCCATCAACAGCAGTTGCACCGGTCCCTCACCAGACTGAGGCTGGTAGCGCTGATCCCTTCTGCTCCGGAGCCATGCACAGCGCCGACGACCTGCGTGATCGCTACCTCCAAGGCGTCAGCAGCCCGGGCGAGATCAATGCGATCGCGCGCACCTATGCCGCGCTGCGGCAGATTCCCTTCGCCCAGGCCCTCGAAGATGTGCACGAAGGGCTGGGCGGCGAGCTCAGCGGTGATGGGGAGCCCACTGGCCAAGCCTTTCCATGGAGCGAGGTGAGTCGCTCGCTGGTGCCCCTGGGCCGGCAGTGGATCAACGGCGTCTGAGGCGATGCCTGGCGGGGGGAGCGTTTTGGCCTCTTGCGGCACTGGGGCTGATTGGGCTTTGCGGCGGCTCAGCTGGGCTGGCTCAGATCACCCCCAGCCAGTCGCTGCAACAGCGCCTCCAGGAAGACCAGCTGCGCCTCAGGCTGCTCGACTTTGAAGACGACGATGCCGTCGAAGGCAGCGCTCCGCTGATCCAGGGCGCGCCTCAAAGCCCGCTGCCCTGGAGCGGCTCTCTCCTAGTCAAAACACTTGAGCTGCAGAGCACGCTCCCCGAGATGCAAGCTCTCGAGCAGAGCCTGCAGGGGTGGATCGGCCGCCGGATCGAGGCCGATCAACTGCGCCAGATCGAGCAGCAGATCGAGGCCTGGTTTTGGCAGCGCGATCAGGTGGTGGGCATCCATCGGATCGCAGCGGAGCCTGAAAGCGGCGCACTCCGCTTGGCGATCGCACCCCTCACCCTGGCTGCAGTCACGGTGGATCCAGCCAGCGCCCATCAGTTCAACGAAGGCCGGGCCATCGGCGTTGTCACTGCCGCTGTTCCGCTCGGCACAGCACTCCGGCCCGGAAAGCTGGAATCGGCCCTGCTCAAGCTCAACGACCTCTGGGGCGTGAAGGTGCGCGGGCGCCTGCAGAGCGGCGTTGATCCCGACTCACGCATCCTGGTGCTCGAGCTGGCCGATCTCCAACGGCAGAACGTGCTGCTGGAGGTCGACAACTACCTGAACCGCTACGTGGGCACGCTGCGCACCCTGGCCACCTGGAGCTCAGCCAACAACCTCGGCCGCGGCGAACGCTTCTGGCTCACCCCCTCCTGGTGGGGCAGCGGCCAAGGCACGGGCACGGCCCCCCTGCAATTGGGCCTCGATTGGCCCATTGGCCTGGATGGTCTGCTGTTCAGCGCCTCAGCCAATGGGGGGCGCTACCGGCTGGTGAACACCGGCGAGGTGCTCTACACCGGTGAAACGGCTGGAGTGAGCCTCAGCCTGCAGCAACCCCTTTGGCGCCGCGATGCCCAAAGCCTCTGGCTGCGGCTGAGCACGGAAGGCTTTCACTTCCGCGATGAACGCAACAGCCGCAACCTTGATGACAAGCAAGGGGGCGTGCTGCGGGCCTCGTTGGTGAGCACCAGCAGCGATCAGTTGTGGGGCCAGGGCACCACCACCTTGGTGCTGGGCGGATCCTTCGGCTCGCTCAATCTCAACGGCAACGGCGCCTTCCAGCAATTCGACAAACTCACCAGCCAGCTTCAGGGCGACTACGGCGCGCTCAACCTGAGCCTGCTGCGGCAGCAGGTATTCAGCTCGAGCTGGAGCGCCAGCTGGTTGCTGCTGGGGCAAATGGCGGCAACCAACCTCTCGGGCTATGAGCAGTGCGGCCTGGGCTGGCCCAATGGCGTGCGGGCCTATCCCCCTGGGGAAAACTCATCCAGCAGCTGCCTGGTGAGTCAGTTCGATCTGATCTGGCGATGGAAGCCGTGGCTGAAGTTGGTGGGATTCGCCGATGTGGGCTGGGGTGAGCGCTGGCGCCAACCGTTCCCTGGATCGCTTCAACCCAACACCTACACGCTGGCGGGCGCAGGAGTGGGGATTGATGTAGGCCGCGTCAGCCGTTGGTTGGTGTCGCTGCGGGCAGCCTTTCCCATCGGCGGCAATGCGGCCGAGAGCAGCCTGATCGATCTGGAGGCCAGCAGCCCGCGCCCACGGGTTTGGGCGGCGTTGCAGCTGTGGTTGTGAAGCTGAAGCGGAGCCTGCGCCGAACAGTGCTACAGCACACGTGCATTTCCCCAAATGCCCCCCTCAGCTCGCGTACGGTGAGACAACCGCAACGCCGGGCAGGCCTCCGATGAGCGACAGCCAAGGACTCACCATCGCTGAACTGGAGGCCAAATACTTCCTGTACCGCAAGGCTCTGAAGCAATTGCTCCTGGAAGGAAGACCGGCTGCAAACATTGAAAAAACGCTCTGTTGGAGCAGGCTTGAAACCCTGCACAACTGCCTGCCCCGCCAATACAAATCACCGGATCACATTCGCCATCAGTTGCGGCGAGAAATTGAGCGTGAACAGGGTGAAAAACTTGAGCGCGAAGCTCTGACGCGCTGAATCCGGAACAACGACTGGCCTCCCCAGGCCGTTGAGGCGAGGCCGCACTGGCAGGTTGAAGCCACGCCTTGTCCAATCGTGTGCCTGCGCCGTCTCAAGCTGAGCTGATCGCCATCGCCGAAGCGTTCCATGGCGGCGGCTGCGTGGAGGCGGTACAGCCCATGGGCAATGGCAACGTCAACGACACCTTCCTGGTGCATTCGGTGGATGGGCCGTCGGTGCTGCAGCGCATCAACACGCGGGTGTTTCACCAGCCTCAGCTGGTGATGCAAAACCTGCAGGTGCTCGGTGAGCACATCGCGCGCAAGCTCCAGAGCGGCGCCGCCCATCCCTTGCTCGAGCAACGCCGCTGGCACTTGCCGCAGTTGGTGTACACCAAAGATGAGGGCAACACCTGGCATTGCTGCCCTGCTGGGGGGGTGTGGCGCACGATCACCTACGTGCCCGACAGCACCTGCGTGGATGTGGTCGGCGGTGCTCATCAAGCGCGGGAGCTGGGGCTGGGCCTTGGGCTGTTTCACCTGTTGATCAGCGATCTGCCCGCAACCGCCCTGGCCGACACCCTGGAGGGCTTTCACATCACGCCCGGCTACCTCGCGGCCTACCACCGCGCTCTGGTGAACACCGATTGCCAGCCCAGTGCCGGCAGTGAGCGCTGCATGGCGTTTATTCGAGAGCGCGAGGCGTTGTGCGATGTGCTGGAGCGGGCCAAACAGCGCGGGGAGCTGCCGCTGCGGCCCATTCACGGCGATCCCAAAATCAACAACGTGCTGCTCGATCGCCGCAGCGGTGAGGCCATTGCCCTGATCGACCTGGACACCGTGAAGCCCGGTCTGGTGCATTACGACATCGGCGACTGCCTGCGCTCCTGTTGCAATCCACTCGGAGAAGAAACCGATCAGATCGAGGCTGTGCACTTTGATCTCAACCTCGCGGATGCTCTGCTCGAGGGGTATCTGGCTGTGGCCGGCCGTTTTCTCACCGAGGCCGAGCTGCGCTACATCCCCGATGCGGCCCAGCTGATCAGTTTTGAGCTGGGGTTGCGCTTCTTCAGCGATTACCTGTCGGGCAGCACCTACTTCAAGGCCAACCACCCCGATCACAACCTGCAGCGGGCGCTGGTTCAGTTCCAACTCACCGCCAGCATCGAATCCCAGATGCCGGCGCTCAGGCACCTGGTGGAGCGTCATGCGGCTGCTGCATCCGTTTGAGCCCAGGCCCGAGCTGGGCGGCATCGAGCTCAAGGGCGAAGCCAGCTGGCGGGGCGGAGTGCTCCAGGTGCGTTTTGAGCTGCGCAGCACAGGCAACAGCCTGAGCTGGCCGGCACTCGCCCTGCCGCCAGCGCGGCGGGATGGGCTGTGGCAGAGCACCTGCCTGGAGGCCTTTATCGCCGCTGAGGGCGAGGCCTCCTACTGGGAGGTGAACCTGGCTCCCAACGGCAACTGGAACGCGTACGCCCTTTCGGGTTACAGGGAAAACCTCCGGCCGGTGGGCGAAATCATGAGCCTTCCCTACAACTTGCGGCGATCCGAAGGCATCGTGGAATTGCAGTTCCAGCTCGATCTCAATCGCTGGATCCCAGCCGATCAGCGGGTGGAGGTGTCCCTCACGGCCGTCTTGGAGGATCGCCACCAGAGCCTGAGCTACTGGGCCTGGAAACACAGCGGGGATGAGCCCGACTTTCACCTTCGCGGCAGCTTCCAACCCCTCGATCCGGAGGGATAGGAGGGCGGGGGCGCGTGATCCCAAAGCGGAAATGAACCTGCAGATTTCGGCAGGTTCCCGCACACTCCGTAGCGTGCGATACATCCACACCCGGTTCCTTGCGCGTTACCCACTGCGGCGATGAGCATCTGATCCAGCTGAGCAGCGCTGAGGCGGCGCAGCTGGTGGATGCCTGTGCGCTGCTGCTGTTGGCCTCCAACAGCGCTCCGGGCTGCACGCTCAACAGCGGCATGAGCCGGCTGCTGCAAACGGTCTTCGAGCAGTTCAGCAGCCACAGCGTGTAAGGCAGGCCACTAAAACGAGGGCATGCATGCGCTCTCTCTGCCCACCTGGTGGATTCATGTGGCCTCGGTGCTGGAGTGGGGGCTGGCGATGTTCGCCATTCAGCGCTGGGGTGAACGCCGCCAGGAACCGGAATGGAATTGGCTGGCGTTGGCGATGACCCCGGCCTTGATCAGTGCCATGGCCGCCTGCACCTGGCATCTGTTTGATAACGCCGCTGAGTTGCAGGGCCTGGTGGTGCTGCAGGCCGCCTGCACCGCAGTGGGCAACACCGCCATGGCGGGTGCCGCCTGGAATCTGGCGCGGCGCAACCCATGAACCTGTTCTCCCCTGCCGGATTACTCGAGGCCCTGGCTGGCGTGGATCCAGCCCCGTTCTTTGGGCTGTCGCTGCTGCCTTATCTGGCCTTTCTCTGGTGGAGCTGGCGCTCCGGGCGCATGCCGCGGCTGGCGTTTTGGGGCTACTGCCTCACTCTGCTGTTTGTGCTCGTCACCATCGCCGCCGCGATCGTGGCGGAGCAGGGCTTCGGGCGGCAGCTGGCGGATGTGGATCCGCTGCACGGTGGAGCGGAGCTGTTTCTCACCTTGAGCAACGTGCTCGTGTTGCTGGGTTTCAGCCGCACACCAGCCCAAGAGGAGCAGTGAACAAGTCTTAAGCGGGGCGTGCACGGGGGCGCTGCCGCTCGGAAGATGAAGCGTCGCCCGTGAATCCGATGCTCGCTCCCCTGCTGGCCATCGCCCCCGCATCTGTGTCCTGGTCGCCCAAGGTGGGCCTGGTGATGATCGTTGCCAACGTGATCGCCATCGGCATCGGCAAGGCCACCATCAAGTACCCCAACGAAGGCGCTCAGCTGCCCAACGCCGCCATGTTCGGTGGCATGAGCCATGCCTCGCTGCTGGCCACCACCTCCTTCGGCCACGTGCTCGGCATGGGCGCCATCCTCGGCCTGGCTGCCCGCGGCGTGCTCTGAAGCAGCGGCTAAATCAGCCCACGGAACCACTTCAGCGCCAGCCCAACAGATAGGGCAGAACCTTTAGGCCATAGCGCTCGAAGCGATAGTCGAACAGCAGTGCCGAAAGCTCTTCGGCACTGCTTTTTTGTTGTAGGCCCACCAAGAGGCGCTGCAGGCGCTCATCGCCTGAAGAGCTGTGCAGCCCCAGCCAGGTGCGGCGGGCCAAACGCCCACTCAGCGACCAACGCCAGCCAAGGCGTCGTTTCAGCCTGGGGGCATAGCGGCTCAGCCGCTCGGGCCGCCCGGCCAAGGCCTCCAGCAGCAACGGGGCGAGCACCTCACTGCTGGCCATCGCATGGCGGATCCCTTCGCCGCCGAGCAGGTTTCCGGTGCTCACGGCATCTCCAAGCCCAAGCAGGGGACCCCGCTGATGCGGCTCCCGGCGGCGAATCGTGCTGCGAATCAAGCCGCCGTGGCGATCTAGCACCGTTGCCCCCTCCAGCTCCAGCCGTTGCTGCAGGCCCCGCAGCAATAAGTGCAGGGGTGGCTGGCGGCGGCGGCCGTCGTGGAGGCGGCACACCCCGAGCTTGAGCTGGCCGCTCTGCATCGGAAACACCCAGCCATACCCTTGGGGCACCCAGCTGCTGCCGAGCATGAAGCTGAGGCGATCGGCCCAGCGCTGCCACTGCGGCGTGGGCACCTCCAGCAGCCACTCCACCCCTTCGCCAGACACCAGCGAACCGGCCTCTGCCGATGGATCGCCAAGCAAGGCTCGCCGCTGCCCCGTGGCATCCACCAACCAGCGGCAGTGATGGAACTGCTCCACGCCAGCGGGCCCGCGCAGGCTGGCGCTGGCGCCGGAGCCGCTGGGCTGCCACTGGCGAACGGCCCAACCCAACCTCAGCTGGGCCCCTGCCGCTTGGGCCTGAGCCGCCAGCCAGCAGCGCAACGCCCCGAAATCCAGGACAGCCCCCAGGCTGTGATCAGCGATCCAGCTGTAAAGCGCTTCACCCGGACCATGCAGCTCCCAGCCCCGCCACTGGGCCGCCTGCACCTGCTCGGGCAATAGGAAATGCCGCACCGCCTCCAGCGGTAGGGCTGCACTGCTGAAGGCACCATGGCGCAGATCCTGGAGCGGGTCCACCACGAGCACAGAAGCGCCGCCCTCCGCCAAGAGCCGTGCCAGCAGCAACCCCGCCGGCCCGGCTCCCGCGATCAGAACATCACACGTCTGAACGTCAGACACCCACCGGCTGGCGGCGCAGGGATCCGAAACGCTTGAGGATGCTGTCGGCCATCTGAGCAGGGGTCAGGCCCAGGGCTTTTTTGCTCTGATCAGGAGTGGCGTGGTCCACGAGCTGATCGGGGATGCCGATGCGGTGCACAGGCACCAGCACGTCGTGGTCATTGAGGGTTTCCACTACGGCGGCACCGAAGCCACCGGGGAGGCAACCCTCTTCCATGGTCACCACCCGGCCGATGCGGCGGGCCATCGGCAGGATCAGCGCCTCATCCAGCGGGCGCAGGAAGCGGGCATTGATCACCGCGGCCCGCACACCCTGCTCCTGCAGCAAGCCAGCGGTGGCCATAGCGGGATACACCATGGCGCCATAAGCCACGATCAACAGATCGTCGCCATCGGCCAAGAGTTCTCCGCGGCCGATCTCAAGCGGCTCCCAGCCCTCTTCCATCAGGGCGGCACCCTCGCCTTCGCCGCGCGGGATGCGCAGGGCGGTGGGGCCGTCGTGCTGCAGGCAAGTGATCATCATCCGCTGCAGCTCGGCTTCATCCTTCGGTGCCATCACCGTGAAGTTGGGCACGCAGCGCAGGTAGCTGATGTCGTACTGGCCCTGGTGTGTGGGACCGTCGGCGCCCACAATGCCGGCCCGATCGAGCACGAAGGTGACGGGCAGGTTCTGGATGCCCACATCGTGGATCAGCTGGTCGTAGGCCCGCTGCAGGAAGGTGCTGTAGATCGCGCACACCGGGCGCAGACCCTCGCAGGCCATACCAGCCGCCATGGTCACGGCGTGCTGCTCGGCGATGCCCACATCGAAGTACTGCTTCGGCCGGGCCTTCTCCAACAGATCCAAGCCAGTGCCGGTGGCCATAGCCGCGGTAATGCCCACCACGCGGGGATCCTGCTCGCAGATCTTCACCAGCGTTTGGCCAAACACCTTGCTGTAGCTCGGGGGTTTGGGCTTGCTGGAGGGGTAGGCCTTGCCGGTGGCCAGATCGAAGGCACTCTGGGCGTGGTAGCCCACCTGGTCTTCCTCGGCAAAGGCATAGCCCTTGCCTTTGGTTGTGGCCACGTGCACCAGCACCGGCCCTTCGTGGGCATGGGCCTGCTGGAACACCTGGATCATGCCGGCGATGTCATGGCCATCCACCGGACCCATATAGGTGAAGCCCAGCTCTTCAAACACCGCGCCGAGCTTGGGCACCGCCAGGCGCTTCATGCTCTCCTTGAGGTTCTTCAGCTCGGTGGGCAGCTCACCGTGCAGGAAGGGCAGGTGCTTGATCGCCTCCTCAGCGTTGTCTTGGAGGAACTGCAGCGGCTTGCTGTGCCGCATGCGGTTCAGGTGCGTGCTCAGAGCGCCCACCGGCGGACTGATCGACATGTCGTTGTCGTTCAGCACCACCAACAAGCGGGTGTGGGGCAGGTGGCCGGCGTGGTTGATCGCCTCCAGCGCCATGCCGCCAGTGAGCGAGCCATCACCGATCACGGCCACGCACTTGAAGTCTTCGCCGCGCTGATCCCGGGCCAGGGCCATGCCCAGGGCAGCTGAGATCGAGGTACTGGCGTGGCCGGCACCGAAATGATCGAAGCGGCTTTCGCAACGCTTCAGATAACCCGCCACACCGTTCTGTTGGCGGAGCGTGTGGAAATCGTTGTAGCGGCCGGTGATCAGCTTGTGGGGATAGGCCTGGTGGCCCACATCCCACACCACGCGGTCGTGGTCGAGATCGAGGGTTTGATACAGCGCCAGGGTGAGCTCCACCACACCCAATCCGGGGCCCAGGTGGCCGCCGCTGGTACTCACCACCTCCAGGTGGCGTTCACGGATCTGCCGGGCGATCCCTTCGAGCTCCGCCATGCTCAGGCCGTGCAGCTGATTCGGATGCGTCAGCTCGCTGAGATGCATGCCCGGGGCCTTGATTGCGGTTAAGCCTACGGTCTGCACTTCGGCGTTTGGCTGTGCTTGGCAGGAATCCCAAGGCCTTGTCAGGGGGTTGTCACACTGGTGAAACGGTCAAGCAGCGATGAGCGACACCACCAGCCAGGACGGTTCCCTGCCGATGTTGCTGCGGATCCTGCGGGCCCGTGTGTACGACGTGGCGATCGAGTCGCCGCTCGATCCCGCCCCGAACCTGTCGCGGCGGCTGGACAACACGGTGCTGTTGAAGCGGGAAGACCTGCAGCCGGTGTTCAGCTTCAAGCTGCGCGGCGCCTACAACAAGATGGCCGGCCTCAGCCGCGCCGAGCTCGAGCGCGGCGTGATCGCGGCCAGTGCTGGCAACCACGCCCAGGGCGTGGCGCTCGGAGCCCAGCGCCTGGGCTGCCGGGCGGTGATCGTGATGCCCGTCACCACCCCAGAGATGAAGGTGCGGGCCGTGGCAGCCCGCGGCGCTGAGGTGGTGCTCCATGGCGACAACTACGACGCCGCCTGCGGCGAGGCCTACCGGCTGGCGGCAGAGCGGGGGCTCACCTTCATCCATCCCTTTGATGACCCGGATGTGATCGCCGGCCAGGGCACCATCGGCCTCGAGATCCTGCGGCAGTGCTCAGCCCCGCCCGATGCCATCTACGTGGCAGTGGGCGGCGGCGGCCTGATTGCCGGCATCGCCGCCTACGTGAAGGCGCTCTGGCCTCAGGTGGAGGTGATCGGTGTGGAGCCGGAGGATGCCGATGCCATGACCCGCTCCCTCGCCCTGGGGGAGCGGGTGAAGCTGGAGCAGGTGGGCTTGTTCGCCGATGGCGTGGCCGTGCGGGAGGTGGGCGAGCAAACCTTCGCCCTGGCGCGGCAACACGTGGACGCCATGGTGACGGTGAACACCGACGCCATCTGCGCCGCGATCAAAGACGTGTTTGAAGACACGCGCTCGATCCTCGAACCCGCCGGCGCCCTGGCCGTGGCTGGGATGAAGGCCGACGTGGCAAGACGCGGGCTGCAGGGCCGCACCCTGGTGGCCGTGGCCTGCGGCGCCAACATGAATTTCGATCGGCTGCGCTTTGTGGCCGAACGCACCGAGATCAGCGAAGACCGCGAAGCGATGCTGGCGGTGGAGATCCCGGAGCGGGCCGGCAGCCTCAGGGAGTTCTGCACGCTGCTCGGCAACCGCAACCTCACGGAATTCAGTTACCGGCTGGCTGATCCTTCCCGCGCCCACATCTTTGTGGGTGTGCAGACCAGCGGCAGCCGCGATGAGCAGGATCTGATCCACGATCTCAACGCCGCAGGCTTCCCCTGCCTCGATCTCTCCAACGACGAGCTCTCCAAGCTGCACCTGCGCCACATGGTGGGGGGCCGCATGCCGGCCGCAGCTGCTGAAGCCTGCAGCCACACCCGCGAGCTGCTCTATCGCTTTGAGTTTCCAGAGCGGCCCGGCGCGCTGATGCGCTTCCTCACGAGCCTGCATCCCAACTGGAACATCAGCATCTTCCACTACCGCAACCACGGCGCAGATGTGGGCCGGATCGTGGTGGGCGTGCAGGTGCCACCGGAAGAATCCGCCGATTGGCAAACCTTCCTCGATGGCCTCGGGTACCAATACGTGGACGAAACAGAAAACCCCGCCTACCGCCTGTTCCTGGGTGAAGTGGCCGGCACCGTTGGCGTGGGATAACTTGCGAGCACCACTGGGGGGCGTGATGGACGACACAACCCAGGAAGCCCCCAGCGCCGATCTGTCGTTGCCGGCGCGGATCGAAGCCATCCTTTATCTCAAAGGCCGCTCGATGACCCTCGGTGAGCTAGCAGAGATCAGCGGCGTCAGCCGCGATGCCGTGGAGATGGGGTTGATCACGCTGATGGCGGATTACGCCCATCGCGACACCGCTCTGGAGATCCGCCAGGAGGGGCAGCGCTACAGCCTGCAACTGCGCGATGGCTTGGGGGAACTGGTGCAGAACCTGTTGCCCGTGGATCTCTCCACCGCTGCCCTGCGCACCCTGGCCACGATCGCGCTGAAAAAACGGATCCTGCAATCGGATCTGGTGGAGTTACGCGGCTCCGGCGCCTACGACCACATCAAAGAGCTGCTGGCGCAGAACTTCATCGAGCGCAAGCGCCAGAGCGAGGGGCGCTCCTACTGGCTCACCCTCAGCGAAAAGTTCCACCGCACCTTTGCGATCAAAACCGACGAGCTCAAGCCCAAGCGGGCCGAGCCGGCTCCCATTGATCCCGAGCCACAGGCGGCTTAAACATCAGCCGCGTGAGGCCCAGCTGCATCCATTCGCGGGCCATACTCCTGAAACAGGTCCGTGAATGTCCATGTCTGCTCTGGTCGGCGATCTGATCGGCGTTCTTGCCCAGACCATCTCGATCTACACGCTGGTCCTGCTGGTGCGGGTGCTGCTGAGCTGGTTCCCCAATCTGGATTGGGGCAACCCCGTGCTCTCCACCGTGAGCGCCGTCACCGACCCCTATCTCAATGCCTTTCGCGGCCTGATTCCGCCGCTGGGCGGCCTGGATCTCTCGGCGATCCTGGCCTTCCTGGCGCTGCAGCTGATCCAAACACTGCTGGAGCAGAGCCGCGGCTTCTTCTATCCCAGCTTCTACTGAGCGTCGGCCACGGCCTGCTCCAGGGGCAGCAAGTCGTCGAATTCACCGGCACGGGTGCGCACCGGAGAGGCAAATCCGCGCGCTTTCACATTCGAGAAGGTGAAGGGCCCCGGGGTGCCGGCCGGGATGGCCAGGCGCAGGGCGAAGTTCGAATCACCGGGAGGCACATCGCCGATCGAGCCCACGCGCGAGCGGTTCTGCAACACCGGCTCGCCGCTGGCATCGAGGATCTGAGCAAACACATCGGTATCAACAACAGGCTTGCGGCCAGGGTTGTTCACCGTGCCCCTGAGCACGTAGCAGCTGGCACCGCTGGGGCGACGCAGCTGCGGTTGGGCTCCGATGTCGTCGCTGGGGCAGGGCTCGAGGCTCACCTCCGCCACGCTCAGATTGGCGGCCAAGGCCGGTTCAACCCACACGCCAGCCAACACGAGCCAAACAACAGCAACGGCACCGAGCAGGAAGCGGAGGGGCCGGAAATGCACAACGATCACGGGGAACAACCAGGCAGGTCACCACGCATCAGCGATGGTCGCCACTGCCTCCAATCACGTTACGGGCGGCGCGGCTGGCCAGCTTGTTGAGGTTGGCCTCGGCCACCTCGTTCAGCTCAAAGCCCAGCTCACTGGCCAGCTGAGCCACGTACCAGAGCACATCACCGAGCTCCAGCTTGAGCGCATCACGCACCTCCGGCGTGAAGTTGCCCTCCTGATCGCGCAGCACCTTCTTCACCTTGTCGGCCACCTCACCGGCCTCACCGCAGAGACCCAAGGTGGGGTAGATCGGATTAGCGCCCACATCGGGATAGCGGGCCGTGCTGCGAGCACCCTGTTGATAGGCATTCAGATCCATTGGCAGAACAGGGCTGGCGGCCGTCGATGATAGGGTCGCTGGCATCTTTGGCTCTGCCGAATGGCCCTGCCCGATCTCACGCGTCGCACCAAGATCGTGGCCACCATCGGCCCTGCCACCGAGTCTCCGGAACAGCTGCGGCGGTTGATCGAAGCCGGCGCCACCACCTTCCGGCTCAATTTTTCCCACGGCGATCACAGCGAGCACGCCGCCCGCATCCGCACCATCCGCCAGGTGGCGGAGGAGATGCGCGTGCACATCGGCATCCTGCAAGACCTTCAAGGTCCCAAGATCCGCCTCGGCCGTTTCAAGGATGGTCCGATCACGGTGGCCAAGGGTGATGCCTTCACCCTCACCTCCCGCGATGTGGCCTGCACCCAGGACATCGCCACCGTCACCTACGACAAGCTGGCCGACGAAGTGGTGAGCGGCAGCCGCATCCTTCTGGATGACGGCCGCGTGGAAATGGTGGTGGATCGCGTCGACAAGAGCGATCAAACCCTCTATTGCACCGTCACCGTGGGCGGTGTGCTGTCGAACAACAAAGGGGTGAATTTCCCCGATGTACAGCTCTCGATCCGCGCCCTCACCGACAAAGACCGCACCGATCTGGCCTTTGGCTTGGAGCAAGGCGTCGACTGGGTGGCCCTTAGCTTCGTGCGCAACCCCTCCGATATGGAGGAAATCAAGGCCCTGATCGCCTCCCACGGCCACAACACGCCTGTGGTGGCCAAGATCGAGAAATTCGAGGCCATCGATCAGATCGACGCGATCCTGCCGCTCTGCGATGGCGTGATGGTGGCGCGCGGCGACCTGGGTGTGGAGATGCCGGCTGAAGAGGTGCCGCTGCTGCAGAAAGAACTGATCCGCAAGTGCAACGGGCTCGGCATCCCGGTGATCACCGCCACCCAGATGCTCGATTCGATGGTGAGCTGCCCTCGCCCCACCCGCGCCGAGGTGAGCGATGTGGCCAACGCGATCCTCGATGGCACCGATGCGGTGATGCTCTCCAACGAGAGCGCCGTGGGTGATTTCCCGGTAGAAGCGGTGGCCACGATGAGCCAGATCGCCCGCCGCATCGAGCGCGACTATCCCCGCCGCGAGAACGACGGTCAACTGGCCTCCACGATTCCCAACGCCATCAGCCACGCCGTGAGCGCGATTGCTCGGCAGCTGGAAGCAGCAGCGATCCTGCCCCTCACCAAAAGCGGTGCCACGGCGCGCAACGTGAGCAAGTTCCGCCCCAGCACCCCGATCCTCGCCATCACCAGCGAGAAAAAAGTGGCCTCCCAGCTGCAGCTGGTGTGGGGTGTGCACCCACTCCTGGTGGACGACGCTAAGAACGCCACCGCCAGCTTCAACCGCGCCATGGAAATGGCCACTGAAGAGGCCCTACTGCGCGATGGCGACCTGGTGATTCAGACCGCCGGCACCGTTGCCGATGTGAGTGGCTCCACCGACCTGGTGAAGGTGAGCATCGTGGGCAAAGGCACCGTGCTCGACCCCACAATCATGTGAGCTGAGCTCCAGGATGGTGGTCTTGCACTGACCGCCGGCCATCCCGGCACCCAACAGCATGGCCGCCAAACTGGCGATGGGCGAAACCGTGGGCATGGCCCTGGCCACGCTCAAGTCCAACCGCCTCCGTTCCCTGCTCACGATGCTTGGCATCGTGATCGGCAATGCCTCGGTGATCACCCTGGTGGGGGTTGGCCGCGGCGCTCAAAACCTGGCGGAAGGGCAGCTCAACACCCTTGGCGCCAACGTGCTGTTTGTGGTGCCTGGCAACAACGACAGCCGCCGCCAGGGCATCGACTTCCCCAAGACCCTCGTGCTCGAAGACGCCGAGGCCATTGCCGAACAGGTGCCCTCCGTGAAACGGGTGGTGCCCCAGATCACGTTGAGTGCGGTGCTGCAGGCCGGCGCCAAGAGTTCCACCGCCACGGTGTCGGGCATCACGCCCGACTTCCTCACGGTGCGCCGCTTTGAGGTGGCGCAGGGCCGCTTCATCGACAAGCGAGATCTCGATGGAGCCCGCAACGTGGTGGTGATCGGCCCGGATCTCCGCGACAAGCTGCTGCCGGTGGGATCCGCCATCGGCAAACAGTTGCGCATCCGCGACCAGAGCTTTGAGGTGATCGGCGTGATGGCGCCCAAGGGAGCCGTGTTCGGTCAGAACCAAGACGAAGCCGCCTACATCCCGCTCTCCACGATGGTGAGCAAGCTGTCGGGGCGGGATCCCACCTACGGCGTGAGCCTCAACTTCATCAGCGTGGAAGCGCGCGATGAAGCGAGCACCGGCGCGGCGAAGTTTCAGATCACCAACCTGCTGCGCCAGCGCCACAACATCCTGCGGGAAGACGACTTCGCCGTGCGCTCCCAAAAAGATGCGCTCTCGATCGTGGGAACGATCACCGGTGGTCTCACCTTGATGCTCGGTGCCATCGGCGCGATCTCGCTGCTGGTGGGCGGCATCGGGATCATGAACATCATGTTGGTGTCGGTGAGTGAGCGCACCTCCGAGATCGGCCTGCGCAAAGCGATCGGAGCCCGCAGCAGCGATGTTCTGGCTCAGTTCCTGGTGGAGGCCTTGGTGCTCTCCAGCCTGGGCGGCGTGATCGGGAGTGCGCTGGGTCTTTCAGCGGTGGCGGCCGTGGCGGCCCTCACGCCACTGCCGGCTGCGATCGGCGGCACGAGCGTGTTGATCACCGTGGGCCTCTCCGGCTCCATCGGCCTGGTGTTTGGCGTGTTGCCGGCGCGCCGTGCCGCCCGCCTCGATCCGATCACCGCCTTGCGCAGCCTTTGAAGCCGCTGCAGCACATCGGCCCCATCCCTACCGCGCAGAAAGCCAAAGAAATCCCAAAGAAGCGCGCCTGGGGCTCAAACGGTTTCAACTGCGACCAACTGCGCCGCTCGCCGATGGCTTGATAAGGGTCCCTTTCGGCAAGCCTTCCCTTGGCGCAGCTCACCTGTGGCTACCGCAACAGCAGCGATCGCATGGTGATCGTTCGCTGCATCGGCCCGGATGAGTTCTTCCTGGAACGGGTGGTGTTCCCGTTCGAGTTGCTCAGTTTTCTGGCTCCGCCGGAATCGGTGGTGCAGATCTGGACCCACAGCCTCGGCGGAGCTGAGCTGCGCGAGAGCCTCGCCGTTGAAGACCTCTGCGTTGATCTCTCGGGCCTGGAAACAGCAGCAGCCGGGCTGGCTGAAACCGATGCAGTAGCACCGCCCATCGCTGAACCCTCGGCGATGCCGATGGAATGGCAGAAAGCCTCCTGAATGAGAGCCATTTCGGCCTGAGAATCCCGATCCAGGCAGGAGCCGCTTTACACTTGTAAACATCTCCACCTGCTTCTGAGGCGGCCATGAATCAGCGCTGGCGCACGATTGCCCTCTGGGTGCTGCCGATTGGGGTGGCCCTGTTCCTCGGTTGGCAGGTGCTCGGTAACAGCGCCAGCCGCCTCAGCACTCCCAACGGCCCCACCGTGGCTCCGAGCAATGCCGCTGTGGCGCGCATGAGCTATGGCCGCTTCCTCGACTACGTGGATGCCGGCCGCGTCACCGCTGTCGACATCTTTGATGGCGGCCGCACCGCTGTGGTGGAAGCCGTTGATCCCGACCTCGATAACCGCGTCCAGCGCCTGCGCGTTGATCTGCCCGGCCTGGCTCCTGAGCTGGTGAACAACCTCAAGGAGCAGGGCATCAGCTTCGACATTCACCCGCCCCGCCAGGCACCTCCGGCCCTCGGCCTGCTGGGCAACCTGCTCTTCCCGCTGCTGCTGATCGGCGTGCTGGTGTTCCTGGCTCGCCGCGGTAACGGCATGCCCGGCGGCCCCGGCCAGGCGATGCAGTTCGGCAAAACCAAGGCCCGCTTCGCGATGGAAGCCGAAACCGGCGTCAAGTTCGACGACGTGGCCGGTGTGGAGGAAGCCAAGCAAGACCTCCAGGAAGTAGTGACCTTCCTCAAGACCCCCGAGCGCTTCACCTCCGTGGGCGCCAAAATCCCCAAAGGCGTGCTGCTGGTGGGCCCTCCCGGCACCGGTAAAACCCTGCTCGCCAAAGCGATTGCCGGCGAAGCCGGTGTGCCCTTCTTCTCCCTCTCCGGTTCGGAGTTCGTGGAGATGTTCGTGGGCGTGGGTGCCAGCCGCGTGCGCGATCTGTTCAAGCGCGCCAAGGAAAACAGCCCCTGCCTGATCTTCATCGACGAGATCGATGCGGTGGGCCGTCAGCGCGGCGCCGGTGTGGGCGGCGGCAACGACGAGCGCGAGCAGACCCTCAACCAGCTCCTCACCGAGATGGACGGCTTTGAGGGCAACAGCGGCATCATCATCATTGCCGCCACCAACCGCGCCGATGTGCTCGATTCAGCACTGCTGCGTCCGGGCCGTTTCGACCGCCAGGTGCAAGTGGATGTGCCCGACATCAAGGGCCGCCTCTCGGTGCTCAAGGTGCACTCCCGCGACAAGAAGCTCGCCGACGACGTGAGCCTCGAGGCCATTGCCCGCCGCACCCCCGGCTTCTCCGGCGCCGACCTGGCCAACCTGCTCAACGAGGCCGCGATCCTCACCGCCCGCCGCCGCAAGGAAGCCACCAGCCTGGCTGAAATCGACGATGCCGTGGACCGGATCATCGCCGGTATGGAGGGCAAGCCCCTCACCGACGGCCGCAGCAAGCGCCTGATCGCGTATCACGAAGTGGGCCATGCCCTGGTGGGCACCCTGGTGAAGGCCCACGACCCAGTGCAGAAAGTCACCCTGATTCCTCGCGGCCAGGCCCAGGGCCTCACCTGGTTCTCCCCCGATGAAGAGCAGATGCTGGTGAGCCGGGCACAGCTGCGCGCCCGGATCATGGGCGCCCTGGGTGGCCGTGCCGCTGAAGATGTGGTGTTCGGCCACGCCGAAGTCACCACCGGTGCCGGCGGCGATATTCAGCAGGTGGCTTCGATCGCCCGCCAGATGGTGACCCGTTTCGGCATGAGCGAAGTGGGCCAGCTATCTCTGGAAGCTGGCAACCAAGAGGTGTTCCTGGGTCGCGATCTGATGACCCGTAGCGACGGCTCCGATGCCACCGCTGCCCGCGTGGATCTGGCGGTGCGCCAGATCGTGCAGAACTGCTACGAGGAAACCGTGAAGCTTGTGGCCGAAAACCGCGCCTGCATGGACCGCGTGGTGGAAGTGCTGATCGAGAAGGAAAGCCTCGATGGCGATGAGTTCCGCGCTCTCGTGAGCGAATTCGCCACCATCCCCGAGAAGGAGCGTTTCTCCCCCTTCCTGAGCGAAGCCGACCTAACTGCCGAGGCCACGCCGATCAAGGCTGAAGCCTGATTCCGGGCTGCAAAGCCTCCTTTCTGGCCCGCGCAATGCGCGGGCTTTTTTATTTGCATCAACGCCTGTCAGGCCCAAGCAACGCCGCAGCAGGCTGAGCAAACTGCGAGTCATCGCAGCACGTCGCCATCGTGAATCTCAGCCGCCGCAACGCTCTCCACATGCTCGGAGCCTCCGCAGGGTTCGGCGTTGCCGGAGCGATGGGTCTGGTGTCTCCAGCGAAGCTGAAAGCAGCACAAGGCGCTGCGGGCCAAAGCCGTGATCTCGAGCTGGCGTACATGAGCGCCGGCGAACAGCTGAAGCTCTTCCGCCAGAAGAAGCTCTCGCCCGTGGAGGTGCTCCAAGCCCAGCTGC
This sequence comes from Vulcanococcus sp., assembly GCA_019264575.1. Classification (GTDB taxonomy): domain Bacteria; phylum Cyanobacteriota; class Cyanobacteriia; order PCC-6307; family Cyanobiaceae; genus Vulcanococcus. Next base: position 379,522 of record JAHUZV010000024.1, on the reverse strand, counting down.
GGCTAACGGAGCAGCGCGGAAAGCTGGTGAATTGCTTCACCTTCCTCCACCCCGAGGAAGCACTGGCGCAGGCACGGGAATCGGAACGGCGCTGGCAGCAGGGAACGGCCCGGGCTCTTGAGGGTGTCACCGTGGCCCTCAAGGATGAAAACGCACGCAAGGGCTGGATCGTCACCGCCGGCTCGAAGGTGTTCAAAGACCGGGTGATGACCAGCGATGACCCGGTGGTTGTGAAATTGCTCCAAGCCGGTGCGGTGCTGCATGCGCAGACCACGGCTCCAGAGATGTATTTCCTCGGCGTCACATGGAGTGATCTCTGGGGGGTGACGCGCAATCCCTGGAATCTCAAGTACGCCGTAGGTGGCTCCTCAGGCGGCAGCGGTGCTGCACTCGCAGCTGGCCTCACCAGCCTGGCGATGGGATCCGATATGGGGGGCTCGATCCGCATCCCATCGGCGTTCAACGGGCTCTGGGGGCTCAAGCCGCCCTATGCACGCGTGCCGGGTGATTCCAGCTACGCACCCCTGCTCCCCTCAGGCCTTGGGCCCATCGCCCGCACCCTGCCGGACATGATCCGCCTGGAGAACGTGATCAGCGGTCCTGCGCCAGGCGTGATCAATTCCCTGCGCCCCAAGCTCGAGTTGCCTTTCAGCTACCCATCGGTGAAGGGCATGCGCATCGCCTACTCACCGGATCAAGGCTGGGCACGGGTGAGTTCCAACGTGCGCCGCAATACCGAAGCCGCATTGGATGTCTTGCGCAGGCAGGGTGCCGATGTGCAGCTGGTGGATCTCAAACTCGGCGTTGATGGCAACGAGATCCGCCGCGCCCTGCTGGAAGCGCTGCTCAGCGGTGTGCAAGGAGCAGACATGGCCGATCTACTGGCCTACCGCGATCAACTCACCAGTTACGGGCGGCATTTTGCCGATCTCGCCGCTAAGAGCATGGGGCCTGAGCAGGCACGGCACGCAGCCCAGGTGGCGGCCACGCTCTACGCCGCCGTGGATAGCCAGGTGTTTCAGAACGGCTACGAGGCGTTGATCATGCCCACGATCACCACAAGTGAGGTGCCAGCCGATCTCGACCCCTTCCGCGACAAGCTGCTGGTGGATGGCGTGGAAGTCGACCCCTTGGCTGGCTGGGTGCTCACCCCGCTTTGGAACCTGCTCAATTGGAACCCCGTGCTGGCGGCACCGACTGGACTCGATCCCGAGAACATGCCCACCAGCATCCAGATCGTGGCGCCCACCTATGAAGACGCTGTGTGCATCCGCGTGGGTACAGCCCTTGCCAAAGGCATGCCGCAGCTCTACACCGGCAACCGCTTCCCCACCCTCACCAGCAGCTGAGTCTCAACGCTGATTGCGGCAGCGGTCGGAGCAGTAGATCACCTGCTCCCACACCGCTGCCCACTTCTTGCGCCAGGCAAAAGGCCTCCCGCAGGCCGGGCAGACCTTGCTAGGCCGCAGGCTGGGCGGCAAACCTTTGCCACCCGGCTTCTCCCCGGAAGCCCCCCGCTTGCGGCCCATCGCTTCTGGATCAGACAGCGCGCACGGGGCGCTTGTCGATCACCTTGTCGATCAGACCGTATTCAGCAGCTTCAGCGGGAGACATGAAGAAGTCGCGGTCGGTGTCTTCCTCGATGCGGCTCAGGGGCTGCCCGGTGCGATCAGCTAGCTCCTGGTTGAGCTTCTTCTTGAGATAAAGGATTTCGTCGGCCTGAATCCGGATATCGCTGGCTTGGCCGCGGGCCCCGCCCAGGGGCTGGTGGATCATGATCCGCGAGTGGGTGAGGCTGCTGCGCTTGCCCTTGGCGCCGGCACACAGCAGAAAGGCACCCATTGACGCAGCCAGGCCCACACACACGGTGTGCACATCAGGCTTGATGTGCTGCATCGTGTCGAAAATGCCGAGGCCGTCGTAGACGGAGCCACCGGGGGAATTGATATAGAGGTAGATGTCCTTCTCAGGATCCTCGGCTTCCAGGAACAGCAACTGGGCCACGATCCGATTGGCCGATTCCGAGGTGACGGGTTCACCCAGGAAGATGATCCGCTCGCGCAGCAGACGGGAGTAGATATCGAATGCGCGCTCGCCCCGGCCCGACTCTTCGATCACGATCGGGATCATCGACACAGGGGGCTCAGCAGCTGGCGGGATCCTACTGAGCTTCAGCCGAGTTCAGCGATCCTCGCGAGCTAGGGTCCCAGCACGTCGATCGATGAGAACGTGGGCGTGAGCCTCACTGTTGCGGATAGCAAGCGTGCCTTCCATAGCGCTTTTCCCTATGTGATTGCGCCGATCTACCGGCGCCTGGTGGATGAGCTGCTGGTGGAGCTGCACCTGCTCAGCCATCAGAAGGGGTTTCAAGCCGATGGCCTCTTCGCCGTGGGCCTCACCCAGGTGTTCGACAGCTTCTCCAATGGTTACCGGCCCGAGAACCAACGCGAGCCTCTGTTTCAGGCGCTGTGCAGCGCCAACGGCTTCGATGGTGCTGCACTGCGCTCCCAAGCCCAACAGGCCCGCGAACAGGTCGGTCACCACAGCCTCGAGGAAGTGAAGGGCTGGCTTTCCAACCAGGGCGAAGGCGCCCCGGAACTGATCGCCTCCCTGCTGCGCAGCGTGCAGCGTGACGATTTCCACTACTCACGCCTGGTCGCAGTGGGGCTGCTGAGCCTGCTGCAAAGCGCGCAAGGCGCCGATGCCATTGATCCCCAGGCCCTACGCAGCGCGGCCCATGAGATCGGCGAAGCCATGGGTCTGATCAAAGACCGTGTGGACAAAGACCTCAGCCTCTACGCCGGCAACATCGAGAAGATGAGCCAGGCGGTGGAACTGATGGAAGAAACCGTGGCGGCTGAGCGCCGTCGCCGTGAGCGCGCTGCCGAGGGCAGCGCTACCTGAGCTCGAGCCGTCCCGCCAGGGCCGTGGATCCTGAACCGCGGCCCAGCAGCACCAGCTGAGAGGCCCGCTTCACCACCACCGGCAGACCAGGCGGCAACAACTGCAGCGCTTCAAGCGTCTTGGGCTGCACCACCAGCTGCCAATCACCCTCGGCAGGTGCCTGCAAGGTGGGAGCTTGAACGGGATTCGGCCCCAGGAACAACAGCAGTTGATCAGCGGCGAGCCAGCGCCAACCGCCCACCACCGCGCCATCCTCACGGTTCCAAAGGCTGAGAGCAGGTTGCGGCTTCAGGCGGGTCAGCCCCTGTTGCTCCAGGGCGGTGCTGAGGTCGAGCAGCCAGCGCTCCCACAGCTTGCGCTCACCGGGTAGACGCACCAACAACTGAAGGCCAGCGCGGTAGACCCCCTTGGGCTGAGCCTGCAGCCGCAAGCTGAAGGGAGCAGCCTGCAGCCGCCGCAACTGCTCCGCGCCCAAGCCGTAGCGTTCGGCCAGAGCCGTACGCAACAGGGCCGTGCTGAGCAGGCCTCGCAGCAACAGATCAAGCCGTTTGCCCCGCAGCTCAAGCGGTTGGGCCGCGGAGGGATAGAGCGGCAACGAAGGCACGCCGAGCCGATCTGGAGCAGCAGCGTGGGCATCGGGGCTCGCCTCAGCTTCGCCCTGCCAAAGCAGCGACGCACTCTCACTGCGCAAGCTGAGGCAACCCTGCTGGAGTGTCATCGCCAGGGGAGCGAGGGGGCCCAGCATCTGAGCGAGGGCCGCGGGGTTCCAGTGCACCGCCTCCTGCTGCAGCAAGGCCTGGCTGCAGCGCAGATCAAGCCCCTTCGGCGGACGACGGCGCAGTTTGAGTTGCTCTTGCAACAGCTGGCGAGCCAGGGGGCTCGGGGCCACCACGATCAGGTCATCCACCCGCAATCCATCAGCAGGCAGCGGTTCTGTGGGCGGCGCCGAAAACACCAGGTAGGCGCCGGCATCACCGTGGGGCCCCCAGAACTGCCACCACAACCGCCGCTGTGCCTTCCAGTGGCGTTGAGCGTCAGCGGGGCCCAGGCGTTGCTGCCAAAGAACCGGGGGTGGCTGGGCTGGCCGTGCCGCGAAGCTCTGCAGCAGCGCCGCATCGGGCATCAGGCGATCCAAACCACTCGCCAAGCGCCGCGGCACCAGCAGCACCAGTGCCGCGGGAACCACCAGCAGCACCGCGCTGGTGAGGGCCGTCACCCGCAGAGGTAGATCCTTCAGACGCACGCCGGCACAAGCCCATAGAGGGTGGTGCGCTCACGCACAGGGCGCCGCAGCGATGAAGCAGCTGCGCGCAGTGCCTCCACCGACTGCGCGGTACCGCCCAAAGCGCCGGCGGCACTCGTGATGCTCTCTTCCATCAGGGTGCCGCCCAGGTCGTTGCAACCCCAGCGCAACGCCTCGGTAGCTCCGGCCAGGGTGAGCTTCACCCAGCTGGGCTGGTGATTCACGATCCAGATCCCCAGCAGCAGCCTCGCCTGCGCCGTGAGGGCGAGCATGGCGGCCAGATCGGGCTGATCACGGCCCACGCGCTGCCGCAGGGCTGCCGGAGCCTGCGCACCAATGAAAGGGAGCAACACGAACTCGCTGAAGCCAGCCTGTGAATGCTGCCAGGCCACCTGCTGCAGGGCCACCAGCGTGAGCAGATGCCCGGCGCGTTGGCGGCTGGTTTCTAGATGGCCCGCCATCAAGGTGGCGGTACTGCGCAAACCGCTGCGATGCGCCTGCAAGACCACAGCACACCACTCGCGGGCAGAGAGCTTTTCGGGGCAGAGCCGTGCGCGCACCGCTTCATCAAGCACTTCTGCTGCCGTTCCAGGAATGGAACCCAGGCCGGAAGCCAGCAACCCATCAATCACCGCTTGAAGCGGTACCCGATCCTGCTGCGCGATAAACAACAGCTCCTGGGGGGAGAAGGCATGCAGATGCAACCCCGGGGCTGCTTGCTGCAGGGCCTCCAGCAGGGCCTGGTAGTAGCGCAGCGCTGATCCCTGCAGCCGGGCTTCCGGGTTGAGCCCGCCCTGGATGCACAGCTCCGTGGCACCAAGCCTGACAGCTTCTGCGGCGCGCTCTTGCAGGGTGTCGAAGCTGTGCCAGTAAGCCCCGTCAGCGCCCGGATCACGGCGAAAAGCGCAGAAACTGCAGTGCTGCAGGCAGTGGTTGGTGAAGTTGAGGTTGCGGTTCACCACGTAGGTGACCGTCTCACCCACCAGAGCCTGGCGGAGCTGGTCAGCTTGCTGCCGCAGCAACTCTGTGGCGGGCTGAGCCAGCAGCCGATCCGCTAAGTCCAGGGATGCAGCGCTGGATGGCGAAACCGCCAGATGATCCGCGAGCTGCTGTTGCAGCTCATCGTTCCACGGGGCTTGAGTGCCGGAACCATCAGGCGATTCGAAGGCCTGAGGCGCCAACACCGCTGCCGAGGTGCGCCAGGCCCAGGGGTCAAACGACTCCTGCGCTGCGATCACCGCAGAGCCTTGGCTTTGGTGCGCGTCTTGGGAGCCGCAGCCACAGGCTGCTGACGACGCCGGCGATCACGCCACTCAACGGTGGAGAGGTAGATCACCCCCCCACTCACGAACACCAGCAGGGAAGCCGCCAGGATGGCCAGCACGTTGTTGAGCGTGAGGCCAGCAACAACAACGTCGCTCACATTCAGAAGTTGATGGAACCGTCGCCGTTACGGCCCCACACCACCATGGCGATCGAGAAGGTGAAGACGGCGCAAAGGGCGGCCCAACCCACGGTGACCAGCATGGTGCGGTTGCAAAGGTGCGTGGAGCTTAGCTAGGGCCGGGAGCCAGACTGATGCTCCCGAGCGACTTGTGATCGGATGGCACAGCAGGCGGTTCAGGAGCGGCAGCGGGTAGAGGCCCGATACCCGAATGGCCGCGTGATCGTGCTGGATGACGACCACAACACCTTTCAGCACGTGGTGGAGGTGCTGGTGCGCTACATCCCTGGCATGGGTGCCGATCGCGCCTGGGAGCTGGCGCATCAGATCGATGGCCAGGGCTCGGCGGTGGTGTGGAGCGGACCGCTGGAGCAGGCCGAGCTGTATCACCAGCAACTGGGAGCCGAAGGTCTCACCATGGCACCACTGGAGCGCTGCTAATCAGCGGCGACTGCGCAGGAGCAGATCAAACAGGGGGCGCGTGCGCAGCCGCTGCGACTGGGCATCCAGCACATAGCTGAGTACCCGCCCAGAGCAGACCGCGAGGCCGCGCAGATGGTCCTCGTCGGGCTGCTCGCAGCTGATCAGCTGCGATGGAGAACCCAGTTCCCGCAGCAGTTCTCGCCGCAACAGCTCCCGCATCTCGGGATTGGCCCGGGCTGCCATCGCGACTACAAAGGGATCCATGGTTTAGCAGGAATCCTTAGGGTTGACGACCACATGCGGCAGCGATGGGCCGGCTGGTGATCACCCACAGCACCTACCTGGAGGGGCTGATCCCACTGCTGAAGCGGCTGGTGCAGGATCCAGCCATCGACACGATCACACCAGCAGTGATCGCCAGGGTGAGAGGCCGTTCGCCGGAGCTGCGGCTGAGGGTGTCCACCCCAATCACAGGCGGCTGGAAGTTGGTGGCCCGCCGCGGCTCAAGCGCCCAGGAGGTGTTCGTGGTGACGGGTCTGAACGCCGAAGCCCTCGAGGATCGGATCGTCCAAGCCCTCAGCCGCTGAGCCCTGGCGTGGTTCAGGGCTACTCGCTCCAGATCGGGAAGTTCGGCAAGAGTTCGCTGAGCTGCCGATTCGGCTCTCGGTAGAACTCCCCCAGGTGCTCGCGCACCTCAGTTGGGATGGACGCCTTGGCTCGCCCCACGTTCACCACTGGTGACAGCGACGGCAATGGCTCGGGTGACAGGCCAAGAAACTCCTGCACCTGGGCGTAGGCCTCCGCTGGCTGGGCGAAAAAATCTTCACTGCGCAGGACAAGCAGCTGCTCGCGGGGGTACAGGCTCAACACCTGCTTGATCTGATCCGCGTAAAGGCCCCGGCGTTTGTAGTGATTGGGCTTGCCCTTGGCGGGCGGATCAGGGCTCATCAGAGCCTCGGATGCGGAGCGAGTCTCCACACCACGCTGCACCTGGTGCCCGTAGTGGGAAATGGCTCGGGCCACAGGATTGCGCAAGAGCACAATCAACCGTGCCTCAGGTACCAGGGCATGCATGCGCGGCATTACCAGCGGCGCCCGGTAGAGGTACGCGGGGGTGGCTTCGAGGGCACAACAGCCGCCGATCCACTGTTCCCAAAGGGGGAAATAGGTGCGATACCAGCGCTCACCGCGGTCGTAGTGATCGTTGAAGTAATGCACCTCTTTGATCGCTGAAAACATCACCTGCGGGTGATGGCGCAGCCAGGCATTCAGCGTGCTGGTGCCCCCCTTCATCGTGCCGATGATCAGCGCCGAAGGCAGTGGTCGCAGCGGAGCAGTGAGCCAGTAATAGGGATAGCCCACCCTGCGCAGCGCGCCGCGCATCCAGCGGGGCCTCACCAGCAGCGAACGATCCATCCATCACCAGCTGTTGCCGGCAGGTTGGCACAGCCTTTCGCCGCCACTACGGTTCAAGGACAAGGGTTCAGGCGATGCAGCAGTACGCGATCAGCGGCGATTGGGAACGCGAAGGCAGCAGCAAACGCTGGCTGGAGTGGTCGGAAGGCGAAACCGATGAGATCACCGGCTGGTTTGAAGTGAAAGGGCGGCGAATGCGGATGTTCAGCAGTGATGCAGCCGGCAGACCCGACACCCGCATTGCCAGCGGCCGGGTGGAGCAACTAAAGCTGCTGCGATCCCTCGACGATGGCTTTTGGGGCACCAACCCCACCCTCATAGGCGCCAGCGACGCTTCACCAGACGTGGTGGATGTGTGGGGTAATGGCATCAACAAGCTCGCCACTCTCACGGTGACCAACGAGCAGCTTTACAACAGCCTTTTCGGCGTCTGAAACCCGGCCCCCTGGCCTGACTTCAGAGCATCAGCTTGCTACTTGAAAGAGGGTGAACCGCTGTGCCGTTCTGCCCCAGATTCCGACCTGGATAAACCAGAAGGGGAGTCAAAGCGAAGATTCGTTTCCGGCTACGAGGCCGGTCTACGGCACTGTCGCGACAGACGCCCCAAGTCGAAAAGGGAGTCAGATCAGAAAACTGTAGAAGGCAGTCACCAACACAGCAGTCCCTGCAAATCCTAGGACGACTGCTCCGTCTCAGACCCGGGTGGCAGAGGCCAGATCTGCCGCACCTGCTCGAGGCGCTGCATCGCTTCCTGCCGCCGCGCCGCGGGGTCCTGCTGCTGCAACAGCAGGGTGACGTGGCCCAGCTTGCGGCCCACCGAGGCGCCGGCCTTGCCGTACCAATGCAAGTGGGCATCGGGCAGAGCCGCGAGCGCCTGCCGCTGGCCCACATAAGCCGCCCCGGGATCCTCGGCGCTGCGCTGCTCAAAGCCCAACAGGTTCACCATCAGGGCACCGGCGGCCTGCAGGGCTGGTTCCCGCACCTGCTGCCCAGAAACAGTCAGGAGCTGAAGGTCGAACTGGCTCAGATCACAAGCCTCGATTGAGTAGTGGCCGGAGTTGTGGGTGCGGGGCGCCAACTCGTTGATCATCAGGCCGCGCGGCCCATAGAAAAACTCAATCGAAAGCACCCCCACGTAATTGAGCGCGGTGAGCAGCGAGGCGGCCATGTTGCGTACGGCCTGCTGCAGGGCGTGGCTGGCCTCATACGGTGCCAGCACCCAGTCGCACACCTGCTGATGCTGGTGGGTCTGCACCACAGGCAGACACACCACATCGCCCATCTGATCGCGGGCGGCCACCACCGCCAGCTCCAGATCAAAGGCCACGAACTCCTCAACGATCCAGTTGCTGGCCTCCACCAGCTCCAGCAGGGCCTCCAGATCGGCGTCGTTGCGGAGCACAGCCGTGCCTTTGCCGTCGTAGCCGCCGCTGGCCGCTTTGCCCATCAGTGGGTAGGCAAACCCCTGGGGCAGCTGGGGATGAGCCTCGGCCGCCTTGGGAGCTGAAGAGGCAGCAGAATCTTCACCAGTCGCGATCTCCTCAGGAACCTCCTGCACGCGATCGAGCGGGAACCAGGCCGGGGAGGGCAGATTGAAGCGGTTCAGCAACTCGCGCTGGCTGCGCTTGCACACCAACGGCCGCAGCGCCTCTAGATCAGGCAAGAACGACACACCATCGGCCGCCAGGACCTTCAGACCCTCCAGATCCACCCACTCGTTTTCAAAGCTGATGGCGCTGCAGCGTTTCGCCAGTTCGCGGGTGGCAGATGCATCGCGCACCTCGGCCAGCACCACGCTGGTGGCCAGGGCAACAGCCGGATCCTGAGCGCCGGGGGTCTGCACGTGCAGCTCAACGCCGCGGCGCCGGGCGGCCTCCGCCAGCATCCAGGCCAGCTGGCCGCCACCCACGATTCCGATCGAGGTGGCTGGGCCCATCAATGCGCGTGGTCAATGGATCAATGTCGCATCCGCGAGGCTGAAGCCGTGGCTGCGGGGTTTAGCTGAAACCTTTATCGCCAGCGAAGGCGAAGCGCACCAAGCTGAGCAGCAGCACGATCACAAACAGCGCCAGGCCCACCGTGCAGGCGTAGCTGATCTCCAGTTCGGCGAAGGCCTGGTCGTACACGTAATAGACAAGGGTTTTGGTGGCATCGGCCGGGCCGCCCTGGGTCATCAGATACACCTCCTCGAACACCTTGGTGGCGGCAATGGCCGAGATCACCGCCACCAAGGTCACGTAGGGGCGCAAGAGCGGCAGGGTGATGTCGAGGTGCTTGCGCCAACCCTCGCTGCCGTCGAGCTCAGCAGCCTCATAGAGATCGGCGCTGATGCCCTGCAGGCCCGCCAGAAAGATCACCATGTAGTAGCCCAGGCCCTTCCACAGGGTCACCACCATCACCGAGGGCAAGGCCAGCAGTGGGTTGGTGAGAAAGCCGATGGGTTGGAAACCACCTGGGAAGAGCGCGCTCAGCCAGCCGTTAATCAGGCCTGTCTCGGCGTAGAGCCAGCGGAAGGCGATCGCCGCCACCACGATCGACACGAGCACCGGTGTGTAGAACGCGGCCCGGAACCAGTGGATCCCCGGCAGCTGGCGATTCACCAGCACCGCCAGCGCCAGCGAACCCAGCACCACGGGCGGCACCACCCCCACCAGGTAAAGCAGCGTGGTGCCGAGCACCTTGAAGAACATCGGGTCGCTGAGCAGGCGGCGGATGTTGGCCAGCCCCACGAAGCGCAGCGGCTCGCTCACATCCAAACCGCTCTGGGTGAAGCTCATCACCAGAGCCATGGCGGCAGGGATCAGCACCGACAGGCTGATCAACGCCAGCCCCGGCGCCAGGAAGCCCCAAGCGGTTGCGGATGCAGCCCCGGTGCGGGGGGAAGGCTCAGACATGCAGCCAGCCGTGATCGCGCCATTGTGGGAGATCCATTCCGACCTGCCAGTCGCGCGATGTTGAGCAGCCCAGCCGCGCTGAGCAGCGCGAACAGCGATCCGCTGGAGGTGCTGCAACGGGTGTTTGGCTACGCCAGCTTCCGCGGCCCCCAAGAGGCGATCGTGCGGCATGTGATCGCCGGCGGCTCCGGGCTGGTGCTGATGCCCACCGGCGGCGGCAAATCGCTTTGCTACCAGGTGCCGGCGCTGTGCCGGCCGGGGCTAGCGGTGGTGATCTCGCCGCTGATCGCCCTGATGCAGGACCAGGTGGAGGCCCTGCAACAACTCGGCGTCGCCGCGGCGGCCTTGCACTCCGGGCTCGAGAGCGAGGAGAGCCAGCGCGTGTGGCGGCAGCTCAATGCTGGTCAGCTCGATCTGCTCTACGTGTCGCCGGAGCGGCTGCTCAATGGTGATCTGCTGGAGCGGCTAGGCAGCAGCCCGCTGGCGCTTTTCGCCATTGATGAAGCCCATTGCGTGTCGCAATGGGGGCACGATTTCCGCCCTGAGTACCGCCAGCTCGATCAGCTGGCCGCGCGGTTTGCGCAGGTGCCGCGGCTGGCTCTCACCGCCACCGCCGACCCGCGCACCCAGGCCGATATCCGCGAACGGCTGCAGCTGCTGGATGGGGAAGTGTTTCTCGCCAGCTTTGATCGGCCCAACATCCGCTATCTGCTGCGCCACAAACAGAGCGGCAACAGTCAACTGCTGCAGTTCCTGGGGGACCACCGCGGCGAATCTGGGATCGTGTACGCCCGCTCCCGCAGCCGCGTGGATCGCGTCGCGGCCGAGCTGAAGGCGGCGGGTTACGACGCGATTGCCTATCACGCAGGACTGGAGGCGGAAACTCGCCGCCAGGCGCTGCAGCGCTTCCGCCTGGGCAGCGGCGTGGTGGTGGTGGCCACGATCGCCTTCGGCATGGGGATCGACAAACCCGACGTGCGCTTTGTGGCCCACGTGGATTTACCCAAAAGCCTGGAGGCCTACTACCAGGAAACAGGCCGAGCCGGCCGCGATGGCCTGCCGGCCGTGGCCTGGATGGCCCATGGCGCAGGCGATATTCCGCAGCTGCGCCGCTTCATCGACGACTCGGCTGCCAGTGAGGAACAAAAGCGCATCGAGCACGGCAAGCTCGAGGCCCTGATCGCCTACAGCGAAGCCAGCGGCTGCCGGCGCCAAGTGCTGCTGCGCCACTTCGGCGAGGCCCTGGCCGAACCCTGCAACAACTGCGATGGCTGCCTCGAACCGCAACAGCGCAGCGACTGCCGGGTGGCCGCGCAAAAAGCCCTCTCGGCGGTGTATCGCACGGGCCAACGCTTCGGCGCCGCGCATGTGGTGGATGTACTGCTCGGCGGCAACACCGAGAAGATCCGCAGCCTTGGCCACGACCAGCTGAGCGTGTACGGGATCGGCAAGGAGCTTGATCGCGGCCAATGGCGGGCGCTGCTACGCCAGCTGGTGAGCCTTGGGGCGCTGGTCTCGCCGGCGGATGCGAAAGGGGGGCTGTGTTTCGGAGCGCCGGAGCTGGTGCAGCCCTTGCTCAGGGGCGAGCAGGAGCTGGCCCTGGTGCTGCCGCCGCCTGCAAAAGAACAACGGCGGCGTGGGGCGGTCTCAAGCGCCGGTGCAGCAGCGGCGGTGCAAGACGACGATCCACTGCTGGTGGCGCTGAAAGCGTGGCGACGCGAGCAGGCCCGCGAGCAGGGCGTTCCGCCCTATGTGGTGTTCCACGACCGCACCCTGATGGAGCTGGCGGCGACCCGGCCCAGCAACCAGGCCGAGCTGAGCGGCATCAGCGGCGTGGGCAGCGCGAAGCTGAAGCGCTACGGCGCAGCGCTGTTGGAGGTGCTGGCAACAGCAAACGCCTGAGCCGGTGGTGACCGATAGCCTCGGGCGACAGCACGGTTGTTCCCATGGGCGCCACGGCCACCGCGATCCGCACCATCCCGGTGGAGCTGAGCAGCCATCCCTATCCGGTGCTGATTGGAACGGGTGCGCTGGAGAACCTGGGGGAGCAGATCCGCAACCAGGGCATCAAGGCCGGCACCAAGGTGCTGGTGGTGACCAACCCCGTGGTGAACGAGCACTACGGCACCACAGCCTTGAGCAGCCTCGAGGCAGCTGGCTTCAACACCAGCCTGCTGGTGATCGAAGCGGGTGAAGACCAGAAAACGCCCGCCACCGTGGCCCAGATTCACGACGCTGCCTTTGCGCGCAAGCTGGAGCGCGGCTCACTGATCGTGGCTCTCGGCGGCGGTGTGGTGGGCGACATGGCGGGTTTCGCCGCCGCCACCTGGCTGCGGGGGATCGCGGTGGTACAGGTGCCCACCACCCTGCTGGCGATGGTGGATGCCTCGATCGGCGGCAAAACCGGGGTGAACCATCCCGGTGGCAAGAACCTGATCGGCGCCTTCCACCAGCCGCGCCTGGTGCTGATCGATCCCAACACCCTCACCACCCTTCCGGAGCGTGAATTCCGCGCCGGCATGGCGGAGGTGATCAAGTACGGCGTGATCGGCGATCCCGAGCTGTTCACGGAGCTCGAAGCCGCCGGCGAGCGCCTGGCCTCGATGGCCAGCCTGCCAGCTGAGCTGCTGCAGAGCGTGTTGGAGCGCTCGGCGGCCGCCAAAGCGAAGGTGGTGGCGGCCGATGAGCGCGAAGGCGGCCTGCGGGCGATCCTCAATTACGGCCACACCCTCGGCCATGTGGTGGAAGCCCTCTGCGGCTACGGCACCTACCTGCACGGTGAAGCCGTGGCGATCGGCATGGTGGCCGCCGGTGAGCTGGCTCTGGAGCTGGGGCTCTGGAGCCCGGCTGATCAGGCCCGCCAGCGGGCGGTGATCACAGCCGCCGGGCTACCCGTGCGCTGGCCGGACCTGGATCCCAGCGCCGTTCTGGAGTGCCTGCAAGGCGACAAGAAGGTGCGCGACGGCACGGTGCGGTTCGTGCTGCCCACCAGCCTTGGCACGGTGGAGATCCGCAGCGATGTGACCAGCGAGCAAGTGCTGGCGGCCCTGGCGCGTTGCGGCGGCTGAGCCACTCAGCCGAGGGGCGGATCCTGCAGAAACAAGCTCTCGCAGGCGGGGTGCCCGATCGCCGAACGCTGAAAAGCCGCCCAGCGGAAATCGCCGAGGGTGTGGGGATCCACGAGCCGCAGCAGCGCTTCTCGCCGCGCGAGCAGCGCATCCAGGCCGACGCCGGCCTGCTGCTGCAGCCCATGCAGCCGCTGCGCCAGACCCAATGCCAAGAGGGCTTCGCCCTGGCGGCGCTGGCCGATGAACTCCCAGCCGGCGCTGGCGGCAGCGCGCTCGAGACTCTCCAGGCACAGGTGAGCCGTGAGATCCCAGTGGCCTGGATCCTGAAGGGGATCAGTGCTGGCCTGCTGCTGCCGGTAGGCCATCAGGGTGCCGTTGCTGCGCTGGGGGGCGTAGTAACGCCAGGCCTCATGGGCGTAGTCGATCACCAGCAACACGCCTGAGCTGAGGCCAGAGGCGGCCAACTCGAGCCAGGGGGCCTGCTCAGGGTGCAATTCGGTGGTCCACCCGGCAGGGCGCTGGAGGCCAGGCTCCAACAGCCCGAGGGCTTCGAGTTGGGCGAGCGCTTCGGGCTCAAGCGCTGCGCCGGGCTCGAGCCGCAGCGAGGGCTGGGCTGGATCGTCCTCGTGGAGGGCCACCTGCTGGCGGCGCCAGAGGGCCCCGTCCCACTGCACCCGCTCCACCGCCAGGGCATCGAGCACCTCATGAGCCAGCAGCACACCGTGCACCGGAGTTGCGCTGAGCTCCTCGAAGCTCAGCCAGCGGCAGCTCAGGGGGCTGGAACGGAGTTTCACCCGTTGGCGCTCCGCCATACCGGGGTTGGGTTCGATCAGCAGCAGAGCAGTGCGGGCCGCTACATCGGGCCAGCCGGCCGCCAGCTCCTGAGCCAGCTGCAGGGCCAGATCCCCTTCGCCTGGACCCGCTTCCACCAGTGCCAAGGGCTGATCGGCGGGTTGCTGCTGCAGCCACTGGGCGATCTGGGGAGCCAACAGCGCGGCGAAATCTGGGCCGAGAGAAGGGGATGTAGCGAAATCACCGCGCGGCCCCACCTGCAGACGGCCGCTGCCGTAGGCGCCGTGCTCGGGGTCATGCAACGCCCACTGCATATAGGTGCGAAAGGGCACGGCGCCACCGGCAGCCCGCAGGCGCTCCGCCAGCCAGGCGGGCGCGGGATGGGCTGGAGCGGCAGCAGAGCTCACGGGCGGGCGACGGACTCAGGGAGAATGCTCGCCACTGAAGCAGGCGCGATGGCTCGAGTGATGGGCTGGTTCACCGGAGCGATCCTCAGCCTGGTGCTGCTGCTGGGCCTGGGCGCCGGGCCAGCCCTCGCCTACGACAATCCCGACCTGCTGCCCGATCACCCCACCCCGGTGATCGACCTGGCCAAGATCCTCACCGACACCCAGCGCGCGGCCCTGGAAGCCGAGCTCAACGACTTCGAAGCGGTGAGCGGCTGGAAGCTGCGGGTGCTCACCCAGTACGACCGCACCCCAGGCCTGGCGGTGAAGGATTTCTGGGGCCTCGATGAGCGCAGCCTGCTGCTGATCGCCGATGAACGCGGCGGCAACCTGCTGAACTTCAACGTGGGCGATGCCCTGTTTGCGTTGATGCCGCGCACCTACTGGGTGGAGCTGCAAACACGCTTCGGCAACGTGTACTACGTGCGCGATCACGGCCAGGACGCCTCGATCCTGGATTCCCTCCACACCGTGAAGGGTTGCCTGGAGATCGGTGGCTGCCAGGTGGTGCCGGGGCTGCCCCAGGAGCAATGGCTGCTGACGCTGGCCACATCGGTGATCGGAGGCGTGATCGTGGGTTTCGCCGCTTACCCCCGCAAGCCGGAGCACACCGTGGAGTGGGCCTGGGTGCTGCTGCTCTCGCCGCTGTGGGTGATCCTGTTCGGGGTGTTCGGCATCGCCCCGATCATCACGCGCACTCCTGATGTGCTGCCGCTCCTGCGCAACGCACTGGGCTTTGTGGGCGCCATCGTGGCGGCCTACCTGATTGCTCAGAACACCGTGGGCAAGCAACGGCTCAAGGACAGCGAAAGCTGATCTGCCGCCTCAGCGGCCCTGCGCCACGCTGCGGGGACCGACGCGGTCGAGCTTCTCGAGGCGGCAGCGCAGCGAATCCACGGGTTCGCACGCCGGCTCTGCGGCAATCGGAGTGGCGGAACCAGCCAGTGCGCGCAGCTCGGACAGGTTCGCTTCGTAAAAGGCCTTGAGGGCCACATAGCGCTTCACCGGCTGGCCGTAATAGCTGTGGCCCGCCAGGGTGGGGAAGGACGCCCATTCAGGAGCCAGCTTCGCGGCCAGGTGGGGCGTGAACTCACCGCGATCGGCCAGATGCAGGGCCCCGCGGCGCTGAATCAGAAACAGGGCGGCTTGATCCTGCACCTCAGGCCCGAAGCCCTGCAGGCTGAGGCTGCGGCTGGCCATCGCCCAGGTGAAGGGCATGAACTGGTAGGCGCCGGCGGCAGCACTGGCGTAGCGCCCCGTGGAGATCACCCGATCGGGATGGCGGTCCAGGCCCGGCATCAGTCCACCGCCGAACATGACCCGGTAGCCCACATCTTCACCGCGGGCCCAGGTGCCTTCGGCGTAGCGAATGGTGTTCAGCAGAGCGCGCCGCTCAGGCGTGAGGGCATAGCGAAAGAAACGCTCCAACGCTGAAGGGCCATCGCTCACATTGAGCATGGCGAGCTGAGAGCGGGGGCGGCCAAGCTCAAGCGCAGCAGCGGGCCGAGCGGCCATCAGCATCTCGGCCGAGGTGTTGGCTTTGGCTGGGGCACTGAAGCCTGCACCCAACACCACCAGCGAAGACGCCAACAGCGCAAAGCGTGAGCGACGCGGCTGAGAGAAAACAGAGATCAAACCCAATCAAGAGGCGAACAACAGATCTTGCGGGCAGCGAATTGCCACAAAACAACGACTGTTGCGCAGCTACTGATCAAGGATCAGAAGACCAACAACAATTCAAAAGAACTGCGTTGAGAGCTACAAACAACCAGTCATGCAGAAGCTTTCTGAAAAGAAGATGCTGGTGCGACTAGCATTTGATTGCGCAGAGTTTGACTCACAAACCGCTACACGGGAATCAGATTCGTGCCAGCGAAAAAACCGTCTACCGCCATCAAGAACGCCGATGGCAGATTCAAATCACTGAGCTGTACAGGGTTTTGTAAGAAAACCTGCAGCCGGGTTCCTATTGCGCTGACGCCGCAATTGCGCCTTGCGCTGTAGCCAAAATCACAGCAACAGCCTGCTCAGACCCTTCACAGCCCAGCGGGTCGCCAAGGGGTGCCAGCAGCGGCTGATCCAGCTGCCAATCCCCGTGCTCCAGCTGCTCGCGGCTGAGCAGCCGATGCCAGCCGTGCTGCTGTAGCGCCGCCTCCAACACTGGAGCCTCGGCAAAACCCTCACGCCGCACCAGGTGAATACCGATCCCAGCGGCCAACGCCTCGCAGAAGGTGCTGTAGCCGGGTTTGGTGAGGATGCGGCTGCAGAGCGGCATCAGCTCCAGCGGCCGTAGATCCGGCGGAATCAGCGTGGCGTTCGCGGCTTGCGCCAAGGCGGCATCGCTCACCAGGAAGTGGTGCTCGGGCCAGCGCTCCAGCAGCTGCGGCTCCAGGGCCAGTCCCAGACCGCCAAAGCCCACCAGCACGGTGTGCTCCGGTGGCGCTTCGAGCTGTAAACGCTTGCGCAAGGTGGCCGGTGTGTGGCGGGCACGCCCCGGTGTGAGCCCCACCTCCGTTGAGGGAACATCCCAGGGCATGGGCATGGCGAAGGGGCAGCGGATCACGGCGCTGCCCTGGCGGTAGGCCGCAAGGGCACGGTCCGCCCAGGCCGTGAAGGCCCCACCCATGGGCCGGTAAATGGCATCCCAGCCGAAATTGGCCATCCACACCAGCGGTGCCCCCAGCTGGCGCGCCACGTCTGCTGCCGCCGGGGCCACATCCCCAAGCACCAGCACCGGTTGGCGTTGCGCCCTGAGCCAGCGCACCTCCGCCTCGATCTGGGCAGGCAACTGCTGCTCGAGGTGATGGAGGGCAGCCAGCGTGGCCTCAGCGTCGGCACCCAGGGCATCCGCCTGGATCACGCCCACATCCCAGCGGCAAGGGCGCTGCTCAAACGGCACCGCTCCGAAGGCAAGCTCCAGAAAGGCCGGCGCCAGTGGGGTGGAAAGCACCAGACGCCAACGGGGCCGCAGTTGATGCAGGGCGGTGAGCACCGCGGCCACCCGCGAGCCGTGGCCAAAGCCGTGGCCGCTCACACAGGCGTAAATCAGCACGGCTGCAGCTCCGGAGCCCGCATCAGGGTTTGGCGGTAACGCAGAGCTCCATCGGGGGCATACCAGCGGTGGCTGATCTCCTGCAGCTGGCCATCGCGCAGCTCCACCCAACTGAAATGACGCAGCGGTTGCCCTTGCTCATCGTGGCTGTGACGCGGCACGAAGGCGGTATTGAGATAGGCGGTGCCGGCACGATCGGTGCAGTAACTGAGGCGATCGCCCTGGCCGCGTTTGAGCTTGTGGTGCATGTGGCCAAACACCACCAGCGGCACAGGCCGATGGCGCCTGATCTGGTCAATCGCCAGGGCTAGATCCTGATCACCCCAATCGCAGGCCGGCGGTTTCCAATCGCGGCCGCAGGGGTCGGCGGCGGCGCTGCCGAGGCCACTGGGACCGCTGTGGGCCAGCAGGATCAAAGGCAGGCTGGGATCAGCGCGCAGCGCCGCCGCCGTGATCCGCGCCGCCGATTCCTGCAAGGTGACGGGGCCGAACACGGCCTGGGCCGCCTGGTTGAGGTGAAACCCTCCGCCAGCACTCGCCGGACGCCCGCCCACCACGGCTAGCCCCGGAGGATGCAGCTCCCGCAGATCCCAGCCGCAGTGGCGGCTGCCGAGGGCTTCGAGCTGACGTTGCAAGGTGCGGCCACTGGCATCGCGGCCGGTGTCGTGGTTGCCCAGGATGCAGGCAAGCGGCAGCGGCAACTGGGCCAGACGCGCCGGGATGCGGGCCTGCCCATCGCTGAGGTCACCCACCACCAGCAGGGCATCGGGCCTCAGCTGCTCCAGCAGCCGTTCATCCACCGCGTCCCATTGCCCATGCAGATCTCCGGCGATGGCGATGCGGAGCTCTGCCAAACGGATGCCTAGGCTTCCGCCATCCTGCATCAGGTAGGGCCTGAGCCTTGGTTTTCGCGGCTGCCCAGAACACCACCGGCGGTTGCCCGCCCCACGCGCAGCTGCCGGCGGCGATCGCCGAGCTGAAACGCCAACGCAACGCCGTGATCCTGGCGCACTACTACCAGGAACCTGAGATTCAAGACATCGCTGATTTCATCGGCGATTCGCTCGAGCTCTCACGCAAGGCCGCCGCCACCGACGCCGACGTGATCGTGTTCTGCGGCGTGCACTTCATGGCGGAGGTGGCCAAGATCCTCAGCCCCTCCAAAACTGTGCTGCTGCCAGATCTTGAGGCCGGCTGCACCCTCGCCGACGCCTGCCCCGCCGATGCCTTCGCCAGCTTCCGCGCTGAACATCCCGAGCACCTGGTGGTGAGCTACATCAATTGCTCGGCGGCCGTAAAAGCCCAGAGCGATCTGATCTGCACCAGCAGCAACGCCGTGGATCTGGTGAAGCAGCTCCCCGCCGATCGGCCGATCCTGTTTGCGCCGGATCAGAACCTTGGCCGCTGGGTGCAAAGCCAGAGCGGCCGCGAGCTCACCCTTTGGCCCGGCAGCTGCATCGTGCATGAAACCTTCAGCGAGCAGGCGCTGCTGCAGCTGAAGCTCGAGCACCCCGGGGCTGAGGTGCTCGCCCACCCGGAATGCCAGCAGCATCTGCTTGATCACGCTGATTTCATCGGTTCCACCAGCGCCTTGCTGCGCCGCGCCGAAGCCAGTGAGGCCAGCGGTTTCATCGTGCTCACCGAGCCCGGCATCCTCCACCAGATGCGCAAGGCCGTGCCCGGCAAGGAGTTCTATGAGGTGCCAGGTGCCGACGGCTGCAGCTGCAACGCCTGCCCCTACATGCGCCTCAACACCCTCGAGAAGCTGTGGCAGTGCCTGAACGACATGGCCCCAGCGATCGAGCTGGATGAGGCGATGCGCCAGCGGGCGCTCGCGCCGATCGAAAAGATGCTGGCGATGAGCCGCTAGTAGCTGTAGTTGGCCACGAACAAGCTGGTGTCGTCCGAGGGTTCGGAACCCGGCTCATAGGCACCGCGGCTCGCGGCTCCATTGGCCCGGGCCCGCGCCATCAGCGCCGCCTGCCCCGCCGCTAAGTCGCTGCCGCCCCAGTGCTTGATGCAGGAGTGCTGCAGGGCCCGGCCGTAGGAGAAGCCGAGGTGCCAGGGGGCATAGCCCTGGGCAGCCACCTGGTTGATGGCGTTGAGGCAAAGGCTGGCGTCTTCCTCGCTGAGACCACCACTGAGGAAGAGGATCGCCGGGACCGCTGCGGGCACCGTGCGACTGAGGGTGCGCACCGTGAACTCACCCACTTCCTCAGCGCTCGACTGCTGGGGGCACTCCGCCCCCGGGCAGGTCATCGAGGGTTTGAGCAGGCTGCCTTCCAGAAACACCCCGTTCATGGCCAGCGCCTCGTAGGTGGTGCGCAGCACCCACTCCTGCACGGAAGCGGTGGTGGTGATGTCGTGGTCGCCATCCATCAGGATCTCGGGCTCCACGATCGGCACCAGGCCGTGCTCCTGCACGGTGCGGGCGTAGCGCGCCAGGCCCCAGGCGTTTTCGCGCACAGCCAGCTCCGAGGGGGCGCCGTTGCCGCTGATCTGGAGCACAGCTCGCCATTTGGCGAACCGCGCGCCCCGGGCGTAGTAGCGAGCGGCGCGCTCACCAAGCCCCTTCAGGCCAGTGCACCAGCTCTCCCCGGCCACGCCGCCGGCCAGGGGTTCCACCCCCTGATCCACCTTGATCCCGGGCACGATCCCTTGCTTCTGGAACAGCTCCACGATCGGAGCGCTGCCGGCCTCGGCCGTGCTGTCTTGAAAGAGGGTTTCCTCGTAGAGGATCACACCGGAGATGTGCTCGCCCAGACCCTCAGTGGTGGCCAGCAGGCTGCGGTAGGCGCGGCGGTTGTCTTCGGTGTTTTCGAGGCCAATGGCATCGAAGCGCTTGCCGATTGTGCCGGTGGATTCATCCGCCGCCAGCAGGCCCGTGCCCGGTGCCGCGAGGGCCGCTGCGGTGGCCGCCAGTTCATCGCGGAAATCGTTGAGGGCCATGGCGGCGGGCCGCAGGGGATCACCCCCTGGCTAGAGACGGCGGCGGCGGGCGTCAACCCGCGGCGTCATCACGGCTGAAGCGGCAATGCATCGCGGGCGATGGCCGCCCAATAAGGATCACCTCCCCCCTGCAACTGCTGCCAACGGCTCTCACTGAGGGCAATGACGTCGTCGCCGAGACCAGCCGAAAGCAGAGCATCAGCGAGCTCTGAAGCCTGCTCCTGCGAGGGAGCAACAGAAAGCAGATCGACATCGGAACAACCGTCCCAATCGCCGCGCGCAAAGGATCCGAACAGCAACACCCGGGCCTCAGGAAAGGCGCTCACGAGCGGAGCGATTCCCTGGCGAAGATGCGCAAGCCGCATGCTGCGCTGCCGTTCCCGGATGGCGGCGAGGCTGGTCATGGCCTCACGCTAACCACCGTCACCAAGCCCCACCGCCGATGCCCCTCGCCCCAGGCGGCCTGCTGCAGCTCAGTCCCGAGGGGCTGTATTGCCCGGCAGCGCGCGCCTGGATTGATCCCTGGCGGCCTGTGCCCCGGGCCCTGATCACCCACGCCCATGCCGACCACGCCCGGCCAGGCTGCGGCGAGTACTGGGCGATTGGGGCGAGCGAAGGAATCCTGCGGGAGCGGCTAGGGGCCGAGATCAAGCTGCTGCCGGTGGACTACGGCGAGCTGCACAGGATCGGCGAGGCGCGGGTGTCGTTTCATTCGGCCGGCCACGTGCTGGGCAGCGCTCAGATCCGCCTGGAAGCCGGCGGTGAGAGCTGGCTGGTGAGTGGCGACTACAAACGTTGCGCCGATCCGAGCTGTGCGCCGTTTGAGCCGGTGCAGGCGGATGTGTTGATCAGCGAAGCCACCTTCGGCCTGCCGATTTACCGCTGGCAGAGCGGCGCACAAGTGGCGGCCGAGATTCTTGCGTGGTGGCGCAGCGCTCCCGATCGGCCATCGGTGCTGTTTTGCTACGCCTTCGGCAAGGCGCAACGGGTGCTGGCGGAGCTGCATCGGCTCGGCGTCGCCGATGAAGTGCTGCTGCATGGCGCCGTTGATCGGCTGATGGGGCCCTATTGGGAGGCCGGTGTGGCCATGCCGCCAACCCGCCCCCTGGCGCAACTGGAGCGCGGAGCTGATCTGGCCGGGCGCCTGCTGATCGCGCCTCCAGCGGCGCACCGCAGCCGCGGGCTTGGGCGTTTCGCCAAGGCACAGAACGGCTTCGTGAGCGGCTGGATGGCGGTGCGCGGCGCCCGGCGGCGCCGCGGCTACGGCCGCGGCTTTGTGATGAGCGATCACGCCGACTGGGCCGGTCTGCTGCAAAGCGTGAAAGACAGCCAGGC
Organism: Vulcanococcus sp.; assembly: GCA_019264575.1. Classification (GTDB taxonomy): domain Bacteria; phylum Cyanobacteriota; class Cyanobacteriia; order PCC-6307; family Cyanobiaceae; genus Vulcanococcus. Next base: position 357,556 of record JAHUZV010000024.1, on the reverse strand, counting down.
GCAGCAGGTGTACGTGACCCACGGCCAGAGCAACGTTCTGGCGCGTTACCTGCAAGAGGTGGAGGGCATCAACGCTGAACCGCTGGAGGGGCACTTCGAGGCGGAACGCTTCGATGACGACGAAGCCGCACCCGCAGGCCCCGAGGCCGCTGCCCTGGCAGCGAACGCAACAGCCAGCTGATGCAAGCGTTCGCCGCCCTGTTCCGCCAACTGGATGGCACCGGCAGCACGAGCGCCAAGCTCGAAGCGCTGCAGGCCTATTTCCACAGTGCGGCTCCCGCCGATGCCGCCTGGGCACTGGCACTGCTGCTGGGCAAACGGCGCCGGCGCCTGATCACCGGCCGGCGCCTGCGAGAGATCTGCCTGGCGGGCACGGAACTACCGGAATGGTTGTTTGAGGCCTGCCATGCCCAGGTGGGCGATTCAGCCGAAACGGTGGCTTTGCTGTGGCAACAGCGCGCCGATGCAGCCAGCGAACCCACTCCCAGTACTGACAACGCAGGCAGCGCCAGCTTTGAGGATCCCCTGGCTCTGTGGATGGACGAGCGGCTGCCTCAGCTGGCGGCCCTTCAGGGAGAGGAGCAGGCTGAAGCTGTGAGCGCCTGTTGGCGCAGCCTGCCGTCAGAGCAATTGCTGCTGGTGAACAAGCTGCTGAGCGGCGGATTCCGCGTGGGCGTCTCCACGGGGCTGGTGACGCGGGCTTTGGCCCAGAGCGCCGACTTGGATGAGGCGTTGGTGGCGCACCGGCTGATGGGTGGCTTCACCCCCAGTGCCGCGGCGTTTGCAGAACTCACCGCAACAGCAGCGCAGGACGAGAGCCTCTCAGCCCGGCCCTATCCATTCTTTCTGGCCAGCCCCTTGGAGCCGGGCCAGCTGGAGCACACGCCACCTGAGGGTTGGCAACTGGAATGGAAATGGGATGGCATCCGCGGCCAGCTAATCCACCGCGCCGGCGGCTGCAGCCTATGGAGCCGCGGCGAAGAGCTAATCAATGAGGCGTTTCCGGAGCTGATCGCACTAGCGGAGCAGTTACCCCAGGGAACAGCGCTGGATGGGGAGGTGATCGTGTGGCACGGCGATGCCGACACGCCGGAAGCATTTGCCAGCCTGCAGCGACGGCTGGGGCGCAAGGCACCGAGCCGCAGCCTGCAGCGCGACTGCCCGGCGGCCTTCGTCGCCTACGACCTGTTGGAACATCAGGGAACAGATCTGCGCCAGCAGCCGCTGCAGCATCGGCGCGAGCAGCTGGAAATGCTTTATGTGAACTGGCAGGAAGCCCAAGGAGCTGAGGGGGGCAACCGGTTGCGGCTTTCCGCCACCCAGACGCTCCAGCAGTGGGGCGGTTTGGATGACCTGCGCGATCAGGCCCGAGGGCAGCGGGCGGAGGGGCTGATGCTCAAAGCGCTCGACTCGCCCTACCTCGTGGGACGCAAACGCGGCTCCTGGTGGAAGCACAAACTCGAGCCATTGCGGCTAGACGCCGTGCTGCTCTACGCCCAGGCGGGTAGCGGTAAGCGCGCCAACCTCTACACCGATTACAGCTTTGGCCTCTGGAACGGCGAGGGGGAGTTGGTGACCTTCGCCAAGGCCTACTCCGGCCTCGACAATGCCGAAATCCGCGAGCTCGATCGCTGGATTCGCGCCCACACCACCGAGCGCTTCGGGCCGGTGCGGGCTGTGGAGCCGTTGCAGGTGTTTGAACTCGCGTTTGAAGGCATCCAACCCTCGAAACGCCACAAATGTGGCTTCGCGGTGCGCTTCCCGCGCATCAGCCGCTGGCGCACCGACAAACCCGCCAGCGAGGCCGACAGCCTGGCCAGCGCCATGGCCTTGATGGAGCAACAGCCATGAGCGCAGCCCTGGCTCCCATCGAGGCCTGGTTTGCCCAGCAGGGCTGGACGCCCATGGCCTTCCAGCGCCAGTGCTGGCAGGCCTACCTGGCGGGCGATAGCGGCCTGTTGCAGGTCCCCACCGGCTCCGGCAAGACCTACGCCGCCGTGATGGGGCCGATCGCAGAAGTGCTGGCCGCGGAGCCATTGCCCCCAGCGGTCCCGGAGCCAGCTGCCACTCCCAAAGTGCAGCGCCAGGACGCTGAAACCAAGCCACGCCGCAAAACCGGACGTGCCGCAACACCCTCCCGCGGCCTGCGCCTGCTGGTGATCACACCGCTGCGCGCCCTGAGCCGCGATCTCGCCCTGGCGATTGAGCAACCGATTGCGGCTATGGGTTGGCCGCTGCGGGTGGCGATTCGCAATGGCGACACGAGCACCCATGAACGCAGCAAACAGCTGCGCACACCGCCCGAAATCCTGATCACCACGCCGGAATCGCTGAGCGTGCTGCTGGCCAACGCCAAAGCACCCGAGCTGTTCGCCCAGCTGCAGGCGGTGGTGCTCGATGAATGGCACGAGCTGATGGGCAGCAAACGCGGCACGCAAACGGAGCTCTGCCTCAGCTGGCTGCGGCGCCATCGCCCGCAGCTGCGCACCTGGGCCATCAGCGCCACCATCGGCAATCTCGACGAAGCCGCCCGCGCCGCCCTGGGCCTACCGGCCGCCCCGCGGATCATCACGGCCGACATCCAGCGAGCCACAGCGATCCGCTCACTCCTGCCCGACACGATTGATGGCTTCCCCTGGGGCGGGCACCTGGGGCTGCGGATGTACGAGGAGCTGGTGGCGGGGCTGGAGCCCGGGGTGAGCACGCTGCTGTTCACCAACACCCGCAACCAGGCCGAGCGTTGGCACCAGTGCCTGCGGTTTGCCTGCCCTGAGATGGAAGACGGTCTGGCGCTCCACCACAGCGCCATCGACCGCGCCGAGCGCGAAGCAATCGAAGCCCGCGTGAAAGCCGGCGAGCTGCGCTGGGTGGTGTGCACCAGCTCGCTCGATCTCGGGGTCGACTTTCAGCCCGTGGAGCGGGTGGTGCAGATCGGCAGCGCCAAGAACCTGGCCCGCCTGCTGCAGCGGGCCGGCCGCAGCGCCCACTGCCCAGGCGGCACCTCCCAGGTGCTGTTTATGCCCACCAACGCCCTGGAGCTGCTGGAGGTGAGCGCCATGCGGCGCGGCCTGGAAAACGGCCTGGTGGAGCACCGCCGCCCCCCGCAGCTTCCCCTCGATGTGCTGCTGCAGCACCTCACCAGCCTGGCCTGCGGAGCCGGTTTCCAACCGGAGGAGGAGCTTGCCACGGTGCGCCGCTGCTGGAGCTTCCGCCACCTCAGCGAGGCGCAATGGCAGTGGTGCCTCGATTTCCTCGAACACGGCGGCCAATGCCTCACCGCCTATCCCCGCTACCGCAAGCTCGTGCGTTGCCGCCTGCACGACGACGAACCGCCGGCTCCCGGGGAACCCTGGAGCTTCCGCGTGCTCGACAAAACCATCGCCCGGCTGCATCGCTTCAACATCGGCACGATCACAGCTGACCGCTCGGTGACGGTGCGCTTCGTGCGCGGCGCCGTGATCGGCCATGTGGAGGAAGCCTTCATCGGACGGCTCAAGCCAGGTGATGTGTTCTTCTTCGCCGGTCGCCAGCTGGAGTTCGTGCGGCTGCGGGAGATGACGGCCCAGGTGAAGGCCACCAGCAAGAAAAGCTCCACCGTGCCCGCCTGGGCCGGAGGCCAAATGGCGCTTTCGGACCTGCTCAGCTCCCATCTGCGCCAGGAAGTGGATCGCTGCGCCCGCGCCCTCGATGGCGAAGCCACCCTCGACACACCCGAACTGCAGGCACTCGAACCGCTGCTGCAGCGGCAGGCCAACCTCTCCGGCCTACCGCGCAGCGATCAGCTTCTGGTGGAGCTCTGCCGCAGCCGCGAAGGCAGCCATCTGTTTGTGTATCCCTTCGAGGGGCGCTTCGTGCACGAAGGCATCGGCTTCCTCTGGGCCTGGCGGCTGGCGCGGCAAAAAGCCAGCACGATCACCGTGTCGGTGAACGACTACGGCTTCGAGCTGCTGGCCCCGAAGACCTATCCCTTCGAGGAGCTGCTCGATCTGCACGGCGACGATCTGCTCGCTCTCAGCAACCTCGAGAGCGATCTGCAGCAGGCGCTGAATTTTTCCGAGCTGTGCCGGCGCCGCTTCCGCGCCATCGCCCAGGTGAGTGGCCTGATCAGCCAGGCGATGCCGGGGCAGAACAAAACCGGCGGGCAACTGCAGATCAGCGCAGCGTTGCTGTTCGACGTGTTCCAGAAACACGAACCCGGCAGCCTGCTGCTGGAGCAGGCCCAACGGGAGGTGCTCGACGAGGAACTGGAAGCGCAGCGGCTGCAGGCGGCGCTGAAACGCATGGCGTCGTACACCTGGCGGGTGGAGCGCATCGCCAGGCCTGGCCCCCTGGCCTTCCCGCTGCTGGTGGAGCGGTTAAACAGTCGCCTCAGCAATGAATCACTGCTGGATCGCGTGCAACGCCTGATCAACGAAGCGCAACGGGCTGAAGCGCTGTGAGCAACTCTATGAAGAAGATGGCGTGATGTTCAGCGCCCTTCTCAACATCCTTTGGGTGGTGCTCGGCGGCCTGGTGATGGCCCTGGGCTGGTGGTTGGCGGGCTTGCTGTGCGCGATCACGATCGTGGGCCTGCCCTGGGCCCGTTCCTGTTTTGTGATCGGCGCGTTCTCGCTCTGGCCCTTTGGCCAGGAAGCGATCAGCCGGCGTGATCTCACCGGCCGCCACGATCTCGGCACTGGAGCGCTAGGACTGATCGGCAATGTGTTGTGGTTTTTGGTGGCTGGCTGGTGGCTGGCGATCGGCCACCTCACCTCAGCTCTGGCCTGCTTCATCACGATCATTGGCATTCCCTTCGGCATCCAGCACATCAAGCTGGCGTTGATCGCCCTGGCGCCCGTTGGGATGACCGTGGTGCCCGTGCGCCGCTGATCGCAACCGCGTTGATGAAGTTTCCGCAGGAAACGCTTCAGCCCGAAGCGATTGCATAAAGCTGGCGGCATGAGCCTGATGCACTGCCCCCTTTGCCTTGGCCTCGCGGTTTTATCCGTGTGCAGAGCCTTGGCTCATCTCAGCTTGGTAGCGCTCACGCCCCTGAGGCGGCTGGCCTAACGCGATCCAGCGGGGCAGATTGCGACAGTATGCGCATCGATCCCGGCGGCGATGCGCACACTCACTTGGCAGGATTTCGAGCGGGCTGTGGACGCGATCGTGGAGCGTTGCCAAGGCCAACGCTTCTGCGGTGTGCATGGCATTCCCCGCGGCGGCTTGGTGCTGGCAGTAACGCTCAGCCATCGTTTGGATCTACCGCTCCTCAGCAGCGTGCAGCCGGGCTGTCTGCTGGTGGACGATGTGTATGAAACTGGGCTCACACTCGAGCCATACCGCGAGCTGGAGCACTGCACACCTGTGGTGTGGTTGAGCAAGGTGGAGCCGCAGTGGTGGCAGGCGGTGGAGGTCACCGAGAGCAACGAATGGATTGTGTTTCCCTGGGAGAGCGCTGCAGCGGCGGCGCTGGATGAACAGCTGTATCGCGCTTCCCGCTGATGGGTCTGCCCACGTTGTATCTGGCCTCGCCCTATGGGTTTTCAGCCCATTGGCGTGAGCGACTGTTGCCGGATTTCATCAAGGCACTGGAGCAGCTCGGGCTGGAGGTGTGGGAGCCGTTCAGTCGCAATGGTCAGGTGGATCTGGGACAGCCGGGTTGGGCCTGGCGTGTGGCCCAGGCGGATCTGCAGGATGTACGCGATGCCGATGCTCTGCTGGCGATCGTGAATGGAACACCCCCGGATGAAGGGGTGATGCTGGAGCTCGGAGCGGCGATCGCGCTGGGCAAACCGGTGTTCCTCTATCGCGACGACTTTCGCCGCTGCAGCGACTCGGAGGACTATCCCCTCAATCTGATGGTGTTCAGTGGACTGCCACAACAGGGCTGGCAGGACTGGCTCTATGGCTCCATCCCAGAGTTGAGCGATCCAGCCAAAGCACTGATGCGCTGGATCAACAGCCGTTAGGCGATCAGTCGTCGAAGTCTTGATCGTGCTTGTTCATGGCCTCCACCACCATGTCTTTGATCATGTGGCGGGTTTCCTGGCGGCTGTGATGGCCCGCGGTGCGTTGAATCGTGTAGTACGCGATCAGTAGCACCGGCAGGATCGCGAGACAGCCGATCAGAAACATGGCAGAGATCGTGGGCCAAGGGATGGCACAGTACCGCCTGAGCGTTATTGTTGGATTGATTCAATTCCGATCCATGCTCACCGGCTCTGAACTGCTGGCCAAGGTCAAAGAACTTGGCGACGTGTCCAAATCCGATCTGGTGCGCAGCTGCGGCTATGTGAGCACCAAGAAGGATGGTGGCGAACGCCTCAACTTCACCGCCTTCTACGAAGCTCTGCTGGAAGCCAAAGGTCTCAGCCTCGGTAACGATGGCGTGGGCCGTGGCAAAGGTGGCCGCAAGCTGAGCTACACCGCCACCGTGCAAGGCAACGGCAACCTGCTCATTGGTAAGGCCTACACCGCCATGCTCGACCTCAAGCCCGGCGACGAGTTTGAGATCAAACTGGGTCGCAAGCAGATCAAACTGATCCCCGCCGGCGCCACCGAAGAGGATTGATCGCAGCGCGATCCAACAAGAAAGCCCCGGCGATCACCGGGGCTTTTTTTGTGATCACCCTCGGGGTTCGAAGCGTCAGGCCGTGAGCGGTGCTGGCTGGCGCACGGTGCGCCACTCCCCGGAGCGCGTGCTCACCTCCACGCCAATGGCGGCCTGGGCTGAAGAGGCCTGCGAGGCCAACCACGACGCCGCATCCGTCAGCGCTTCTTCCACGGAGTCGTAGATCGCATCGAGGTGGGGATGGGCCTCAAAGCTGGCATTGATCAGGCGATAACGCTTGGCAATGGGCTGACCGAGTTGAGAGAGAAGTGATCGAGGTGCCATTAACGATCCTTCGAGTGCAGGCAAAAAGCTGCCAGAGCGGAGGCACCCGCATCTGTGTCGTGAGGCACTCCAGCGCCAATTCGATGGCCGCGAAATCAGCCTTTATGGCCGCAAAGCTGTAGCGATCGTGACCTGGAGGGGGATGGATCGCTCCATAGGGTTCCACCAGAACGAATGTCTGATGCCCACATCCCCCGCCCAAAATCAGGAACCCTCTCCCCGTTCCGGGCCGGATCGGGAACAGGGCTCACAGCTGTTGGCGCAGTTCAGCCAGGCCACCGCCGAAGGTGAACAAGCCCTTGCTCTGCAAGGGCGGCAACGCTCCAACGAGGGCCTGGTTCACTACCGCACCACCTCCTGGTGATGGGCTGAAGCCGGCGCTCAGCGCTGGAAGAGCATCTCCTGATAGGTGGGCAACGGCCATTGCTCGTCGTCCACAAGCACTTCGAGAGCATCAACGGCAGCACGCACACCGTTCATCAAGGGCAGCAACACATCCGCGCAATGGCGCAGATGCTGATGGGCATCCGCGGGTGTGGCCTCCAGCGCCTCCTGCAAGCCTTCGCACGCCGATAGCAGCTGCTGAGTGAGGGCAGCCATCTGCTCGAGCAAGCTGCGATCCACCACCAACCCGAGCGACTCCTGCATGGAAATCGAGCCCGCCAGTTGCTCGAGAGAAGCCATCACTGCGGGATAGATCTGGGTGCGCGCCATCCGCAACACCAACTTGGCCTCCACATCAATGGCCAGGTTGTACTGCTCGGCATACACCTCAAAACGGCTCTCCAGCTCAACGGCACTGAGCACACCCGTGCGCTCAAACAAGGCACGAATCTCCGGGCGTTGGAGCACGGGCAGCGCATCCGCACTGGTGCGCAGATTCTCCAGACCCCGCTGCTCCACGGCCATCTGGTGCCATTCGGCTGAATAGCCATCGCCGCCGAACACCACGGCACCGTGCTCCTCCATGGTGCGTTGCAGCACTGCGAAGGCTGCCTCCTCCAGGGGCAGTCCGCTCTGCAGCTTTTGCTCGAGCTGATCGGCAATCCACTGAATCGAATCAGCCAGAACCGTGTTCAGCACCACCAACGGACCGGCCACCGACTGGCCAGATCCCACGGCGCGGAATTCAAAGCGGTTGCCGGTGAAGGCAAACGGTGAGGTGCGGTTGCGATCACCCGGATCTTTGTTGAGGTCGGGCAAGGTGTCGACCCCGAGCGACATCAAGGCCGCCTTCGCCGAACCCTGCAGGCTGCCGCTGCGGATCTGACCGAACACATCCTCAAGCTGGCTGCCCAGATACACCGAGATAATCGCCGGCGGGGCTTCATTGGCACCGAGGCGGTGATCATTGCTAGCGGTGGCAATCGCGGCTCGCATCAGTGGGCCGTATTGATGCACGCCCCGAATCACCGCTCCGCAGAACAGCAGGAACTGAAGGTTCTCGTGGGGTGTGCTGCCGGGATCGAGCAGGTTGCCCTGGGTGCTGTTGCCGATCGACCAGTTCACGTGTTTGCCACTGCCGTTCACGCCGGCGAAGGGCTTTTCGTGTAACAGGCAGGTGAAGCCGTGCTTCTTGGCGGTGGCCTTGAGCACGGTCATGATCAGCTGCTGGTGATCCGTGGCCACATTGGCCGCCTCGTGGAACGGAGCGATTTCGAACTGCCCGGGTGCCACCTCGTTGTGGCGGGTTTTGGCAGGAATGCCCAGGCGGTAGAGCTGATGCTCCACGTCTTGCATGAACACCTGCACCCGCTCGGGGATCGCACCGAAATAGTGGTCATCAAATTGCTGGCCCTTGGCCGGTGGCGCACCAAACAGGGTGCGGCCGGCCAGCTGCAGATCCGGCCGCAGGGCCGTAAACGCGGCATCCACCAGGAAATATTCCTGCTCAGCGCCGCAGCTGGAATTCACCGGAGCAATCTCGGTTTCACCAAGCAAGGCCAGCAAGCGCTGCGCCTGGCGATCCATGGCGGCATTGGAGCGCAGCAAGGGCGTTTTCTTATCGAGCGCTTCCCCGGTCCAGCTCACAAACACCGTGGGGATGCAGAGGGTGGTGCCATTGGGCGTCTGCATCAGGTAGGCAGGGCTGGTTACATCCCAGGCCGTGTAACCGCGCGCCTCAAACGTGGAGCGGATCCCACCATTGGGGAACGAGGAGCCATCGGGCTCACCCTGCACCAACAACTTTCCGGTGAATTCACTGATCACCGAGCCATCCGACTGCGGTGCGATGAAGCCATCGTGCTTTTCCGCGGTGAGGTTGGTGAGCGGATAGAACACGTGGGCGTAATAGAGCGCCCCACGGCTCGTGGCCCAATCCTTCATCGCCTGGGCCACCACATCGGCCACGGAGGTGTCGAGCTTGCCGCCGCGGGTGATGGTGCGCTGCAACGACTTGAACACGGCCTTGGGCAGCGCCGATTTCATCGCGGCAAGGCTGAACACATCACTGGCCCAGAGGTCTTCCAAGGGGCCTGGTGATGTCACGGGTGTGGCTGCACGGTCTTGGATGGTTTGCAGAGCTTGAAGGCGGGCGCTGGACGGCATGAAGCGATCAATCGGTGCGACCACCTAACGCAGCCGAGGGTGCCTGTCCAGGCAGCTATGGCTACCGAATCCGCATCCACATGAGCTGCCGGTAGCCATCGGTACACAAGCGATCCAGGCTGCAGGGAATGCTTGAGCCTCATTCCGGCGGCACGCAAACGCTGCCCTCAGCAACGATCTCGGATGGCTCTTCTCTATAAAAATCCCGCCATTGCAACCCTGGTGCACAAAGACACGCCCTATCGCGGCCAGTGGGTGATCTATCAAGATCCGAATCTGTTGTTCAACGCCTGCCACGAGGTGGAACAGCTCAATGGAGATCGCAAGGTGGTGGAGGAAGTGGCGTTGCACTCCCTGGCGGATGCGCAAGCCTTCTCCACCTATCTGAGCAGCTATGGATGGTCGCGGGTGTGGAAACCCTGAGCATGCCGGGCTGATCCCAAGTGAGGCCTTAAGGATTCAGGCATCGGGAGCCGATGTGGGCATGGTGAAGCAAAACTGCGTCATCCATGTATCGCCTGGAGATCCAACGGGAGAACCAGTGGAAGCCCGTAGCCCGCGGCCTGTATCGCACCCGTATGCGTGCTGTCACCGCAGCCCTCTGGCGTACGGCGGAAGCAGGCTCCGCTCATCGCGTGGTGGATGTGGAGCTCAAGTCGATCACCGATGTAATTCCGGAGGGATCGATCCAGCGGGGCCATCAAACCTGGCGCGGCACTGAACCGCCGTCGTAACAGCTCGTGTTTTGGTGCTCATAGGCACAACACCACCAGCCGCGCTCCGTTTCGGTGGAGGCATCAATGCTGTCGGCGCTCCGCGTCGATCCGAGGAGGCGACGTGATGCCATCCAACGACACTGCAATGACCGTGGCAGCGCAGGGTTCCCTGGCGGATCAGATTCGCCGCCATCTGTTTTACAGCCAGGCCAAATCACCCACCCTGGCCAATCAGCACGACTACTACATGGCGCTGTCGCTCGCGGTGCGCGACAGGCTTCTGCAGAACTGGGTGGAAACGGCCGAGGCCTACACCACCACAGGGGTGCGCACAGCCGCGTATCTCTCAGCTGAATATCTGCTGGGCCCCCACCTGGATAACAATCTGGTGAATCTGGGCCTACGGCAAGAAGCCGAAGCGGCCTGCCAGGAGCTTGGCCTGGATCTGGAGCTGTTGCTCAGCTGCGAGCCCGAACCAGGGCTCGGCAATGGTGGATTGGGTCGGTTGGCGGCGTGCTTCCAGGAATCGCTGGCAAGCCTCGAGTTGCCGGCCATTGGCTACGGCATCCGCTACGAATTCGGCATCTTTCGCCAGAGCATCAACCACAACGGGCAGCAGGAAAGCACCGATGCCTGGCTGGCCCAGGGCAATCCCTGGGAGGTGATTCGCCCGGAATGGACCTACCCGGTGCAGATCGGCCAACACACGGTGCTGGGTGTGGCCCATGACACGCCGATCACGGGGTATGGCGTGCGAACGGCCAACACGTTGCGGTTGTGGTCGGCGATGGCGCCGGAAGCCTTCGATTTCGCCTCGTTCAACGCCGGCGACTACACCCGTGCCGTGCTGGCCAAGGTGCAGAGCGAAACCCTGAGCAAGGTGCTCTACCCCAACGATGAACTGGATCAAGGCAAGCGTTTGCGGCTGAGCCAGCAGATCTTCTTTGTGTCGTGCTCCCTGCAAGACATGCTGCGAATCCTGAAGAAACAGGGGCTTCCGGTGAGCGACTTCCACCGCAAATTCGCGGTGCAGCTCAACGACACCCACCCAGCGATTGCGGTGGCTGAGCTGATGCGCCTGCTGATCGATCAAGAAGGGCTCGACTGGGACCAGGCCTGGGCGATCACCACCGCCAGCCTCAGTTACACCAACCACACCTTGCTGCCGGAAGCCCTGGAAACCTGGGGTGTGGAGCTGTTTGAGCAGTTGCTGCCGCGCCAGCTCTCGATCATTTACGAGATCAATGCCCGCTTCCTGCGGATGGTGCGGCTGCGCCATCCCGGCAAGCCAGAGCTGCTGGCCAGGGTGTCGTTGATTGAAGAAGGCCCGACGCAACGGGTGCGTATGGCCCATCTGGCTGTGGTGGGTAGCCACCACACCAACGGCGTGGCTGAGTTGCACAGCCAGTTGTTGAAAGATCAGGTGCTCGCCGATTTCGCCCAGCTCTGGCCGGATCGCTTCACCAACGTGACCAACGGCGTCACACCACGGCGCTGGCTCGCCGTCGCGAATCCCTATCTCTCTGGCCTGCTGGATGAGGCGATCGGTGCTGGCTGGCGGCGCGATCTCCAGCAACTCGAGCGGCTTGAACCACTGCTGAGCGATGCGGGCTTCTTGGAGCGTTGGCGCGGCGTGCGGGCTTTGGCCAAACAGCGCCTCGCTGATCACATCCATCAGCAGCTCGGGGTGCTCGTGGATCCCACCTCACTGTTTGATGTGCAGGTGAAGCGCATCCACGAGTACAAACGCCAACATCTGGCGGCGCTTGAACTGGTGCAGCGCTACCTGCGCCTGCGCGCCGGCGAGGATCTACCGCCGCGCACGGTGATCTTTGGCGGCAAGGCGGCCCCGGGCTACGCCATGGCCAAATTGATCATCCGGCTGATCGTGGGTATCGCCGAGATGGTGAACATCGATCCCGCCATGCGAGGGAGGCTGCGGGTGGTGTTTCTGCCCAATTTCAGCGTGAGCCTCGGCCAGCTCACCTACCCGGCGGTGGATCTCTCCGAACAGATCTCCACCGCGGGGAAGGAAGCCTCCGGCACGGGCAACATGAAGATGGCGCTCAACGGAGCGCTCACCATCGGCACGCTCGATGGCGCCAACATCGAAATCCGCGAGCGGGTGGGAGATGAGAACTTCTTCCTGTTCGGGCATACAGCTGCCCAGGTGCAGGAGCTCACGGCCAAGGGCTATCACCCGTGGACCTGGCTGGAGCCGAATAGCAACGCACGGGAAGCCTTGGCTTTGATCGCCTCCGGCCATTTCAGCGAAGGCGATCGATCCCTGTTTCAGCCGTTGCTCGACAACCTCACCCACAGCGATCCATTCCAGGTGATGGCGGATGCGGCCGACTACAGCCGCGCCCAGGATCAAGTGGATCAGGCCTGGCAGAACCCCGAGGGATGGGCGCGGGCTTCGATCACCAACACGATGCGCTGCGGCTTTTTCAGCAGCGATCGCGCGATCGAGGAGTACGCCACGCGCATCTGGAAGCTCAAGCCCCTCTCGATCGGCAGTGCTGCTCCCTGAATCCGGCCTCAGCCGAAGGTGCGGCCATCCCAGCCCCAGCTGGCGGCCGGCACATCCTCGAACTGGATGTAGATGCGGTTGGAGGGAATCCCCGTGCGGGCACTGATCAGATCGCAGAACGCCGCTTTCATGGCGGGAGGGCGCAACGAACCGATGGATTTGATCTCCACAAAAACGCTGGGCTCACTGCTGGCACCGAAGGTCATCGGCACCGCGGTTTCAAGCATCGTCATCACATAGCTCTCGGGCTTGCCGGTTTGCTGAGCGAGGGCGGCGGAGAGTTCCTTGAGCAGGGCATCGGCGTTATCCACCGAAGCCAGGGAGGTGCGCACGTTGATCAGCGGCACGGCGAAACTGAAGCGAAGGCCCGCATCGTGCCATGGGTGATCCGGCTGTGCGCGTGAAGATCTGCGGCGTGCGCTGCGTGGAGGATGCGCTGCTGGACGCCGAGCTGGGTGCCGATGCGATCGGCGTGCTGGTGGGTCAACACCATCCCAGCCCTGATTTCATCGGAGTGGAGCAGGCCGCTGCCATGAAGCGAGCGGACTCACCGCTCACAACGTGGCCGCCGCGATCGCGCTGGTGAAACCCCACGGGGTGGATGTGAACAGCGGTGTGAAAGGAACCAACGGCCTCAAAGATCCACAGCGCCTGCAGACCTTCATGGAAGCTGTGCGCACCGCAATGCCGGTAGCGGGAAGGCCTCAGTAATAGAAGGCCCCATCCATCGGGTTTTGGCGCACGGCACCGCAGCGGGTGGCCACCCGCCAAAGGGCCTTATGGATCGGTGTGGGGTCGTAGCGCACAAGCTCGGGATAGCGCAGACGGATCAGGGCCGTGCCACGCCAGGCGTTGTAGTGGGGAATTCTCGAATTGATGTGGTGGCACACGTGGGTGGAGCCGATGCCGTGGTGCAGGAGGTTCAGCAGCGGCCCGTAAGGCCGGTCCACGGTTTGCAGAGCTCCCTTAGCCCAGGTCCACTCCTCAGTTGAGAAATGGGGGATGTTGAGATCGGTGTGCTGCAGCCAGGTGTAGGTGACCAGCCACACATTCACCACCAGATACGGCAGGCCGTACACACACAACACCCGCAGCAGCGAGAACTGCCAGGCCAAACAACCCAGAGCGATCAGAACAGCCACCAAGCCGAGATTGGAGCGGAGCATCAGCCCCCGGAACGACTCCGGAAACAGCTGACGCTTGGGCTGAGACCCCTTGGTTCTGATCCGGAAGTGGGAGATGGGCCTCCCGTAATCCTCACCACCGGTGGCCCCGAAAAAGAGATACAGCGGCCAACCCAGCAGCAGGTGGTTGAACAGCGACACCCAACCAAACAGGCGCAGGCCGAGCTTCTGTTTCAGGGCCTCCGTGATCTGCCCTGAACGCGAGGAGATCCTGGGGGGCACATGGGTTTCACCGCCCTCCAGGTGATTGCAATGGGCGTGGTGCACCGCATGGCTGCGGGCCCAGCTGTAGTAAGGCGAGAGCAGCAGGCTGTGGAGCACAAACCCCACGCAGGCCTCCAGGCGCCGGTTGGGGTGGAACGCGTTGTGGCCGCATTCATGGGCAAGCACCCAGCAGCCCATGGCCACCGTGCCGGTGACGAGCCCGTAGATGAGCCAGAGCGGAAGTGCTGCCCACTGCAGGGGGATCAGCGTGCCGAGCCCGTAGGCCAACAGCGAGAGGCCGAGGGAGAGGGCCAAACTGGCCCATGCCTTGCGGGGATCCAAACGGGTGAGCTCGGCCGGAAGGGCGTTGAGCAGCTCCGCTTTGGTGGGATAGCGCTCAGAGGGAACCTGCTCGAAGCGGTGGACCGGCTTGCGCGCCGGAGAAAGGGAGGCGATCAAACGCCGCACCACAGCAGCAGGAGCACAGGCAAATTGAGATTTGTAAGACCCTATTCCTCAGAGGGCCTCAGCCGATGCAACGCGTGCATCACCCCCGCTCGCCAGGATGGTCACCTCAGCCTTCGAACGCCCCGTGTCAGCGACCACGTTTGAGGAGTTTGCGCAGCTGGCCGACTATTCCCTGCTCGACTCCCTGCGGCCCGACCCCGAGGCCAGGCCCGACGGCGATGACCACCGGCCCCGCCAGGTGTTCTCCGGGCATTACGTGCCGGTCACGCCCACCCCGCTGCCCCAGCCGGAATACGTGGCCCACAGCAGTGACCTGTTCGCTGAGCTGGGGCTGAGCGAAGCACTGGCGCACGACGACAGCTTCCGCCGCTTGTTTTCTGGCGACAGCAGCGCGGCCAGCGGGGCAATGCGGCCCCATGGCTGGGCCACGGGCTACGCCCTCTCGATTTACGGCACCGAATACACCCAGCAATGCCCCTTCGGCACAGGCAATGGCTACGGCGATGGACGCGCCATTTCCATTGTTGAGGGCGTGTTCAACGGCCAGCGCTGGGAGATGCAGCTCAAGGGTGGTGGGCCCACGCCCTACTGCCGCGGCGCCGATGGTCGGGCCGTGCTGCGCTCGAGCGTGCGCGAGTTTCTGGCTCAGGAGTTCATGCAGGCGCTCGGGGTCCCCACCTCGCGCTCACTCACGCTCTACATGTCGCGCGCTGAAGGGGTGCGGCGCCCCTGGTACAGCGAGGGATCACGTTCGTTTGATCCCGACGTGATGATGAACAACCCAGCGGCGATCACCACGCGGGTGGCGCCGTCGTTTCTGCGGGTGGGGCAGCTGGAGTTGTTTGCCCGCCGGGCGCGCAGCCAGGCCCACGCCAATGCCCTGGGCGAGCTGCAGCTGATCGCGGAACATCTGATCGCTCGCAACTACCGCTCCGAAATCAACGCGGCGCTGCCGTTCACCGCGCAGGTGCTGGAGCTGGCGCGCTTGTTCCGGGGGCGGCTCACCGCCCTGGTAGCGAACTGGATGCGCGTGGGCTACTGCCAGGGCAACTTCAACAGCGACAACTGCGCCGCCGGCGGCTACACGCTCGACTACGGCCCATTCGGCTTCTGCGAACTGTTCGACCCGCGCTTCCAACCCTGGACCGGTGGCGGTGAGCACTTCTGCTTCTTCAACCAGCCAGCGGCGGCTGAAGTGAATTACGGGATGTTCGTGAAATCGCTGCGGCCGTTGCTGGAGGACGACAACGCAGCCCTAGAAGAGCTGGATGCCATTCAGGCCGGCTTTGCAGAGGCGATGGCTCAGGCCTTGGAGACGATGTGGGCCAGCAAGCTCGGCCTCCCCAGCTACGACCCCGAGCTGATCCAGGAGCTGCTGCAACTCCTGGTGAGTTCGCGGGCCGATTACACGATCTTCTTCCGCCGCCTTTCGGCGATCCCCGAAAGCGTGGAGGAGCTCAAGCCAAGCTTCTATGTGCCGAGCGAAGAGGATCTCGATCAGCGCTGGCTGGGCTGGCTGCAGCGCTGGCGCGCTCAGATCGGCAACCCGGAGGAGACATCAACCGCCATGCAGCGTGTTAACCCCGCGATCACCTGGCGCGAATGGCTGATTGCGCCCGCCTACGAGCAAGCCGCCACCGGCGACTTCAGCCTGATTCGAGAACTACAAGCGCTGTTCCGCGATCCTTACTCCACTCCAGCGGCGGAGCTAGCGGTGCGCTACGACCAGCTCAAGCCGCGAGAGTT
This sequence comes from Vulcanococcus sp., assembly GCA_019264575.1. GTDB lineage: Bacteria > Cyanobacteriota > Cyanobacteriia > PCC-6307 > Cyanobiaceae > Vulcanococcus. Next base: position 341,278 of record JAHUZV010000024.1, on the reverse strand, counting down.
CTTCAACGCCGGCGGGGTGTCGCACTACAGCTGCTCGTCGTGAGGCGTCAGCCGAGCATGCGCGAGCGCACCAGGGAATCCCACAAGCGCGTGGGCATGAAGCGCTGCACCAGCACCGCTTCCGATTCGCTGCCGCAGCGGTAGCGAGGCTTGGGATCGCTGGTCTCCAGGGCCGTTGCAATGGTGCGAGCCACCACCTCAGGCTCAGAGCCCTTGCGAAACCCCTCGGCCCAGCCGGCGGCCACCCGGCGCATCATCGAACCCCAGACAGGGCCATGCCCTTCGCGTTGCATGGCCTCCGCCGTCACGCCCTCAAAACCCGTGCGGATCAACCCGGGTTCCACCAGCACCACGTGAACGCCGAACTGGTGCAGCTCCAGGCGTAGGGCATCACTGATCGCCTCCACAGCGTGCTTGCTCGCGCCGTACCAACCGGCTCCGGGAGTCACGAAGCGGCCGGCAATGGAGGACAGGTTCACGATGCAGCCGCGGCGCCGCTCACGCATCGCCGGCAGCAGCAGCTGGGTGAGGCCAATCAAGCCGAACACATTCACTTCAAACATCGCTCGGGCCCGATCGAGCTCCATGGTTTCCACCGGGCCCACATCGCCAAAACCGGCGTTGTTCACGAGCGCATCAAGTGCGCCAACGCGTTCGCTGATGGCGTGAGCGAGCGCCTCACGGGACGTGGGGTCGACCAGATCCAGGGGGAACACCTCAGCCCCGCGGTTGCGCAGCGGCTCCATCGCCTCAACCCGGCGCGCTGCAGCCAACACCCGCCAACCCTGATCAATCAGGCGATGGGCTGTCGCCAAGCCAATGCCGCTGGAGGCACCGGTAATCAACACACTGCGGCGGGCGTCAGCCATCGGATTGCAAGCGACGGTTGCACTGTGGCGAATCAACCCGAGTGATGCTGCACTGGAGCAGTGGTTGTGGCGATGTCGATCTTCCCCGTTCTGGTGATCGTGCATGCCCTGGCGGCCACTGTGTGGACCGGCGGGCACCTGGTGCTGGATCTGCGGGTGTTGCCCAGAGCACTCAAGGAGCAGAGCGCCCAGCGCATCAGCGACTTCGAAGAGCTGTTTGAATCCCTCGGCCTCACGGCCTTGGCGATCCAGGTGATCACGGGCCTGTGGATGGGCTGGATCTACCTTCCCGGCTATCAGGGCTTGTTCGATCCCGGCAATCCAATCGGGATCTTGATCGGCACGAAGCTCGTGTTGCTCGCTGCCACCGCGACCCTTGCGGTGCATGCGCGCCTGCGCCTGATCCCGCAGCTCAGCGACAACAACCTCAGCGGGCTGGCCTGGCATATCCGCGGCATCACGGCATTGGCGATCGCGTTTGTGGTGGTGGGCGGCCTGATTCGCGTGGGTGGAGTGAGCTGATTCAGCTCTGCAGCAGTACGGAAAGAGGAACCTCTACGCCCTGCCACAGAGCCATCCGTGGGATTACGTTGAAGTTGAGAGAAGGGAAGGGATCAACCCCACCTTCACCCACAAAGGAGGTGCGCCAACGATGCGTGAACCCCACAGTGAACTCGGTGATGTGGCGCGAACATCGCCCCGTAGCAGCAACAGCGATACGCCACTTTGGATGCCTGCATTGATGATCCACTGGGCTGCATAACCCGGGCCGCGATCACAACTGCTGAGGTCAAGCCCCGAGCATTTCTCGGCAGAGACGTGACCGCTTTCCTTACCTGCCAGGCCCCAGACAGGTGAATCGTGAAACCCACCGACACCCGACCAAGAGGACCGCGAGATGCCAGCGGTGAACCCTTGCAACCGGTGCTAAGGCGCCCCCTACGGGGCGCCTTGTTTGGATGATGGGTATCTCAGGATTGATTGATGCTTCCTCTCCTGGCCACCATCACCGCAACAGCACTGTTCGCGCAGGCCAATCCCCTGATGATCCCCGCCAAAAACGGCAACACCTGCCCCGGCGGCACTAGCTACGCCGGTGCGGGCTACTGCAAGGTGCGCGGCAATGCTCAGTACTTCCCTGCCAAGAACGGCACCACCTGCCCGGGCGGCAGTTCCTACGCCGGCGCTGGCTACTGCAAGGTGCGCCAGTGAGCGCCTCAACCCCGGTGATCAGCGCCCGCTACGGAGAGGCCCTGCTCTGGGCAGAGGCGATCCACCGCGACCAGCGCCGTAAGGGAAAAACCGTTCCTTACATCTCCCACCTGATCAGCGTCAGCGCCCTCGTGTGGGAAGACGGCGGCACAGAAGAGCAAGCCATCGCTGCTCTGTTGCATGACGCCATTGAGGACGCCGGCCAGAGCCATGCCTCCATTGCTGAGCGCTTTGGAGAGGCCGTGGCCGAGATCGTGCGCGATTGCACCGACACCAGCGACAACGCACCACCGGGCGAGAAGGAGCCCTGGCTCCTGCGCAAAACCCGCACCATCGCCTCCCTCGAGCACAAGCCAAAGGCCTCGCTGTTGGTGACGGCAGCTGACAAGGCCCACAACGCCGGCGACATGGTGCTCGACGCGAGGCGCGACCCCGCCATGTGGAGCAAGTTCAACGCTGGGCTCGAGGGATCGGCCTGGTATCTGCTCCGCATGCACCAGCAGCTGAAACGCCAGCTGCCTCAGAGCCGCTCGGTGGAACGGCTGGGAGAAGCCGTGAGTGAAATCCTCGTGATGGACAGCTACAAACGCCTCGTGCCAGAGGGGTTCGCACCGGCTGTCTGGGCAGCAGGATATGCGGAGCGACTAGGGGCGCAGGAGTGATTCCCCTGTTTTTGCCTCTGGCAGCCGTTGCCCTGCTGGCCCAAACCCGCACAGCCACCGTGCTTTCCATCGGCGACGGCGACACCCTGCGCGTTCGCGAGGGCAGCCGCACCCTGAACGTGCGCCTGGCCTGCATCGATGCGCCGGAAAGTAGTCAGGCGCCGCATGGCGCCAGCGCCCGAACGCAGTTGCAGACTCTGGCTCCGGTGGGATCAGCCGTTGAGCTGCGCGTCAAGGCCACCGATCGCTACGGCCGCTCCGTGGCAGAGCTCAGCAGAGGCGGCCAGGACCTCAACCAGGCCCTGGTGGCATCCGGTGCAGCGTTTGTTTATTGGCAGTACATCCAGGGCTGCGACCGCCAGACCTACAGCCGCCTGGAAACCGAGGCGCGGCTCAAAGGGCTGGGGGTGTGGTCCGTAAAGGGTGGAGTCCTGAGGCCATGGGACTACAGGTCGGGCCAACGAAAGCCAGCTTCGAGCTCCTCTGCGCCATCAGGCCGTCGCTACACCTGCAAGCAGATCGGCTCCTATGCCCAGGCCCAGGTGTTGCTGCGGCAAGGGCACAGCTATCTCGATGGGGATGGTGATGGGGAGGCCTGTGAAAGCTTGAGGGGATAACGGAAGGGCTCGAGTCCCCCGTCCTGGGGATAGGCGAAAACCAGAGATCTCTGCCAGGTTGTGGGTACGGAACAAGGTCATGACCAACAGCTCTGCCCGCCGCTTCCCGGCCAACCCTCCTGACGAGGAGCTGAGGGAGAACTACGACGCCATGCGATCCGCCCTGATCAGCGTGAACATCTCGCGCGGGATCTTCCGGAGCCAAAGCGAGAAGCGTGGTGTGGTGATCGCCGAGCTGCAGCGGGAGCTCCAAGAGCTAGAGGCAGACCTCGGCAATGAAGCCAGGGCCAAAGCACGGCTGCATGCCATGAACAGCCGTCTTGTGGAGGTGATCCGGGAGCTGGAGGCCACCGGTGACGCCATTGCCGAAGCGGTTGAGGAAAGCCAGCAGCAGAGCGGCTTCTGGCTGGTGCGGATGTTCCAGAGGCTGGTAGAGCTGGCAAGGCAGTGGCGTGCCGTTAAGGCAAAGGCGGCTGCCATCGCCAGCGAAACCAGCCAGATCGGCCCGGAGGGCTAACCAGTGGGCAGCCCCTCGATCGCCGATCTCCTGGAGGCCACCAGCCGCGAGCTCGCCGGCACCGATGCCCGCGTCTACCGGCGAGTCGGCGAGCACCTGCAACGGACCGCTCAAGCCATCGAAGAGCTCAGCTCACCGCCAGAGCCAAGTCACCGGGCACTGGCCTTGCTCGGCAAGGGGAGCTTCCTGCAGCAGAGCGTGGCCACCCTCAAGGGGTTGTGCAAACAAAACGGAATCCCGGGCTACAGCAAGTTGAAAAAGGCTGACCTGGCCAAGGTTTTGGAGCAGCATGGGGTCGAGCCACCGCCTCGGCCGTTGGAGAGCTTCAGCAAGAAGGAGCTGATCGGGCTGGTGCGGCAGCTACTGGGCGGTTCGTTCGGATGATCTTCCACAGAGGTCGTGCTTCCCACTCGCAATTAGGGGGGCTAGTTCATATCGATCACTCGCGGCTGGAGGACCCCTGATGGTCCCCCGCGTCGGCCTGTTCGCAACCGTCCGCAACCGCCGCGGGCTCACCACGAGCGTCGAGCCGTTTGACGGTCCGACCGGACGGCTCCACCTGGTTCAGATCGAGTACAAGGACGACCAGTTTCCGCGTGATGAACGGCTGATCTGGGAGCTGGAGCCTGCCAGCCGGCTGTTGGAGCCCACTGCCCTTCCCAACGTCGGTTCCAGCGACCCGATGCCGGCAGAGGATTTCGACGCGTTGCTTCGGGCCACGCGCTGGGCGGCTGCTACCCCCTTCCTTGACCCGGATGGTCTGGGGCCGCTCGGACGCCTGCCGGTCGCCAGCCCCTTCCATGGGGCCGTGCAGGTTGACGACTTCCAGTTGGTGCCCTTGCTCAAGGCGCTGCGGATGCCGCGGGTCAACCTCCTGTTGGCTGACGACGTAGGCCTGGGCAAGACCGTTGAGGCAGGTCTGATTCTATCCGAACTGCTCCTACGCCGCCGCTTGCAGCGGGTGCTGGTGCTCACGCCCGCTTCACTGCGGCTGCAGTGGCGGGATGAGATGTGGGACAAGTTCTCGCTGTCCTTTGATCTGGTCGACCGCGAGAAGACCCATGTGCTGCGGCGGCGCCTTGGGATGGACGCCAACCCGTGGCGCTCCTTCAGCCGGATCATCGCCTCGTATCACTACCTGCGGCAGGACGACGTTCTCGAGCAGTTCCTGGCGGCCTGCCGCACCCCCGAGGGCTCACCACATCTGCCCTGGGACCTGCTGATCGTCGATGAGTGCCACAACCTGATGCCATCGGCTTTCGGCGACGACAGCGACCTGTGCCGCATGCTCCGGCTGCTCGCCCCGCAGTTCGAGCATCGCCTGTTCCTCAGTGCCACCCCGCACAACGGACACACGCGCTGTTTCTCGGGCTTGCTGGAGATCCTTGATCCCGTCCGCTTCAGCCAAACCGACCAGCTGCGTGATGCCGAGCGCGGAAGAGTGCAGCAGGTGGTTATCCGCCGCCTCAAGCGTGAGATCAACGCCCGTACCAACCCGCCGAAGTTCTGCACCCGCCTGGCCCCGCAGGCGTTGGTGCTGAGCCTGACCCCGCAGGAGGTGGCCCTCAGCGAGGCCTTTGATGATTTCCGTAAGGCCATCCACAAACTGATCGCGACGGAGCGCAGTGGGCGCCGGCGTTCTGGGAATTTCGCGGTGGAGATCCTTGGCAAGCGTCTGCTGTCCTGCGCAGTGGCCTTCGCCGACTCGTGGCGACGCAGCAAGGCAGGGCTCGCGGAAGACCGGGAGGCAGCAGATACAGAGGTGCAGGCGGCCCGCCGCAACCTGGAGGCAGAAACCGGCGATGACCGTGAGATGCAGTCACGGGTAGCGACAGCTGTCGGGGTCGTCGGTGCCTGGCTCAAAGGCGTCGCACCTTCCCTGGAGGAGGAGATCAGAGCTCTTGATCGGGCCATTGCCGGGCTTGGGCTCAATCGCGAGACCGGCGAGCTCACCGAAGTCGACCCGGTTGCCGACTCGCGCTACAGCGCCCTGGAAGCCCTGGTTGAACGGTTGCTGCGGAAGGAGGGCAGCTGGCGTGATGACGAACGATTGGTTGTCTTCACCGAGTACAAGACCACGCTCGACTACTTGGTGCGGCGTCTCACCTCGCGGTTTAGCGAGGAGCAGGTGCTGACGCTGTTTGGCGGCATGGACGATGTGGAACGCAGCGATGTGAAGCGCTGGTTCAACGACCCGCAGCATCCGGTTCGGGTCTTGGTGGCCACCGATGCGGCAGCTGAAGGCCTGAACCTGCAGCGCACCGCGCGCTACCTCCTGCACTTCGACTGCCCATGGAACCCCTCGCGGATTGAGCAGCGCAACGGCCGCATCGATCGCCATGGCCAGCCACGCGACGTCACGATCTTCCACTTCGTGACCGACCAGGACCAGGACCTGGCGTTTCTGGCCCACGTGATCCGCAAGGCGGATGAAATCCGCGAAGACCTTGGGTCCGCGAACGAGATCTTTGATGAAGCGGCACACCGCCGGCTGATCGCAGGCGAGAGCGCCAGCGATGTGCAGGCCGCCTTGGACCTTCGCCTTGCTCAGGCCACAGGCCGGGTTCGCATTGAAGCCGACGCAACCGTCGACACCGGCGCAGAAGGGCAGGCCGCTGAGGTGCAGCTGAAGGCCCTGGCCGCTGAGATCGACCTGGATCCCGCTGCCCTGCGTGACACGTTGGAGTCGGCCATGGCCATCCGCGCAGGGCGACCGCAGCTCGATTGCTCTGAGTTGCCGCAGACCTGCAAGCTCCTCAACCCAGCGCTTGCGGGGTGGAGTGAGGTGATCGACGAGTCGCTTCGGAGGCCTCAACAAGGGGGCACGCTCGGGCCGGTGTCTCGGCTTGCCTTCGACGCAGGACCGTTCCTCGAGGAGATCGGCGGCCGCTTGGTGTTCTCACCCAAGCCCGATGTGTTGCTGGCCCACCTGTCGCACCCGATGCTGCAGCACGCCATCTCCACCCTCTCCCGCCGGCGCTTTCCTGGCACCGGCGAAGAAGTCTCCCGCTGGACCGTCCGCCTGGGCCCCTTACCCGCAGGCACCGATGCCTGGATATTGCTCAGCGTTGAGGAGCTGGCGGTCAACGACCTGCGGGAGACCTTTCACCACTGGGTTCGCACCCTGGTGTTACCCGTGATCAATGGCCAGCTGAAGCCGGCCCTGCCTCACCGCAGTGCCATGGATCTACGGGGCGGCGAGGTGACGGTCAACCGGACGCATCTCGATGCCGGTCGGGCCATCGTGGAGGACATCGAACCAGAGCTCAAAGCCCTGCTGGGGCAACATGCCGAACAGTTGACCCAATCGCTGCGGGAGCAGCTCGAAGAGTCGGGCAAGCAGGCCCGGCAAGACGAAGAGCAGCGCTACCGGAGTCGTCAGGGCGAGGTGTCGACGCTGATCACCGAGAACACGCTGGCGAAGCTGGAGCGTGAGATCGAAGCGCTGAAGGCCGAACGCCAACAAGGCACGCTGTTTGACGAGGCTCAGAGGCTGGATGCGATCGATCGCTCGATCGAAGAAAAGCGAGCGGAGATTGAGAGACGCACCAAGCAGCATGAAGAGGTGCGAGACCAACTGGAACGGGAGCGGGAACGCATCCTGAAGTTCCTGTTGCCCAATCGCCATGCCATGTCTGGCCCCGCTCAGGTGTTCCCGGTTTCGATCGAGGTGCGGTTGCCAGGAGGGGGGCGATGAGCGAAGCACCACTGCCCGGATGGGATCGGCTGCGTCATGGCGGTCTGCTGTTGGATCCACAGCGGCTGCAGACCGTTGCAGCCCTGCAGCCTGGCCCGCTGGGGGGCTACCACGATCAGGAGTTGCGCCGACAAGCTGCTGCCTTGCTGGCGGGTGACGGCGAAGCCTCCGCCTTCGTTGCCTTTGTGGTTGAACGGGTCTGTGGCTTTGCGCCAGGCACGGGCGCCTGGGCGCGTGGTTCGGCCGTGGGGTCGGAATGGAACCGCCGCACACCGACGGGCGAGACCCTCAAGCCGCGCCACCTCTGGCGGGGAGCCCATGGTGCCCTGTTGCCGGTGTTCCTCGACTCGGAACGCCAAGTGGGCATCGGCCGTGGCCGCCGCACCGCCAGTCAGGTGGTGCAGTGGCTGCGGGCAGGAGGTGAGCGGCTGGCCCTGCTCACCAACGGGCGGCAGTGGCGCTTGATCTTTGCTGGACTGGACTTCGACGCCTGGTGTGAGTGGGACGTCGATCTCTGGTTTGAGGAGGGAGAGCTCTCACCCCAGGTGCAGGCACTGCGCACCTTGCTCTCGCCCCAGGCCTGGACGCCCGAAGCGGAGGACCAGCCAGGTCCGTTGCTCCAAGCGGTGCTCGACAGCCGCAAGGGGCAGGCTGAACTGTCAGCAGCCCTCGGCGAGAGGGTGCGCGAAGCCGTGGAGCTGCTGGTGCAGAGCCACGGAGATGTCCTGCAAGAGCAATGCGCAGACACCAACCCGGCAGACATCTACCGCGCCGCTGTACGGGTGGTGATGCGCCTGGTGGTGGTGCTGTTCGCCGAATCCCGCGATCTGCTGCCACGCGACAACGCGCTTTACCACGGGGCCTACGGCGTTGGTGGTCTGCTGGAGGAGCTGGAGAAGACAGCGGCTCGGGGAGGCAGCCGGCTGGCCCGCTCCTGGAGCGCCTGGCCAAGGTTGCTCGCGCTATTTCGTCTGGTGCATCAGGGCAGCCATCACCCGGCACTGCCAGTTCCTGCCTACGGCGGCGAACTCTTCGAGCCCGCTGTGGTCGATGAGAACACAACGGATGAACTGCATCGCGCTCTGCACGTCTTCGAGACCGCGGCGTTCGACACCAGCCGCGGGGTGTTCCCCGACCGGGATGTGCATCGGCTGCTGGAAAAGATCAGCCGCACCCGAGTCAAGCTCCGCCAAGGACGGCAGAAGACGTGGGTCACGGTGCCGGTCGACTTCTCCGACCTCTCCAGCGAATACATCGGCATCCTCTACGAGGGCCTGCTCGACTTCGAGCTGAAGACGGCTCCGTCGGGGAACCCAGTCATTTTCCTGGCGGTCGGCAACCAGCCGGCCCTTCCGCTCTCGCGGTTGGAGGAAATGGACGATCGGGCCCTGGCGGCTCTGCTCGAAAAGATGAAGGACACCAGTTCAGGGGATGACGAAGAAGCCGAAGAGGTCGACGAAGCTCCCGATGAGGCACCAGCGGATACCGCTTACGAGGGAGACGACGGTGACGATGAGGCTGACGAGGAAGGAGAGGAGGACGGCGCCGATGGCGACGACGATCGCCATGTGACGCGCACCCGCGCGGAAGTCTGGGCACGGCGAGCCGTTGAAGCCGGCCGACTCGTTCGCCGTCCAAGGGCGACCGCTAACGCCGACACCCGCCGTGCCTATGAGGAATCGGTGGCACGCAAGGCGCGGCAATTGGTCGTGAGGGTGGTCCTGCCAGGGGAGTGGTACCTCGTGCGCTGGGGCGGCACCCGCAAAGGCTCGGGCACCTTTTACACCCGTCCGGGCTTGGCGGTGCCAACGGTGCAGCGCACGCTTCGGCCGCTGCTCTATGACCCGCCGGCGAAAGACGATGGCACTGCCGATCGTGAGGCTCAGGCCAGCACCTGGCTGCCCAAGCATCCAGAAGAGATCCTCGCGATCAAAACCTGCGACAGCGCCTGCGGCTCAGGCACATTCCCCGTGGCGGCGCTGCGCTACATCACCGATGCCCTCTATGCCTCAGTGCACCATCACGGCCGGGTGACCGATCGTGGTGATCGCTCCGTGGTCAGCCTGCTCAGGGCTCGAGCGGAGGATGCGGATGATGTGGCCGCTCTGGGGCAGGAACTGATTCCCTGTCCCTCGGAGGACGCCAGCTTTGAGCCACGTCTGCGTGCTGTGCTCAAGCGGCACGTAGTGGAGCGCTGCATCTATGGCGTCGACCTTGACCCGCTTGCAGTGGAGTTGTGCCGTCTGTCGCTGTGGATCGAAACGATGGACCGCACGCTGCCATTCTCGTTCCTCGATCACAAGGTCAAGTGCGGCAATGCCTTGGTAGGCACCTGGTTCGACCAGTTCCTGCACTACCCAGTAATGGCCTGGAAAAACCGGGAAGGAGGCGACAAGAACCACTCCAATGGCGTCCATTTCGCCAAAGAGGCACGGGGCAAGGCTCTTCGTGAATTTGCGAATGGAGAGCTAAAAAGCAATCTCAAAGATTATTTAACGGGGCAACTCCCTATAGACCCAAAGCTCAGAACCGAAGGGGCAGAGGTTGTCCATGCTCAAGCCTTGGCATTACTCAATCGCCTGCACGGTCTTCCGGTTCAGGATGCAGCCGAACGAGCGCGAATCTACCGAGATGAGCTTCTAGGAGCCTCGACCTACAAGAGCCTCAAAGCCGCGATGGATCTTTGGTGCGCGTGTTGGTTCTGGCCGGCTGAGGCCTTAGAGCAGGCTCCTTTGCCCACCACCTTCAGCAACCCATCCGAGGAGACCTGCATAGTTGCAGAAGAGATTGCTGCTCGGTTGCACTTCTTTCATTGGGAGCTGGAGTTTCCTGATGTTTTCTGCTCCGCAAGAACAGGTTTCGACGCCGTGCTCGGCAACCCACCGTGGGAGACACTGCAGCCGAATTCAAAAGAGTTCTTCAGCAATTTAGACCCGCTCTACCGTACCTACGGAAAGCGCGAAGCACTCATGATGCAGGCCAGATATTTCGAGGCAGAAGAAGTAGAAAGCAGATGGCTGGATTACAACGCATTATTTGCAGCAAGCTCAAACTGGTTTAAATACGCCTCCAAGCCCTTTGGTGATTTGGCCGATCAAGTATCAGCAAGGGATACATATAATATTGCTCAAGGCGGGCAGAATAAGGCGCTACACTTGAAATGGCGAGAAATCAGGTCAAAGGGATATAGCTACGCGGAAGCGACTCATCCCTTTCGCAATCAGGGGGAGGGCAAGGCTTACACCTATAAGCTTTTTCTCGAGCATGCTTATGTGCTTTCCAGGGAAGGTGGCCGCCTGGGTCTAATTGTTCCATGCGGGATTTACTCTGACACTAGGACTGCACCTCTGAGACGCCTTTTCCTTGATCAATGCAATTGGGAATGGCTTTTTGGCTTTGAGAATCGAGATAAGATCTTTATCCCCATAGATGGCCGTTACAAGTTTAATCCGGTAATCCTTACCAAGGGCGGATATACGCATGCCATAAAAACGGCATTTATGCGGCGCAAGCTTGACGACTGGAGTACAGCCGAAGAGCTTGCCTTGATGTGCACGCGTGAGCTAATTGAACGGTTTAGCCCTTTCACAAGTATTTTTGTGGAGTTTAGTGATGCCAGCCATGCGGGTGCACTCAGAAAACTGTATGACCACTCAAGCTCTTTATCGGCCTCAGTTAATTCATCCAAATGCTCAGCTGTGCGATGCTGGCAAGGGGATATAAACCTGACATCAAAGGTTTCTTTGGCGATCCACCGCACTCAGCTAAGCGAGATGCGTTTAGACCTTGATCAGTTTGGTCGCGCTGCATCTTGCGAAAATATTCCAGCCCTTCCCATTTACCAAGGAGCGATGATCCATCATCTGAATCCAATGCATGGGCGATACTTATCTGGGAGAGGACACAACACTCAGTGGGAAAGTGCTGATTTTACGCCTGGCGGCGCTCAGTTTTGGCTGCCATTGGACAGGTTTCAACCAAATCAAACCGGCTACTCTCGCTTGACATCTCGCCGCCTCGTGAATCCAACAAATGAGCGCACGATGATTTCGGCAGTTACCCCCGACTTTCCGTCAAGTGATACTACTTTAGCTTGGCAACTGACTAATAATCATATTACCAGTCAGCTTCTAGTCGCTGCATGCGTTAACTCCTTGGCATTCGACTGGATCGCGAGAGCTCGCATTGCCGGCGCAACTGGAGCCACCGCGCTCGACCTCGAGAGAATATCCGAACTACCAATTCCGTTAATCCTGGACCAGCTGCTTGCCTTGGTTCCGATGGTGGCAGCCTTGAATTTGTGCGACTGGATGTTTGCACCTCAATGGCTACAGCTTTCCTCCATGATCCCTGCTATTCGCCCCGCATTTGCTCGTCTTCCCAGTGAACGGCTAAGGCGTCGTTGCATTATAGATGCAGTATTACTTGGCTCTTATGGCCTGGACACTTTAGATGCACAATTCATTCTAAAGGAATGCGACTACTCCAAAGCCGAACTCGGCAGATCTAAATTCACGGAGCGCTTGGATCAAAAGGGATTTTGGCGCGTCGACAAAGACAAGGATCCCGAGCTACGCCACACCGTTCTGACTTTGGTCGCCTTCCAAGATTTAAAACAAAAGATCCATGATCATGCCGGCGATCGAGAAGCTGGAATTGAATCATTCCTGACCCAGAACGATGGTGAAGGATGGCTGCTTCCTGAGACGGTCAGACTCGCTGACTATGGCCTCGGTCACGATGCGCGGGCCTTGGAACATCAGCCTGTCGCTAGCCGCCTGGGTCCACGCTTCTATGACTGGCAACTGGCTCAGTCTGCAGAGGAATCCTGGCGCGAATGCCATCTTCATGCACGCAATCTGCTCGGTGAGGCTGGCTACCAACAACTGCTTGCTGAGATTGAAGCCGAACGCAGTGGGCAGACAGTCGCCGCTTCACCGCCCCCTGCGGTAGACGTCCCGCTCAGCGACGACCAGCAGCTGCAGCTCTTCTCCTGAGGACACCCCATGGCACTCAACCCTGTTGTCTTCACCGAAAAGGTTGTTCGCAGCTTCCTGCGCTATCAGCTCACTGCCTATCCCTTCGCTGATGAACGGTTGCTCGCCCAGATGCGCGAGCTCCTCTCGCTCGACGCCACGCGCAACTCGCCACTGCTGAAGGGCCCCTTCGTCAGCGTCTCCCGCCCATTCCGTCGCGGGGCAGCAGTGGATCAGCTGATCTCAGAAGGGGTGTTTCACCCCCACATGCGCCAGCGCATCCCGGCCGAGATCACCCATGTCTATGGCCACCAGGACGAAGCGATCCGCGCCATCCATGCCGGCCAGACCACCCTGGTCTCCACCGGCACGGGCTCGGGCAAATCGGAGTGCTTCCTCTACCCAATCACCAGCAAGAGCCTCACACTCCGTGATGAGAATGCCCCCCCAGGCATCTCGGCGGTGATCGTCTACCCGATGAACGCCCTCGCCGAGGACCAGCTCGGTCGTCTGCGGTCGTTGTTGGCCGGCACGGGCATCACCTTCGGCATGTACGTCGGCAAGACGCCCGAGCTGGAATCAGATGTGGCTGGCATCCGGCTGCCTCGCGGTGCCTCGCGTGCCGACTACGAAGCCATGCTCAAGGACGTGCGGGAGCAGCGGCGTGGCGAAACCGTCTATCCACCGGAAGAAGTCTGCTCGCGCGAAGAGATGCGTCGGCCCGGAGGGCAGCCGCGCATCCTGCTCACCAACGTCAAGCAGCTGGAGCTGCTGCTCACCCGTCAGCGCGATACAGAACTCTTCAATGGCGCACGGCTCGATTTCCTGGTGTTCGACGAGGCCCACACCTTCACAGGTGCCCAGGGTGCGGAAACGGCCTGTTTGATCCGGCGACTGCGCGCCTACTGCGGCCGTGCCGCACAGGACACCGTCTGCGTCGCCACTTCAGCCACGATCGTCGACCAGGAGAACCCCAACGCCGCCCGCGAATTCGCCTCGCGCTTCTTCGGGGTGCCGGCCGATGCGGTCACCACCGTGGGTGAGGCCTACGAGCGGGAGACCTGGGGGGCATCCCGCAGCGTGCCGCCGGCCCCGCAGCAGGATCCAGCCGCCCTCCTGGCGGAGGCGGTTGACGCCGTGGAAGACCCTTCCGGGGAACAGGTGCGTGCGGTGTACCGCAAGCTCGCCGGCCAGTCGTTGCCGGAGGGCGACTGGGCAGCTGAGCTCTACCAGGCCCTCGCCAGCAACGAAATCGCCTGGCAGCTGGCCGAACTGCTTGCGTCGCCTACTGCCCTTGATCGGTTGCCCCAACAGCTTCTTGAGCGGGTGCAACGGCCGGTGACTGAGGAGGAGGTGCTGGCGTGGCTGACGCTGGGTGCCGCTGCCCGCAGCGACAACCGGCCCCTGCTGCGTCCGGTGGTGCATGCCTTCGTCAGGGGTATCAGCGGGGCTGTGGTCACCTTCCCCTCCGATGCGTCCGATCCCAAGCTCTGGCTTGCAGCGGAAGACGAACTGCATGACACCGGCGAAGGCGATCGGCATGCCCACTTCCCCGTCACCACCTGCACCACCTGCGGCCAGCACTACTTCATCGCCTTCCTCAAGGACTTCCAGTACACCCAAAGAAAACCGGGTGGCGGCGAGGCGTCAGACGACACCTCCTTCTGGGAACCCCTGGCGGAAGCGCAGGGGGGCAGACGCGTCGTCCTGGTGGATCGGGTGATCGGTGGCAGTGGTGACGACTCTGACGACGAACTCGAAGTCCACGAGCGCACAGCGGCACTTCATTTCTGCCGCAGTTGTGGGGCCGCCCACCCAGAGCCGGCCCAGCGCTGCCTGCACTGTGGAGCTGCCGGAGAGATGGTGCGGCTGTATGCCATTCGGCAGAACCCCGACAACCCCGGTCATCTGACCAGCTGCCTCTCCTGCGGGGCCAATGGCCGGCGCAGCGGCAGCTACTACCGAGAACCTGCCCGTCCAGTGCGAGCCACCAACGTGGCCGACGTGCACGTCCTCGCCCAGGACATGGTGCACCACTCCGAGCGCCCCCGGCTGCTGGTGTTCTGCGACAACCGCCAGGACGCGGCCTTCCAGGCCGGCTGGATGAAGGATCACGCCCGCCGCTTCCGCTTGCGGGCCCTCATGGCCCAGGGGCTCAGTGACGGTCCGATTTCTGTTGGCGATCTGGCCCGCTTCGTGGACGACCAGCTCGATCGCGATGAATCGCTGTCGCGAGCCCTGGTACCCGAGGTCTGGCAGGTGCAGCGCAAGGAGGGGGGCGGTGGACGCCACGAACAGGAACGGCGCAAGTTCCTGCGGATCCAGGTCTTGCGGGAGGTCACCCTGTCCTCACGGCAGGCGATCGGCCTGGAACCCTGGGGCCGCATGAAAGTGGAGTACGAGGGGCTGAAGGCCACCTTCCCCTGGATCCAGAGCAAGGCGTCAGATCTCGGCATGCCTCCGGAGGACTTGCGGGATGGCGTGGCAAGCGTTCTCGACTACCTGCGCCGCAAGCGGGTGTTACGCGACCCGGAACGGGAGATCTTCAGCAAGTACTGGATGGATGGCGACCTCGAAATCCAGCAGGGGTATCTGCCCCAGCTCGGGGCCCCCAACGGCACCAAGCTGCGGCGCGACGCCCAGGAGAAATCAGAGCTGGTGACCCAGTGGTTCAGCGACCGCGGTGACACCGTGCTCAAACAGGTGGCAAAGAAGTGGGGCGTGGACACCGACGATCTTGAAGACTTCCTCAGGGGCCTCTTCCGCTTCCTGGTCACCGAAAAGCTCCTGCTGCCCGTCACCCTCAAAGGATCCAAAGGCAAGCCTCTTCCCCAGGTGAGCGGGGTGTACCAGGTGGATGCGGACAAACTCCGCCTGCAGGCCAACCGTGGCATTTGGCGTTGCTGTAGCTGCCGGCGCCGCAGTACCCGCCGCACTCCGCACAACGCCTGCCTGGCCTGGCGCTGCAACGGCACGCTCGAGTTCATCCGAGAAGACCAGGACAACTACGACCTGCAGCTGCTCGATGAGGGCTACTCGATGCTCCGCCCCGAGGAGCACACGGCGATGGTGCCCCACGACGAGCGCGAGCGGCTGGAGAACCTGTTCCGAGGCGAATCGGACGCGATTAACGCTTTCGTCTGCACACCGACGCTTGAGCTGGGAGTGGACATCGGCCAGCTCGATGCGGTGCTGATGCGCAACGTGCCCCCACTCCCCGCCAACTACTGGCAGCGCGCGGGCCGGGCTGGTCGGCGCCACCGGATGGCCGTGGACATCACCTACTGCCGCCCCGTCTCCCACGATCGCGCTTACTTCACCGATCCACCGAAGCTCCTCGCCGGCCGCGTCGATCCTCCGGCGTTCAACCTTCGCAACGAGCTGATGGTGGGCAAGCATGTCCACGCCACCGCCATCACCAGGCTGCACCAATACACCCGGGACGCGTCGCGGACGCCGGCAGAACGGGAGGCAGTGGATGGCGTGCTGAAAACCTGCTTGCCCGATCGCATCTCCTCCTACCTCTTTGATGGAGGGCTGCTGCGGACAGCTCCCTTTGACCTCTCCCCCCTCAGGCGGCTGATCGACGCGAACCTGGATGATCTCTGCAGCTATGTCGAAGGGGCGTTCCGGCAGGGCTGGCCATCCCAGGACGCTGAAGTGACCACACCGGAGGCCCTGCGCAGGCATGTGGCTGAGATGGTGCCTGGTCTGGAGCTCGTGCTGGCGCGGCTCAACCGGCGCCTGCGATGGGCGCTCGACCAGATCAAGCGCCTCAATGGTGTGAGAGAGGAACAAGGCACGCTTGAGCCCGAGGATGATGCGCTCTTCCGCCGCTGCGATGCGCTGGTCAAACGCCTCAAGGGCACTGCCAGTCGGGGCCGGCGTGAGGCCGAGGGCTACGACGACGTCAACACCTTTGGTGTACTGGCCGCGGAAGGGTTCTTGCCGGGCTACGGCCTCGAAGTGGGTTCAGTTCTCGGCACGGCCGAGATCCCGTTCTGGCGCACCGGAGCGATGGCTTTCACCCTGCCGCGTCCACCGAGCGTGGCCCTACGGGAATACGTCCCCGGCAACCTGATCTACGCCAACGGCAACCGATTTGTTGCACGGCGCTTCCACCGTGACGCCGACGAAAAGACCTCCGAGGTGCCGGTGTTCGAGGTGGTGATCGATCGCCAGGCTGTGAAGCCCACAAACCAATCGGCGGCAGCGACAGGTCTTGGGTCCCAGCGTGTTCAGGCGATTTCCGTCTGCGATGTCGACCTGGTACATCAATCGCACATCTCCGATGAGGAAGATCTGCGTTTCCAGCTGCCGGTGGCAGTCTTCGGGCTGGAGCGTGATCAGCACAACGGAGGTCGTGCCTTCCAGTGGGGCGAACAGCCGCTGCAGCTGCGCCGTGGCGTACGCCTGCGCCTGGTCAATGTCGGAGCGTCCCGCGCGATTGAGAGAACCGGCAACTTTGGTTACCCCGTTTGCACTGTCTGCGGCCAGAGCATCTCGCCCTTGTCATCGGACCGGCAGCGCACACTGTTCGACCAAAACCACAAAGAGCGCTGCGGCAGGGAAATCTCGCCCCTGGGGTTCTACGCCGATGTGGTGGCAGACGCACTCACGCTTCCAGGATGCCCCGACCAGACAACCGCCTACAGCGTGCTTGAAGCCCTGCGCTTCGCGGCTGCGCAGGTGCTCGATATGACCATGGATGACCTGCAGGTGCTGGTTCTTGGCCATGTCGACCGCGATGACGTAGATGCCGTCCTGTGGGATCCAATGCCAGGTGGCTCAGGACTGCTGGATCAGATCTGCGAACGATTCAGCGAAATTGTTGCAGCAGCGAAAGCAGTCGTGGATGGTTGCCCCTCAGGATGCGACACCTCCTGTATCGACTGCCTCCAAACCTTCCGCAATGGCTTCTATCACAAGCATCTCGATCGAAAGCTGGCTTCTCAGAGGCTGATCGCCTGGGGCGATCGGCTTCAGATCTCCCACGACATACCGGCTGTGCAGCCCTCGCAGGCACCAGGAGAGGGCAGTTATCCGGTCAACGAGGCAGAGCGCCGGCTGCAGCACCTACTCCTGGCGGCAGGTTTTGAGCAAGGAATACGCGGAGAACAGCTTCAGCTTGATCGCGCGATCGGCAGCACCACGCCTGATGTGATCTACCGCGCTTCCCACCACGACCCCGATGAAGGCGTGTGCATTTACCTCGATGGCCTGAGCGCTCATCTGCACGGCGCCCCCGCGACGGCCGAGAAGGACGCGCAAATCCGAAGCTGGCTACGTAACAACGGCTACGACGTGATCGAGATCGCGGTAAGCGAACTCAGTGACGAAAGCGCCATGACGCGGCACTTCCGCAAGCTGGCCGGCTATCTCAATGCAATCGACCTAAAACAACACCTGCGGGCTGATACGAGCTGGTTCAGCGGGGAGGCCCAGCCAGCCGCTGCGGCCGAACAGGCACTTCTGCGAATCGTCGATCCTGCCCCCGAAGATCGATATGTGAACTGCCTGCCGCTGATTCCACTAAAGGCCGCCGCGGGCTTGTTCAGTGATCCCCAGCTGATTCCTGAAGATTCAGAGTGGGAGCAGTGGGTATTTGTTGAGGCCGGCCGCAAGCTGCGCCGAGGCATGTTTGTGGCCCAGGTCGTTGGTAAGTCCATGGAGCCCAGGATTCCTGACGGTTCCTACTGCCTCTTCTCAACTCCTGTCGAGGGGAGCCGCCAAGGGAAGATCGTTCTGGCCCAGCTGCGCACTGAGACCGATCCCGAGAGCGGTGCCCGCTACACGGTGAAGCGCTACGAGAGCGAAAAGACTTTCGGTGACAACGACACATGGCGACATGTCAAAATCAAACTGATTCCCATGAACAAAGCCTTTGGGTCAATACACCTTGAAGAAGACGACGAGGAAAACATCGAAATCATCGCAGAATTCCTGCAGGTCCTCTAATGCTGAGCAAATACGCAACCAGGACTCTGCAAGCGCTTCTTTGACCTAATCGAAGCTCGAAAGTCAATGACCATCTTTATATTTGGGCTAGGGAAACTTGCCGGTGCATACTTTCTGGTCCAATCTAGTTGCGGGCTTTCCAGGAGTCCCGTCTGCGAGTAAATAAAATTGTTCAAGATCCAAGCTGGCCAGCGCTCGGTCACGGTGTCACCAGCGGTGGTTCCCGCCACCCAGACCGTCGCGGTCTCTCCTTGCTGCAGTACGCGGTAGTGCACTCGCAGCTTGTTGTGGGGAAGGCCTGAGTTCATCCCTGAGCCGCCTGCTCCTGTTCCCGCTGCTCCTCCTGCCACGCACGCTGCAGATCGATCCGCGTGATCCGGTAGCCCAGGCGCCATGCCGCGAGGATCAGCTCCTTGCGTGAGCGGCAGTGCTTGAGCGCCCGCTGCAAGGAGCTATCGGCCTCCACATCGTCCACAAAACGCTCCAGCTCGGACCAGCTCATCGGAGGTAAAGCCCTGGGTCTCTCACCATGCCAAGGGTGTCTGAGCTGCGCCAGGTTCCGTAGATCACACTCCGGCAGACCCTGCGTCAGCACTGAGAAAACCGGCCGTGAGACCGGCCGGCGGGAGGTTCTAAGGATCGAAGCGGTGGTCCCTTTGTTCCCAGCTCAGGCGTCAGAGCAGGAATCAACCCAATTGGGGCTGTGCTTGAGCACAGCCGTGCAGAACTGCAACAGCTCCTGCGGTGTCATGTCGTGCTTGGCGTCATTCGTGCGCCAGGCGCAGATCACGAAGTCGGGCTCTGGCTGGTTGCTGCGGTGATCGATGGTGGGGAGCATCGCGTAGCGCTTCTTGTGCTCGCCTTTGCCCTCGGCGGCTTCACGGTTGTCGTAGGTGCCGATCAGCTCCCAGTCGAGCCCCTCGCCGGTCCAGTGATCGTGCCCCTGAGAGGCCAGCACCGCTTCATGGATCGCCAGCCGGTACTGCTGCACGTTGCCCACGCTGCCGCGTTTCTGATCTCGCTTCGCCAGCGTTACAGCCTTGCGCTGCACCCAGCCCGGGTAGGTGCCTTTCGCAGCATCGGGCATCCAGTCGGGGGCGGGGGTGCTCATCGCGGCTTGGTGCGCATCGCCATCGATCGTTTCACTGCGTACCCACCCGGTGCGTCCCATCGGCGCAAGCCGCACCGCGCCAGGCGAAGCGGCAAGATGTAACGAATTCTTTACATGGCTCTCATGTCCGTTGGAGAGGTCTTCCTCGAGTCCCTGGTCAGCGGCGTCATCACGGAAAGCGAGATGGCCTGGATCGCTGCACACCAGAGCTCCTTCGCCCGCCACGAGGAAGCCGTAGCCCTGCGCCTGGGTCGCCTGATCGATGAGGGGCAGGTGAATCTGGGCTGCAGGATCCCTGGTCGCGTCATGCGGCACCGGCAGGTTGTGAACGACTGGATCGAGCCCCTGGGCCGGCGCCGCTCCGCGCGAACCGCATGCGCGTGAGTCCCTGCAGCAACGGAGCGGTACGAACCACAACCTTCAGCGCACGGCTCTCCGTGCTGCCATGACGGCAGTTCCGCCATCGTGGACGGCATGAACCATTCCCTGGTGTTTGTGATCGCCCCATCCGCCTGCCTTCCGCAGGGGGAAGCCAGCTGGGACGACCTGCAAACAGCCCAGCGCCAGGGACCCTCTGGCGCCTTTGCCCTGCGCCTGTTTACCGCCGCGGGCGCCGCAGCCGATGAGCTCGCGCAACTCCCCTGGGAGGGTTCCCTGGCACCGCAGAGCAGCGGCCCACCGCGGAGGCTGATCTGTGATGCCGTCGTGCCTCAGTTCGACCCGCGCAGCAATGCCATTGGGGTGTATCAACACAACGCCGAGGCAGGCTCCTACCGCTTTGTGGATCGCTTTCCTCTCACGGAAGCCAGCAACGAAACCTGCTGGTTTTATCCCACCCACGACGGCTCTTTTCTGAGCTGGGAGCGTGCCCTCAGCGTGGGCCTGGAACCGGGCGTGGTGGCCGCTGAAGCGCAAGCCCAATCGCCCACTGACTACGACCGCGGCCAGCTCAAGCTGCTCTGGAGCCTTCTCGCCGATGACCTGAGCCTCACCTGCGTGGGCCTCACCTACGGCGGCCAGCGGATCGAATGGGCCAGGGCCCACAGCCATCCAGAACCGATGGCCACCTGGAGCCTGTTCACGGTCGACACCCAAGCCGATGTGGCCCTCACGGTGGAGGCATCGCAGACGGTGTTTCACAACGCATGAGCGAGGCCTCTCCGCAAGACCGCCTGGAGCTGCTGCAGCTGCTGCAGCAAGAACCCCGCGGCAGTGCCAACCGACACGGGGATCGCATCCAGGCGCTGATCGCCGCTCTTGAGCAGGCGCAACCGGCCGATCTCTCCACGCCTGAAGCACTCGAGCAACTTGAAGGGGTATGGGAATTGCGCTGGAGCAGCAGCAGCCAGCCCTATCTGGCGGTGGCACCCTGGCTCGAAAACCTGAAGTGCCTCGCCCCATCAAAAGGGCGCGGCATGAACCTGCTGCGGCTGAGCGGCCCCTTGGCATCCCTGGCCGGAATCGCCGTGGAGGCTTCCATCGCTGTGGTGCAGGCGGAGCAACCACCCAACCAGCGGGTGGAGGTGCGCTTTCGCCGCGGCGGCTGGCTGGGGCCAAGCCTGGGCGCCAACCGCTTGCAATGGCTGCGCAGCGTGAACCAAAGCTTTCCCGCCTGGCTCGATATCACCGTGCTCGATGCCAACCTGCGCGTGTGCCGCGGCAATGCCGGCACCCTCTTCGCGCTCAAGCGCCGCCACGACCTCAACCTGGCGGATCTGCTGCTGACGCCCCAGAACTGAGCGAAGCGAACACCTGCTCGATCGAGCTCAGGTCGAAATCGGTGTTGGTGAGCACCGCCGTCTCAAAGTCTTCCTGGAAATCAGAGATGCTCTGCTGGATCTGCTCCGCCGTGCCCTCTCCTGGCATCGGAGCCGTGGATCGACCCTGATCGTCACGCGAAAAGATCCGCCAGAACGCCAACACCGACTGCTGACCGGGCGAGAGGGGCTTGACCCCCAAGGTCCACGGATGGGCTGCCGCCAGCAGCTTCACCTGCTGCCAGCTGGGGTGCGCGGAAAACTCGGCATCCACCGCAGACAGCGCAGCCAGAAAGTCGTCGTCGGTCATGGTGGAAAGCAACCAAAACCCCCCGCACCAGGTGGCCGGGGGTCAGAGAAATCGCTGTGGGTCGAAGCGGCCGGGATGGCGCCTGGGGCCAAGCATTCCAGGTGTGGGGCTTTGCGTCCTCCTTGAGGGCACCTCAGGCGGTGCGAATGGAGTGTCGACGGGTCAGACGTCCCAATTCAGTGTCCGAACCGACGACCAGCCCTACGGATGGGTGAAGACTGTTGGAGCAGGGGCCAATGATCAGCGTGCTTCTGTCTGCTAGCGAGGTGGCGTGTCGTCCATCGGGGACGCCTCCTTGGATCGATGCCCTCAGCTTCGCCCTAGCTCCACGCAGGAGCAATCGGTGATTGCACGCATTGCCTTCAAGCCCCCGTCGGGAGCACGTTGGGTGGTTTGACCCGCGCCGCGATCAAGGGGCGACAAGCCAAGCAAGAGGACGCAAAATGAGGGCATGACCTGCCCCACCTCGCCAGGCAGCCCAACAGCCGAAGCTGTTCTCAAACAGCTCCGCCTGCACAAGCAGGACTGGCGAGAGCGGTTTCATGTGGTGGAGCTAGGCCTGTTCGGTTCAGTTGCTCGGGGTGAAGCGCGACCCGACAGCGATCTCGATATCTGGGTTCAACTCGACCCACTCACGCCTTTCGCCCTCGTACACCTCAAACAGGAACTTGAGGAGCTGATGCAACGGCCAGTGGATGTGGTTCGCCTACGCGAACGCATGACTCCCACGCTCCGACGGATCATCCAACGTGAGGGCCTTAAGGCGTGAATGCTGGAGATCGCGACGCTCTGCTGAGCCTTTTGCGGGCACTCCAACGCGCTGAACTGAAATCCAAACCACTGATCAAAATCCAGAACAACTGGAGCAGGAAACCGGAGAGGATGCGATCGATGTGATTTGCATGCAGTTCCTTGCAGCAGGAGAAGCGCTCAAACGCCTCGATCGACTCCAACCCGGTTTCCTACAGAATCACTACCCGGAGGTGGACTTGAAAGGCGCCATGGGATTTGGAGATATCATCGCCCATCAATACTTTGACCTAGACACAGAACAAATTATTTTAACCTGCCAAGACTCGCTTCCTGCGATGATCTCAGCGATCGAGGATCTACTTCAAAAGATCTAGATATCCACGGATAGATGCACCCAACGTTGGATCAGGGCGTGCAAGGCCCATTCGCCGTCACCTCCACCTCATCGCCCAGCTTCACGGAGCTGAGCAGGGTCTTGAGTACGGGCTCCGCCACATTCACGCAGCCGCCGGTCACCTTCTGGCCGATGCGCTGATCGTTGTTGCTGCCGTGAATCGCGAAGCTGTACCAGCGGAACTTGCCGTCGTAGGTGTTGAACTTGAAGGGCTGTTTCACGCTGTTCAGCGGTGCCAGGCTCACATAGCCGATGCCGTATTCACCCACTTCGCCATCACCGCTGAAGTCGATCGCGTTCATGCTCTTGAACAGTGATGCCTTCAGCTCCGCTTCGCTCTTGCCGGATTGCTTGATCAGCGCCGGCTCCATTTCAAAGCGATCGTTGCTGAGAATCGCATTCACCTTGAACCGGCCCAAGGGCGTGTAGCCCTCTTCAAAGCGGCTACCGGCGCAGGTGACGCCAAGCCGTCCATATCCCACCTTGAAGATGGTGCGGTCGTTGCCCAAGGGCAGAACGCCAAAACTTTTGGAGGGGTCCTTCAGATCGAGCTCAATCCGGATCGGCCCGGAGAGGGGCTGAGGCCCAGGCTTCTCGGGCTTGCTCGCGGTGCAGCTGCTGAGCACTAAGGCCAGACCCACCAGGCCAAAGGACGGGAGTCGGCGCATGAGGGCTGGGCAGCGTCGCGCCCATGATGCCGGCACGTGGCCCAAAGCGCCTCCCGCCATGACGCACCAGCTGATCAGCCTCGCCAGCGAACAGAGCTTCCAGTGCCTGGCGATCACATCCCAGGTGCGGAGATTCCTGCGTCAGCACGGCGGACGCGAGGGTGCCGTGGTGGTGTCGAGCCAGCACACCACAACGGCCGTGATCATCAACGAAATGGAGGAGCGGCTCCTGCTCGACATCGAGCACTGGCTCACTCAGATCGCCCCAGCCGCCGCGCCCTGGAAGCACAACGACCTCCACTTGCGCCCCAACATCCCAGCCGATGAACCCCGCAACGCCCACGCCCATCTGCAGGCGCTACTGCTCGGCAACCAGGTGATCGTGAACGTGAGCAAGGGCGAGCTGGTACTCGGCACCTATCAAGACGTGATCCTGGTGGAGCTCGACGGCCCGCGCCAACGGCAGGTGTCGCTGCAGTGGCTGAGCAGCTAGAGATCACCGGGCTTCAGGCCCGTGTGTTTGGCAATGCGAGCCAGCATGCGCGGACCAAGCTCTTCACCGTCATGAAAAGCGAAAACAACATCAGGCCATCCGTCGCGCGCCAAGGTGCGATGCGATCCGCTCTGCCGCTACAGATGCCAGCCCAGAGTGAGTAGAGCGCTGAGCACGCGTTTGGCCTTCACTGAAGGCCAGACACTCACGCGGCAGTGGGAAGAACGATGTTGATGGTGACTGGAGCAGCTTCACCATGCTCCAACTGCTCAGCCAGTGCCCGCAATGCCAAGGCTTCGGCCTTTGCCATGGCTTCGGCAGCGGATGCTCCATAGGCAAGCGCACCGGGTAGCTGAAGCACTTCCGCCAGCCAGCGTCCGTCGTCTTCCTGTTCAACCTCAAGATGAAAATTCATACCCTCAGTCTCCTGCCTCAACCCTAGAAGCATTCCCCTCAACCCACAGCCACGGAGCCAAATCAGCAGGCCGCAACCAACAAGCCATCCCGCGGGCTGGGGCTTGGGATCAGCGCCAGGCTGAGGTCTTGATCCGGATCAAGCTGCAGCACAACCTGCTGCAGCAAGCCCACCGCCATCAAACGGATCTCCAATTCCGCTAAGGCCTTGCCCAGGCAGACCCGTTCGCCGCCGCCGAAGGGCAACAGCGTGAGCCCGTTGTCAGCTTCCAAGTGCCGCTCGGGGCGGAACGCATCTAAATCCGATGCATCGCTGCTGCTGGTGCGATTCGAGGCCGCAATGGCGACCTGCACCACACGCCCCTCGTGAACGAGCACCCCATCAAGCAGCAGCGGCCGCGTGGTGCGGCGGAAAAAACCACCCACCGGTGGGTTCAGACGCATCACCTCCTGCACCACCGCATCCAGCCGTGGTGCGGCGATCGCTTCCGGTGGCGGCCAAGCCAACGTTTGCACTTCGGCCTGAAGCCAGTGCAAGACAGGTGGATGCTGCAGTAGAGCCGCCATCAGGCAGCTGAGTGAGGAGGCTGTGGTTTCGTAGCCGGCGAACAGCAGCAGCAGCAACTGCTCCACCAGGTCGTCGTCGGTAAGGGGAAGACCGGCCTCATCCAATCCACCGCTCAGCAGATCCAGCCCGCCGGTGGGGCGATCCTTGGCCCGATCCAACACGCCCCGCAGCCGCTCCAGCAGCCGCGCCCGCGCCTGCAAGGCCTTGGCAAAAGGACTGCCTGGAATAGCGATCGGCACCGAAAACAGGGCCCGCGTCCAGATCTCGAAATCAGCGAACAGCGCTTCGATGTCGTCGCCTTCAAGGCCGAGCACCACCGAAGCAATCACAGCGAAGGCGAAGCGCCGCATCCGATCCACCAGCCGCACCGGGCCTGCTGATGCCTTCAGCTCCGCGGCCAGTTGATCCACCAACGCCACGATCGCCGGGCTGTAGCGGCGCAGCGCTGCGGCGGAAAACAGCTGCCCAACCACCCGGCGCCGGGCACGGTGGTCGGCACCGTTGCGGTTGGCCAGCGAACGGCTACCCAGCAGCTGCCGCACACTCTCCGGCCACCAGCCCTCGGTGCCATCGCTCTGGCTGAACAGATCGCTGATCGCCCGCTCCCCGCGGATGAACACCAGCTGCTGGCCCAGCAACTTGGTTTCAAACACGTCGCCGAGCCGCTCAAACCGTGTGCGCGCGAAATCGGCGTCGCGGAAGAAGGCCAACGCCTCCAACACCCCGCTCACAGCGCCACTGTTTGGCAGCGGCCGCCCACTCAGGGCCTTGGGTTCACCAGCCATGCCACTGACCCTAAATGGGGGTAGTGGCCCACGTGCGACTCACGGGAGACTGCACCCATCAGGACACGAGGACAAGGCGATGACCTGCCTCAAACCGCCCAGCCCACAGAACAGATCGAACCGAACCTGCCTGGGATCCACCTGCATGAAGTGGACACCCAGCGGAGAGCTCTCCGAACTGGACCTCCACACCATCCTCGAGCGGCTGGCCCGCGTGGATCCCAATCTGGCTGGATCAGAAGATGCCGAGGGTCTTCTTCTTGCAGTACCCAGCGCCGATGTTCATCCAACCTGAGAGGCAGGCCTTGCCGCCAGTGGGCTGCACCTCGTAGTAGATCGGCGAATAGCAGCTCTGCTTGAGGTCGTTCACATAACCCAGAGGGCACTGGTCGTAACCGGGGAGCTTCGGGATGCGGTTCTGCGCCAGCGCTGCATCCGAACTCAGCAACGGTGCACCCACAAGGGCAAGGGCTGCAACAACGCGAAGCGAGTTCACCGGTGATCAGGCAACTGGCTTCACCCTAGGCAGATGGCCCAAAGCTGCCAGGATGACCACCATGACCTATTCCGTGCTCACCCACGACGCCTGGGGCAGCGCCAATGTGGGCAGCTTTCCCAGCTTGGAGCAGGCCCGTGAGGTGTTTCAGGCCCTGCAAAAAGACCGTTGGTTCCTCGCAGACGGCACGGTGCGGGGCCTCTCAATCGTGGAAACCAGCTCCGGCGCTGAGGCCCTCACAGCTGCGGCGCGCACCGTGGAGAGCCTCAGCTTCCCGCACAGCTGAAGATTACTAAAGAGATCCTTAAAACAGTTGGATCGAACACCGTTCGATCCGCTCCAGTGCCATCAGCATGGCCTTCCAGAGGAAGACGTGAAGACCTGGGCGGCCATGGATCGGATGTATCGGCTGATTGATGCCTGCTTTGAGCCCCATCAACAGTTGGATGATTGCTACGGGAGCCTCGATGAGGCGATCACCGATGCGGTGACGTGGCTGGATCAGATCTGCGCCGAGCCCCAGCAACAACTGATCGGTGTGGAGGTGTGCGCCGCCAATGGCGATTGGCGCACCTGCCGGCTCCCCACCCAGCTGCTCTGCAACCTGCGCAGCTGAAGCGCATCAGGCTGCCCATGATTGCCGCCAAGCCCGTTGGCACTGCACCCGAAAACGCATGGGCGATATTCCGTAGCAGTGGCGGAAAATCGAGCAGGCCGTGAACACACTGTCAAACCCCACCTCGCGCAGCAGCAGCTCCAAATCAGCGCCGGGATCATCAGCAATGGCGGTGTAGAGCACGGAGGCCTTGATCGCCCAGATCTCCTCCTGCAGGCAGGTGCCGGCCAACTCAGCCAGGATCGCTTCAGCTCGCGCCCGCGGGATTCTCAATCCAGCGCAGAGGCTTTCAGGCGTGAGCCACTCAAAACGACGCTGATGAATGGTGTGGCGGATGGCGGCCAGATCAGCCTTGGCCTGGAGGGCATGCATTGTGTTGCCGTCCATGATTTCACCTCAGGGCGATGCGTCTGCTGGATCAACTTGAAGCAGCAAAACAGTACGCCGAAGGGCAAGTGCTGAAGAGGTGATGTTTGCAGGCAAACACATCACAACCCACACTGTGATGTAGCAATTGCTACGCACAGCATTTGGATCAGTCAGCTTTGGGTTTTGTCCAGTAGCGGTACAACCAAACGCCGCCACCTCCCCAGAGCAGCGTCCACAACACAAAGGTGGTGGCAGTGCCGAGTTGCCCGGTTTCGAGCGAATACACTCCGGCATCGATCAAACCCGCATCGATCAAGGAGCCACCGATCCCCCACCCCAGCACCCAGGTGAGCAGAAAGCCGATGGCCTGAAGATTGGTGGTCATGCTGCGGCAGCGCTGAAGCGGCGGTTCACCTCGTTCCAGTTCACCAGATCCCACCACGCCGTGATGTAGTCGGGCCGGCGGTTCTGGTAGTTGAGGTAGTAGGCGTGCTCCCACACATCCAGCCCGATCAGAGGCGTGCCGCGCTCGATCTCTGCCAGGTCCATCAGCGGGTTGTCCTGGTTGGCGGTGCTGGTGATCGCCAGGCCTCCATCCGGCGTTCGGATCAACCAAGCCCAGCCTGAGCCGAAGCGGCTGGCTGCCGCCTGACTGAACTGGGTCTGCATGGCCTTCAACGAGCCAAAGCTGGTCTCGATCGCTGCCTGCAGCTCAGCCGAAGGATCGCCGCCCTCGCCCGGAGGCGCCATCACCGCCCAGAACTGGCTGTGGTTCCAGTGGCCTCCGCCGTTGTTGCGCACCGCCACGGGGAAGCGTGAGATCTGGCCCTGCAGGGCTTCGAGGCTCAGCTTCGCCAGCTCAGGGTTGCCCTTGATCTGGCCGTTGAGGTTGGCCACATAGGCGCCGTGGTGGCGATCGTGGTGGATCGTCATCGTGGTGGCGTCGATCGCTGGCTGCAGCGCATCCGGGGCGTAGGGCAACGGCGGCAGGGTGAATTCAGCCCAGGCTGGCAAGGCAATGCCCAGCAGGATCAACACGGCGGCAAGGCCGCTGCACACCGCACGCTTCATGCGTCCACCGATCAGATCCCACCAGCCTGGCAGCCCCACGCAGCCCAGCGGCGGCTTCGACAGAGTGGGGATCCAGCAGCAGCGGCCATGTTCCTTCCCAATCCCTTCTGCCCGATCAGCGCAGCCCGCATCGCCGGCCTGAAGGCAACCGTGATGCTGCTTCTGGTGCTGCTGATCAAATCCAAGCTGCTGCGCGTGAAGATGTCGCTGCTCGGCTCGGTTCTCGGGCTGCTGATGCTCACCGGCTTCCTGATCAGCACCGGCCTGCTCACCGTGGTGGCCGGGGGTGCCGTGCTCTATGCCGCCAACCAGAAGCGGGCATGACGCCAGCCGGCTCTGCCTGCCAGGCGGAGGCTGTGTTGCAGTTCTGGTTTGTGGCCTGCAAACCGCGCCAGTGGTTCCGCCGCAGCCGCAGCTTTGATGCGCTGGTGCAGGAGCGATTCGGCGAGCTCACGGCCGAGGCTGTAGCCGGTGGTCTCAGCAGCTGGGAAGAGCAGCCGCAGAGTGCTCTGGCTCTGGTGCTGCTGCTGGATCAGTTCAGCCGGCAGGTGTGGCGTGATCAGACGCAGGCCTTCAGCGGTGATGCCCGTGCCTTGGCCATGAGCCAGCGGGCCCTGGAGCTGGGTTGGATCGAGGCCGAACCGGCGCGAGTGCGGCGCCAGTTCTGGCTGATGCCGCACTTACACAGCGAAAGCCTGGCCGTGGTGGAGGCGAGCGTTGCACTGTTCGCGCGCTACAGCGATGCAGCCACCGCCGCCGTTGCCCGGCGCCATGCCGATTGGCTGCGGCGCTTCGGCCGTTACCCCCACCGCAATGCCGCGCTCGGGCGCATCTCCACGGCGGAAGAAGAGGCGCTTCTGCTGCAGCGGGGCGCCGGAGCGGAGACCTTTCGCTGCGAGCGCTGCCAAAACGCAGGGCCCATCCACTACCGGGTGTGCTCAAGCGTTGAACCCGAATGGCAACTGGTGTGCCCGCAGTGCTGGCCGATCCTGCGCGAACAGCCTGGGTATCGCTACGGAGGCACCCGCAAGGCCAATCGCCGTCAGCGCAGCTGAGCCAACGCATCTGTTGCCGTGAGAGCTGGGCGTGGTGATGGTGGGAGGGATCGCGGAACCACCCTGACGAACCATCCAGCGCTTAAGCCGCCGCCGATCGCCGGCCGTGAAGCCGAACTCAAAGCCTTGATGGAGCAGCGGGCGCAAAAAGCGGAACGCAAAGGGGGGGAGACAGCGCAGGAACTCCACTCCTGCTTCGCTTGCGCGCTCCATATGCATCAGCCAACGATTCCTGCAGGCGCACAGGGTGAGCTGATCAGCCATCTCCAATTCATGTTTGAGCACCCAGGGGAAGGCGATAACCACAACGCCGAACCCTTCACGCAGTGCTACCGGCGCATGGCGGAGTTGATGCCCCAGCTAATCAGCGAAGGCTGCCAGCCGCGGATCATGCTCGATTACTCCGGCACGCTGCTCTGGGGTTTTGAGCAGATGGGCCGCAGCGACATTCTCGATGCGCTGCGTTATCTCGCCTGCGACCCGGTGATGCAAACCCACGTGGAGTGGCTGGGCAGCTTCTGGGGCCATGCCGTGGCGCCCTCCACGCCGATACCCGATCTGAAGCTGCAGATCCAGGCCTGGCAGCACCAGTTCGCTGCCCTGTTCGGCGCGGAGGCTCTCAGCCGTGTGCGCGGATTTTCACCGCCGGAGATGCATCTGCCCAACCATCCCGACACGCTCTTTGCCTTTGTGAAGGCCCTCAAAGACTGCGGCTACACCTGGCTGTTGGTGCAGGAGCACAGCGTGGAGAACCTTGATGGTTCTGCCCTCAGCCAGCAACAGAAATATGTGCCCAATCGGCTGGTGGCACGCAACAGCTCAGGCGAAAGCGTGAGCATCACCGCCCTGATCAAAACCCAGGGGTCTGACACCAAATTGGTGGGGCAGATGCAGCCCTGCTACGAAGCGCTGGGGATCGGCCGTGTGCCCCTCGGCAGCCGACAGGTACCCGCCTTAGTGGCACAAATCGCCGATGGCGAAAACGGTGGCGTGATGATGAATGAATTCCCCTCGGCCTTCATTCAGGCCCACCACAAGCTGCGCGATCAGGCCGGAACAGCGGCAATCAATGGCAGCGAATACCTCGATTTAGTGGAAGCATCGGAAGCCGATTTCCCTGCCATTCAGGCGGTGCGCCAGCATCAGCTCTGGCAGCAACTGGGCAGCGGCCAGGGGCCTGAGGCCGTATCGGCCGCGATCGAAGCGTGCCGGGCTTCAGATCCTGGCTTTGCCATGGAGGGCGCCTCGTGGACCAACAACCTCAGCTGGGTGGAGGGCTACGAGAACGTGCTGGGGCCGATGCAACAGCTCAGCGCGGCCTTCCATCAGCGCTTTGATGCCACGGTGGCGCAGGATCCATCGATCACGCAGACGGCGCCGTATCAACAGGCCTTGCTGCATCTGCTGCTGCTGGAAACGAGCTGTTTTCGCTACTGGGGCCAGGGCGTGTGGACGGATTACGCCCGCGAGCTCTACCGGCGCGGCGAGGCAGCGCTCGCAACCTCTTACCAAGCTCTAGGGGATTAACGCAGCCACAACGCTCTGTTGCAGGTCGCAGACGAAGCGAAATCCACTGCATACGTTCAGTTCAGTCTGAACACCCAGGGCATCCCGCCATGACCGAACTCGGCAAATGCCCTTTCAGCGGCCATGGCAGCGCTGCAATGCCCGTGGCGGGCAGAGGCCCTGCACCACGGGATTGGTGGCCGCAGCAGGTGAATTTGGCGATCCTGCATCAACACAATCCAGCAGCCAATCCACTCGGTGATACTTTCAACTACCGCCAGGCTTTTCAGCAGCTCGACTACCAGGAGATCAAGCAGGATCTGCTCGCCCTGATGACCGACTCCCAGGAGTGGTGGCCGGCCGACTGGGGGCATTACGGCGGTCTGTTCATCCGCATGGCCTGGCACAGCGCCGGCACCTATCGCACCGCCGATGGCCGCGGGGGTGGAGGAACGGGCAACCAGCGCTTTGCACCGATCAACAGCTGGCCCGATAACGGCAACCTCGATAAAGCCCGCCGCCTGCTCTGGCCGATCAAGCAGAAGTACGGCAACCGCATCTCCTGGGCCGATCTGATGATCCTCGCCGGGAACTGCGCGCTCGAGTCGATGGGATTGCGCACCTTTGGCTTTGCTGGGGGGCGCGCCGACATCTGGCAACCCGAGGAGGACATCTACTGGGGCAACGAGACCACCTGGCTGGGCGATGAGCGCTACAGCGGCGATCGCCATCTGGAAAATCCCCTGGCTGCAGTCCAAATGGGCCTGATCTATGTGAACCCGGAAGGCCCCAACGGCGAGCCCGATCCCGTGGCCTCCGGCCGTGATGTGCGCGAAACCTTCGCGCGCATGGCAATGAACGACGAGGAAACCGTGGCACTCACCGCCGGCGGCCACACCTTTGGCAAAGCCCATGGAGCTGGTCCTGAGACCATGGTGGGTCCGGCACCGGAGGGGGCGCCGATGGAAAACATGGGCCTCGGCTGGGCCAACCGCCATGGCAGTGGCAAGGGTGCTGACGCCACCACCAGCGGCATTGAAGGCGCCTGGAAGCCCAATCCCACCCGCTGGGATATGGGCTACTTCGACATGCTCTTCGGCTACGAGTGGGAGCTGATCAAGAGCCCCGCCGGAGCCTGGCAGTGGCAAGCCAAGGATTGCCGCGAGGAGCACATGATTCCCGATGCCCATCGCCCGGGCATCAAGCATCCGCCGATGATGACCACCGCGGATCTGTCGCTGCGCTTCGATCCGATCTATGAGCCGATTTCACGGCACTTCCACCAGAACCCTGAGGCCTTCGCTGATGCATTTTCGCGGGCCTGGTTCAAGCTCACGCACCGCGATATGGGGCCTAGGTGCCTCTACCTCGGCCCGGAAGTGCCGCAGGAAGAATTGATCTGGCAAGACCCCATTCCCGCCTGCAACCACCCGGTGGTGGATGACGCCGCCATCGCCGATCTCAAGGCACGCATCCGCGCCACAGGCCTGAGCACCTCTGAGCTAGTGGCGACTGCCTGGGCTTCTGCCTCCAGCTTCCGTGGCTCCGACAAACGCGGTGGTGCCAATGGCGCCAGGGTGCGCCTGGCGCCCCAGAACGTGTGGGCCGTGAACCAACCGGCCCAGCTGCAACGGGTGCTCAGCTACCTCGAAAGTGTGCAGCAGGCCTTCAATGGCTCCTGCAAGGGAAACATGCGGGTCTCGCTGGCCGACCTGATTGTGCTAGCGGGGGGCGTAGGCGTTGAACAGGCGGCCGCTGCCGCCGGCCAGCCGGTGGTGGTGCCCTTCACCCCGGGCCGGATGGATGCCAGCCAGGAGCAGACCGACATCGCTTCCTTTTCCGTGATGGAACCCCAGGCCGATGGTTTCCGCAACTGGCAAATAGGTCCGCTGAGCGTCACAGCAGAACACCTGCTGGTGGACCGCGCTCAGCTGCTTGGCTTGAGCGCACCTGAGATGACGGTGCTGGTGGGTGGATTGCGCGTTCTCGGGGCCAACACCGATGGCGTACGCCACGGCGTGTTCACCGATCGGGTTGGGGCGCTGAGCAACGATTTCTTTGTGAACCTGCTCGACATGGGCACCACCTGGGCAGCCACCCATGAGCACGGCGACCTGTTCGAGGGCCAAGATCGCCGCAGCGGCGCCAGACGCTGGACGGCCACCCGCGCTGATCTGGTGTTTGGTTCGAACTCGCAGCTGCGAGCGATCTCCGAGGTGTATGCCCAAAGCGATGGCGGCGCTCGCTTCGTGACCGATTTCGTGGCCGCCTGGGTAAAGGTGATGGAGGCGGATCGCTTCGATCTCCACGCCGCGTGAAGCCCAGGCACCGGCGCAACACGTTCCTTAACGAGCACGCAATCTTTCGTTACAGTGGCCGCATCGCTGCAAGGCCCGCGTGGTCGCCACTGTTGCCATTGATGTCGCCAGCCTGCTGTTCGGGCTGCCCCTGCGACAGCTGGCCGCAGGGGTGAGCCTGATCGGAGCGCTGCTGGGTACGCCGCGCTTCGCTCCGCTTCGGCTCAGCGCTGGCTGAACGCACCAAGGATCGCCATCACCAGCAGGGCGATCGAGCAGAGAAAGCTGATCCCGAAGCCAGGACCACGCTTGTTCGGCGCCAACCGGTAGCCCACGCCGTAGGCCACGCGGCCGCCCACCCAGATGAAGCCCAGCAACGAGGCCCAGGTTTCGCTGCTCATCAAAGCCGCCAACCAGAACACCGGCAGGAAGAACACCAACTGCTCGAGGGTGTTTTGCTGCACCCGCAGCGCACACTCAAACGGCTCCGGCCCGCTCATCGCCGGAGGCAGCACCTTGTGCTTCACCCGCGCCTGACCGACGGCCATCGCTGTGCCCTGGTAGGCGATCAGAGCCGCAAGACTCACCACAGCCGGCAATGCAGGAACGCTCATCAAGGTGCAGGTCGCTTCTCGCTCGTCATAGCGCAAGCGCAAGGGCTCGCCTCAAGCGCTCTCCGCACGCGGGCTCACCGAGCATGAGAGATCAGCGCCCGCACATTGCGCGCATCTCCTGCCAGGCACTGGTGCCCTCCGCTTGCGGAGCTGTTGGCAGGCTCGCCGCAATCATCTCGGCCTCGGCCCCGAGCACAGCCGTGTAGCAACGCCACAGCTTGCGCCCCTCGGCCCAGTTCTTCAGCCTGTGGGATTGCTCCATCGCGCTCCGGCACGCCGCCGCACCGCCGCCCTCACGGCAACGTTGGGCGTACTGCGCAAAAGCAGACACATCCTGCGCCGATGCTGCTGAACCCAGCAGGAGCGCCGATAGAGCAAGCAGCCGCATGGGTTTTCGAAGCGCCATCAACCCTTAGGACACCCCGGCTGCCAACACAACAAAGCCCGGAGCTGAAAGCCCCGGGCGTTTGCCTGCTCAGCTGATCTGCCCGCGGATTGGGGCCAGCGTTGCAATCGTGATGCGTGTAATCAACCTCGATCGAGCGATCAAGGTGTGAAGTCTTTGGTTGTGGGGCGGAGCTGCCGGCGCTGGCACCTGGGGCCAGGTGTCGAGGGGGACGTCCCACTGAGTCCGGGGCACCTCAGGCGGCGCAGTGGACGGCGCAACAACGTCGCGCGCGGGGGACATCAGAGATCCGTTGAGAGTGTTGGAGCAGGGGCCGGATCGTCAGCGCGCTCCTCTTTGGTGCTCAGGGGGGGTGTCGTCCATCAATGGCGCCTCCGAATCCCGATGTGCTCACGATGGATCCGCCAACGGGCCCTGGCAACCCCGAACCCCGCATCGACATTGCTCTTCATCCAACGCAATCGGCGTTCATGAAGTGCACTTCATGAACCCTCAGAGCCGGCATCGGAATGGCCGCCCACGGCTGCATCAGTGAGGCGATACACGTCGCGGCGGCGCTGGTGGCCGGTGGGAATGGCCTGGCGCGCCGAGGCCACCTGGCTGAGATCCAGCTGCGCATGCAGCACCTGTTCCCCCTCGCCGGCCTCGGCGATCACCGTGCCCCAGGGATCCACCACCAGCGAATGGCCGTAGCTGGGGTAGCCATCACCCTGGGGCCTGGCGCTGGAGCAGGCGAGAACAAAGCACTGGGTGTCGATGGCGCGGGCCCGCATCACCAGATGCCAGTGCCGCGGCCCGGTGGTGGTGTTGAAAGCGGCCGGACAGGCCAGCAAGGTGCAGCCGTGGCGCTGTTGCATCAGCAGGGCCAGCTCAGGGAAGCGGATGTCGTAACAGATCAGCAGGCCCAGGTTCGGGGGCTCCGACAGGCCGGTGCCGAGGGGGTCATTGGAGCTGCTGAGCACAGTGAGGGATTCCCCGGCCGTGAGGCTGTCGGATTCGCGAAAGCAGATCCCGCCCGGCACATCCACATCGAACAGATGCAGCTTGCGGTGCTTCGCCAACAGCACTCCACCGGGATCGATCACCGTGGCTGTGTTGTAGATCCGCCCGGCTTCGCCCTGCTCGGGGATCGAGCCGGCGATCACCGCCACGCCATGGCGGCGGGCCAAGCGCGCCACCATCGCCAGGGAAGCCGAAGGCCCATGCGTGAGATCGGCACCGGGCTCCGGGATCGCCTCGGCAAAGGCCGCAAACCGATCCACGGCATAGGGCGCATTCCACACCTCAGGCAGCATCAACAGCCGCGGCCGTACTCCGCCGGGTGCTTCCCGCACAGCGCGCTCCAGCCAGGCCTCAGCCTGGCGCTGGTTCGAGGCTGCATCCTCTGTGGCGCAGAGCTGCACCAAGGCCACCGGCAACGCCGACTGGATCGTGCTCATGGGCGCTGCTCCAGAAGCTCCTTCAGATAAGTGGAGAGCCGAAAGGATGGCTCCCGTAAGTAGACGATGTCAGCAATACGCCAACCCTCCTGCGGCGTTGGAGCCAGCACAAAACCCAGTTGCTGGGCGGGCTCGGCTGATCGCCCACGCAGCCCCGTTTGCACAGCCACCCGAGCCATCAGTTGCCCCGCCTGATCAGGGCGGCACTCTTGGAGCTCGGCCCCCACGGTGCTCACCTGCGTGCAGCTGAAGGGATCGAAATCCACAAAGCGCCCATCCGCAGGGGTGAGGGCGTAGGCCCGCTCCAACAGCGAGAACAGCTGCGGGGTGAAGCGCTCACGCTGGCTGGCAATCGCGATCGGCCCCGGACGCTCCTGCCGCGCGAGCTGCCAGCGGTAGAGCCCATCCACCTGCGCGCGCACAGCCGGCGGACAGTCATGCCCCGCCTCCGCCCGCAACGGCACCGTGATCCGATTGCCGTTCTGCGTATGGCTGAACACGGCATTGCCCTGCGCCAGCACCTCCCGCTGCCACAGGCCGCCCTGGGAATCCCGCAGGGTTGAACGCGGAAAGCCCTCCCGCACCAGCGTGTAGGTCATCGCCAGACCATCGCGCCACTGGATGGCGACGCTGCCATCCGCGTGGTGCTGATCGCGGCAGCCCATGGGCTGATCGTTGAACCAGCAGCTTTTCCAGGGTTCGGCCGCCACGGGAGACGCCGTGCCCATGAGTGCCGCGACGCCGCACAGCAACGCTGCGCCACCCATAGTGAGAAGGTGAGCGCTGCCGCCCGTGAAAGAAATCAGCCTGCTGGAACTGCTCCTCCGCGCTGCGGGCCGCATCGCCGCGGTGTCTGGGGTGATAGGCCTGCTGGTGTGGCTCACCTGGGTGATGCTCGACTTCAAGAGCATGCAGTCGGGCTTCACCCTTCCCTACTGAGCTTCCTGCTCGAGCTGCTGGTGCTCCTGCCAGGCCCGCTGCAGATCGATGCGGGTGATTCGGTAGCCCAGGCGCCGAGCCGCCAGGATCAATTCTTTGCGTGAACGGCAGTGCTTGAGAGCACGCTGCATGGCCGCATCGGCCTCGGCGTCGCAGACCAGCCGCTCCAGCTCAGACCAGCTCATGGGATCCAACCCCTGGGTCTCTCACCATGCCAAGACAGAGCGAGGTGCGCCAGGTTCCGCAAAGCACACCTGCTGAAAGCTGGCATGAAGAAGGGGGCGTGGTGTGCGCCCCCTTGCCCCTGAGGCCTGAAAAGTGCTCAGCCTTCGAACGGCAGCGACGAGTGGTGCAGAACGATCCGGATGGAGCCATCGGGCTCCTTCATGAACGACCAGGTCTTATCGACGGTGGTGGTTTTGCCGGAGCTATCCACAAAACGAACGTTCCCCATGGTGGTGGCATAACTCCCGTTGAGCTGAATCACCTGATTGATCACCTCACAGGAGCGCCAGGGCTTGAGGGCAAAACCCTTGTCGCTCGGGAAGGCGGGATTGCCTCCAACGAAATAGGCCAAAGCTCCGGCGCGGGTGGGGCGGAACGTCTGCGATCCCGAGGCGAGGGTTGGCTTGAACGCCACCGGTCCGTATTGATAGGCATAGGCCTGATCAATCACCGCCTCAGCCGTGGCCTTGGCCTTGCTGAAACCACCACTGGCGTAAGCGGCGCTGATCTTGAGCAGTGCGTCGCACCATCCCTTCTGAGCAGCCACCACCTCGGCCTGGGTGAGATTGCTATTCAGCACCTGCACCGTTGGCGCGGCGTAACCCTGGAGGCTCAACCCCAGCGCGAGAGCGGGAGCGATCTGGAGCAGACGGGAACGCAGCACGGGCTCGTGGCAGCACTGCTCACAATCTGCGCATCACCGCCAATCCCGACAAGCCAAGCGCGAAGGAACCTCACACAACCGTGCTAGTACATACGTACCAGCACGCGAGGCAGATGGGCGGCCCCATGAGCGAACCCCGGTTTCTGGCGGTGCGAGTCGGCGACCTGGTGGCCGTACGCCGAACCCCTGACTGGTGGGTGGGACAGGTGATCCATGCCGAGGGCGGTGCGCGCTGCAACGCCAACTCGCTGTTTCAGATCGCCTGCATCGACACGGGCGTGATCCGCACCGTGAATGCCGATGCCGTGATCGACATCCTCTGCCCGCGCGATCAGCAGAGCTCAGGAACGCTCGAGCCGGCGCACAATCACAGCCATCAGGCCCAGCGAACCGGCCAGCGCCATCAGGAGAACAATCGTCATGGTTCGAGAAAATAACGAAAGTGATTCTGATGCCTTGAGGCTCCGAACTGGAGCGCGCGAAGACCTCACCTCTTGAATGAAAGAAGCGTCAACGAATGCGCGGAGGATCAGAGAGTTAGAAGAGAGGCCAGTTCCAAAAACGCAGGCCGTGCTCTGAAAAGCGTGAATTGCTCAAGAAAGTGACCTTGATCGCAGACAATCAGAGTCATACCTTAAGGCACTGAAAGCGCGTCAGAGAAAGACCGGAATACATAAGGCCGTGATCCCATGGCTTCGCAAACGTAGACAAAACCAGAGCAGTAGCAGGAGGTAGAACAAACTAGTGGTGATGCTGATGGGCGATCGAGGCGTCAGCGATTAGCACAGACGAAGAGTCGAGAAGATTTGGGTGGAGCTGAGTAAACGACGAGGCGTAGCTAGCACCATCAACATTGAGACCGTTAGCAAGCGGAGAACTCTCGCCAAGGGGATAGGAATAGTTACCAGACAATACCTGCTCAAGCGAGCGTTTCGCTTCAGATAGAGATTGAGACGACGCATCAATAGAGCGGAACGAATCAAAGAGCAAGCGCCGGAGGCGAGGCGACTCGCCTAGATACATAAAGATATCGCCGTCGAGATTCATATTGTTAACTAATTGAGCATCGAGGTAAAGGCCGTAGTTTTTGATATTGTTGAGAGTAGCGCTATCGTAAGAAAAACCAGCGCCAGACGCATCGTCGGAGATGAGGCGATAACTGGACCTCCTACGGAGATCGGAAACGCCTTGATAAGCGTAACGAAAATCACCAAGATCATGGTCGTAGTACTGATCAGATATTGCATCCATGCTGACCTGATTGGAGGCGTTAACTGAACCCTTGTAAGTGATGACATCCTGCACATAAGACAGAGACTTGCCATCAATCACGACGCGATTAGCAAGACGGTGGAGCTCAAATGGGGAAGGAAGCCGTCCAAGATTGGAAACGAAGAGCCCAATAACATCCTTTGCCGCAGAGGCATACTCACTATTAGTGCTAAAGAAAGGAAGTCTAGCCCGGGTTGTCTGAGTTGTGTAGTTGAGAATATCAGTGGCTGAACCTGAAGAAGCAATAAGAACAGGGTTAGCGAGGTAGCCAAGGAAGCCAGCCTCTAACGAGTAAGAGGCACCAGTTACCGGGTCAATAGGTGGCAACGACTCAGCCAGAGAAAATTGATCAGCAAGAAGCCAATTAAAGCCAAGATCAGCGCGAATCTTGCCGACAGGCTTTGTGAGAAGAGCCTGCTCGTCAGCATCTTCATATCCGTAATATTTTGCGGCATCGTAGTAAGGATTATCCGCAAGTCTAGAATGAGCAACATATTTTGCTGCACGCATAGTCGCAGCTTTAACAACGCCATCGGGATGATCTGCCTGATACAGATAGAGAGTTTCCAACCCAAGGTTGTGATAACTCGAGTAACCAGCAGACAGGCCAATACGACCTTCAAGACCAGGCTTAAACAAAGAGAGTACAGTGCCTGAACGAGTCGAGCGAACCTCGATCGGGCTACCATCCTGTTGATTGCCAATAAAGGCTATATCTGAGAAGTTATCAGCATCAAAATCACCTATCTTAAAGCGTGTTTCGGAGATGTTGGCGTACTCCGGGGAACTTGAGAAAGCCTGAGTTTCACCGCTGAACTGAATGCCATCAGGAACTCTTGTGAAGACACGAAGACGATTACCACCCCCAGAACCAGCACCAAGCACAATGTCACTAAGACCGTCACCGGTCACATCGTTCACATCGACATACAGCCCATGCTTCCAAGACGACTGAGAGGGCAATTCAGGAAGAGTCTGCCCAAGCTGATAGTCGGAGAACGCACTGAAAGTGTATTTAGATTCTAATGTTCGGCCATCAACGATCGTAACAAGATCAGAACCGCCATCGCCACTGACAACAATAATGTCACTAAAACCATCCTTATCAACGTCGCCAAAAGCGATCCTCCGGGTGGAAGAAAGATCGGAATTAATCAGGCGGGACTCAAGGCTCGAAGAACGGTAAACCTCAATAGCCTGACCAGGCGCAAACTCTTTTTGAGGGGCAAACCAGCTGCGCTGCATATTATCAATGATCTTTACAATCATGCCCTGCCCAGAGTCTTCATGAGGAAGGATATGACAATGCTGAAGAAAACCTCCGGTATAATTATCGAATGTTGTAGCAGTAGTAATACGGCCTGGGTCAAGCTTATTGTAGATTGCAGGCGTAGGATAGCGGTTAGAACTAGGAGAGGAAAAAGATTGCTCTTGGATTAAGCCAGCCGGCAGGGCTACATTATCCATGCGAACCGGCGAGCCTTCGTAAGCCTCCCCGTTGGTAACATTTGCCGGATCATGATCAACAAGTTGATCAATCAAGGGGAGAATACGAGCAACAGATAAATCATTGTCAGTAATCTGTTGATTCAGAACCCGAAGCAATGCAGTTGCAACGTTAGAAAAAGGCTGAGTCTGCGCAACCTTATTGACGGCATAAAGGGCGGCGGTTGCCAGATTATCCAAACGTTGGCGTGTAACCTCGCCAGAAGCACCCGCAGTTAAGCGATCAAGCAGGGCGAGTGGAAATTCTTCAACGCCAATTTCCTTGAGAAGAGAAGCATACTTCTGAGATTGAGCGACGTCATAAATATTCTCTCTTGTAATCGTGTAAAAAGCACCATCGGCTATCTGCTGGTAGCGATCTTTCGTGAGATCACGTTCAGACACATAAAAGCGATTAAACTCAGCCCGATATTTATCAGATGAAGAAAGAATCTTAGCGAGACCTTGCCTTGTCAAAGAGCCTGACAACTGCGCGGAGTACTGAGTGAGCTCTTCGGGCGTTGGTATTCTGCCTAGATAAGTAACAAAGAGAATGATCGCATCTCGAGTTCCAGGCGAATCGGCGATTGTTGCAGTAAGCGGCATCCGCTCCTGCGGAGCATCTGTTGTAGGAACAATCTGAAAATGGTTTTGATGAGGATGAAATGGATGCTGCTCTGTTGCCCAATTCTCATGGTGCCAATACTCTAGTGAATCAAGCTGGGTGATAAGGGCGGGATTATACGGAAGAACATTATCATTGATTAGAAAGGGTGGATTATAGCCAGCGTAGCGATTAGGTTCTCCATTTTTTAGGATGGTATTAGTGTTATAAATGCCACCATTAATCTTGCGGAAGCGGTTAGGACCCTCTACAAAAGAGTCGCCGGACCACGTAATTCTTCTGTCACGCAAAGGTTGGTAACTAGCAAGATCTAGATTAATCGACTCATAGGGACGCTCAGGGGTCACATCCGATGGAAGAAGGGATGGAGCAGCAACTGATGAGCCGGTAACCGAGATAGTACCCAGCTCAATATCAGGCCAAATCCAGCCTCCTGCCCGAAGACCTGCTCCAGTCCAGGCTTCAGAAATAATCTTATAGTCACCAGGCTCAGTAAAATAAGCTAGAGTCTCATATCGGCGAGCAGGACTAAGATAAAGATTATTCTCTAGATTAGGGGATGGTAAATCAGTAACAGTATTTCCTACGGGATCCTCAAGCTGCAACCCGTTTAAAATAGTATTATTAATGCCGGTATAGGCCTTGTCAACCGTGGGCGTTTGATATCCATCTTTTCCATAGATATACAGATCTACAACTTCACCCCATGTCGATTTATTCTTAATGTCAAAGGGAATACCATCGATAGTTTTGACAATTTTAGCATTCAGGAAGCTGTTGCTAGTATAATTAATAAATGAAAAAGAGTTCCACTCGCCAGTGGTGAATCCTGATTTCACCGGAAGATACTCACCATTAATAAGATAAATATTTCGAGCAGTCTCTTCTGGGGTGAATCCACTGGTGACCACCTCAAAACGGGCTGTTTGCTGATTATAAGTGACATTAAAGTTTTTGATCCCTATAAAGTTTCGCTTCGCTGACTCGAATCCAGGTAACTGGTAAAGGGAATCTCCAATCTGGAGGTTACCGAAAGCACCTCCGTACACCTGGCCGTTGGCCGATCCATGGAAGTGGGGATGCCACCAAGACAAACCTTCATGGTGCGACTTAGGGACTTTAATTGAATTAATGTAGTCTTCACGATTTTCAATATCAACGTTATCTCCGTAACCTTTGGGAGATGTATTAAGGCCATGGTAGTGAGTATTTGTTGAGCCGGCACCGCCGCTTTCCATAAAAGCGACACCAGAGGTAGCTGTCGCCGGATGCTTACCGATAGACTTCACATCAGCAGAAAATTTAGTTTTCAGCTTTAGAGTCTGACCAGGATCAAGGGCCAGATGCGCTCCAGGACTATCAAAGTGAATAGCTCCCGAAGAATCCCTGTGACCATAGGAGTAAAGGTAAACAGGCGAATAAACGCTTTTGTCTTGATTATTGATATCCTCAAAGGAATACAGAAGATCACCCCTTGTATTAGGGTTGTCGGGGAATTGAAGGCCTAAAACATTTCTAATATAAGATGAGATGCCATCAATATGAAAAGGACCATTGCCAAAATATGTCGTGTAAGATAGAATACCGTTAGCGGAGCCATCCTCATCATCGGGGCCGCCATCATAAACGTAATACTTGGGGAAAAATCCTCCACGCAAGGACTGAGGGACAAAAGAAGAACCTGACATGGAGCTTTACTATCTGGTTGTATGCTAACCCGCAACCAAGCCAATCGGATGAAGACTGGCTGAGAATCGGA
Organism: Vulcanococcus sp.; assembly: GCA_019264575.1. Lineage (GTDB taxonomy): Bacteria > Cyanobacteriota > Cyanobacteriia > PCC-6307 > Cyanobiaceae > Vulcanococcus. Next base: position 298,679 of record JAHUZV010000024.1, on the reverse strand, counting down.
TTAGAGATCCACACATGTTCCATTAAGAAAAAAGGAAAAACATGCGAGCTGTATTGACATAGCTTTTCTTGTGGTTATGATTGATGTTATTTGTGAGTGGCATGCCAAATCGGCTTTGTACCTGGCTGATTGCGTTTGGAGTATTCTCAACCTTCACTCCAATCTTGGCTTCAGAAGCCGAGATTGGCGAAGAAATTTACAGGGCAAAAAAAAGTATTGTCGTTAATACAGACTGCAAAAAAGTATGGGAAGTCATCTCCGATTTTAGCGGTATTGCCAAATGGTACAGCGGGTTTACTCAATCGAAACGAGTCGGCGGAAGTCAGGGTCAAGTTGGGGAAGTTAGAGAACTCTTAAGGAGTTCAAATGGACAGGTGGTCCGCGAAAGGCTTATTTATCTCAATTCCAATGAAATGGAATTAGCTTACACTCATACTTTTAATGGACCTGTCAAGGAGAGTATAGCAATCGTTAGCATGAGCAACTTGGCAGGAGGACAATGCTTAGTGAGCTGGTCTAATACAATGAAGCTTAAGGAGGGACAAGAACCGTCGAATACTGTAGAGAAGTTCAATTCGGCGTACAAGAGGGTGCTTGAAGATCTCAGAGACTATCTCACAAAAATAGGAATTTAAGCAAAATTGTCTATATCCAAACCTTTAGAGAATCGGCTTTTTTTTGCCAAGGCGTCCAAGAACGCTCACACAACCCAATACCGGGTGTAAAGCTGTCACACAGTGCACCGCGGTACAGTTATCCATAGCCAAGAATGCACCGAGTTGCATCAGAATGATGAAGGGCATCCGAGCTGTGGCTGCAGGTGCTGCATTCGTTGTATCGCAACCGTTAACTGCCCTGGCAGCTCAGCCAGAGTTGGATCTTCTCCTTCACAAGGCTCAAGCCAATGGGTGCTTGATCAAAGACTCTCTCAGTTTAAACGTAATACTCGACCAGGTTGATAAGTGCATCGCCTCGAGCAATCTATCTGCTGTGCAATTAGAAAGTTTAAGGAGTATTAGAAATAGCTTTGAGAATCTGAAAGTAAGTGCCCACAATCCTAAGTCATTAGATATTGAAAAAGTTTTAATCCAGTTTCAATCCCAAATAGATCAGCTCAAATCTGACATCGCTCAACTCTCTGCGGCTAAGAATCAGTCGGATAAGGCTTACGAAGCCAAAGAATCCCAACTAAACCGGACGATTGCAGAACTGAAAGGGCAGATTGTTGAACTAAATGCATCTAAGGCTTCTCAGAGCGCCGACAAAGTAGCATCAGATGAGGACGCCGCACCACCGCAAGAAGCCCCAAAATTTAAGCCTACTCTCACAATATCCGGTTCTGCCAATCTTGTAATAGGGGGTGTTACCGGGCCAAACGATAGCTTGTCCTCTAACTTCTGGAATTCTCGAGTAGTTAATGTTAATAGAGCGTTTGCTAATGATGCCGTTGAGTTAATGCCTAAGTCGGTCTCCGGTGCCACCAATAGTGCCGGCGGCAATGCATTCGCTTATTATAAATCTGGGCAAAGTAGTGATTTTTATCCGCCTAGTGGTTTGAACGCTGTTGACAGCTCGGTAGCTTCCAACTATGCGGTTGCATCGAGCTGGACTGGCGGAAAAGTCAAGTTTACATCTCTAAGTCGTGGCGGTAATCTCATTATTACGAACAAATCAGATCCCAACTACAGTGCCAGTGATCCGAAAACTCTCGATAAGTCAGGATATGAATTGTCAGTGAATCTCAGAGGCCAGCCTATTCTCCCGAATTCGGGACTTGGAGGTCTTAAGAATCCTAAAGCAAACTATGAAGTCGTCAATGCATCTAGTTTTAATCAAAAGAATCTAGGTTCAGACATTACCTTTGCCGGAATACCCTTGGCAGAGAGTGATATGCAAAAGCTAATTGATCTCGGTAATGCGGCACGATTTGAAAAGGTTGGTCGCAAAGCCAATGACTCTTTTACTTATGTAGCTCGAGCTGGTGACACGATTAGCACAGTTGCCAATCAGAATGCAACCTCTGCTAGCCGGCTGCTTGAGTTCAATCCGAACCTTCCTCAGTCTGTCAATAAGAATACAGTTCTTAAGCAGGGAACGAAGCTCAATGTACCCACAGTTGGATGCGTTAAACTATGCCAAGGAATTAATACGGTCGCCAACGGAGGACTGGTATCAAACACTACGCAATATGATGACCTATTGAACATCGCTGTGGCTGAATACGGTTCGCTAACAACTCGTCAGCAGGATAAGAGTTCCGTAAAGCTAGCTGCACAAGGCTTTATCCGTTCACTCTCCGGTAGCGATGTTTCCGACGATATTGAATCAGAAGACTTTAACTTCCAACGCAGTTACACGTTTAACAACGATGTGAAAGTCCATTTCCGGACAAGTTTCACTGGTACAGATCTACTCAATATATCTCTGAGATACCGCAATATTCTCCCTTATGGTGATCGGGGTCGTTTCCCAGCACTGAACCTCGCCTACGGTTTTGGGAGTATCGAGAGCACGGCTGTAACATTTGATCGCTTATGGTGGAAGATTCCGCTTGGAAGCGATGCCAACTTCTGGATAGGAACTAGATATAAAGACTATGATATGCTACCTGTTCAGTACGGAACCTTTTATCCTGTCGAACAACAGAATTACTTTTTTGCAAGCGGAGCAGGTTTAGCCGACTATGTCGGATCAGGTGCGGGACTTACAATTAAGAATATTGCCAAAGACTTCCTTGGCGGAAACTTGCATATCGGTGGTGGCTACATCGCTAACCAACCGGATGCACTCAATCCGGTTTCCAACAGCTATCAGCAAAAAGGTATCGTAGGCCGAGACACGCGCTTTAGAGCACCTGTTCAGCTTGGATATGTCTCCAATGATGGCAGTGTTATTGCTTCTTTGAATTATGTTTACAGTAGAGGGGACACTCTTAACTCATTTGTGGGAACAAACCTGTCTGCTAACCCATTCTTCTATGATGTTGATTCGTTCAGCCAAGTTGGCGTAACTCTTGGCTGGCAGTTTACCGAAGATGTCTCATTGAATCTCGTCTATAATAACTTCTTGTACACATCAAGATACGATGTAAATGTCTTGGGAGTTCCAATGGCCCAAGCCGGAGATACAGCAAGAGCCCAGAGTTGGATGGCGGCCTTAGTCTTTACAGACTTCCTTGTAGATAACAGTACCTCAGCTCTAGCAATCGGTCAGGTTCCTTACGTCTACAGCAATGAGTCTGCATGGGGTACCAATGCTGCACCTCTTGCCTTTGAGGCCTGGTACAACTACCCGCTCTCGGATCGTGTCTTTGTTCAGCCTGCAGTCTTCTTCGTGACCAACCACGATGGATTCTCATCTGGCGGGACCGATTGGGGAAGTACATTTAGGGTCTATCTGAATTTCTAGACGATTATCACCATAGACGACAAGCCCCTTTGCGGATACTCGCAAAGGGGCTTTCATTTCTGTGTCAGATTCTATGCAATATCATTCCTAATAATGTTATCCATACAGCGTTCCGCTAGTGCCGCAATTGTTAACGCTGGATTAGCGGCAGCTGTACCTCGTGGAACTAACGCTCCATCGACAACATAGAGTCCTTTGTAACCCTTTACTCTGCCATAGGTGTCACATGCTTTATCCATGACAACGCCCCCACAAGGATGAGCTGTTGCGCCACCGGATACCTTTACAGATTCAACAGCAGCAACTCGTGAAGATTCAGGACTGACCTGGCTGGCAAGTTTATTCAGTGTATAGTGCATACGTTTATCCATCAGCTTCAGAGACTCCGACTCTCCCGGACTAGGCCAATGTAAGACTGCACGTTTAAGTTGGTCACTATACTCCCAGTATCCTGTTTCGTCAGGTAGAGCCATTCCAAGAAAGATGAGGGAGTCGTGAGTATTATCAGCCTGTGGAAAAGCAATTACTGTTTGCGGTCCATATGGATTATCCTGATAGTCTAGTCCAACAATATGAGCAGGCCCACCATGACTGCTTCCAGCAGGTGATCCGATGCGGATAGAACCGAATGTGTCTCCATTATTACCCCAATACTTACCGATATCATTATTCAGTTTTGATAGGGTTCCCTTATGCTTAGCTTTGACTAGCAGCGAAGTAGTTCCCATCGACCCAGCTCCCATAAACAGATAGTCACAGGTAATCGTATGACGACTAATAACAGTTCCCGACTCATCGAGGCGATCAACAGAGAGCTGATAACCTTTATCTAACTCTTTAATTTCGGTCACATTAGAGAGTGGGCTAATCTGGACGTGACCAGACTTTTGGGCGTGGAGAAGATAGTTCTTGTCTAGACTATTTTTATAGCCACTATTACCACCATACCAGATCTCTCCCGCAATTGCTGAAGCCTCCAGTTTTCCTTGCAACTCTTTGCGTACGATATGCCAATTTGTCGCTGTGTTAATGCGTTGCGTGGGTAAACCTGCACGTGCTGCAAAGTCTAGGAAGATCCTCGCGCCCAGATAGTTGGGGCTAGAGAGTATATCATCGGGAATCGGGCCCGCATCCATCATCTCAACCACACGAGGATAATATTCCCTGCTCATTTCGTCATAATTTATTGATGAGGGGAATACCTTATTAAAGTTCGCCTTAGATGGTTGCAGAAGAACTGTATTATAGACAAGCGATCCGCCGCCCACGCCAGAGGATGCCCAGACGATAATTCCATCTTCGTTATATCTTTCAACGAGCCCTGTGTACCGATTTATAGGATCCTGAGGGCCGTCTGTGACTAATAAGTCGGTTTCAGATAACCAGAGAGCGCGCCCATCTGGAAGCTTTGATGTCGTAAAGGGGCCTGGTTGCCCTTCCTTGACATCCCAGCGTCGACCTCGCTCTAAAACCAGAGTCTCAACCTTGTTCCGTCCTAAGTGATAAGCAGCAACAGAGCCGCCAAAACCACTGCCAATAACAACAGCCTTAACTCTTAGGGATGTAGGAAGCTTGGAGTCAGTCGATGACTGTGATTTCGTTGACTCAGATTTAGCTGGTTTTGCATGACCAGTATTAATCCCAGCGGCAACCAAAGATGCCAAGCTACCAAGGATTAGCTTTCGACGAGTTGTTTTGAGCATTGGGTAAACCTATCTATCGATGTGAATGATGGATGTCTAGAATGAATTCTTGAGGTCAATCAAGATGACTTTATCTGCAGACGTGACTAAGATCTGCTTATTCATACGACCACCTGGAGCCAAATTAGCCACGTGGTCGTGAAACGGAATGGCGCAGAGTTCCTTTCCGCTCGAAGTGAAAACGGCAATACCACCAGGTCCTGTAGCCCAGATATTACCCTTGCTATCAACACGCAGTCCATCACTCGCATTTGCCGCGATATGACCTCCTTTAATCTGGTTAAAGGTGAACAGCTTAGAGGCAGTCACTGGTTTACCAGTGAACGACGCTACATCAATGGTATAGATGGCATTATTTGATGTGTCGCTGACATATAGAGTCTTATCATCAGGGCTCAGACCAACGCCATTAGGTATAGCAAGTTGATCATTTACTAGTTCAAGCTTGCCGTCACGAACACGATAAATACCTTTAAAGGAGAGATCAGGTTTGGCCTTGACGGGACCATAGCCTTCTAGTCCAAAGGTTGGGTCAGTAAAATAAATATCACCTGTCTTAGAAACAACCACATCATTCGGGCTATTCAGCTTTTTACCTTGAAAGGTACTTGCAATCACTTTATATCCGGAGCCATCACCGTTGACTGTGCCAAGGGTACGATCGTGCTGTGCAACCACGAAATTGCCGCTGGGCAGAAGTGCATGTCCATTAGGATAGCCAGCTGGCGCTCTAAGACTTGTGAGAGTACCGGTTGGTGTAATTCCATACTCAGTCTCTCCCATAAGATCACTGAAGATCCATCGATTCGCCTGTGGATCCCAAGCGGGACCTTCAGTCCACTTAAAACCTATTTTAAGGGGCTTAATACCACTAACAAACTCGGGGCATGGGACATTCGGCATCGGCGAGGATGCAACTGATGGAAGCGTCGTTAGCTGACCTACAACTGCGCTCAGGCCAAGAAGACCAACGAATGTTCTGTTGAATTTCATCGTATGAATGGTTAGCTACTGTCACGAGGAACGAGAGGTGGTCAAGGGTCTAAGACCAAAACCTCGAGCAGCAGGGTGCAAATCTATGCTAGGCAGAATTCAGAGAGAGCCTTGAATCATTACAATTTTTAAAACAAGTAAAAGATGAGCTCAGTGCAGAGAAACTTTCAATATCTCTCAATGACAAGACTAAGGCTGGCTATTTGGCGCAACGACTTGAAGAACGAAGAAATGCAGGACTCGAAAATGGGCATCATGTAGTGCCCATACACCACAAGTAAAACAAGACCATTCGCACTAATATATAGACTCAGCGATCAATGTGGCGCCTGGCGCCACTGGTAGAAACAAAGAGGCTGCCATATTACTGTGTGTAGACAGTTTTGCACACCTTGTATTCGTCTATAGAATTCTCAAGCGATGCCTGACGCGCCACCAACGGACACGAGCAGAGGTCTAGGCCGGGTAAAGTCTCAAACTATCACTGTGTCTCTACGAACTTGGCCCGTGCCCGATGGCCGTGGATGACAGTAGAGCTATCTCCAGGATTCAAGGATAGCTTTAAGGTTGAGCACAGTGCTGCTCCATCAGCTGGATCACTCTGAGGGTGAAATGCGACTATCTCAAACTTATCGACAATACCCCAACGATACCCGAAGTGCTTGAAGTAGGTCCGCGGTCCGTAGCAGGTGAGATATTTACTAGTGATGGTTACCGGCTGCTCCTAAGGATCACAGACCCGCTTTGGACGAGGACATAACCAACTAACCGACTCCCGACCTAGTGTAAGCAGCGAAGCCAAGGTGATGAACTTAAATTAAAGAACAATAATTAAGCCAGTTGATGCCGCAGCAAAACAACAAGAACAAGCACCATCCAAGTACAGCAGGCTCTGACAAAGGCAATTACCATGCAGATCTGATTATGTAAAGCCTATATTGTCAGACCATAAAACGCCGTAGCAAACCGAGCTTCACCATACCGATGGTGGCGCTCCAGTGAAAAAGCAGAAAATTAACTCCAGAGTCAAAAGATAAGATCATGAGCTGAAAGTACTGCCAATACTTGAGTCACGGAGCAGGAATAAGTGCAGACAAACGGCCCGGTAATTGGGAATTAGGTTTCTTCTCCCCCCTGAATATCAAACGCCGAGGGGGGAGCGCTGCAACGCCAACTCGCTGTTTCAGATTGCCTGCATCGGCACGGGCGTGATCCGCACCGTGAATGCCGATGCCGTGATCGACATCCTCTGCCCGCGCGATCAGCAGAGCTCAGGAACGCTCGAGCCGGCGCACAATCACAGCCATCAGGCCCAGCGAACCGGCCAGCGCAATCAGGAGGGCAATCGTCATGGAGCTGTCCGGCAACGGCGCCGATTCTGACCCCTTGCTGTTCGTGTACGGCAGCCTCAAGCGCGGCATGGCCAACCATGGGCAGCTGCAGCAGGCCGCCTGGGTTGGCCGCACGCGCCTCGATGGCCTGGCGCTCTACGACCTGGGCCCCTTTCCCATGGCCATCGCCTGCAGCGAGCCAGGCAGCGCGATCGAGGGCGAGCTCTACCGGGTGAATGCTGCGCTGCTCGAGCAGCTCGATCGATTTGAGGGGGCACCGCGCCTCTACCAACGCGAGCTTCACCGCTTGAACAGCGGAGAGGCGGTTTGGGTGTACGTGGGGCGCGCACGGCAGGTGCGCCACGTGAAGCGGCTGAGCTCCGGGTGCTGGAAAGGGCCAGCGGCAGCCTTCAGCAGCGGCCGCCCGGCCCGATACTGAGCAGCCCGCTTCTGCTTGATCGCGTCCATGGCCCTCACCCTCTACGGCGGTGCCCGCAGCCGGGCCTCCATGCCGCGTTGGTACATGGAGGAGAAGGGGATTCCCTACACCTGGCAGCTGCTCGACATGGAGGCGGGCGAACACCGGCAGGAACCGTTCACATCGATCAACCCCTTCGGCAAGGTGCCGGCGCTGGTGGATGAGGATTCGGCCCTGCCCGGCGGCCGCCTGCAGCTGTTTGAAAGCGGCGCGATTCTTCTGTATCTGGCCGAGCGCTACGGCGGCGAATGCCAAACCGCTGCCGAGCGGGGGCTGGCCCAGCAGTGGGTGCTGTTCGCCAACGCCACCCTGGCCACAGCGCTGTTTGTGCCCTCCAACCGCGAACGCGAATTCCCGCGGCTGATGGAGGTGCTCGATCGCAAACTCGGCGAAGGCCCGCTGATGGGCGGCGCCTGGAGCGTGGCCGACTGTGCCGTGAACGCCTACCTCGCCTATCTGCCGATCTTCTTCCCCCAGATCGACCTCAGCCCCTTCCCCCAGGTGCAGGCCACCATCGCCGCCACCCAGCAGCGGACGGCTTATCAGCTGGTGATGGGCCAACGTTGAGGCAGGTCGCAGCAGCGAGTGGGAGCGCCAGCCTCACCTGGCAAGGCAGCTGCTTGGAGCTGCTGCCGCAGCGGGCCCTGTGGCAGGCCGACATCGGTGTGCTGCTGGTGGCCGATCTGCATCTGGGCAAAGCCGAGAGCTTTCAGGCCAGCGGCATCCCCCTACCCAGCGATGGTGATCTGAGCACGCTGAATCTGCTGCTCGATCTGGCGGCGCAGCTGCAACCGCAGCGAGTGGTGGTGCTGGGCGATCTGATCCACAGCCGCGTGGGGCTGACTGGGGAGCTGCGCGCCAAGATCCGAGCCCTACCCGAGCTGCTGGGCTGCCCGTTGGAGCTGATCGGAGGCAACCACGATCAAGGGAGCTGGCTGGAGGGGCTGAGCGCGGGGCCACCCCAGCGCTGCGGCAACCTCTGGCTGAGCCATGAACCTTGCACGCCCCGCGAGCCAGACCTTCTGAATGTGGCGGGCCATGTGCACCCGGTGGCGGTGCTCGGGCAGGGAGGTGATCGGTTGCGCTTGCCTTGTTTTGCGCTGCACCGCAACACCCGCCAACTGCTGCTGCCGTCCTTCGGCCACCTCACTGGCGGCTATGCCGTTTCGGCGGAGTACCAGCGCTGGGTGATCGCCGACCAGCACGTGTTGGCCGTGCCCTGAGGGCTGCTCCGGTGGCGGCCCGTAGATTTGCAGCAAGGGCTGCCTGCCGCACCTGGATACCGCTTCCCCGCCACAACCAGCCGCCCATCGCAAGGACCCGCGGCCCCAGTGGCAACGCAAGCGCTGGCTCACCATCGGCGTGCCGCTGGCAGGGCTGGCCTTCCTCGTGGCGATCGCGCCGCCACTGCCCGAGGCACCGCCCGCCGCGGAGCTCACGCAGCCGGCCGCCAGCGGTGAAGCCTTCCGGTATCTCCCCAACGACGAGGTCTACGCCCTCGACTTCGACCCCCGGCAAGTGCAGCTCGATCTGCTGGAGGGTTGGGACCGGGAGCAAGACGCCTTTGAAGACAGCGCTGCCCTGGCCTACGTGTCGGGGCCGATGTACGAGCGCCATGTGAATGACAACGGGCAGGAGATCACCGTTCCGCTCGGCGACATCAAGCTCGGCGCGCGGGTGTGGCGCGGCCGCAACCGCACCGCCGCGCGCCAACGGGCCTTTATCGGCATCCGCCACAACGGGCAGGTAGATTTCGGCTACGGCGAACTCACCCCGGAGCGCGCTGCCCTCTACGACAGCTTCATCGGCGGCCTGCACAGCGTTTACAACGACCTCGAGAGCCCGCCCGCCAGCTACCGCGGCGCCTACAGCATCTCGATGGGGCAACAGATCCGCTACTACCTGCCCCGCATCCGCATGGTGATGGGGCTGCGTCCCGATGGTCGCCTGGAGGTGTTGATGAGCCGCGATGGGCTCACCCTGGAACAAACCAAATCCCTGGCCCGCAGACGGGGGCTGCGGGCCGCCTACCTCCCTGACCACGCCTCCAAGAGCCGCCTGATCATCCCCGGCGTGAAAGGGTTCACCCAGGACGACGCCAACTGGATCAGCGGCGGTGCCACCAGCTTTGTGCATGTGCCCTACCTGCTGCGGCTGAGCCAGCGCGCCGTGCCCCTGCAGGGCAACCTGATCGACTCAATTGCCAGGCGCACCAGCAACCGCAGCTGCGGCAATCCGCTCGAATGCGGCCAGTCGCTGGGAACGCAAATCCTCGATCGGGCGTTGGCTGGCTTCAACCGGCTGATGGAACAAGGGGTTGAACCGCTGGCACGGCTGATCTGGGAGCCGAAGGGCCAGCGCTCTCCCAAGCGCGAAGGCCTGCAATCACCCTTGCGCGAACCGCCCATCACCGCCGACCCGATGGCGCTACGGCTGCTCCAAGACAGTGAAGCAGCCGCCACCGGCGAAGACACCGCACCCCTGGCGCCCGACCTACCGCCCCCGCTGCTGCTGCAGGAGGGGATGGAGCTGCCCGCCGATCCGGAAGCCACCTCGGCGGATCCGGCGTTGGTGCCAGATCAGCCCCAGGCCGATGCGCTCAACCCCGGCGTCAATCAGCAGCCCGGCACCGCACCGCAAGGTGCTCCGCCGCCACCGCCTTTGCTACCGCCGGTTCAGCCTCCTCCGCCGCTGCCTTAGGCGCTGGCCAGGGCGCGCACCACATCACCGCGGGTGAGCACACCCACAGGCTTGTTGGCGGCATCCAACACAAACAAGCGCTGGGTGCTGCGGTCATGCAGCTGGCGGGCAGCCGCCGGCAGCTGGATCTCGGGGCTGCAGTGGTGAGGGTTCTTGCTCATCACCTCACCCACGGTGCTGCCGAGCACCTGGTGCACTTCCTTATCCCAGTTGAGGGGATTGCGCAGGTAGATCACCGCATCGAGGAGCATCACGTAAGGGCCGGCATCAAATCCGCTCTCACGCACCATCAGGTCTTGCTCGGTGAGTTCACCCACCAGGGCACCGGCCTCATCCACCACAGCCAGACCACTGATGTGGTGCTCACTCATCAACTGCACCGCCTCCTGCAGCGGCGTGGTGGTGGAGACACTGCGCACCGGGGTGGTCATCACTTCGGAAACGCGGCGTTCAACGACCATGGCAGGCTCGGGACTGGCGCCATTGTGACCCGCCATGAACGCAGCTCAATGCCGCCGCCTGGCGGATGGCCTCACGGTGGGCCGCGCTGTGATCGGCCTGCCGCTGATCGTGGCCCTGGCCGCAGGCTGGAACGCCCTGGCCTGGTGGCTGCTACTGCTGGGCGGCTTTAGCGATGCGGCGGATGGCTGGCTGGCGCGGCGCGCCGGCGGCGGCTCGGTATGGGGGGCTCGCCTTGATCCCCTCACCGACAAGATCCTGATCCTGGCGCCGCTGCTCTGGCTTGGCGCCGCCGGCAGCCTGCCCCTGTGGGCGATCTGGCTGCTGCTGGCCCGCGAACTGCTGATCTCCGGCTGGCGGGCAGGACAGGGCAGCGGCGGGCCCGCATCCTGGAGCGGCAAGGCCAAAACGATCCTGCAGTTCCTTTCGCTATTGCTGCTGCTCTGGCCCCAGGGCTGGGGCCCCGCCGCAGTGGTCGGGGCGCTGCATGGGGTTGGGTTTTGGCTGTTCTGGCCCTCGCTGCTGCTGGCGCTCAGCTCCGCCTGGGGCTACCTGCGCAAGGCCTGATCCGGCTCAGCCGATGAGGGCCTCGTCGCCGCTGAAGTCAGGGCTGGTGGGCATGCGGCCGGCGTAGTCGTTGGTGTAGCTGTCGGCCATGGCTGCTTCCACGCTGTAGGCCGGGGTCCAGGCGAGCTCGCGCTGCACGCGGGTCACATCGGTGAGGAAGTGGGCCATCCGCAGCGGGAAAGCTTTGCGGGCTTTCTTGTCGAGCCCAGAGGGATCAAAGCTGCGGATCTCCACCGACTCCGGATCTTTGCCGCAGGCGCGAGCGGCAGCCGTCACCAGCCCCCGGAAGGTGATGCCCTGCACGCTGCTGCAGTTGTAGATGCGGTTGGCAGCGGCATCCACACCGAGGCTCAGGGCCATCGCCGTGGCCAGATCATTCACGTGGCCCAGCTGCGTGATCGTGGTGCCATCACCAGGCAGCGGCACCGGCCGGTCGTGCACGATCCGGTCGAAGAACCAGCTCTCGACAGGGTTGTAGTTGCCGGCACCCACGATGTAGGTGGGGCGGAAGCTGGTGAAGGGAATCTTCTCGGCGCTGAGCCAGGCCTCGGTGTCGAGCTTGCCGCTGTGGCGGCTCTGAGGATCGGTGGGGGAATCTTCCGTGAGGGGCCAGAGCTCGCTGTCGGCGTAGACGCCGGCAGAGCTCACATAGAGAAAGCGGTGGCTCGGTGCACCGGTGCGCTCGATCACGGCGCGGCTGTCGTCGAGGCTGCGCCCTGAGCTGTCGACGATCACATCGAAGCTGCGGCCCTGCAGGGCCGCCAGACCTTCAGGGGTGATGCGGTCGCCGCAGAGGTGCTCCACACCGGCGGGCACAGGGTTCTTGCCGCGGGTGAACAGGGTGAGGTCATGGCCCTCGGAGAGCAGCTGCGCCACCAGGGGCTTGCCCACGAAGCGGGTGCCGCCCATCACGAGGATCTTCACGCCGGAGCCGTACAAACAGGCGGCCATTCAAAGCCTTGCCGCCCCACACTGGGTGCCAGCGGGCAGATGGCTGGATGGGACGGTTTCAAGAGGTCCTGCGGGCGCTCAACAACCTCAAGCTGCTGGCGGCGATCGGCCGCAGCGGTGGCGATCTGAGCAGCGTGGCCGACCTGGTGGACAGCTTCCTGGACAGCCCCCAGATGGCCGACTGCGTGCGGCGCTTCCGGGCCCTCCCCGGCGGGGCGGAGCTGATGGAGGAGCGCTATCCACCCTTGCAGCCCGACATCGAGCATCTGGCTCAGCTGCCGCCGGAAACCCTCGGGGGCCGCTATGCCCGCCTGATCACCAGCCTCGGCTACGACCCGGAGTTTTTCCGTCCGCGGCCCACCACCAGCGAAGCCCAATGGCTGACGCAACGCATCGCCACCACCCACGACATTCACCACGTGGTGTGCGGTTTTGGCACAGCAGCGGCCGGCGAGAGCGGGGTGCTGGCGGTGACGGCCGCCCAGATCGGCTTTCCCGCCTACGTGCTGCTCACCAGCGCCGGACAACTGGCCAGCTTCCGCCTTCAGATCGAGCGCTTTGAAGCGATCAGCTCTGCGGTGAGCCATGGCCACGCCATCGCTCGCCAAGCCAGCTGTGTGGCGGCGGCCCGCTGGGAAGAGGGCTGGGAGAAACCCGTGAGCCAATGGCGCCAGGAGCTGGGCATCAGCGATCCCGCCGACGCGGAGCCCTACGGCCTGGCCGCCCAGCTGCCATGAAGCTGCCCCAGCGCTGGACGGCTCAACCCGCCAGCCTCGGCCTCACCCATGGCTACCGCCACTTCCAGCTGTTAGGGGAGCAGGGCAAAGGAGCCGACCGGGCAGCTCGACTGGAAGCTGTGCTCGATCGCCAGTGCCGACTTCTGGTGCCCCTCCGCCACCTGAAGGATCGGGGCCTCTGGCAGCCTGGCTGGCAGTCGTTGAGCCGGCCGGCCGTCATGCAGATCATCCCCGCCATCGACCTGCTCGACGGCCACTGCGTGCGCCTGCACCAAGGCGACTACGAGCAGGTGACCCGCTTCAACGACGACCCGGTGGCCCAGGCCCTCGACTGGCAGCGCCAGGGCGCCCAGCGACTGCACCTGGTGGACCTCGATGGCGCCAAAACCGGCCAACCGATCAACGATCAGGCCGTCAAGGCGATCACTGCAGCCCTTTCGATTCCGGTGCAGCTCGGCGGAGGTGTGCGCAGCGCCGAGCGGGCTGAAGAACTGCTGGCCTGCGGCCTAGATCGCGTGATCCTCGGCACCGTGGCGATCGAGAAGCCCGAGCTGGTGAAGGAGCTGGCCTCGCGCCATCCCGGCAAGGTGGTGGTTGGCATCGATGCCAAAGACGGCCTGGTGGCCACCCGCGGCTGGATCGAAACCAGCACCGTGAAGGCCACCGATCTGGCCAAGAGCTTTGAAGGCTGCGGCGTCGCCGCGATCATCAGCACCGATATCGCCACCGACGGCACCCTGGCGGGCCCCAACCTCGAGGCGCTGCGGGCCATGGCCGAAGCCAGCTCCATCCCCGTGATCGCCTCCGGCGGCATCGGCACCCTGGAAGACATCCTGTCGTTGCTATCGATCGCGCCACTGGGAGTGGAAGGCGTGATCGTGGGCCGCGCCCTCTACGACGGCACCGTGGATCTGGCGGAGGCGTTGCAAGCAATTGGCCCGGAACGCTTACAAGACGCACTCACTTCGCCTACGGGTTCTATAACGGGATAAGCCACACACGCCTGTTTTGGCGGTGACACCCACCACTGATGCCCTTGAGCAGGTTGCCGCTGGCGGTCTAGACGCTGCCATTGGCCGCTGCCGCGATCTGGGCATGCGCCTGTCGCGCCAGCGGCGCATGGTGCTGGAACTGCTCTGGGATGTGAAAGATCACCTCAGCGCTCGCGACATCTTCGAAAAGCTGAATGCCCGTGGCCGCAACATTGGCCATACCTCGGTGTATCAGAACCTCGAAGCCCTGCAAAGCGCTGGGGTGATCGAGTGTCTGGATCGAGCTAGCGGCCGGCTTTACGGCTACCGCAGCGACCCCCACAGCCACCTCACCTGCCTCAACACCGGAGCCATTCAGGACCTGGATGTGGAACTCCCCCCTGATCTGCTCCGTCAGATCGAGGAGCACACCGGTTTCTCGATTGAGAGCTACACCCTGCATCTGAGCGGTCGCCCCCGCTGACCTGGAAAGCCTCTCCAGGCCCGTTAACGTGCGCGCCAGATTGCATCAGCTGGCGCACGTGCCCGAGGCCAAGGCTGCACCCCAACTGCTGATCCTGGCCGAGCCGCTGCTCCGCGAAGGCCTGGTGCGGCTGCTCGAACCCGAGTTCAAGGCGGCCACAGACAGCGAAGGCCTGAGCGGCAGCGTGCGCCTGGTGATCTGGAGTGCCGCGGGGAATCTGCCGCTGGCCACGCTGCAGCGCGAACTGCATCAGCTGCGCGATCGCTGGCAGCCCGCACCGCTGCTGCTGCTGGTTCCTGGCGAGTGCGCTTACAGCAGCGATCAACTGCTGCAACTGCCCTGCGAAGGCCTGCTGCAGCAGGCCGAACCTGCGGAGATCCCCGCAGCCGTGAGCACCCTGCTAGCCGGTGGCCGGGTGGTGGAACTGCGCCCCCTGGCAGCCGAGCTGGCCGAACCGGAAGCGATCGGCCTGGGCCAGTGGCTGCTGCGCTCCGGCCTCAGCCAGATCGAGGCCGAGCAGCGGCGCTGCCACCACTGGCTCCAGCAGGGCTGCGGTGGCCTCACCCGGCTGCTGCTGCACGGACGGCTGCGGGAGCTGGCCGCGGCTCGTCGCATGCTGCTCTGGCTGTGGGGGCCAATCAGCATGGCCTTCCCCCAAGCCGCAAGCGCTCCCAGCCAGCCCACCCCCAGCAGCACCGCGATCACGGTGCGCCAGCGCACCGCCGAAGGGGTGTGGCAAGCGATTCAGCTGCGGCTGACAGCCGCCATCGAGAGCGGGGTGTCGAACAGCAGCGGGCAACTGCTAGCTCTCGATGGGCTCAACCCCGATCACCGCCGTGATCTGCTCCTGGCCCTGATCAGCCAGCTCGATCTCTTGATCACCCGCCTGCGCCACGAGCAGCTGCGCGGCGATGAACTGGAGCAGCGCTGGTTGCAGCAGCAGCCAGAACTGCGTCGCCTCTCCCTGCGAAGCATGGCCGGGGAATACGTGCAGCTACCTCAGCAGGGCGGACTGCTACCCGTGGCCGAAAGCCTCAGCGGCGCCAGCGAGCTCAACGCCATCGATCCCGATCTGCCCCTGGCCCTGCCGATGCTGGCGGCCCTCGTACAGGCCCAGCCCCTGCTGGTGGAAGGCCGTTTGTTGGCGCCGGATGAGCCCCAGGCTCTCCTCCACCTCGAGCTGCTGATCGGCAACTGGCTAATCCGCAGCGCTGAACTGATCAGCGCCGAGATCCTCAGCTGCTGCAGCACCTGGCCGGAACTACGCCGCTATCTGCTCAGGCCCGATCTGCTCGCCACCCGCAACCTGGAGCGCCTGCGCAACCAGCTCAACTCTCAGCAGCGCTGGGGGAATTTGTTTGAGCGGCCGGTGCAGCTCTACGAAAGCCGCCGACTTCTGTACGGCATCCAAAACGGTGCGATCACCCCCCAGCTGCTCACCGAACCGCGCGACAGCGAGCTGCGGCAGCTGAGCTGGGGCCAGCAGCTGATCACCCTGAGCCTGGAAGCCCGCGATGCGCTGGCTCCGCAATTGCAAAGCGTCATCCGCAGGCTCGGTGATCTGGTGGTGGTGGTGCTCACCCAGGTGATCGGCCGAGCCATCGGCCTGGTGGGCAAAGGCGTGCTCCAAGGCATGGGCCGCAGCATCAGCCGCAGCTGAGAGCCCATCGCCAGGGGATCAACCTCGAAGGTCACAATGGCCTCACTCTCACCGTCGTCTTGATGCCCGGCCTCCTGGCCCAGTTGCTGAAACCTTTGGCAGCCCTGGTCCTCTCCGCACTGCTGGCCCTGGGCCTGGCTCCCAGTGCGGCTGAGGCCGCGCGCGACACCAACAGCTACGACGGCAACATCTACGCCCTCTACGCCGGCAACGGCTCCCTGGTGCCGCCCCGCAGCACCCTGGCGGATGCCATGGCCGAACACCGGCCGATCGTGCTGGGCTTCTTCCTCGACGACAGCGCCGCCAGCAAGCAGTACGCCGTGGTGTTCAACGAACTGCAGCGCCTCTGGGGCCGCAGCGTGGAGCTGATCCTGCTCTCCACCGACCCGATCCAGAACCGCGACACCCACGGCCCCACCGATCCCGCGTCTTATTGGAAAGGGGTGATCCCCCAGGTGGTGGTGTTCAACACCGAGGGCAAACCAGTGCTGGACGAGGCCGGCCCGGTGAGCATCGATGCGATCAATGCCGCCCTCACCGATGTGACGGGCCTCAAACCACAAGGCGATGTAAAGCTCAGCCTCAGCCGCGAGGTGAACGAACTCAACAGCGAGATCGTGGCCTCCCGATGAGCACGCGCCAGGAAACCGACAGCATGGGCGCCATCGCGGTGCCCGCCGAGCACTACTGGGGGGCTCAGACCCAGCGCTCGATCACCAACTTCCCCTTCGGCCAGCGCATGCCGCTGGCGATCGTGCATGCCTTCGGCCAGCTGAAGGCGGCCTGCGCTGAAGCCAACCGCGATCTGGGCAAGCTCGACGCGGGGCTCTGCGCCGCGATCGTGGCGGCGGCCGAGCAGGTGGCCCGCGGCGAGCTGGATGGGGAGTTTCCGCTGAAGGTGTGGCAGACGGGCTCCGGCACCCAGAGCAACATGAACGCCAACGAGGTGATCGCCAACCGCGCGATCGAGGCCCTCGGCGGGGAGCTGGGCAGCAAAAGCCCCGTGCACCCCAACGACCATGTGAACCTCAGCCAATCGAGCAACGACACCTTCCCGGCGGCGATGCACATCGCTGTGGTGCTCGAGCTGGAGAACACCCTGCTGCCCGCCGTGGAGCAGTTGGCCGCGGCGCTCCAGGCCAAAGCCACCAGCTACGCGGGCCTGGTGAAGATCGGCCGCACCCACCTGCAGGATGCGGTGCCCTTGAGCCTCGGGCAGGAATTCGGCGGCTATGTGGCCCAGCTCCAGCTCGCGCTGGAGGCGATCCGGCTGAGCTTGCCGCGGGTGCACGAGCTGGCGATCGGCGGCACAGCCGTGGGCACCGGGCTCAATGCGCCCAAAGGCTTCGGCGAGGCCGTGGCGGCCCGGCTGAGCGAACGGCTCGGCACCGCCTTCAGCAGCGCTCCCAACAAATTCCAGGCCCTGGCCGGCCATGAGGCCTTAGCCGCCGCCCATGGCGCCCTCACGGTGCTAGCGGGCAGCCTGATGAAAATCGCCAACGACATCCGCTGGCTGGGCAGCGGCCCCCGCTGCGGCCTGGGTGAACTTGTGCTCCCCGAAAACGAACCGGGCAGCTCGATCATGCCCGGCAAGGTGAACCCCACCCAGTGCGAGAGCCTCACGATGGTGGCCGTGCAGGTGATGGGCAACAACACCGCCGTGCAGATGGCCGCCAGCCAGGGCAACTTCGAGCTCAATGTGTTCAAGCCCCTGATCGCCCACAACGTGCTCGAGAGCATCGAGCTCCTCGCCGGCGCCTGCAGCAGCTTCCGCGAGCACTGCATCGAGGGCTTGCGCGCCAACGAACAACGAATCGAGCGCCTGCTCAACCAGAGCCTGATGCTCGTCACCGCCCTCACCCCAGCCATCGGCTACGACCGCGCCAGCGGAATCGCCAAGCACGCCCACAAGCACGGCCTCAGCCTGCGGGAAGCCGCCCTCGTGCTCGGTGAGATCAGCGGCGAGGAGTTTGATCAGTGGGTGCGGCCAGAGCGGATGGTTTAGCCCTGCTCAAAGCAGGTTCGCCGCCAGCTCCGCCAGTTCGCTGCGCTCGCCGCGGATCAGGGTCACGTGGCCGGCTAGCTGCTGCCCCTTGAAGCGCTCCACCAGCCAGGTGAGACCGTTGCTCTCGGCATCCACGTAGGGATTGTCGATTTGATAGGGGTCGCCAGTGAACACGATCTTGGTGCCCTCGCCCACGCGGGTCACGATCGTTTTCACCTCATGGGGTGTGAGGTTCTGAGCCTCATCCACCACCATGAATTGCCTCGGGATCGAGCGGCCGCGGATGTAGCTGATCGCCTCCACCTCCAGCAGGCCCATGCCCTTGAGGTCGGTCCAGTTGCTGCGGTTGCCGCGCTGGGCACCGGGGCGGCCTGCCGCTGATCCTCCCCGGGAAGCGCCACGGCCCTCATCGGCATCGGCGCCGCCCAGCAGGAAGTCGAGGTTGTCGATGATCGGCTGCATCCAAGGGCCCATCTTTTCCTCGAGGCTCCCCGGCAGAAAACCGATCTCCTTGCCCAGAGAGATCACCGGGCGAGTCACCAGCAGGCGCTCATAGAGATGTTCATCGGCCACCTGGTGCAGGCCCGCCGCTAGGGCGAGCAGCGTTTTACCGGTACCGGCCTTGCCCACCAGGGTGAGCAGCTGCACCGCAGGATCCAGCAGCAGATCGAGAGCGAAGGTTTGCTCGCGGTTGCGGGCAGTCACCTTGCCGAGCCGCACCTTGCCGGCGCGCTGCAGGGGCAGCAGGCGCTGGCTCGCGGCATCGAAGCGGGCCAGGAGCGTGTGGTTGGGCTGGGCCTGATCCACCAGCGTGACGCCTTCATTGGCTTGGAGCGTCACGCCCGTCGCGGCGGGCAGCACCGCCAGGGCCAGGCCGCCCTCGCTTTTGAGCTGCTCCATCGCTGTGGCACTCGCCATCAACTCGCACACCCCGGGGTAGAGGTCGGCGATGTCGACCTTGTCGGTGGTGTAGTCCTGCGCCGTGAGGCCCACGGCATCAGCCTTGATGCGCAGGTTGGTGTCTTTGGTGACGAGCACCACCGGCGGCTGATCGCTAATCAGGCCGGAGCGCAGCTGCTCCAGGGCCACCGCCAGGATGTTGTTGTCGCCGTTGCCGCCCTTGAGCTCGGGCGGCAGCTGGGCCAGGGTTTCGCTGCGGCAAAACACCACCTGGAGGGTGCCGCCGCTGCCGTCATCGATCGGCACCCCATCAGCCAGGTTGCCCTTCTCCCGCAGGGCATCCAGCAGCCGCGAAATCTGGCGAGCGTTACGGCCTTTCTCCGAGGGATCGCGTTTGAAGCGGTCGATCTCCTCCACCACCTCGATCGGGATCACCACCGCGTTGTCTTCAAAGCGGGTGAGCGCCTGGGGGTCGTGCAGCAACACATTCGTATCAAGAACGAAGGTCTTACGCATCACGGGCCTCCCGTGGAGATGACGCCACGCTAGGCGGCATTTCCAGCTGCAAGCTCTACGCTCCCGCAGAACTCAAAGCGCCGGCTTTGCACCCTCTGCTCGCTGTGTTGTTGATTGCGGCCCTGGTCTTCGGGCTCGCCCTGCTCTGGCTGGAGGCGCGCCACCGGCTACGGCCCGCATCCCCCCTGCGCTTGAGCAGCGGCAACTGGAGCGTGAAGCGCAAGGGTGACGAGCGCCTCGAGGTGAAGGGCACGATCGCAATCACCAACCCCCATGCCCGCATGGAGGTGTTCGTGCCGGAGATCGAACTCCGCCCCACCCTGCTGGGCCGCGGTGATCTGCAAGGGCTTGAGCTGAACACAACGCTCACCCCCCAACATCCCGATGAAGAGGCCAGGGCCGATGGCTACTGGTTCGCTTACATCGTGAAGGGCCACAAAAGCACCCAAGCCGAGGTGCGCATCAGCATCAACGCGCCGGCCGGCAGCGATCTGCGCAAGCTGGTGGACACCCTCTGGCTGGAGATTCTCTGGACCAATTACGGCCCCTTTGGCCGGCTGCAGAAGCGCGATGGCGTACTGATTCCCCTGCGCCGTCCGGCAGCGGCCCAACCCGACACCGCCCGTTGGCGCAGCGGTGATCGCTGCTCGGTGTTGCCAATCCGCACCCATCTGCTCGGCACGCTCGACGATCCCGCCGAGGTGCTGCGCCATTACGCCGGAGCGGTGCTCCAGCCCGGCGACGTGCTCACCATCGGCGAGACGCCTTTGGCGGTGATGCAAGGGCGCTACAACCACCCCGCCAATTTGCAGCCCTCCTCGCTGGCTCGGCTGCTGTGCCGGGTGTTCCACCCCACCAGCTCCCTGGCCACCGCCTGCGGGCTGCAAACCTTGATCGACAACGTCGGGCCGGCCCGGGTGCTCTGCGCCTGGCTGCTGGGCACAGCCTTGAAGCTGGTGGGCTCGAAGGGCTGGTTCTATCGCCTGGCTGGTGAGCAGGCCCGCCTGATCGACGACGTGACGGGCACCACACCGCCCTACGACCAAACGATCGTGCTGGGGCCCACCGACAGTGCGGCGGTGTGCCGGCAGCTGGCTCTCGAGCTGGGCGTGGGCGTAGCGGTGGTGGATGTAAACGATCTGGGCCGGGTGAAGGTGCTGGCCTCCAGCCCCGGTTGCGACGAAGCACTGCTGATGCGGGCCCTCAAGCCCAACCCCGCCGGCAATGCCAACGAGCGCACTCCTTTGGTGCTGGTGCGCCCATAACATGGGCTGAGGGCCTATCAGGCCGAGCGCCGTGTCTTCAGCTGCACCAGCCCAGCGACCCGCTCAGGCCCAGTGCCTGCACGTTGTCCCCCTGCGCGGATGGCACCTGCCGCTGCTGCAGGACCCTTGCTTCGTGGATCTCCTGCCGCTGCTGCAGCGGGCAGTGTTGCTGCAGGGGCCGGATCGCCTGCTGAACAGCCTCACCGCCAGGCCGCCGCTGGTGCCTGATGTGCTGCTGGCCTACCGAGAACCCCAGCACCCCTTGGGCCTGCTGCTCAGCCAGCGGCTCAACCGCAGCGGCAGCTGTTGGCAGCTGCTGCAACTGCGCAGCAGCGAAGCGAGCCTGGCGGCCGGAGAAGCGGGCCGCATGGCCATCGAAGCAGCACTGATCCGCGAAGCGATCCAGCGCAGCCGCGGCGCCGCCAGTTGGATCGCCACGGCCGCCACCACCGACAGCGATCGCCTCGCCCTGCTGCGCCAACAAGGCTTCCAGCCCCTGCGCCGTGAAACCCTCTGGCGCTGGGAACCCCCATCAGAACCCGAGCAGCGCGCCCTACCGAGCGACCTGCAACTGCGACCGCTCAACCGCCGCACGGCTCCAGCCATGTGGCTTCTCGAGCAGGCCGCGCTGCCGGCGCAGCTGCGCCAACTGCTCGATCGCCGCGTCGAGGATCTGCTCGATCAAAGCGAACAGCCGAGCCTGATGCTGTTCGACTGCACCCGCCAGCAGGCTGTTGCCGGTGCCCGGCGCCTTCGTCCCGGCAACCGGGGGCTGCCTGAACTGGAACTGAGCGTGCATCCTGGCTGGCAACACCTGCAAGGGGGGCCGCTGCAGCTGCTCCTGGAGCGCAGCGCCGCCGGCGCCGATCAGCTGCTGGTGCGCAGCGATGTGCTCGATGGCGAGCGCAGCAGCTGGCTGCAGAGCCTCGGCATGGCCCCGGAAGGTGAAGAGGTGGTGATGGCCCGCAGCGTGTGGCGACGTCACGCACCCCAGCACAGCACCCAGATGGCCCAACGGCTCGAATCCATGCTGGGGCGGCTGCAACCCGGCCAGCGCCCGATCCCGACCCCCCTCGGCCGGCCTTGAACCGGCCAGCACCACGCTCCGTCCTGGCCCTGGATGTGGGCCGCAAACGCATCGGACTGGCCGGCTGCGACCCTCTCGGCCTCACGGTGACACCCCTTCCGGCTTTGCGGCGCGGCCGCTATCCCGCCGACCTGGAGCACCTGCGCCAGCTGGTGAGCCAGCGGCGGATCACGGCGTTAGTGGTTGGCCTGCCCCTGGACGCGCAGCAACAACCCACCGAACAGGCCGAGCACTGCCGTCGCTACGGCGAACGGCTGGCCCGCCACCTGGAGCTGCCTCTGGCCCTGGTGAATGAGTACGCCAGCAGCTGGTCTGCCGCGGAGCGCCATGGCCTCCACGGCGACCGCAGCGGCGCTCTCGACAGCGCTGCCGCAGCCCTACTTCTGGAGCAATGGCTGCAGGAGGGTCCTGAACCGGCGCCGGTGCACGCGCAGGCCCCATCCATTGGCTCAGGGGCCGACGCCCAGGCATCCTGAAGACACCAAGGAACCACCCATGAGCTCAGACGGTCCCAGCGCCAACGGTGCCGGCGATGTGCCCACCGTGCTGGTGCGCGACAGCGAAGGGCGTCAGTTGCTCTGCTTCCTCGAGCAGCTGATCCCGCTCGACGGCCACGACTACGCCCTGCTCACCCCGGTGGATACCCCGGTGTGCCTGGTGAAGATCGCCGCCGATGATGACGGCGACGACGAGGTGATCGATGAGCTCAGCGGCGCCGAGCCAATCCTTTCGGTGGCGGACGTGGTGCTGCAGGAGCACGACCTCACCCTGGTGCGGTCGGCTGTGACCCTCACCGTGAGCGGTGAACTGGAAGAGCCCGATCCCGAAGAGCTCGACGACGAAATCGACCCCGATGACGACGACGAGGAGAGCGATCTCTACGAGATGCTGATCCAGTTCCGCGCCGAGGGCGAGGAATACGGCCTGTTCATTCCCCTCGATCCCTTCTTCGTGGTGGCACGCATGGAGAACGGCGAAGGGCGACTGGTGGAAGGCGAGGAATTCGAGCGGATCCAGCCCCGCATCGAAGCCGAACTCGACGAGCGCGAGCTCGGCGAAGGCTGATCGCAGCGCCGCCCACCGTGAGCAACCTGTCTCTGCCACAACTGCTGCAGCCCAACCTGGTGGCCCCCGGCACCCTGGCTGAGCTGCCGCTGCATCAACTGCTGGCCCAGGGCATCCGCGCCCTGGTGCTGGATGTGGATCGCACGCTGTTGCCGCGTCGAGGCAGCGAAATGCCCCCGGCAGTTGAGGCCTGGTTGCGGCGCGCCCAACAAACCCTCCCCCTGCATCTGTTCAGCAACAACCCATCCCGCAGCCGCATCGGCGCGGTGGCTGATCAGCTCGGTGTCAGTTACACCACCAGTGCTGGCAAGCCGCGGCGCGGACCGCTGCAGCGGGTGATCGAGCAGCTCGATCTGCCCCATGGCCAGGTGGCGATCGTGGGCGATCGCGTGTTCACCGATGTGTTGGCCGGGAACCGCCTCGGCCTCTACACGGTGCTTGTGAAGCCGGTGAATCCGGAGGGTGAGCCTTGCCCGCACGACCACTGGCAGCGGCTGGAGGTGCGGCTGGCACGGCTGGCGGGGGCAAGCCTCAGCTGAGATGACGATGCGGCGGGTGGTGAAGGTGGGCACCAGCGTGCTGCGCGGTGCCGGCGGACGGAACACCGAAGAGGTGATCGCCGATCTAGCGGCCAGCCTCTGCAGGCTCTGGAAGCGCGGCGAGCCGGTGGTGCTCGTGACCAGTGGTGCGGTGGGCCTGGGCTGCACGGCGCTAGGCCATGGCGAGCGCCCCACGGAACTGGAGGGGCTGCAAGCCGCTGCCGCGGTGGGCCAGGGGCGGTTGATGACCCTCTACGACCAGGCCTTCGCCCGCCATCAACGCTGCGTGGCCCAGGTGCTGCTCACCCGCGGCGATCTGGCCTCACGCCGCCGCTACCAAAACGCCTGCCGCACCCTCGAGCAGTTACTGGCCTGGGGGGTGACGCCGGTGATCAACGAAAACGACACCCTCGCCACCGACGAACTGCGCTTCGGCGACAACGACACCCTCTCGGCCCTGGTGGCGGTGGCGGTGCAGGCCGATGAGCTGGTGCTGCTCACCGACATCGACAGCCTCTATTCCGGCGATCCCCGCAGCGATGCCGACGCCCGCCCCATCCCCGAGGTGAACAACCTGGAAGAGCTGGAAGCGCTCAGCGGCGTGGCTAAGGGGGGCGGCCGCTGGGGCACCGGCGGCATGACCACCAAGCTCTCGGCCGCTCGCATCGCCACCGCCAGCGGCATTCAGGTGCGGCTGGCTGATGGCCGCGACCCGGCCGTGCTCAACGCCGTGCTCGCCGGAGAGCCGCGCGGCACGCTGTTTCGCCCCAGTGAGACCCCCCTCAGCGATCGCAAGGGCTGGCTGGCGCATGCCTTGCTGCCCAAAGGGTCGATCACCATTGACGCCGGGGCGGAACGCGCTCTGCTCGATCAAGGCGCCTCTCTACTGGCCGTGGGCGTGCGGGAGGTGGAAGGCGACTTCAACCGCCGCGATGCCGTGCGGCTGCTGAGCCTGGATGGCCGTGAACTGGCCCGTGGCCTCACCGCCATGGATAGCGACGAGCTGCAGGAGCGCAAAGGCCAGCGCGGTCTGGTGGTGCACCGCGATCAGCTCGTGATCACACCCGGGGCCAACAGAAGCTGATCCCAGCTCTGCGGTGCTCCCAGCCCAAGCCACCTACGATCCGGCCGACCACCAGGTTCCAGCGGCTCCCATGCGCTTCAGCCAATTGCTCAGCCACCTGAGCGAGGTGCAGGCCGCAGGCGGCACCGAAGGCCTGAGCCACAACCTGGTGGACGATCCAGAACTGCGCGGTGCGGCTGCTCTCGATCAATCCGGCCCCGGTGAGCTGAGCTTCCTCGAACCTGGCAACGCCCTGGCCGCAGCCCTCGCCGCAAGCGGCGCCACTGCGGTGCTGTTGCCAGCCAAGGGCGATGAAGTGGAGGCTCTACAACAACAGGCCACAGAGCGCGGCCAGGCCTGGATTGCCCTGCGCGATCCGCGCCTAGCCTTCGCGGAAGCCCTGGATGCACTGTTTCCGCGCAAGCCCAAGCCTCCCGGCATCCACGCCAGCGCTGTGGTGGATCCGGAAGCCGTGGTGGGCATGGGCAGCCATGTGGGGGCGCACGTGGTGATCGGTGCGCAGGTGCAGATCGGCGCCAGCTGCACGATCCACCCCAACGTGGTGATCTACGACGACGTGCAGATCGGCGATGGCTGCGAACTGCACGCCGGGGCGGTGCTCCACCCCGGCTCCCGACTGGGCCGGGGCTGCGTGGTGCACTCCACTGCGGTGGTGGGCAGCGAGGGCTTTGGCTTTGTGCCCACCGCTCAGGGCTGGCGCAAGATGCCCCAGACCGGCCTGGTGGTGCTCGAAGACGGTGTGGAGGTGGGCTGCGGCAGCACCATCGATCGCCCCTCCGTGGGCGAAACCCGCATCGGCGCCGGCACCAAAATCGACAACCTCGTGCACATCGGCCACGGCGTCAGCACCGGCAAGGGCTGCGCCCTGGCGGCCCAGGTGGGCATTGCCGGCGGCGCTCGGCTCGGCAACGGCGTGATCCTGGCGGGCCAGGTGGGCCTGGCCAACAAGGCGGTGATGGGCGATCGCTCGATCGCCTCCTCCAAATCCGGCATCCACGGCGAGGTAGCGGCTGGGGAAGTGGTGAGCGGCTACCCCGCAATCCCTAACCGCCTCTGGCTGCGCTGCTCCGCTGCCTTCAACAAGCTGCCCGAACTGGCCAAGGCGATCCGCAGCCTCGAGAAGAGCCGCACCCCCTGAGCCGCCCACGCATCGGCGCGTAGCCTCGCGCCCAGCACCCGCTCGGCCATGACCTCCAGCTATCGGATCACCCTGCTCCCCGGCGACGGCATCGGTCCGGAGATCACGGCCGTGGCCCGCCAGCTGCTGGATGCCGTGAGCCGCAAGCACGGCTTTGAGCTCAACTACAACGAACAGCCGATGGGCGGTGCCGCCATCGACGCCACCGGCGAACCGCTGCCCGTCAGCACCCTTGAGGCCTGCAAGACCGCCGATGCCGTGCTGCTGGCCGCCATCGGCTCACCTCAATACGACACCCTTCCCCGCGAAAAACGCCCGGAAACCGGCCTGCTCGGGCTGCGTGCCGGCATGGGCCTGTTCGCCAACCTGCGGCCTGTGAAGATCATCCCAGCCCTAATCGATGCCTCCACCCTCAAGCGCGAGGTGATCGAAGGCGTGGATCTGATGGTGGTGCGTGAACTCACCGGCGGCGTGTACTTCGGCACCCCCAAAGGCCGCGTGGAAAGCGAAGGCCGGGTGCGCGGCTTCAACACCATGGCCTACTTCGACGATGAGATCGATCGCATCGCCAAGGTGGGCTTCGATCTGGCCCAGCAGCGCAGTGGACGTCTCTGCAGCGTGGATAAGGCCAACGTGCTTGATGTGAGCCAGCTCTGGCGCGATCGGGTGGAGGCGCTGCACGCCGCCAGCTACAGCGATGTGGAGCTGAGCCACATGTATGTGGACAACGCCGCCATGCAGCTGGTGCGCAACCCCCGCCAGTTCGACGTGCTGCTCACCAGCAACCTCTTCGGCGACATCCTCAGCGATGAAGCCGCCATGCTCAGCGGCTCAATCGGCATGCTGCCGTCGGCATCCCTGGGCGAAAGCGGCCCCGGCCTGTTCGAGCCGATCCACGGCTCCGCGCCCGACATCGCCCGCCAAGACAAAGCCAACCCGATGGCGATGGTGCTCAGCGCGGCGATGATGCTGCGGGTGGGCCTTGGCGAAGATGCCGCCGCCGCCGACCTCGAGCGCTGCGTGGATCAGGTGCTGGCCGGCGGCTACCGCACCGGCGATCTGATGGCCGAAGGCTGCACCCAACTCGGCTGCAAGGCCATGGGTGATCAGCTGCTGGCCGCACTGGCGAGCTGAACCACACTTGAGCTGATGAACGTTCCGGGGAGTTGGCACCGCGACCTGCCAAACTCCCCCCAGTTCTGCTGATCTCGCGCATGTCGAAGCGTCACCCGGTCGTGTCGGTCACCGGTTCCTCCGGCGCGGGAACCAGCACTGTGAAGCGCGCCTTCGAGCACATCTTCAAGCGCGAAGGCATCACCCCGGCCGTGGTGGAGGGCGACAGCTACCACCGCTACGAGCGCGGCCCCATGAAAGAGGCCATGGCCTCCGCCATGGCGAAGGGCGAAAACTTCAGCCACTTCGGCCCTGAGGCCAACCTGTTCGACAAGCTTGAAGAGCTGTTCCGCAGCTACGGCGAAACCGGCACCGGCGAGAAGCGCTACTACCTGCACTCCGTGGAGGAGGCTGCCGAGCACAACGCCCGCCTCGGCACCAACCTCGAGCCCGGCCAGTTCACCCCCTGGGAGCCCATCCCCTCCGGCACCGACCTGCTCTTCTACGAAGGCCTGCACGGCGGCGTGAAGGGTGAGGGCTACGACGTGGCCGGCCTGGCCGACCTGCTCGTGGGCGTGGTGCCGATCGTGAACCTGGAGTGGATCCAGAAGATCGCCCGCGACAACAAGGAGCGCGGCTACTCGGCGGAAGCCACCGTGGACACAATCCTGCGCCGCATGCCGGATTACATCAACCACATCTGCCCGCAGTTCAGCCAGACGGACATCAACTTCCAGCGGATCCCCACGGTTGATACCTCGAACCCGTTCATGATCCGCGACATCCCCACCCCGGATGAATCGTTCGTGATCATCCACTTCCGCAAGGGTGCCCGCGAGAAGTGGGGGATTGACTTCACCTACCTGCTCGACATGATCCACGATTCGTTCATGTCCAGCCCCACCTCGATCGTGGTGAACGGCGGAAAGATGGGCTTCGCCATGGAGCTGATCCTCACCCCGATCATTCACCGCATGATCGAGGAAAAGAAGCGCCTGGCCTGAGCCTCCACTGCACCTAGGCTGGGGCGCAACTGGCGGACACGGTCCACCCATCGCGGTTGCTCCTCAGCCCGAACGCACCGGGGTTCCCCGGCGCAACAACCCACCGGCCTCCCCATCCTTTGTGATCCGGGGGGCGGTGGGTTCTTCTGTGCAGCCGCTGACGCCGCAACCGCGTTGGGATCGCATCAACAGTGCCGAGGTGATTGCCTCAGCCCGGCGGATTTATTTCCACTTCCTCGAATGCTCTCCCACCCATCCCGATCCTCTGGGTGTGGTGATCGCCCAAGCCTCCGGTGGTCAGGGCCGCGTGGTGTTCGAGTTGCCGGTGTTGCTGCCTGAGGAACAATTCATACCGCTGGAGCTGGTGCGCGGCCGCAGTGGGCGTAGCCGCTCCTCACGATCCCCTCTGCGCGGCTGATGCAGCCTCTACTTTCTCCTGAGCTCGCCCTACTCGCCGCCTTACTGGGGGCCTGCATCGGCAGCTTCCTCAATGTGGTGGCCTGGCGCCTGCCCCGGCAGGAATCGGTGGTGCGGCCCCGCAGCCATTGCCCGCACTGCGGCACCACGCTGCGCTGGTTCGAAAACGTTCCAGTGCTCAGTTGGCTTCTGCTGCGCGGCCGTTGCCGCCATTGCGGCAGCGCCATTGCGGTGCGCTACCCAGCGGTGGAGCTGCTCTGCGCCGGCTTGTTCGTGGCCGCCGCCGCCGCTCCTGCGGTTGTGAGTGCGGCTGGCTCCAGCCTGTCGGGCTCGCCCGCCTGGCTGGTGGTGCTGGCGGGCTGGCTGCTGATCAGCCTGCTGCTGCCGATGGTGTTGATCGATCTCGATCAGCTGTGGCTGCCGGAGCCGCTGTGCCGCTGGGGGGTGGTGCTGGGACTGGTGGTGAGCGCGATTGCCGGCTTCAGCCAAGGGGATGTTCCCGGCCGAAGCCTGCTGCTCTGGCACCTGCTGGCGGCCAGCGCCGGACTGCTGGGCTTTGAAGCCACCAGTGCCATGGCCCAGAAGCTGCTCGGCAAACCGGCCCTCGGCCTGGGTGACGCCAAGCTGGCGGCGATGCTCGGCGCCTGGCTGGGCCTCACCGGGCTGGGCCTCACGGTGATGCTCTCGGTATTTGGCGGTGCCCTACTGGGGGTGATCGGCCTGGTGAGCGGCCGCCTCAAACGCGGCCAGCCCTTCCCCTTCGGCCCCTTCCTTGCCGCCGGGGGGCTGGCGGTGTGGTGCGCCGGCAACAGCTTCTGGCTGCAACGCTTCAGCCTCTGGCTGGGCTGGGGCGCCCTTTAATGGACTGACGTGTAGTTGCGGACACCGCTGGCTCGATGTCGCTGTTCGACTGGTTCGCCGATCGCCGCAAAACCGCTCCAGCCGTGCGTGTGGCCCAGGAGGTCAACGAGGACGACGGCCTCTGGAGCAAATGCCCCGAGTGCGGGCTGGTGGTGTATCGCAAGGATCTGGCCGCCAACGCCAGCGTGTGCGGCGGCTGCGGCTATCACCACCGCATCTTCAGTGAAGAGCGCATCGGCCTGATTGCTGATGAAGGCAGCTTTGAGGCCCTCGATAGCGACCTGAGCCCCACTGATCCGCTGGCCTTCAAAGATCGGCGCAGCTATGCCGATCGCATTCGCGATACCCAGCGCAGCACCGGCCTCAAGGATGGCGTCATCACTGGGCTCTGCCGGGTGGAGGGCTTGCCCCTCGCCCTGGGCGTGATGGATTTCCGCTTCATGGGCGGCTCGATGGGCTCGGTGGTGGGCGAGAAGCTGGCCCGCCTGATCGAGGAGGCCACCGCCCGCCGCTACCCGGTGCTGATCGTGTGCGCCTCTGGCGGCGCCCGCATGCAAGAGGGCATGCTCTCGCTGATGCAGATGGCCAAGATCTCCGGTGCTCTGGAGCGCCACCGTCAGGCTGAACTGCTCTACATGCCACTGCTCACTCACCCCACCACCGGTGGAGTGACCGCCAGCTTCGCCATGCTCGGCGATCTGATCCTGGCGGAGCCCAAGGCGCTGATCGGCTTCGCCGGCCGGCGCGTGATCGAGCAAACCCTGCGCGAGAAGCTGCCCGACGACTTCCAAACCGCCGAATACCTGCGCGACCACGGCTTCGTGGATCACATCGTGCCCCGCACCAAATTGCGCAGCACCCTGGTGAGCCTGCTGCGCATGCACGGCGTCACCAAGGCTGTGGCCGCATGAGCATGAGGCGTGCCCTGGCCTGCGTTCTTGGCGCACTGCTGCTTGTGGTCGGCATCAGCGCGCTCGGGAGCGCACCGGCCTGGGCAGGACCGGTGGATTGGCATGAAGTGCCGGCCAACGCTGACGGCCGGCAGTGGTGGGATGCCGGCAGCCTGCGGGTGAACCGCAACGGCAACCTCACGGTGCTCAGCCGCTTTCAGCCGGCAGCGCCGGCTGACCAGCCCCGCAATGCCGATGGCAGTGAACCGCGCCCGCCGGCCAGTGATCTCTACGTGATGGAGATCGACTGCGGCCAGAACCTCTACCGCGACACCTCGATCAACGGCATTCCGCAGTGGGGCAGCCAGTGGCAGGCCGCCAGTGGTGACGATCTGATCAGCTCCACCATCACCGAGGCCTGCGCCGCTGGGGGGACCCTCCTGGCAGGCTTCTGAGGCGTGATCAACCGCCCGTGACGGCAGCTCCCTCCTCGCAGCGTTCCCTCGGCGTGGCCCTGGTGGGCCTCGGTTTCGGCGAGAAGGTGCATCTGCCGGCCCTGCGCGACTGCCCGCTCACGGAGCCTGTGGCCCTGTGGCACCACAGGCCCGAGCGGCTCGAGCATGCCTGCGCCGCCAGCGGCTTGCCGGGTTTCAGCAGCTTTGAAGCCCTGCTGGCCGATCCGCGCGTGGACGCGCTGGTGATCGCCACACCGCCGGAGCCGCGCTTCGCGCTGGCCCAGGCCGCGATCGCCGCCGGCAAGCACCTGCTGCTGGAGAAACCGGTGGCCCTGGAGGCCAGCCAGGTCGAGGAGCTGCAGCGCCAGGCCCTCAGCGCCGGTGTGGCCGTGGCCGTGGATTTCGAATACCGCGCCGTGCCAGCCTTCATGCAGTTGGCTGCACTGCTGCGGCAAAACAGCATCGGCACGCCCTGGCTGATCAAGCTCGATTGGCTGATGGGGAGCCGCGCCGATGCCAGCCGCCCCTGGAACTGGTATTCCCAACGGGCAGCCGGCGGTGGGGTGCTGGGCTCCCTGGGCACCCATGCCTTCGACACCCTGCACTGGCTACTGGGGCCGGCCCGGCAGGTGAGCTGCCTGCGCAGCATGGCCATCCCCCATCGCCCCCTCGCCGATGGCAGTGGCCGTTTGGCGGCGGTGGACGCCGAAGACATTGCGCTGCTGCAGCTGGAGCTGGAAACAGCCGAAGGCCACACGCTGCCGGCTCAGGTGAGCCTGGCCTCGGTGACCCGACCGGGCCGCGGTTACTGGATTGAGGTGTACGGCAGCGAAGGAACGCTGGTGCTCGGCTCGAGCAACCAGAGCGACTATGTGCACGGCTTCCAGCTCTGGCGCTCCTCGCAGGGCGGGCCGCTGGAGGAACTGCCCCCCGATCCGCAGCTGGCCTTCAGCCACACCTGGCCCGATGGCCGTGTTGCCCCCGTGCGCCGTCTGATCGAGTGGTGGGCTGAAGCAGCACTGGAGGGCCGCCCCATGCGGCCGGGGCTCTCGGAGGCCGTGCATAGCCAGCTGATCTGCGACCAAGCTCTGCAGGCCGCCGACAGCGGCATGCGCCAGGCGATTTAACGAAAAAGGCGCCAGTTAGGATCGCCCGCATTCACTCTCCCGGTGTCCCCATGGCGCTCGTCCCGCTTCGGCTGCTGCTCGACCACGCCGCTGAAAACGGCTACGGCATCCCTGCTTTCAACGTGAACAACCTGGAGCAGGTGCAGTCGATCATGGAGGCGGCCTACGAGACCGACTCCCCGGTGATCCTGCAGGCCTCCCGCGGCGCCCGTCAGTACGCCGGTGAGAACTTCCTGCGCCACCTGATCCTGGCTGCGGTGGAAACCTATCCGGACATCCCGGTGGTGATGCACCAGGACCACGGCAACAGCCCCGCCACCTGCTTCGGTGCTGCCGCTAACGGCTTCACCTCGGTGATGATGGACGGCTCCCTGATGGCCGACGCCAAGACCCCCGCCAGCTACGAGTACAACGTGGCTGTGACCAAGGAAGTGGTGGATGTGGCCCACGCCATCGGCGTGAGCGTGGAAGGTGAGCTGGGCTGCCTGGGCTCCCTGGAAACCGGCATGGGTGAAGCCGAAGACGGCCACGGTTTCGAGGGCAAGCTCGACCACAGCCAGCTGCTCACCGATCCCGCCGAGGCCGCCGACTTCGTGGCCAAGACCAAGGTGGATGCCCTGGCCATCGCCATCGGCACCAGCCACGGCGCCTACAAGTTCACCCGTAAGCCCACCGGTGAAGTGCTGGCCATCAGCCGCATCGCTGAGATCCACAAAGCCATCCCCAACACCCACCTGGTGATGCACGGCTCCTCCTCGGTGCCTCAGGAGTGGCTGGACATGATCAACAAGTACGGCGGTGCCATCCCCGAGACCTACGGCGTGCCTGTGGAAGAGATCCAAGAAGGCATCCGCAACGGTGTGCGCAAGGTGAACATCGACACCGATAACCGCCTCGCCTTCACCGCCGCTGTGCGTGAAGCCGCTGCTAAGGATCCCGCCAACTTCGATCCCCGCCACTTCAACAAGCCCGCCCGGGCCTACATGAAGCAGGTGTGCCTGGATCGTTACCAGCAGTTCTGGTGCGCCGGCAACGCCAGCAAGATCAAGCAGCGCGACATCAACTACTACGCCGGTCTGTACGCCAAGGGCGAACTCGACCCGAAGACCGCCGTGGCTGCCTGATCGCACCACTCACGTCTGATCACTGATCACCCGGGGGCCAAAGGCCCCCTTTTTCATGGCTGGAAGGCAGGAGCAGCTCCGGGCTCCGGCAGGGTGAGCGCTTGAGGCAGCGGGCGTGGCTGAGCTGACACCAGCTCCTGCAGCGCTGAATCGAGATTGCGCTCCATCACAAAGCGGCGGCCATCGGTGACAACCACCCGCACCAAAGTGGGCAGGGCGTTGTTGGTGCTCTGCAGGTAGATCGGCTCCACGTAGAGCAAACCTTTGCCCACGGGCATCACCAGCAGATTGCCGCGGATCAGCTTCGAACCGTCGCGGTTCCAGAGGCCGAACTGATAGCTGATGGCCGGATCCTGCTCAATCAGCGCCGATACCTGCTGCGGGCCCAGCAGCAAGCGCTGCTGCGGGAAGCGAGCCAGCAACAGCTCGCCGTAATGCGGGGTGTCGTTGCGGGCGGCCAACCAACCCACCATGTTGGCGCGGCGCAACGGAGTGAAGGGAAGCAGCAGCACGAACTCAGGCCGCGTCTCGCCGGGCAGCTGCATCGTCACGTGATACGGGCGCACCGGGGTGGTGCTGCTGCCGTAGATCTCCTGGGGGATCGCCCACACGTCGTCGCCGTTGTAGAAGGTGCGCACGTCGGTGACGTGGTAGCGAAGCAGCCGCTCCGCCTGCACCTGGAACTGGCTCTGAGGCACCTGAATGTGGGCCAATAGCTCTGGCGGCATCGCCGAGAGCGGTTTAAACAAATCCGGGAAAGCGCGTTTCCAGGTGCGCAACACCGGGTCGGTGGGATCACTCACGTAGAGCCACACGTGGCCGTTGTAGGCATCCACCACCGCCTTCACCGGATTGCGGAAATAACGAATGCCGCTGGGGTTGGGATCGGAATAGGGATAGCTGCGGCTCACCGTGAAACCATCCAGCAGCCAGTACTGGTGGTGATCGTTCTTGAAACCCGGCTCGCTGTTCACCCGGGCGGTGACCAGATAGGGCTTGCTCTCGAAACGCAGGAAGGGGGCCAGGGCTGCAAGCCGCTGATTCACCTGGCGGCGCATCAACAGGCGGGAGTCTGGGGTGAGGGAGCCGGTGAACAGCAGCCTTGGCTCCCACAGATAGATCGCCGCCATCACCCGGTCGATGGGGCCATGGATCGGCACCCCGGCCTGGCCGTCGTAGTGGGAATAAACGTTGAGATCACCCTCGGGGTAATCAAATTCCCGCACCTGGGTGGGGGCAATCGCGTAGGGCGCGCGGTCGGAGGCGAAATAAAGCTTGGGGCGACCCACCGGCAGGGCCTGCTGCGCCTGGGCATCGCTGATGCCCAGCTGGGGGATGCCCTGCACCTTGCCGCTGCGGCCCAGGTCTTTCACGAAATAGAGGGGCAGCCCATCGGGGCCCGAGGCATTCACCGTGGACACGGTGAAGCCGTAGCCATGGGTGAACACCAGGTGGCGGTTCAGCCAGGTGCGGGAGTTCTTCGCCAGGGCTGAGGTGTCGAGCTCGCGGGCCGCGATCAGCACCTGCTGCTTGCCCTGGCGCTCAGGATCAGCGTTTAAGGGGTAGCGATCCACCGCTGCCGAGGGAAAGCGGTAATAGAGCCGCAGCTGCTGCAGCTGACGATTCGCCTCGAGCAGCGGGCCGCTATCCCACAGGCGCACATTGGCGAGGGTGCCCGGAGCCGATTCGAGATCCTCGGGTGTGAGCTGCTGACGCGGCGCCAGATCCACGCTCCGCACAGCCTCCAGGCCAAAGGCACGGCGCGTGGCATCAATGGTGCGGCGCAGATAGGGGGTTTCCAGCGCCAGCTCCCGCGGCTGCACCCAGATGCGCTGCACCACAGGCGCCACCACCCATTCCGCAAAGGGCACCAGCACGGTGGTGGAGAGCAGCGGAAGCAGTGCCCCGCGCCGCAACCAGCGGCGCGGAATCGGCACCAACAGGCCAACGCCAGTGAGCAGCAGCAGCAGCGCGAGCAGCAGGCGCAGAGGCAGCCGCACGTGCAGATCAACGAAACCAGCGCCGGCAGCCACACCGCTGCCGTGCAGCATCAAATCGAACGGCGCCAGAGCATTGCTGAGGGAAGCCATCAGTGCCAGCACCGCCAGCTGCGGCTGCAGCACCCGCTGCTGCTCGCGGCTCAGGCCGGGAAAGCGCAGCTCTGAAAGGCTGTTGCCTTCGCTGAAGGTGAGCCAGAGGCAGCCGGCCAACCCCACCAGCCCTTGCACCAGCACCACGCTCACCAACAGATGCAGGGCCGGTAGGCGCAACACCGTGAAACTGAGATCAAAGCCCGTGAGGGGATCCGGTTCACCGAAGGGCACCGCCAAAAGCGCCGGTAACCAGAGGCTCCACCCGCGAGCCACCGCCGTGGCCGAACCCGCTAAAGCAGCTGCCAGGGCCACCCGCAGACTGGTGTAGGGCCAGAGCAACAGCAGCGGCAGCAGTGCCGCTCCCAGCCCGATGAACAACAACGGAGGAAGATCCGCCAACACCGGAATCCCGGTGATCACGTCCCCGCTGAACGGTGCAGCGATCAGATCGCCCGCCTGCACCATCAAATACGTAAGCCCTCCGGCTAGCAGCAACAACAAGCCCACAAACAGGCCCACCAGCAGCGGCGGGCCCAGCGGCACCAGCGGCGAAGCGGGAAGCGTTTTGCGGCTGACCTGTTGGCGCAGCAGCCAGCAGCGCTGCAGCTGCTGAAGCTGCAGGGGAACCCCGAGGCCGAACACCAGCGCGAAGGCAAGTAGCTGGAACAGCCAGCGGCGCAGCACCACTGACTGGCTCTGAAACTGACCGAACCACTGCGCCTCGATCACCAAGCGCGGCACCAGCACCAAAAGGCCCAGGCCGATGGCCAGCCAACCCAGCCAGCGCAGACCCCGCTTCAGGGCATCAACGGAAAGCCGCAAGGAGTGAACCGAGCACTGCCTGAGGCTAGGCAGCGCCGAGAGCCGGTCAAGACGGCCGCAAGGGCCGAACAAAGAGCTCCCGATACCCGATCCTCAGAGTCGGGTATTAATCAGCGGTGCAAACAGCGCTGCTAGCTTCCATTCACCTCAGCGACGTGATCGTGACGGCGACCCTTTCCCTCTCCACCGCTGGCCCCACCTTCACGGGCCTGCGCTGCAAGGAGTGCGGCCAGCCCTACGAAGCCGGCGCCCGCCACGTCTGTGAAGACGTGTGCTTCGGTCCGTTGGAGGTGGTCTACGACTACGAGGCGATCAAGAGCCGCGTCAGCCGCGCCACGATCGAAGCCGGCCCCGCCTCGATCTGGCGCTACCGGGAATTCCTGCCGATCGCCGGCGATCCGATCGACGTGGGCACTGGCTTCACCCCACTGCTCAAGGCCAACAACCTGGCCAAGCGTCTGGGGCTGAAGAGCCTCTACATCAAGAACGACGGCGTGAACATGCCGACGCTCTCCTTCAAAGACCGCGTGGTGAGCGTGGCCCTCACCCGCGCCCGCGAGCTCGGCTTCAAAACAGTGAGCTGCGCCTCCACCGGCAACCTCGCCAACTCCACCGCCGCCATCGCCGCCCACGCCGGCCTGGATTGCTGCGTGTTCATCCCCAGCGATCTGGAGCTGGGCAAGGTGCTCGGCACCCTGATCTACAACCCCACCTTGATGGCGGTGAAGGGCAACTACGACCAGGTGAATCGCCTGTGTTCTGAAGTGGCCAACACCTATGGCTGGGGCTTCGTGAACATCAACCTGCGCCCCTACTACTCCGAAGGCTCCAAGACCCTCGGCTACGAGGTGATCGAGCAGCTGGGCTGGGAACTGCCCGACCACATCGTGGCGCCCCTGGCCTCCGGTTCCCTGTTCACCAAGATCCGCAAGGGCTTTGATGAGTTCATCAAGTGCGGCCTGGTGGAGGAGAAGGCTGTGCGCTTCAGCGGCGCCCAGGCCGAAGGCTGCAATCCCATCGCCACCGCTTTCCGCGAAGGCCGCGACTTCATCACCCCGGTGAAGCCCAACACGATTGCCAAGTCGATCGCGATCGGCAATCCCGCCGACGGCCCCTACGCCATCGACATCGCCAATCGCACCGGCGGCAGCATCGCCGATGTGACCGATGCCGAAATCATCGACGGCATCAAGCTCCTGGCTGAAACCGAGGGCGTGTTCACCGAAACCGCCGGTGGCACCACGATTGCCGTGCTCAAGAAGCTGGTGGAGCAGGGCAAGATCAACCCCGAAGAGCGCACCGTGGCCTACATCACCGGCAACGGCCTCAAGACCACTGAGGCTGTGGTGGATCACATCAGCAAGCCCTACACGATCGAAGCCCAGCTCGACAGCTTCAACGCTGCGTGGCAGCAGGCCCAAGCCGAACAAGCCGGCTGATCCTCAACCCCCTTCCGTTCTCCGCCTCCTTCCTCTCCCGACCATGCCCGTTCAGGTTCTGATCCCCACCCCCCTGCAGAAGTTCACCAACGACGAAGCCAGCGTTGAGCTCGACGCCAGCAGCGTGGACAGCCTGATCGACGCCCTCGACGGTCGCTACCCCGGCCTCAAGGGCCGCTTGTGCGATGAAGCCGGCAAGCTGCGCCGCTTCCTCAACGTGTATGTGAACAGCGAGGACATCCGTTTCCTCGACAACCAGACCACCGCCCTCAAGGACGGTGATGAGGTGAGCATCGTTCCCGCCGTTGCCGGCGGCTGATCCGCAACAGTGGTTCCATGACCCAGGCCCCCGAGCGCAAGCGTCACGACGAGCCCGCTGCCAGCAAGGCTCTGCTGTTCGATTACCGGCAGGCGGCCAACCCGGTGCGGCCTGGGCTGACCGATCCGATCCCCTACCGCAGCTGGGGACCTGAGCTGCATCAGCAGGGCCCCACCGGCATCCTTCCGCTCGATCTGAGCGCCGAGTTGGGGGTGCCAGGCCCGGCCACCAGCCCCGCTCTCGCCGCTCATTTCATCCGCATTGAGGCTGGCGAAGGCGTGCGCGCCGCGGCGGAAGTCACCAGCTCGCTGTTCTTTGTGCTCTCAGGCAGCGGCGTGTGCCGGGTACCCCCGGCCGATGGCAGCAGCCCCACGGATGCAGAGATCCACTGGCAGCAGGGCGATCTGTTTGTCTTGCCCGCCGGCGGCACTCCCCTGCTGGAAGCCAGCAGCACCAGCGTGTTGTACTGGGTGCACGACGGGCCTCTGCTCAGCTATCTGGGAGTGAGCCCATCCGCTCCACGGTTTGAGCCCACGCACTACAGCGCTGCCTGGATGCAAGCCGAGCTGGAGGAGCTGGCGCGCCAACCGGGCAGCAGCAGCAGCAACCGCGTCAGCCTGCTGCTGGCCAACCGCGACCTGCCCAGCACCCGCACCGTGACGCATGTGCTCTGGGCGATGTTCGGGATCGTGCCCGCCGGAGCCACCCAGGCCCCGCACCGGCATCAATCGGTTGCCCTAGATCTGATCATCAACTGCCAGCCCGGGGTGTACACCCTGGTGGGCACCGAGCTCAACAGCGACGGCAGCATCCGCAACCCCCGCCGCCTCGACTGGCAGAGCGGCGGTGCATTCATCACCCCTCCAGGCCACTGGCACTCCCACGTGAACGAGAGCGGCCAACCGGCCTGGCTGCTGCCGATTCAGGACGCTGGCCTGCACACCTACCTGCGCAGCCTCGACATCCGTTTCGTTTAGGCCACTGCCGCTTCGCTCCGGCGCTCCTCGTGTTGTTCGACGAGGGCGCTGAATTCAGCGCCCTCAATCGTTTCGCGTTGGATCAACAGATCCACCAGCACGTCCATCAGCTCGCGGCGGGGCTGCAGCAGCGCCACGGCCTGATCCAGAGAGGCCCGGGCTAGCTGTTGCACCTGCGCATCAATGCGGCTGCCTGTTTCCTGGGAGTAGTGCGGTTCGGAACGCAGCCAGTCGCGGCCGAGAAACACCTCATGCCCTTCCCCTTCCAGTGACACGGGCCCCAGAGAGGAGAAGCCGTAGCGGGTCACCATCTCGCGGCCAATGCGGCTCACCATCTCCAGATCCCCCGCAGCACCCTGGGTGACCTCGCTCGGGCCAAACACCACCAGTTCGGCCGCACGACCACCCATCGCCACAACGAGGCGAGCCTGCAGGTAGGCCTTGCTGATTAACCCGGAATCGAGCACATCTTCATCCGGCATCGTGCGAGCAAAGCCGCCTACGCCACCAGCCCGCGGCAGCAAGGTGACCTTGTCGAGCCGATCGGCGGCGGGCAGCAAGGTGGTGAGCAGGGCATGGCCGATCTCGTGATACGCGATCAGGCGCTTCTTGGCGCTGTCCTGCAGGGGAGCAGCGGTGAGGCCCATGGTGATGCGCTCGAGGGCATCGCCAATGGCCGCGTCATCAATGCAGCTGCGCTCGCGCCGGGCCGTGAGGATGGCCGCTTCATTCAGCAGGTTGGAGAGATCGGCTCCAGAGAACCCTGGGGTGCGGCTGGCCCAGTCAGCCAGCGACACCTCCGGATCGAGGGGTCTGGAGCGGGCATGCACCGCCAAGATCGCCTCGCGCCCGCGCCGATCGGGTAGATCCACATGGATGCGGCGGTCGAAACGCCCGGGCCGCATCAAGGCTGCATCGAGCACATCCGGGCGGTTGGTGGCCGCCAGCAGGATCACGCCGGAGTTTTCGGCGAAACCATCCATCTCGGTGAGCAGCTGGTTGAGCGTTTGCTCACGCTCATCGTTGCCGCCGCCGATGCCAGCGCCGCGTTGGCGGCCCACCGCATCAATCTCATCGATGAACACGATGCAGGGAGCCTTCTCCTTGGCCTGGCGGAACAGATCGCGCACGCGGCTGGCGCCCACGCCCACAAACAACTCCACGAATTCGGAAGCGGCCATGGAAAAGAACGGCACCCCCGCTTCCCCGGCGATCGCCTTGGCGAGAAGGGTTTTGCCCGTGCCCGGAGGCCCAACCAGCAGCACGCCTTTAGGAATGCGAGCTCCCACGGCGGTGAAGCGCTCCGGTTCCTTCAAGAAGGCCACCACCTCCTGGAGTTCTTCTTTCGCCTCCTGAATCCCGGCGACATCCTCAAAGCGCACCGCCACCGCGGCTTCGCTTTGGGCCATGCGCGCCTTGCTGCGGCCAAAGCCCATGGCGCGGTTGGCCACTTGGGCAGAGCGCCGCAACAGCAAAGCCAGGCCGCCAAACAACAGCAACAGCAGCAAACCGTTCGACACCAGGCTGGCGGTGGCCTGGTCTTGGCGCTCATCGCGCACGGTGAGCGGAACCTTCGCCTCTTGAGCCGTGCGCAGCAAAAGTTGATCGTTGCTGAACACCGGCACCGTCACCTGTTTGCCATCGGCATAGGTGACCTTCACTTGCCGCTGACCGGGAGAGAGCAATAACTCCTTCACCGTTCCAGCACGCAGCTGTTGCAGCAGCTGGGTGTAACTGGGCTGCGGTGCTCGCACCAGGCCCAAATTCGCCGGCAGATCAG
Source organism: Vulcanococcus sp. (assembly GCA_019264575.1). Taxonomy (GTDB): domain Bacteria; phylum Cyanobacteriota; class Cyanobacteriia; order PCC-6307; family Cyanobiaceae; genus Vulcanococcus. Next base: position 258,217 of record JAHUZV010000024.1, on the reverse strand, counting down.
AGGAAACGCTGCTGCTCACACCGGTCTGAATCTTGGATTTGAGCTTAGCGATTTGACGAAAGGGAAGGCGGCGATGGAAACTCTTGGTTTGGCTGGAATCACGCGGGATGGCTGTTCCCAAGAAGAAAACGTCCAAGGGCAAGCGCAACCAGCGCCACGCCACCTGGAAGGGCAAGGCTGCCATTGCTGCCCAAAAGGCTCTGTCGATCGGTAAGGCTGTGCTGAGCGGCCGCGCTCAGGGCTTCGTCTACCCCGTGGCTGAGGACGAGACCGAGCAGGGCTGAGCCCAGCGCTCCAGGGCAGCGGTACCGCTGCCCTCCCAGACACACCGTCTGCGTCTGTCCAGCACCCGTACAACGTTGGCCTGAGCCAACACCGGGCGCTGATAGAGGTTCGGCGGCAACGATTGCAGCGTGGCCTTCACCACACGGTCGAGTTCCGCTGCGGGCATCCAACCGCCGCCGCGGCGCCGTTGCCGCGCCTCCGCTTGCAGGCGCCAGCGCCGCGGCCATCGCCAATCGCTCGGCCACAGCATCAGCAACTGATCCAGCTCCTGCCAGAGCGGCTCATAGGCGTTCAGGGCTTGGTTGCAGCGCTGCAGCCAGATCAGCTCGGCTGGGTTGAGGTCGAGCTGCATGTCCTGCACAGCGCTAGACGAAAGCTGCAGCTCGGGCAGTGGCCGGCAGCCCAGCATCCAGCCCTCCAGCAGCAGTGCCTCGGCCGCGCCACACCAGGGAGCGACGCGATCCCCCTGACCATCCCGCAGGGTTTTATCGAAGCGGGGCAGCTTGAGCTGCTGGGTGGCGCCGCTCCGCCAAGGGCGAATGCCCGCCAGCAGCGCTGCAGGATCGTGGCTACCGGGCGGAACGCGGTTCACGCCATAGGGGTTGCCCGCCATGGCCTCTAGCCGCTGCTGCCAGGGCAGATAGGCGTCATCGATGGAGGCCACCGCCAACTGCAGATCGGCGGCCGCAAAGCGCTGCTGCAGGCTGCGGGCCAGGGTGCTCTTGCCTGCACCCACCGGGCCGTTCAGGCCGATCACCGGCCGGCGGCCGCTGCGGGTTTCCTGTTGGCACCAGGCCAGCAGGGCATCCTCCAGGCTCATGAGCCGAGCTTGAACGCTTCCAGCACCACGGCGTACACCACACCCAGGCGCAGGTTGTCGATCAGGATCCAGCCGAGCCCAGGCCGCTCTCCCACCAACCGGGTGCGCAGGCGCACCACCAGCTCCAGCAGCACCACCAGCAACAGCACCACCACCGGCCGCTGGCCCACCCGCTCGAGCCACAGCGCTGTGATGTTTTCACCGGCATAGAAGCCCAGCAGCAGGGCCAGCACCGCCAGGCTGCGTCGGCGCCAACTGCCCCGGAAACCGCCGAGCAGCAGCCCACCCAGCCGGCGCTGCAGGCCATCAAAGCGGGTGCGCTGAAGCGGGAGCGTCATCAGGCCGGCAGCAGCTGCTGCAAATAGGAGAGCGTGACCTGGCCCTGGGGGCAAGCGGGGCCGCGCTGCACGCAGTTCGGTAGTCCTGGATCCCCCAGGTGGTCCAACACAACAGCCGCAGCCATAAAGGCATCGGGCGCCTCGGTGGCACTGGAGCCACTGCGGGTCACCACCGTGGTGAGGCCGGCCACCGCGGCTGCGGCAACGCCATTGCCGGAATCCTCCAGCGCAATTGCACCTTTGGCAGGTAGACCCAACCGCGCCAAAGCCAGGGCATAGGCGGCGGGATCAGGCTTTTTGCGCGGCACATCCTCACCGCACACCCAGAGGCCAAAACAGTCGGCATGATCCGGGAGTAACTGATCCAGCAGGGCCTGAACAGCCTGGCGGCTGCTGGTGGTCACGATCGCTTGGGCCAGGCCCGCCTCGCGGGCACTGCGGATCAGGCGCTCCACCCCGGGACGCAAGCGCAGGGCGCCCTGCTCCACCAGCGCGTTGTAGTGCCGTTGCTTCGCTAGCTGCAGCCGCTCGACGCGCTCGGGATCGGGCACGGCCCCGTCCACCTCGGCCAGAAAGGCGCTGATGCGCTCGCGGCCACCGCTGATGCGCACCAACTGTTGATACAGGGCCTCATCCCACTGCCAGCGCAGGCCGGCTTCCGCAAAGGCGCGGTTGAAGGCGAGGCGATGCCCCTCCAGCTCCGTTTCGGCGAGGGTGCCATCCACATCCCAAAGCAGCGCGGAAGGCCCGCTCACCATCTCCAGCACCATCGGACCTGCAGGCTAAGGAGTGGATCGAAGCCGCACTAAGCCTGTGGACGCTGCGGCAGCGCCCCGCAGAATGGAGCAAGTCTGAACCCTTGGTGTTGCTCCCTCTTCCCTCCGAGCAGCGCTGGCAGTGTCCGGCTCCAGTTCAGATCAATCCCGAGCTGCAAGCCACCGGCTTGTGTGATCCGCTGCTGGCGGTGCTGCAACGCCGCGGCTACAGCGACAGCGCGGCGATCGAGGCCTTGCTCAATCCGGCCCCCGCGCCGGATCCACGCCGCCACTTCCCTGATTTAGGCAAGGCCGTTCAGCGGTTACGCCAGGCCTGCAAACAGGGCGAGCGGCTGGCCATCTGCGGCGATTACGACGCCGACGGCATGACCAGCACCGCTCTGCTGGTGGGGGTTCTGCGCCACCTGGGCGCGCAACCACAAGCGGAGATCCCCAGCCGCCTCGATGACGGCTACGGCCTCAACAGCGGCATGGTGGAACGGCTGGCCGCCGACGGAATCCGCCTGCTCGTCACCGTGGACAACGGTGTGGCCGCCCGCGAGGCCCTGCTGCGGGCCCAGCAGCTGGAGATGGACGTGGTGGTGACCGACCACCACACCCTGCCGGAGGAGCTGCCGCCCCTCTTGGCCTTGCTGCACCCCGCCTGCACCCCAGAGCACTCGCCGTACAGGGGGCTTGCGGGGGTGGGGCTGGCCTACGTGTTGGCCATGGCGCTGGCCCGCAACTGCCGCTCCGAGCAGGGGCTGGCCATGGCCCGCGACCTCTTCTGCATCGGCACCATCGCCGACATGGCTCCGCTGCAGGGGGTGAACCGGCGCTGGTTGATCGATGGCCTGCCGGCGCTCAAACGCAGCGGCCTGGCCGGCCTGCAGGCGCTGCAGCAGGTGGCTGGCTTGGACGATGCGCCGGTGGATGCCGGAGCTGTGGGCTTTCAGATCGCACCGCGCATCAACGCCGTCGGGCGCCTCGGGGACCCGCAATTGGTGGTGGATCTGCTCACCACAGCCGATGAAGACGAAGCCCTGGAGCTGGCGCGGCAGTGCGAGCAGCTCAACCGCCAACGCCGCGACCTCTGTGATGCCATCGAAGCGGAGGCGCGGGCACTGGTGGAGGCGGACGGCGATCAGCGCAGCCCCTTCCTGCTGCTCGCCCAGAGCCATTGGCATCAAGGCGTGATCGGGATCGTGGCGGCGCGGCTGGTGGAGGCCTTCGGGCTACCGGTTGCGCTGCTCGCTTCCGAGGGGGATGGCCGGCTCCGGGCCTCCGTACGGGCCCCACGGGGCTTCGCTGTGGATGCAGCGCTGCAGGCCTGCAGTGATCTGTTGGAGCGCCACGGCGGGCACCCGGCCGCCGGTGGCTTCACGGTGCGGGCCGAGCAGATCACGGCCCTGCATGAACGCTTGAACGCACGTGCCGACACCTGGCTGAAGCAGCAGGGCGGCCTGCGCGTGGTGGAGCCGGAAGCTCTGGTGCAGCTCCATGAGCTGACCCCGCAGTTCTGGCAGCAATTGCAGCGGCTCGAACCCTTCGGCAGTGGACACCCCGCTCCGCTGTTCTGGAGCAGCCGCTGCCGCATCAGCCAACAGCGGCTGCTGCGCGGCGGTCATCTGCAGCTCACCCTGCGCCAGGGCGACGCTTCGATGCGCGCCATCGCCTGGCGTTGGGGCAGCGAGGAGAACCTGCCAGCTGAGGTGGATGTGGCCTTCCAGCTGCGGCTCAACCGCTGGAACGGCACCGAACAACTGCAGCTCGAGATCGCTGCCCTGCGCGCCAGCTCTGGCAATGGCCTGATGCTGGAGCGCTGCAACCGCCAGTACTGGGTGAGCCGCGACGGCGACGCGCTGGTGATCCGCAATGCCGCCGGTGAAGAGCTGCGGGGCCAGCCGGATCGGGCGGGCGGTTGCAGGGTCAGCAGCGACCACCCCAGCGGCTCCCACCCCTACGTGCAGGCCCTGTTGCAAGACGCCGCCATGGCAATGGGGCTAGCGGCTTAGCACTGCTGCAACAAAAAACCCCAAGTTCCGTGGGGAACCTGGGGTCTGCGAGTGACGCGATCAATGAGCGCGGATCAGAGGGCGCCGCGGCGGTAGAAGAGGATGAAGATCACGGCGGGGCCAGCAATCGTGATCAGGAAAAGGGCCGCAAAGTTGGCGATCAGATGGAAATCGATTCCCATGGGTGAGCGGCTCTGCAGGCTGAACGTTCGCCCACCAGCCTACGGTCCGCACTCCTGCCCAACGCGTGCTGCTGCAAGCTGCTGTGACGGGTTGTCACAGCTGGGCCGATGAGCGAAACGCTGCAGTGGCGCTGCATCAGCGGTTGCGGGTCGTGCTGCCGGCTCGATCCGGGCGAACGCAATGAGGCCTTAGAGGCCCTCAGCCCTGAGCAGCAGCAGCAATACCTCGAGATGGTGGGCCCCGATGGCTGGTGCATCCACTACGACACCGGATCCAGCAGTTGCCGCATCTACGACGAGCGCCCCTTCTTCTGCCGGGTTGAAAACCTGGCGGGCTTGTTTGGAGTGGCCTCTGAGGAGGCCAACGCGTTCGCCATCGCCTGCTGCCGCCAGCAGATCCGCTGCGAACACGGCGGTCGTGGCATGGTGATGAAGCGATTTGAGCAGGCGATCCGTCAGCCGGCTCCCTGAGATCCGCGCCACCTCCAGCCCCGCCGATGGCCGAACCAAGCGACGAGCCCAAGCCCGCCAGCAGCCCTGAGGCCAGCAGCGATGCCGACAAGGCCGGCAGCTTCGGGGCGGTGTTTCTCACCACCTTCACCACGGTGTTCCTCGCGGAACTGGGCGACAAGACTCAGCTGGCCGCGCTGCTGCTCTCCGCCGAATCAGGCCGGCCGGTGCTGGTGTTCGTGGGTGCCTCGTTGGCCCTGATCAGCTCCAGCCTGGTGGGCGTGCTGCTGGGCCGCTGGCTCTCGCGCGTGCTGCCCCCGCAACAGCTGGAGCGCTTGGCTGGGATCCTGATGATCGGCCTGGGGCTGTGGCTGGGCCGGCAGGCCGCCATGAGCATGTTTCCCCTCACCTGATCACCGTCCCGCCGCCCCTGAGCTCCCTCACCATGCAGTTGCCGCTTCTGGCCTCCACCTTCGCCACGGTGTTTCTGGCGGAGCTGGGCGACAAAACCCAGCTCGCGATCGTGACGATCAGCGGCACCTCCAGCCGCAGCGGCGCCGTGTTCGCCGGCAGCAGCGCGGCCCTGGTACTCGCCAGCCTGCTGGGAGCCGGAGCTGGGGGGTCCCTGTCGGCCGTGATTCCAGCCGATGCCCTGCAGCTGGCCGCGTCGGTGGGGTTTCTGGTGATCGGCACCCGCCTACTGCTCAAGGCCGGCCAAGAGTCCGAGCCGGAAGGTTGACCGCCCTCTAGATTGAATGGGTTCGTGCAGTTCCGGGGGCGTTGGCCGTCTCCAGAACCAGGCACCCAGATCGTCGGGGCGTCAAGGCCACCGATGCCCCTTGAACATCATGAAATTCACGGTCGCCGACCTGATCGACCAGCTCCCCGCTCAGGAGCAACGCAGCCTCAGTGCCCTGGAGAAAGCCCTGGGGCTCGGTAGCAAAGCCGATCAGGAGCAACTGCGCATCGCCCTCACCGCCCTGGTGCGCGTGGGGGTGCTCGAGGAAACGGAAGCCGGCATCAGCCGCGTTGAGGATGAGGGGCTGATCGAAGCCCGCCTGCGCTGCAGCAGCAAGGGCTTCTGCTTCGCCCTGCGGGACGACGGCGGCGAAGACATCTACATCCGCGACAACCAGCTCAACCACGCCTGGAACGGCGATCGCGTGCTGGTGCGCATCACCCGCGAGGGGGGCCGGCGGCGCTCACCCGAAGGTGGCGTGCAGTGCATCCTCGAGCGCAGCACCACCAGCCTGCTGGCCCAGGTGGAGCAACAGAACGAGCGCCTGCTCGCTGTTCCCCTCGATGACCGGCTGCTCGCCACGATCGAGCTACCCGCCAGCGACAGCCAATACCTCAAACCCGCCGATGAAGCGGTAGTGGAGGTGAAGGTGGATCGCTATCCAGTGGGCCAGCTGCCCTCCCAAGGGCATGTGGCCCGCAGCCTGCCGGTGAACGCCGGCCCGGAAGCCGACCTGGACCTGCTGATCACCAAGCACGGCCTGCGCGAGCAGCCAGCCGCCCCCAAGGCCACGCTCAAGAGCATCGAGGCCAAAGACAGAGACGACCTCACAGCGCTGCCCACCCTGCTGCTGCAGCCCTGGAGCAGTGCCGAGGCACCGATCCTGCCGGCGGTGTCGCTGGAGAGCACAGAAACCGGGCACAAGCTGTGGGTGCACGCCCCTGCCGTGGCCGAGCGAGTGGGGTTTGCCAGCGCGCTCGATCAACATCTGCGTGAGCAAGCCGAAGCGCTCTGCCTCGGCAGCAGTTGGCTGCCCCTGCTGCCGGCCGCCCTCACCAAAGCCGCAGCCTTCAAGCCGGGCAGCAGTGAAGCCGCGCTCTCGGTGGTGCTGGAGCTCAACGCGGAGGGCTGCCTAGAGCATTACCGCTTCTGCCGCAGCACCATTCGGGTGGATGCCGTGGTGGATGCCAAGGCACTGCAAGCCCTGGCCGAACGCAAACCCAAAGCCCGCACCACACCAGCCGCGCTCAAGGCCCTTAAGGATCAGCTCCCGCTGCTGGAGCCATTGATCGAGCTGGCCCAGCTGCTGCGTCAGCAGCGGCTAGCCAGCGGCTCGATTGATCTCGATCTGGCGATGCCCGCCATCGACGATCTAGCCGATCTGGCTATTCCCGAACCGGACGAAAGCCGCCAGGGTTGGCTGGTGCAGCTCGATCCCGCCACCGAGCCCTCCGGCTTGCTGCGTGAACTGGTGCTGCCCGCCCATCGCGCCCTCGGCCGCCACCTCGCGGCGCTGGAGCTGCCGGCGATCTTCGCGGTGAACCCTGCCCCCGATGCGGAGGCGCTCAACGATGTCGCCAAGGCGGCCCTGGCCCTGGAGATCCCCCTGGAGCTCTCCGCCGATGGCAACGCCACCGCCCAGGAGCTGGCCCAGGCCTTTGCCGGCAGCGATCGCTGCCGGGTGCTGCAACAGCAGCTGCGCGAGCCGCTTAAACCCGTCACCTTCAGCAACGAAGCCGGTGCCAATGCGCTGGCCGGCGAAGCAGTGGCCCTGGCGCCCTGGTGTTGCCCCGGCCTGCACTACGCCGATCTCTGGAACCAGCACGTGCTGAGCCTGCTGCTGAGCGAAGGCAAAGACCGGCCGTCTGTGCGCCACAAAACGCGGGTGGACATCGCCGGTGACAGCAGCCACGGCCTGATCGATTGGCCGCTGATGCCCCCCAGCCAAATCCAGCCGCTGGAGGAGGGCCGCAGCGCAGCGCTGTTGCATCGACTCAATGGCCGCTGCCGCTTCGCCGCAGACCTCCAAGCCGATGCCCTGGCGATGGCCCAGGCCCGCCAGGCCGAACCGCTGGTGGGTCAGACCCTCACCGGTGTGATCAGCGGCGTGCAGAGCTATGGCTTCTTTGTGGAGGTGCCCCCCTCCCAGGTAGAGGGCCTGGTGCACGTGAGCTCCCTCAAGGACGACTGGTACGAGTACCGCTCACGCCAGAACCGGCTGGTGGGCCGCAAGAACCGCCGCACTTACATGCTCGGTGACGCAGTGGAGGTGACCATCCAGAAAGTGGATGTGCTGCGCCATCAGATCGATCTGGCGGTGGTGCTGCCGGAGGGCTACGAGGAATACGTGCCCGACGGCGACCACGACAGTCACCACGACCAAGAGTCCAGCGGCGACGCGGGCGAGGAGTGATCGATTGAGCGACGCTCAAACCAGCGATCCCATCGTTCTGGCAGTGTCCGGCGCCAGCGCCCAGCCCCTGGCTGAGCGAGCCCTGCAGCTACTGCTGCAGGCCGAGGAACGGGTGGAGCTGGTGGTGAGCCGCGGCGCGATCGGCGTGTGGCAGGCAGAACTGGGCGTGCGCGTGCCCAGTGAGCCCGAAGCCCAGGAGCAGTTCTGGAGGGAGCGCACGGGCTGCCGCATCGGATCCCTGCGCTGCCACCGCTGGAACGATCAGGCCACCGGCATCGCCAGCGGCAGCTACCGCACCCGCGGGATGGTGATCCTGCCCTGTTCCATGGGAGCCGTGGGGCGCATTGCCTCCGGCGTGGCCACCGATCTGCTCGAGCGCTGCGCCGATGTGCACCTCAAAGAAGGCCGGCCGCTGGTGATCTGTCCTCGCGAGACACCCTGGAACCTGGTGCATCTGCGCAACCTCACCGCCTTGGCGGAAGCCGGAGCCCGCATTGCTCCGCCGGTGCCCGCCTGGTACCACCAACCCAAGAGCATCGAAGAGATGGTGGACTTTCTGGTGATCAGGGTGTTCGATTGCCTCGGCTATGACCTGGGCAATCTGCAGCGCTGGAGCGGCCCGATTCAGCCCTGAGCCCCCGCCCCTCTGAATCGTGCTGCAACGCATCCTGCTGCTCCCGCTGCTCTCCCCCCTGCTGGCGGTGCTGCTGGTGGCGGCAATCAATCCCAAACCAGCGGTGAGCGTGCGCCTGCTCACCTGGAGTTCCCCTGCCTGGCCCCTGGGAGGTTGGCTGGCTGCCGCCAGCGGCCTGGGGGCTGCGATGAGCGCAGGCGGTGCAGCATTGGCCCTCCAGGGGCAGGCCGCCGTTACACCAGCGCGCCGTCAGGTGCGGCGGCGCAGCGCATCACCGGACAGCCAGGAACGCGGTCAACCCGACCTCGGCGACAACTGGGACGAGCCGCCAGCAGCCAGCCCGCGGCCTGCAACCACCTGGGCCGGTCCACCCCGCGGCGCCGGTGAGCCTGCACCCACCGTGTCGGTGCCCTTTCGCGTGATCCGCAAGGGATCAGCCCCCACCAGCACACCTGGGGCAGCGGCACAGCCGGCCCCCACCAGCGATGCCAACGACTGGAACACACCGCTCAGCGAGGACTGGTGATCCCTAAAGTTCGCCTGCGTCTTCCCCGAGGCCAGCGACGGTGACTGATTCCGCCCAGCCCGCCCAGAGCAAGCCGGCTGAAGCGGCTCCTGCCAAGCCGGCCAAACCCCCTGCGCCGGAAGACAAGCCCTTCGCCGACTTCGTCCCCAACCTGTTGATCCCGGCGATCGCCAAGGAGATCGAGGCCTATGGGGGCCCCAGCTGTGAGCTGCGCTTTGAGCAGGGTGCGATGCCCGTGGTGGGCAGCCCCTGCTGGATGGTGATCGGCGAGCTGCCTCAGGCGCGCCGCTTCTGGTTGTGCTTTACCAGCGATTCGATCAGCTCCGCCAAAACCATTGCCGTGGCTGAGGCCGGCGCCGAGCCGAGCCTGCTGGAGTCGTTCTTGATCGATGAGAAGAAGATGACCCTGGCGCTGCTGGTGTCACGCCTGGTGCAGCGGCTCAACGGCCAGAAGTGGCTGGGAGCCAACTAGGCCGATCTGGGCAGCGCCAGGGCGCCGCACTCAGTTCCAGCTGGTGAAGTTGAGCCTCGGCGCCGCCTCAGATCCCCCTACGATGGACTTCCCGTCCACCTTGCATCCCGATGGTGCCTCCCGCCGTTGCCACGCCCGATACCGCAACAGCCATCGGCACACCCGACGCGCCGGCCATCAAGGACCCGGTGAAGGACACGATCCTCACCCCGCGCTTCTACACCACGGATTTCGAGGCCATGGCGGCCATGGACCTCAGCCCCAACGAGGCTGAGCTGGAAGCCATCTGCGAAGAGTTCCGCAAGGACTACAACCGCCATCACTTCGTTCGCAACGAAGAATTTGAAGGCGCAGCAGACAAGCTCGATCCCGAGACCCGCCGCGTGTTCGTGGAGTTTCTCGAGCAGAGCTGCACCTCTGAGTTTTCCGGCTTCCTCCTCTACAAGGAGCTGAGCCGCCGCATCAAAGAGAAGAACCCGCTGCTAGCTGAGTGCTTTGCGCACATGGCCCGTGATGAGGCCCGCCACGCCGGCTTCCTCAACAAGGCGATGAGCGATTTCGGCCTACAGCTGGATCTGGGCTTCCTCACCGCCAGCAAGGCGTACACCTATTTCAAGCCTGAATACATCTTCTACGCCACCTACCTGAGCGAGAAGATTGGCTACTGGCGTTACATCGCCATCTTCCGCCACCTCCAGAAGAACCCCGACAGCAAGATCTTCCCGATCTTCAACTTCTTCGAGAACTGGTGCCAAGACGAGAACCGCCACGGAGACTTCTTCGATGCCCTGATGAAGGCTCAGCCCAAGAGCGTGACCGGCCTCAAGGCCCGCCTCTGGTGCCGCTTCTTCCTGCTCGCCGTGTTCGCCACCATGTACGTGCGTGACGTGGCCCGCAAGGAGTTCTACGAAGCGCTGGGTCTCGATGCCCGCGAATACGACAAGTACGTGATCGCCAAGACCAACGAGACCTCCGCCCGCGTCTTCCCGGTGGTGCTCAACGTGGATCACCCCAAGTTCTACGAGCGCCTCGAGCAGCTGGTGCGCAACAACGCCCAGCTGGCTGCCGCCGACGAGAGCAACGCCATTGCACCGCTGAAGCTGCTGCGCAAGCTGCCCTACTGGGTGGCCAACGCCGCTGAGATGGCGAAGCTCTTCCTGATGAGCCCGATCCGCAGCGAGCAGTTCCAACCCGCCGTGCGCTGATCAACGCAGCAGCAGCTTTGCGCTCGAGGCCCCAGCCCCTGCGGCTGGGGCCTTTTTGCTAGGAAATCAACAGCTTTAAGCCCGGCAGGGCTCCACCCTCACCACCCGCGCCCGCGTGATCGCCACAGCACCGCCCACCACTGGCGTCCTCGACAGCCACTGGAGCCCAGCCCTCGAGGATCTCCTGGCCTGCGGCCGCTCCGCCGGTGCCGATCTGGTGGAGGTGTTTCTCGAGCGCACCGATCACCTGGGCGTGCTGGCAGAGCAAGACACGATCACCAGCGTGACCCCCGCCTTCGGCATGGGAGCGGGGATCCGGGTGTTCCTGGGCAAACGCGACGGCTTTGTCAGCACCAACGACCTCAGCCCCGCCGGCTTGCGCCGCGCCCTGGAGCAGGCGCTCGGCATGCTCGGCCTGGCCCCCGGCAACAGCAGCCGCAGCGGCTTTGAAGGGCTGCCTGCTCTGCGCGATTTCGGCGCCTCCAAACGGGATTGGCTGCAGCGCTGCCCGGAGCTCAAGGAAGCCACCGCCCGCCTACTGGAGGGCACCGATCAGTTACAGCGGCAGGGCAACCACCTGCAGGCCCGCCGCGGCAGCTACGCCCGCGACTGGCAGGAAGTGCTGATCGCAGCCAGCGATGGCACCTTCGGCCGCGACATCCGCCTGCACCAATCGGTGGGGCTGAATGTGCTCGCCGCTGATGGGGAACACCGTGCGGGCGTAGGCCGCCGCTACGGCACTTCGGACCAACCCGATGATCTTCGCCGCTGGGACGCCACCGCCTCCGCTGCTGAGGTGTGCGCCAGCGCCGGCACGATGCTCTACGCCGACTACGTGGAAGCCGGCCAGATGCCAGCGGTGCTCGCCAACCGCTTCGGCGGTGTGATCTTCCACGAGGCCTGCGGCCACCTTCTGGAAACCACCCAGGTGGAGCGCGGCACCACCCCCTTCGCCGAGCGGGTGGGTGAGGTGATTGCCCACGAGGCCGTGACCGCCATCGATGAAGGCCTCACCGGCGGGGCCTTTGGCTCCCTGTCCATGGACGATGAAGGCATGGAAGCGCAGCGCACCGTGCTGATTCAGAACGGCGTGCTGCAGCGGTTTATCAGCGATCGGGCCGGCGAACTGCGCACGGGCCATTCCCGCACCGGCAGTGGCCGCCGCCAGAGCCACACCTTCGCGGCCGCCAGCCGTATGCGCAACACCTTCATTGATGCCGGTCCACATACGCCTGAGGAGCTGATCGCCTCAGTGGATAAAGGGCTGTACTGCAAGTCGATGGGCGGCGGCAGCGTCGGCCCCACGGGTCAGTTCAACTTCGCGGTGGAGGAGGGCTATCTGATCGAAAACGGCCAGCTCACCAAACCCGTAAAAGGAGCCACCTTGATCGGCGAAGCCAAGGAGGTGATGCCACGCATTTCCATGTGCGCCAACGATCTCGAGCTGGCCGCGGGTTTTTGCGGCTCGGTGAGCGGCAGCATCTTCGTCACCGTGGGGCAACCCCACATCAAGGTGGATTCGATCACCGTGGGGGGCCGCTGAGCATGAGCAACACCAACAGCACAGGCGCCGCTACAGGCCTGAGCGCCGAACAACTGCGCAGCAGCCTCGCCAGCATTGCGGCCGCCAACGGCATCCGCCGCTGGGACCTGGGCGCCGCCTGCTCCACCGACATCTCCGTGCAGGTGGATCGCGGCGAGCCCAAACAGATGAAGGGCGCCCAGCGCAGCTCCATCACCGTGCGCGTCTGGAACGAGGCCGGCCTGGTGGGCGTGACCAGCACCTCCGATCTCAGTGAAGCCGGCCTGGAGCGGGCCCTCACCGGCGCCAAAGAGGCCAGCGCCTTCGGCAACGCCGACGACATCCCCGCCTTCTCCCCCCTGGCCACCGCGCCGCTGGCCCCATTGGATCAACCGATCCATGCCCCCCAAGGCATCCTGCGGCTGCTCGACACGCTCAAGGGCGCCGAGCAGGAGCTGCTGGCGCGCCACGACGCCATCGCCACCGTTCCCTACAACGGCCTGGCCGAGCGCAGCAGCGAGCGGATCTATCTCAACAGCGATGGCGCCTGCCGCCAGCAGCAGCTGAGCACCGCCAGCCTCTATCTCTACGCGCGGGCGGAAGAGGCTGGCCGCAAACCCCGCAGCGCCGGCGCCGTGCGCCTGGCCTATGGCGCCGGCGACCTCGACGTTGCCGGCTGCATCAACGAAGCGGCCGAGCGCACGATCAGCCACCTCAACTACGCCCCGATCGCCACCGGGCACTACACCTGCGTGTTCAGCCCCGAGGCCTTCCTCGATCTGATCGGCGCCTTCAGCGGGTTGTTCAATGCCCGCGCCGTGCTGGATGGAGTGAGCCTCAGCAACCGCGAGTCGATCGGTGAAAACCTGGCGGTTCCTTTCCTCGACATCCACGACAACGGCCTACACCCGGGCAACATCGGCGCCTCGGCGTTTGATGGCGAGGGCACACCCACCCAACGCCTAGCTCTGCTGGAAGGCGGCGTGCTGCGCAACTTCCTCCACTCCGAAGCCACAGCTCGCGCCTTCGGCGTGAAGCCCACCGGCCACGCCGGCATGGGCGCCAAGGTGTCGGTGGGACCCGACTGGTTTGAAGTAAGCGCCACACCCGGCAGCGGCGGCGGCCAGTCGGGCCTGGAGCGCTTCAAAGTCGGCGAACCCATCGTGTGGATCGATTCACTTTCAGCACTGCATGCCGGGGTGAAGGCGAGCCAGGGCTCCTTCTCCCTGCCGTTTGATGGTTGGTTGATCCAGGACGGTGAACCCCGCTCGATCGAGGCCGCCACCGTGGCCGGTGACATCCGCCAAGTGCTCAAAGCGATCGTGGGCTTTGAGGGTGAAGCGAAGATCACCCCAGACGGGCTCTGCCCAATGGTGTGGGTGGAGGGTCTCTCGATCACCGGCGAGGCCTGAGTCCAGCGTGAAGGTCTTGTTCTGGGGCACCCCGGCCTATGCCGTGGCCAGCCTGGATGCGCTCGTGGCCGCAGGTCATGAGCTCGTGGGGGTGGTGAGCCAACCCGATCGGCGCCGCGGACGCGGCAAGGCTCTGATGCCGTCGCCGGTGAAGGCCCGTGCCCTCGAGCTCGGGATCCCGGTGTTCACCCCCGAGCGGATCCGGCGCGAGCCTGATTGCCAACAGCAGCTCGCGCAGCTCGGCGCTGACGTTTACGTGGTGGTGGCCTTCGGCCAGATCCTGCCGCCGGAGATCCTGCAGCAGCCGCCCCTGGGCTGCTGGAACGGCCATGGATCCCTCCTACCCCGTTGGCGTGGGGCCGGCCCGATCCAATGGAGCCTGATCGAAGGCGACAGCAGCACCGGCGTGGGTGTGATGGCCATGGAAGAGGGGCTCGACACCGGTCCGGTGTTGCTCGAGCGCGCCATCCCGATCGGCCTGCGCGAGAACGCCCATCAGCTCGCCGAACGCCTGGCAGCGCTCACCGGCACCCTACTGGTGGAAGCGCTACCGCTGATTGAGGCAGCAGGCCCGGGCCCTGAAGCGGAGCGCCTGCAAAGGCTCGTGGTGCGGGTGCAAAGCGACGAGGGCATGACCTACGCCCGCATGCTCACCAAAGAGGACGCCCAGATCGATTGGAACCAATCGGCCTTGCACATTCACCGCAAGGTGATGGGGCTCTACCCAGGGGCCACCAGCAGCTGGAAGGGCAAACGGCTCAAGATCCTCACCACCGAGCCGTTGGTCCAGCGTCTGGCGGCTGAGCTGAGCCCGGAAGCGGCTGACCTTGCCAAGCGTTGGGGTCTGCCGCCCGATGGCCAACCTGCTGTGGATGCATCGCAGCCCGGCACGGTGTTGGATGTGATTGCGGGCGTGGGCTTGGTGGTCGCCAGCAGCGGCTGCCCGCTGCTGCTGCGGAAAGCGCAGCTGGAGGGCAAAGCGGCCACCAGCGGCACTCAGCTGCTGCAGCAACTGCAGGCCAAACCTGGCGATCAGCTGGGGGATGCCGCGGCCTGATCGTGCTTAGGCCATCAGCAATTGATAGGCGTCGTTGACGCGGCGGAACGCCTCGGCCTCACCGCCCATGTCGGGGTGGTGCTGCTTCACCAGCCTGCGATGGGCTTTCTTGATCGCCTCGCGGGAGGCGCCCCAGGCCAGGCCCAGTTGCTGATACGCCGCTGCCCGGCGCGGATCGCTGCCGGGGGGAGGCCCAGGAGGTGCCTCTTTGGCGCTGTGTTCCTGGCGAGAACGAGCGCCGGCTCCGCGAGAGCGGCTGCGCTGCTCGAGCCGCTGGCATTGCTGCCGTAGCTCCGCCACCACGCGGCGGGGTTCATCAGCCAACCACTCCCGGGCGCTGATGCCGTACACGGCAAAGGCCGCCCGCAGCGCCAGCTGCTGCTTGCTGTTGAGGCCATGCAGAGCCTGCTCCAGATCTCGCCCCAAACCAGGCGCCAAGCGATCAAGCCTCTGCTCGAGGCTCAGCTGCGGCAGAAAACTGGAGCGATTCAGGTGGGCAATCAAGCCCATCAGTCCATGACCTTCATCGCCCGCTCGCAGATGAGACCACCCCGGCTGCTGCGTGAGTAGGCGGGCCCAGTGCTCCGCCTCAGAGTGGCTCAGCCACTGGGGTTTGGCCGTCGCGGCACGCGGTTCACGTTCCAGCCGCTCGTAGCGATCGAGCAAGCGACGCAGGCGAAGCACCTCCTGCTTGAGGGCTGTGTTCTCCTGGAGCAGGGCATCAAGATTGCCGGTGATCGGCCGCGAGGAGCGTCCGCCAGACGGCCAATCCCGTGGATCAAAGCCCATTGCCCCCTGCCGTCAGCCTCAACGCTGCCGCGAGCGCGCTGCCGGAGCACGCCCGCGCCCTGCGGCGCCACCACCGCCACCACCGCCGCCTCCGCCTGGACCGCCGCGGCGGCCACCGCCGCCGCCACCACGGCCGCGGCCACCACTGAGATCCAGCGGCGGGGCCGAATGGATGGTGCGCTCAAAGCCCGGCACCTCCTGCTTGGGCAGCGGGTTGCCGATCAGCCGCTCAATGGCGCGCAGCAACTCGTGCTCTTCCGCCGCCACCAGCGACACGGCATGGCCATTGCAGCCCGCACGGCCGGTGCGGCCAATGCGGTGCACGTAATCCTCCGCCTGGTTGGGTAGATCGAGGTTCACCACATGGGGCAGCTGGTGAATGTCGATGCCGCGGGCAGCGATATCGGTGGCCACCAACACGCGCAGCTCACCGCTCTTGAAACCAGCGAGGGCGCGGGTGCGGGCGCCCTGGCTCTTGTTGCCGTGGATCGCCGCCGCTGCCATGCCCTCTTGCGTGAGGCGATCGGCGATGCGATTGGCGCCGTGCTTGGTGCGAGAGAACACCAGCACCTGCTGCCAGTCGTTGCTCTTGATCAGATGGCAGAGCAGATCCGGCTTGCGCGCCATATCGCAGGGATGAAGCAGGTGCTCCACCGTGGTGGCGGTGCGGTTCTCCGGGGTGGCCTGCAGCTGCACGGGGTTGTGCAGCAAACCGGTGGCCAACTTTTTGATCGACGCCTCAAACGTGGCCGAGAACAGCAGGTTTTGGCGCTTGGGGGGCAGGAGGGCCAGGATCTTTTGGATGTCGCGGATGAAGCCCATATCGAGCATCCGATCGGCTTCATCGAGCACCAGGATTTCCACCCGGTTGAGCTTCACGGCGTTCTGCTGCGCCAGATCCATCAACCGGCCCGGTGTGGCCACGAGCACATCGGCGCCACCGCGCAGGCGCATCATCTGCGGGTTGACCTTCACCCCGCCAAACACCACATCGGAGCGCAGATCCAGGTGGCGTGAATAGGCCGCCACGTTCTCGCCGATCTGAGCGGCCAGCTCACGGGTGGGGGTGAGCACCAGAGCCCGCACCACGTTGTTGCGGGCGTGGGGGCCATGCCGCAGCCGCTCCAGCATCGGCAGCGTGAAACCGGCGGTTTTGCCGGTTCCCGTTTGGGCTGCAGCCATCACATCGCGGCCTTCCAGCACCGCAGGGATGCATTGGGCCTGGATCGGCGAAGGGTTGGTGTAGCCCTTCTCGAGCACCGCCTGCACAATCGGTCGTCCCAGACCGAGGGCTGCAAAGGCTGAACTGTTCAGCTCCTCCTCCGTCACGGTCCGGGCAGGAGCGGAGTTCGCGGCGCTGGCCCTGGTCACGCCCCCATTGGCCGCTCCCGAGGAGCTTCCGGTTGCCGTGGGGCCAATGCGCCTGATGCGCTGCCGCGACGTGCGTCCGGTGCGCTGCTCCTGTCCCGGAGCTGGGTGGGTGGAGGAGGAGATAGGGAAAGAGCTCTTTGATCCTCACCCTACGGGCGAGTCGGCGTGGGCAATTCCGTGTAGAGGGCGCGGGCCTGATCCAACGTGAGCGCCAGATCCTGATCGCTGAGATCACAGGCTTCCGGCCAGTGGGCCTGGAGCCAGAGGCGGAAACCAGCAGCGTCATCCCAGAAGAACGCCTCCTGAGCCGCCAGCACCCGGAACTTGAGGAACTCCAGCAGCCGTGCGCGCAGCCGGGCCGGCTGAATCAGGCGACAGCGACTCCCATCCACCCACAGCTGAAACTGCTCACCCGGCACGACGGATCCCAGCGGCGGCGCCAACACTTCCAGCAATGCAGGCGGCTGGTGATGGGCCTGCTTCGTTTCCGGGTGGGGGTAATAGATGAGAGCCTCCACCGCAGCGATGCGCGCATCCAAGGGCTGCAGCCGGCAGCGCCAAAAGGAGAAGGTCTCCGGGGGGTGGCGATCGCTCCAGAGCAGCTGCTCCACCAGGTGATCGGGCTGGCGCAGGCGCCATTCACCGGGGCTGAAATCAAGGTTGAGCGTGGCCTGTTGATACGGGCTCAGATCGATGCCATGGCGGGCAAACAGCGGTGCCTGCAGGCTGATGGTGCCAGCGGGATAAGGGCTATAGGCGGCACGGCCTGACGCCACACCATGACCGGCCACACAACGTCCGATGTGCGCTGCAGTGAACTCAGTCGCTGTGGTGATCCCGGCCATCAGGGCTCCGCTGCAGCCGTCGTGTGGTGGGCGCAGCGATCACAGGGCCCCTCCGGCAGCACCGCGCAGCGCAGCAAAGGGCTGCGGGCGTTGTACGTGCAACTGGGATCACCGATCACCCAGCGGCCCTGCCACCAGCGGGCATCGGCAGGCTGCTTTTGAGCCTTCACCTGCAGGGCGATGCAGCTGAGCTCATAGCGACCACTGCGCAGTTGATAGCGGTGGTGGCGCTGCAACACCAGAAAACTGCGGTCGTCGACCACCAACCAGCGACCGGGCTGCGGGATGTCGTCAAGGTCGAGGCGTTCGAGCAAGCGGTTGCTGCCGGCCTGACGCAGTTCCACGTGCATGCCGTTCAGGGGGTGAGTTCGCTCGGATCAGGGCTGGGGAAGCGACTGGAGAAGCCCCAAGCAAAGAGCATCCCCACCAGAGCCAGCAGCACCCATTCAGGGGGCACCAGGTTCGGCGCCGCCAGGCGAATCAGCAGGCGCACCCCCACAAGGCCCACCGCCAGATAGCCCGCCGTTTCGAGGTGGCGAAACACGCTGAGCCAACGGATGAACAGCGCCGAGGTGAGCCGCAGCGCCACCACGCCGATCACACCACCCGCCATCACTAGTAGGAGGTTGTCGCTCACCGCCACCGCAGCGGCCACGCTGTCGAGGGAAAAGGCGAGATCGGTGAGGGCCAAGGTGCCTACCACCGCCAGCAGGCTGCGGTCGTGATGGGCAGACCCCGGTTCAGGAGCATGATCCGCCCCCGCTTCCGCAGCCGCTTCCCCTGAGGGCAGCAGGTTGCTGATGCAGAGCCAGAGCAGATACCCCGAAGCCAGCAGCTGCAGCGGCCAAAAATCCAGCACCCAGCGCGCCACAGCGATCAGCAGCAGCCGAAACACCAGCGCCAGCCCCAGGCCGAAGTTCAGGGCTTGACCCTGTTGGCGCGGATCGCGCAACTGCCGGGAGATCGCAGCCAGTGCAATGGCGTTGTCGGCCGAGAGCACCGCCTCGAGGGCCACCAGCAGCGGCAGCAGCAGCAGCAGTTCACCCCACTGATCCGCGGCCTGAATCAGAGGTGAAAGAGAAGGAATCGACTCCGCTTCCATTGCGCCGTGCAGAGGATTCCTGAAGCAGGCAGTCTAGAAACGATCAACGCCCCGCCCCGCTGATGCAGACCCCACCGGTACTGAAGGTGAGGCTCGTGCACGCCGAGCCCGGCCAGCGGGTGGTGCAGGTGAGCGCTTGGCAGGGCAACAGCTGCCTAGGCAGTGCCCTCGGTGAAGCCGCCGGCGCTGAAGACGCGGAAGAGCGGGCGATCGCCCGGTTGCAGCAGCGCCTGGCCGCAGCCCCCACGGCTGTAGCCCCAGGACCCGCGGCAGCGCCAGCGGCAAATGCGGCGGTTCGCCATCCGGTGATCCGGCCAGCGTCCACCCCCGCACCACCCCCGGAGGTTGAGAACGAAGGCCCAGAGCCGCAAGAGCCGCCCCAGCCCAGCCTGTTCAGCAGCAGCGAACCAGTCCCCACGGCCGAACCCTTGCCCCCAGCAGCAAGCGTGGAACCCCCAGCCGATCCCGATGACTGGAGCGATGAGCTAGCGGAGCTCGATGTGCAACTGCAGCGCATCGGCTGGGATCGCAGCCAGGAGGGGAAGTACCTGCAAAGGGCCTTCGGCCATCCCAGCCGCAATCGGCTGACGGCCTATGCCGATCTGGTGAGCTACCTGCGCTGCCTGCGCAACCTGAGCACTGGATCGGATCCCAACAGCGCACCGGTACCCCTGCGCCGCAAAGACCTGCTCGAGCAATCCGATCAACTGCTGCGCAGCCTGCAGTGGGATGCAGCGCGCGGCCGGCAGCTGCTGGAGCAGCAGTTCCAACTAAGCAGCCGACAGCAGCTGAGCGATGAGCAGCTCCTGCAGTTCAACATGCTGTTGGAGGAGTCGCTGATGAGCCCGGTAGAGGCCTGAGCCAGCCCATGCCCCGCTACGCCCTGCTGGAGCACACCGGCGCCCCCGACGATCCCAGCGGCTGCCACTTCGACTTACTGCTCGAAAACGGCGACTATTGCCGCGCCTGGCGTTTGGGCCGTCAACCCGCAGTCGGGGAGTCCGCGCAAGCCGCAGTGGAGCTGGCCCCCCATCGCCTGGTGTGGCTTTCGCCGCGCAGCGCCGCCGTTTCCGGCGGGAGGGGTTGGGCCCGCGGCATTGCCCATGGCCACTACGCCGGTGCCCTACCCAGCGACGCCCAGGCCCCGATACGTGTTCAGCTGCTGGATGGTGCGCTCGCAGGGCAGTTGCATCTGGAGGGTGGCTTCTGCGTACTGGAGGGATGCACTACCCCACACGGCAATGCGCCGTGATCAGCCAAACACCGAGCTGCAGGTTGTCCTGGTTCGCGTAGGCCTCTTCCTCCAAAGCCCGCTCCAGAGCACTGCTGTTGCGGTAGAGGGGCTCCTGGAGATGGCGCCGCGCTGCACCCTGCACCTGCCGCGATAAGCCGAGCAACTTCGGATGGGCGCTGAGGGCCCCGTTGCGACAGCTCTGAGCCACGTGAATAGCTTCGTGGTTGAGCACCCGAACAAATTCACGGCTGCCTTTCGAGGGGATATCGGGCCGAATCCGCAAAACGCCTCGGGCCGGATCCCATTCCCCCGCTGCACCCTGCTTGCGGGGCGGGCCGAGCAGCACCGTCACACCCGAGTGCCGCATCTGGCTGAGCAACTGGCGGATCACCGATTGCTCCATCGCGAACGTCGGCGGATCACGCATCAAGGCCTTGATCTGCTCCAGCGTGAGCGGCTGATCATCCGGGCGTTTTTGATACACATAGCGGGTACCCCCGCCTGGGATCGGCTCTGCCCGCGGCACCCAGGCCTGATCACCGGCCACCAGCTGAGCGAAGAGACCTGACTCGCGCTCCGGGGTGAGTACGAAATCACCACTGGATGCCAGGGCTTCGGGGTTGGGACGCTGCGTCAAAACGCCCTCGGCGGCTGGTGCCGATGCGCCATGCAGAGCGTCACGGCGCTCCGCCAGACGGCTCAGAGCCGCGCCAGCCGCCAACAACAGAGCCAGCGCTGCAACCTTGCTCAGGCAACCGAGGCGAGGAGAAGCGCTGGCCATCCACCCATTCTTGCGAGGATGCCTCGCTGTGCCGATTGAGCTCCATGCCCCTCACCGCCCTGGTGCGCCAGCTGCAGCAGGCTCCGCTCACGGGCGAGGTGCTGCAGCGCAGCCAGCGGCCGGAGCGGCTGCGGTTGAGCGGTGCCGGGCGGGGAGCCAGGGCCCTGGTAAGCAGCGCCCTGGCGGCCGCGGCCGAGGCGCCTTTGCTGGTGCTGGTGCCCACCCTGGAGGAAGCGGGCCGCTGGGCGGCGCTGCTCGAGTTGATGGGCTGGAGCAGCGCTCAGCTCTATCCCACGAGCGAAGGCAGCCCTTATGAGCCCTTTGATCCCACCAGCGAGATCACCTGGGGGCAGCTGCAGGTGCTCAGCGAACTGCTGGATGAGACCAGCAGCCAGCGGCTGGCGATCGTGGCCACCGAACGGGCCCTGCAACCGCATCTGCCGCCACCGGCAGCCCTCAAGGCCCAGTGCCTGAGCCTGCGTAAAGGCGACACGGTGGATCTCGAGCAGCTGGGCGAAACGCTGACGCGCCTGGGATACGAGCGCGTCACCGCGATCGAGCAAGAGGGCAGCTGGAGCCGCCGCGGCGACATCGTGGATGTGTTCCCGGTGAGCGCTGAGCTGCCGGTGCGTCTGGAATTTTTCGGGGAGGAGCTGGAGAAGCTGCGGGAATTCGATCCCGCCAGCCAGCGTTCCCTCGATCCGATCGAGGTGGTGCGCCTCACCCCCAGCGGCTACGGCCCGCTGATCGCGGCAGCGCTGCGCGACGAGATGCCCGATGGGCTGGATCAGCTGCTGAGCCCGGAAGCGCTCGAGCAACTGCTAGAGGGCGGGACGCCCGAAGGCATGCGGCGGCTGATGGGCCTGGCCTGGAATGAGCCGGCCTCACTAGTCAGCTATCTCCCCGCCAACACCCTGATCGCCGTGGATGAACGGCGCCATTGCCTGGCCCACGGCCAGCAGTGGTTCGATCACGCCAGCGACCACCACAGCGAAGTGAGCGCCGAGCTGGGCGTGGAGCTGCCGGCGGTGCTGCACCGGCCGCCCGAGCAAGCGCTTGCCACCACCGAGGCCTTCGCCGGTTTCGATCTGGCGGAGCTGCATGAGAGCGATAGCCATGCCAACAGCTTCGATCTGGCCAGCCGGCCGGTGCCGGCCTATCCGAATCAATTCGGCAAGCTCGCTGAGCTGATCAAGGGCTTCCAGCGGGACAAGGCGAAGGTGTGGCTGCTCTCAGCACAGCCCACTCGGGCCGTGGCGCTGCTGGAGGAGCACGACTGCATCAGCCGCTTCGTACCCAACCCGGGCGATGTGGCCTCGATCGATCGGCTGATCGAGCAGAACACCCCCGTGGCCCTCAAAACCAAGGGCACCGCTGGGCTCGAAGGCCTTCAGCTGCCGGCTTGGAAGCTGGCGCTGATCACAGACCGGGAATTCTTCGGCCAGCAATCGCTCACGGCCACGGGATACGTGCGCCGCCGCCGCAAGGCCGCCAGCCGCACGGTGGATCCCAACAAGATGCGCCCCGGCGATTTCGTGGTGCACCGCAACCACGGCATCGGCAAGTTCCTCAAGCTCGAGAAGCTGGCGATCAGCGGTGAATCGCGCGACTACCTCGTGGTGCAGTACGCCGATGGCCTGCTGCGGGTGGCCGCCGATCAGCTGGGCAGCCTTGGCCGCTACCGCGCCACCACCGAGCAGCCGCCCGATCTCAACCGCATGGGCGGCACGGCCTGGAGCAAGGCCAAGGAGCGGGCGCGCAAGGCCGTGCGCAAGGTGGCACTCGATCTGGTGAAGCTGTATGCCGAGCGCCACCAGGCCGCGGGCTTCTGTTTCCCCGCCGATGGCCCCTGGCAAAGCGAACTGGAGGAGTCGTTCCCTTACGAACCCACACCCGATCAGCTCAAGGCGATCGCCGATGTGAAGCGCGATATGGAGAAGCCCCAACCCATGGACCGGCTGGTGTGCGGCGATGTGGGCTTCGGCAAAACCGAAGTGGCGATCCGCGCCATCTTTAAAGCGGTGACGGCCGGCAAACAGGTGGCGATGCTGGCGCCCACCACGGTTCTGGCGCAGCAGCACTGGCGCTCCCTGTCAGAGCGGTTTGCTCCCTATCCGATCAAGGTGAGCCTGCTGAATCGCTTCCGCACCACCGGCGAACGCAAGGCAATCCAGGAGGGCCTCGTGGAAGGCACCGTGGATGTGGTGGTGGGAACCCACCAGCTGCTGGGCAAGAGCACCACGTTCAAAGAGCTGGGCCTACTGGTGGTGGACGAGGAGCAGCGCTTCGGCGTGAACCAGAAGGAAAAGATCAAGGCCCTGCGCAAAGACGTCGACGTATTGACGCTGTCGGCAACGCCCATCCCGCGCACCCTCTACATGAGCCTCTCGGGCGTGCGCGAGATGAGCCTGATCACCACGCCGCCGCCGCTGCGCCGTCCGATCAAAACCCACCTCGCCGCGTTAGACGAAGAAGCCGTACGCAGCGCCATTCGCCAGGAGCTCGATCGCGGCGGTCAGATCTTCTACGTGGTGCCGCGGGTGGAAGGCATCGACGAAGTGGCCGAGCGGCTGCGGCTGATGATCCCGGGCCTGCGGCTGCTGGTGGCCCACGGCCAGATGGCCGAGGGCGAGCTGGAGAGCGCGATGGTGGCTTTCAACGCCGGTGAAGCCGATCTGATGCTTTGCACCACGATCGTGGAGAGCGGCCTCGACATCCCACGCGTCAACACGATCCTGATCGAAGACGCCCACAAATTCGGCCTGGCCCAGCTGTATCAACTGCGCGGCCGCGTGGGCCGCAGCGGCATCCAGGCCCATGCCTGGCTCTTCTATCCCGGTGATGCCTCCTTGAGCGAAGCAGCGCGGCAGCGGCTGCGGGCGATCCAGGAATTTGCGCAGCTGGGCAGCGGCTACCAACTCGCCATGCGCGACATGGAGATTCGGGGTGTGGGCAACCTGCTGGGCGTGGAGCAGAGCGGCCAGATGGAAACCATCGGCTTCGATCTTTACATGGAGATGCTCCAGGAATCCCTCGCCGAGATCCAGGGGCAGGACATACCAGCCGTGGACGACACCCAGATCGATCTGCCGATCACCGCCTTCATCCCTGGCGACTGGATCTCAGACAACGACGAGAAAATGGCCGCTTACCGCGCCGCGGCCGACTGCAGCAGCCCAGATGCTCTGCTGCAGCTGGCGACCGACTGGGTAGATCGCTATGGCGCCATCCCCGCGCCGGTGATCTCCCTGCTGCAGCTGATGGAGCTGAAGCTACTGGCCAAGCGCTGCGGCTTCTCGCGCATCAAACCGGAGAAACCCAACATCGCCCTGGAAACGCCGATGGAGGAGCCCGCCTTCCGGCTGCTGCGCCAGGGCCTGCCGCAGCACCTGCACGGCCGGCTGGTGTTCCAGGCCGGCTCCGGCACCACCTCCAAAGTGCTGGCGCGGGGCCTCGGGGTGCTGCCAATGGAGAAGCAGGTGGAGGAGCTGATGACCTGGCTCAAGCAGATGGCGGAGCAGATCCCAGGCGCCGATGGCCTCACCGATGCCCAGCGCGCCGAGCAGCTCAAAGCCAAAAACGAGGCTGTGCTGGCGGTGTGAGGACGAACATCGACGAACGATCGAAATCGGATCAGCGTCTTACCAGAACAGGAATCAACACGTTGCAACTTGCTGCAGCTACACCCATCATTGAGGAACAACTAATGCGATACGACAGGGCAAAGTGATGAGGTCAAGAGCATGAACCACAGGAACGACAAGCAAAATGCTCAGTCAAGACCTGAGCGCCTATCGCGATTAGCCATAGCCTGGCTGAGCTTGATAGCACTAGCCCTCAAACCACCCCCAGCCCAGGCAAGCGAGCCAGGGATCAGTCCTCGAGCAATCCTCATCGGCCAATCAGCACCCTTTAGTTCCGCCTCGAGCGGAATTGCGAAGCGATTCCGACAAGGAGCCCACGATGCATTCAACGAAGTGAATGCTCATGGAGGAATCCATGGACGCCAAATCGTAATGATTTACCGCGATGACGCTTACACACCAGAAAAAACACGCAAAAATACCGAACACTTTCTAAGAAGAGATAATGTTTTTGCCCTCTTTGGTTATTGGGGAACCCCAACCACCCAGGCAGCATTGCCTTTGATTGAAAAGGCAAGAGCACCGCTTATCGCCCCAACAACAGGTGCACAGATCATCAGAGAACCCTTCAACAAGTTAATCTTCAACGTACGAGCCAGCTACCACGAAGAGATGGAAGTCCTCGTGAAGCATCTTGTACGTTTTGGCAAAGACGCGATCGCAATCGTTTACCAAAACGACTCCTTCGGACTAGACGCGCTTGAAGGTGCCAAGGCGGCCCTACAGCGGCTTGGGCTCAAACCAATTATCTCCGTCCCCATCGATCGCAACTCCTCCGAAACCGACGAAGTAGCTAGGCAAGTTGCCTTGAGCAAGCCCAAAGGACTCCTAATCCTGACAGCTTATCCACCAATACCCAGCCTCATTCGCAAGCTACGAGAGCGTGGCAGTACCGCTCAAATCATGACCCACAGCAATAGCAATGCCCAGAACCTACCACCTAATCTTCGACATTCCATCGGGGTCAGCCAAGTTGTCCCCTACCCCTGGAACGCGCGCCTCGATTTAATCCGCGACTATCAAAGCGCTGTTCGCAAACAAGACCAACAAGTTATGTACGATTTCGCCAGCCTCGAGGGCTACATAGCGGCAAGAGTGCTTGTACAGGCACTCGACAAAGCAGGGGCCAATCCGACGCGCGAAAAACTCATCAAAAGCTTAGAGTCATCGAAAGAAGTAGATCTCGGCGATTACAAGCTGACGTTCTCGGAAAACAATCACAACGGCAGCGACTTTGTTCAGCTCACGTTTCTAATGGGTGAAAACGGGGCCTACATTCATTAATCCTGGAGCCAAACACATTGCCAGCAAACAGTAGCGTCGCATTTCTCTACGCAGTTTTCTTTATCCTTACTGCAGCCGCCTTCGGTTTAGCAAAGTGGATCAAGAGTCGTTCAGCGATAGCAATCCAGTCGAGCCTTCTAAGCCCGATGGGCTCTTTATACATTTTCACAACGGCATTTCTTCTCTCCAACGTCATCTTCCAGATGAACAACCTGCGTACGGCAGTTACCCAGGAAGTCGTGACACTCAATAAGCTTGGGGCTGTAATGTTCGTACTACCACCTGAACAACGAATCGAGGGGCGACGGCTTCTCTATAACTACACAAAATCTATCGCAGAAGACGAAGCCAAGTCGATGAAACGAGGGGAAAGGAACGACATCACACAGGAAGCCATCGATCGGCTACGGGATTTCCTCTCATCCCCGGAAGCGGCACTACCCTCATCGGCACCAACGACACCAGAGTCAGCCAATTACCTGCGAAAAGCCAATGATTTCGGCTTTGATCTCGTGGACGCTCGTGAAAGGCGCTTGTCTTTATCAAGCCAAGGAAATCCGTTGCGGCTGTGGCTGGCAATTGGAGTGATGTATTTTGCGCTAACTTTACTTTCTTATCTTGTCCACAATGGAAAGTGGACAACAGTTTGGCTGACAGCCATTCTACTCATGTCGGCACCGATACCAGCAGTGATGCTGTTTATCTACTCTAATCCTATTGCCTATGGTCTTTTCGACATGACAAGTCCGTTCCGCGCGGTACTCGCCCGCAGTATTTGACCATGAAGTGGAAACATCTGACCTCACTAGCGATCTGCAGCCTGATGATCAGTAGCTGTAGTCGCCCGACAGAGAAACGACAGAATGCCGATGCCGCTGGGATCATCCTGCAAGGAACGAGCAGCAGCTCGATCGCCATCGCCTACTGGCAATGGTTCTCACAACTCGCCATAGACAACAACATCAATGGCGATCTTCAAGTCATGGGATCGGGTGAAAGCATGCGTCGTTTCCTCTCAGGAGCAATCGACTTCGCCGGTACGGACACCGCACCGACTTCTAACCAGTTTCAGACAGCCAAACGAGGAATACTGGCTTTTCCCGTCACTGCACGCGCCATCGCAATCGCATATAATTATCCTGGATGCAAACTACAACTCACACGGCAACAATTAGCAGATATTTTCCTGGGCAAGATTCGTGATTTTGTGGAGCTAGGTTGCGAAAGAAAACCGATTCAAGTGTTGCACAGAGAATCACCATCAGGCACGACAGCAACCTTCACAGCGACGTTGTCGGCATTCAGTGAAAGCTGGCGCCATGGTCCTGGCGCAGGTTTAAAGGTGAACTGGCCGACCGGAAAACCTGTCGCAGATAGTGAGGCGATGATCCAGACACTGAGTAATACGCCAGGAAGCCTGGGATATGTGGAAGCCGCCTATGTCGGCAAACCCCTCTCAACAGCTGCCCTTGCCTCTCGTTCGGGCGTATTTCTTCAGCCCACCTCCCGCGAGACAGCAAGAGCCCTCAGCACCATTCAGCTTGACGAACGCCTATTGGGTCAGAATCCCGATCCGAAAACTGGCTATCCAATCGTGAGCCTTGCTTGGGTTCTGATTCCAAGGCAGCCTGAGCAAACTAAGGGAGAAGCTCTACGAATCAGCGTGAGCTATATGCTTAGCCAGTCCGGCCAAGATGATGCGGAGCGACTGGGATACGCCCCACTGCCCGAGGTTATTTTAACGAGGAGCAAACAGCAACTTAATCAGATCCAGCACTGAGCTCAACGGGCTCACTCCTAAGACCAGACCACCTCTGGGAGCCAAGATCAGGCCAGCGGCCACGCCAGTGCCGCAAAAGTCCGTTACAATTGTGAGAACTTCTGTTAAGGGCTCTCATGGGCGCTGGTCTGGGCGAGGTGATCGATCTGGGTTCCAGCTTCGGCGGCGGCCTGAGCCTCATTTCCTCGCTGGTGGGCCTCATTGCCCTGGGTGTGTTCGCCCTGCTGCAAGGCGACACCGGCAACGATGATGACGACTCCACCCCGGGTGGCGGCCTGATGCAACCGGTGGGCAGCGCCGCCTGAGGCCCGGCCCGTTCAGCGGGCGGCAGCCTCAGCGGCTGCTGCCTGCTCCGTTCAGGGCTGCTGGCACGTTGGCACTGGCCGGGTTGTAGAGCTTGGCCTTGGTCACACCATTGCTGGCTTTCACCTGCTTAAGCAGCGTGGATTCCGCAGTGCGGTACTGGCTGTCTTTGGCGGTACCGAGATCTTCGAGTCGCAGCTTCTGAGCTTCCTGGGCCGTGAGCTTGGCGCGCACATCCGGGTCGATGCCGTGCTTGTGGATGTCGCGGCCGTTGGGGGTGAGGTACTTGGCGATGGTCACGGTCATGCCGGAACCATCGGAAAGGCCGCGCACCGATTGCACCAGGCCTTTGCCGAAGGTCTTCTCACCCACCACCACAGCGCGGTGGTTGTCTTGCAGGGCACCAGACAGAATTTCACTGGCGCTGGCTGAACCTTCATTCACCAGCACCACCAGCGGGCGCTGGGTGAGAGCGCGGCCATTGGCGCGTTTGGTGTCCTGAATGCCGTCGCGGGTCTTGGTGGAAACAATCACCCCTTCATCCATCCATTGGCGCGCAATGGCGATGCTGGCCATCAGCAAACCGCCGGGATTGCTGCGCAGATCGAGCACATACCCCTGCACGTTCTCGCCCTCGAGCTTCTTGAGCGCATCCGCCATGTCTTTGGCGGCATTGGCGTTGAACTGTTTGAGGCGGATGTAACCGATGCGGGTGCCATCGGCCGTGGTGTTCACCTGGCTGTCAACGGCGTGCAGCTCGATGCGGGCGCGTACCAGCGGCGCGTCCACCACCTTGCCGTCGCGGCGCAGCTGCAGATTCACCGTGGTGCCAGCCTGACCGCGGATCAGCTTCACCGCGTCCTCGGTTGACATGCCCTTGGTGCTCTTGCCGTCGATCGACAGGATCACGTCTTTGGGCATCACACCGGCCCGGGAGGCGGGCGAGCCCTCAATCGGGCTCACCACCACCAGCTCTTTGGTGTCTTTATCGAGGCTCAGCTGGATGCCCACCCCGGTGAGTTCACCGGAGGTGTCGATCTGCATCTCCTTGAACTCACGCGGATCCATGAACCGCGTGTAGGGATCATCCAGGCTGGCGAGCATGCCGCGGATGGCTTCGTAGCTCTCCTTGGAGCTGCCATAGGTTTTGGAGAGCACCTGGCGGCGCAAGTTGCGCCATTTCTCCGGCGTGTACTTGCCGTTGATGTCCAGGTAATCGCGGAAAACGATCTGCCAGGTCTGATCGATCACCTCCTTGGGGCTATCGCTCACCAACGAGGCGGCACTGGGTGCAAGCAGGGGCGGCAGGGCCACGGCCCCGAGCGCACCCACACCCACCAGCACCAGGACCCGCTTACCCCGAATGCTGACCATCAACGAGCTCCTGAGCCCTTGCAATGAACTCAAACTAGCCCCTGAATCGGGCCTGGGAAGGAGGGAAAACCGGAGAATCCGTCAGGGATCCTCCCAGCGGCCGTCCTCCTTGATCAGAGCAATCAGGGCCTCCACACCTTCGGCCTCCGGCACCCGGCGGATTTCATCGCGGCCGCGGTAGAGGGAAATCACCCCAGGGGTCTTACCCACATAGCCGTAATCGGCATCCGCCATCTCGCCGGGGCCATTCACGATGCAGCCCATCACGGCAATGTCGAGGCCGGTGAGGTGGGCGGTGGCACTGCGCACCTTATGGAGCACTTCCTCCAGGTTGAACAGGGTGCGGCCGCAGCTGGGGCAGCTCACGTACTCCACCATCGTCTTGCGCAGGCCCAGGGCCTGGAGGATGGAGTAGCAAACCGGGATCTCTTTCTCCGGCGCTTCGGTGAGCGACACGCGAATCGTGTCGCCGAGGCCTTCGCTGAGCAGGGTGGCGATGCCTGCGGTGCTCTTGATGCGGCCGTAGTCGCCGTCACCGGCTTCGGTCACGCCCAGATGCAAGGGGTAGTGGAAGCCTTCGGCGTCCATCCGATCGGCCATCATCCGGTAGGCGGCCAGCATCACCGGCGCCCGCGACGCCTTCATCGAAATCACGATGTTGTGGAAGTCGAGCCGGTCGCAGATGCGGATGAACTCGAGCGCGCTCTCCACCATCCCCAGGGGGGTATCGCCGAAGCGGAACAACATCCGCTCAGCCAGGGAGCCATGGTTCACGCCGATACGCAGGGCCTTGTCCTGCTGCTTCAGCAGCTTCACCAGCGGCTCAAACGTTTCGGTGATGCGATCACCAATCGCCGCAATTTCCGCATCGGAAAACTCGGTGCGGTTCGGATCGGGCTTGTCGAACACGAACAGGCCCGGGTTAATCCGCACCTTGTCCACGTGCTGAGTCACCTCCAGGGCGATCTTCATGCCGTTGTGGTGCACATCGGCCACCAGGGGCACTGGCTTGTAGGTGCTCTCCAGCCGCTGGCGGATTTCACCCATCGCCTTGGCATGGGCCAGCGACGGCACCGTTACCCGCACGATCTCGCAACCCGCCTCATGCAGCCGGCGGATGCCGGCGGTGGCGCCTTCGACATCGAGGGTGTCCTCGTTGATCATCGACTGCACCACCACCGGGTGGTCGCTGCCCATCCACAGATCGCCCACGCGCACGCTGCGGGTCTTGCGGCGGCGGATCACCGTGTCGTAACGGGGATTGTTCGCTGCCTCAGTTGCCGGATCGGAAGCCAGAGAGGCGGTCATGGCAGCAGCGCGCGCAAGGGCCGAAAAGGTTGGCGCAAGCCTGTCACAGCGAAGTGGTCAATTGGGCCAGACGCCGCTGCACATCCTGGAGGTCGTGCCAGGTGAGCCATTTGGGTGAACCCCGCTCCTTGGAGGCGTTGCGCAGCAGATAAGAGGGATGGAGGATCGGCATCAGCCAGCGACCCTCCAGGCTGCCCCCCTCCCCGCGGCGCCACTGGCCCCGCAACTTGGTGATCCCGCCTTTGATGCCCAGCAGGCCCTCCACCGCCGTGGCACCAGCCAGCAGAATCACGGGCGGATCCACCAGAGCGATCTGCTGATCCAGCCAGGGGCGGCAGGCCGCCATCTCCAGAGCTGTGGGCTTGCGGTTCTCCGGCGGCCGGCACTTCACGATGTTGCACACGTAGGCATCGCGATTGCTGTCGATGCCCACGCTCTCGAGCATCCGATCGAGCAGCTGGCCGGAGCGCCCCACAAACGGTTTGCCCTGCTCGTCTTCCTGGGCGCCAGGCCCTTCGCCAATCACCATCAGCGGGGCCTGGGGATTGCCGCGGCTCACCACCACCTGGGTGCGGCTGCTGCCCAGGCCGCAGCGCCGGCAACCATCGCAGGCCTCGGCCACCTGCGCCAGCTGCTGTTCCTGCTCGGCCGCAGACAGGCTGCTGGTGGTTGGCGGAAACATCGTCATGGCGGCGACTTTATGCAGCGCTCACCAGCAGCAGCAGGCCATTGCCCTCCGGGTCCAGCAGCCACACCTCACAGCCAAAGGATTCCTGCCGCGGCTCTTCCAAGCGCTGGGCACCCAGCGCCAGCGCCTGCTGCATCCACAGCTCCAGCGCCCGGTCATCCCCCTGCCGTTTGAGGCACACCGCGAGCCGTCCGCGGCCGGGTGCCAAGGGCCGTTGGCGGCTCGGGCGATACAGCTCAAGCCAGCCCATCCCCGGTAGCAGCACACGCCAATGGGCCGTGCTGAAACCCGGCGAAGGCGAAGCGTCCACCAAGGCTGCATAAAAGGCCGCCAGCGCTTCAGGGTCGTCGGCGGCGAGCACCAAGGCCGCAGACACCGGCTCGATCGGATGCAGCAATGCCGGATCTGACACGGGGCATACCAGGCTGGCCAATACCAAACAGTGTGCGCTGAACGCTTGCGCGGATACGGAATACGGCAGGATGCACACCACACCGGCAAAGCCCCGCGGCGTTGCCCCTTTCGTCGCTGCGCCGATGCTGCGCCCGCCCTCTCAGCGCACCCTGACGCTGTCCGCCCGGGCCGAGGCTCTTCAGCCTTCCCTCACCCTGGCCATCGCCGCCAAAGCCAAGGCGCTCAAGGCCGAAGGCCACGACATCTGCAGCCTCAGCGCCGGCGAGCCGGATTTCGATACCCCTTCCTTCATTTGTGAGGCTGCAGCCGCGGCCTTGCGCAATGGCCAGACTCGCTATGGCCCCGCCGCCGGCGAGCCGGCCCTGCGGGAGTCGATCGCCGCGAAGCTGAGCCGCGAAAACCAGGTGCCCACCCGAGCCGAGCAGGTGCTGGTGACCAACGGCGGGAAGCAGGCGCTCTACAACCTGTTTCAGGTGCTGCTCGGCCCTGGCGATGAGCTGCTGCTGCCCGCCCCCTACTGGCTGAGCTACCCAGAGATCGCCCGTTTGGCAGGAGCTTCGGTGCGGTTGCTGCCCAGCTCAGCCGCTGCAGGATTCCGACTGGATCCCGCCCAGCTGGAGGCCGCCATCACCCCGGCCAGCAAGCTGCTTGTGCTCAACAGCCCCAGCAATCCCACCGGAATGGTGCTGAGCCGCCAGGAGCTGGAGGCCATCGCCGCGGTGCTGCGCCGCCATCCCCAGGTGGCGGTGGTGTGCGACGAGATCTACGAATTCCTGCTGGCACCTGGCCATGAGCACCACAGCCTGGCAGCGGTGGCGCTAGATCTCGCCGATCGCGTCTTCAGCGTGAATGGCTTCGCCAAGGGTTGGGCGATGACGGGCTGGCGCATCGGCTGGCTGGCCGGCAATCCCGACGTGGTGAAGGCCGCCATCGCCCTGCAGAGCCAGAGCACCAGCAACGTGTGCAGCTTTGCCCAATTCGGAGCCCTCGCCGCCATTGAAGGCTCCCGCGATTGCGTGCACGCCATGGCGGCGCAGTTCAATGAGCGCCGCCAATTGCTGAGCGATGGTCTGCAGGCCATCAGCGGGCTGCAATTGCTGCCTCCTGAGGGTGCCTTCTACGCCTTTCCGGATGTGAGCAGCACCGGCCTCGACTCGATGACCTTCTGCAACCGACTGCTCGATGAGCACGGGCTCGCGGTCGTGCCCGGGGTTGCCTTTGGCGATGACCGCTGCATCCGACTCTCCTGCGCAGCCGCCAACAGCACCATCGAAGACGGGCTCCGCCGGCTGGAGCGGTTCATCCAGAGCCTCTGAGCGCCCGCCCAGGCTGAACAGCCCGCAGGGAGAATCAGCGAGCACCTGTTGCGGTGATACCGCAGCTGATTCCGCATCTGAGCATGTTCAAGTTCCCCCAACGCGGCCGAGAACGTTCGGCCGCCGTGCTGGCCGGCATTGCCCTGGCCCTGGCTCCGGCGGCCCTCCCCTCACTCAGTCCGGCGCAGGCTCCGCTACCGGCTGTGCAAGCCCAGCAGAACACCAAACCGGTGCTGCGCATCGGTGCCATTCCCGATCAGCAGCCGGAGAAGCTGAACCGGCTGTACGGGCTCGTGGCCAATGAGCTGAGCAAACAACTCGGGGTGAAGGTGCAGTACGTGCCCGTCACCAACTACGCCGCTGCGGTGAGCGCCTTCCGCACCGGCAACCTCGATCTGGTTTGGTTCGGTGGTCTCACAGGCGTGCAGGCCCGCCTGCAGAAACCCGGCGCCAAGGTGCTCGCCCAGCGCGACATCGACGCCTCCTTCCACACAATCTTCATCGCCAACACCAAGAGCGGGCTGAAGCCGGTCACCACCGTGCAGGGGCTCAGCCAGCTCAAGGGCAAACGCTTCACCTTCGGCTCCGAGAGCTCCACCTCCGGCCGCTTGATGCCGCAATACTTCCTCGGCCAGGCCGGGGTGAAACCCACTCAGTTCGCCGGCGGCGCCCCGGGCTTCAGCGGCAGCCATGACGCCACCATTGCCCTCGTGCAGAGCGGTGCCTACGAAGCCGGCGCCGTAAACGAGCAGGTGTGGCGCTCCAGCCTGCACAACGGCAAGGCCAATCGCTCCAAGGTGATGGCGATCTGGAAAACGCCGGGCTACCCCGACTACCACTGGATTGCGCAGCCCGATCTCGACAAGCGCTTCGGTAAGGGCTTCACCAACCGCATCCAACAGGCGATCCTGAGCTGGCGGCCCAGCGATCCCGAGCAGAAGCAGATCCTCAGCCTGTTCGGTGCCCAGCAGTTCACCGGTGCCAAGGCCAGCGCCTACAGCCGGATCGAACAGGTGGGGCGTCAGGTCGGCCAGATCCGCTAAGCGCGGGCGTCTGAGGCCAGCAGGCAGCAGAATCAAGGGGCGAACAATCGCCCCTCACGATGACGCTGCTGCTGGATCTGGTGCTGGTGGTGGCCGGGTTGCTGCTCTGGCAGCGGAGCTGCAGCGAAGGCGACGACGTGTGGGTGCTGTTCCTGCGCTCACTGGCGGCCCTCGATCTGGCCGTGATAGCCCTGGGCAATGGCGTGCTCTGGTTGGAGATCCCCTTGCTGGTGCTAGCCCTCACCCTGCCCTCGGTGAAGCGGATCGAAGGAGAGGAAAGCCGCTGATGAATCCCCGCGGGCCCGACATCATCGAGCTGATGCTCGTGGGGCTGATCCTGGCGCTACTGGCCTTCCGCTTCAGCACGCTCTAGCCCGGCAGGCACAGTGGGAAGCCATGAGCAACCCCGGCCTCAACGCGAGCGCAAGCCAGTCCAGCCCAGTGCTGGAGCTGCGCAACGTGACGGTGCCAGGCCGGCAGCTCCCTCGCCTGGAGGGCATCCATCTGCGGCTGGACGCCGGGGAGCGGGTGGCGCTGTTGGGGGCGAGCGGCGCCGGCAAAAGCACTCTGCTGGCGGTGGCGAATGGCCTGCTGCAACCCGCCCAGGGCGAGGTGGTTTGGAGCGGCGAACGGCGGGCCCGGAGTAGCAGGGCCCGGCGCCGCCAGCAGGCCCGCATCGGCACCCTCTGGCAAGACCTGCGCCTGATCGAAGAGCTCAGCGTGCAGCAGAACCTCAACTGCGGGCGGCTGGCGAGCTGGGGCTGGCCGCGGGCACTGCTCAACCTGCTGCTGCCCCTGGAGAGTGAGGCCTGCGCCCAGGCGCTGCGCCAGGTGGATCTCGACCCCCATCTGCTTAGCCAATCGGTGGGCGAACTCTCGGGCGGCCAGCGGCAACGGGTGGCCATCGCCCGCTTGCTGCGGCAGCAGCCCCAGCTGCTGCTGGCGGACGAACCGCTGGCCAGCCTTGATCCACGCCTGGCCCAGGAATTGCTGCAACTGCTCTTGGAGCAGGCCACAGCGCCGCGGGCGTTGCTGCTCAGCCTGCACAGGCCTGATCTGCTGCAGGGTTTCGATCGGGTGATCAGCCTGCGCCAGGGAAGGATCTGCTGGGACCGCCCCGTGGCGCAGCTGCAAACCTCAGACCTTGAGGCCCTCTACGCCGGGATCGCAGAACCCAGCCTCGCCCGATGAAGCCCGCTGCGCCGCTGCTGCTGCTGTTGCCCGCGCTGGTGCTCCTGCCGCTGCTGGTGTTGCTGCCGGGGCTGGTGCATGGCGGCGGCTGGGATCTGATCGGCGAGTTTCTGCTGGCTGCGGTGCAGCCCTCCACTGATCCGGTGGTGCTGGAGTCGCTGCTGCGGGGCCTGGGGGTGACCGCGGGCATGGCCCTGCTCGGCTGGTGCGCCAGCCTGCTGATCGGCATCGCCGCAGGCCTGGCCAGTTCCCGCCTGCTCTGGCGCACCCTGATCGGCCACAGCTGGCCAGCGGAGGGCATCCGGCGCCTGCTGGCGATTCCGCGCTCGATCCATGAACTGATCTGGGGCCTGCTGCTGCTGCAGGTGATTGGCCTGCAACCGGTGATCGCCGTGATCGCCATCGCCATTCCCTATGGGGCTCTGGTGGCGCGGGTGGTGAGTGATCTGCTCGACAGCCTTAACGAACGCAACCTGCAAGCACTGATGGCCGCTGGCACGGCCCCGCCCGCGGCGCTGCTCTCGGCGATGGGACCACCGCTGCTTCCGGGCTTGATCAGCTATGGCGGCTACCGGCTCGAATGCGCTTTGCGCAGCGCCACGCTGCTCGGGGTGTTTGGGCTGGGGGGCCTGGGCAATGAGCTGCTGCTCACCCTGCAATCGCTGCAGTTCCATGAACTGTGGAGCGGCCTGTGGCTGCTGCTGGCGGTGATGTTGAGCCTGGAGGGGGTGATCGGAGCCCTGCGGCGGCGCTGGGGCATGCCGGGCCGCTTCAGCCTGCGGGCGTCCGGTGTGGGGCGCCGAGGCCGGGAGCTGGTGCTGGCTGGCCTGCTGTTGATGCCGCTGGTGTTCGGCGTGGGGCGAGCCCTGGCGATCGAACCGGCAGCACTGCTGCACTGGCAGGCGCTCCCCCCCATCGCTCCTGGCGGCTGGCAGGAAGCCCTGGCCCTGCCCTGGCCTTCGCTGGTGTTCAACACCGTGCTTCTCACGCTGCTGGCGGCCGCGCTGGCGGTTGGGGTAGCACCGCTGCTCTTGCTGCTCGTGGCCCCGTGGCCTTGGGGGCAACGCCTGCTGCAGCTGATCTGGGCCATTGGTCGGCTATGGCCACCGCCGCTCACAGCCCTGCTGCTGCTGTTTGTGCTCAAGCCCGGCGTGATCACCGCCGCCCTAGCTCTCGGCTTTCACAACCTCGGCATCCTGGGGCGCCTGCTGCTGGAGGGCAGCGAAGCGGCCGGGCCCCAGCGGCAGGAGGCCCTGCGCTGCAGTGGCACCGGCCCCCGCCTCGCGCTGCTCTACGGGCGATTCAGCGGCCTGGCGCGCTCCTACCTGGCCTACGGCGCCTATCGCGCCGATGTGATCCTGCGCGAAACGGTGGTGGTGGGTCTGGTGGCGGGCACCGGCCTGGGCACCCAACTCAACCAAAGCCTGAGCGCCTTTGCCTTTGATCAGTTGTTGCTGCTGCTGGTGGCTTACGCGGCGCTCACCCTGCTGGGGGAAGATCTCAGCGACCGCGCCCGCCAACGGCTGTTGCAGCAATGAGTCTTCCGATCCCCCGCAAGCTGATCGTGCTAGGCGACAGCGGTGTGGTGGGCTGGGGTGATCCGGAGGAGGGCGGCTGGTGCGAGCGCTTGCGCCGCCACTGGATGGGGCTGCCCAATGGCCCCGTGCTCTATCCGCTGGGGGTGCGCGGTGATGGCCTGGAGCGGGTGGCGGCTCGGCTCCACAGCGAAGTGAGCTGCCGCGGCGAACTGCGCCGCCAACAGCCCCAGGGGATCCTGCTGGCCATGGGGCTCAACGATTGCGCCCGCGTCGGCCGCGCCGATGGCCGGCCGCAACTGGATGCCGATGGATTTCTGTTTGGCCTGCAGCAGTTGCTCGCCCAGGCCAAACAGCTCGCGCCGGTGCTGGTGCTCGGCCTTACGCCAGTGGATGAGGCGGTAATGCCCTACGCCGATGTGCTCTGGTACCAACTCGAGCAGGTGCGCCGCTACGAAGCGCTCCTGGAGGAGGCCTGCCTGGAGGCGGATGTGCCGTTCCTGCCCCTGCTGAACGGCCTGCTGCAAGACCCCGCCTGGCTGCAGTGGCTGTGCAGCGACGGCATCCACCTCAACAGCGAGGGGCACCGCCAGGTGTACGAACGCGTGCGCCACTGGCCAGCCCTGTTGCAGTGGGCCGATCTGCAACCGCTCGGCAGCAGCAGCGCCAGCCTCTGAGCACAGCTCCAGAGAGAGTGCCCTCCCCCAGCTGAGGGATGCTGCCTCCACCGCCAAGGGGAGGGAAGAGCAGGCCGCGGCGAACGAGCGTGAAAACACGCAACCGCTCCAAGCGCCATGCACTCCTTTGAGCCCCGCGCCGACTTCAGCCAGCGCAATGCCGCCCTGATGGCGGCTTACCAGCACTGCCGCAGCACCGCCAACCGCAACGCCTTAATACACGCCAACTTGCCGCTCGTGTGGCGGGTGGCGCGCCAGGAATCCCAGCGGAGCGGCCACAGCTTCGAAGACCTCAGCCAAGAAGGCTGCCTCGGGCTGATCAAAGCAGTGGAGCGCTTCGATCCCAGCCGCGGCCACAGCCTCAGCACAGCGGCTGTGCCCTGGATACGGGGCGCCATCCGCCACTACCTGCGCGATCGCTCCCACACCATCAGCGGCAGCCATCACCTGCTGGATCTGTACCGCCGGGGCCAGGCGCTGCAGCTGCAGCGCCAGCAGCAGGGCCTGCAGCCCCTGCCTGCTGCGGCCCTCGCCACTGAGCTGGGCTGCAGCCTGGAGCGCTGGGAGCTGGCCCTGGCGCGGCGACGCAGCTTGCAACTGGCCAGCCTGGAGCAACCCCAGTTTGATGACGAGGGCGAGCTCTCACCCCTGGTGGAGCAACTGCGCGACACCCGCGTGCACGAGCGCTACGCGCGGGTGATCGGCTGGGAACAGCGGCGGCACCTCTGGCGTGTGCTGCGCCGGTTCGAGCGCCAGCAGCGCCGCTTGATCCTGGCGCGGCTGCTGCAGAACCTCACCTGGCGGCAGCTCGCCCAGGGCAGTGGCCTGAGCCCCAAAGCCATGCAACGCCGCGGTGAGCGCCTGCTGCTCGAGCTGCGCCAGCAGCTCAATCCCCTGCTGAGCCACTGAGGAGGTCAGCCCCCAGCCCGTGGGCTCAGCCCAAACCCAGCCACTCCGCCGCCGCCATCGCCACCACGGCGGCGATCGTGGTTTGCAAGGCGTTCACCAGCTCATTGCTGAGCCAAACGCAGCGCTGTTGAAGCCCCGCCCCGATCAGGCTTTCCAGCAGGGTGGCCAGCAACCCCACGAGCGAAACCAGCCACCAGGCACCTGCCCCTTGCAACAGGCCCAGCTGCAACATCACAAGAGCCATCAGGCCACTGCCCAGCAGGCTGGCGGCAGTGCCTTCCAGGGAGATTGCCCCCTCAGTGCCGGGAGGCACCGGCTTGAGCGTGGTGATCAGCACGGTGTGGCGGCCCCAGCGCTTGCCGATCTCGCTGCCGAAGGTATCGGCCAACTTGGCGCTGAAGCTGGCGGCAAAGCCGAGCCGCAGCACGGTGACTGGTGCTGAGGGCAGCAGGCTGAGCAGCGCCAGGGCCGCCCCAGTGGCCGCGGATCCCCACACGTTTTCGGGGCCGCGCCGGCCGCCGCGGGATTCCGCCAGCCCCTCGGCCTGCTTACGGCGAAAGCCAAGCCGGGTCACGAGCGAGCCAAGGGCCAGGTAGAGCACCACGGCCCACCAGCCCGGCCAATCCAGGCTGCCCAGCAGCAGCGTGCCCAAGATGCCGGCATGCACCCAACCCGAGCGCGTGAGCAGGGGCAGGCGCTGGGCCATGGCGATCAGCGCCGCATTGATCAGCAGCGCGAAGGCCCAGTGCTGCAGCCGATCACCACTGAGCAGAACCTGAAGCTCCAGCATCCCCAGTAGGCCCGCGCAAGGCCGACGCAACACAGGCCCCAGCTCAACACAACCGCGCCCGCTTCTGTTGCACTGCCCTAAGGGAGCGGCCCGCCAGCGCCGCTGGCGACGGATAATCCAGCTATCCGCCTTACAACCGGCGCCATGGTGTTCAACCGCAAGGGCAGCTTCTTCCTCAATCTCGATGAGAAGGCCCCCGCGACGCCGGCTGTCGTGGCTCCAGTGGCCAAGCCCAGCAAGGCCGCCAAAAAGCCTGAGGCCAAAACTGAGGCACCGGTGAAGGCGGCCGCCAAAGCTGAGGCGCCTGCGGCTGAATCCCCCGCCCCTGCAGCAGCGGGCGGCAAGGTGCTCACCACTGCCGAAGCCATCGCCGCTGAGCTGGCTGCCGAGCAAGCCGCCAAGCCCGCCGCCACCCTCTCCACCTTCGCTCCCGAGTGCGTCACCGCCGGTGGGGCGCTGCCCATGCGCCGTCGCCGCGGCGGAGCCAACCTGGCGGGCTTCCGCAGCATGGCCGGCGGCCTGTTCGGCAAGAAGTAATTCGGCTCCCGTGCGTGATCGTGCTCAGCCAGCGGCAGCGCGCCACTGGCTGAGCACTGCAGCCCCGGCAACGCAGGCCGTGGAACTGCGCAGGATCGTGGAACCCAGCTGAACGGAAATCCAACCGGCGGCTGCCGCCTGCTCTTCTTCAGCAGGGCTCCAGCCACCCTCAGGCCCGCAGGCCAGCCACACCTCCTGGAGGGATTGGCCAGCTTCAGCTGTGTTGTGGAGCGCTTGGCTGAGCCCCGGCAAGCCCTCCTGCCGGGTGGTCGCCCAAAGCCGAACCACCGCCGCAGGTGAAGCGGCCGGCTCCAAGCGCAACAGCTGCCACAGCGGCGTTGGGGGATCGAGTTGCGGCAGCCACAGGCGCTCGCATTGCTCCGCCGCTTCCTCGGCGATCGTTTGCCAGCGCTCGGGCCGCAGCTGCCCCAGCACCGCTGTTCGCTCACAGGTGATCGGCACCAGGCGATCCACGCCGAGCTCCACCGCCATCCGCACCACCACCTCAAAATCCCGTTTCACCACGGCAGCCACCAGCACCAGAGCTGGGCTGGGGGGAGCCTCCTGGAGCAGCGGCTGCTCGAGCGGCTGCAGCAAACGGGCCTGGTTGTGATCCAGCAGCTCCGCATCCCAGAGATGGCCGGCACCATCCACCACGGCAAAACGGTCGCCTGGGCTATAGCGCAGCACTTTGCGGAGGTAGCGGCTGTGCTCCGGGCTCAAGGCCAGGCAGCCCTGAGCATCGAGTTCCCGCATCCGCGCCGGCGGGATCAGCACACGCCGCCGTTCCCGGGCCATCGTCAGGCGTCGGGGTCCGAAAGGCTGGTGAAGGGGTTGTCGGGGTGATCCTCCACGGGCCAGTCGTCGTTCACGCCACCGATCAGCACCTCCTGAATTTCCACCACATCGGTATCGAGCTGGCGCAGGGTGTTGATCAGCACGTCCAGGGCCAGAGCATCACTGGTGCCGAGATCAAGCCAGCAGCGAGCCCACTCGCTGCGGTATTCGATCTCGCCCATGTTGTGCATCAGGGCCGGCATGGCCCGCGCCGCCATGTCGGTGTCGTAGGCCATGCCACTCAGCTCAGCTCCCTCGTCCTGCACCTGCAGGTTCTCAGCGTTGAAACCGCCGAGCTTGCCGAGGAAAAACCAGCTGTCGAACACCGTATCGATGTAGCCGCGCTCTCCCTGGCCGGGGGCATGGCTGAAGCGCAGCCAGATCCAGCAGTTGAAGGGATCAAATTCGCGAAAGCGGATCTCCATCGGGCCAGGCGCAGCGCAGCATTGCCACCATCAAACATGTTGGGGCCACCCGCAGACTGGGAGCACCTGCAAACCAAGGCGCCTTCGATGCTTGAGCTGAGGTCGCTGCACTACCACCCGGCCACCGCGGCGCAACCGGTGCTGCGCGGCCTCAATCTGCAGTTGCAGGTGGGCAAACCCGCCCTGGTGGCAGGCCGCAGCGGCTCAGGCAAATCCACCCTGCTGGAGCTGATCTGCGGCCTGGCAGAACCCACCGGTGGCCGTAGCGGCGGCTCGATCCTCTGGAACGGGGCGCTGCTCAGCGCCCGGCAGCGGCGCTGGCTGTGCGGCTTGCTCTTTCAGTTCCCGGAACGGCACTTCCTCGGCCTGAGCGTGGGCCAGGAGCTGAAGCTCGGCCAACGGCGCGTGCCTTCAGAAAAGGTGGAGGCGGTGCTGCGCCAGGTGGGGCTCGAGGGCATTTCGCTACAGCAGGCGCCAGAAGCCCTAAGTGGCGGCCAGCAACGCCGTCTGGCCCTTGCGGTGCAGCTGCTACGCAACCCCAAGGTGCTGCTGCTGGATGAGCCCACCGCTGGGCTGGATTGGTCGGTGCGGGGCGAGATTCTGAGTTTGCTGGCTGAACTCGGGCGCGAACGGGTGCTGCTGGTGGTTACCCACGAACCCGAGCTGTTTGAAGCCTGGGTGGAACCGCAGCAGCGCTACCGGCTGCAGGGCGGCTTGCTGCAACCCCTGGAGCAGCCCGTGCACTGAATACAGTGCCGGTTCTGGGTGCAAGCAGACAGGCGATGGCGGATCAGTTGGTGCGGGCAACGGCAGCCGGCGGCGGCATCCGCCTGGTGGCAGTGAGCACCAGCACCACCGCCCGCTACGCGCGCCGGCGCCACAACCTCTCCTTTCTCACCACGGCGCTACTGGGCCGCGCGATGACCGCCGGCCTGCTGCTGGCCAGCTCGATGAAGGTGCGGCACGGGCGGGTGAACCTGCGCATCGCCTCCGATGGTCCCCTGCGGGGCCTGATGGTGGATGCCGGCCGCGATGGCACCGTGCGCGGCTATGTGGGCAACCCTGAACTGGAGCTCGATCTGGTGCAGGAGGCCGATGGGCTGCACCACTTCGATTTCAAGCAGGCCACCGGCACCGGCTACCTGCATGTGGTGCGCGATCTGGGCGAGGGCGAGCCGTTCAGCTCCACCGTGGAATTGGTGAGCGGCGGCATCGGCGACGACGTGGCGTCGTATTTGCTCCACTCCGAACAGACCCCTTCAGCGGTGTTCGTCGGCGAGCAGATCGACAGCTCAGGCCTCAAGCATTGCGGCGGTGTGCTGGTGCAGGTGCTGCCCAAAGCAGCCCGTGAACCGGCGCTGGTGGCCCTGCTGGAGGAGCGCTGCAAGGAGATCAGCGGCTTCAGCGAAAAGCTGGCCGCCTGTGAGGGCAACCTGGAAGCTCTGCTGCGCG
Source organism: Vulcanococcus sp. (assembly GCA_019264575.1). Classification (GTDB taxonomy): domain Bacteria; phylum Cyanobacteriota; class Cyanobacteriia; order PCC-6307; family Cyanobiaceae; genus Vulcanococcus. The sequence continues at coordinate 215,763 of JAHUZV010000024.1, read as the reverse complement.
AGATCTTCCCGGATCTCGATCCCCAGCTGCTGGATGACGCCGAAGCCAGCCAGGAGATCACCTTCCACTGCCCCTGCAGCCGCAAACGCAGCGTGAATGCCCTCAAGCTGCTGGGCCAGAGCGAACTCAGCGAGATGCTTGCTGAAGACGGCAAGGCCGAACTCACCTGCCACTTCTGCAACGAGATCTACGAAGTGGGGAGCGGCGAGCTTCAGGAACTGATCAACGAGCTCGCCGCCGCCTGAGGCTCAGGCGATCAGCAGGGCACCCAGCACTAAAAGCACCAGGGCCGGCAAGCTCTGAACCTGCGGCGGTGCCAGCGGCAAGCCCAACGGCAGGGAGGGATCGATGGCGCTCACCAACAGGCCACCGAGCAGCAGTCCGGCGCTGAGCAACAGCACGCTCCAGCCCACCGCGGGCAGCAAACGGCCCGGGCGACGCTGCAGGTTCACCACCGTGAGCACCGTGGCAAACGCGAGCACCAGCTCGGCGTTGGCAGCTGGCGAAAGCAGCAGGATCCCCAGCAGAACCGCACCACCGGCAACGGGGAACCAGCGCTCGCGGCCTTCAGCCAGGGCCAAACGCGGCAGTGCCGGTGCGCTGAGGTTGAGGGCCGGCCTGGGCAGGGCAGGCAGGCTGGGCAGCGAAGGGAGTGAAGGCTTAGCGGCCGCAGGTTTGGCGGCAGGCTTGGCCGCTTCCCGCTGGGAGGCATTCAGCGCTGCGGTGCTCACCTTGCCCTGCTGGCGCTCCTTGAGCCGCTCCATCAGCACAGCGTCGTAGGCGGCTTCGATGCGCGCCCGCGACATGGGGTCTTCACCCACCTCAGCCAGGCGGGCCTGCTTGGCCGCCTGCACGTCGTCAAAGCTGGCATCGGGGCTGATGCCGAGGCGCTCATAGGGGTTGAGCGAGCCGGGCTGGGCAGGGCCACCGGTTGGATCAGTTCCCTGGGTCATGCCGCGGCTGGAGATGTCAGTGCGATGGGGTCAGCCTAGAGAGGGAGAGGGGGGAAAGCCTTCGATCAAAACAGTCAGAAGAGGGGTTCGCTGTGGCGAAAGCCCCCTTCCAGCTGCAGGCGGCGGCGCTGCTGCTCCGCTTCATCGCGCTGCAGCCAGCAGCGGCGCTTGAGCAAGGGCATCTGGGGCGGGAGATGACTGCCTTCGCGCATCTCCACTGAAGCTGATCCCGGCGCGGAGCCGGGCACGAAGTTCACGTAGTCGCACCCGCCATCGTTGCGGGGTCGTACAAGCCAGAGGGGCCTCGCCATCGCCAGAACCGCCGTTGTGACCTTTCTTTGTAAAGATTCTGGCGGGGCCAGCGGGCTGCCGTGGCTTGCAGGCGGGATCAGTGGGGGATCAGCGCAAAAGGGCAGCGCGATCAGAGCGCAATCGGCTCTACCCCGCTCACCACCGGTGCCACGGCGCTCAGCTCGAGATCGGGATGGTCCTCACCGAGCTGGTTGAGGTTCCACTCGTTCTTGAACAGCAGCACCGGCCGGTCCCAGGCATCGCGCACGGTTTTGCAGTTGAAGATGCGGCCCACCTGCTCGAGGGCCGGCCAGCCGCCCACCACCCAGCGCGCCACCGAAAAGCCCAGAGGCTCCAGGCGGGTCTGCACGCCGTATTCGTTCTCGAGGCGGTATTGCACCACCTCGAGCTGTAGCTGACCCACCGCCGCCAGGATCGGATCGCGCTTGCTCTGGTCGGTGTCGTAGAGGATCTGCACCGCACCCTCTTCGCGCAGCTCATTCACGCCCTTGCGGAAGCTCTTGAACGCCGAGGGGTTGGGATTGCGCAGCCAGGCAAAGATCTCCGGGCTGAAGCAAGGGATCCCCTCGTATTCCACCTTCGGCCCTAGATACAGGGTGTCGCCAATGGCGAACATGCCGGGGTTGTTGAGGCCGATCACATCACCGGGGTAGGCGTCTTCCACCACCTCGCGGTCTTGGCCAAACAACTTTTGGGGGCGTGAGAGGCGAATGGCCTTGCCGGTGCGGGCGTGCTGCACCGTCATGTCCTTTTCGAACTTGCCGCTGCACACCCGCACAAATGCCACGCGGTCGCGGTGGCGGGGATCCATGTTGGCCTGCAGCTTGAACACAAAGCCGCTGAAGCCGGGCCGCACCGGTTCGATCTCGCCGGCGCTGCTGGCGCGGGGGATCGGCTTCTGCGCCAACTCGAGGAAGGCATCGAGGAAGGGGCGCACGCCGAAATTGGTCATGGCCGAGCCAAAGAACACCGGGCTCAGCTCACCGGCATGCACCAGCTCGAGATCAAGCTCATTGCCTGCGGCCTCCAGCAGCTCGAGCTCTTCGAGGGCTGCATCCAGCAGCTCGGCTTCCACCGCACCGCTGCTTCGCGCTTCCTCCACGCTCAGCACCTTTTCTTCTGAGGTGCGGCCGCGCTCCGCCCGTAAAAACAGAATCACCTGCTGGGTGCGCCGGTCGATCACGCCGCGGAAACGATCGCCGCTGCCGATCGGCCAGTTCACCGGCCAGCAAGCCAAGCCCAGGTCCTGCTCAATCTCATCGAGCAGCTCGAGGGGCTCACGCCCCGGCCGATCCATCTTGTTGATGAAGGTGAAGATGGGGATGCGCCGCATGCGGCACACCTCAAACAGCTTGCGGGTTTGGGGCTCAAGGCCCTTGGCCGCGTCTTCAAGCATCACCGCGTTATCGGCGGCGGCGAGGGTGCGGTAGGTGTCTTCGGAGAAGTCTTGGTGGCCGGGGGTATCCAGCAGATTGATCGTGCTGCCGCTGTAGTCGAACTGCAGCACCGTTGAGGTGATTGAGATGCCCCGCTGCTTCTCGAGCTCCATCCAGTCGGAGGTCACCTTGCGCTGCTCTCCCTTGGCCTTCACGGCGCCGGCCTGCTGAATCGCACCCCCGTAGAGCAGCAGCTTCTCGGTGAGGGTGGTTTTACCCGCATCGGGGTGGGAGATGATCGCGAAGTTGCGGCGGCGCGCCACTGCCTCAGCCAGGGCCTGAAGCTCGGGAGTGGCGGCGGGAGCAGAGGTGCTGGTCATGGAGCCAGCCTCTCAGAACAGCTGTCCCCACACCTCGAGGTAGCGGTCTTCCAGCGCCTCCACCTGCAACTGATCCGCCAGGCCGGCCTCCTGAAGTTGCTGAGCCACCTCCTCAGGGGTGAAGGCGGCATGCAGCGAGGCGATGTAGTCGTGCTGCAGCACCGCTGGGGCATCGGCCAGGTGAAGGCGCTGCAGCGCCAGGGCCGCCTCCGCACTGGCAGGGCGGCGCAGATCCTTGATGTACACGCAGGCACCGGGGCCCGCCAGCTGAGCCACGCTGCTCCAGAGCACCTGCGGATCATGCAGGTGGTGCAACAGGCTGTTGCTCAACACCGCCGTGTAGCCACCGGGCAGATCTGCCGCCGGCAGACAGCACTGCTCAAAGCGCAAGCGCCCCTGCAGCTCAGGTAACTCGGCTAAACGCTGGAGTGCATGAGCGAGCATGGCTGCAGCACCATCGATGCCCAGCACCGAGGCGCCGCTGTAGCGCTCCGCCAGGCGGAAGCTGATGTTGCCGGGTCCGCAGCCGAGATCCACCAGCCGCTCTCCCAGACCCTGGGGGAACAACACAGCAAGCCGCTCAATCAAGGCCTGATCACCAGCGGCGAAGTTGGCAGCGGCATAGGCCTGGGCCTGCTCCAGCCCTTCCATCAGCTCCGGCTCAGGCGTGCGTTTCATCTGAAGAGGCGCGAAACCGGGCGGATCCAGCATTCTCGGAGCTGCACCGCCAATGGTGGCAACGACTGCTTGCAGACCCCACCGGTGGCGTTATGGTTCGAGCACCGCCTAGTTCAAGCCCCGTGACCCTGTCAGTACCTGGACCAAGCACCGCCGCCATGGGCGAGCCCCTTAAGGGTCCCAGACCTGACTTCCCAGCCACGGCACCTGCCGCCAACCCCGTCTTCTACCGCACCTATTCGCGCAAGACCGCCGGCGGCCGCGAAAGCTGGAATCAGGTGGCCGAGCGCAATCTCGAGGGCCTGCGCAAGCTGGGCAATCTCAACGCCCATGAAGTGGAGCTGCTGCGCCGTATGCAGCTTGAGCAGAAGGCCCTGCCGTCCGGCCGCTGGCTGTGGATCGGCGGTACCCCCTGGATTGAACAGAGCGAGAACTTCTCCGGCTCCTACAACTGCACCTCCACCAACCTTGTGGATTGGGAAGCCTTTGGTCTGATGATGGACCTGGCGATGATGGGCTGCGGTACCGGCGCCATCATCGAGCCGCACCTGATCAACCGCCTGCCGGCGGTGCGCAACCAGCTGGCGATCAAAGCGGTGAGCGACATCGGCGCCACCCCCGCCGGTGAGCGCCAGGAGCACACCAGCTACCGCATCGACGGTCAGCAGGTGTTCATCAAGGTGGGCGACACCCGCCGCGGCTGGGTGGATAGCTACCAGCTGCTGCTCGAGCTCTGCAGCGATCAGCGCTTCGACGCCAGCACCCCGATCGAGATCAGCGTGGATCTCTCGGATGTGCGCCCCGTGGGCGAAACGCTGAAGGGATTCGGCGGCATGGCCAACCCTGTGAAGCTCAAGGATCTCTACGGCCGCGTGGCTCAGATCCTGGGTAAGGCCCAGGGCCGCCAGCTCACATCTGTTGAGTGCTGCCTGCTGATCGATGAGGCGGCCGTCACGATCGTGGCCGGCAACATCCGCCGCAGCGCCGGCATGCGTCAATTCGCCGCCGAAGACCTCTCCGCCGCCGGCGCCAAGGAAAACCTCTGGCAGCAAGACAGCGACGGCAATTGGCGCATCGATCCCGAGCGCGATGCCCTGCGGATGGCCAACCACACCCGTGTGTTCCACACCCGCCCCGATCGCGCCACGGTGCTCGAGGCCGTGACCAAGCAGTTCCAATCCGGTGAGGGCGCCATCCAGTTCGCCCCGGAGGCGATCGCCCGCTCCAACGCCGATCTGCTCAGCACCCCCGAACTGCGCGCCGAGTTCATCGAGATCTACTGCGATCAGGGCCGTGAGGAAGCCGGCCGCTGGCTCACCACGCACCACCCCGAGATCAGCGCCGCTGAGCTGGAGCACCGCCTCGGCCGCTACGGCCTCAACCCCTGCGGCGAGATCCTCGGCGCCGACTTCCACTGCAACCTGGCCGAGATCCACCTCAACCGCATCGATCCAGGGGATCACGTGGCCCAGGAGGAGGCCTTCACCGCCGGCGGCCTGGCCGTGGCCTGCCTGCTCAACCACCGCTTTGAAGTGGAGCGTTACCGCCAGAGCCGCGCCTGGGATCCGATCGTGGGCGTGAGCTTCACCGGCCTGTTCGACTTCTTCGTGCACGCCTTCGGCACCCCTTGGCTGCAGTGGTGGGAAGCCGGCCGCCCCAACACCGAAGAAGGCCGCAGCTTCAAGGCCAAGGAAGCGGAGTACCTGCGCCGCTGGAAAGAGATCGTGAACAAGGCCGTGTGGGATTACTGCGATCGCCACGGCCTGCGCCGCCCCAACCGCTGCACCACCGTGCAGCCCGCCGGCACCAAGAGCCTGCTCACCGGCGCCTCCCCCGGCTGGCACCCCCCCAAGGCTCAGCGCTTCATCCGCCGCATCACCTTCCGCAAGAACGATCCGGTGGCGCTGGCCTGCATGGACTACGGCTACACGATCGTGCCATCGCAGAGCGATAAAGACGAGCAGGGCCGCCTGCTCAACGATCCCTTCGATCCCCGCTGCACCGAATGGCTGGTGGAAATCCCCACCGAAGTGAGCTGGGCCAACATCCCGGGCGCTGATGCCGTGGAGATCAACAACTTCTCCGCCATGGCCCAGTTCGACTTCTACATGCAGGTGCAGCAGCACTACACGGCCCACAACACCTCGGCCACCGTGGAGTTCCGCGAGCACGAGATCGAGCCGCTCACCGATGCGATCCACGCCGCCATCGACAAAGGCGAGGGCTACATCTCCGCCGCGCTGCTGGCTCGCTTCGATGCCAACGCCACCTTCCCGCGGCTGCCGTTCGAGCCGATCGATCACGCCACCTACGAGCAACTGCAGAGCGACGTGGTGGGCCGCCGCCGCACCAGCGACTTCTTCGAAGCCCTGCAGCGCTACGACAGTGGCGAGCTGATGGAAGCTGGCCCCGCCGGCTGCGACTCCGACAAGTGCCTGCTGCCGCTGGCGAAGCCGGAGAACTGATCGAGGGCGTGCCCACGCTGATCCGCATCGGGCCGGCCCTGCTGCTGGCCCTCCATCTCCCACCGGCCCTGGCAGCTGAAGCCGCGGCTCCACCCGTGAATACGCGCAGTGCAGCGTTTGCTGCCCTCAACCGCTGCAGCGCCACGCGGCAGCAGGACACCTGCCTGGAGGCCCGGAGCGCCCTCGAGGCTCTGATCCGCCAGGAGGAAGTAGCGGAGCAACGCGTGCTGCACCCCCGCTGCCTGGGGGCGCTCACCCACGTGGAAACCGTGCTCGCAGCCTTTCGCTGGCGCCTGGAGAACGCCGGCAACCTTCAGCGGGTGATCGATGCAGCCGCAGGGCAGTGCCCAGCAAGCACCGCTTCAGCGGCTGTCGGCCAGTAGATCGAGGGCGATCGCGAGCTGCTCGAGCAGCTCGCAGCAGCGCTCGTAGTGCAGCTCAGGCGCCAGGCTCACCGGCAGGGTTTCGATCAGATCCGCCAGCTCGCGGGTGCGCAGAGCCAACAGGTTGGTGGAGAGAACGGCCATGGCAGCAACGACAACCCAAGAGGCGCCATCCCAAGCTTGAATCGCGTTCTCATGAGTCTTGAATGAGAATGCACTGGGAGTTGCAGTCATGAGACACTCTTTGCGGCCCCATGGGTCGACCGCTGGAGAGGTGGTCGAGTGGTTGATGGCTCCGGTCTTGAAAACCGGCGAAGTGAAAGCTTCCGTGGGTTCGAATCCCACCCTCTCCGTTGCTTCAGTCGCCCCCTGCACCACCTGCGGGGGGCATCTGGCCTCCAGAAACTCTTAAGGCTCTGTGCCCCGTTTGCAGCCGTTGACACACCGCTGACCTCAGCGGCGCGATTGCATGGACATGGTCCACACCTCTCTATGGCCTACGAACCCGGAACGACCGACTGCCGCGTGCTGATCGACAGCAAGGCCCAGATCGAGGCGATCCTGCTCAACCTCGCCAAGCTCGAGAACACCGAACACATCCGCCAGCAACTAGTGGCGGTGCACAACCAACTCGAAGGCCTGCACGAGCTCAGGCGACAAAAGCGCAGCGCCACACTCAGCGCGGCCTGAACCAGCACAGCCCCTTAGGCTCGGCGCATGATTTTCGACAACGACAAACGGCCGGCCTGGCTCAATTGGGTGTTTCTGGCCGTTTTTCTCTGGTCAAGCTGGCAGCTGGCCGGCATGTGGTTCAGCCAGCTGCATCAGGGATAGGCGTTCGGCACAAAGAACTGCTCGTTGAACGGCGGCCGCTCGTAGCCCTTGGCCTTGCGCCGCGGCGGCAGCTTCAGCGCCGGCGGTGTCATGTCTTCGTAGGGCACCTTGCTCAGCAGGTGGCGGATGCAGTTGAGGCGGGCGCGGCGCTTGTCGTCAGCCTCCACGGTGAACCAGGGCGCCTCGGGGATGTTGGTGTGGGCGAACATGTCGTCCTTGGCGCGGGAGAACTGCTCCCAGCGATCGCGCGATTCCAGATCCATCGGGCTGAGCTTCCAGCGCCGGGCGGGATCGTCGATGCGGGCCTGGAAGCGCGCTTCCTGCTCCGCGTCGCTCACCGAAAACCAATACTTGAGCAACACGATCCCGGAGCGCACCAGCATCCGCTCAAACTCCGGGCACGACTGCTCAAACTCCCGCAGCTCTTCCTCGCTGCAGAAGCCCATCACCCGCTCCACCCCAGCGCGGTTGTACCAGCTGCGATCAAACAGCACGATCTCCCCGCCTGAGGGGAAATGCTCCACGTAGCGCTGGAAATACCACTGGCTGCGCTGCTGATCGCTGGGGGTGCCGAGAGCCACCACACGGCAGCCGCGGGGATTGAGCGGTTCGGTGATGCGCTTGATCGTGCCGCCCTTACCGGCGGCGTCGCGCCCCTCAAACAGCACCATCAGGCGAAAGCCCGTGGCTTTCACCCAGTACTGCATCTTCACCAGCTCCACCTGGAGGCGGGCCAGCTCCTTGGCGTACAGCTTGCGGTCGATCGGAGCTAGGGCGGCCCCGTGATCCAGCTCAGAGACACGGGGTGGCTTGGCGGATTTGCCCATCACCGCTCAGCGGCGCGGCAGGCGAGCCGCCTTGGCCGCGCCAGCCCCAAATAAGGCCCGCACAAACCGCACCAGGCCGGCCACCAACAACAGCAATGCCAGCAAGGCAATCGCCACCAACACCAGCACCGCGAGCAACTGGAGCACACCCATCAGCAACTGCGACAGGCCGCCGATCAGATGGCCGATGGCGGTGCTGATCAACAGCAGGCTGTCGAGATCGATCAGCTCCGGGAGCTGCAGGAGCAACACCAGCAGGCCCACCCCGGCTGCCATCAGCAGCACGGCCTCCAAGATGCGGCGCGACCGCGGCGGCTTACGGCGCTGCCGGAACACCGTGCGCGGCGGAGCTGGCGGCTGACCGCGGCCACCACCCACAACCTGCAGCCCGCGGCGACGGCTCATGACTCGATCCGGTATCCAGCTCCCCGCATCCAGCGTTCGAACTCCACCAGCACCAGCTCATTGGGGCAATCCACCAAGCTGAGATCGCCCACGCTGCAGTCGCCCTGACCACCGTGGTGGAGCGAGAGGTGAAACTGCTCGCCGCTGAGGCCGCACACCTCCGGATCGCTGCGCACAACCACATCGAGGCAAGCGCCCAGGCGGGTCACACGGCGACGCAGTTCAGACCAGCTCAAGTCGCTCATTGCGGTAGTGCAAGTGTGGAGGGATATGGGGTGGCGTCAACCACCGCGCGCGGGGGTGCTCACCGCGGCCGGAGCGCTCGCTGGCGGCTTCGGTGTGGGCAACAGCGAGGCGAGCACACCCGCCACCAGCAGCGCCGCAATGCCAGTGAGAGGAGCCGCCACCCGGCGGGCCAGCGGCAGGCGATGGCGCAATTCCGATCGGCGCAGCGGCTGGGGCGCCGGCCATTGCAGCGGCACCGCCACCTGCGGATCGAGCTGAAGGCGATCGAGGCAGCGCACCAGATCGCTCAGCTCCGCGTCGTCGAGGGGGAGGCGCAGCGGAGGCGTGTTGGGCTGGCTGCTGCGCAGCTCGAGCTCGTGCTGGCCATCCACAGGGCGGATCGCCACGGGCACATCCTCAGCGCCCTGGGGCCTGGCCACACCGCTGATCAAACCGCGGGCGTAGGGCAGCACCACATTCAGCAGTGCTTGCAGGTGATCGCGCTGGCCTTCGAGCTCGGTCTTGCCGGCGAGGGCCAGGCTGAATCCCGTGAGGATGCCGATCGTCTGGCTGCTCTGGCCGGCTGAGAGATCTGGCAAACCCTCAAGCACCAGCCGGCAGCTGGTTTGTTCGTAGCGGCTGGTCAGTTTCATCGCAGGGTTGCTGTCGTGCTGCGGATCAGGCCGCTGCGTCCATCAGGCTGGCCTTGAGCCTCGTGAATCCACCAGAGCCAGCGCTGAGGGCCATGGTCTGAATCAGTTCGCGGCAGAGCTGAGGGCCCTCCTGGGGATCCAGCAACCGCTGCACCCCACCGCGACGGGGGTTGAAGCGCTCCTTCAGCAGCTCCTGCAGGCGGCCGCGGAACAAAGCCCAGCGCTGTTCACTGAGCTGGGGGGGCTCGGCCGAGGAGAGCAGGCTGCGCAACATCGGATAGAGCCGATCCGCCAAGGCGTTGAGGATGCGGATCAGGCCATCAGCCTCCGCTTCCGTGATCCGATCACGGCGGGTGGTGCGCCGCAGCGGGTTGCTGCAGCGGCGCTTCCAAAGCTCCACCCGGTTGGGGAAAAGATCGGTGAGCCCCATCTCCTCGCTCAGCCACACCATCGCTTCACCGCCGTTGAGGTCGAGCGCTTCAGCGGAGAGGAGCAACAGATCGAGCCGCTCCAGACCCCGCCGGGAGAGCGAGCGCTGGGGTTGCACAGGAGCATCAGCCATGGCTGCGATACTGCCAGCTGCGCACCCGATCCGTCGACCATGACCACCCTTGATCTGCGTGGCCTGGTGCGTGACATCCCCGACTTTCCGAAGCCGGGCATCCTGTTTCGCGACATCACGCCGCTGATGCGCAGCCCCCTGGCCTGGCAGGAAGTGATGCGCCAGATGGGAGCTGTGTGCGATCAGCTGGCCCCCGATCTGATCGTGGGCATTGAGTCGCGCGGCTTCATCGTGGGCACGGCTCTGGCCACAGCCCGCAACATCGGTTTCAGCCCGGTGCGCAAACCCGGCAAGCTCCCCGGTGAGGTGATCGGTGTGGATTACACCCTCGAATACGGCAGCGACCGGCTCGAGATCATCCCCGATGGGTTTGAACACCGGCCGCGGGTGCTGATCGTGGACGATCTGCTCGCCACCGGCGGCACCGCCGGCGCCTGCGCAGAGCTGGTGCACCGGGTGGGCGGTGAACTCTGCGGCTTTGCCTTCATCGTGGAACTGGCTGACCTCGGCGGCAAAGCCAAGCTCCCTGAATCGGTACCGGTGGAATCGCTGATCGTGTACTGAGGGCGCCCCGCCCTACGGATCGAGCGCGGCCTGCCAGCCGAGCACCTGATCGAACTGCTCGAGGCTGATCAGGCCGAAGCGCCAGAGCACCACCGGCAGGGGGGCCTGCTCCTGCTCCGATTGCCGTAAACCCAGCTGCAGGGCGTTATCACTAAGCCCCAGCTCATGGCGCAGATAGCGCAGCAGCGCAGGGCTCGGCGGCGGCTGGGGCGAACTGCTGATCACCATGGCCTGCCCTCAGCGTGCCGCCATCCTGATCAGGGCCAGCGCAGGCGGCAAGGGCCATCGCTCATGGCGCTGAGGCTCACGGCCCGAAGCCAGCTGAAGCGCCCCAGCAGCGCGAGTGCCAGCCGGCGCAAGGGCAGCAGCAACGGCTGGCGATTGGAGAACAGGCGCACCAACGCATCGGTGGCCAGCAGCACCAACGCGATATCGAGCCAGCGGCGGGCGGCGTAGCGCCGTGGCAGCTGCCGCAGCGGCAGGCGACCAGACGCCGCGCGAGCCGCCAACTGCTGCAACACCGCCACATCCCGCCAGCAGAGATTGAGGCCCTGGCCGCCCACGGGGTGGGAGCGATGCGCCGCCTCACCCACGAGCACCACACCCTTGCGCTGCAGCGGCCAAGCCCAATCCAGCGCCACGGGAAACGCCCGCGGCCGATCGAGCAGCACTTCCGCTTGCAGCTGCTCCGGCAGAGCGGCGCTGAGGGCATCCAGAAAAGCCGCGGGCTCAAGAGCCTCCAGCTGCTGCAGCCGGGGCAGCGGTGCACTCCACACCAGCTGGAAGGCGTCGTCTCCCAGGGGGAGCACGGCAAACGGGCCTTCAGGGCGGAAAAGTTCCCAGGCTTGGTCGGGCTGGGATCCCCGCAGCCTCACCTGCACCGTGAGGCAACCCTGGCGATAGGGGCGATGCCAGTGACGAATGCCGGCGGCGCGGCGGCGCAGCGAGTGGTGGCCATCGGCAGCCACCTCCAAATCCACGGCCCTCTCAGCCCCTGGGCCCGCGGCATCACCGAGATGCAACTCCAAGCGCGGCTGCCGCTCAAGCTCCTGCAGCAACAGAGCCATCAAGGGGCGGTGCTGCAGGATCCAGCCCACAGCATCTTGAGCCTCAGCTCCGGGGCGACTGGGCAGATCACCCCCCAGAAACGACACCCGCTGCTGCAGGGCCTGATCGCAAAGCTCCAAGCGGCAAAACGGCGCCAGATGCGGCTGCAGGGCCTGCCAAAGATTCAGGCTCTGCAGCAACTCAGCACTGGAGTGGGTGAGCGCATAGGCGCGACTGCGCTCGAGCAGGGCCGCGGGGGGCAGGGGATCCCACAGCTCCACTGCCCACCCACTGCGGGCCATCGCCAAGGCCGTGAGTGCGCCGGTAGGGCCGGCCCCATGCACCCGCGCCCGCAGCGAGGCAGCCGGAGCAGCGGTCGTGGCAGCAGGGGCGGTGCGGCGCATGGACAGGGCAACAAAAAACCGCAGCACGATTGTGTGCTGCGGTTGGGATCAGGTGTGAACCTGGGATGTTGGCGGGCGATCAGCCGATGCCGAGCAGACCGCGGGTGAAGGATTCACCGCCCAGGGCCAGTTCGGTGGCGAGCAGGGCGATGAAGCCGAGCATCGCCATGCGGCCGTTGAGCTTCTCAGCGCGCTCGTGGAAACCCCAGCCGTTCTCGGCTTCCACCACCTGCATGCGGGGCTCAGAGGCAAAGGCGTTCAGGCGGCCGCCATCTTCTTGGGTCACGGTGGCGCCACGGATGGCGGGGGTGTTGGCCTGGGTCATGGCTGCCTCGTCGAATACACGAACTGTAACGCAATGTTGCGCGTTGTTGCACGCTGTTAATCCGCTTCAGCGCAGCCGCTTGAGGCACAGCTCTTCAAAGGCCGGCCGCAGCAAGAAGGGGTACTCGCCGACCCAGAGCTTCAACTGCGGCATCCAGGCATCGCTCAACGCTCCGATGCGCGAGAAATCCTTGCGCTCGCTCAGCACCAGGCAGCGAATCACCATGCCGCGGCGAATCAGCTTGTGCTTTTTGTCGTACGGGAAGCGGATGCTGCCCAGATAGCCGTCTTCATCCTCAAGCTCCAGGCAAAGCCAGGTGCGGCGGTTCTCCACCAACTCCAGCCGGCCCTCACGATCCGTGGTTTCCTGGCGGCCTTCCACTAATTCCTTGGTGTAGTAATCGGCCACTTCGCCCTCAAAGATGGCCGCCGCGGGATAACGGCGCAAGGTGGCGTTCTTGCGGCCGGCCTCCACGATCGGGCCCCAGAGCATGTACAGCAGGAAGACGAAGCCCACCACCAGCAAGATCGGGGAGGCCTGGCTGCTCATGGCCACCCCCTGGCTCACCAGCAGGCTGATCACTCCTCCGATCACGGAGATGAACAGGCGCTGCAGCACCTTTTGCGGATTGCCGCTGCAGGCATTGAATTGCGGGCCTGTGGCCACCGCCGGGATCAGGCGCGGCAGCTCACCGGGGCGGAGCGGGATCAACATGGCGCCAGTGTCGAGGCCGCGCGAGCTCAGAGCAAGCGCTCGAGGCCATACAGAAGTCCGGGCAGCTGGCGCACCTTGCGCACGCTGAGCAGCACACCCGGCATGTAGGCAGAGCGATCGATCGTGTCGTGGCGGAGGGTGTAGGTCTCCCCGGGGGCACCAAACATCACTTCCTGATGGGCCACGAGGCCCGGCAGGCGGATCGAGTGCAGCCGCAGGCCGCTGGGGCGCTCACCGCCGCGGCAGCCCGCCAGGGTTTCATGCTCCTCCACCTGCTGGGGATTAAAGCTCTTGCCGAGCTCCTCCATCAGCTCGGCCGTTTTGATGCAGGTGCCGCTGGGCGCATCGGCCTTGCGGTTGTGGTGCAGCTCCGTGAGCTCAGCGAAGTCGTAAAAGCGTGCAGCGGCGGCGGCGGCCTGCTGCAGCAGCACCATGCCCACCGAGAAGTTGGGGATCACCGCGCCGCCCACCGAAGCCTTGGCTGCAAAGGAAGCCAAATCCTGCAGTTGCTCTGGGCTGAGGCCCGTGGTGCCGATCACTGGATGCACGCCGTAGGCGATGGCACCACGGGTGTGCTCGTAGACCACCGAAGGATGGGTGAAATCCACCAACACGGCGCCGGCACCAGGGCCGTCGTTGCGCACCGCCTGGCTGGCCTGGCAGAGGCAGCCCTCAAAGTCGGCCGTGATCGCCACCTCCAGCTCACCGAGGCCGAGCTCCACGCCCACATCAGCGCCTTCTTTGCCCGCTGTGGTGTCGATCGCCCCGATCAAGCGGCAATCAGGGGCGTTGGTCACCGCCTTCACCACTTCAGCGCCCATGCGCCCGAGCGCTCCAGCCACCACCACCGCAACGGGCTGGCTGCTGGAGGAGCTGGCGGGAGCTGAACTGGCGGTCATCGAAAGCGGGGCGTTAAAGCAAGGGCTCGAGCCTATGGGCTGGGGCCACCACGGCTGTAACAGCTTGGAATCTGAGCTCGCGGCGGTGCCCTGGCCTACGTAGGCTCCTTCACATTGCTCAATCCAGCGCGCATGTTCACGCAGGTCCGCTCCGCCTCCCGCCGCGTCAGCCCCGGTGAGGTGAACGGCCGGGCCGTGATGAAGGCCGTGTACGTGGTGCTGGAGCCCCAGTATCAAAACGCGCTCACCCAAGCCGCCACCTCGCTCAACGACCAAAACGGTCCACTGGCGATCGATCTCTGCGGCTACCTGATCGAAGAGCTGCGCGACCCGACGAACTACGCCGACTTCTGCGCCGATGTGGCCGAAGCGGATGTGTTTATCGGCTCGCTGATCTTCATCGAAGACCTGGCCCAAAAGGTGGTGGAGGCCGTGGCACCCCACCGCGATCGCCTCAAGGCGGCTGTGGTGTTCCCCTCCATGCCGGAGGTGATGCGCCTCAACAAGCTCGGCACCTTCTCCATGGCCCAACTGGGCCAGAGCAAGAGCGCCATTGCCGGCTTCATGAAGAAGCGGAAGGAGGCCGGCGGCGCTGGCTTCCAAGACGCGATGTTGAAGCTGCTCAACACCCTGCCCACGGTGTTGAAGTACCTGCCGGTGGAGAAGGCGCAGGATGCCCGCTCCTTCATGCTCAGCTTCCAGTACTGGCTGGGCGGCACTCCGGACAACCTCCGGAATTTCCTGCTGATGCTGGCGGATAAGTACGTCTTCCCCCGCAACAGCGACGACCGCCCCGAGCTGCAGGTGGCCGATCCGGTGGTGTTCCCCGACCTCGGCATCTGGCACCCCCTGGCCCCCGCGATGTTCGAGGACCTCAAGGAGTACCTCAACTGGAACGCCAGCCGCAAAGATCTCTCGGAGAAGGCACGCAAAGGCCCCGTGATCGGCCTGGTGCTGCAGCGCAGCCACATCGTCACCGGTGATGAAGCCCACTACGTGGCGGTAATCCAGGAGATGGAGTACCGCGGCGCCACCGTGATCCCGGTGTTCTGCGGCGGTCTCGACTTCACTAAACCCGTTAACGCCTTCTTCTACGACCCGATCAACCCGGATGTGCCGCTGGTTGACGGCGTGGTGTCGCTCACCGGATTCGCCCTGGTGGGCGGTCCAGCCCGCCAGGACCACCCCAAGGCGATCGAGGTGCTGAAGAAGCTCAATCGCCCCTACATGGTGGCCCTGCCTCTGGTGTTCCAAACCACCCAGGAGTGGGAGGAAAGCGATCTGGGTCTGCACCCGGTGCAGGTGGCCCTGCAAATCGCCATCCCCGAACTCGATGGTGCGATCGAGCCGATCGTGCTCAGCGGCCGCGACGACGCCACAGGTAAGGCCCACACCCTGCAAGACCGCGTGGATGCCATCGCCGAGCGCGCCATCCGCTGGGCCTCACTGCGGATCAAGCCCCGCAGTGAGAAGAAGCTGGCAATCACGGTGTTCAGCTTCCCGCCTGATAAGGGGAACGTGGGCACCGCCGCCTACCTCGACGTGTTCGGCTCGATCTACCGCGTTCTCGAAGAGATGCGCGCCAAGGGCTACGAGGTGAAGGATCTGCCCGCCACGCCGAAGGCGCTGATGGAGGCCGTGCTCAAGGATCCCGAAGCGCTCGAAGGCTCACCCGAGCTGGCAATCGCCCACCGCATGAGCGTGGAGGAATACGAGCGGCTCACCCCCTATTCCGAGCGCCTGGAGGAGAACTGGGGCAAGCCCCCCGGCACCCTCAACACCGACGGCACCAACCTGCTGATCTTCGGCCGTCACTTCGGCAACGTGTTCGTTGGCGTGCAGCCCACCTTCGGCTACGAGGGTGATCCGATGCGGCTGCTCTACTCCCGCAGCGCTAGCCCGCACCACGGTTTTGCCGCCTACTACACCTATCTGGAGAAGGTGTGGGGCGCCGATGCGGTGCTGCACTTCGGCACCCACGGCTCGCTGGAGTTCATGCCTGGCAAACAGATGGGCATGAGCGAAACCTGCTACCCCGATTCGCTGATCGGCGCCCTTCCGAACCTCTACTACTACGCCGCCAACAACCCGTCGGAAGCCACCATTGCCAAGCGGCGGGGCTACGCCGAAACCATCTCCTACCTCACTCCGCCGGCCGAGAACGCTGGCCTTTACAAGGGCCTCAAGGAGCTGGGCGAGCTGGTGGGCTCCTACCAGCAGCTCCGCGAAAGCTCACGGGGCATCCAGATCGTGAACGCCGTGGTGGAAACGGCCCGCCAGTGCAACCTCGATAAAGACGTTGAGCTGCCGGAGGTGGATGCCTCCGAGCTCGATCTCGATGCGCGGGATTCGGTGATCGGCGCGGTGTACCGCCAGCTGATGGAGATCGAAAGCCGGCTGCTGCCCTGCGGATTGCACACCATCGGCAAGCCCCCCACCGCCGAAGAAGCGATCGCCACCCTGGTGAACATCGCCGCCCTCGAGCGCGAAGAAGACGGCATCCGCTCCTTGCCAGCCCTGCTGGCCGAGAGCAAAGGGCGCACGATCATCGACGTGTACGCCGGCAACGACGACGGTGTTCTCGCCGATGTGGAGCTCAACCGCGTCATCACCGAGACATCCCGCGCCGCCGTGGGCGCGATGGTGCAGGCGGTAACCGGAACCGACGGGCGGGTGACCCTGCGCCGCAACTTCGCCTGGTTCTTCAACCTGCTGGAGCAGTTCGGCTTCAAGCTGCCTAGCCCCTGGCTGAGCGCCTGCCGCAACGCCGGCTTCCCGGATGTGGATCAAGCCGAGCTCGACAAACTGTTCGGCTACCTGCAGTTCTGCCTCGAGCAGGTGTGCGCCGATCTGGAGATGCAGAGCCTGCTCCGGGCCCTCGATGGCGAATACGTGCTTCCCGGCCCCGGCGGTGACCCGATCCGCAACCCAGGCGTACTGCCCAGCGGCAAGAACCTGCACGCCCTCGATCCCCAGGCGATCCCCACCAAGGCCGCTATTGCCGCCGCTAAGGGTGTGGTCGACAAGCTGATCGAGCGCCAGAAACAGGAGCAGGGCACCTGGCCCGAAACCATCGCCTGCGTGCTCTGGGGCACCGACAACATCAAGACCTACGGCGAATCGCTGGCTCAGATCCTCTGGTTCATCGGTGTGAAGCCGGTGCCCGACTCCTTGGGCCGGGTGAACAAGCTCGAGCTGATCTCCCTCGAAGAGCTGGGCCGTCCCCGCATCGATGTGGTGGTGAACTGCAGCGGCGTGTTCCGCGACCTGTTCATCAACCAGATGGCGCTGATCGATCAGGGCGTGAAGATGGCCGCCGAGGCCGATGAGCCCCTGGAGATGAACTTCGTGCGCAAGCACTCCCAGGAGCAAGCCGAGAAGGAAGGCATCTCCCTGCGCGATGCCGCCACCCGCGTGTTCTCCAACGCCAGCGGCAGCTACAGCTCCAACGTGAACCTGGCGGTGGAAAACAGCACCTGGGAAGAGGAGAACGAACTGCAGGAGATGTATCTCTCCCGCAAAACCTTCGCCTTCAACGCCGACAACCCCGGCGAGATGAACCAGAAGCGCGAAGTGTTCGAATCGGTGATGAAGACTGCCGATGTGACCTTCCAGAACCTGGATTCCGCGGAGATCTCGCTCACCGATGTGAGCCACTACTTCGACAGCGATCCCACCAAGCTGATCCAGGGCCTGCGCGACGACGGCAAGGCGCCGGCGAGCTACATCGCCGACACCACCACCGCTAACGCCCAGGTGCGCTCCTTGAGCGAAACAATCCGCCTCGATTCCCGCACCAAGCTGCTCAATCCCAAGTGGTATGAGGGCATGCTCAACTCCGGCTACGAGGGTGTGCGCGAAGTGGCCAAGCGCCTCAACTTCACCCTGGGCTGGAGCGCCACCAGCGGCGCCGTTGACAACTTCGTCTACGAAGAAGCCAACGAAACCTTCATCAACGACCCGGAAATGCGTAAGCGGCTGATGGAGCTCAACCCCCACAGCTTCCGCCGCATTGTGGGCACGCTGCTTGAAGTGAACGGCCGCGGTTACTGGGAAACCTCCGACGAGAACATCCAGCAACTGCAGGAGATTTACCAGGAGATCGAAGATCGCATCGAGGGCGTTACGAACTAAGCCAACCGCGCATGACATCCGCCAATGCCATGCGCCTCAAGCTGCTGTTGGAGGACGACCTACTCCTTCAACAGCAGCTTTCTCAATGCGAAAGCCCGGACCAGGTGATTGCCGTCTGCGCGAAGTTGCAGCTTCAGATCAGCATGGCCGATCTCCTGCGCATGGAGGCCCAGATGACATTGACGCTGAATGATGAACAACTCAACACTTGGTATGAAACGCCCTACTGGAAGCGGGTCTTGATCAGCCTGGGTGCTATTCAGCCAACTGAACAATGTCTATAAACTCCAAGGTCCGAAACGATCTCCCCAAGCTTCATTGACAGCCAGGAGATCAGGGCTTAAAACACCTGAGATTGCGCTAGAGACCAGGAAAGATTTGAACTCAGACCAGGAGCAATCGATTCCATCTCTGCTGCAGCACCAATCCGAGGATCGCTGGTCTGTAGTCAAAAGCAAACTGCTGCTCCAAACGCGATGGCGGCAAGTTGCAGGGGCTGGTCTGCTCGGGCTCTGCGTGGCCACCTTGGCGGTGATCAATCTGAGAAAGCGCGCTGCCGAGGCTTACATCACCGGTGATGTGATCACTGTGAAGAGCCCGATCCAAGGACGGGTCGACGATGAAATGCTCAGTACCGGGGAACTGTTCAAGCCCGGTACGGCACTGGTGTCGGTGGTGGCCAGCCGGCAGGACGAAGCCCGGCAACAGACAGCCCAGTTGGAACTGGAGCAAACCAGGAAGGACATTCGCTCCACTGAGCTCGAACTCGACAATCTCGTTAGCGCTAACCAGGCACGGCTGCGAAACGATCTACAGGGCGCTGAGCGCGAACTATTTGACCTGGAGGGTCAGGAGCAGCGCTATGCGAAACAGGCGAGCCGATACAGGGATCTAGTGAGCGTTGGCGCTGTGGATCCAGACACCCTGGCCGGGGTGGAGGCCAACGCCAACAGCTACCGGCAACGCGCCACCAATCAACGGCGTGTTGTGAGCGACCTCAGGCAGGAACTCCAGGACGCCAATAGCAAACGCAAAGCAGGCAGCAGGCAACTACCCCGATCAACGCGCAGGTTGGAAATGCTGGAGCTGGAAATCAGCCGCATTAACAACCAGCTCAATCTCTTGAGAGGAAAAGAAAAGAAACTGCTGGAGCTTGTGAATGCCAATCAACGGCGTTCTCAATTTGTGTATACACCCAGCTTCAATGGCCTGATGCTCAGTAATCGGATCGCTAGAGGCTCTGAAGTTAATGCTGGAGAAGCCCTGATCACTGTTGTGGACTGCGATCAGCTGAGGGTTGAGGCTGTGTTCAGCACCAACAAGGTGAAGGACGTGCGCATCGGCGATCAGGTGAAGCTGAAGATGGCTCACCAGAACGGCGACGTGAGCGGACGCGTGATCAGCATGCGCGGTGTGCGGGGGATCCGCGCGCTGGAGAACACTGATGCAGCTCAGTTCAAGGCCACCAATGACGACCGGATGCGCCTTCAGATTGCACTTCCAGCGGACCACCAAGCCAGTAAAGACTGCCGGCTGGGCGACCGCGTGGACGTTGAGCTCTAGGCGATGGGTGCGGAAGTTCTCTTCCTGGCCATTGCTCTTCCAGTTGCGATAACGCTGCTGCTGCCCCGCTCCAATTGGCGCAGACTGCTGCTTGTTGGCACCATTTTTATCTTTGGCTTGAGATATTTATGGTGGAGACTGGAGACCTTCCCTTGGACAAGCGATCAGTGGAGCGCTGAGTGGATCTGGTGGGTGGTGGTTCTCGCAATCGAACTGGCCGTGATCCTGGAGGTGACTCTCTTTTTGCTCTCGGTCGGCTGGCTCACGGATCGGCGAAACCAGGCCGACATAGCCGAAGCACAACTCAGAGAGCGCTACGCCATCCATGGCATCGACGCCATTCCCTCAGTGGATGTGTTCATCACCAGCTACAACGAAGGATCCGAAGTTTTAGAGAAATCCATCCTGGGGGCGAGCTCAATCGACTACCCCAAGATCCGGGTCTGGGTGCTCGATGATGGTAAACGAGCCTGGCTTCAGCGGTTTTGCGACGACGCAGGCATTGATTACATCGCACGAGCGAGCAACACAGGCGCCAAAGCAGGAAACATCAATCACGCCTTGCAGCAGAGCGAAGGCGATCTGGTGATGCTGATGGATGCCGATTTTGTGGCTTACAGAAATTCAGCCTGGAGAACAGCGGGCCTATTCGCCGACCCCCGAATCGGTACCGTACAAACGCCCCAGAACTTCTTCAATCCCGATGCCATACAGCACAACCTAGGGATTGCATCGAGCTGGTGCGATGAACAATCCTTCTTCTTTCGCTTAATCGCCCGAGGCCGAGACGCCCTTGGGGTGGCGTTCTGCTGCGGCTCCTGTTCGGTGCATCGGCGCAAAGCATTGATGGAGAGCAATGGCTTCCCAACGGACTCCATCACCGAAGACATCCTGCTCACCATCAATTTCTGCCGGCTGGGCTGGAAGACGATCTATCTCGCCGAACCGATCTCCACAGGCCTAGCAGCAGAAACGCTCGACTCCTTCTTTATCCAACGCAAACGCTGGGGGCGCGGCGGTATTCAGGTGGCCTGTTTGATGCTTGGGCGCAAAGGGCTGAACTGGATTCAGCGGATCTTCTTTTTCCCCTACTCATGGATCACGCAATACAACAGCAGGCTGTTTTTTCAGATCGTGCCGATCGTGTTTTTCTTTTCAGGCATGGCGCCTCTGCCTGAGGTGGAGGCCGGCACGATTCTCAGCTATCAAGCCAGCTTCCTGGCTTCGATGATCGTGTCGATGGTGGTTCTCAGCGAGGGGTATTACATGCCTGTATTCAATGAAGCGGTGAGTTTGTTTGCCGCCTTTGAACTGGCACCGGAAATCCTGGCCGCGCTTGCCAAACCCTTTGGCAAGGGATTTGCCGTGACGCCAAAGGGAAACGATTCCCTATCGGGCTCCATCCTGCCCTACCAACAAACCTTGGTCCCCACCTCGGTGTTGCTGGTGCTGAACATCCTGATCCTCTGGAGAATCCTCTTTGCGATTGGAGACAGCGTCTCCGAGAGTTCAACAGGCTTGCTCGCCTACGGCTTTCTCTGGTGTGTCTTCAACATCGTACTGCTGGTGATCTCAGTGCTCCTATCGCTACAGCGCCCTCAACCGCGACTGGAGCATCGAATGTTGATCAACAGGCTCGCCCACGTGCGCAACCAGGATGGATCGATCGTTGATGCCAGGCTCATTGATCTATCCCTCACCGGAGCCCTCATTGAACCGGTCCACAACGTGAGCTTCAGCGGGGATCCAATCCAGATGTTGGAACTGGAAACTGGCTTGATGGTTCCCGTGAGTCAGCAATGGAAGCGCCGGGGCGAATTACTGGCACTCAACTTTGCCGAACTGGATCTCGCCACGAAGAAAGGAGTGGTTGCCTATGCCTTTAGCGGCGCATTCAAATCCTCCGAACAGCCGCAGCAGATTGATCTGGGCAAAACCATCCGCCAGGTGATGGCCCAAGCGGCTAGGGCCTAGCGGCTTACTCGTGGACAGGCCTTGCCAGGCTCGCTAGACCGCAGAGGGGTGAATAGGCCGTGAAGATTCGACTGCCAAACTTCGGCAAACGGCCCCTAGGGGCACGGCTGGGCATCCTCCCGTGGCTTGTGCTCGCAACGGGACTGGGCCTCACGGGTCTGTGGTGTCACCAGCAGCGGCACTTCACGCGCCTGGAGCACGAACGGATTGAGCGCGACCTGGCTAACGCGATCAGCAACGCGATCACCTCCCGCCTGCAGACCAACATCGCAGTGCTGAATGCCGTGGTGGGCCTCTTCGATGCATCCAAGGAGGTGGACCAGCAGGAATTCAACGCCTTCTACCAAGCCCTCAACCATGGCGGGGAGACGTTGAGCGGCATCCAGGGCGTTGGTTATGCCGTTGTGGTGCCTAACGGCGACATCTCTGGCTTTGAGCAGCAGGTGAGACGCGCAGGGCGCCCACACTTCACCATCCAACCCGCTGGATCGCGCCCACTCACCAGCGCCATCCTCTATCTGGAACCGAACGACTGGCGCAACCAGCGGGCCCTTGGATTCGACATGTATTCCCAGGCGACCAGGCGGGAAGCGATGCAGCTGGCTGTGACCACCGGCCAGCCCGCATTGAGCGGGCCTGTGCGGTTGTTACAGGAAAACTCGATTCGCCCCCAGATCGGAGCCCTGCTCTACCAAGCGATCTATCGAACCCCGAGTGAAGGCTTCAACTCCAGCCAGGACCGGTTCAATCACCTGAAGGGTTGGGCCTATTCACCCTTACGGATGGAGGATCTCATCCAGGGCGCTCTGGCCACGGTGGATGATCCCGCCCTACAAGGCACTGGCGTGCTGATCTACGACAGCTCGCGCAATCAAACCGAGAACCTCCTCTTCGACAACCTCAGACTCGCCAACAGCCCACAGCTCACCCATCCCACCTGGTTGGAGGTGAGCATCGCGAATCGCACCTGGGTGATTGGCATCCAACTCGACTACCGCAAACTCAATCCCGAGGGATGGAGCAACGCCTTGCTGCTGCAGGCGCTGCTAGGGCTAAGCCTGAGTGTGTTGGCTGCTGTGATCAGCCAACAGTTGATTCGTAATCACCAATCCGTGCGCCAGGCACTGCTGCGGGAGCAGGAAGCTTCGAGGGAACGGGCCCTGGCGGGCACGGTGTTTGACAGCAGCCCGGTGGCGATTGTGGTGACTGATGCCCAAGGCGTGATCCTGAAGGTGAATCAGGCCTTCTGCCAACTCACGGGTTATTCGGAACTAGAGGCAAGGGGAAACACCGCCAATATATTGCGTTCGGGGAGGCATGACAACAGCTTCTACGAGCAGATGTGGTCGGCGATTCTTTCCAAGGGCTACTGGAGTGGTGAAATCTGGAACCGCCACCGCAATGGTCAAATCATTCGCCATGAACTCTCGATCACAGCAGTACTGGATGAGCGCCAACAGCCGAGCAGTTTCGTGGGCCTACTGCGCGATGTGAGCGAGCGCTATCAGCAGGAAGAGCGGATGCGATTCATGGCAACGCACGATCAACTCACCGGGTTAGCCAATCGCACCCTGCTGATCGAAGAACTGAATCGCAGTCTTGCCCTGGCCAAACGCCAGGGGTTCGGAGTGGGGGTGCTGTTCATCGACCTGAACCGCTTCAAACCGGTAAACGACCGCTTTGGCCACAGCACCGGTGATGCGTTGCTGAAGGCCGTGGCTCAACGGCTGACCAGCACCTGCCGCAGCAGTGACACTCTCTGCCGTCAGGGCGGCGATGAGTTCGTGGTGCTGATTCCGGATGCACCCTCGATTGAGCATCTGGAAACGCTGGCCAGAAAGCTTGTGGATGCTCTGGAGCAGCCGTTTCCTGCAGGGGCTGATCTGCCGAAGGACATCACCATCAGCGCCAGCATTGGCATCGCCCGCTGGCCCGATCACGCCAGCGATGCCGACGCGTTGATCGAAGCGGCCGACACGGCAATGTATGACTCGAAGTTGCAGGGCGAAGCCTCGATCGCCATAGCCGCCAGCATCGCGACCTCAGACACGTCGAACTGACCAGCTCAGCGCCAGAGCGCATCCGCCATGCGCGCCACCTGCACGATCGGGCCGCCGTCGTGAACGCGCACCACATCCACCCCCACCGACACGCACTGCGCCACCACAGCTGCCGTGCCCCATAGCCGCGCCTTCGGCCTGGGTTCATCGAGCACCGCACCGATGAAGCGTTTGCGTGAGGGGCCCACCAGCAGCGGGATTCCCTCAGCCCGCAGCAGCGGCAACCCGCGCAGCAGCTCCAGGTTTTGCTCGGTGGTTTTGGCAAATCCCAAACCCGGATCCCAGATCAGCTGCTCGCGGCGCAGCCCCGCCGCAAGAGCTCGATCGCTCGCTTGGCGCAGCTCCGCCAGAACGGTTGGCACCAGACCAGCAGCGCCGTAATCGGTAAGGCCATCCATGCTCTGGCTATCGCCACGCGAATGCATCAACACGTAGGGGCAGCCGGCCTCAGCCACCAGCCCCAGGATCTCGGGCTCCCGCCGCCCCCCCGTCACGTCATTGATCCAATCCGCGCCAGCCGCCAGGGCGGCTTTGGCCACGGCCGCGCGATAGGTATCCACCGAGATGACCGGCGCAGCGCCGGTCTGCTGATCAGGGCGAGGCGGGCAACTCAGCTCACCTTGATCGATCGCCGCACGAATCAGTCGCAGCGCCGGAAGCAAGCGTTCGAGCTCTGCGGCGGAGCCCACGTCTTCGGCGCCAGGACGGGTGCTCTGGGCACCGAGATCGAGAATCTCAACCCCCTGCGCCACCAGCCGCTTGGCCTGGGCAAGGGCCAGCTCTGGACGATTGAACTGGCCGCCATCGCTGAAGGAATCGGGGGTGAGGTTGATCACCCCCATCACCTGGGTGCGCTGCCCCCAGCGCAACTCCATCAGGCCGCCACCGGCACCTGGTAGTTGGCGATGCGGGCAAAGCCCTCGGGATCGAGGGAGGCCCCACCCACCAGCACGCCGTCGATGTCGCTCTGGGCCATCAATTGATCGATGGTGGCGGGGTTCACCGAACCGCCGTACTGGATCACCACCTCGGGATAGCCCACCCACTGACGAATCAGACCGCAAATGCGGTTGGCTTCAGCGGCTTCGCAGGTTTTGCCGGTGCCGATCGCCCAGATCGGCTCGTAGGCCACGATCAGGCGGGCTGGATCGAGACCATCCACACCCTGCTCCACCTGGCGGCGAATCACGCGCTCAGCTTCACCGGCTTCCCGTTGGGAATCGCTCTCACCCACGCAGAGGATCGGGATGATGCCGTGCTTCTGGGCGCTGCGGGCGCGCAGATTGATCTGCTCGTCGGTCTCGCTGTAGTACTTGCGCGGCTCGCTGTGGCCCACGATCGCGTGGGTGACGCCGTGCTCGAGCAGCATCGGCGCCGAGATCATGCCGGTGAAGGCACCTTTCTCTTGCCAGTGGATGTTCTGAGCGGAGATATGGATGCCGCTGCCGGCCAGGGCGCTGCTCAGGGTGGCGATGGCCGTAAACGGAGGCGCCAGAACCACCTCGCGGTCTTTGGGGAGGTTGGCCACCAGGGGCTTGAAGGCGTCGGCAAAGGCCTGCGCTTCAGCGCAGGTCATGTGCATCTTCCAGTTGCCTGCGATGACGGCCTTACCCACAGCGTCCTGAACGAATCGACCCACCAACCTATGGCACCACATGGGTCTGGCCATCCAGCTCGACGCGATCCCCGGGCTTGAGCTTGCGGCCGCGCTGGGTTTCCTGAAAGCCATTCACCCGCACCTCGCCGCCCTGGATGCGCTGCTTGGCTTCACCGCCGGTGAACGCCAGGCCCTGCCATTTGAGGAATTGATCGAGGCGTATCGGTTCAGCCGCGGGGGAGGAGGCCAAAAAAGCGCTGATAGCTTGCCCCGATGCTCGCACCCCCTTCGGCCGGCTTCCGGCGGCTCCTGCCGCTGCTGATGCCCTACCGCTCAGCACTCCTGGCCGGCGGGGTGTGCATGCTCGTATTCGTGGTCTGCTGGCCGCTGCTCGCCTGGCTGGCGGGGCAGCTGATCCCAGCGATTGGCGCCGGGGATTTCGGCCGGGTACTGCAGGTGATCAGCCTGGCTCTGGCGGTGTTCATGCTGCAGAAGCTGGCCCAGTTCGGCCAGGACACCCTGCTGGCAGGCCCGGCGCTGCAGGTGAGCCAGGAGCTGCGCCGCCGGCTGTTTGCGCGGCTGCAAAAGCTTGATTTCGGCGTGCTCGAAAAGCTCTCCGCCGGCGACCTCACCTACCGCCTCACCGAGGACGCCGACCGCGTCGGCGAGGTGATCTACAAAACGATCCAAGACACCACCCCTTCAGCGCTGCAGCTGGTGGTGGTGTTCGGCTACATGGTGTGGCTCGACTGGAAGCTCTCGCTGGGCACCCTGCTGCTGGCGCCGCTGGTGGCGGTGCTGGTGAGCGTGTTCGGCGCCAAGGTGATGGGGGCAGCCGAAAAGAGCCAGAAGCAGGTGAGCGAGCTGGCCTCCCTGCTCGGTGAAGCGATCGGCGGGCTGCCGCTGGTGCGGGCCTTTGCCGCTGAACCCTGGCTGCAGCAGCGCTTCGAAACAGAGATCGATCTGCACCGCCGCGCCCGCTATCGCACTCAGCGGCTGCTGGCTCTGCAGTATCCAGTGGTGGGCTTCCTGGAGGCGGCGGGCATCCTGGCGGTGCTGCTGATGGGCGCCGCGCGGATTCAAAGCGGCGACCTCAACGGCCAGGGCTTCAGCAGCTATGTGGCGGCGCTGTTGATGCTGATCGATCCGATCAGCCACCTCACCACCAACTTCAATGAGTTCCAGCAGGGCCAGGCCTCGCTGCGGCGTCTGCGGGAGATCGAGCAGCAGGCCATCGAACCCCCCGATCGGCCCCAGGCGCTGCCTTTAGGCCAAGTGGCGGGAGAACTCACCCTCGAGCAGGTGAGCTTCAGCTACGAGGCCGAACAACCGGTGCTGCGCAACCTCAGCTTGCGGATCAAGCCCGGCCAGGTGGTGGCGCTGGTGGGCCCCTCCGGCGCCGGCAAAAGCACACTGTTTTCACTGCTTCTGCGCTTCAACACCGCTCAGAGCGGGCGGGTGCTGCTGGATGGCCGGGATCTGGCGGATCTCAAAGCGAGCGAGCTGCGCAAGGCCGTAGCGCTGGTGCCGCAGCAGAGCGCCGTGTTTTCGGGAACAGTGGCTGAGGCGATCGCCTTTGGCCGGCCGGCGACGCCCGATCAGATCCGGGCGGCAGCACGGCTAGCCAATGCTGATGGCTTTATCGAAGCCATGCCTGGCGGCTACGAGGCCCGCGTGGAGGAGCGAGGCAGCAACTTCTCAGGCGGCCAGCTACAGCGCCTGGCCATCGCCCGGGCCGTGCTCGGGGATCCGGCCGTGCTGCTTCTCGATGAAGCCACCAGCGCCCTCGATGCCGAATCCGAAGAAGCCGTGCAGCGCGGCCTCGATCAGGCCATGGCTGGGCGCACGGTGCTGGTGATCGCCCACCGCCTCTCCACCGTGCAGGAGGCCGATTCAATCGTGGTGCTCGAGAACGGCCAGATCGTGGATCAGGGCAATCACGACCTTTTGATCAGCCGCCCCGGCCGCTACCGCGACCTGTGTGAGCGCCAGCTGATCCGCGGGGCGTGAGCACCCTGCGGCGAGAACCACTGGGGGCCCATAAGCTGACCCCGCAAGAACTCAGATCCAGTGACCGACTCCGCCGCCCAGCAGCCCCCAGTACTCACCTTTGAGGGCAAGCGCTACGACCTCAATACCCTGCCGGACGATCTGAAGGAGCTGGTCCGTGGCATGCAGGTGGCTGATGCCCAGCTGCGCATGCACGAAGACACCCTCAAGGTGCTGGCCGTGGGTCGTCAGTCGATGGCGATGCAGCTGAACGAGCGCCTCAAGGGCATCACCCCTCTGGCGGACTGAGCTAGGCAACTAAGAGCGAGGCCGTCCTCAGATCGGCAGGCCTCGCTCGTTGAAGATCCCTTCAAACAGCACGGAGCTGAGGTAACGCTCGCCGGAATCCGGCAGCACCACCACCACGGTTTTGCCCGCCATCTCCGGTTCGCGGGCGAGCCGCAGCGCCGCCACTGTGGCGGCCCCGCAGCTGATGCCCGCCAGGATGCCCTCCTCGCGGGCCAGACGACGCGCCATCGACACGGCCTCCTCGTCGCTCACCTGCTCCACGCGATCCACCAGCCCCAGATCCAGATTGCCGGGCACAAAGCCAGCGCCGATGCCCTGAATCTTGTGGGGGCCGGGCTGCAGTGGTTCACCCGCTTTGGTCTGGCTGATCACCGGGCTGTTGCTCGGCTCCACTGCCACGCTCAGCAGGGGCTTGCCGAGGGTGGATTTGATGTAACGGCTGACGCCGGTGATCGTGCCGCCGGTGCCCACGCCCGATACCAGCACATCCACCTGGCCATCGGTGTCGTACCAGATCTCAGGACCGGTGGTGTCGTGATGGATCTGGGGGTTGGCGGGGTTCACGAACTGCTGCAGCAGTACCCAGCGGTCGGGATCGCTCGCAGCGATCTCCTTGGCGCGGTTCACAGCACCGGTCATGCCCATGCGACCTTCGGTGAGCTCCAAATGGGCGCCGAAAGCCGTGAGCAGCTTGCGGCGCTCGAGGCTCATCGTTTCCGGCATGGTGAGCGTGAGCGGGATGCCCTTGCTCGCGGCCACAAAAGCGAGAGCAATCCCGGTGTTGCCGCTGGTGGGTTCGATCAGTGCCTTGCCGGGGCCCAGCAGCCCTTCGCGCTCAGCAGCTGCCACCATCGCAGCGCCGATGCGGCATTTCACCGAATAGGCGGGGTTGCGTCCTTCAATCTTGGCCAAAACCCGCGCCCCGCAGCCCTCGCTCAAGCGGTTGAGCTGCACCAGAGGTGTCCGGCCGGTCGTGAGGCTGTTGTCGCTGAAGATCGCGGCCATCGGTCGGCGGGTGAACACAGACAGTGCCCGCACCCTAATGAGGGCTTAGGCGAGCGGGCAAAACACTCCTAACCTGTTGCGTTCCAGCCTTCTCCCCGGTGAATCCCACAACCCTTCGGCGCATCACGGCCGTTCTGCTCTTCGTAGCGGCCGCTGCTTCGATCGCACTGCCCTTCCTCTCCGCTACAGCGCTCACCTTGAGCATCGGCGTGATCGCGGCCGTGGCGGGTGTGACCCAGCTGCTGCGTCTGGGGCAGGCCGAAGGCACCAAGGGCAAAATCTTTCGGGCCCTCTCCGGCATCTTCTATGTCGTGGCTGGCATCTGGGTGGTGGCCTACCCGATCGAAAGTGAAATCAGCCTCACCTTGTTTGTAGGTCTGCTGCTGATCTTTGAAGGCGTGATGGAACTGGCCGCCGCCGCTTCCAGCCAGGGCGAAGCCCGCGGCCTGGTGCTGATGGATGGTGTGGTCACCGCGATCCTGGGTGGCCTGCTGGTGGCGGAGTGGCCCAGCGACAGCCTCTGGGCCGTGGGAACCCTCTTCGGCATCTCGCTGTTCTTCAGCGGCTTCCGTCTGCTCACCACCCCTGCCGAAGCCTGAGCCAGCGGTTCACTGCAGCTTCACCACATCCACGGGTTCGCCGAACACGCTCGCCAGGTCGCGAGCGACGGCTACGGCCCGCTCGTGGGTGTGAAACACCCAGGCCCGATGGGGATCCGGCACCGTTTCGATCAGCTCGTTGCGAGCGGCGATCCCTAAAAACTGCGCATCCCCGCCGCCGCGCAGCACATAGCGCTCCGGCTGTGAGCCTTCGCCGCAGCGATGGGGATCGATCCAGGGCCTCCAAAACTTGAGCGACATCGCGTGGTGAGACTCAGCTGCACCCCCGCTGTAGCCACGCGTGGCCGCGAGGACCAACAGAGTGGTGCCGACCTGGAGGCCGCTTGGTGAACCGGTTCGTGGTGGTGGGAGCAGGGCCGGCCGGGTTGAGCCTTGCGCTGCAGCTCGCCCGCGCTGGCCATCCCGTTGCCCTGGTGGAAGCCAGCCGGCAGTTCAGCCGCCAGTTTCGCGGCGATGCACTGATGCCCTGCGGCCAGGAGGCCTTGGCGCGGATGGGGCTCAGCGATCTGGTGGCGGGGTTACGCCAGCGGCCCCTGGCGGGCTGGAGCGTGTGGGTGAACGGGCGCAAGTTGTTTGCGGTGGCGGAGCCGATGGGCTCGCTGCAGCCGTGCCGGCTGGTGCCACAGCAATTGCTGCTGGAGTCCCTGCTAGCCGAGGCGCTGCAAGAGCCGCTGTTCCAATGGCATCCGGGGCAGGCCGTGAAGCGGCTCCAGCGCAGCGGCGGGCGGATCTGTGGCGTGGAGCTGGCGGATGGCCGCCGGCTAGAGGCGGATCTGGTGGTGGGCTGCGATGGCCGCCAGTCTCTGGTGCGCCGCGAGGCGGGGATTCAGCTGCGCCAACGGGGCCAGGGACTGGAGGTGCTCTGGTTTGAACTGCCAGGCCCTCTGCCGGCCGATCTGAATGGCGGCTTCAGCACCCACCTCTGCGGTGGTGCCTTGGGGAGCTCCTGCATAGGAGCCCGAGGGGAGTTGCAGCTGGCCTGGCTGCTGGAGAACGGTGGGCCCACGCCCCAGCGCACTCCGCAGGATTGGGGCGATGCCTGGGCACAGCTGCTCCCCCCGCCCCTGGCGAACGTGGTGCGGGAGCGAGCCGCAGAGCTGCACGGGCCGCTGCGGGTGTCGGTGCAGGTGGGACTGGCGGAGCGCTGGCATCAGCCGGGGCTGCTGTTGCTAGGCGATGCAGCCCACCCGATGAGTCCGGTGCGGGCGCAGGGCATCAACATGGCCTTGCGCGACAGCCTGGTGGCGGCAAGCCACCTAAGCCAAGCAGCGCCTGAGGAGCTCGATCGTGCAGCGGCCGCTGTGCAACAGCAGCGCCTGCCGGAAATCCAGCGTGCGCAAGCGCTGCAAAGCGCTGAAGCCCGCCAGGGGCACCTCGTGGGCCATACGCCACTGCTGCGTGCACTTCTCGCTCAGGGCAGGGCCTTGCTTGGCCCTGTAGCGCAACGGGTCTGGCAAGCCCGCCAGACCCCGCTGCGCGAAGGGCTGACGGGTGCCTTACCCGCCGCCGAACTGTCGCCTCAGCGCACGAACAGCATCTCCTGGTAGGTGGGTAGCGGCCAGGCAGCGTCATCCACCAGGGTTTCGAGGGCATCAGCGGCGGCCCGCAGCTCACCCATCAGCGGCATCAGCTGATCCGCGCAGTGGCGCATGTGGGCCTCAGCGCCGTGGGGAGCCGAACCCAGCGCTGCTTCCAGGGCATTGGCCCGATCCACCAGCTGCTGGTTGAGGCCGGCGATCTGCTGGGCGATGGCCTTGGAGGGCTGCAAGCCAATCGCTTCCTGCTCCTGCAGGGCACCCGCCAGCTCACCGAGGTAAGCGCTCACCGCGGGGTAGATCACGGTGCGGGCGAGGCGCAGCGCCAGGCGCACCTCCACCTCGATCGCCAGGATGTATTGCTCGGCGTACACCTCGAAGCGGCTCTCCAGCTCCACGGGGCTGAGCACGTTCTGGCGGGTAAACAGATCGCGGATCGCGTCGCGCTTGAGCACCGGCAGCGCATCGGCGCTGGTGCGGAGGTTCTCGAGGCCGCGCTCCTTCACAGCCATCTCGTGCCACTCACTGGAGTAGCCGTCGCCGCCGAAGATCACGGCGCCGTTTTCCTGGGTGATCTGCTGGAGCACCCCGAAGCTGGCCTGCTCGATGCTTTCGCCTTTGGCCAGGCGGGCTTCCAGTTGATCGGCCACCCAGCTGAGGGCATCGGCCAGCACGGTGTTGAGCACCACCAGCGGGCCCGCCACCGACTGGCCGGAGCCCACCGCACGGAACTCGAAGCGGTTGCCGGTGAAGGCAAACGGGGAGGTGCGGTTGCGATCGCCGGCGTCCTTGGGGAACTCGGGCAGGCTGCCGACGCCGAGCTGCATCACGCCACCGCTGGTGGAGCTCTTCAGCTGGCCGGCCTTGATCTGGTTGAACACATCCTCGAGCTGGCTGCCGAGGTACACCGAGATGATCGCCGGGGGCGCTTCGTTGGCTCCGAGGCGGTGGTCGTTGCTGGCGGTGGCGATCGCAGCGCGCATCAGCGGGCCGTACTGGTGCACACCGCGGATCACGGCCCCGCAGAACAGCAGGAACTGCATGTTCTCGTGGGGGGTCTTGCCGGGATCGAGCAGGTTGCCCTGGGTGCTGTTGCCGATCGACCAGTTCACGTGCTTGCCGCTGCCGTTCACGCCAGCGAAGGGCTTTTCATGCAGCAGGCAGGTGAAGCCGTGGCGCTTGGCGGTGCTCTTGAGCACCGTCATGATCAGCTGCTGGTGATCGGTGGCCACGTTGGCGGCCTCGTGCACGGGCGCGATCTCGAACTGGCCGGGCGCCACTTCGTTGTGGCGGGTCTTGGCGGGCACACCCAGGCGGTAAAGCTGATCCTCCACGTCCTGCATGAACACCTGCACCCGCTCGGGGATGGCGCCGAAGTAGTGGTCGTCGAACTGCTGCCCCTTCGCCGGCGGGGCCCCAAACAAGCTGCGACCGGAGAGCTGCAGGTCAGGGCGGAGCGCCATGAAGGCGTTATCCACCAGGAAG
This sequence comes from Vulcanococcus sp., assembly GCA_019264575.1. GTDB lineage: Bacteria > Cyanobacteriota > Cyanobacteriia > PCC-6307 > Cyanobiaceae > Vulcanococcus. The sequence continues at coordinate 183,486 of JAHUZV010000024.1, read as the reverse complement.
TACTCCTGCTCGGCGCCGCAGCTGGAGTTGATCGGAGCGATCTCCTTTTCACCCAGCAGCTTGAGCACGCGGCGCGCCTGGGCGTTCACCGCGGCGTTGGAGCGCAGCAGAGGGGTTTTCTTGTCGAGGGCCTCACCGGTCCACGACACAAACACCGTGGGGATGCACAAGGTCACGCCATTGGGCGTGCGCATCAGCCAGGCGGGGCTGGTCACATCCCAGGCGGTGTAGCCGCGGGCCTCAAAGGTGGAGCGCAGGCCGCCGTTGGGGAAGGAGGAGCCGTCGGGCTCACCCTGCACCAGCAGCTTGCCGGTGAATTCAGTGATCGCGCGGCCATCACCCTTGGGCACGATGAAGCCATCGTGCTTCTCCGCCGTGAGGTTGGTGAGCGGATAGAAAACGTGGGCGTAATAGAGAGCGCCGCGGCTGGTGGCCCAGTCCTTCATGGCGCCGGCCACGGCATCGGCCACGGAAGGATCGAGGCGGCCGCCTTCGCGGATCGTGGCCTGAATCGACTTGAACACGCTGCGGGGCAGCGCCTCTTTCATCCGATCCAGGGTGAACACATCGCTGGCCCAGATGTCCTGGAGAGCGGATGGGGCCTGCACCGCCGCGGGCTTGCGCCGCTGGATGGTCTGCAGGGCGGCAAAACGCTCAGCGCTGGGCATGGCCGATGTGTATCAATCCAAACCATGCAAGGCGCGCACGGCAGGTTTATTGGTATCAAGTGATACCAATTTGTGATCTGATCGGCGCCGGCTCAGCGCGCGCCGCTGCGCCACCAGGGTCTGGGCAGGCACCAGTAGATCAACAGCAGCAGCTCAACCACCACCAACACACCCAACCCGGTGGCCATCAGCGGCCGGGCCAGGGGCACCAGAACCAGCCAGACCACGCCGTAGCTGAGGGTCACCGCCAACGAGAGACCCAGGGCCACGATCGCCACCACACGGCCCCAACGCCGACCTTTCTCCAAACCAGCCGAGGCAACCACCCCGAGCACCAGGGCCGGCAGGATCGCACTGAGCCCCACGGCCCAGTTAGCGGCTGCCATGGAGCCACCGCTGGTGAGCAGCTGCACCAACCAGGGCAAGCCGGCGGCATTGAGCAGCAAACCAGCCCAGGCCAAGGAACGATCAAGGCTTTGGTTCGCTTGCATCAGCAACCGGAAGAACGCCACGCCATGAAACCGGCATGGCGCAAGGTGCGCCAGCAGCCGCTGGGGGTGCTCATCTCCACGCCCACCTGCAGGGCCAGCTGCCGCTCCCGTTCGCGCTGATCAGCCCGCGCATCCACCAACCCCTGAAGCTCCAGCCACTCCATCGCCGCCTCGAGCGCTAGCTCGAGGCTCTCGAAGCACTCATCCAGCACCGGATGGGGCTGCCCCTGCCGGTCGGTGAGGCGATAGAGCCGCGTGGAGATCGCTTGCCGGGGCGCGTAAGCCATTCCCCAAGCCTGATCGGATCAACCGAGCAGGCGGGTGCCCTGGAGCACAGGCGGCTGTGCCCGCTCCGAACAGCTTCAGTGCAGTTCAAACAGCAGCAGGTCGGCGCCGGATGAACCAGCCGTCAGGGTCGGCGGCATGGCAGCTCCGGCGAGCCGAGGCGTCCAGCCGAGCCCATCACCGCGTTGCAGCAACCAGGGCAGCTCCAACGCTCCATCAATCATCTGGATCCAGGCTGCACCTGAGAGCTCCGGCAGCTCCAACGCCTCTGCATCTTGGAGCTGCGCCCGCCACAGGCGCACCGGCCGGTGAATCGCCAAGGCGCCCTCCTGGCGCTGGGGATCGAGCAACGCGGTCCAGCCGCGTTGGAGCGGAAATGGTTTCTGCTCGTAAGCAGGACTAATGCCCGTGGAGCTCGGCTCCACCCAGATCTGGAGCAGGCGGCAGGCCTGATCCGAACCGTTGATTTCGCTGTGCACCACACCAGTGCCGGCGCTCATCCGCTGCACCTCGCCGGCGCGCAGCACCTCGGCATGCCCCATCGAATCGCGGTGGTGCAATTCCCCCTGCACCATCACCGTGATGATCTCCATGTCGCGGTGGGGATGCATGCCAAAGCCCCGGCCCGCGGCGATCGTGTCGTCGTTGATCACCCGCAGCGGCCCAAAGCCCATCCAGGCCGGGTCGACATGGCTGGAGAAGGAAAAGGTGTGCCAGCTATCCAGCCAATCGAGCTGGCTGTGAAAGCGCTCAGCGGCAGGGCGCAGCACCAGTGATTCAGCGCCTAGGGCATCGGCCAGCGCGCCATGGCTGGCGGGAATGGTTGTCATGGCCAGTGAATCGTCTCAGGGCTGGAGCGGTTGAAGTTGCTTGAGGCGGTGAATCACATCAGCGATCGACTCATCCTTGGCAGCGTGGCTGCTGTTGCTCACCAGCTGCCGGCCCACCACATGGGCGCCGAGATGGGCCAGCTGCAAACGCAACGCCGCCATCAGGGTGTGGCCGCCGCCGCCGGAATGGGTGGCGATCGCCACCGGTCTGCCGTTGAACAGTGCGCGGAAATCGTCGCCCTGCACTGAGAGCCATGCGATGGCACTGGTGAGCACCGGTGGGATGGAGCCGTTGTATTCGGGTGCGCAAATCACCCAGTGCGTTGCAGCCACCAGCTTTTGGTGCAACGACGCCAAAGCCGGTGGCGTCCCGGCGGAGCAGGCCCGCGGAGTGAACAGGGGAAGCTCCACCGCGGTGAGATCCAGCACCTCAGCACTGAGGCCTTGAACACGCGCCTGTACGGCGAAACGTTCGGCCAGCTTGAGGTTCTCACCGTTGCTGGCAGCAATCACCACCAGATTTGGAGGCACGGGCGGGGTCATGGCTGTGCTCAGCTCCAGGTTGTTCAACAAGCGCTCCCTGTGATCGTGCGCTAAGCAGCAGCGTTCAGGCAAGAGCGCACTTCAAAGTGAGGGAGTTACCAAAACGTGAGCCATGGCTGGAGGCAGCGGTTTGCAAAGCAGCCATCAGCACAGCGATTGCAAGGCTGAGCTCGCCCTCAAGGTGATCCAGGGGCGCTGGAAGCTGCTGATCCTGCGCGAATTGATCGATGGGGCACGCCGCTTCTCCGACCTGCAACGCGCCCTGGCCGATGTTCAACAAGGCGTGAGCCAGAAGGTGCTCACCGCCCAGCTGCGCGAGCTCGATGGCCTTCACGCCTGGGGCGAGCGGGCCGAGCAAAGCCAAGCCTGAGGTTCAGTGCTTCACGCCGGGGATGAAGCGCTTTTCGTGGTCGGCACCTTTGAGCATCCGGTTCCAGTAGACCCAGGGCAGGATCGTGGTCTTCATCACCCACATGCTCCAGCGCTCCTTGGTGGGATCCAAGGGGAAAGAGGGCTCGGGCTGAGCGTCGTAGTTGAACTCGGCCATGATCGTTTTGCCGTAGCCGGTGATCAGCGGGCAGCAGCTGTAGCCGTTGTAGGAGCCATCTCCCTTGCCGCCATCGAGCTGAGCCAGCAGGTTGGTCACCAATGCCGGCGCCTGACCACGCACCGCAGCGGCAGTTTTGGAGTTGGGCATCCCGCTCACATCGCCGATCGCAAACACGTTCGGGAAGCGCAGGTGCTGCATGGAGTGCTTATCCACCTCCACAAAACCGCTGGCAGCTGCCAGGGGGCTCTGGGCCACCACATCCGGCGCCACCATGGGCGGAGTCACATGCAGGAGCTCATAGCTGATCACCTCCTCGCGAGGTTCCTCGCCCTCCTTGCTCACCTTGAACACGGCCTCTTTCGTGCCAGGCCGCACCTCGATCAGGGTGTGGCTGTAGCGGGCATCAATGCCCTTGCGGGCCACCACTTCACGCAGGGGTGCGGCATACGCAGGAATGCCGAAGATGCCGGGGGTGGCCGTGGCGTAGATCACTTTGCTCTTGGCAGCCAGGGCGGGATCGCGCTTGATCGCGTCGTCAGCCATATAGGCAATCTTCTGGGGAGCGCCGGGACACTTGATCGGCATCGGCGCGCAGGTGAACACCGCATTGCCGCCCTTGAAGTTCTGGATGCACTCCCAGGTGTAGGCGGCGTAATCCTTTGAGTAGTTGCTGCACACACCGCCCTTGCCCAGGGCCTCGGGCAGTCCCTTGATCGCGTCCCAGTTGAGCTTCAGACCGGTGGCCACCACCAGGGCGTCGTAGGTGAGGGTTTGGCCGCCGCTGGTGCTGACACTGTTGTGATCGGGATCGAAACCGGCCACCGCTTCGCGGATCCAGGTGACACCCGCCGGAATCAGATCAGCTTCCTGGCGGCGGGTCTGAGCCATGGTGAAAACACCACCACCCACCAGGGTCCAACCCGGTTGGTAGTAGTGCTCGCTGGAGGGCTCGAGGATCGCCACTTCCAGGCTGGGGCGGAACCGCTTAAGGCGCGCGGCCACGGTGATGCCGCCTGCACCACCGCCCACGATCAACACCTGGTGATGACCCATGACCCTGGGAGTTGAAGAGCTGTCCCAGATCTAACCAGGCCTGCCGCGGCTGACCACGTCACACACTTCCTCAAAGTCGTACCGACTTCGTTTTAGAAGGGCTATGCTCGGGCCAGCGCAGGGCGCCATCCGTCAGCACCGCAAACCATGGACCTTTCCAATCCCGGCACACAGGCCAACCTCGAAGCCGCCTTTGGCGGCGAAAGCATGGCCAACCGCAAATACCTCTTCTTTGCCGATGTGGCCAAGCAGCTCGGCAACAGCGAGCTGGCCAAGCTCTTCCGCGACACCGCCAACCAGGAAACCGAGCACGCCTTTGCCCACTTCCGCCTGCTGCACCCGGAGCTCGTCATCGACGACCCGAGCTCCCTCAGCGACGCGCAGAAGCAGGCCGTGTTGAGCCGCTGCCTGGAGCTGGCGATTGAAGGCGAAACCTACGAGTACACAACGATGTACCCGGAGTTCGCCGCCCAGGCCCGCGCTGACCGCGACAGCGGCGCCGAAGCGGAGTTCAACGAGCAGATCAGCGAATCCCAGGAGCACGCCGGCATCTTCCGCACAGCAGCCCGCAACTTCGGCCTGCTCACACCCGTAGAGCACCACCACGCCGATCGCTACAGCATTGCCCTCGAAGCCCTGCAGGGCAAAGGCACGGCCGGTGAGGCCAGCGAGCCGGTGAGCGGCCTGTGGATCTGCAAGGTGTGCGGCGTGATCTACGACCCGGCCATAGGCGACCCCGACTCGGGCCTGGCCGCCGGCACCGCCTTTGAAGCCATCCCCGACGACTGGATCTGCCCGATCTGCGGCACCCGCAAGGCCAACTTCATGCCCTACCGCCCTGCGGAGCTGCAGGCGGCCTGAATCCACCAGGGGGTTGGGGATTAACACAAGCGCACCAGCCCCCAGTCGCTTTAGTGTGCGTTCCAGCACAGAACGAGCGGCATGGGCGCCGATCTCACCCCCTCAGGCCAGCCAACACCTCGCGACGCCGGCTCCAGCACCAGCCTCAAATGGGGCCACAACGGAGAACTCTCCCCGGTGGATCTCCAGCGGGTGCTGGAGCGGCTCACCGATCCCGCCCTCACCCAGTGCAGCCTCCAGCAGGACGCTCACACCGATTGAGGCGGTATCGGGCAACACAAGGGTTCACGCCCAGAATTGAGGGATGAACCAGGTTGACGACGCCACCCCAACCACCCGGCTGCTGGTGGTGGAGGACGACGACACCATCCGCGAAACCGTGGCCGAAGCCCTGGAAATGGAGGGCTTCGCCGTCACGGCCGCCACCAACGGTCGCAGCGCCTGGGACCTACTCAGCCGCGACAGCTTTGATCTGGTGGTGCTCGATCTGATGCTGCCGGGCATCAACGGCCTGGATCTCTGCCGCCAGCTGCGCCAGGGCAGCACACCGCCCCTGATCCTGGTGGTGAGCGCCCGCGACACGGAAACCGATCGCGTGCTCGGGCTTGAGGTAGGCGCCGATGACTACCTGATCAAGCCTTTCGGCATGCGTGAGCTGGTTGCGCGCTGCCGGGCTCTGCTGCGCCGCCAGCGCACACCCCTGCCAGCCACCAGCAGCCTCGAGCATCTCGATCTACTGCTCTACCCGGGTGAATGCCGGGTCACCCGCGATGGGATCGACATCCGCCTTTCACCGAAGGAATACAAGCTGCTGGAGCTGTTCATGCAGAACCCACGCCGGGTGTGGAGCCGCGAGCAGCTGATCGAGCAGGTGTGGGGCGTGGATTACATCGGCGACAGCAAAACGGTGGATGTGCACATCCGTTGGCTGCGGGAAAAAATCGAAGACGACCCCTCCAATCCCGCCAAGTTGGTCACCGTGCGTGGCTTTGGGTATCGCTTCGGTTAACGGGTGAGCAAAGAAACCGCTCTAGCCCTGTTGATCGGCGCAGCCGCTGGCGGCAGCCTCGGGCTGTTGTTCCGGCGCCAGCCGCGCTTGCAGCGGCGCCGGCGCCACCGCCAACGGCCCCTCGACCCACCCGAAACGCAACTGCGTGCCTGGATGGAAGAGGTGCCGCAGGGATGGTTGCTGCTCAACGGCGACAACCGCATCGCCGGGCTCAACCCCCGCGCCGAGCTACTGCTTGAACTGGAGGATTCCAGCCTGGGGCTGCGGGGTGAGCCCTTTGCGCTGCTGGATCACTCCGATGAACTGCTGCACCTGGTGAATCTGGCCCGCGACAAGGGGCTGCCCCAGCGCTGCTCCTGGCCGCTGCGCAGCAGCAACCTCGATGTGCGGGTGATGCCTGGCGACGACGGCTGGGTGGCGGTGGTGCTGCAGGGGCGCAATCCCCTGGAAAGCCAGCTGGAACGCCAGGAGGAGTGGGTGAGCGATGTGGCCCATGAATTGAAAACACCGCTCACAGCCCTGCGGCTCGTGGGCGACAGCCTGGCCCTCAAAGCCGATGGCCGTCAGGCAGTGCTGGTGCAGCGGCTGCAACGGGAACTGGAGCGGCTACAGGTGCTGGTGAGCGATCTGCTCGACCTCTCGCGCCTCGACAACACCCCCTTCACGGATGAAACTCCTCAGGCCGTAGTGGATCCAGCGGCGTTGATCCAGCGTGTGTGGAGCACGCTCGAGCCGCTGGCATCCGAGCGGGGGGTGCAGCTCAAGGTGGGAGCAGCGGAGCACCCCAGCGGAGAGGGGTCTGATCTGGCGGCCATTGATCCAGCCCGCTTTCATCAGGCACTGCTCAACCTGCTCGACAATGCCCTGCGCTACAGCCCCGATCAGGCCACGATTGATGTGGAGATCCGTGCCCGCAACCGCTGGTGCATGGTGTCGGTGCGCGATCACGGGCCGGGCTTGAGCGACACCGACCTCGAGCGCATGTTCCAGCGCTTCTACCGCGGCGATCCCGCCCGGGCCCGCTCACCCCGCAGCGGCAGCGGCCTGGGCCTGGCGATCGTGCAGCAGATCGCACTCTCCCAGGGAGGAATGGTGCGGGCCAGCAACCACCCAGATGGCGGCGCACTGCTCGAGTTGCTCGTGCCGCGCGCCGCCTGAACCCTCAGCCCCGGGGCAGGTGGCTTACCACCAGCTGGCGCTGCTCATCGAGCTGCAGCCAGCCTTCCTCCCGCAGCAGACCGAGCACGCGGGTCACCGTGACGCGCGTGGTGCTCAGGGCATTGGCGATGTCTTGATGGGTGAGGCGCAGGTTGAGCAGCAGGCCCTGCTCGCAGGGCTGGCCGTAATCCTGAGCGAGCAGCTCGAGAAAACCGCGCACCCGCTCCTCGATGCGGCGCAGACCGAGCAGCGCGATCAGCGCTTCCGACTGGCGCATGCGGCTGGTCATCGCCCGCACCAAGGTGATGGCGAGATGGGGCGTGGATTCGATCTCATCGATCGACAGACAAAGCAAATCGCTGTCGCCGATGGTGGTGGCTTCGTAGAGATCGATGTTGGTGAGGGGCTCACCGAAGATTTCGTTGGGGCCCGCCAGGCCGAGCAGCAGATCGTCGCCCTGCTCGTTCATGCAGCTGAGCTTGACCATGCCGCGGGTCACCAGCCACACGTGATTGCGCAGCAGGGGAACCTTGCTTCCGGCGCTGAGGTGCACCAGATCACGGCGCTGATACACCTCCTCGAGCGACGTGCGAAGACCCTGCTGACCGCTTGGTGTGTAAACCATCGAGCTGCTGTGCCGACGGGACCCGCGGACTGTATGGAGCATCACCAGCGCTTGAGCAAAGCTCGGGTAGAGGCGCGGTTAAGGCTGGGTTAGGCGTTCAGCTGAAGCTGCAACAACCGCTGGCGACCGGCCGGCGTGCGCAGCTCAGCCGAGGCCTCGAGCCAACGCAGCCAGGCCTGATCGCGGGCCTCACAGATCAAGCTGCAGAGAACCGGCAACACCCCATCAGGCTGCTCCTCGAGCAGGCGCTCCAGGGTGAGCACAAGCACCCGCAGGTCCTGCAAATCACCCAGGGCCGTTTGCATGCGCTTGCACTGCAGCAACCAAGGCTCAAAGGCCTCGGGGGCCAGGGCGCTGAGGTTGGCCAGGCCATAGCGGGCTCGCTTGATCCGGCGCCGCAACTGATGCAGAGCCACGGCTCCATCGCACTCGTGGGGGCGCTCCACCCACCAGCCGGGGAGGGTGAACAAGCCAGCCAACACCACTTGCTGCAGGTCTGCACACCATGCCGCCATGGGCTCTGCCCCCATGGCCGTGAAGGTCGGCTCGCGCAACCAGGCCTGCAGCCGCGCCAGCAACTTGAGGTAGCGGCGCCCCTTCAGCGTGTCGGTTGTGATGGCGAAGGCCAGCTTGCGCTCACGCTTGAGCTGCTTGAGCAGCTTCCGCAGGGGCGCCTGTTCACGTTCCGGCAGCAAGGGCAGCCAGTGGTGCTCCAGGCGATGGCGCATCACATCGAGATCACGGGTCAGGCCCAGATCCGAACCGATCCGGGCCAAGCGCTGGGCCGACACCTGATCCGGCAACACCAGCGCCGCAGCGAACTGCTCCACCGTGCTGCGCAGTTGGCGGCAACACACCCGCATCTGATGCAACGGCTCAGGATCGTTATCGGCAAGCACATCGAGCTGCAAATCCACCAAACGGCGCACACGCCGCTCCAGCAGAGAGGCAGCAAACGCGCCGCAACTGTCAGCACTCAAGGGTGTTGACCGATCCAGATCGCTCACAGCCCAACAGCGAAAGGCTCACTCTGAACACAACCCAAAGGTTAAGGAGTTAAGGGGTGGTTATGGATCCGGGGTGGAGCAGGAGCGCTGCTACGTTCCTTGAAAAAGTCTTCCTGCGTGAAGCTGTCCACACTGATCCGAAACCCCCTGCCTGGGTCTTGGCATCCATCGACATCCAACGGCACATCAGACGTTCAAGCTGATCCGACCGACACCTCAAGTTTCGGCCCAGATTGCCTTAATCAGCTGCAAACTATTCATCAGAAGGAACATCTGCTCTGCCTGAATCAGCAGGAAGCCCTCATGCTCTTCGGCTTGCTTCAAGCCGCCTGCCGGCATGAGCCAACCCGCCAAACCATCCTCAGCAGCGGGGATTACCAGCAGTTTCACCGCCAACTCAGCCGGTCACTAGCTCAAAGTCTGAGCAGCTGACGGCCGGGTTTTGTGGCTTGATCAGAAATAGAGCTGGCTGGAGGAGCGCTCCCGCTCAGCCAACTTCGGCAGCCAGCGCTCACGCAACTCCTCGGCGCTCATCGCCCATTCGTGGAGTGGTTGCTGAGCAGCAACGAGCGATTGCAACCAGTCGCGAAAGCGTTCAAGACTCTGCAAGTCAGCTTGGAGGCTTGGCGTGTCAGACACGGTGCTTCTTGGAGCTGCTTTTCACGGTAGGCGCAATTGCGCCTCCGAACCGATGCAGATCCTGAAGATCTCCCTGGGTGTTCTGCGGGTTAAGAATTTGCAGGGTTCCCAACCAGAAAGCCTGGATGGCGATGCAGCAGACCACCGGCTGCAGCCAGATCCGAACGCTCTGCATGCAAAAGGTGATTGGCGCCGCAACATTCGAATCGACTCCCGGCCACAAGGCTGTGGCAGGCAACACCGTGAGTGCGTGCTGAGGCTCACACCGGCGTGTTCAGATCACCTGGCTACCTTGCCGGTGGTTGCGATCACGGACGGATGCAGAGCCTCCCACAACTGAGGCCAACGCCCGGCTCCCTGGATTCGCGCCGCCTCGAGGAACGTCCGGGCCAGATGCCCAACAGCCTCTATCTGGCGGGCGGACGTGCACCCACCACGTTTTCAGCGATGGTGCTCTGGCCGGAAGGCCCTCAGCTGTGCCGTCTCCAGGATCGCGGGCAGCTCGAGGATCTCCTCAGCCAGCGGGTGCCGATCTGGCTACGGGTGAGCGGGATGGGACAGCCGCATTTGATCCGCGAAGCCTTGGAGCTCTGCCGCATCCCCGCCGTCTTCAGCCCACTGGTGCTCGATACACCCCAATCCACCCGGGTGGATTCGATGGGCGATGTGATTGCCGTAGTGCTGCATCGGCTGCGCTTCTCCAGAGATCCTCTCAATCTGGTGAGCGATCAGGTGAGCATGGTGCTCACCCACAACTGCCTGATCTCGATCGAAGAAGCGCCGAGCACTGATCCCTTCGCTTCGCTCACCGATTGGCTGATGCAGAAGAGCCCGGTCGCTGCCGGCGAAGACCTCGACGATCTCCTCCACTACATGGTGGACAACATCCTCGATGGCATCTTCCCCATGTTGGAGCAGATGGCGAATCGCCTCGATGATCTCGAGGAGGCGGCGCTGCGGGATCCAAGGCCCAGGGTGCTCACCAGAGCCTTTCAACTGCGCACCAACCTGCGGCGCATCCGCCAGCAACTGTGGCCGCTGCGGCATCAGATCCTGCTGTTTCTGCGCCAGAACCAACCGGTGATGGGCCCCGATGGTCTGCAGGGCTTTCAGGAAATGGCTCAGAACGTGGAGCAGATCTTTGAAAGCTGCGAAATCCTGCGCCACCAGTGCGATGCCGTGACGGAAGCGCACATGGCGAGCACCGGAAACCGCATGAACCAGATCATGAAAACGCTCACGATCGTGTCAACGATCTTTGCCCCTCTCACCTTTATTGCCGGGATCTACGGCATGAACTTCGACAACATGCCAGAGCTGCACTGGCGCTATGGCTACATAGCCTCACTCGTGCTCATGGGAACGATTGCCAGCATGCAGGCGATCTATCTCTGGCGGCGTGGCTGGTTTGAAGACTGGACAGCACCACGCCGTTAAACAAGCCAAGACATCTCGCTCTAGCGAATCAATCTTCGAGGCCGCGAAGCCTTCGCTCGAGACTGGCCATGAGCTCGATCGCAAACAGCGGTGTTTCCTGCACCGCAAACAGAAACTGTTCACGGCCCAGCTCGATCAGTTCCGTGGCCTCCAGAGCCCGAGCTGTGCCGTGGCGGCGATGGTTGTCGCTCACCAAGGCACCCACACCCAGCACATCTCCAGGACCAAACAACTCAGGAGCATCGCCACCCCAGCCCAGTTCAATGGCGCCACTGAGAACGCAAAAGATGGTGTCGCCAGGCTCACCTGCTTCAAACAACACCTCCCCAGGCGTGAGCACGCGCAAGGGCAGGCTGCTGGCGAAGGCCTGCATGGTGTGAAGCAGACCGGAATTCATGCAAGATGATGCACCTCGCACCATCGTGCAGAGCTTTGATAAAGGGACGGTGAAGGACAGCCCCAGAGGCGGTTTCTACGGTGAGGGCGAGAGACCTGAGCCCACGTGATGATCAGCGAAGGGAGCGTGCTGATCTGCGGTCTGGGAGCTTTGGGTCAGGCGTGCCTCAAGCGCCTGCTTCGCTTCGATGTCCCTCTGGCGGCTGTGGATCTGCTCCACCCCCAATGGCGCCGGGCCGAACTAGCCGGTCATGTCAGCCTGCTGGTGCAGGGCGATATGCGTAAAGCCCAGGTCCTCGAGAAGGCCGGTATCCGCAAGTGCCGATCGGTGCTGCTTCTCAGCGCCGACAGCCAGGTGAATCTTGAGGCCGCCTTGATGGTGCGGCTTTTGAACCCTGATGCGGATGTGGTCGTGCGCTCCAGCAGCGGCGAGCAAGCCATCGGGCAGCTGCTGGAGCAACGCCTCCCCAAGGTCGCCGTGGTCGACCCTTTGGTGCTCACCGCTGGAGCGATCGCCAGCGCCGTTCAACCGCGGGAGGGGTTGATCCAGCTGGATAGCGATACACAAGGCGACACCATCAGCGTGGTGAGTGCAGCAGAAGCCAGCAGGGAACAAACAGGCCGTCGGTTACGTCAGGCTGGGGGTTCGGCTGCGGATCTCTGGATGATCCGGCGGCAAGGGGGGGTAGCGGCAGCGCAACCAACCCAGACAGCGCAACAACGCCTTTCCCAACACCTGAGAGGTTGGCAACGGCGTTGGCGAGCCCTACCGCGGCGTCAGTTGGGCTGGTTGATACCACTATTGCTCTGTGCAGTCGCCAGCGGATTGGTGCTCTTTAGCGAGCGCGCCGGCGACTGGCGGCGTGCACTGTTGATCACGCTTGGACTGCTGCAGGGTGAATTTGTCGACCCGGTGATGCTGCTCCGAGAGCGCAACCTGTGGCAGCTGGTGGCCGGCCTGAGTTACGCCCTGCTCGGCACCTTGATCACATCGGCCTTGGTGGCCTTGATCCTCGAGCAACTGCTCACCGAACGGCTGGGGCTGCAGCGGCGGGAGCGCCTGCGGGTTGGCAGCCGGCAGGTCTTGATCGTGGGTGGGCAAGACGTAGTGGAACCCATCCGAACCCTCCTTATGGGGGAACGGATCGGCGTGCAGACCGCCAGCTTCGCTGAGGGCCGAGGTGGATTGGAGAGTCAGCTGGAGCGACTCAAACACACAAAGCTGGTAGGCGTTGGGCTGCTCAGCGACAACCTGCTCAGCAATGTGCATGCGGCGCTGACCCTGCAGCAGAGTCATCCGAGCTGTCGCCTGGCGGTGCTCGCTCACGCCTTGGAAGCCAGCGATCAGCTGGGCAGGTTGCTCGGAGGCATCAGCGTGATCTCCGGTGCGGATCTGGCCGCAGATGCCCTTGTGGCCACGGCTTTTGGTGAACGCGTGGAGCGAGTCCTGCAGATCAACGGAGAAAACCAACTAGTGGTGCGATACCGGGTCGAGCCCAACGACCAGCTATGCGGGCTGACCATCGCCAGGGTCGAGAACGGCTACGGGATGAATGTGCTGCGGCATCAGCGCCGTCATCGCTCGAGCGCTCGGGCCATCCCTCCACTGGATTGGGCGCTGCAGCCAGGAGACGAAATCAGCGTGCTGGCCAGCCTCGATAGTCTCCGGCGGGTTGAGTGCGGCGACTGTGAACCACCGCAATGGTGCGTGGAGCTGCAGGCCAATCCCCACCCAAATGAGCGGTTTGTGGTGCAGCAATGCCTGGCCCGTTTCCTCAACCTCGCGCCCGGGCAAGTTCAAAACTGGCTCGATGGGCACTGGCACCGGAGCCAGCCTCTGGATCGCGACTTAGCGGAGCTGATGTGCCAGGAACTGCAACGCCTCCGGGTGGAGACACGGCTATCCAATGCCGCAGAACTGTCCACGGCCTGAATCACTCATGACTGACGGGCTGGCACGGCTTCTGTTGGGCTATGGCTGGGGGGTGATCAGTCAAGTTCTGCCCTGCCCATTGGATGCCGGTTGGATCATCCAGCACGACGGGGTGTTACCGGGGCCAGGCGGGGGCTACTCAGCCATCGTGGTCGAGAACCCGCAACAACGTTTCTGGCTGCTGAGCGATCTGCCAGAGGGTGAGCTGAGTGCCTGGTCGATTCCCAGAGGTGGCAGCGCGCCGCGCCGCTTGCAGGCCCTGCAGCTCCAGGTACCGCCGCAGGTGACACAACAGCTGGATGGTGAAGGACTGGTGATCGACGGCGATCAGGCCTGGGTCGCCAGCGAAGGAAGACGCAGCCGCGAGCGCCCAGCTCAGCTACTGCGCTTCTCGCTCATTAGCGGAGCGCTCTTGGAGGCGGTGCCGCTGCCTCCACCCTGGCAACCCCAGGAGCGGCAAGGGCTGAACAGCAACGCTGGCCCAGAAGGTCTGGCACGCCTCAGCCGCCCGGGAGAACCCCTCTCCTTGCTGATGGCAGCTGAGCATTCTTTACTCCAGGATGTTGCGGATCAGGTTCGTCTGCTCCGCTGGGACTGGCCACGGCACAGCACGTCCCGACAGGAGCTACCCCAAGCCAAGGAGCAGGGGGCTCTAAAAGCGCCGGAGGATGGCCCATGGGGGCTCACGGATCTACTGGTGTTGCACCCTCAGCAGCCAGGCCCTCCGCTCCTGCTCACTCTCTGGCGCCGCTACCGAGAGCCTTTGCAGTGGAGCAACCAGCTGCGCCTTTATCGGCTTCCTAATCCAGGCAAGGTGGAGGGAAGCTTGCAGCACTGGGATCTGCAGGCCAATGGCTTGACCCCCGAAAACTGGGAGGGCGTCAGTTTGGGTCCATTGCTGTCGCCTGAACGACCAAGCTTGCTGCTGGTGAGCGACGACAATCGCAATCCGCTGCAGACCAGCCGCTTGGCACTGCTCAAGCCGAATCGCTCGGCCACTTGCCCACAACAACAGCCATGAACAGGCGCTCCTTGCTGGAGTCTCTGGGTCTCACGGCCGTAAGCGCCGCCGTGAGTGTGCTCAGTGGTCCCCGAGCAGATGCACAAGCAACGACGAAAACAACTTGGCCGTCGATCAGCGGGCCGATGCCCTTGCCTGGCGACGGCCTTACTGCCGCGCAACAACAACAGGTCTACCGGCGTATCGCCCTGTTGGATCGGCTCGAGGTTCCTAATGGTTACCGCGCCGATGTGCTGCTGACTTGGGGCGATCGTCTCGGTGACGGCGTGATGGGATTCAACAACGACTACCTCGCCTTCACGCCTATCACCTCGGAACGGGCACTACTCACCATCAACTTTGAATACATCAGTGCGCTGACGTGGTGTGAGGGATACCTCGATGCCCATGGGCAAAGCTTGCCCTTTGCCGAATTGGAGGAGCTGCTGCTGCAAACCGGTGGCAAGGCCGACATCCCTGGACTGCCATCTGGGGCTCCGCTGAAGAGCATGGCGGAACAAGTCGCCACAGCGGCTCTCGAGGACCTCGGCATTGGAGTGGCGGGCTTGCGGCGAGCGGCCGACGGTCGATGGCGCCATGAACCCACACCGCTCGAACGGCGGATCCATGGCCTCAGCGGTCTCAAGGATCCAAGCCAAAGGCTCCGAAGCAGCGGGCCGGCGGCGGCGGTATTTCGCAAGCCAAGCCGACAGGGCTACAACGATGGTCTCGGAGACAGGATCATCGGCACCTTCGCCAACTGCGCCGGAGGTCAAACGCCATGGGGCACGGTGCTGTCTGCTGAAGAGAACTTCCAGTCGCAGGTTGTGGAAGCGGTGTACGCCGATGGCAGCTCACCGAGCCCATCCGAGCGTCCGTTCCAGTTCAGCCGAAAGTCCCTGGCTGGCCTGGGCAACCCATTCGGGCTTGCCGGCAACAAATACGGTTGGATGGTGGAACTCGATCCGCGAGATCCGAGCAAGCCAGCGGTCAAGCACACATGGCTGGGACGTTTCCGCCATGAAGCGGTGGCGGTCCGCGCCAAGGCCGGAGAACCCCTAGTCGTCTACTCAGCCTGCGATCGCCATAGCGGACATCTTTATCGCTTCGTCAGTCGCGAACGCGTGCGCGATCCCCACGACCCGGCCAACTCGCGGCTGCTGGAGGAGGGGCGGCTCGAGGCGGCGCAGCTGCAAGCGGATGGCACAGGCCGATGGCTTCTCCTCGCTCCCGAGACCCCAATCGCTCCCTTCAACTCTGCCCAAGACGACGTTTTAGGCAGCCCAACAAGGATTGAGGTGCCGCACAGCGATCGCAGCCGTGCCGGCGGAGAAGTGCTGCTCTCGAGCGCCGATCGTCAGCGCTACTGCAATGCGTATAAGACTCTCTCCGATCTCTACACCGGAGGAGCTAGCGAGCAGCAGGGGGCCATTCTGATCGATGCCCACCTCGCCGCGAACGCGATCGGCGCCACCCCTACCGCTCGCCCGGAGGATACCGACATCGACCCGATCAGCGGTGACTTGCTGATCAGCTTCACCATGGGTGGCTCCGATGAAACCGGCAGCGCAGACCCCGCCATCTTTCGTGGTCCAGAGGGACAAACACCCTGGCCCTTCGGCTGGGTGATGCGCTTGAGCGATATGCCGGCCAATCCAGAAACACCTGGCGGCACGTTGCAGTGGCGCATGGCCGCCACAGGTGGCACGCCGTGGGAAGGCGGCCTGGGATTCGCTAACCCCGACAACTTGGCCATCGACCAACGGGGCAACGTATGGATGGTGACGGACCGCTCGTTTGGCAGCAGCCAGAGCGACATCTTTGGCAAAAATGCTTGTTGGATCCTTCCACGCAACGCAGCTCCACAGCAGCAAGCGGTGCTGTTTGCCAGCGGACCGATCGAATGCGAACTCTGCGGGCCCTGTTTTGATTCGGAGGAACACACCTTGTTCCTAGCGGTTCAGCATCCGGGAGAACAGCACGGCTGCCATGAACGCCAGCGCATCGAAATGCAGGCCTTCACGTTGGAAGATCGCTCCGGCCAACGCTTTGATCAACTGCGAACCGTGCCACTCGGATCAAACTGGCCATCTGGAGTACCAGGCCGGCCGCCCAGGCCCGCCATTGTCGCCGTGAGCCGCAACCAGAGCGGACCGCTGCTGCCTGAGGCCTGACCTAGGCCAATTCAGCCAAGAGCTCGCGGGCACCAGGATCGACCATCCGCAATCGCTTGGTCGAGCGCTCCAAGCGGCGGTTCAACGCCTGGCGGGTAATTCCCATGCTGCGGGCTACTTCACTCTGGCTTTCCCCCTGCACCAGGCGATCAAGGATGGCGAGATCAGCCGGCGCTTTGCGGCGCAGTCTCGAAGCGACATCGTGCAGATCCTGCTGATCGAGCGAGCGCTCCGGTGGTGCAGCGAGGCAATCGCTGAAGTTGATGGGCTGGTCGTGCCCGATCTCGATCGATCGATCGAGGCTGTCGACTTGGGAGGCTCTCCAGGCCTGTTGGAGCTCCCTGAGCTGATGGGGTTCGACATCCAGATAAGCGGCGAGTTCAGCCTGAGTAAGACCTGGCGGGGCAAAGTGCGCTTTCAATTGCAGCTGTTGTTGGCGAGCTGAGAGACGTATCGCACTGCCGCTGGCCTCAATCTCACGGCGGATCGACTGGCGGATCCACCAGCTGGCATAGGTGGAGAACGAATAACCCAGAGCTGGGTCAAATTTCTCAACAGCTCGAATCAAGCCGATCGTGCCCGCCTGGAGCAGATCGGCAAACTCAAGTGCCGAACTTTTCTGAATCCGGGTCTGATAGGGCTTGGCAAGACACACCACAAGCCGCAGGTTCTCGTTGATCATGCGGCTGCGGGCCCGGGCCGCGGCTCGGCGCTGCGCCGGGGTGGCCTTGGGATCATCGGCAGCCCGGATCTGCTGACCGCGGCTGATCACGAGGCGGGATGATCCCTGGGGTAACCGACCTGCTGCATCCAGCCAGGCGCGGGTGCTGTCTTGGGAAGACATGAACACAGGCTCAAGAGGACGGCTGTTGCGTGGTCTGCTCAGGCAATGAGCAAGCCAATTCCACCGGCATCGGATCCACGTGCCAGATGCGGTGGGCGTAATCCTGGATTGAGCGATCAGATGAGAAGAAACCACTCCTGGCTGTATTCATCAGCGAAGAATGCCGCCAGCCGCGCTGATCGAGCCAACGGCCATCGACGCGGCGTTGCGCCTGCACATAGGCCTCAAAATCCGCCAGCACAAAGAACGGATCCAAATGCAGCAACCCATCAAGCAATGGCACAAATAGACCGCGGTCTCCCTCGCTGAACTGACCGGAATAAAGCAGCTCGAAAACCTCCTGAAGCACCGGAGAACCCTGGAGCACCTCACAGGGGCGGTAGCCAGATACACGCCAGGCGGCTACCTGATCCGTGGTGAGGCCAAACAATTCAAAGTGGTCCGGGCCCACCTGTTCGAGGATTTCCACATTGGCGCCATCGAGGGTGCCCAAGGTGAGCGCACCATTCATCATGAATTTCATGTTGCCGGTGCCAGAAGCCTCTAGGCCTGCTGTGGAAATCTGCTCCGAGAGGTCGGCAGCCGGGTAGATGCGTTCCGCCAACTTCACATTGAAATCAGCCAGGAACACCACCTTGAGCAGATCCTTGCACTCAGGATCGCGATTCACCACATCGGCGATGCCATTGATCAAACGGATGATCAGCTTGGCCAGGTAGTAACCCGGCGCCGCTTTACCGGCAAACACCACCGTTCGGGGCACCATCCCCTCGGTGAGGCCCTTCTTGATCCGCAGGTAGCGGGCCACAATCTGCAGCGCATTCAGATGCTGGCGCTTGTATTCATGGATGCGCTTCACCTGCACATCAAAGAGGGATGTGGGATCCACCAGCAAGCCATTGCGCTCAGCAATCAAGTTGGTGAGCTGACGCTTGGCGGCCAGCTTGCAGCCACCCCAGCGCTCCAGGAAGTTGGAGTCATCAGCCAGGAGCTCCAGCTCATGCCAGCGCTGCGGCTGCACAGGCCAGGCTTGCCCCAGTTGTTCGCTGAGCAGGGCCGCCAGCGGAGGATTGGCCAGAGCCAGCCATCGCCGCGGGGTGACGCCATTGGTCACATTGGTGAACTTCTCCGGCCAGAGCGCAGCGAAATCGGGGAAGAGATCGCGCTGCACCAGCTCGCTGTGTAAGGCCGCCACACCGTTGATGTGGTGGGAGCCCAGGGCAGCGAGATGCGCCATGCGCACGGCCTTGCCGCCGCGTTCATCAATGAGCGACACGCGGCTGAGAATGTCGTCGCGACCGGGGTATCGCAGCCGCACCTGCTGCAGAAAGCGGCCATTCAGTTCATAGATGATTTGAAGATGCCGCGGTAGCAAACTCCCGAAGAGTTCAAGGCCCCAGCACTCGAGTGCTTCCGGCAACAGGGTGTGATTGGTGTAAGCCAGCGAGCGGGTGGTGATCCCCCAGGCCTGATCCCAATCAATCTGATGCTCATCCACCAGCAGGCGCATCAGCTCGGCCACGGCGATCGCTGGATGGGTATCGTTGAGCTGCACCGTCCAGTGTTTCTCAAACTCTTCAATCGCGATGCCACGCTCGAGCAGGCTGCGCAGCATGTCCTGCAGGGAGCAGCTCACAAAGAAGTGCTGTTGTTTGAGCCTTAAGCGCCGACCAGCATCTGTTCCGTCGTTGGGATACAGCACCTTGGAGAGGGTTTCGCTGTTCACCTTGTCTTCCACAGCAGCGTGGTAATCACCACTGTTGAAAGCACGGAAATCAAAACTTTCGGTGGCCACCGCCCGCCACAGGCGCAGCCGACCGCAGGTGTTCACCCCGTAGCCGAGCACCGGCACATCGTGGGGGATGCCAAGTGCCGGCTCCGCCGGCTCCCAGCACACCCGCAGCCGCCCATCGCGGTCGTGATAGGTGCGGGTACTGCCGCCAAAGCCCACGCGGCAGGATTTGTAGGGGTACACCACCTCCCAGGGCCATCCACCCTTGAGCCACTTATCGGTGATCTCCACCTGCCAACCGTTTTCGATCAGCTGATCGAAGATGCCAAATTCGTAGCGGATGCCATAACCGGTGGCGGGGATCTCCAGGCTGGCCAGCGATTCCACGTAACACGCGGCTAAACGGCCCAGTCCGCCATTACCCAAGCCGGGCTCCTCTTCCACCGCCAAGATGCGATCGAGGTTGCTCACGCCAAAGCGGGCCATGGCCACCTGGGCCTCATCGCGGATGCCGAGCATCAGCAGGTTGTTGCCGAGCTGGGGGCCGATCAGGAATTCAGCGGAGAGATAGGCAACCGATTTGGCTGGATGCAGCCGCTGCAGATCCTTGTAAGCCAAATGCCGCGCCATGAGTCGATCACGCACCGCATAGCTCAGGGCCATGTAGAGATCGTGATCAGTGGGAGCGGTGGTGCTGGCACCCTGGCTGAAAAACAGGTGCTCCGTCACCCCCTCAAACAGGTCATTGGCAGTGAGGCCGGTGCGCTGAGCGTCGCCATAACTGGCGGGTGCCGCAACCTGAGGCGAGATGGTCATGGCAGAACAGGTGGTAACAGGATGAGAAGAACGGCACAAACTCAGAGCGTTTCCATATCCAGACCCTTGGTTTCGATCCGGTAGAACCAGGTGACAACCGCTCCCAGCAATGAGGTGATCACCAAAGCCATCAGCAAGCGCTCGGTGCCCCAAGCCTTCAGCAACGTGGGAAAGAAGAAGGCGGTAAGCACAGCGCCCACCTTGCCGCTGGCGGCTGCGAAACCCGCTCCCAGCCCGCGGATGCGCGTTGGGAACACCTCGCCAGCCAAGAGGTAGGTGGTGGCGTTAGGGCCGAAATTGGTCATGAACTGGAACACCAGAAAGCCCGCCACGATCAACACCAGGTGATCGGTGGACTGATCCCCGCCGCCACCCAAAGCCGCGAGGAACAAACCAAGGGCACAGCCGATGAAACCGATCACCTGCAGTGGGATACGGCCCCAGCGATCCGCCAGTGTGATCGCTACCGCGATCCCTACCAGAAAGCCCACATCGATCAGCGCTGTGCCGCGGGCACCGATCAGATCCGCATGAATGATCGAAGCCACATTGTGATCATGGCTGGCCTTGCCAAAGGCCAGACCGATGATCACCGGCGTGAAAATGCCAATCCCGTAGGTGGAGAGATCCTGCAAAAACCAAGGCAGTGAAGCGAGGATCGTGCCCCGCAGGTATTTGCCGATGAACAGTTGATCCCAAGAGCCTTTACGCGTCGGACGACCCGACTCAGACTCAACCTGCACACTCTTGAGCTGCAGGTTCTGGCGATTCAGGAGCTTGCGAAGCTGTTTTTCCGCTTTGGTGGTGAGGCCACGGGTGACGAGCCAATGGCTGCTTTCCGGCAGGAACAGACGGCCCCAAATCACCGCAGCAATCGGGATCACAGGAACCAGGTAGAACAGGCGCCATGCCTCTAGATCCGGCTTTGCACCCAGAATCACAGCGGCTACCGCCGTGCCGAGCACAGCTCCAACAGCTTGAAAACTGAAGGCGCCGAGCACCAGCCGACCACGAACAGCCGCTGGGATGCTCTCCGAAATCACCAGATGTGCCGTTGGGTAATCGGCACCAAGGGCCAATCCGGTCACAAAAAGGCTGCCTATCAACACCTGCTTGGAGGGAGCCAGAGCCGCTACCAACAACGCCAGGAGCAGCAGCACCATCTCGCCGATGAACACAGGCTTTCGGCCAAGCCGATCGGCCAGACCACCCAAAAACAAGGCACCGAAGAGGATGCCGGCGAGGGTGGCCGCTGTGATGAAGCCCTTATCCAGATCCGTGAGAGAAAACTGCTCACTGATCAGGGGGAGACCAACACCCTGCATGAAGACGATCATGCCCTCAAAAAATTTGCCCGCCGTGGCGAGGGCCCAAACCAGCCACTGCATCGACGACAACGGCGGACCCGCCAGATGGTCGCCGTCATCCCAGCTGGGAATCTCCTCGATGAAAGCCTGAACGCTCTTGGGATGGCCCATGGACGAAGAGGTGACTCCTCGACCATGGCAAGAGTGGTTGAGTGCTGCGTTAAGGCCCGGTCAACATTCGCTCAAGGCTTTTTGTTGCTCTCGCAACTGATGCTGCTCAACGGCCTCTGCCATCGGGCCCAGCAGATCAGCAAACGAAGGTTCATTCTCCCAACCCATCGGGAAAGGGGCATTGCCCTGCCCGGGTTGCACATCGTTGGGCAGGCCGGTAATCAACAGCGAACTGCGCTGTTCACTCACGATCGCCCACAGCCACTTCACCAGCAAGGTGATGCGGTTCTCGTCGTCGGGCATGAAGGCCAGGTGGGCCAGTGCCCAGAGCACCCAGCCGGGGAAGCCGGCCAGTTTGAAACCGCGCAGGTTGGCTACAGCGCTGAGGCGGCCAAGCACCGCCATGGTTCCGAAATCCACGTAGCGGAAGGGCTGATGGCTGCGGCCCTCCACCTGGGCGCGGATATCCCGGCCCACCCACTGGCCCATCTGGGTGGCAGGGCCAGCCATACCAGGGATCGCCTGCCCATCTGCCCTGGCATGGCCGTAGTGGCAGAGATCCCCAACCACACGGATCTCCGGATGACCGGGGATCGAGAAATCTGGTTCCACGATCACCCGGCCGCCGCGATCCAAGCTGCAACCGGTGGCATCCGCCAGCCTCTGGCCGAGCTTGGATGCGCGCACACCCGCCGTCCAGAACACATTGGCCGCCTGCAGCGCCCGCTCTTCGCCATCGGCGCAGCGGATCACCACTTCACCGGGTTGCATGGAGGTCACTCGCCCGGGCACAAGCTCAATCCCCTTGGCGCGCAGGTCGGCTTCAGCCGCGTCTGAGAGCACGTCAGGCAACTCCTTCAGCACCCGCCCTCCTGACACCACGAGGACCACGCGGGTTTGATCCGGATCAACCCGGCGGAAATCCTTGGCGAGGGCACGGCGCATCAGCTCGGCGACCGAGCCGGCCAATTCACAGCCGGAGGGGTCGCTGCCCACCACCACGACGGTCTGAAGAAACTGGCGCTGCTTGGCATCCACGGTGCGCTCTGCTTCCTCCAAGGCCATCAAGAGGCGGCGGCGGATCTCCTCGGCGTGCTCGAGGATCTTCATCGGCGGCGCTAGCGCACGCCATTCCTCATGGCCGAGATAGGTGCTGCCGGAACCTGTTGCCAGCACGAGATGGTCGTAGCGCAGGTGGGTGCCGTTGAAGCCAATGCTGCGCTCAATGGGATCGATCTCGCGCACTTCGCCGAGAAGGATCTGCAGATTGGCCTGCTCTCCCACCAGCATGCGCAACGGAATCGCCACATCCCCCCGCGACACCAATCCCGTGGCGACTTGATAGAGAAGTGGCGCGAACAGGTTGAAATTGCGTTTGTCAATCAAGGTGACCCGCACCTTCGCGCCCTTGAGTGCGCGGCACACCCTCAGACCAGCAAAACCACCGCCCACCACCACAACATGAGGCCATGTGGCGGTTTCAGGCGACTCAAGCTCTAGAAAAAAGCGCTCGGCCATGCTGCACAGAGGCGGATAGGCCGAAGGTATTGAGGTGACACCGGCGGGCCTGTGCTTTGCAACACAGCCCAACGGCACGCGCCTCAGCGCACCAGTTGAGGAAGGGCACGATCAGTCACCTGGCGGATCGCTTCCACTTCGGCCATTACAGCGGGATCCGCCTTGAATGCTCTCCATTGCGGGCTGGCGATCAGCTGAGCTGCGGCAGCCACACCCAGTCGCTGACCGGCCTGGACGTCACTTGGGTAGTGAACACCGCAAAGCACACGGCTATTACCGCCATGGCTACCAACGGCCACCAAACGCGTGCGTCGTTCCGGCAGGAGATCAGCCAACAGTTCAGACGCAGCCCGATACCAGGTGGAGTGGCCAGAGGGAAAGGAAAATCCCTGCTCGCGAGGCAGGCAGGGCTGGATCTGTGATTCAGCGATAAATGGCCGTGGGCGCTGATAGCGGTTCTTGAGATTGCCCATCACCGCATCAACGGGAATCAGAAACCTCTTCAATGCTGCATTGATTTGAGGGGTGGATTTGGCCATGTCAACCCCCAGCGCACGGCTGAAGCTGCCCAGATTGCGCTCCAGCAGCAACCAGGCGTTGGCCTCCATCTCTGGCGTGCGAGCGTTCTGCAACCAAAGCAGGATCGCAAGATCTTCCCTGGCCGCAGCACTCTCCGGGGCAGGTGGCAAACCCACAACCCGGCTCAGGGGATCAGGATTGAGCACCACCGAGTCGCCAGCAGAGGAGGCTCCTTGAGCTCGCACACCAACGGGGGGCACGAAAACCGCTATCACCGCCAGGGAGGCGATGCACGATTGGAGTGCAACGTAACTAGCGCGAGAAAAGATCATTGGCGTGCAAGGGGAACAAGAGCGGAACAGCGCTGCGAACCATCGAGCAGCCCAGACTGGCTGTAGCGCGTGACCAACGGCACCGCGGAGTCTTGGGGATACGTGAAGCGGTAAAGCGTGTCGAAATCGTCGTCGGCGATGGGGGGCATCGCCGGCCATCCCAGGCCTGCAGCCAGCTCGGGCAGATGGCGATGCTCCCAGAACAGAACCAACAGACCTCCCTGC
Source organism: Vulcanococcus sp. (assembly GCA_019264575.1). Classification (GTDB taxonomy): domain Bacteria; phylum Cyanobacteriota; class Cyanobacteriia; order PCC-6307; family Cyanobiaceae; genus Vulcanococcus. The sequence goes on along the minus strand of JAHUZV010000024.1, from coordinate 159,363 downwards.
AGGGTGAGGTCCTGCAGCAGTCGTTGCCCAGAGCGCTTGGAATCCAGCAACGACGTGCGATCCAAGCGAATGTTCACGCCGCTCGCCACAGCGAGAGGAACCGCCGTTTGGTAGCTACGGGCGTTCTTGCTGGTATCTGGATTGAACGCAAAGGTGGTGATCTGCGTCGGCGTGCCGAAGCAGGCCGGAATCACGCTCGCCAGAGCCTGGGCGCGCTGAAAGCCCGCCGGCGAGAGGTTGTAGTGATGACCCGCGGGATCTTTATGACCATGGCGCATCAACAACACCTGCGCCGGACGTGACTGAACCGGCGGCACCAGTGCCAATCCGGCGAGGGTGAGCGTCAAGCCGCTCAGGGGTCGTGCAATCGCGCGCAAACGACGCAAGGAACAATCTGCTCCCAGTGTGGAGGCCTTCCCGGCTCAGACCATCAAGCCGGCGACATCCGCCGGTGCAATGCAACACCCAGCAGTCATGGTGGGCGCCAACCAAAGTGGACACGGCCGGCATCTCGAGCGCCATGCCAAAACTCGCGTGGACGGCCAAGGTGCATCAGGACAGCATCCTGCGCCTGCGACCCTTGATCGCTAGCAGCCTCGATCTGGAGCTGCAACGCCGGCAATGCCGTGAAGGGTATCTGCTGCTGCGGGAAGTAGGAGTGCCGCGCCACAGCCAATCAGAGGCGGTGGTGGTGACACTGCACTGGAAGGATTCACGCTCCAGCCTGTGCCACATCAATGTGTCGAGCGAGGAGCAAGACCATCCGGAATCCACCCGGTGCTGGGATGTGGCAGTTCGGCTGAGGCGACTGCTCAGGCCAACCGATCCATAACCTGCGCACAACCTCACACCCTTACAACAGAACCACTCACCAGGCGATCCATGGCACCGGCTCAGCTGCCTCAGGAGCTGTATCTCAACCGTGAGCTGAGCTGGATCCGTTTCAACCAGCGTGTCCTGGCCCAGGCCCTCAATCCCCGCACCCCATTGCTGGAGCAGGCGAAGTTCAGCGCCATCTTTAGCAACAACCTGGATGAATTCTTCATGGTGCGGGTGGCCTCTCTGCAGTCACAACTGCATGCCGGCGTACAAGCACTCAGTGAAGATGGCCTCACACCAAGGCAACAGCTCGATCAGATCCGCCGCCAGCTTGAACCACTGCTCCAGCAGCAGCAGGATCACTACCGAGGGCGTCTCAAAACCAACCTGGCAGAGCAAGGAATCCTGTTGCTCGACTACGAACAGCTCTCGCGCAAACAGAAAGACTGGGCCAATAGTTATTTCCAGACATCCGTGTTCCCGGTGCTCACACCGTTGGCCGTGGATCCGGCGCACCCATTCCCCTTCATTAGCAATCTCAGCCTGAACATCGCGGTCACCATCCGTGATCCCAACACCCGGCAACGCCAGTTCGCGCGCATCAAGATTCCACAGAAGAACCTGCCGCGGTTCGTGAGCATTCCGCCGGAGCTGCACGGCGGCCGTACCCCCCAACCGGTGTTCATGGGCTTACCGCTTGAGCAGCTGGTGGCGTTCAACCTGCAGCGGCTATTCCCGGGCATGCTGATCGAAGGGCATCACTTCTTCCGCGTCACCCGCGATGCCGATCTCGAGCTACGGGAGCTCGAAGCCGACGACCTCATGGAGGCCCTGGAGCAGGGCCTGCGCAAGCGGCGCATGGGCGGTGAAGTGGTGCGGCTGGAAGTGGCCGATGAGATGCCCCTGGAGCTGGTGGAGCAGCTGATGCGCGGCATGGAAGTGGATGATTTCGATGTGTTCCGCATCAACGGCCCCCTGGGTCTTGATGATCTGATGGGCCTGCTGGCGATCGAGGCGCCACAGCTCAAAGACGCACCCTTCCGGGGCAGAACACCGCTACAACTGCGCACCACCCAGAGCAGCCAGCTCGAAGATGGCTCGCTGCAGTATCAGGATTTTGAAAGCATCTTCCGGGTGATTCGGCGGGGTGATGTGCCGCTGCATCACCCCTTTGATCTGTTCACCACATCCGTGGAGGAATTCATCAACCAGGCCGCCGACGATCCCCACGTGCTGGCGATCAAGATGACCCTCTATCGGGTGTCGAAAAACTCGCCGATCATCGCAGCGCTGATCCGTGCCGCCGAAAACGGTAAGCAGGTCATGACCCTGGTTGAGCTGAAAGCCCGCTTCGATGAAGACAACAACATTCAATGGGCTCGGCAACTTGAACGGGCCGGCGTGCATGTGGTGTATGGGGTTTTGGGCCTGAAAACGCACACAAAGATCACCTTGGTGGTGCGGCGTGAACAGGAGAAACTGCAGGGCTACTGCCACATCGGCACCGGCAACTACAACTCGAAAACATCCAGCCTCTACACCGATCTCGGCATCCTCAGCTGCAACGACGATCTGGTGAGCGACCTGGTGGATCTGTTTAACTACCTCACCGGCTTCTCCAAACAGCAGCACTTCCGGCGCCTGCTCGTAGCCCCTGTGACGCTGCGGCGGCGAATGCAAGAGCTGATCCAACGGGAGATCGACCATGCCCGCGCCGGCAAACCGGCAGCGATCAAAGCCAAGATGAATGCGCTGGTGGATCCAGGCATTATTTCCTTGCTCTATGAAGCTTCCCAGGCGGGAGTGAGCATCGATCTGGTGGTGCGCGGCATGTGCAGCCTGCGGCCCGGCGTGGAAGGAATCAGTGACAACATCCGCGTGATCAGCGTGATCGGACGGTTGCTGGAGCATTCACGCTTGTTCTGGTTTGCCAATGCCGGCGAACCAGACCTGTTCCTCGGCAGTGCCGATTGGATGCCGCGCAACCTGGATCGGCGTGTGGAAGCTGTGGTGCCGGTGCTCGACGGCAGCCTCTGCATGCAGCTGGAGTGGTTGATGCAGCTCTATCTCGACGATCCGCAGGCCTGGTTGATGCAACCCGACGGCACCTATGTGGTGCGCAACCCGGAAGCCGAAGGGCCCTTGGCCCAGCGCGAATTGATGGAGCTGTGGTCGCTCAGAAACGCTCCGGGCGAGGCTCCTGCCAGGTTGGCGTCAACCCCTGGCGCTGCTGCAACAGCTGTGCCTTGCGATCCAGCCGCGACAGATCTAACCACCACAGGCCAAACCGCCCCTGCTGATCAACCCGTGGGCTAAGCAACGCTGCCCAATGGCGGTGCTGCTCAATCTGCAATGGTGCAGCCACCAAAATCTGCGGGCTGTTCTGAGGAACACGCACCCGTGGTTCACGGCGCAAGCGATCGCTGAGATCGACCAGTGCCTGAGCGGAAGTGCCCTCGTAGGCGATGGGAGCACGGGAATAGAAATGAAAGCTCGGGCGGATCATCCCCAACATGGCGATCGGCACACCGGATGTTTGACTCGACGCCTGCACAACCTGGGCGCGCAATGCCAAGGTGCGCACGGGTTGACTGCGCAACCCATCGCCAATGCGCAGCAGCGGCCAAAACACGCCCGGAAGCAGTAACAACCAACTGAACTGAACCAAAACCACCGGCACCGACGGCCAGATGCAACGGTTCGAAGCGCTCAGCCACAGCGCCACCAAGCCGCCGGCAATCAGCAACCCCGCAGCACTCGGCAACACCAACGAAGCGGCCAACTGCGGCGGCAGGTCAACGAGATCAGGATCACGAATCAGCGAAAGCCACATGGGCGTGCTGGCCAAGGCGACGCCAACACCGAGAGAAACACACGCCCCCAAACGCACACACCAACGCAGTGCGGCATCGCGTTGGGAGAACACCGACACCGCCAGCAGAGCAGCCGCCGGTGTGGCGGGCAACCAATAGCTCGGCAATTTGGTGGCAGACAGACTGAAGAGCAGCAACACAGACAGCAACCAACAGGCAGCGAAGCGTGACAGGCTCTGGCCGCGGCGCAGACCACGCCAAAGCCCCAGCAACACCAGCGGGCTCCAGGGGAGGCTGGCCACCAGCAACATGGCGCCGTAAAACCACCATGGAGAGGCATGGCGATTCACCACTTGGGTGAATCGCTGCAGGTTGTGATAACCGAAGAAGCTCTCCACAAAAGGTGTGCCCTCCCGCCAAAACGCCACCACGTACCAGGGAGCTGCCACCACCAAACTCACCAGTACGCCTGGCAGCGGGCGCAGCCGTTGCCAGACGTGTGAGGCGTTCTGCTCGAGCAGCGCGTAACCGGCCCAGCACAGGCCAAACAGCACCAGGGCCACCGGGCCTTTTGTGAGGGTGGCCAGCCCCAACGCCAACCAGCAGATCCACCACGGCACTCTCAGGCTGGTGAACGAGCACCAGGAGCTCACCATCGCGAGCGCCACAAGCGCGGTGAGCAAGCTGTCGCTCACACCGATGCGGCTCCACAGCATCACCAGCGGACTCAGCCCATACAGCAGACCAGCGACCAACCAAAGGCCCTGGGGCTGGCCGAGCACGCGGCGCTCCCAGCAGGAGGTGAGCAAACACAACAGCAGCAGGGTGCAGGCCGAGGCCAACGCCGAGGGCAACGCGGCAGACCATGAGCCCCATGGATCCCAGCGCTGTTGGTCTGGAAGGCTGTAGAGGGCAGCCATCAGCCAATACACCAAGGGCGGCTTGTCGTAACGCGGCAAACCGTTGACCTGTGGAATCAACCAATCACCGCTCTCGGCCATGGTGCGGGCCGAAGCTGCAAAGAGGGGAGGGGTTTCATCCACCAGTCCGATGGAACCCAGATCCCATACAAACATCACAAGGCCGAGCAGAACGGCCACCACACTCACGCCCCATAAGGGCATGCAATTACGGCTGGGCAACGATCAAAGGGCGAAGCTGGGAATGGATGTCACCGGTGACGATGCTCGACAAACCAAATCCCTGACTCAACGCCGACACGTGAATAAACGTGGCAGCAGCCAGGGCAAACAAAAAACGGATCTGATCCGGCATGGAACAAGCCTGGGCAGATGGAGAATTCATACTGGCCGGCAAGCCGGAGCGAGGGCAATCACCCTTCGATGTAGTCAACCAAACAACAGCCCTCACTTAGTCGAACAACGACGAACGGCTACCGCGCAAGCTTTTCCAGAGCTGCTTGATCTCGTCATAGGCGGCCTCCTGGCTGATCTTGCCGTTGCCCTGCAGGCCAACAATCAATCCCACTCGATCAGCAAACTGTTCGAGATTCTGGTGGAAGGCAAGTCGCTCCGGAGTCCAATCTTCACCACGGTAATGACTGAACCCCTCCAAGGGAGAACGGGTGCCATCCCAACCGGCTGACGAGCCTGAGGACTCAGTCGTCATGAAGAAGAGCTCTGATCGCAGTTGAAGCTAGCGCCGGGCAACACGCAGTGGTGTTCAGCATGATCAACCGAACCTGCCGGAAACATAATCTTGCGTGGCCTGCTGGGTGGGCGCATTGAAGATCGTTTCGGTGGCTGCGAACTCTTCAAGGCAACCCACCTTGCCATCGCCATCGGCCTTGGGGGTAACGTTGAAGAAGCCAGTCATATCGCTGACGCGAACAGCCTGTTGCATGTTGTGCGTCACGATCACGATCGTGTAGCTCTTCTTGAGCTCATGCATCATCTCTTCGATCTTGAGGGTGGAGATCGGATCCAGCGCAGAGCAGGGTTCATCCATCAGGATCACCTCAGGCTCAATCGCAATCGCACGAGCGATACACAAACGCTGTTGCTGGCCGCCGGAGAGGGCATAGCCACTCTCCTTCAGTTTGTCCTTGGTTTCATCCCAGATGGCAGCCTTGCGCAGGGAGCGCTCCACCAGCTCATCCATATCGCCGCGGTAGCCGTTGATCCGAGCACCGAAAGCGATATTTTCATAGATGCTCTTGGGGAACGGGTTGGGCTTTTGAAACACCATCCCAATCCGGCGGCGCACCTCCACCGGGTCAACCTGGGGGGCGTAGAGATCCTGCCCATCAAAGATCACACGACCCTTGAGGGTGCAACCCTCAATCAGATCGTTCATCCGGTTAAGCGCGCGCAGCACCGTGCTCTTGCCGCAACCCGAGGGGCCGATAAAGGCTGTGACCTTGCCGCGGGGGATCTGCATGTAAACGCCCCGCACGGCCTCACTACCGCCGTAGCTGATCCCCACATTCTCGAGTTCCATGCAGAACTCAGGACTGGCGGCGTGAATCTGGGAGGGCGAAGGCATGGAGGTGGTCATGGCTCAGGGGTGGATAGAGGAATCACGAGGTAAGAGAAACTTGAAATCAGGCTCGGGCGAAGCGGCCCAACCAACGGGCAAAGAGATTGGCGGCCAGAATCATCACCACCAACACAAAGGAGGCAGCCCAGGCCAGCGCGATCTGAGCCTCGTAGGGCATGATCGCGAAATTGAAGATCAATACCGACATGGTGGCGATCGGATTGAACAAACCTTCAGCCCAGAACGGCGAGAACAGGGCCGTAAAAATCAGGGGTGCCGTTTCACCCGCAGCACGGGCGATGCCAAGCACCACTCCCGTCGCGATCGGGGTGAACGCTGCCGGCAAGGTGATCCGCGTGATGGTGACGAAGCGTGAGGCCCCGATACCGATCGCACCCCAGCGCAACTCCTGAGGCACCAGCTTGAGCGCTTCATCGGTGGTTTTGATCACGGTGGGCAGCATCAGCACCGAAAGGGCAACGCCACCGGCCATGGCGCTGTAGCTCTGCCCAAAAAACAGGCGCGTGCTCACGATCAAGCCGTAGATGAACACACCGCAGATGATCGAGGGAACCCCCGAAAGCACATTGGTGCCAAACCGCACAAACTGAGCGAACCAGCCGGAGCGGGAGTATTCAGCCAGATAGATGCCACCACCCACGCCCACCGGAATGGCGATCAGGCTGGCAACCAAGGTCACCACGATGGTGCCAATGATGGCGTTGCCAATCCCGCCGCCTTCCAAACCAGGTGGGGGAGGCAGCTCGGTGAGCAAGCGAATGCTCAAAAGCGTGCCGCCTTTCACCAGCACATAACCAAGCACCAACACCAAAGGGAGCACCGCTAACACTGCAAACACAGCCGCCACGACGGTGAAGAACTGGTTCCAGCGGTTCCGCCCCAGGGAGGAGTTGAGGCGCAGGGAAGAGCGGCTGAAGCTTGGCTTCTGCGTAGGCAACGGGGAGGTCGTGGATGTCATAGCGATCAGCTGTACTTGAGACTCAAACGACGCACAACCCACTGGGCGAGGATGTTCACCACCAAGGTGAGCACCATCAACACCAGTGCTGCGTACATCAGGGCAGACACCTGGAATCCATCGGCCTCACCAAACTGATTGGCGAGCATGGACGAAATGGTGTTACCCGGTGCCAGCAGGCTCCAACTGAAGTTGTTGGAGTTGCCGATGATCATGGTGACGGCCATCGTTTCGCCCATGGCCCGGCCCAAGGCCAACATCACGCCACCGGTGATACCAGAGACAGCGGCGGGCAGGATCACCCGAAGGATCGCTCCCCAGCGGGTGGTGCCCACGCCATAAGCGGCCTGACGCAGCTCAGGTGGCACCTGCTGCAGCGAATCCCGTGAGATCGCCGTAATGATCGGCAGGATCATCACCACCAAAATCAGAATGGCCGGTGCCACACCAGGGCCTTGGGCGGTGGTGGAGAACAACGGAATCCAGCCGAGATAGACGTGCAGGGCCTCGAGCAGGGGCCGCAGAAAAGGCTCCATCACAAAGATGGCCCAAAGGCCAAGCACCACGGATGGAATCGCCGCTAGGAGCTCCACCATCAGGCCCAGTGCCTGGCGCAGCCACAGCGGGATCAAATTTTCAGTGATGAAGATCGCGGTGCCAACGCCCAGAGGCACAGCAATCACCAACGCCAGAATCGAGGTGACGAGCGTGCCGTAAATCGCCGTGAATGCACCGTAGTTGTTGCCGACCGGATCCCAATCGGATGTGGTGATAAAGCGAAGGCCGAAGGTGGTGATCGCCTGATGGGCTCCGCTCAGCACCGTGAGCAGAATTCCCAGAAGCACCAGGCCCACGATCGAGGCCAGCACGATGGAGAGCTGACGGAACCCCTGATCCACCAGCTTTTCCTGGGGCGGCCGGCGCCGAAGCGAAAAGAGGTCGTTGGACTCGAAGAGCGGCATCGGCAACACGTCCCACACCACCAAGCTCCCATGCATGAGCTCCGGTGGTTTTAAGGAGCGGTTAAGAGGTCGAGTGCAGTTGTTTATCAAGCACCAGGATCAATCATCCATTAACCACGTCTTAATCAGCTGATGTGCTGCAGCGATCAAAGTGTGCCCATGCGCTCCCTTGGTTCCGTGATCGCTGCTCGCCTTGCTGGTTCCCTGCTCGCCGCTGGCCTTGCGGCAGCCAGTGGTGCTGCCCTGGCTCAACCGGCGGCACCTGGCGCCAAAACCATCGTGATCTCGGGATCGAGCACGGTGTTCCCCTTCAGCCAAGCAGCGATCGAGGCCTACAAGCCAAGAGCTCCGAAAGGAGTCACCTTCAAGGCCCTGGCCATTGGCACCAGTGCCGGCTTCCGCGAGTTCTGCAGCGGCAAGCTGAGCATCGCCGCTGCATCCCGGCCGATCAGCAGTGATGAGCTGAAACGCTGTGCGGCGGCAGGCGTGCGCTTCATCGAACTACCGGTGGCGTTTGACGCGATCACCGTGGTGGTGAATTCCAGCAACAGCTTCGCCAAACAGATCAGCACCGGGCAACTGCGCACGCTTTGGAACCGGCAAGCGCAGGGGAAAGTGATGCGTTGGAGCCAGGTGAACCCTGCCTGGCCCAACACCCCGATCAAACTCTGCGGCCCTGGCAAAGATTCCGGCACCTACGACACCTTCAACAAGGCGATCAACGGCAGCACCACCGATTCCCGGCAGGACTACACAGCCAGCGAGGATGACAACGTTTTGGTGGCGTGTGTCGCCAAGAACCCAGGAGCTCTAGCCTATTTCGGCTACGACTACTACCAGGCCAACCGCAGCCGGCTCAGGGCCCTGGCGGTGCAGGGGAGCACCGGCACCGTGCTCCCGAGCGCGGAATCCGTGCAGGCCTCCCGCTATCTGCCGCTATCTCGCCCGCTGTTCTTTTATGTGAACGACCAGGCTCTCAAGAGCAACCCGGCCGTTCGCACGATGGTGAGCGCCACTCTGGAGCGTGGCGTGAAGATTGCACAGCAAGCAGGTGTGATCCCGCTGAAAGATTCCACCTATCGCTTGGTCACCAACAAGCTCTATCGCAATGTGCTGGGCAGCGCCTTCGCTGGCAAGCTGCCGATCGGCCTCACGGTGGGGCAGGTGTTGGAGCGCAGCTTCGATGAGCACAAGAAGCCGCAATTTCGCTAAAACTTGGTGTTGCAGATCACACGATCAAGCCCATCCGCCGCAAATGGTGCGCACTGCTACCCACCAGCCCTGGCGGAGCTTTAGGTTGACTTGATTGCGAAACAACCCAATGTTGGTGAATACAGGCCAGGGCAGCATCAGTTTTGTGGCCGGATGCTGCTGGGTGAATTCCGTGATTAAGCCGCCTCCCCTACGCACTGAAACCCATGAGCAACAGCATCAGCCGCGATTCGGCGATGAACCGCGAGCAGGCCGCCTCCACAACAGCTGAGAGCAACCCTTGCGATGAAGCGCTGCTGTCAAGACAACGCCAGCGCTATCTCGCCTCTTTACCTAGCGAGGGGGAGCAGCAAAGCGATAACCAATACCGCGAACAGTAACGAACCAAGACGGCTGCCCAGGCAGATCCAACTTGCGGCGCAGCCACAGCACGTGCACATCCACACTTTTGTTGTTGCCGCAGTAGTCCGCCCCCCACACCTGCTCAATCAGCTGATCACGGCTGAGGGCGCGGCCAGGCTGCAGCATGAAACATTCCAACAGCCGGAATTCCCGCGGCGTTAAAGCCACCTCTCGGCCGTTGACGCACACCCGGCACTGCTCGCGAAACAGCTGCAGTGAGCCGAATTCCAACACGGAGCCAGCCTGAGCCGATCGGGCGTTCTGCTCCATCCGGCGCACACGCCGCAACATCGCTCGGCAGCGGGCAACCAATTCCCGCAGGCCGAACGGGCGCACGATCACATCATCGGCTCCCGTTTCCAGCAGCTCCGCCCGTTCCGTTTCCTCGGCGGCATCGGCCAGAAGCAGGAGCGGCGTGAGCAAGTCGCGGCGCCGCCAGCGCTGCAGCAGAGCGAGAGTGGCCACCAGATCGTGCCGCTCACTGGGCAGATTGATCACCCAGAGGGCCGGGCGCTCGGCTGCGGGTGAAGCGATGAGCAGGTCTTTGAGCTGTTGAGGAGCGGGTTGTTGCTCAACTCGAAACCCCTCCTGCACCAGAGCGAGGTGACACTGCTCCCTCCAAATCGGATCGTCAGCCACAAGCCGGATCAAAGCCGGCTGAGGGGTGGCAGCCATCGAATCAGCACGGATGAAGGGTCTGAGGCAAAAAAAGGGGGGCCGAAGCAGCCCCCCTTGTGGTCCAGGTTTGTCTCAGATCAAGCGCCGATCTTGGCCACAGCGGCCTTGGCCCGCTTCAGGATGTCGCCGCGGAGGGGCACATAACCCAGCTCATCAGCCTGGTTCTGGGCGGGGCCCAGCAGGTAGAGCATGGCTTCACGGATCTTGCCGGCTTTAGCGCCATTGCCCTTCTGGTAAGCCAGGATCCAGGTGAGGGTGGAGATGGGATAGCTGGTGGCACCGGCGGGATTGGGATCCTCACCAGCCAGGTTGCCGTCGAGCTTGATGTTGTTCAGGGCAGCGGCACCACCAGCCAGGGTGGGCATCACGTATTTGCCGGCTTTGTTCTGCAGAGCAGCAGCCTTGATCTTGCCCTTCACATAGCTCTGGTTCACGTAGCCGATGGCGCCGGGGGTGTTGTTGATCACACCGGCCACGCCCTCGTTGCCCTTACCGCCAACGCCCACGGGCCACTTCACGCTCTTGCCCTCGCCCACCTTGCTCTTCCACTCGGGAGAGAAGGCGCTCAGGGAGTTGGTGAAGGCGAAGGTGGTGCCAGAACCATCGGAGCGGTGAGCCACGGTGATCGGGCCCTTACCGCACTTGAGCTGATCCCAGGTTTTGATGTTGCCCAGGAAGATATCCACAGCCTGCTTCTGGCTGAGCTTCAGGCCTTTGCAGTCAGCTTTGTTGTAAGCGATGGCGATTGTGCCGCCCACAGCGGGGAACTGCACCACACCACGGCTCACCTTGGCGGCTTCCGAGGCCTTGATCGGTTCGTCGGTCGCGCCAAAATCCACGGTGCCGGCCACGTACTGGCGCACACCAGCACCAGAGCCCACCGACTGGTAATTCACTTTGATGCCTTTGGAGGCAGCACCAGCGAAGGCGCGCTGGTAGAAGGGGGCCGGGAAGGTAGCACCGGCACCATTGAGCACGCTTTGTGCGGAGGCTGCTGCAGCGATGCCGAAGCTGGAGAGAACGCTGAAGCAGAGGGCCTTCTTCGCGAAGGACATGGAAAAGCAACCGTTCAGGAGCTCCCCACGTCTAAACAGCCGCAGCGCAGACCAGGTTAGCGATTGGTTAAGAATGCGTGAATGTTTGGTTGTGAACCACAACTTCGCGTGTGCTCGAACACCCAATTGCTCACTTTTTCAATCCTGCAGAATCAATGACAGCCATGAATGAACCGGATCCAACCGGTCTAGGTTGAGATTGGTTCACACCTCAGCGATGAACAATTCACTCGCCAGCTTGCATCCCAATCCTGGATGGACTGAGCCCACATGCGATCAGCCCGTGGGCAAGCATTGCATCCTCGAGCTTTACGCCTGCGACGCAGACAAGCTCAACGACGAATCCTTCATTCGCACCACCATCGCCACCGCCGCCCGTGAAGCCGGTGCCACGGTGCTGCAGTTGATCAGTCATCGCTTCCAGCCCCAGGGCGTGACAGGTCTCGTGCTGCTGGCTGAATCGCACCTCTCGATTCACACCTGGCCCGAATCGGGCTACGCCGCGGTGGATGTGTTCACCTGCGGCGACCACACTATGCCTGAGCGCGCCTGCCTGGCTCTGGTGCACGCCTTGGCCGCCGGAGACTACAAATTGAGCAGTTTCCGAAGGGAAACCGCCTTGCCCGGCAGTTAGGAGCAGCAGCGCGCAGGGGCCTGGCAACCCGCCGCCAGCTCACCCAGCCAGGCCTGCAACTGCTCAAGCGCACCGGCCCGCAGCCGGTAATACACCCAGCGCCCTTCCTCACGGGCCTCAATCAAGCCCGCCTCTCGCATCACCTTGAGGTGAAACGACAGGCGCGACTGGGCCAGGTTTAAGTCGGCCACCAGATCACACACGCAGCGCTCACCACCAGAGAGGGCCTGTACCAGATCCAATCGCAGCGGATCCGCAAGGGCCTTGAGCAACTGGCGAGCCTGCTGCTGCTCCAGGGGCTCAGCCGCAACCAGGGCGGGCAGTGGCACGCGAGATGCTCCAGTGAACAGGCAGGGATTCCTCCCATGAGCGGAAGGTTAAGAGCCCTGCCCGCAGAGCCAGCGCTCCAGATCAACAGAACTTGATCAATCAACTTTGATTGATCTATGGTCCGCTCGTTCGCCTGCAAGGCCTGCTCCCATGCGCATCGGCATCAACGGCTTCGGCCGCATCGGCCGCCTGGTGTTTCGCGCCCTGTGGGGCCGGCCCGGCATTGAGCTGGTGCATGTGAACGACAGCGCTGGCGATGCCGCCACCGCCGCTCACTTACTGGCCTTTGATTCCGTGCATGGCCGCTGGCAGCGGAAGGTGCAGCCGAGCGCCGGCGGCTTCTGCGTAGATGGCCAAACGGTGAGCTACAGCCAGGCATCGGATCCCACGGCTGTGCCCTGGACGCAAGCGGGCGTGGAGCTGGTGCTCGAGTGCAGCGGCAAATTCAAAACCCCCGAAACCCTGCAGCCCTATTTCGATGCCGCGGGGATGAAGCGAGTGCTGGTGGCCTGTCCGGTGAACGGCACGATCGCCGGAGCCGAAGCGCTCAACATCGTCTATGGCATCAACCATCAGCTCTACGACCCAAGCCAACACCGCCTGGTCACCGCGGCGTCATGCACCACCAATTGCCTCGCACCGGTGGTGAAGGTGGTGCACGAGAGCTTCGGCATCAAGCACGGCTCGATCACCACCCTGCACGATGTCACCAACACCCAAGTGGTGGTGGATGCATTCAAGAGCGATCTGCGCCGGGCCCGCTCCTGCATGCAGAGCCTGATCCCCACCACCACCGGATCAGCCAAAGCGATTGGGATGATCTTTCCCGACCTGCAAGGCAAGCTCAACGGCCATGCGGTGCGCGTACCGCTGCTCAACGCCTCCCTCACCGATGCGGTGTTCGAACTGGAGCGGGCGGTGAGCGTGGAAGAGGTGAATGGCGCTTTTGAAACGGCCGCCAACGGAGCCTTGCAGGGCATCCTCGGCTACGAAACCCGGCCACTGGTGTCGATCGATTATGTGAACGACAACCGCAGTGCTGTGATCGACGCCCTCTCCACGATGGTGGTGAACGGCACCCAGCTGAAGGTCTACGCCTGGTACGACAACGAGTGGGGTTACAGCTCCCGCATGGCGGATCTGGCCTGCCACATCGCCGAGCTCGAAGCACGCTGATGGGCCTCCTCTCCACGGGTCAGCGCTCCCTCTCAGCGCTGCAGCAATACGCGATTGTGACGGCCAATTACTGGGCCTTCACCCTCACCGACGGCGCTCTGCGCATGTTGGTGGTGTTTCATTTCCACGCGCTGGGTTACACCACGCTTGAGATCGCCTTTCTGTTTCTCTTCTACGAATTCTTCGGCATCGTCACCAATCTCTACGGCGGTTGGCTAGGGGCCCGCTTCGGGCTGCGGCTCACCCTCTGGAGCGGCACCTTGATGCAGGTGGCTGCGCTGCTGATGCTCATCCCGGTGGCCGACACCTGGCCGAAATGGTGGAGCGTGGCCTACGTGATGGTGGCCCAGGCGATCAGCGGCATCGCCAAAGACCTCAACAAGATGAGCGCCAAGAGCGCCATCAAAACCGTGGTGCCCGAAACCCCAGACGACCAAAGCCGCGGCGAGGCGCAGCTGTTCAAGTGGGTGGCGATCCTCACCGGCTCGAAGAACGCACTCAAGGGCGTGGGCTTCTTTCTGGGGGGCTTGTTGCTCACCACGATCGGCTTCAACGCGGCCGTGGGTGCGATGGCAGCCGGCCTGTTCACCGCCTTTCTGCTCACCCTGGTGCTTCCGGCCGAGATCGGCCGGATGAAGGAGAAGCCAACGTTCACGGCGCTGTTCTCCAAATCCGAAGGCATCAACGTGCTCTCCCTGGCCCGCTTCTTCCTGTTCGGCGCCCGCGATGTGTGGTTTGTGGTGGCCTTACCCGTGTTCCTGCAGGCCGCCCTGGGTTGGCGGTTCTGGGAGGTGGGCGGCTTCATGGGCCTGTGGGTGATTGGCTACGGGATCGTGCAGGCCTCGGCTCCTGCCCTACGCCGCAGCTGGGGCCAGAGCAAACCACCAGGAGTTTCAGCGGTGGAGTTCTGGAGTGGCGTACTCACGGCCATCCCAGCGCTGATCGCGATCGCGCTCTGGCGCGAGGTGGCACATCCGGGCGTGGCGATCGTGGTGGGGCTGGCGGCTTTCGGCGTGGTGTTCGCCATGAATTCTTCGATCCACAGCTACATGGTGCTGGCCTACACCGATGCCGAATCGGTGAGCCTGAATGTGGGCTTCTATTACATGGCCAATGCCGCCGGCCGGTTGCTCGGCACATTGCTCTCTGGAGCCCTGTTCCTGATGGGCGGAATGCAGGCCTGTCTGTGGATGTCGTGCGTACTGGTGGCCCTCGCCTTCGGCACCAGCACCCGGCTGCCGCCCGTGCAATCGCACTGAAGTGCAGCAGCACTACAGTGAAGCAATGCAACACATGTTGCGTAGAATCGAATTGCAAAGGATCTGCATTCCTCCTTTGTTCACGCGATGCCGCGCCTCACCATCGCCTTGGACGAGAAAGATCATCTGGCCCTGAAATTACTGTCGTTGCGTGAGAATCGGCGCTTGAATGAGGTGATCGACGACGCGATCAAGTTCTACCTTTCCAGCACTGGAGGCTATGGGCTTCGCATCAGCGATGCGGGAACAGATTTACCCGATTCAGCCAAAACAAGCGATGGCGAATGAGCAGAGCTGGGAGCTTGATCCAAGCAAGTTCCCCAAAAAACTAGATCTTGAGCTCTCCGCCGAAACAATGGAGCAGCTGCGAACAGCAGCGCAGCGCACCGGTCGCTCGGAAGATGAGTTGATCCTTGAGATCCTCGATCAAGCCCTACAGAGACCGCAGCCGAGCGAAAATAGCGGGCAAAACAGGCCTGAGAGTCATCCAGGTTGATTCAGTGAGTACCCAGTTCGCAGAAAACAACACTTTTCCACTCAAACCATCACAGAACTTGACGTCCGCCGCATGGTCAACGGGCAAATTGGAAGACATACTGAAGGAGTCCGGCACGAGAGGAATCCGTGGTTTATGCAAATGGCAAGCCAGAGAACCTGAAAGCCTTTCGCAGTCGCTCCCCCAAGCGTCTGACGATCACCATTCCTTACACCGTCTTTTCTGCGCTGGAGAAACGCAGCGCAGAAGAGGGGCGATCGCTCAGCAATCTTGCTGCGTACTTACTCGAGCAGGCGCTGCAGCCGCAAACGCCTGAAAACCCATAAGGCGGTTTTGGAGCGTTGTTTAGTGCATCCCGCGAGGCTGCTTTCCGCGTCCTGAAGCGTTCGCCTGTCGCCTTTCCCAGAGGGGACAGGTGAGCGTGGCAGCTTGTGCAGCTGTCATCGTTTTGTGCCAGATCTGACAGACACCCTGCGGTCCCATCGGCGGAACAAAGTGCTGACAGGATTCGCAATTGGTCAACGCGACCTGTCAGCCAAACGTTCCATCACCCTAAAGGGCTCGAGGAAAACAGCTGCTCCTGAAACGCATCACCGCGCTGCAGCCGCCGGAAGGCGCAGGCCACGTAGGGCAACAACACAATCGCCGGCAGCACATGCAGGCCTTTGCGCGCCAATCCCACCATGAAGGCAACGATCACTCTGCCTCTCCTACTCAGCTGCGGTTGGTGTGGCGTGCCCTTGGTTTGAGCTGCCGCTGATCTGAACAGTGGGTCAGAACTGTCTGCGGCATGCCTGCTCCAACGGCTCAGCAAAGCGCCTTGGCTTGGTGCGATCGCCATAGGTTCCGGTGGTGAGCAGCGCCGCCCCCACCCATCAAGCTCGCGCTGAGGCTCTGCTCGAGCAGCTCACGCTGCAGGAAAAGCTGACCTTGATCAGCGGCTCCACTGGGTTTTGGCCAGGCATGGCCTCCATTGCCCTGCGGGATGCTCCCCATCGCCACCCCTGGCCCGCGGGTGTACTGCCCAGGCTGGGGTTGAAAGGGCTGTGGTTTGTCGATGGCCCCCGAGGTGTGGTGCTGCATGGGGGAGCCACCACCTTCCCCGTGGCGATGGCCCGCGGTGCCAGTTGGAACCCCGAGCTGGAAGAGCGGATCGGTGAGGCGATTGGCCGCGAAGCGCGCAGTTTTGGAGCCAACTGGGTAGCGGCGGTGTGCGTGAACCTGCTGCGCTTTCCCGGCTGGGGCCGTGCCCAGGAAACCTACGGCGAAGATCCCGTGCATGTGGGAGCCATGGGAGCCGCGATCACCCGCGGCCTGCAGCGCCGCACCGTGGCCTGCGTGAAACACCTGGCGCTCAATTCCATCGATCACACCCGCTTTGTGGTGGATGCGCAGATCAGCTCCCGAGCGCTGCACGAGCTCTACCTGCCGCAGTTCAGAGCATGCGTGGAAGCCGGCGCGGGATCGGTGATGAGCGCCTACAACCGCGTGAACGGCGAATGGTGCGGCCAGCACCCGCAGCTGTTGCAGCAGATCCTCAAGCAGCGCTGGGGATTTGAGGGGGTGGTGGTGAGCGATTTCATCTTTGGGATCAGGGACGGCGTGCAGGCGCTGCAAGCCGGCCAGGATCTGGAAATGCCCTTCCGGATGGTGTGGGAAGGCTGCATCGAAAAAGCGTTGGCCGATGGGCGCCTGCCGCGACAGCGCCTCGACGACGCCGTTCACCGGCAGCTCAGGCTTCAGCTGGCAGTGCCACCGGGTGATGAGCCGAGTGCTGTGCGGGGTTGCCCCGCTCATCGCCGCTTGGCACGCCAGGCCGCCACCGAATCGATCGTGCTGCTGCGCAACCAGGCTGGAGAACTGCCCTGGCGAAACTTGCAATCGCTGGCGGTGATCGGCGAGCTCGCCCACAAGCCAAACCTCGGCGATCACGGCTCCTCTGATACGCGCCCCCAACCCGGCCAGATCGCCACACCCTTGGAGGGGCTGCGCCAGGCGGCGCCGGAACTCATGATCCAGAGCGACAGCGGCCGCAACCCTGCAGAAGCGGCTGCGATCGCAGCGCAATGTGAGGCTGCTCTGGTGGTGGCCGGCCTGGATTGGCGCCTGGAGGGCGAGCACATTCACCCTGGCGACATCGCTCCGGTGCTGGCGCTGGTGCCTCCGCCGCAATGGCTGCTGCAGCTGTTGGGCCGCCGGCGCCTGCAACCGTGGTGGCCAGCGGTGGCCCGGAGCATGGCCTGGATCACAAGCCACGCCTCACCCACACCCGGGGGCAACTTTGCCAGCGGCGATCGCAGTGATCTGCGCTTGCCCCCGGATCAGATCGCTTTGATCGAAGCCGTTGCGGCAGCCAACCCCCGCACCGTGGTGGCCTTGATGGGCGGCGGTGCGATCCTCACCAGCCCCTGGGATCAGCAGGTGGCGGGGCTGCTGCTGCTTTGGTATCCCGGCCAGGAAGGCGGCCACGCCCTGGCGGATGTGCTGCTGGGCCAGGTCTCACCCTCAGGGCGATTGCCCTTCGCCATGCCGGCAGAGCAAGCCCACGTGCCAAGCATCGAACCCAGGGCTCTGGAGGTGAGCTATGACCTATGGCACGGCTACCGCCGCCTGCAGCGTGATAGGCACCGCCCCGCCTATCCCTTCGGCTTCGGGCTGTCCTACAGCTGTTTTGCCTGGTCTGAGCTGAGCCTGAAACAGGGCAAGCACGGCGTGGAGCTGGCGCTGACGCTGCACAACAGCGGCGCGATGCGTGCTGCTGCAGTGGTGCAGGTGTATCTCGAAGCACCGGGCCAACTGATGGAGCGCCCACCGCGCACGCTGGTGGCCTTCCAGCGGGTGGAGCTGGAGCGGGGTGAGCAGCGCCGCCTGGAGCTGGAGATCCCCCTACGCCGACTGGCCGTGTTTGATCCAGCTCAGGATGGCTGGGTGCTCGAGCGCGGCGCGCATCGCCTTGTGGTGGCCGACCACAGCGAGCACACCGCCCTCTCGGGCGCGATCACCTTGGAGGGCGGTTGGCTGGAGCGCTGAGGGCTGGCGTTCTTCGGGCAAGCAACAGCTGCAGCCGCAGGCGGTTGTAGCGCTGCAGCAGCAAACAGGGCAGGTTGAACAGGGTGGCAAACATGGCGTTCAGGGCTACACCCGGGCCGGGTAGCCACAGCAGGGTGAGCAACCACAGCGGCCAGAGAGCCCAGTGCACCAGCTCGGCCCGGCGGGTTTCAGCCAACAAGCGCAGCAGCGCCGGCTGATCGCGCCGCGCCAGGCTGGCCTTGGTGATGCCACCGGGAAGAGCATTGCCGGCATCAGGCATCCAGTGCTTCCACTGGCGAATCTTCATGAGCCGCTGGTAAGCCTCCAGCCGCGCAGCCAACAACGCAGGCGAGGCTGCCGCAGGCCGTGCGCTCAACCAGGCCAGCGGCAGCTGATTGGCCAGCGCTCCCACCACCAGCGAACCACCGAGCCATAGGCCCGCTGAACTGATCAGCGGCAGCAGGGATGCAGGAGCCGCCATAGCGATCAGCGGGTGCTCACGCTGCGGCCCTTCCACTGCACCGATCCCCGCTCAAGGTTCACGATCGCCATCAGAAACACACCTAGAAAAAAGAGCACCGGGATCGGAAACACCAGCGGACTCCAGCGAAAGCGGCCCACCCGCTGGGTGATCACCATCAGTTGCAGCGCGTACGCGCCGTAGACCACGGCATGGCGCCAAGGCTCAGGGTCGCCCACCAGCGGCCACCCCAGAAGCGAGGCCGGCAGACACCAGGCCGCCCAGAACAGCCCGGAGAGCCACAACACCACCGCCAGCATCCAGGGCCAGCGCACCTCTCCGGCGGCTGTGGCGAAGTTCTTGTCGAATCCCACCACCAAATCCCCCAACCCGCCCGGATACATGCGGTAGGCGATCTGTTGATCACCGATGAACGCGCTCACCGGCAAGCCCGCCTGCTCATAGCGATGGGCCAGGAACCAATCCTCCACCACCTTGCTCGCCACCGCCTGATGGCCGCCGCTGCGTAGGTAATGCTCACGGCTGGTCGCCATGGCCGGTCCGAAGGCAACCCCGCAACGGGGCCCAAGCGGAACAGCCATCAACCCCACCAGGTTGAACAGCAGGGACAACTGCTCATAGAGGCGTTCGGTGCGATGAAACGGCTGCACTGACACCAGCCCCCCCAGGCGTTGCTGCTGCGCCACCAGGCTCTCCAACAGCTGCGCTGCCGGCTCGGTATCGGCATCGAGAAACACCAACACCTCCCCCGCGCTCTGCTGCACGCCGTTGTGCAACGCCCAGGTTTTGCCGCACCAGCCCGGGGGCAGCGGAGGCGGCTGCACCAGCTTCAGGGGCAACAGCTCAGCCGCCGCTTGCGCGACATCCGCTGTTTGATCGCTGGAGTGATCATCAATCACGATCACTTCAAGTGGCTGGAGGGTTTGGCATCGCAAACCCTCCAAAAGATGATTCAAGGTGGCTTCTTCATTGCGCGCGGGGATCAACACCGACACAGCCGGTTGGTTCTGCAAGCGCGCCTGGGGCAAGGGCACGAGATGACGCGACAACCACCACCCCAGCAACCAGCGCACCAGCACAGAGACACCGAGCCAATCCACTGCGGTGAGCACCGATCTGTCTCCGCAAGCTATGCCGCGAGATCGCGCTGAATCAGCCCTGACTCAGATGCGCAGCAATTCCTGCGCCAACGGCCGCAAGGCGGCGGGATCGCGCAGCAATTGCGGATGGGTGGGCACGGGCAGCGCGCGGGCTGTACCCACCGGCAACACGGCGCGCCAACCCGGAAGCACGGCCAAATCGAGGGCCGAATAAAAGCTGTGGCACTCCACCCCACGCAACCCTTCGAGGTTGCTGTTGAGCTCCTGCAACAGCGCACTGCCGCACCGCAGATCGGCCAACCCGCGAAACACACGCCGCGGCCAGGGCTGGGCGGTCCAGGTGCCCTGCTGCGGGCTGCCCAGGCTGATGAAGCGGCGCACCCTCCGCTGACCGCCCAATTGCTGGATCCAGCTGCGGGCAATCACCCCACCCATGGAAAAACCGAGCACGTCCAAGGGCCCGCCGCCAGGTGCAAGCGCTTCGATCTGCCGCTGTAAGTGCAAAGCGGCCTCACGCACCGGAGTCGTCCCGAAGCGCATCGGCAGGGCTGGGATCAACAGATCGGGCCGCCGCCCGCCCAGGTGCTGACGCAGAGGCCGAAACACCTCCGGGGTATCCAGCAGGCCATGCACCAAAACCAGAGGTGGATGCACGCGCCCGGATCTCCAAGGTGAGATCTCAATTCAAGACAGATCAGACCCATTCCACACACGATGACCCGGTGCGGATGTCCGCCTTCGCTGCCGTTCGTGAGCCAGGCAACACCCGCATGTCTCGCACCCAACGCTTTAAACGCATGACCGCACTTCGTTAACCGGTGCTTTACCAGCACAAAAAACTTGGCAGGAGGATAGATGGAGACTTTTAAAAACCGTAGTGGCATTTCTACGCGCACCACAATCGAGTGTGGACCTCGGTGGTGCAGAAATTGTTGCGTATCACAATGATCGCGACATCGCCGCGGTAATCACGGGCGGGTCTACCCTCTCTCTGGTGAGCTACAGGAAAGGATTTAATAGCCCCAAGGTGGTTGGTGAGCTGGAACTACCTGGCGATGCACAGAGCGTGGATATCAACAGGGATGGACTGATTGCCGTCGCAGTGGCAGTCAACGCAAGCAACGCAGGTCGAATCTACTTTTATCAGCTCAACAAGAACAATGAACCCGTTGCCAAAGGCAGTGTGACTGTTGGCAATTTGCCTGACTCCTTGAGCTTTACGCCAAATGGCAAAACACTGGTGAGCGCCAACGAAGGAGAACCCAGCAAGTTCTACGGCACTGAGGATGGCGTTGATCCCGCTGGCAGCATATCGGTGGTACGTCTTAATGAAGACAAGCCAGGGCGTTCCAAGGTCACCACCCTCGATTTCGCTTCATACGACACCGACGACCTGCGCAATCAGGGCATCCGCATCAGCGGTGAGAACCCCAGTCCCTTACAAGACATTGAGCCGGAGTATGTGAGCATCAGCCCCAATGGCCGAGATGCCTTCATCACACTGCAGGAGAATAACGCTATTGCCAGGGTTGATCTCAACAAGCGCAAAATCAAAGACATCTTCAGCCAAGGGCTTAAAGATTGGACCGGCACTGAGGTCGACACCACTGATCGGGACGGCATCTATGCGCCAGGCCAGCGCAATTTCTTCGGTCTCCGCATGGCCGACGGCATCGACACCTTCATGCACAGAGGGAAGAACTACCTGATCACCGCCAACGAAGGAGATGGTCGTGTCCGACCCGATGACGTGAATTTTGAAGCATCGCTGGCCGATGGAACAACATATTCCTATGGCGACAACCTCACTGACGGGGTTTTGGCAGAAATTGAAGACGAGCTTACTGGCGCAAGCATTTATGTTTATGGATCAGCAGACATCGGTAACCGCGGCAATTTCGAAGCCGACCAAGGAGATGAGCTGTTCATTACACTCAAATACGGCCCTGTCAGCGATGATGAGTACTACAGCGACGAAGTTCGCTCGGGCAAGCTGAAAACCGGCGATGCCACACTCATCACTGAGGGGCGACTCAAAACCGTGAAGGACGCCAATGACCCAATAACCGGGATCAAGGCCTTTGGCGGTCGCAGCTTCAGTATCTACAAAGCCAACGGCACTTTGGTGTACGACTCCGGCAACCTGCTGGACCAGATCACCAACGCCGCTGGCTTCTACGACGATGGCCGCAGCGACGACAAGAGTGTTGAACCGGAATCGGTGGTAACGGCCATGATCGGTAAACGTCGCTTTGCCTTCGTTGGCCTCGAGCGTCCTTACAACCAGAGTGACGCCGAGGAGCTGGGTACTTTCATCCCGGTGTTTGAAATCACTAAACCCAACAGCCCCACCTATGTGGGCGCCTTCAGCGCTGCACAGTCGCTCTCACCCGAAGGTCTCAGTTGGGTCGCCGGTCGCAACCGTGGAGGCCACCTACTGGTCGCCAATGAAGTGAACGGCACGCTCGATGCCTTCCGCTTCAATCTGGGCATGCTCTAAGCAGAGCATGCACTCACGACGGGGCAAACAACTGACGAATCTGCGGGCTCTTCTCCGGGCAGAGCATGGGGGCGTAGTAGCGAACAGCTGCCGTTTCCACCTGCTCCGGGGTAATCCCACGGAAGTCGATGGCGGCTTGGTCGTATTGCTCCGCGAGCTTGGCCTCCATGCGTTCGAGCTCGCCTTCAGCAGTGCCCATCGATGCGCAGAGCAGCTGGGCGTAGAGCCGAGCAGCACAACCGGTATGGCCGAAACGGCGAACACAACCCTCCAGCTCAGGGCTGATCACCGGTTCAGGCACTACTGGCAACGGGGGTGGCGCCAAGAACTGCGCGAGAGCCGGAGACTCCAGCCCGGTGAACAGCGCCAGGCTGAAGCCCCATCGCCTCCAGCCGCCACTCACCGAAACTGCTCCGGCTGGCAGCTACGAAAACGCTCTACTTCTTCAGCGTTCAAGCGTGGTGAAGCACCGGCCAGCAGCAGCTCTGGATGCACCTGCCGCAGGGCAGAGGCTGCCGCCTTGAGTGCTTCGGCGACCGCGGCCTCCTTGGCCGATTGGGCCTGCTCCCAGCGTTCGCGCCGGTCAGCCTCCTGCTGCCGCCAGGCATCCACAGCTTGCTCGTAGAGGTCTTGCTCGGTTTGTTGGTCGTAGATGGTGAGCCGGCGCTGCTCTTCGGGATCGAGGGGCTTGGGCCCGGGGCTGGGTGTGTAAGAGGCTTGGCGAACCGAGGCCAGGCGGCTTTGAGCGGCGTTAAAACGCTCAAGCAAGCCGGGCAACCGTTGCTGATTGCTCGTGCAAAGAGAGAGCAAACGCTGCTGTTCGGCCAGGCGTTCCCGCTCCTGGGGTGATGGAGCCGTTGAACGGCAACCACTCACAACCACCACGGCCAGCAGAGCCAGCAGCCTGAAACGGCGGATCACACGAACCCTGGGGGCTGAATCCACTCTGACAGGGGAAGCGCAGCTCTGACGGGTTGCCCCCAAATGGGGGTAGCGATGGCCAACGGAGCGTTCGTAGCTGTAGGCCGCCGATCACACCCGATCCTTGGAGAACATCGAAGCCCACCTGGCCAAGCTGAAGGCTGAGCTGGATCAGGCCCGCCAGAGCGGCGACACCGGCAAGATCAACCACCTTGAAGGCGAACTCAAGGATCTTGAGGCCTATCAGCAGCACCACCCCGGTGAGCAGAAGGATCCCTCCCCGCTTGAGGTGTATTGCGACCTCAACCCCAATGCCCCTGAGTGCCTCGTCTACGACGACTGAACCATGAGCCAGGACGCCAGCATCACCATCGGCGAACTCGAAGCCAATTACCAGCTGTATTGCAAAGCGCTGAAGATGTTGATCGCTGAAAAGCGAACCCTCAACAAGATTCAGCGCACCGTGTGCTGGGGCCGGCTTGAAACACTGCATCACTGTCTGCCGCGTCATTACAAGTCGCCGCAATATCTGTACGCCCAACTCACACGCGACACACAAAAGGTTGCGATCTGAGCTGGTGCTGCGCAGCCGGGCGCGATGATGGACGCTCGCCTGGGGCTGAGCGATGGACTTCACGCCTTATCTCGACAGCCTCAGCGCCGGCAACCTTGATGAGGTGCTCCTTTCCGTTGCCGTTCAGGGCAAAGTTGCGCTTGCTCTGAAAGGGCGATTCTTCCTGCGCTGCCTCTGCGAGAGCTTCAGCACATCCACCTATATCGGTTGCGCTGTCACTGATGAGGTGAGCTGCCTGGCCTATCTGCAGCAAGAGCCCTATGAGCTGCTGATCTGCACCGACTTTCTCGAGAACGGCAACGGTTTTGAGCTAGCGCGCAAAGCACGCCAGTTGCAGCCGCAATTGAAGGTGGTGGTGCTCGCCCTGGGCGATGCGATCCCGGTGGAATACGCCGAAGCCAGCTGGCTCGAAGCGGTGGTGGCCGAAGCCGACTTCATCGAAGACCAGAAACCGCTCGAGGCCGCGGTGATGGCGGTGATGGGGAATCACTCGTATCGCAGTCCATCGCTGCGCTCCGGGCAGTTGCCCTACCTGAGCTGCCCCAGGCTGACGCCCCGTGAATACGAGGTGCTCGATCTCCTCGCCAGTGGCCTCACCGACCGTGAAATCGCCGAGCAGCTGGTGGTGAGTGAGGAAACAGCGCGCACCTACACCAAACGGCTGCTCAAAACCCTCGAGGTGAACAACCGCGTGCAGGCCGTGCTCAAAGGGATGCGTTGCGGCATGGTTCAGATCTGAACCGAAGGCCTGAGTCACACCAGCGCAACCCGCCCATACTGCGGGGGCTTTGTGTGCAGCGACCAGGCCATGGTCCAACGTCTGTCGGCTCTGATCCCCATCGCAGCCCTGGGGCTCGGCCTACCTCTCGCCAGCCTGAGCGCCCCGGCCCAGGCAGCCCAAAACGCTTGCCCCACCCCTGTGCTTGGACGCTATGCGGTGATGGGTATGGGCGTGCAGAGCGGCAGTGGCAAAAACACCCCCACGGCCCATGTGCAGGAGGAGCTCTGGCTGGCCGGCGGCAAGCTGCAGGGCACGCTGGTGGAGCGCGTGGGCCGCAGCGAACGCCAGGCCACCTACAGCGGTGTGGCCCGCATGGGCCCGAGCTGCGTGCTGCAACTGGAGCGCAAGCTGCCCTGGGGAAGCGAGCGCAGTGAGGTGGTGCTCGATGGCAAGGGCCGCCCGCTCTACAGCCTCAACCGCAATACGGGCAGCGTGATCACCAGCCGCTGGCTACCGATGGCACCCGGCAGTTGCCAGGCGAGCGATCTCAATGGTCTGGTGCTGAGCAGCCAGGTGGGCCTGAGCTGGCGCAACGGCGGCTGGAGCCCCAACGCGGTGGTGCAACGGGAGCAGTGGAGCGATGGCCGCGTGAGCGGGATCGCCCTCTCGAGCTATAGCGGCGTGGGCGAAACAGCCAGCTACAGCGGCGATCTGAAGCTGGATCCCAACAGCTGCTGGGGCACCCTGAATGAGCGTGATCAATTCGGCACCACCTACCGCTACCGCGCCCTACTGGTGAAGGGGCGCTCCGGTGCACGGGGCTACTACTACCTGCAAAGCGACCTCGACGATCTCACCGCCGGCTGGCTGGTGCGCGACTAGACCACCCTGCCGATCAGGGCCGCCTGGGGGAAACCAGCCGCCCTGATCGCCTCCAGCGCCCCCTGGGCAGCCGCCGCAGGCAGGGCCGCCAGCAGCGGACCACACGTTTGCGGGTCGATCCAGAGCTGCTGCTCGGCTGCGGTGGCTGCCCGGTTGAGCGCGATCGGGCCATCGAGTGCAACCAGGGCGCGGGCATTGGCAGGCGCGAGGCTGCTGCTCAGCCCCTGCTCCAGCAGTTCGAGGGCACCGGGTAGGGCTGGGATCGCATCGGGATCGAGGGCAACCTGCTGACCGGGCCCGAGCATTTCACCCAGGTGCCCCAGCAAGCCAAAGCCGGTGATGTCTGTGCAGGCCTGGCAACCATGGGCCGCCAGGATCTCCACCAAGGGCGCCTGGCTCTGCTGCATCACGGCCAAGGCCGCATCCAGCCAGCCTGGCTTAGCCGCATCAGCCATCGCCGCGGCAAACAACACGCCCGTGCCGATTGGGCGGGTGAGCAGCAACACCTGGCCCGCCGCCAGAGGGCCCTTGGGCCAAGAACGCTGCGGTAGCACAGCGCCATTCACCGCCAGGCTGAGCCCCAACCCCGCCCCATCACGGCCCTCCAGGGTGTGACCTCCCAGGAGCGTTGCCCCCAGCGGATCCAGTACCGAGCGCACACCAGCCAGGCTCTGGAGCAACCACTCCTCCTGCACAGCGGGTGCGGCTTCCGGCAGGGTCACCACCGCCTGCAGGCTGCGCACCTGAGCGCCGCATGCCCACAGATCGCTGCAGGCATGCAGGGTGGTGAGCCGAGCATTAAGCCAGGGGTCATCGAGAAGCGCGGGGAAGCCATCCACGCTCTGGAGCAGCAGCTCCCCCCGCTCGTTCACATCCAGGCGGGCGGCGTCTTCTGCAGGTGGCGCCTCGCCCGTGGGCGACAGGCGCCCCAAGGCCGCGGCCAAAGGAGCGGCCGGCAGTTTGGCGGCGCAGCCGCGGCAGGCCATGGGAGCTGCCCCAGCGGCCATCGCGGATGCGGGGGCAAAACCCTGCATGAAGCGGCGATCAATCCAATCTTTCCAGCGCCATATGGCCCGCGATGGACCCCAACAGAACGGTCCATACACCGCCAGTGCCCGCGGCGATGGCAGCCCCTGCACCCCACCATCACCCAGCAGCTGCAGAGCCCAGCGCTGGGGCCGCCAGCGGCGCAGCGGTAACGGCGGATCTGCCTGCAGCCGCCACAGGTTCTCCGCCAACAGCGGCGCCGCCCGCACCGCCCACACCCCAGCCGGGGGCCGGGGATCGGCAGCGATCACAGCGCAATCACCGCTGGCAAACAGCCGCTCACACCCCTGCACCATCAGGCTGGCCTCGGTGAGCACCCGGCCGGTTCCCGCCTGCACAGGCAAACCACTGGCGGCGAGCCAAGCCGGCGCCCGGCTACCCGTGCACGCCAGATCAGCGGCGGCCTGATCCTCCACCCCGCGCTGAATCGGGATCCCAGCCGCAGCCAGCAACCGTTCAGCCGCTTGATGCGCCGCAGCACAACCAAACTGCAAGCCATCGCCGCGCAGCAACAGCTCTGGCTGCAAACCACGGCTCCGCAGAGCCAACGCCACCTCCACAGCGGCAGCCCCACCGCCGCGAATCCGCACCTGGGGATCGGCTGGATTGTTGAGCCGCCGCTCCAGCCAGGCGAGGAAGGGCTCGAGCGGCTTTACCGTTTGCACCGCGCTGGTGGCGGCCGAGGGCCCCGCTTGCCAGAGGGTTTCACAGCCCACATTCAGGCTGAGGGTGTGAAACCGCAGCGGCGGGCGCCCCTGCAGCAGGAGCTCACGGCGAGCGGGGTCGAGCCCCGTGATCTCCGCCTGCACAAAGCCCACACCGGCGCGCCGGCAGAGGTCGCGCAGATCGATCGCGCAGGCCTCACGCGGATAAAGCCCAGCCAATAAGCCAGGCACCATGCCCGAATAGAGCGCCGTACTGGTGCGGTTCACCAGCAACACCGCCAGATCGGCAGGGCGGCTGGCGGGCCGCATGATCCAGCGGCGCAGCAGCAGTGCGTGGGTGTGGCCGCCTCCGGCCAGCACCAGCAAACCTGCTGCGTGCAAGGTCAGTCCACGTTCAGCTGACCGTCGTCATCCCAGCTGAGCAGCGAGGGCAGGCCATCACGGCCATGGGATGAGCCCACCCGTGCCACGCGCGAGTGGCCGTTCACCAGAGGGATCAACCGGCCGAGCTGCTCGGTGATGCGCTCGCTGGCGGGCGTTTCAGGACGTGGGGCCTGGTCGGTCATCCCATCACTTTAAAGAGAGGAAGGAACGGGCTCCTGGGCCAGCCCAGAGCCGGTTTCCAGCTCCAGCCCAAAGCGGCTGATGTTCCAGCGATGGATGGCGGTGGCCTCAGCCGAACGGGCCGCCTGCAGGTTGCGCTGGGCAATCAACAGCTCCGTGATCGGTGCCACCCCGGCGCGGTAGCGCAGCAGCGCATCGCGCACGGCCTCTGCGCCAGCGGCGGCGGCAGCGGCAGCGGCACGCATCTGGGGCCCGGAGGCCTGATGGGTGGCATAGAAGGTTTCCACCTGCTGGGTGATCGTTTGGCGGGCCAACTCCAGCGCCACCTCACCCTGCTCAGCGCGGCGGCGGGCCAGTGCCACCGACTCGCGGGTGAGGCCGCCATCAAACAAGGGCTGGCGCAGGGAGATCACGGCACCCCAGTCGTAGAAGCTGCCGGAGGCATTGCCACTAGTACTCAAGGTGGGCAGATCCGGGCCCTGGCTGCCGTTCACGCCCACACGCGGGGTGGTGTTGAGCACCGGCACATTCAGCCAATCGCCATTGATGCCGCCACCGAGCAACAAACCCACCTGAGGCAGCGCCCCGGCACGCGCAACCTTCACCTGCGCCTGCTGGGCGCGGCGCTGCTGCTCCAGCGCTTCAAGGGCTGGGCGATCCTCCGCCAGGGCCTGAGCCAGGCTGGCGCTCAAGTTCAAAGGCCAGGCCGGCAGGGGCCGCAGGGGCTCCGAGAGGCTGATCACCTGCTCGGGCGGCAAGTTGAGATTGCGGGCCAAGGCGCTGAGCGCCACCTCCCGTTGGCTTTGGGCTTCGGCCAGCCCCTGGCGATCGGTTTCCACCAGTGCCTCGGCCTGCAGCGTGTCGATGCGGGCGGCGAGCCCCTCACGCCGGATGGCCCGCGCATCGCTGAGCAACCGGGTCGAGACCTGCAGGGCGCTCTCCCACACAGGAATCAAGGCTTCGGCGAGTTGGGCGTTGAGGTAGGCGCTCTGGATGGCGAAGCGGGTGCGCCGTTGCTGTTCCCGTTGATCGGCTTCTGCCGCCTGCACGCCGGCGCGGGCGGCTTGTTGGAGCGGTCCGCGACCGAAATCAATCAGCGGCATCGTGAGGGCGAGGCCCACATTCACGAAGGTGTTCTGCACCACCGCATAGCCATCACCCCCCAGGTCGAAGTTGAGATCGCCGATGGCGGGCAGATTGGAGATGAAGCCCACATCAGTGCCCACCTGGGCGTAGGTGCCCAGCCCCACCAGATCGAGCTTGGGCATGAACCGAGCCCGGGCCAGCCCCTGCACCGCGCGGCTTTCAGCCAAGGCAAGGCTGCTGTTGCGCAAGGCGAGGGAGCGGCCCAGGCCCAAAGCGATCGCCTGATCCAGGCTGAGGCTGAGCGGTGCCGGCGCCGTTACGGCTGCGGGCTTTCCCTCCAGCGCCTGAGCCACCGAACCAGCAGAACGGGTCGGCTGCTCCGCGAAAGCTGCACCGCTCTGCAGCAGCAGCGCCATCAGGCAGAAGCAGCGGCGCAGCGGGCGGCGCAAGCCTGGGGTTGCAAAGTGCCGGTACCGTAACCGCAGATTGCAGCAACACCGGCAGCGGGATGGGAAGGCGATGCTGAGCGAACGCCTCCCCAATCTCCTGCCGATGGCGGCGGTGAGTGCGGCTTGCAGCGCCTGGGCACTCGCACCCTCCGTGCCGGTGAAGGTGGAAGGCAGTGCCCTGCTGTTAGCACCGGAAAGCCGGTCGGGGGTTTACGCCAGGTCGGCCGGCCAGGTGCAAGAGCTGATGCGGCGCATCGGCGATCCGGTGAAGCAGGGCGACCTGCTGATGACCATCAACCGCATCGATCAGCAGGCGGCAGGCGGTGGTGGCGTTGGTCCGACCAACAACGCGCTCCTGGATCAGATCAAAGCCGTGGAACGGCAACGCCAAACGATCGAATCGCGCATCGGCACCCTGCGCACCGCCAATCAACCGGTGGGATTGCAGCTGAAGGCCCTCGAGAACCTGCGCCGCGATGAAGTGATTCCCCGCTACAGCCCCCTGTGGGTGGGAGCCCAAGACCTCTATCTCCGCAACGAAAGCGCAATCAAAGAACTCCAGGCCCAACTGGCTCAACTCGATGCCACCCAAGCCGCCCTACAAGCCCAGCGCAACAGCCAGTCGGTGCTCGCCCCGCGCGACGGCATGCTGCTGGGGCTGAGCGTGGATCCCGGCCAGGCGGTGATCCCCGGCCAACGGCTCGCCTCGGTTGGCGTGGGCCCTGAACCCCAACGCAGCAATCAAGACCGCACTGCCATCGCCCTCTTCAGCGATGCCGATGTCGCCCGAGTCAAACCCGGGATGCCCATCCAGCTCGACCTGCAATTGCAAACCCGTGATCGCTATGGCGGCAGCTCGCAGCGCTACGGCCTGGTGGAGGGGCGCATCGCCAGCATCGCCCCCGCCAGTGCCGATCTGGCCGAAGTGAGCCGTGCCGTTGGCGATGCCGATCTCGCCGGCAGCCTGATTGCCCGCAGCCGTCAGGCCGCCTTCGGCGAAGGCGGTGACCCTTTGGCCACCCTTCCCGATAAGGCCACATCACCGGTTCGGATCGTGACGGTGACCCTGGAGCGGGCCAGCACACCCTCAGGCCTGCGCTGGAGCGGCGGCAGCGGACCCAACCTGCAGCTGGAGAACGGCACC
Organism: Vulcanococcus sp.; assembly: GCA_019264575.1. Lineage (GTDB taxonomy): Bacteria > Cyanobacteriota > Cyanobacteriia > PCC-6307 > Cyanobiaceae > Vulcanococcus. The sequence continues at coordinate 128,885 of JAHUZV010000024.1, read as the reverse complement.
CCCGCCAAAAGTGAGGTAGTGGTGGAGCGGCGCAGCCCCGTGAGTTTCCTGCTGCCGTTCCTGCGCTGGCTGGGGGGCACCGAGCGATGAAGCAGCAGATCCCGCATGGCCTGCAGCGCTGGCTCAAGCCCTGGCGCCAACCAGCCCCCTGGCTCAGCCTGATCCTGCTGGTGATCACCGCCAGAAGCCAGCCACCTCGGCTGTGGTTCTGGCTGGCGCTGCTGGTGATCGTTCTGCTGGTGGGCTGGGCCCAGGCGATCAAACGTCCCTCGCCCCATGGCGACTGAGAGCATCCCCAGCTCACTCAGCACCGATCTGAGGGCGGCCCTGGTGATCGGCCTGGCAGCTGCCCTCACCTATTCGGCCTGCGAAGGGGTGGGGTTGAGCGGTGGGTCGCTGGCCTACGGATCGCTGATCGCGGCGCTGGTGGTCAGGCCCGATTTCAGCCGCTGGCCACTGGCGATCTACCCGGTGCTGCTGGTGTTGGTGGGGCTGTGCCTGGCCATTGGCGTGAGCCTGGGCCTGGGGCTCTCCAACGTGCCTCAGGTGTTCGTGTTCGGCCTGGTGGCAGCGCTGATGCAGCTGATCACCCTCACCCTCCCCAGCAAGCTGCGACTGCTCAGTGGCGTGGTGGCGGTGGCGGGGGTGTTGCCGTTGCTCGGCACACCCAGTTGGGAGAGCTGGCGCGATGAACTCTTAGCCATCGCCATGGGCCTTGCGATCGGCACGCTGATCCAGATCGTGTTCACACCGGATCGGCTCCGCAGCCCCGAAGCCACCCCAGCCAGCTCAGCCGAAACCAGCGAAGCCCCCCCGGCTGAACCACCCCTCAAGAGCCGCATCGCAGCAGGACTGCGCTCGCCCTTCTTCTGGCGCAAGCTCGTGTTTGCCAGCTTGGCCCTGGCCATTGGCGAAGGACTCGGAGCCCTCACCCCCAAATACCTCTACTTCGGTGTGGTGTTGTTGCTCAACGACAGCATCGGAGCCACCTTGGCGCGGGTGCGCGATCGCATGGCTGGGGTGAGCCTCGGGGTGCTGATGCCGTTACTGGTGTTCAACACCGTGGGCATCAGTGAGGTGTCGATCGGTTTGGTGATGGCGGGCACCACCATGCTCGTGGCGGCGCTCAACCGCCGCAGCTATCTGCGTACCGCCCTGATTTCCAGTGGTGTGGCCTTCGTGGGCTACGGCCCGCTGGTGGCCTGGTACATCCCCAACCGCTGGATCGACTACCTGATGGGATGCGCCCTGGCACTGCTGGTGGGTGTCTTGCTCTTCCCGCAATCGGCCCTGCGGCGCTTCAATCAGCTGAGCGCCAGTACAGATCCGTTGCTGGCACGCCCAGAACTGGAAGCGCTGCTGCCAGCGGCCAGTGAAGAAGCCCGCTGGCTGGGCTTACCCCCACCCCAACTACCGCCGCCCGCTTGATGCTGATCCGCAGGTCTCGTCACACCCAGCTGCTGCTGATCTTGGCTGCACTCAGCTGTGGGATCCCGGCAACAGCCAGGGCTGCGGTTGCAGCTGCGTCTACAGCGGCGGACCAAGCGCCAGAGGCCTGCGCGAGCCCAGGAGTCGGCGTGCTCCTAGGCATCAGCGCCGCCATGCTCGTGCTCACCTGCCTCTGGCAGATGGGCATCACCTTGGTGATCACCGAGCTCAATCATGCGCCGCAGGTGGTGCAGTGGTGCGCTCAGAAGGGCAGCCGGCGCTCTCTGGTGATGCTCACCGGTGCAGGGCTGACGGCTCTTGGGCTCGTGGGCGACATGCTGCTCTGGGCCCTGCTGCTCAGGGGCCTGAACCTGTTCACGAGCTTGGAGAACAGCTTCTACTTCAGCGCCATGACCTTCACCACCGTGGGCTATGGCGATGTTTTGCTTCCGCCGTGCTGGCATCTGCTCAGCGTGGGTCTGGCACTCAATGGCCTGCTGATGGCCGGCTGGAGCACCGCACTATTGGTGTACGTGGTGCAACACATGATCGAGCTACGCCTCAACAACCGCGCACCCCACTGAATCAAGCCGACATCAAGCCGAGATCAAGCCGGCTGCACCGACCAACCGCGGGGATGCAGGCGCTCGAGGTCCATCACCTGATTGCGGCCCTGATCCTTGGCCACATAGAGCGCTGCATCGGCCGCCTGCAAGAGCTCGCCCAGCTGGTGACGCCCCTCACTGCCCTGTTCCACCATGCCGATCGAGAGGGTGAGCTGCGGTTCACGGCCATCGGCCAGGGTCCAGCGATGGGTGGCCACCCGCTGGCGCAGGCGCTCGAGCAGCTCGTGGGCCTGCGGAGCGGCCGCGCTCACCAGCAAGGCAAATTCATCACCGCCCAGACGCCCCACCAGATCACCGCGGCGTAGGGCCCCATTCAGGAATTCCGCCATGCGCCGGATCACCTCATCGCCCGCCGCGTGGCCGTAGGTGTCGTTGATGGTTTTGAAGTGATCGATATCGATCAGCGCCACCACCCAGGGCTGCTCTAAGCCACGCAACTCCAACCGTTGCGCAGCCGCCTCCAGAAACGCTCCGCGGTTGAGTACGCCGGAGAGGCTGTCGGTCTGGGCAAGGCTGATCAACTCCGGCAACAACTGGCGGCGCACCACCAGCACCAACGCCGCGCCGGTCAAAAACAGCGGCACCAGCCCGGCCAGAAACACCAGGCCCGTGAGCTGCAGGGCCTGGCCCACCAGCGGCTGCAGATCCAGCTCAATCACCAGCAGGCCCTGTTGTCCAAAGGCCGGCAAGCCCTCGAGAGCCAGCGGAGTGCGCACCACCAGGATCATGTGGTCACCGCCGATCCAGGGGATCGGACCATCGAGAAGGCTTAGGAGCGATCCGCCGCACAAAAACCGGTAGGGCGGGCCGGAAAACACCCCCGCAGATGTTCGGGCAGATCACCCAACGCATCCTCCAGGCCCAGCTCCTGCACAGGCCTACCCACCAGAGCGTTGTCGCTGGCGGCCAGCACCACGCCCTGCTGATCGAGCAGCAAGGCGGAGCGCAATTCACGGGAGGAGGCCGCCAGCTGCAGCTGGCGTTGCACCTCATACAACGGTTGAAAACTGGTGACGCTGCCGGAGAGATCACGCTCGATCGTGCGGGCATGGTTCTCCGCCTCCTTCAAGGTGGCCTGCAGCACCAAGGCACCGCTCACACTGGCGAGCACCGTGGAGCCGAGGGCGGCCGCAGCCAGGGCAATCACCAACAGGCGGCGGTTAACCCGTTCGTGCAGCGGACCCCTCATGGCACCAGCCCCGGAGTCAGCTTCGGCAGCGGGATGGCCTGCGGGATCCGATTGGCCTCGCGCATCTGCCGCTGCAGGCGCTGCAAGGTGCGCTGCACAGGGCCATCGGCAGCGAGCAGACCTGCCTGTTGGTTGCGATCGGGATAACGAATCAGGCGCTGGGAGCTGAGGAATTGCTCCGGGGTCACTCCCTGGCGCTGAGCCATCAACGCTGTGGCTTGCTGCGGCTCTTGGGCGGCCAGCTGCCGCGCAGCCCACCAGGTGCGCACCAGAGCCGCCACCTGCTTGGAATCACGGCGTAGAAGCTCCGGGCTCACCGCCAGCACATCCACCACCTCACCGGGAATCTGGCTGGAGCTGAACAGCACCCGGAAGCGCGGATCTGCAACCAACCCATCGCTATGGGGGGAGTAGGTGACGATGGCATCCACCACCCCACGTTGCAGCTGCGACACCAAGGCTTTAGGGCCGTCGTAACGGAGCTTGAAATCGGCCAGCTTCAGGCCCTGGCCCTGCACAGCGCGCAGCAGCATGAATTCCCCGAGCACGCTCGGCTCCAGCCCCACCCGCTGGCCCTTGAGCTCCGCCACCGAGCGCCAGCGGGAGCCTGCCACCACTTGATCAGCGCCGTTGGAATCATCCAGCACCAGCACGATCGAGGGGCAGCGAGCCGGCGCCTCGCGGCAAATGGCAATCGCCTCCGGCAAGGTGGTGGCAATCGCCTCCACATCACCGCGGCTGAAGGCACGCCGCTGATCCTGAAGGGAGCCGAATTGATCCACCTGCAGGCGATAACCCTGCTGGAGGTCGAGCCCTTTGCGGCTGGCCAGATAGAAGTATTCGTAGGCCGGCCAATCCACAATCGCCAGCCGCACCTGGCGTTGCTGCCATGGAGCCAGGCAAGCCCCAAGCGCCAGGGCCAAGCCAGCCGAGGCCAACAAGGCAGTGATCAAGCGAGGTTGCCTCATCGGGCCGCCTCCACGTAGCGAGCTTCAACCTTGGGCACCGGCGCGCCAGGAGCCGTGAGTTTGAGCCGCTCCTGCACGGCCTGCACCGCCTCGAGATTGCGGGCCAACACACCACCGGGCTGCAGCATCGGCCGCTGCTGATCGAGGTTGAAGTACACCAACCCCTGCTCGGCCTGGCGGTATTCCTCAGGCGTGAGCTGCTCGCGCTGCGCGGCCAAAGCAATCGTTTTGGCGGGGTTGCGGCGGGCGGCATCGTGCGCAGCCTCCCAAGCACGAATCAACGCCGTAATCGTGTCGCCGTGGCGCGCGAGGTACTGGGGATCGACGGCCAGCACGTCAAACACCTCGCCTGGAATGGCGCGGCTATCGAACAGGGGGCGCGACACCCCATCGCGGGCTGCGTAATCACTGAAGGGCGGGAAGAACACGGCCGCTTTCACATCACCGCTGCGCAACGCACCGGGCATCTGGGCCAGGGGAATGTTGCGCAACTGCACATCGGCCAGGCCCATGCCCTGCTGCTCCAGGGCCCGGCTCAGCACGTAGGGGCCGAGGGTGGAGAAGGTGACGGCCACCGGCTGGCCTTTAAGGGCGGCCAAGTTGGGAACCGAGCGGGCCACGGCGATCTGATCGCCACCGCGCGATTCATCCAGGATCAACACGATCACCGGGCAGCGGCTGGGAGCGCGGCTGCAAAGATCCACCGCTTCCACCGTGGTGAGCTGCGCCAAGGGCACATCTCCGCGCAGGTAGGCGTGCACGATCGTCTGTGGATCAGGGAACTGCAGCGGCTTCACCGTGATCCCGGAACGGCGATCGAGGCCCAACTTGTGGGCCAAATACATGTATTCGTAGCCAGGCCAGTTCGACACCGGCACTTCAATGATGGGTTGGCTGGCGTGGCAGCCCGCCAGAGCCAGGAGCACGGCAGCGGCGCTGAGTACGGCCAAGCGATGGGTCATGTCCCAGGCTAGGCAGGGCAGGGGTTCTGACAACCCACAAGCCAGCTCGGCAACGCTCCCTAAGCTGCAGAAATCACGGTGTTTCAGGGTGCCCCAAGCAGCCTCGGTTGAGCGACAAAACGCACCCGGGCAGACGGACACTCTTCCGGCAGAAACCGTTGGCCTCCTGGCGGAGGCGGAGCGGCTGCAGCAGTGCGGCAGCTGGCGAATCGATCACAGCAAAGGAGCCGTGATCTGGTCGCCGCAGACATATCGAATCCTGGAGAGCGATCCGCACATCAGCGCGAGCTTTGAGCTGTTGCTGGAACGGGTCCATCCGGATGACCGCACCCTCGTGGCAGCCAGCGTGCGCCAGTCGTGGCTGAGCGGCAGGCCCTTCCAGCTGGAGCATCGCCTGCTGCTCTCGAACGAACGCATCGCGCTGGTGCTGCACCGCGGCGAAACCTTCTGCGACCACAACGGCAAGGCGCTGCAGAGCATCGGCACCCTGCAATCCCTCCCCCATCGCGGCAATCTTCAGCTCGAGCTCGAGCAGGCCACCCGCATCGATGGGATCACCGGCCTACCAAACCGACTGGCCTCGATCAGCTACCTCGAGCAGCGGATCCGCGAACTGCCCTACAACCAGCAGATCGCCATCCTCTGCCTCGACCTCGACAACTTCCAGAGCATCAACGACAGCTTTGGTGTGGAGGTGGGCAATCAATTGCTCCACTGGGGCGGCGAACACCTGCGCCAGCAGCTGCAGCCCAGCGACTGGCTGGCCCGCCTCGACAGCGACACCTTCTTGGTGGTGCGCAGCGAGAACATGGGCAGCATCTCGGAAGCCCTGCAGCTGGCGCAGCAACTCGAGCACTCTCTGCACCAGGTGGTGCCGCGGCTCGATGCGCCGCTACCGGTTCAGCTCAGCGCCTGCGTGGGGGTGAGCATCGCCCCCGACCACGGCAGTGACGCCTCCAGCCTGTTGCAGTGGGCCACGACCGCCCTCACCGAAGCGAAGCGCCAGGGCAAGGGCTCCATCCGGGCCTACTCAACCGCCTTGAGCCAGCGCATCCGCGAAACGCTGGATCTCGAGCAACGGCTGGCCCGGGCCATCGAGCGGCAGGAACTGCAGCTCCACTACCAACCCCAATGGGATCGGGAACAACGGCTCATTGGCGCGGAGGCGCTGCTGCGCTGGCATACCCAGCGAGGTGAGGAGATTTCACCCGGGCGCTTCATCCCCCTGGCGGAACAGTGTGGCCTGATCCGCCCCCTGGGCCGCTGGGTGCTGGAGCAGGCGATCGCCCAACTGAGCCACTGGCAGCGCGAGGGTCTGAAGCTGGAGCGGCTGGCGATCAATGTGTCGGGCCATCAGCTTGATCCTGAGGAAGAGCGGCTCGATCAGCAGCTGCTCAACTTGTGCGAGCAGTGGCAGGTGCAGCCCTCACAGCTGGAAGTGGAGCTCACCGAAACGGTGCTGATCAGCAACCCCCAAGCAGCGGCCCACACCCTCAACACCCTCGCCGCCGCCGGCGTGACCCTGGCCATCGACGACTTCGGTACCGGCTTCTCCTCCCTCGCCAGCCTGCAGAAATTGCCGTTGCAACGTCTCAAAATTGATCGCTGTTTCGTGCAGGATCTGCCAAGCAACCCCTCCGATCGCAGCATCGTGAAGGCCACGATCCTGATGGCCCACGAGCTGGGGCTGAGCTGCCTGGCTGAGGGGGTGGAAACGGAACGCCAACGCCAGGAACTGCTAGCCCTGGGCTGCGACAGTTTTCAAGGTTTCTTGCTCGGCCGCCCCATGCCCGCTGAGCAGATGAAGCAACTGATGTCTCAGGAAAGTGCAACGTCCTCAAACGGGGACTGACAACACCGCTCAGCCTGCCTAGGTTTCCACTACAACCTCGGCTCCACCTGCACCGATGCTGCAGGCCCCCATACCGCCCAACGACGCCGCGCGGCTGCAGGAACTGCGCAGCTACGGCGTGCTCGACAGCCCCGAAGAGCAGGCTTTCGACGACATCGGTGCACTCGTGCGCGACATCGCCGGCACACCGATCGGCATCATCTCTTTGGTGGATGAGAACCGGCAGTGGTTCAAAACCTGCATCGGGCTCGATGCCAAAGAAACCCCGCGCAATATCTCCTTCTGCGGCCACACGATCCTGCAGCGCACGCCGCTGATCATCAACGACGCGCTCGACGATCCCCGCTTCTGCGACAACCCCCTGGTGATCCAGGAGCCCCACATTCGCTTCTATGCCGGCTTCCCGCTGATCTCCAGCAATGGCCTCGCGTTGGGCAGCCTCTGCGCTGTGGATCAGCAACCGCGCCAGCTGCAAGGCAGCCAGATCGAGGCCCTCGAGCGGCTGGCCAGGCTCGCTGTGCGCCAAATGGAATTGAAGCGCCAGGGCCGGTTGCTTGCCCAGGCTGCGCATCCGGCAAGCACTGAAGCGGAGGCGCCCGCGCCGCCGCCGGCTCGCCTGCACCAGTTGCTCACTAGCAAGGATCAGCTGATCTCGATGGTGGAGCTGATGCTCAGCCAGAGCAGCCAGGCCTGCTTTGGGCTGATGCGCCTGGAATTCAAGGAGCTGCGCCGCATCGCCAATGCACTGGGGGAGAGCAGCGCCAGCGCCCTGCGCCAGGAACAACTGGAGCGGCTCGTGGCACTTCTGCCCGACAACGCCAGCTGCTGCGAACTGAACGAGCAGGAGTGGCTGGTGCTCACCCCCTTCACCGCCACCGAAGAGCAGCTCTGCAGCCAGGCCGCGGCCATCACCGAACAGCTGCAGCAACCGATCGGCGTGGCACAGCAACTGCTGAGCTCGCAGGTAGCCGTAGGAGCGGCGTTGGTGCAGGGCAACTACAGCAGCGCCGGCGACCTGCTCAGTGATGCCGCCATCGCCCTGCGCAATGCCGCCCGCCGCCCCGGCAGCCATTACAGCTGCATCGATCTAGCCAGCCGCATCCAGGCACAACAGGATCTGCAGCTGGAATCCGAGCTGCGCGCCGGCCTCAGCCAAGGCCAGCTCGAGCCCCACTTCCAACCCCTGTTTGACCTCAAAACCAGGGCGGTGGTGGGGGTGGAAGCCCTGGCCCGCTGGCGCCGCAGCGATGGCGAACTGTTGATGCCGAGCCTGTTTCTGGAGGCCGCCGAGCGGGCTGAGCTGCTTGGGGAGCTGGATCTGCAGATGATCCGCCAGGCCATCGGCGCCAGCCACGTGATGGCGCGGGTTCAGCCGCATCAGCCGATGCTGCTCAGCCTCAACCTCTCCGGTGCGCTGCTCGAAAGCCCGGCTCTGCTGCAAAACCTGTTTGCGTTGATCGACGGCGAGCCGCTGCCCCAGCACTGGCAGCTGCAACTAGAAATGCTCGAAGTAAACCTGCAGCAACCAGAAGCGGAGATCGCCCGCACACTGCAGCAACTGCATCAAAGGGGCGTACTGCTGGCGATCGACGATTTCGGCACCGGCTACTCCTCCCTCAGCCGCCTAAATCGCTTCCCGTTCCACAGCCTCAAAGTGGACATGAGCTTCGTGAAGCTGCTGGATGCACCGGAGCAACCGAGCAACCGCATCCTCGAGGTGATCCAGGCCATGGCCGAGGCCCTAGACCTGCACACCACCGCTGAAGGCGTGGAAACAGAAGCCCAGCGCCAATGGCTGCAGCGCCAGGGATTCCACTGGGGGCAGGGCTACTTGCTGGCCAAGCCGATGCCCCTGCAGGACATCCTCAACTTGCTGCTCACCCACCTGGCGGAAGCCGTGCCGCTCTGATTTGCTCAGCGCTCCAGCCAGCAACCCAGGCAACGCAGGGTGCGGGCTCCATCAACACCGAAACTAAAGCCACCGCAGCAGCAGGGCTTTAACGCGATGGCCGCATCAGCGCCCCGGCAAACCCTCACGATCCGCACGCCTGACGATTGGCACGTGCACCTGCGCGATGGGGCGCTGCTGCAGGCCGTGGTGGGGCACACCGCCGCCCAGTTTGCGCGGGCGATCGTGATGCCCAACCTCAAGCCCCCGATCACCACGGTGGCCCAGGCAAGCGCCTACCGCGAGCGCATCCGGCAGGCGCTCGAGCGCAGCGCCGGAACAGAAGCCGCATCAGGGTTCACGCCGTTGATGACGGCCTATCTCACCGAAACCATCGCTCCCGATGAGCTGGAGCGGGGCTTTGCAGCGGGCGTGTTCACCGCCGCGAAGCTCTACCCGGCCGGGGCCACCACCAATTCCGATGCGGGCGTGCGCGATCTGGCCCACATCACGCCAGTGCTCACCTGCATGGAGCGCATCGGCATGCCCCTGTTGATTCACGGGGAGGTCACCGATCCCGCCGTCGACATCTTTGATCGCGAAGCGGTGTTCATCGAGCGCCACCTCAAGCCGCTGCTGGAGCGGCATCCAGCCTTGAAGGTGGTGCTTGAGCACATCACCACGGCTGAGGCGGTGCAATTCGTGGAGGCGGGGCCAAGCAACCTGGGCGCCACCATCACCCCCCACCATCTGCACATCAACCGCAACGCCCTGTTCCAGGGTGGATTGCGGCCCGACATGTATTGCCTTCCGGTGGCCAAGCGCGAGCTGCACCGCTTGGCCTTGCGTAAAGCCGCCACCTCCGGCAACCCGAAGTTTTTCCTGGGCACCGATTCAGCCCCCCACCTGCGCCATGCCAAAGAGAGCAGCTGCGGTTGCGCCGGCATCTACAACGCGCCCTACGCCCTTGAGAGCTACGCCCAGGTGTTCAGCGAAGAAAACGCGATCGATCAGCTGGAGGCCTTCGCCAGCTTGAACGGCCCCCGCTTCTACGGCCTGCCGCTCAACCAGGGCAGCGTCACCCTGGAGCGGCGCGACCCCGATCCCGAGGCCCCCGGCCTGCCGGCCATCCTGGAATTGGCCAATGGCACCGCAGAACCCAGCCGGCTCGTGCCCTTCCACGCCGGCGAGCAACTCGATTGGCATATCACCGCCAGGAATCGCTAAGACTTTTACGTTCTCTTAATCATTCTGTGCCGAAAAGCACTTGATGCACCCTGCAGCGCATCGTTAACTGGCCAGCAAGCTCAACGCGCCGGATGGCCCTGTTTTCCTGGATCACCAGCGTGGACAGCGATGCTCTCCTCGATGCTCTGGCAGAGCCTCTGCAGCAGCTGGGCTTGGTGATTGATCCGCATGTGAGCAGCGCCAGCCAGGTGCTAGCCGCCGATCGCCCCAACTGCGGCCTACCGATGGCCCAGCGGGTCACGGTGCTGGCTTCCTGGAACTGCAGCCGCTCCCGCGAAGCCCAACTGGAGGTGCGCAGCTCAGAGCCGCAGCTGCGCGCCGGCACCCGCTGCCAGCAAATCGCCGAACAACTGCAGCAGGCCAATCCAAGCCAGGCACAAATCGGAAGCAATTCCTAAATCGGTAGCCCCTGTTACCTGAACGGCCTGCGCTGCTCCATAGGGTCCGGCCCAACGGATTTCAGGAGGCCGAGCTCCATGCAAACCCAGGTTGTGATGCAAGCCACCGATGGCAGCTGGAACACCAGCAAGACCTATCCCAACCCCCTGCTCGCCTATATCGCCGCCCGCAAACTCAGCCGGCAGGAACAGCGCACCTGCCGCACCGTGTGCTCCAGCGGTCAGGTGCTCGATGAGATTCATCCGCACTGATTCACCCGATCCGGCGGCGTAAAGAGCTCGCAACGTTTGGCAGACAAGCCCAAAGAGTGCTCCTACCTTCCGGCTGGTCCACCCCTGCCAGCCCGAACGTCATGTCTCTCGTTCAAGCACCTGCCCTGGGCATTGAGCGTTTTGCCGCCGGACAACGCAAAGAGCACCGGCCTCATGCCTCCAACGATGACCTGAACGCGATCATTCGCGCGGTGTATCAGCAGGTGCTGGGCGGCCAATATCTGATGACCAATGAGCGCCTGGGTGGCGCCGAATCGCTGTTCCGAAACGGCTATCTCAATGTGCGCGAGTTGGTGCGCACCGTGGCGAAGAGCGCCCTCTATCGCTCACGCTTCTTTGAGAACTGCAACCCGTACCGGTTCATCGAGCTCAACCACAAACACCTGCTGGGCCGTGCTCCTCAGAACAAGGAGGAGATGCTGCACCACTTCACGATCCTGCAGGAGCAGGGCTACGACGCCGAGATCGATTCCTACCTCGATAGCGCTGAATACAACCGCAATTTCGGCAACGACACGGTTCCGCATCTGCACGGCTGGAACTACGCCGCCGGCCATGAAGGCCGCCAGTTCAGCTGGCTGATGCAGCTGGCCCGCGGCGCTGCCGCCTCCGCCAAAGGGGATGGCAGCGGCACCCAGTTCAAACTCGGCCGCGCCCTCCACCAGAACCGGCCTGTGCCCGTGGCTGTGTCGGCCGCCAGCCGCTACGCCCACATCAGCACCGATGGCCCCTTCCGCGCCGCCACCTCAGACAGCAGCGAGCTGCCGGTGGCTGAGCTGAGCAACGCCCGCCGCATCGATGGCACCCCGGCCTACGGCTTCCGCAGCCAGGAGCTGCTGGTGTCGAGCCCGAGCGCCGGTGCCGCCGGCGAAGGCAGCCGTGTGGTGACCATCACCGCCACCGGCATCGCCAACAACCGCTTCCTCCGCCACGGGGCCTACACCACCCGCGTGCCCTTCAGCCGCATGAACGAAGCGCTGCAGCGGGTGATCCGCCAGGGCGGCCGCGTGGTGAGCGTGGTGGTGAGCGGCGAAGGCGAACTCGCACCCGTGCCTGTGGCCGCCGCCAAAGCGGAGGCCGCTCCAGCCAAGGGCAGAGGCCGCGCCAAGAAGGGCTGATCCGGCATCGCTGGTGGTTGCCAAATCCGGCCGCAGGGCAGATCCTGTGGCCGGATTGAGGGCCCAGCCATGCGCCAGCAACGCCGCCTTCGCCGGCGGGGGCACGGCCTGCTGGGCCTGATCACAGCCCTGGCACTCGCCAGCCCAGCTCGCTGCGCTGACGCCGAACCGGCTCCAGCACACCCGCCAGAGTCGATCTCCCTGAGTGATCCCTGGCCCAGCGCGCAGGAGCTACTGCGGCTGCCCGACTGGATGGAGCTGGAGCTCAGCGTGACGGCGGAGCCGCTGTTCAATCCCCTGGGCGGGGAGCGCTCGGCCGGCAGTTGGATTCAACAGGGAACGCTCGACCTCACCATCAGCTCAGGACTCAACAAAGCCAGCGATACCTGGCAGGAGTTGGACCACTGGCAGCTGAGCGTCAACGTGAATCACGACGCCGGCGATGCTTACTACAACACCGCCATCGGGGCCTTGTTCCCGCTGCAGCAGGTGGCCTACCCAGCTGGCTTCTACTTCTCAGAACTCGCCATCCAGCGGCAGCACGGTGATGGCTGGCTGAACGTGAAAGCCGGCATCCTGCCGATCAATCCCGATTTCGTGGAAGTGCCAGTGCTCGGCAACTACGTGCACTCGGCCTTCAACAACACGCTCAACATCACGGTGGCCGGCTTACCGATTAACCCCTACCCCGCCTACGGGGGTGTGGTGACGGCCCATGCCAGCCCGGAGCTGAGCTTTCGCTACGGCCTGTTCGATCTGAGCAGCACAGACACCCTCTCCCGCTGGCTCGGCCTCGCCGATAGCGGCATCGGGCTCAGCAGCGGCGTGGCGCAGTTTCTGCAGGTGGATCTGATGCCCAGCGCGATGAACGCCGAGCCCTTGCCGGCCTGCCGCACCGAGCGGGGCGTGGTGCGCTGGAGCCAGCGGCGCGGCGTTTGCCCGGCGCCGGTAAGCGTGGAGAACCAACTACCCGATGGCCTGTTCAGCCTCGGGGGATTTCTCACCAGCGAGAACGGCAATGGCGTCTACGGCAGCCTCACGGTGCCCAGCGGGCTGCCGCTGGGGCTCGGCGATCGCCTCTGGCTTGGGGCGTCCTATTCACCGGATGCCTCCTTGGTGATCGCCCCCACCTTTGTGGGCGGCGGCCTGGTTGTGCAGGGTCCCCTACCCGGACGCCCCCTGGATGTGGCGTTGCTGGGCATTGGCCGCGGCGGGCTGAGCAATCAACTGCTCAGCAGCTCTTACGAAGGCATGCTCGAGCTGGGCTACCGCATTCAGATCAACCAGAGCCTCAACTTGCAGCCCACGCTGCAGTGGATCTTCAACCCCAGCGAGGCTGTGCAATCCGTGCCAGGGATCCTCGCGGCGGGGGTGCAGATCCAGCTGAATTTCTGAGCTAGCTGCTGAGCCGCCCAGACGCCATGGCCTGCAGCAGGCGGCCGTGGTCGTGTTCCACCTGATCGGCGTAGGCGATGGCATCCGCACTGAGGGCGCGATCGATCGCCTTTTGCCCCTCCAGCGCCGCGGCCAAGCGGAAGCGATCGCCGGAGCGGGCGTGGGCCCGCGCCAACACCGAAGCGCAGAGCCGGCCATAGGCCTTAAGCGCTTCGGGCTTCATCGCCTCCACCGCCAGCGACGCTTTCCAATCCCGCAGCTGCCGCCAGTACACGTGGTGGTGGCCGGGAGTGGTGGTCCAGCCCAGGAAGGGATCACTCACGCATTGGAGCAGGCGCTGCCCCTGCACCACCCGCTGGCCCTGATGCTCCTCGCCGCTGGCCTGCAGTTGGCCAAGGGGCTCGGCCAGGGCCGAGGCCAGAGCCTGCTTGCTCTGCAGCAACAGCAGGTCGTCGGGATGAGGGCCCTGCAACAGGGCGATGCTGCAGCGGGTGCCCACCGATCCCACGCCCACCGCTTTGTAGGCGGTGTCGAGGATGCGGAAGCCGCTGATCAGGTGGCGCCGGTGGGCCTGCACGCTGCTCAGATAGCCCTCCAGCAACACCTCCAGCGCATGGTCGTGATCGGGCTGGGCGAAGAAGCTCGGATCCACCTGCCGGTGGCGCCAGAGCAAGGGCGGCTCGTGGCGCAGCTGCCAGCCGCCATCGGCCCGGCATTCGCCGTAGCGCGCCACTGCCTGGCTTCCGCTGCGCCGCCGCGCTGAAGAGGCTGCCGCCCGCAGGTGTTGGCGAAAGGAGCCGCTGGGCTGCTCGTCGAGAAACTGCTCCACCTGCAGCAGGCTGCTCCACAGATCCAGCGTGGGCATGGCCGCGTAGCCCGCGATCGCCTTGCGGTAGCTGGAGGCCACCTTGCGCACCAGCCAGCCCTGCTCCTCGCGATCCAGACCCAACGGCCGGGCCACCAGCACCAGGCTCGCCAGCAGGCGTTTGAGATCCCATTCCCAAGGCCCCGGGAACGTCTCATCGAAGTCGTTGATGTCGAACACCAACGTGCGCTCCGGTGAGGCGTAGAAGCCGAAATTGAGCAAATGGGCATCGCCGCAGAGCTGCACGCTCAAGCCGCTGTTGGGCATCGAGCCCAAGTCGCGCGCCATTACTGCGGCCGTGCCGCGGAACCAGGCGAAGGGGCTCTTGGCCATGCGCCGGTGACGCTCGGCGATCAACCAGGGCAGACGGTTGGCGTTTTGCTGCTCCAGCAGATCAATCGGATCCGGGCGCTGGGCAGAGGCCTGCCAAGTATCCAGACAGGCCTCCACGCTTGCCATCACCTGCGCCATACGGCTCCCTACTCACCGAATAGCAGGCAGATTGAGGCGGTGGTGAATGTGCACCGACTTCTTCATGGCCCTGTCATTCCGGGAGCTTCAGGCGCAGCTGCAACCCGACTGGGGCTGTGAGCACAACGGCGACGGCGGCCAGTTCGATGTGCTGGTGGTGCCCTCGCTCTCGATGGAGCAGGCCTTGATGGCCCTGGTCACAGGCGCCCATCACTACGAGGAACGCCAGCTGTTCTCGCTGATGCGGCTGCGCGATCCGGGCGTGCGCGCCATCTACGTCACCAGCAAGCTCCTGCCGGAGTTGGTGGTGGATGCGGTGCTCGAGTTGATGCCGGGCGTGCCCACCTCCCACGCCCGCCGGCGCCTGCATCTGTTCGACACCGACGACGCCTCCAACCGCCCCCTCACCGCCAAGTTGCTGGAGCGTCCCGCTCTGCTCGGCCGCATCCGCGATCTGCTGCGCCCCGGCCGCAGCTTCATCAGCTGTTTTGTGGTGACGGAGCTGGAGAAACGGCTCTCCGAGGTGTTGCAGGTGCCGCTGCTCGGCACCGATCCCGCCTTGGGCTACTGGGGCAGCAAAGCCGGCAGCCGCGCCCTATTCGCCCGCTGCGGCGTACCCCATCCCCCCGGCAGCGACCTCGCCTTCAACCTGGCCGATCTGGCGGAAGCCACGGCCGAGCTGTGGGAGGCGCATCCCGAGCTGCGCCGCTGCGTGGTGAAGCTGAATGAGGGCATCAGCGGCGAAGGCAATGCCTGCCTCGAGCTGGCGCCCCTGCAGCTGGCGGAGCTGAGCAGCCGCGAGCGCCGCCTACGGATCCTGGCGGCCTTGGAGCAGTTGCCGATGCCAGCGGCGCTCTGGCAGGAGCTGCTCACGCAACAAGGGGCGCTGGTAGAGGCTTGGCTTGAGGGCGGCGATGCCCTCAGTTCCCCGAGCGTGCAGGGCACCATCCACCCCGGTGGCCGGGTGGAGCTGCTCTCCACCCACGAGCAGATCCTGGGGGGTGCTGGCGGGCAGACCTATCTCGGCTGCCGCTTCCCGGCCGAGGAGCCCTACCGGCTGGAGCTGATGCGCCACGGCCAGGCGGTGGGAGAGGCCCTGGCCGCCGAAGGAGCACTGGAGCGCTACGCCGTGGATTTCATCGCCCGCCGCATCAACGGCACCTGGGACTTGCAGGCGATCGAAGTGAACCTGCGCCAAGGGGGCACCACCCACCCCACCATGGCTCTAAGGGCGATCACCACCGGGCGGCTGGATCCCGCCACCGGCCTGTTCCTGGCACCCACCGGCCAGGCGGTGTTTTACAGCGCCACCGACAACCTCACCGCCCCGCAACTGCGGGGCTTGTTGCCCGCTGATCTGATCGACATCGTGGCTGAAGCCGATCTGCACTACGACCCGGCCCGGTTGCGGGGCAGCGTGTTTCACCTGCTGGGCTGCCTCTCGGAATACGGCAAGCTCGGGATGACCTGCATCGGCCGCAGCGCCGAGGAAGCCGAAGCGGTGTATCGCGCCACCGCCGATGGGCTGATCGCCCGGGCCAGTCAGCTGCAGGCTCAGCTCTGAGCCGGAATCACCAACACCGGCAGCCGCGCATGGGTGAGCACCCGCTGGGTTTCGCTGCCGATCAACAACCCCGCCAGACCGCGGCGGCCATGGGAGGCCATCGCGATCAGATCGCAGCCCAGGCGTTCAACAGCCTCGAGGATCGCCTCATGCACCAGCGGGCTCACGCAGGTGTCGCTGCTGGCCTCCACCCCTTCGGCTTTGGCCTGATCGAGCGCCTTCTCGAGAATCGTGGCCGCGAAGCGGGCATTGGCCTGGCTGAATTGCTCGCTCAGGGCTGGATCGAGCACCAAGCCCTCGCCGTAGATCGCCACATCCACCCGGCCGTAGTAGCTCGGCTGCACGTGGAAGAACGTCACCCGCGCGCCGCTTTGCTTGGCCAACGCCAACGCAGCACGCACCGCGGCATCGGAGAGCTCGGAGCCGTCGATCGGCACCAGCAGATGACGAACCATGGCAACCCCAGCGCGACCTCTACCGAAACGCTAGGTACTAATCAGCGATCCAACCAGCCAGATGGGAAGCCGCCTGGGAGCGCACCAGTGCCCGCGCCGCCGGCAGGGCGGGATCCAAGCGCTCCGAGCTGAACGGCGGCAGATTGCGGCTGCGCAACCAGGCGCCCCAACGGAATTCATGGAAGGGGATCAGCGGAGCTGCGGCCACGAGGCCCTCGCGCTTGAGCTTCCACACGAGGCTGCGGTAGGGGTCGTCTTGGGTGCCGCTGAGGCTGGATGGCAGCGCTGTGGGGTGGAGCGGCCCGAGGCCGCGGCCGTCATAGAGGTAGAGCCAGCCGCGTTGATGCAGCTGCTCGAGCACCGCATGACGCTCCGACACCTCCAGCTGCAGCACTACGTAGCCAAAGGCGGTGGCGTTGGGATCGAGCTCGAGCAAGGCCCGCAGCCGGTGATGGCGATCGACCATCCAAAGCTCACCGGAGGCACTGCGCACCAGCGGCGTGGGCTTGCGCTTGAGGTAGCGGCGCCGCTGCTTGGCATCGTCGGCGGCGAAATCAAGCTGGCGGCTGCGAATCTCGGCCATGCCCACACACAGCTGGGTGGGCTGCAGCGCCTGCAACGGCACCTCCAGCAGGTCAACGTCATCGCCGGTGGGAGCCGGCAACGGTTGAAAAGGGGGCAACCGCAATGCCATCGCCCGACCTTAAACCGATTGGCCAGGGCGTGGCTCAGCGCCTGCCTGGCGGTGCTGCTCTGGCTGGGCTGGGCGATGCCTGTTGGCGCTGCCGAAGCCTGCGCGCCGATGGATGCCCAGGGTGTGGCCCAACTGTTTGATGAGTGGAACGTCGCTCTGCGCAGCGGCGATCCCGATCAGGTGACGGCGCTCTACAGCAACGACGCCCTGCTGCTTCCCACCCTCTCGAGCGAACCGCGCACCAGCCCTGCCGGCATCCGCGATTACTTCGCAGGCTTCCTGGCCGGCGCACCGCAGGGGCAGATCGAGAGCCGCAGCATCCAGCTGGGCTGCAATGAGGCGATGGCGGCCGGCACCTACAGCTTTCGCTTTGCCGATGGCCATACGGCACAAGCCCGCTACACGTTTGTGTATGTGTTCAGCGATGGCCGCTGGCAGATTCAGCACCACCATTCCTCGCTGATGCCCAGCACTTAGGCGATCTGGCTGAGCTCGGCAACGCGCGGTTCGCTAGAGCTCTTGTAGCGACAAGCTTCCTGGTGTTCGCGCACCGTGCATCCATACATCTCGAGGAACAGATCGCGATCCGCCAGCGATCCGGTGAGCCCACAATCGAGGTAGTGCTGCCGCAACGGAGTCCATGGCCTGCTGTGCATCTGGCCATGCAATTTCTGCAAGCGAAAGCGCCGCAGGGCCTTCAAGGGCGCTTCACCGCAGTGGGCATGGCAAAGGTTTTGCAGCGTGCGCACGCTCACATGACAGTGGCGCGCCAGATCTGCCATCCGCAATGGACTGGCGTAGTGCTCAGCCACATAGGCCGCCAGCTCAGCCATCACCCCTGCATCCGCCGTTGAGGCCGCAAGCATCAAGGAGTGAGGCGCCATTCGGCAGCACAATCATCACGTGAGGCAACCTACGCAACAGATACGCCTGTGGCGGTAAGGCACAACGCAAGATTGCGCGTTATACCGAATCCGCATTAATGACCGGAGGCCGCACAACCCAGCAGGCACAGTTCAAAGCCTGATGCCATCAAAGATCGGCATCGTGGCGAAACCCAACGACGCCGGTACAGGATTCGGCCCTGCCGGCAGGGCCTGCACCGAGAACATGTAGGTGTCGGCCTGGAAGGGGTTATTCCAGGGCTTGAGGGCCACCGTGATCGTCTGCCCCGGCTGCGGAGGCTCGGGGAACTGCACGGTGATGCGGCGGGCCTGCGGATCAAACGAGGCCTGCACCGGAATCGCCGCTCCCTCCCGGCGCGGCAACCCCACAAACGCCTGGGTGCGCGCTGGAGCGAACTGGAAGCTGCGGTCTACCCCACGGGTTTGCTGGATCACCAGGCCGCCCAACCCCGCACCGGCCTGATCCGGCAGGGTGACCGTGAAGTAATAGGTGGCGGCCGTCTGCCCCACATACGTGTAGTAGTTGGTGAAGGTCACCTTCCAGGGGGGGCGGGCAAACCAGGTCTGCCCATCAAGCTCGAGGGCTTGCGCGGGCGCAGCCACCACCTGCAGGGCCACAACGGGCGCAGCCAGCAGGGCGGGCACGATCCAGGGGTTTGCCATCCGGGCCAACAGCAGCTTGGGCGCAAGGTAGCGGCGGTTCAGGCCGTTGATAGGGTCAGGAAGCTTGTCTGCAGGATCGATGAACCGAGCTGAACTCGACGCCATCGACCTGATGCTGCGCGACCTCAACACGCGCCACGACGAGATCCGCCACCGCGCCGCTTTCCGCGGCTGCACCCGCGAACTGCTCACCCTGCAAGAGGAGCTGGTGCGCTACCTGATGGCAAAGCGCGAAGGCCACAACCTGCGCTGATCCTCAGGCTGCTTCCAAAAACGGCTGCGGGTTCTGATCCCGGCGGTGTTGCCGCGGTAATTCAGGCCCTTGCTGATCCCCAGCCAGGGCAGCGGTGGCCTCCAGCGCACTGCGCATCCGCCGGGCGGCATACAGGCTCATGTCACGCGGCACGCTGATGCGATCGCGCCAATAGCGCAGCCCCGCAGCCGTGCCCGGCGGCGGAGCTAGCGGGGGAAGCGCAGGACCCCGCAACAAATTGGTGAGCGCGCAGCGCAGGGCCTGGTCCAGGGCAAGGCCGGCGGCGGCACTGCGAGCTGCACCTTCCGGGTTCACCTCCAGCAAGCGATGGCGGTGGCGGAGCATGCGGGCCAGAGCTTCCTGAACGGCCGTGGCCGGGGGGCTCTGGCGGGTCTCCACCACAGCCGGGTGGGCGATGGCATCGATGGACCAGGGGCCCTGATCGATCAGCTGCGCCACCCGCTGCTGCTCGGCACCACCGCTGGCCAAGCAGCACCCCATTTGGGGAGGAAGGTCGTGGGCGTGGGTGTGAATGTCGCTCTGGGTGCCGAGGTAGGTGCTGCGCTGCTCCAGGGCGGCAAACCAGCGATCAATCGCCGGGTGCTGCGTGCGCAGGCCATAGCCCTTGTAGTAGCTGAGCGAAGCATTCATCCGCTCGAGATAGGGCACGAAGATCACATCGGCCGTGCCGAAATGCTCCCGGAAAAAAGGGCCCGGTGTGGCCTCGAGCGCTTCCTCCACCAGCCCGGCCATGCGCGCGAAGTGCTGCTCCGCCGGCGCCGTGTGCGGCCCTTGGCCCTCGCAGTAGCAAAGCCACTGGCACCAAGCGCGGAAGAGGCGCCGCTCCAGCTGGCGCAGCGCAAACACATCGGGATCCTGCATCCCCTCACCGAGGGGACCAAACGCCTCCTCAAGTGCCTGCAGGATCAGATCGCTTTCGGTGATCAGATGACCATCGAGCTCAAGGGCAGGCAGCATCCCGGAGGGGACGATCTGCTTGAACCAGCGCTCCTTCTCGCCGTAACAGAACATCGTCACCTTGCGGACCCGATACGGGATCCGCTTCGCCTCCAACCACAGCCACACCTTCTGGCAGTAGGGGCACCAGGCGTGGTGATCGCGGTAAAGGGTGACGCGCACCTCGGATTCCGGCCGACCAAATAGGCGCAGGCGGGCCTGCGCATTCGTGGGGCCTTCCACCCGCCGCTGCTGCAGCTCAGCCTCACTGCAGGGATCGCACTGCTCCTCGAGTTGCTGCCAGCTCAGGGGCTCAGCCAGGGCCATCGATGGAGCGGGTGGGTGCATCGAAACAGCATCGCTCAGACAAGCCCTGCGGCGCGGGAGCACGAAGCCGCTTCGATTCATGCAACGGAATCGTGTTGATGCAGTTACCGCAAGTACAGGATCTCGAGAATGCAGGGAAGGCCTACGTTGATCATGTGCTGATAACCCGGCCATGGAGCACCTCGCCGAGTACTTCAAGGTGTTCTCAGAGCCGAATCGCTTGGCCGTGCTGGAGGCCCTGCGCAACGGCCCGCTCAACGTCACCGCTGTAGTCGACAAAACAGGCCTGAGCCAGGCGCTGGTGTCGAAGCACCTGAAGTTGCTCACCATCGCCGGTGTGGTGCTACGGCGCCCCCAGGGCTCACTGGTGTTCTACGAGGTAACTGACAAGGCCGTGTTCAAGCTGGTGGCCCAGGCCGAGAAGCTGATGCTCACCTCGCGCCGCCAGCAACTCGACGCCCTGGCCGCCATTCTTTGAGCGTCAGCTCATCCCTGATGAGCCTGCAGTAACGGCAAAGCCCTGGGTTATTGCCGGCCACCCGTGATCTGAGCAGCCTGGAGAGACCCGGGCTGCTGCCTTGATCCCTCCCCAGAAACAGATGACCGGCATGCTCGGCCATCCCGTGGCCGAGAACCCGATCGATCGCATGTTCGATGCGGTGTACAGGCACTACGGCCTGCACTGGCAGTTCTGGAAGAACGACATCGCCTCCGAGCAAGACCTGGCAAAGGCGATCGCCGCCCTACAACCCCTCGGCTACAAGGGCATGGCGATCACCGTGCCCTACAAGGCGGCTGTGATCCCGATGCTGGATGCCGTCGACAACGACGTGCGCGCCATCGGCGCTGCCAACTACATCACGATCGAGCAGGACCGCTTGATCGGCCACAACAACGACGGCAAGGGCGTGGTGAAGGCGATCGAAAAGGTCGCTCCCCTCAAAGGCCGCAAGGTGGTGATGCTCGGAGCCGGGGGCGCCGGACGCGCCATGGCCGTGGAGATCGCCTGGGCCGGCGCAGCCGAGCTCACGCTGATCACCCGCCGCGAAGCCCAGGGCCGCGAGGTGGCAGAACTCGTGCATCAAGCCAGTGGCGTGCCCTGCACGTGGCAGAGCTGGGAGGCGCCGCTGCAGGTGCCCGCCGGCACCGATCTGCTGATGAATGCCACCCACTTGGGCTGCGCCCCGGAGCTGGAGCCGGTGCCAGTGGATTGGGCCAGCGTGGAGCCGGGCTGCATCGCCGTGGATGTGATCACCAACCCCCGCATCACACCCTTCCTCGCCGCCGCCCGCGAGCAGGGCTGCCCCGTGGTGGACGGCGTGGAGATGCTGGTGCAACTAGCAATGCAGATCTTCGAGCGCTGGACGTGCATCACACCAGAGGAGTCCGTGTTCCAGACGGCTGTAGCGGATGACCTGGGGGAATGACACGAGCACTGATCCCGACAAGACAACAGCAGCGGGATATGCGGCAATCGTCATAAAGCTAGGCTGGGGATACCGCTGTTGGCCATCCGCCACCCTCCGGCATGAGTGAGCATTTCGACCTGGTGGTGATCGGGGCCGGCTCTGGCGGCTTGGCGGCCGCCAAGCGCGCCGCGAGCTATGGCGCCCGGGTGGCGATCGTGGAGGGGGATCGCGTGGGCGGCACCTGCGTGATCCGCGGCTGCGTGCCCAAAAAATTGATGGTGTATGGCTCGGCCATGCGCCATCACCTTCACGACGCCGCCAGCTACGGCTGGAGTGTGGGGGATGTCTCCCACAACAGCGCCGAGCTGCTGCAACGGGTGCGCACCGAGGTGGATCGGCTCAACCAACTGCACATCGGCTTCCTGGAGAAAGCCGGGGTGCAGCTGGTGCGCGGCTGGGGGCGTTTCGCTAACGCCAACACGGTGAACGTGGTGGATGCAAGCGGATCCGAACTGCAGCGCCTGCGGGCCGAGCGGATTCTGATCGCCGTGGGGGGCCGCCCCCATCGCCCCGAGATCCCCGGCGCCGAGCTGGGCTGGGTGAGCGATGACATGTTCGAGCTCGAGCGCCTGCCGGAGCGGGTGGTGGTGGTGGGCGCTGGCTTCATCGCCTGCGAGTTCGCCTGCATCCTCAACGGACTCGGCGTGCAGGTGACCCAGCTGGTGCGCGGCGATCATCTGCTGCGGGGCTTCGATCTCGAATCGAGCCGCGCTGTGCAGGAGGCGATGCAAGCCGACGGCATCGAGATCCGCTTCGCCCACAGTCCCGCCGCGATTGAGGGCACGCCGGGGGATCTCACTGTGGTGACGCAGAGCGGCGAACGCCTGCCCTGCAACGGTGTGCTGCTAGCAACCGGACGACGGCCCTTCCTGCAAGGGCTGAATTTGGAAGCCGCCGGCGTGGCAATCGAGGGGCATCGCATCCCGGTGAACGCCGATCAGGCCACCAACGTCTCCCACATCTACGCCGTGGGTGATGTGACGGATCGGGTGAACCTCACACCCGTGGCCATCGATGAAGGCCGCGCCCTGGCCGACACGATCTGGGGCCACAAGCCCCGCCAGGTGGATCACGAGTTGGTCTCCAGTGCCGTGTTCTCCCAGCCAGAACTCTCCGGCGTGGGCCTCAGCGAGGAAGCGGCTATCGAGCGCTACGGGGCCGATGGGGTGAAAGTGCACCGGGCCCGCTTCCGGCCCATGAGCCAAGCGCTGCCGGCCCGCGACCCGAAGGTGCTGCTCAAGCTGGTGGTGGAGGTAGCCAGCGGCAAGGTGGTGGGTTGCCACATGGTGGGCGAGCACGCCGCCGAGATCATTCAAATGGCGGCGATCGCCATCGGCATGGGCGCCACCAAGGCCGACTTCGATCGCACCATGGCCCTGCATCCCACCGTGGCGGAAGAGTTCGTCACCATGCCGAACTGACGCAACCCGGCCGCTGATGCCTCTTTCGCCGCCACGCACCATCCTGATCAGCGGCGCCAGCCGTGGCATCGGCCGCGCCATCGCCGAACGGCTGCTCGCTGATGGGCATCGGCTCAGCCTGGGGGTGCGCAACACGGCAGCTCTTGATGGCACCCCACTGGATCCGGCCGACGCCGGCGTGGATCAGCAGGGCAGGCCTCGCGTGCTGCTGCACCCCTACAACGCCGAAGACCCTGCTGCGGCTGAAACCTGGGTGGCGGCCAGCGTCAGCCATTTCGGCGCGATTGACTCCCTCATCCACAGCGCCGGTGTGTTCTCCCGAGTGCCGCTGCTGTTCGAAAACGGCCAGGAACAAGAGATCCAGCAGCTCTGGGATGTGAATGTGATGGGGCCCTGGTGGCTTACTCGCGCCGCCTGGCCTCAGCTTGCGGCGCATGGCTCCGGTCGGATCGTGGTGTTGGTCTCGATGAGCGGCAAGCGCTCCAAAGGCCGCCTGGCCGGTTACACCGCCAGCAAATTCGCACTAATGGGGCTTTGCCAGACGATGCGCAACGAAGGCTGGGAGCAGGGCATCCGCTTGACGGCGATCTGCCCCAGCTGGGTGAACACCGAGATGGCCGCCGCCGTGAACGCCATGCCCAAAGAGGCGATGAGCCAACCCAGCGACATCGCCTCCCTCACCGCCCAGCTGCTGGAACTACCCAACAGCTGCGTGCCCTTCGAGCTGGCAGTGAGCTGCAACCTGGAGGTGTGAACGCCGCTGGCGCGGCGGGTCAGTCGCGGAAGCGAGCGGCGCTGAAGTCGTAGCGGCGGGTGAGCTGGAACACGGTGCCACTGAGCAGCAAGAGGCTGATCAGATTGGGGATCGCCATCAGGCCGTTGAGGATGTCGGCGACGGTCCACACCAAATCGAAGCTGGCCACCGCACCGATCACCACCACGGCCACCCACACCAGGCGGAACGGCTTGATCCCCTTCACTCCCACCAGGAATTCGAGACAACGCTCGCTGTAATAGCCCCAGCCCAGGATTGTTGTTGCGGTGAAGAACACCGTGCCGAAGGTCACCAGCCAGGCGCCGCCGGGCAGGCCCCAATCGAAGGCAGCCATGGTGAGCGCCACGCCGGTTGGCGTATCAGCTCCCTCGATCGGCATCCAGGCACCGCTGGTCACGATCACCAGGGCGGTCATCGTGCACACGATGATCGTGTCGATGAAGGTGCCGAGCATGGCGACTGAGCCCTGCAGCACCGGATCACCAGGCTTGGCCGCGGCCTGGGCGATCGGGGCTGTGCCAAGACCCGCTTCGTTGGAGAACACGCCGCGGGCGATGCCCTTCTGGATCATCACGCCGATGGCACCACCAGCCAGGGCTTGAGCACTGAACGCATCACGGCAGATCAGCGCGAGGGCTGCAGGGATCTCACTGATATGGGCGAGAAGGATCGTGGCCGCACCACCCACGTAGATCACCGCCATGAACGGCACCACCGCGGAGGCGACGCGGCCGATGCGCTCGATGCCGCCAATGATCACCGCAAAGGTGATCACTGCGAACACGATGCCGGTCGCCAAGGGCGGAATGCCCAAGGAAATGTTGAGCGCCTTGGCCAACTCATGGGCCTGGACGCCATTGCCGATGCCAAAACCAGCCAGGGTGCCGAATACGGCGAACAGCACCGCCAACCAGTTCCAGCCCTTGCCGAGGCCATTGCGAATCACATACATCGGCCCGCCGACGTGCTCACCCAGTTCGTCCACCTCGCGGTGATGCACGGCGAGCAGCGACTCGGCGTATTTGGTAGCCATGCCAACCAGGGCGATCAGCCACATCCAGAACACCGCCCCGGGCCCGCCCACGCCGATGGCGCCGGCAACCCCAGCCACGTTGCCCGTGCCAATGGTGGCGGCCAGCGCCGTCATCAAAGACTCAAACGCGCTCACATCGCCTTCTCCACCGGAATGGCGAATCGAGCGGAAGGTCTGGCGAACGGCAAATCCGATCTGCCGCAAGGGCATCAGCCGCAGCCCCAGCATCAGATAGAGGCCCGTGAGGCCGATCAGCCAGAGGGTGATCGGCCCCCACACCACGCCATTGATTTGATCCAGCAGGTCTTTCAACGGGCCTCCCGCAGCAAAAACTTGCGGGATCGTGTCACATCTGCCGCAACTCAGCTGTTGGGGCTGAGAGCTTCGAAACGGAACACCTGACGGCCTGCCGGGGTATCACCGAAGGCCTCGGTCTCCACCACCCGCTCGCTCAGCACCCAGGGACCCTCGCCCGCCAGGGGAACAAAGGTGTCGGTGAAGGTGCTCTTGCCGCCGCGGGCTGCACCGGTGGCGGGATCGGCGTACTGGCTGGTGTAGGTGTGGCTGAGGTAGCCGCTGCCGGTATCGGTGGTGCTTTCGGTGAAGATCGTCACCACGGTGCCGTGGATGTGGCGATGCACCATGGTGACCACGTCGTCCTTGATGCGGTAGCGATCACCGGCGTTCTTGCCGCCCACAATCACCTCGGTGCCCACGGCGTCGGTGTCGCCGGCGGTGAAGGTGTTCTCGCCGTGGGTCTGCTCGAAGCTTCGGCGCACCCGGTGGATGCACACCTCCCAGAGTTGGGAGGCCACAGCCTTGTGGACCTCTTCGTTGTCGATGCCCTCTACCTGGGCCTTCAGATCAGCGCCCACGTTGAAGGTGCCTTCCGCGAGCTGGTCGCCCTGCTCCCAACTGCAACGGCCGCTGTAGCCCGCAAAGCCGGGCGCCCAGGTGTAACGGTTCTCGTAAGCGGCCCGGAACGCAGCGGTGCAATCGCTGCCGGGTGCGATCGCGGCGGGGCTGGGGGCGACGGTCACGGCGAGCACTAACGCAGAAGGCTCAGGCTACGGGGTTGAGCTGGGTGCCTGCCCAGTCCACCAAGGCCATCGCGGCTCGCATCGCTTGCTCGGCATCCTCAGGGCCGAACACATCCATCGGTGCCGCATCACCGAGAGCATCCGGGTAGCGGGTGGGCGCGTACAGCTTGTCGAGCGCTCGTGCCTGGGCAGCCCATTGGGCAGACGCTTCGCCACCCAGTTCACGCAAAAGTGCGTTGAGCGAATGACTGCGGAGATCCTGATCTCGATCAGCCAGCAGTGCCTTCAGGGACTTTTCCGCTGCCTGCTGCGCCTGAAAACAGCTGTGACTCCACTCACCTGCATCGGCCAGAACTGCAGATGCCCGCAAATCAGCCGCAGCCTGACGCCACCAGAGCAAGGCGCGAGCTCGGGCAGATTCACGGCTCACGGAAACACCGACCCCGCCAACAGAGGCTTGGCCTCAGCCTTCACGGACCGCCAGAACGGCGAATCCCCATGACTTGCCAAAACGGAGGGCGCTGCTACCAGCGGCTGCAGCGGCAATTGACAATCGCCGATCGCCTCAAGGGCCTGGTCGTAGGCCTGAAGCACGGGGACTCCCTCGAACCCCTCAATTAAGAGGTCGATATCGGAACGCGCACTCTGAGACCCTCGGGCCCAACTGCCAAACAGCCAGAGGCCCTGCGGTTGCAGCTGAGCAACAACACGCTCAAGCACCGGTGTTAGGGCCGGCCGTATCTCCTGGGGCAGGTTGTCCAGAACCAATGCCATGTGGAAAGAGTAGGTGGGCTCTCCTTGCGGGTTCGCACCAAGGGCCAGAGCAGCGATGGGCTGCGTGCAAGCCAGGATTGAATTGAGCAATCCGCGCGAGCCGGATCTTTAGCCGATCAGCACCCCAGCTCTGGCCGACACGGGAGCGCTGATGCTCTGCATCCCTGAGCATCTGGCTCTGCAACTGCGGCAGGAGCAGCAGTTGGAGCGGGAGGCGACGCGGCGTCAGCCCCCTCAGCCGTGAATGTCCTGCAGGGCATTCACCTGCAGCTGTTGGCCCTGCAGCGCGGCGATGCCTTCCACGGCGGCGCGGGCGCCGGCGAGGGTGGTCACGGTGGTGACGGCGTAATCGATGGCGGCGCGGCGCAGGTATTTGTCGTCGTGAGCGGCCTGGCGACCCACCGGGGTGTTGATCACCAGCTGGATTTCGCCGGAGCGGATGGCGTCTTCGATGTTGGGGCGGCCTTCATGCACCTTGAGCACCGGCTCGACCGTGAGGCCTGCCTCAGAAAGCCAGCGGGCCGTGCCCTCGGTGGCCACCAGCCGGAAACCGAGAGCCGCCAAGCGTTGCGCCACCGGCAGCAAGGCCGGCTTGTCGCGGTCGTGGGTGGAGAGAAATACCGTGCCGCTGGTAGGCAGAGCTTCGCTGGCGGCGAGCTCAGCCTTGGCATAGGCCAGGCCGAAGCCAGTGGCTGTGCCCATCACCTCACCGGTGCTGCGCATCTCAGGGCCGAGCAGCGAATCAGCACCGGGGAAGCGCTTGAACGGCAGCACCGCTTCCTTCACCGCCTGCAGCGGCGGCACGGGCTCGCTGGTGAGGCCGATCTGCTCGAGCGTTTTGCCCGACATGATCTGGCTGGCCACCTTGGCCAGGGGCACGCCGGTGGCCTTGGCTACGAAGGGCACCGTGCGGGAAGCGCGTGGATTGGCTTCGATGATGTACACGAGGCCATCCTTCACGGCGAACTGCAGGTTGATCAGACCGTTCACCTGCAGTGCCAGCGCCAGAGCTTCACTCCATTGGCGGATGGTGGAGAGCGCTTCCTGCTCCAGGCTCACCGCCGGCAAGGCACAGGCCGAGTCGCCGGAGTGCACACCGGCGGGTTCGATGTGCTCCATCAGGCCGCCGATCACCACGCGGCCGGTGGCATCGCAGAGGGCATCCACATCCACCTCGGTGGCGTTCTCCAGATACTGATCAATCAGCACCGGGTGGTCGGGCTCCACATTCACCGCCTCCACCATGTAGCGGTTGAGTTCCTCCTCGCCGTACACCACCTCCATGGCGCGGCCGCCGAGCACGTAGCTGGGACGCACCACCACCGGGTAGCCCACACGATCAGCCACGGCGCGGGCTTCGGCCTCGCTGCGGGCCAGGCCGTTGCGGGGCTGGCGGATGTCGAGCTTGCGCAGGATCGCCTCGAACTGTTCGCGGTCTTCCGCCGTGTCGATCGATTCGGGGGAGGTGCCCCAGATGCGGGTGCCGGTGGCCTGCCCCGCCGGCGAGGCGAGCCAACGCAGCAGCGGGATCGCCAGTTTCAGGGGAGTCTGGCCGCCGAACTGCACGATCACGCCTTCGGGCTTCTCGGCCTCGATCACGTTGAGCACGTCTTCGAAGGTGAGCGGCTCGAAATAGAGGCGATCGGAGGTGTCGTAGTCGGTCGACACCGTTTCGGGGTTGGAGTTCACCATCACCGTGGCGAAGCCTTCGGCCTGCAGCGCAAACGAGGCGTGCACGCAGCAGTAGTCGAACTCGATGCCCTGGCCGATGCGGTTGGGACCGCCGCCGAGAATCATCACCTTGCGGCGGGTTTCGGGCTGCACTTCGCTCTCGGGGGCGATCAGCTCGAGCGTGCCGTCGTCGCGCAGCCGCTCCAGGGGGCGCTCGTAGGTGGCGTAGTGATACGGCGTTGTGGAAGCGAATTCAGCAGCGCAGGTGTCGACGGTTTTGAAGACCGCATTCACCCCCAGACGCTGACGCTGTTCCCGCACCGCGAGCTCCTGGGCTCCAGTGGCCCAGGCGATCTGACGGTCGGAGAAGCCCAATTGCTTGAGGGCGAGCAGCGCATCCGCATCGAGATCCTCCAGGCGCGAGCCCTTCAGCCAGCGCTGCTCCGCTTCGATGATTCGGCGCAGCTTGGCCAGGAACCAGGGATCGATCGAAGAGATGCGGTGGATATCGGCGTCGCTGTAGCCGTTCACCATCGCGGTGCGCACCGCAAAGATGCGATCAGGCGACGGCGTGCGCAGGGTGCGGTCGAGTTCGGAGCGCTCAGGGGTGGGATCGGGCCGGTCGCAGCCCCAGCCGGCATGGCCGGTTTCGAGCGAGCGGATCGCCTTCTGGAACGACTCCTCGAACTTGCGGCCGATCGCCATCGCCTCACCCACCGACTTCATCGCCGTGGTGAGCACCGCCGGGCTGCCGCGGAACTTCTCGAAGGCGAAGCGCGGCACCTTCGTGACCACGTAGTCAATGGTGGGCTCGAAGCAGGCCGGCGTCTTGCCGGTGATGTCGTTGAGGATCTCGTCGAGCGTGTAGCCCACCGCCAGGCGGGCGGCGATCTTGGCGATCGGGAAGCCGGTGGCCTTCGACGCCAAGGCCGAGGAGCGCGACACGCGCGGGTTCATCTCGATCACGATCACATCGCCGTTGGCGGGGTTGATCGCGAACTGGATGTTGCTGCCGCCGGTGTCCACACCGATCTCGCGAATGATCGCGATCGCCTGATCGCGCAGCCGCTGGTATTCGCGATCGGTAAGGGTCTGGGCCGGGGCCACGGTGATCGAGTCACCGGTGTGCACGCCCATTGGATCGAGGTTCTCGATCGAGCAGACGATCACCACGTTGTCGGCGGTGTCGCGCATCACCTCGAGCTCGAACTCCTTCCAGCCGAGCAGCGACTTCTCGATCAGGATTTGGTTCACCGGGCTGGCATCGATGCCGCTCAGGCAGATGGCCCGGAACTCTTCGGGGTTGTAGGCAATGCCGCCG
Source organism: Vulcanococcus sp. (assembly GCA_019264575.1). Lineage (GTDB taxonomy): Bacteria > Cyanobacteriota > Cyanobacteriia > PCC-6307 > Cyanobiaceae > Vulcanococcus. The sequence goes on along the minus strand of JAHUZV010000024.1, from coordinate 98,882 downwards.
CCGCTGCCGCCGAGGGTGAAGGCGGGGCGAATAATGCGCGGGTAGCTGCCGATCTGCTCACCCACCGCCTCGGCTTCTTCGAGGGTGGTGGCGATGCCGGAGGGGCACACGGCCACGCCGATGCGCTCCATCGCCTGTTTAAAGAGATCGCGGTCTTCCGCCTTCTCGATCGCCTGCAGGTTGGCGCCGATCAGCTCAACGCCGTATTGCTCGAGGGTGCCGTCTTTGGCGAGGGCCACCGCCAGGTTGAGGGCGGTCTGGCCGCCCATGGTGGGCAGCAACGCATCGGGGCGTTCCTTCTCGATCACGCGCCGCACCACATCCGGGGTGAGCGGCTCGATGTAGGTGCGATCCGCCATGTCCGGATCGGTCATGATCGAGGCGGGATTGCTGTTCACCAGCACCACCTCAAATCCCTCGGCCCGCAGGGCTTTACAGGCCTGGGTGCCGGAGTAATCGAATTCGCAGGCCTGCCCGATCACGATCGGCCCTGAACCCAGCAGCAGGATGCGACGCAAATCCGTGCGACGGGGCATGGGCAGTTGTCCGGCGGCCAAACCCGCCTAGCCTCTCACGGGGGATGGCTAGTGTTGGTCCCAAGTCAGAGGTGACGTCTTCATGAGCGAACTCCAGCGCCTGAAGGGGCTGCTGCCCCCCGAGATGCAGAGCTGGGTGTTTGTGGAAGCCGCCGCTTCAGCTGATCCGCCGCTGATCACGATCGAGGAGATCGGCCGTGATGAGGTGGAGATCCAGCTGGATCTGCAGAAGTGGGATGCGCTGGCGATCGATCACCGCAACCTGCTCTTCTGGCATGAAGTGGGCCGTATCCAGAACGACGCGGTGCCCCGCGACGGCTGGGAGATGGCGGCCCTGGCGATCGGCCTGGGCGGTGCGATCGGTGAGCTGTGGGTGCAAGACGGCCTGCTGCTGCTGATGGCCCTCGGCCTTTCCGGCTTCGCCGGCTACCGCCTCTATCTGAAAAACAACTCCGAGAAGCGCCTGCAGGACGCGATCGCTGCCGACGAGCGGGCGATCGATCTGGCCTGCCGCTTCGGCTACAGCCTGCCCAATGCCTACAAGAGCCTGGGCGGCGCTCTGAAGGAGCTGGTGGAGCAGACCCGCAAGAAGAAGAAACGCGGGTTCTACGAAGACCGGCTGGAGGCGCTGCGCAAGAGTGCAGGCAAGGCCCGCGCCGAAATGGCGCAACAACAGGGCTCCCGTCAATCCGTGAGCAGCGAGAACGTGTATGGCTGAGGCCGTTAATTCCACAGAGGCCGCCAGCCCCACCAAACCCAGCCCTGATCCCAGCCGCCCCCGGCTCAACCTCGACGACAGCAAGCAGCTCGCCCTGCTGGCCGCTGAAGCCTGCGACGACCGCAAAGCCGGCGACATCGTGCTGCTGCGGGTGGAGGAGATCTCCTCGATTGCCGACTGGTTCGTGATCGCCACCGGCTTCTCCGATGTGCAGGTGCGCGCCATCGCCCGCTCGGTGGAAGACAAGATCGAGGAGGAAAGCGGCGGTCGCCTGCCCCTGCGCAAAGAGGGCCAGAAGGAAGGCCGCTGGGTGCTGCTGGATTACGGCGAGGTGATCGTGCACGCCCTCACCCCCGATGAGCGCAGCTACTACGACCTCGAATCCTTCTGGGGCCACGGCGAGAAGGAGGTCTATCTAGGGTCAGAGCAGGAACCACCGGCCTGAGGCCGGGCCCCGATGGCCGGCACTGATCACGAGCAATTGGTGTGTCCGGTGCCGCGGGAGCAGCGCCCGCTTGAGCAATACAAGGAGCTGCAGGCCTCCTGGTTCTTCGTGTGGCCCCACAACGGCGATCGCGGCCTGGCCACACCGCTGATCCGGGCCTGGCTGATCGTTCTGCCGATCACGATGCTCGTGGCCAGCGGCAGTGTTCCCCTGCGCCACAACCTGCCCCAGCTCGTGGTGGCGGGTGCGGTGGCTGGGTTGGTGGTGCCGATGTTGCTGCTGGTGCGGCAATGGCTGGGGTGGACCACCCTGCAACGCCGCCTGATGGCCACCGCCGTGGAATACGAGGAATCGGGCTGGTACGACGGCCAGGTGTGGGAGAAGCCGGTGGAGTGGCGCCAACAGGATCTGTTGGTGGCCAACCACGAGGTGAAGCCTGTGCTGTGGCGCCTGCAGCAGGCGATGGCCATCACTGCCGCGCTGATACTGGTGTGGGCAAGCCTCTGTCAGGCTCTCTGAGCGATCGGGCCTGAGCCCTGCATGAGCTTCTCGAGCAGCTTCGGAACCAGCGGACGCCCGAGCGTTCCGCCCCTCGAGGTGCGTCTCACCCGCAATGGCATCCATGAGTCGCTGCACCGGGTGCATGCAGTGGTCTGCGACCAGCGCGGCCGCGTGCTGATGCGTGCCGGCGATCCGCAACAGCTGAGCTTCATCCGCTCCGCGCTCAAGCCCTTCCAGGCCCAGGTGTTCGTAAGCAGCGGCGCCGCCGATCAGGGCAACCACGACGACCGTGCCCTGGCGATCGCCTGCGCCTCCCACGCCGGTGAGGCCGAACAAGCGCGCGAAGCCTTCAAGATCCTGTGGAAGTCGGATCTGGAGAGCGAGCAGCTGCAGTGCCCGGTGCCCGCAGGGCGAACCAGCCCCTTGGAGCACAACTGCTCAGGCAAACACGCCGCCTTCCTGGCCACCTGCAAACGCATGCAGTGGCCGCTGGAGAGCTACCTGCAACTGGATCACCCCCTGCAGCAACAGGTGCTCAAGCGCGTCGCCGAGCTCCTGGGCATGCCCGCCGCTGAACTGCTCGCCGCCCGCGACGATTGCGGCGCCCCCACGCTGCAACTGCAGCTCTCACAAATGGCGTTGCTCTTCGCCCACCTCGGCGCGAGCGAGCAACCGGAGCTGGAGCGCCTCAGCCGGGCGATGCTGGCCCACCCCGATCTAGTGGCGGGTGAAGGACGCTTCGATACGGCAGTGATGCGCAGCGGCCACGGCCAGGTGCTGAGCAAAGGCGGCGCCGAAGGGATCCAATGCCTCAGCCGCGTGGGCGAAGGCCTCGGCCTGGCGATCAAGGTGGAAGACGGCGCCAGCCGCGCCAAACACGCCGTTGCCCTGCACCTGATGCAGCAGCTCGAGTGGCTCACCCCCACCACCCTCGAGGCCCTCGGCCAGCAGTTCCTGCACCCCAACGAAGGCGTGAAGCTCGAGGTGAGCGGCGAACTGCGCTTCGACAACGGCCGCTAAAGCCTTCGTCGTCGCGGGTCCTCGAGCTGCCCAGGGCGGCATTGGCTGCAGCGCGTGTCTGAAGGCGGATATCCGTGGATATCCAGACCCGGACAGCAGCCCTAACCACACAAACCCACCGAGGTAGGACGCTCAGCCGCCTACGGCATCGCGCTCGAACTGCGCTGCAGCCGCCAGGGTGGGCTCAACAGCAAACAGCTCCGCCGCGATGGCGGGACTGATGGTGAACGTGTCTAGGCCCTCAGCCGACAGGCGCGCTAGGTCGTCCGGTGAGCGCAGGCTGGCGACCAGCAAGCGCAGCTGAGGCCCTGCTTGGGCTGACTGAGCCACACCCTCCACGATGCGCTGCATGCGGGTGAGCTCGGCGTGTCCGTCGCAGCCCAGGTCGGTGATGCGGCCGAGGTAGGGGGCGATGTAGTCGGCGCCTAGGGCAGCCGCCAACAGCACTTGCGCTGGCTCGTAGCAGGCGGTGAAGGTCACGGGGCAGCCTTCGGCGATCAGATAGCGGGCGGCAGTCGCACCGGCGCGGGTGATTGGCAGCTTCACCCAGATCCGGCCGGGGGCTAACGCGAAGAGGGCGCGGCCGCAGGCCAGCAGATCAGAACCCCAGGCCTGCAGATGCAACTCCTGCACCCCAAAATCCATCGCTCTGGCCGTGAGCAACGCCAAATGCTCCAAGGTGCAGGGCTGGCCGGCTCGGCGCAGCAGCGTTGGGTTGGTGGTGACGCCGCGGAACAAGCCCGAGGGCAACCACTCGGCCCAGGCGGCGGGATCGGCGCTATCGAGCAGCAAACGCAACGCCATGGGCAGGAACAGGTCGGGCGGCGACCCAGGTCGACACGCCCCCATGCTGCCGTTCACAACGAACGCAAGCAGCCAAGACACCCTGCGGTGTATGGTTATGGGGTCGCCGCGGGGTAGAGCAGTCTGGTAGCTCGTCGGGCTCATAACCCGAAGGTCGGTGGTTCAAATCCGCCCCCCGCCACCAAACCAAAAGCCCCGGCCATCGCAAGATCGGTCGGGGCTTTTTGATGTTCAAGGCAACGCCGAAGAGCTGATCGCCCTTGAATCGCGACTCACCTTCGCCGTTCTGCATCGCCAGCCCATGGACAGCGCCACCTCCACCCCAACTCCCGCCACCAACGCCGTCGCCGCCGCGGCTCAGAAAGCGGCCAACACCGAGCCGCTGATCCTGGCGGCAGCGCTCGTGTGGCTAAGCGTGGATCTGATCGGGGATGGTCTCCTGGCGCTGCGCAGCCTGCTAGCGAGCGTGACCAGCGAGCGCACGGCCACCCCCTCCTGATGGCCGACGCGATCGTGGTGGGAAGCGGCGCCAGCGGCGGCGTGGCTGCCCTGGCCCTCGCCCAGGCCGGCCTGCAGGTGTTGGTGCTCGAAGCAGGCCCCGAACTCAGCGCCCCGCGAGCCTTCGGCAGTGAGCCGGCCAACAGCCTCAAGCGCCTGGCGGCTTTGAGCAGCGGCCGCCAAAGCCTGGCGGCGCAGCATCCCGGCTACTGGAAGGCCAATCCCGATCTTTACGTCGACGAGCGGCAAAACCCCTACAGCACCCCTGAAGGGCAACCGTTCCTCTGGACCCGCGGCCGCCAGGTGGGCGGCAAAAGCCTCACCTGGGGAGGCATCACCCTGCGTCTCTCCGACGCTGAATTTCAAGCGGCCGAGCGCGACGGCCACGGACGCGCTTGGCCGATCCGTCATGCCGATCTGGCGCCCTTCTACGAGCAGCTCGAGGCGTTGTTGAAGGTCCACGGACAGTGCGATGGGCTGCCGCAACTGCCCGACCCCACAGGCGCACCGCAACCGGCCCTTCCCCTCACGCCAGCCGAGCAGCACCTACAGCGCAGCATCGGGCGCGAACTCAACCTGCCGCTGATCCCCTCCCGCGGCTTTGCGCTGCGCAAACCAGCGGATGGCCCCTGGCCACGCTCCTGCTCCCAGGGGGGAGCCCTGAAAGCAGCGCTGGCCACAGGCCGAGTGCAGCTGCAAAGCGAGGCCGTGGTGAGCCATGTGCAGGTGGACCCGCGCAGCGGCCGCGCCACGGGGGTGGAGTGGATCCACGCGCGCACACGCCAACACCACCACACCCAGGCGCCGTTGGTGGTGCTGTGCGCCTCCACGATCGAAAGCCTGCGGCTCCTGCTCCACTCCCAGCAGGTGGGCGGCCTCGAGGACGTAAGCGGCCTGCTGGGACAGGGGCTGATGGATCACGTGTCAGCCAGCTGCTTCTTCGCGCTGCCGGAGCAGCCTCCGCCGGGCGCTACCGAGCTCTCGGGAGCCGGGAGCTGCTTCATCCCCAACACCGTGAATCTGGGGGATCTGGCGGCTGCGGATGGCGATAACGCCACGGATTTTCTTCGCGGCTATGGCCTGTGGTGCGGCATCCAGCGCTTCGATCCACCGCAGGTGCTCAAGCGGCAGCCCAACGCGGCGGTGGGCTTTCTGATTGGCCACGGCGAAGTGCTGAGCCGGCCGGACAACCGCGTAACCCTGCACGCGGAGCGCCGCGATGCCTGGGGCATCCCCATCGCCCACATCGACTGCCGGTGGAGCAGCAACGAGCAGCTCATGGTGCAGCACATGCAGGCGCGGATGCAGGCGGTGGTGAGCAGCGCCGGGGGCCAGATCGCGCCCCTGGCGGATCTGTTCGTGATGCCGCTGATCGAACCGCTGGTGCGCAGCAGCCTGGCGATGGCACCCGGCGCTGCCCCCCCGGGGTATTACATCCACGAGCTGGGGGGCGCGCCCATGGCGGCCAGCGAAGCCGATGGGGTGCTCAACCCCTGGAATCAGCTCTGGCGCACCCCCAACCTGCTGGTGTGCGATGGCAGTGCCTGGCCTAGCGCCGCCTGGCAGAGCCCCACGCTCACCACCATGGCCATGAGTTGGCGGGCTTGTGAACACGCCGCAGGGGCCTTCAAGCGAGGTGAGCTTTAGCTGACGCGGGCTGCGCTTTGGTGTCAACCACCACATCGGCGGACGCCTAGGCCCCGCACACTGTGCAAGCGACCTTTCAACGGGTCGGGCAAGGGAGAAACACCAGGCGGGAGCTCGGCACTCCCGCTTTTTTGTGTGCTCTCAGCGCGGGCTGACTTACTCACCCGGCTTCATGAACAAGCCGTTGAGATAGTGCTGCGCCACGCAGCGATCACTGCAGCCGTTCTGAAACAGGAAACCGGCAAGGGCTGAGGTGATCACACGGTATTGATCCCACTCGGGGCGGCTGCTCAGGAAGGCGCGCATCCCATCAAACAGGGCTTCAGGCACCTCAGCCTCGAGGCTGATGCGAGAGGAACCGGTGGCGGCGTCTTGGCCGAGGCAACGGCTGAGGTGATCGCGCGCACCGCGGTCGGCGTCGAAGGCTTCCGCAGCAGCCTGTGCGATCCCTTCCAAGCGGTTCGATTCCAGTTGCATCGGCTGCTCAGGCTCCAAGCGATCTCCGTCTGTCGGTGCAGCCATCAATTCACACCGATGCGGGCCGCGTCAAAGGAGCACATTCCGCTCAAAACCACCCCGAGACGCAGCGAGACAGCACGCCACTCCAGCAACCTGCTCCAGCTCAGAGCCCTCCCTGGAGCATCCCTAGCCATGGCCGGAAGCCTGTCAAGCGCGCCCTGAACGAAATGGCGCAATCCCCAGAACAGGCCCGCGCCGGCTCCAGAGCGCGATCGGCCTGTGGAAAAGATTCCACCCACCTGTGGAAACCACTCCAATCCTGTGGAATGCCGCTAACGATCAGCAGGGCTTATGGCTGCGGGTCTCGTGCGACCAGCCCGCAACCGAGACGATTGAGTCGCTCAAACCCCCGGGTTCTCTTCCGGTTTCGGCCGCGGTTTGTAAAGCGTGCGCGGACCCAGCGGGTGGTCGGCGTGGGGATACGGCGCATGGGTGTGGCCGTGATCGTGGCTGTGGCTGCCGTCGTGGCTTTGGTTGTGATCGTGGTGGTGATGGTCGTGGTCGTGGCTGTGGTCGTGCCCATGGCTGTGACCCAGCGGAATCGGGATGCCATCGGGTTGGCAGGCCCCCGTGCACTCGTGCTCGCAGAGCGTGCAGGCCTCAACCAAGCCCTCCACGTGGTGGTGGTGGCTCTGCTGGGGGGCACCCACCTCGGTTTCAAAGCCGAGCACCTGAGCGCGGTATTTGCAGAGCGAGCAGTTCATCTGCGTCTCACCGCGCACCACCTCCTGCACGCGCTCCAGGAAGGTGTTGATCACCAGCGGGTGATCGCCGAGGTAGCTGGCCTCCACAAACTCCAGCTCCGGGTGATCCGATGCCACCAGCTGGGTGTGCTGGCGGATGCGACTCACCAACACTCCCGAGAAGAGGAAGTAAGGGAACACCACGATGCGGCGAAAGCCGAGCTTCACGGCATGGCGCAGGCCAGGCTCCACCAATGGGAAGGTGACCCCCGAATACACGGTTTCGCCCCAACCAAAGCCAAAGCCCTCTACCAACATCCGCGCCACCTTCGACACGTTGGAGTTGGCATCGGGATCCGACGAACCGCGGCCCACCACCACAAGCAGCGTGTCGCTGAGGGGCACCGGCGCTTCCCCACGGCCCACCGCGGCGGCATCGGAGGCATCGAGGGCCTCGCGGATCCGGGCACCAGCCGCTTGGATCATGCTCAGGTCGACCCCCAGCTCGCGGCCGTAATCGATCCGCAAGCCCGATTCAGCGCTGAAGGTATTGAGCACCGAGGGAATGTCGTTTTTGGCGTGGCCGGCAGCAAACAACATTCCAGGCACCGCCAGCACCCGCTTCACGCCCTGCGCCTGCAGGCTTTCGAGGCCATCGCGCAGGATCGGCCGCGCGAACTCCAGATAGCCGTATTCCACCGGCACGCCGGGCAGCTTGGCCCGCAATCCCTCCGCCAACTGAGCGAACTCACCCACCGCCTGACGGTTGCGGCTGCCATGGCCGCAGATCAACACCCCGATCGGGCCACCCTCCACAGCGCTGAGGGCGGCGTTGCAATCAAGCTGCGGCGCGGGGTTGCTCATGGGAGGTTGTGCCTGGTGTGACCCTATCGGGACAAGGCCGTCAAACCCCTAGCAGCCACTGAAGACCCAACACCTAGGGTGCCCTTAGCAAGCCAATCACGCGTGCAGAAGAGCGAGAACAACCGCGCCGGTGAACTCAAGGAGCTGGGCTGGAGCGCTGAAGACGTGCGCCGCTACGAGGAGCTGTGGGAATACCGCCAGCGTTGGGGCGCGATCAACCTTGAGCGCGACGACCGCCAGTTCCTCCGCAAGGCCGAAGCCGCCCTGCCCAAGATTGTGGCCAAGGGATCCGAAAAGAAGCGCACCCAGGACAAATCCCACTACCGCTGGCTGGCCTTCTATCTCGAGGCCATGCAAGCCGCCCCGGTGAACGAGGGCGAAGTGGGCGCCTGGCCTGTTGTGCTGCAGGAGGAACTGCGGGCCATCGATTACTACGAGCCGGTGCTCGGCCTGCCCGACACGCTCAAGGCCAAGGAGCTGCTGCCGATCCGCGAGCAGCTGGTGGCTCAGGCTGCAGCCCGCGGACGCGGCGCCAACTTTGATTTCGTGGCACCGCTGGAAGAGCTGAAGCAGCGCGAGAAAACCAGCTGGAAACCGCTGCGCGGCGACGGCAACACCGACACCAGCTACCCGGTGCTCAGCGCCGATGCTGCTGAGGCCTTCCGCCAGGACACCCGTGCCCGCATCACCAGCGCCATCCGCGAGCTGTTCCCGTCGCTGAAAGACACCGACAAGCCCGAGCCCCCAGCCGACTGGATGCCCTGAGGACTAGCGAAGGGGCCTGAGAGAGGCCCCTTCGATTTCAATGTCCCGCCGCCAGCGCCCCTCCGCGACCGCCGGCTTCCTCCGCCACACCAATACGAGCGAACAGGTTGGTGCTCTCAGGGTTGAGGTTCACCACCTCCACCGCGCTGCCACCCAACTTCAGGCGGCGGATCACCTGATCGAGAGCCGTAACGCCGCTCTGATCCCAGATGTGCGCGTCGGCCATATCGATGGTGATGCGGGCCCGGTGCTCGTGCAGCTCAAAGCCCTGGCGGAAGTAGATGCTGCTCACAAAGAAGAGCTGGCCACGCACGCGGTAGAGCCGGTGATCGGGTGCCAGCTCCTCGCTGCTCACCGCGATCACCTTGGCCACCTTGCGGCTGAACAGGATGCCAGCCAGGGCCACACCGGAGAGCAGACCCACCGCCAGGTTGTGGGTGAGCACCGTCACCACCACGGTGAGCAGCATCACGGCCGTATCGCTCTTGGGGATGCGGCGAATGCCGCTGATCGAGCCCCAGTTGGCGGTATTGATCGCAATCATGATCATCACGCCCACCAGCGTGGCCATCGGGATCTGATTCACCCAGCGGCTGGCCAGCATGATCATCGCGAGCAGGCTCACACCTGATGTCAACGTCGACAGCCGGGTGCGGCCGCCATAACCCACGTTCATCACCGATTGCCCCACCAGGGCGCAGCCGGCCATGCCGCCGAAGAGCGAACTCACGATGTTGCCGATGCCCTGGCCGCGCGCCTCGGCGTTCTTGTGGCTGGAGCTGTCGGTGATGTCGTCGAGGATGTCTTGGGTGAGGAAGGTTTCCATCAGGCCCACCAGCGAGATCGCCAGTGCCGTGGGCAGGATCAGCCCGAGGGTTTCCAGGTTGAAGGGCACCTGGGGCAGGCCCAGCTGCGGCAGGCCCTCGGGCAGGGTGCCGAGGCTGGCCACGGTGGGAATCTCCAGTCCCAGTTGGATCGAGAGGCCTGTGGTGATCAGGATCGCCACCAGCGCCGAAGGCACGGCGGTGGTGAAGCGTGGCAGCAGATAAATGATCGCCAGGGTGAGCGCCATCAGGCCCCATACCGCCGGCAGCTGGCCGGAGAGCACGGTCACCTTCTCGGGGTGGAACACATCCAGGCCCAGCTGGGGCAACTGCGCCAGAAAGATCAGGATCGCCAGCGCATTCACAAATCCCGCCATCACGGGCTGGGGCACGAACCGCATCTGATGCGCCAGGCGCAGATAACCCCAGGCGATCTGCAGCACGCCAGTGAGGATGCCCGCCGCCAGCAGATACTGCAGGCCCATGCCCTCGCCCAGGCCATTGCCCTGCTGCACCAGCCCGGTCATCAACAGGGCGGTGGAGCCGGTGGCGGAGGTGATCATCGCGGTGCGGCCGCCCACCACCGCCAGCGTCACCGACAGCAGAAACGCCCCGAACAGACCCACCCGCGGATCCACGCCGGCGATGCCCGAGAAAGCGATCGCCTCCGGGATCATCGCGAAGGCCACCACCAATCCGGAGAGGATGTCGCGGTGGGGCCGGTCCCACCATTGCTTGAGGGAAACGTTCAACGCATCACCACGCCCGCTGGCCGGACCCTATCAGTGAGATCTGATGGCCCCAGCGACTCAACTTCAACGCAACAGCCGCAGCCAGGCCCACCAGATCAACACCACCGGCACGAGTGCCAAGGCCAAGACCTGCAGGCTTTGCAGCTGTTCTGGGTTCATCGCACGGGGCAGGGCTGGGAGTTGATCAACAGCAATCCCAACAGGCCGCACTGCAAGCGGGTGAGGTCGTCGAGGGCCAGCTCCACATCATTGGCAAAACCAGGGTTGGGGGCGGGTTCGGCCACCACCGGGGCTGGCTCCAGCGGAGGTGGAAGCGGTTGAGCCATCGCCGCGGGGGCAGCAGACAGCACCAGCAAACCAAGCAACAGAGCCTTCATCGCATCAGGGCAACTGCTTCCGCTCTAGCCAAAGGGCGAGATTGTGGCCGGCAGGTGCCCGATTTTCACCCAGATCGTGCAACCGGCATCACTCCAGGGGCGGTGCACGCTGCCCGGTGGATTGCGCAACCAACTACCGGCGGGATAGGTGCCGTGCTCGTCTTGAAACACGCCATCAATCACATAAATCTCCTCGCCACTGGGATGGCTGTGGGCCTGGAAATGGGTGCCCGGTGCCCAGCGCACCAGCGCCACCTGTTCACTGCCAAAGGCATGCAGGGGCATCACCTGAAGACCCGGAACCAAGCCCGGATGCCAGGCGGCCGCGTGGGTGTCGATCACCACCCGCTGCTGATCGTCGGGATGCATCTGCTGCAGCTTCACCAAAAGCGTGCAACCGCTCTCGCTGAAGGGCGCGTGGGCTGATCCCGGCGGATTGCGCAGGTAGGTGCCGGCGGGATAGAGGCCTTGGTCATCCCCGATGGTGCCTTCAAGCACGAAGATCTCCTCGCCGCCGCCGTGGCCATGCCGGGCAAAACGGCTGCCCGCGGCGTAACGCACCACCGATGTAGCCCGCGCCACTTCATCGCCAATCCGCTCGAGCAGGCGCCGCTCCACCCCGGGCGAAGGAGAGCCCACCCAAGGCAGCTCTGCCGACTGGAGCGCCACCGGTTGGCGCCAATCGCCATGCAGGTTCATCCGTTGATCATCACCCGTTCTGGCGAACGCGCTTCACGGCCAAGCCCGCTTCTGTAGCGGTTACCCCAGCCAACACCAGGAGGCCGATCAACCCCACCAGTTGGTTTTGGGCTTCAGCGGCCGCGTCGGCGTTTTGAGCCAGCACGGCACCGGCCACAAACCAGGCCGTGGCCAGGGCTGAGGTGATCCAGTAGGCCCGCCAGCGGCGCTGATAGAGGTATCCGGCGCCGAGGCCCGGCACCACATTCAGCACCACAGCCACCCAACCCGCCGAAGCGGCCAGGATCTGCTCACGGGTGGGCACGATCGCGGCTCCAACACTGGTGGCACTCTGGCGAGCCGCACGACTGAGCTGTGAGCAGCGGCGGGTGGCGTTGCGCTGCATTGGTGAAGCGAATGATTTCGGCAACGTTGCCGATTTCGCGCCTCCGCCTCCATGGTGGAGACAGCAGCGCAGGCTCCATGCCCGAAGGGATCAGCAACAGCCCGCTAGCACCAGCGCTCGAGCGCCTTAGCGCCTGGGTTCTTGATCGTCCGCTGTCTCCAGAACTGCTCGGGCAATGCTGCGATCGGCTGCGCCCCGCCCCGGTGGGCCTGGAGCTGCGAGCAGCGCTGCGGGCTCATGGCCACGGTGCCAGTGAACTGCTCGAGTGGCACTGGGACCAGCGCCAGGGCCGCGCTGAGGGATGGCTATGGCAGCAGGGCGTGGTGCAGCACTTCCGCTGGTGCCGCCGCGATGGCCACCTGGCGGTGCGGGCCCAGCTGCGCTGCAGCGAACGAGCCACCCTGCAACTGCTGGCCTGAAACGCCCGCCAGAGCTCAGGCGGATTGCGCAGCCCAGGCGATGGACGGGTCTGCAGCCGACAAATGCCGGCTGCTCACCAATTCACCCGTGCAGGCCACTGGCAGCAGGCTGGAGCGACCTGCGGCATACCAGGCAGCCACGAGGGCAGCACTCGAGGTTGGTGTGATCTCCCCGGCCAGGATCCAGAGCTCGTCGTGGAGCACCTGGGTTTGATCCGGCGTGCCCACATACCAGGGCGCTTCGGGATCAACCGACAACTCCTCGTGGAGCAGCAGCAAGCCTTCGAGAACGCAGGCGGCGAGCTCGGGTGTCATCCGCTGGAGAAGAACGTCCATCCACGCACGGCGGCGGGGACGGAAGCAAGCAAGTCGTGCTTGGGACGATCTCACTGCTGCATCGGCGCTGCAAGGAAAGTTCTGCCGGCTCTGCGTTCTTAGGACTGGCTCATCAGGGAGTGAGCCATGACCCGCGCCAATGCCCAAAGTAGCCACCACGAGGTGATGAGCACACAAGAGATCGCGCTGCACATGATTGCCAGCGCGGCACGGGTGTTGCTGATGATCGGCACCGCCGTGCTCGTGGGTGAGGTGGCGGCAGGTCCTGCCAGGCGCTTGATCGCCGCGCGCAAGCATCAGCACGATCAGCCGGGGCCTGCAAGCAGCGCCGAGGCCACTTGAACAGCGCTGAGCGAGCCTCAGATCCCTGCCCGGCATCCGGAGGACAGGTGGTCGATTGAGGGGCAATGAAGATAACTCCGGGATCTGAGCTGAGCAGAAATTCTCTTGCTTTTCTTTGGCAAGCGGGACTAGAGCACAAACAGAAGACTGCAGAGCGGAGGCCCCAGTGGACATCCATGACGAGCGGAGATCTGAGGCCCGTTCGACGTTGCATCGCACCTGGAATGTGAGCGTCGACAGTGAGGTGTTCGGCTCTCGCTGTGCCCAGGTGCTCGACTACAGCCCATCCGGCATCAAGCTCTGCCTGGCGGCCGTCAGTGGGCTGGAACCTGGAATGCGGCTGACGATCCATCACCCCGGCACCAGTTCCTCCTATGTGGCGACCGTGGCGTGGTGCCGTTCACAGCACCGAACAACCACCGTTGGCGCTGAACTCGTGGAAACAGCTGCCGCCGTGCGCCAGGCTTGCTGAAGCCAACGCACAGAGAGATTGCGGGGGTTGAGCTCAACAAGAAAAAGCAGGGTCTCAAGCCCTGCCTCATCTCCCGTGGAGCATGACGCCCTCATCGCCACACTACCGAGAGCAATCAGCAACGCGGCAGAAAGAGGCGAAACAGCAGAATGTCTCCAGGCGTGATGTCGGTTGATCAAGCAACCGTGAAGAAAGAGCTGCGGGCGTGCCGCAAGAGCGATCCGCGCACAGAATGAAGGCAGGAAGGAGGACCACCTGTTAAACATTCTGCATTACCCACATCCACTTGAAAGCTACGAGCAGCACAAAATCATCCTGACTGTCGTTCACTACTTTTCAGAGCACTACAACGAAGCGATCACGATCCCAGGATTGAGCAAGCAGCTCGGAATCTCAATCCTGCACATCGAAACAGCTTTTGATCTCTACAAAGGAAAAACAGCCAACCAGGCACTCCTGGAGTACAGGCTCAATCGCCTCTGCGATCTGATGTCGAAGGATCCATCCCAGGAGATCGGCGAGCAAATCAAAGATTGCGGCCTCAGCGCCAAGGTGAGCCCATGGGTGGCTTCGTTTGCGGAAACCAACGTTCAGTTCATCGCGTGCTTCGGCATCGATCTGATCGAATACCACCAGCAATGCTTCCTGGCCAAAGCCGCTCGCTTGCAGAGCCAAAACCACAGCACCAGCGCCGCAGACGATGACAACGGCGAGGAACGCGTCGGATCACCCCCGCGAGAAACCCTGTTGATGACCCGCTTCCACTGCGTGCCCTGACTGGGCCTTTAAGCCCACAGCAAAAACCCTCGAGCAATGCCCGAGGGTGATCAAGCAACCAACATTCCAATGGCTTGTGGGGGTTGAAGCTGCTGGCGTTGGCGCCTGGAACCTAAGGCGGTGCAAACGGAGTATCGATCAGTCAGGCGCACGAGTGCCCAAGGTTGGGTGAAGACTGTTGGAGCAGGGGCCTGCAGTCAGCGTTGCTTCTGCTGGTGCTGCGGTGGGGTATCAGCCATCGGTGGCGCCTCCCTGGGTTGATGGAATCAGAGTCGCTCGGCCAGCCGCCGCAAACAATCCGTCTTTACGCGCATTGCCTTGGCGCCTCAGCAGGAACAGCGTGGAGATCTGTGGCTGCGATCAGAGCGGATCGGATCGCTCCAATCCGCATGCAATCAGGTACGCAGCCAGATTGCTGAGGGAGCGGCCTTGAGCTTTGCTCCGCTCTTCCAGGCGCACAAAAGTGCTGTGCGGCAGGGTAATCGTGATCCGTTTGGCCGCCCGGTTCAGCCGGGGGAGTGAATCTGAATCAAAGCCGTTTGCATAGGCCACAAGAGGCGCCCGGCGGAGATCTCTTCATTATCTCTTCTGCTTTGCCCAAGATCCACGGCAACGACATGACGGTGCATGGAGGTTCATTGCGAATGATGTGCCTCACCCGCACCCATGAAGGCGCAGGGATGCCAGGCAGAGCTCAGGGCTCCTTCGCCTTCTCATTGAGCTGCTGACAGATCAGGTTGTGAACAAGCTCAGAGAGCGAAAACTCTGTCTCCTTGGCCATGCGCTGCAACCGTTCCATCAACTCTTCGGGCAGCTCCAGCTCGATGGGCTGCGGGAAGCAGGCTGGGTCCAAGCGGAAGCGCGGGTCAGGTTCACCTGGCACGCCGTGATTGGCTTGTGGGGGATCAGAGCGCTTCATATTTCCAGATCGGCAGCGCATTATCGCCTGGATTGCGCTTCAGCAGCCAACCCCACGAAGAACGGCAGGACTTGTTGCAATCAGAAGAAAAGCCAAAACAAGCGAGGCCATCTTGGAAGCCTGTGCCTAATCCAACTGATCCTGATCGGCATGTTTGGCATCAAGTTGTGCAGGTCAATCTCAGCGGCTGTGGTTGCCGCGAGTAGACGTGCGAAGCAGCATCCAGCGACCGCTCGCGCCCTTGGGCACGCAGGGGCTTCGTGCTGTTACGCCAAGGGCACGTTGCCAAAACCCACCAGACGAGCCTGATGGGCATCGATCCATCCATAATCCACAAGCCTGCTCCTCGATCGCGAGCAGAATCAAGGCACTAGCGACGCGTCAGAAGCTGAAGCTGAGACCCGTTCCAATGTGATGCTGCCAGCCCACGCCCCAGCCTTCACCGCCTTGGCTGCTGTAGATCGGTTTCCAATGGGCGAAGACCACCAACGAGTTGGATAAGGGGTACTCCAGCTCGATTTCACCACCCCAATCCGTTCGAAAGGGCAAACCGGAGTAAGAGCCAGGGCTGTAGAAGCGAGGGCCAGCCGAAAGGGTGACATGGAGCAGATCGATATTGAAGCCAAGACCAAGCCAGGGGTCGGTGTAGTTGCCCAGGTAGGTGCCTTCACTCTCCCAGCCTGTTCTGTTTTCAACAGAGACAAAGAGACCATCAACAATGGTCTCCAGGCCATCGCCAAGGGCGAAATTCACATCGCCATCCCCAAAAGCCCAGATGGCCTCAGCACCAACCTCATTCTTCAGACCAACAACATCATCCCACTGATTACCTGTGACGTAATAGGGCCACCAGGTGAGTGACAGTTCAAAGCGTTCGTTGGGTTGATACCGCGCCTGCAGATAACCCTTCACATCGGTGCGGCGATAGGGACTGCCATCCCCATGCGCATGGTCATGCACAGCGGCGTACTCATCACTCGCATGATCGTCGTGATGGCCAGCATCACCATGTCCATCCACATGGACCCGCCCGTAGAAATGTTCGGCCTCACCCCACACCAGAGCAGGACCGATCTGGGCCTCGATGGCAAAACTGCCGCCCTGATCCAAGCCCCACTCGAACACCGCACCAAACAGGCCATCAATGGCGTAGTGCCGTGGCTGCCCCTCGAGGTTGTTCTCCAACCCTGCATGCCCCTCCAGCGTGACGACCGGACGAATCCGGAAGTCGCCAGGCCCCAGCTCTTCACCACCTGGTGCACCATGGGACCAGGCAGGTATCGGTGATCCGGCAGCGACGAGAGCAGCAACAGCCGCAAGAATGATTTGACGCGTCGTCATCGGATGGCGGCCCATTGTTGTTGCAAGGCAGCTGCCGTCTGCTGGTCACAACGACCACCCTGGGCAGTCACAAAGGTGCAGACGTTGGCAGTGGCTGTCTGGATGAGGGATTTGCCTGGAGCCTGCCCATCGGCATAGATGGGTTGTATCGCGATCGAAACTCCACTCACCGAGCTGATTCGGCGCAGTGTTTTGGAGGGCGGCAGCGCTTCAGCGAAGATCGCCTTCGTTCCCGATTGGCGGATGGCCTTGCTGATGGCCGACAAACTGGACGGTCTCAAGCTGCCACCCGAGGCGAACGCATCGATCACGGGTAATTCACGGATGCCATAGCGACTGGCAAACGCTGAGAATGCTCTGTGTTCACTGACCAAAACGCGCTGGTCAGCGGGCACGGTCTGCAGCTGCTTGGCGCTCCAACTTCCAAGCTGCTTGAGCACAGCCTGCATCGCTTGGCGACGCCGCTGCAGCGCTCCAGCCGCTGACGAACCCAACACCGGCTGCAAGGCGGCAGCCGTCTCTTGAACCATCGCACTGGTCAGAGCTGGGTCGTGCCACACGTGGGGATCGGGAGCTTTGTTGCGCGGAACGGCACGCTCGGCAACGGGCACAACTGGAGCATTCACGCGAATTCGCCCCATCGCTGGGGTGAGGTTGTAGCCGTTGATCAAGACAAGACGCGCACTGCTGAGAGCCTGCCGATCGGATCCACGCAGAGCCATCGCATGGGGATCAGCCCCTGGTGGGATCAGGCAAGTCACCCGGGCAGAGCCCTGCGCAAGCGAGCGCGTGATGTCGCAGAGCACGCCATCCACAGCAACCACCGAAGGCAGGGGAGGCGCGGTGGCAAGAACAAAGCTGAGCAGCGAGGCGGAACCCGGCACACAGAACCCATGAATCAAGCAAACGATAACGGTTCTCAGTCTTAGAGGTGCTGAGCGCTTGTTGCCACCTGGCACTACTGACTAGGAGCACCCTCCCGCTGCAGCAGCTGTTGGCCATCAACACGAGAACCAGTTGAGCTTTGAGCCCGACCTGCACTCCCAAAAACCAGGCTCAAGCAAGCTCTGACAGCCAGACCACGCTGGAGAGCCATGGCAGCGGAGCCACCGGCGCCCAGCTGAGCAAGCTCACGCCGGCGGCGAGGGCAATCAAGGCCGCTGCCCGCAGCAGCGCCAAGCCAACACACCACTCAGAGCGATGCCCACTCGCCGGCGCATGCGGCGCAGTGCCTGCTCCGGCGCCACAAAGGTTTACCGGCAGCTCTGGCTGCAGAAGTAATACGTCCGCCCAGCTCGATCAGCGGAGAGTGCCGTGGCAGCAGGGACGACCGTGCCACAGACAGGGTCTTTGGCCGTGGCACCCGCACTGGGCTCGACGCTCATGGGAATGCGAGACACCAGAGGCTGAGCGCAGAGGGGACCCACACCAGCGTGTGACGTGCACACTCCAATCAGGGTTGGGGCGTCAGGCTGCAGATTCAACCGATGGAGCAGCCGGAATCAATTTCGAGCCACACTCGAGTGCATCCGTGGGCAAGAGGCAGCTCATGAAGGCATCATGTTCGCAGTACTAAGGGCATGCAACTGCATCACTCAGCACCTTCACCAAGAGTCTGAATAGCCTGGCTCATAGCCAGCGAGGCATGGTTTTCATGGTTGCCAATCAGCAAGACAATAAGTCTGCAGAGACCACAACAGCCTTTGAAGCAGATCCTGATCACGCCTGCGCAGTAAACCAAGCCATTCAGGCCATCCGAGAGCTTGTCCAAGCCAATCCGGAGTTCGGCGATCAACTTCGGTTAGCGGCAAGTACCGATGACGTGCGCAAACTCCTCCAAGCCAAAGGGATTGACATCACTGATGAAGATCTGTGGCGCCATCGGGGTGCCCTCTTGGGCGATGGAACCTTGACGTGGCGTGGCTAATAACAGCGATGCCTCGCAATTCGTCTTACGATTGAAGATCTATCACCACAGCCATCTCAGCGGCATTGGCAAGTGGGGTGCATTAGTAACACGACGAACACAGAAGACGGGAGCGCCATCGGTTTGGTCGATTATCCCGCAATCAAGCGTCCTCCGCGCTCCTGGCGAACTCACTCTGCTGCAGCATGCCTTCTAGAGAGACTCGAAAACGGCGTCGAGACATCGAACCCGTTAATTCGCCATGAACAGCAAAGTTATCGCCATGAAGATCCACCAAGATATAGGTGGGTAGTGCAATCTCTTTTCGAGCAGAGCGATGACAAAGAAGGTATTTACGATAGACACGATACGACGCGATTTTCTTCATATCAATATCGACAAAAGAGAATCCAAATTCAGCCGCAACGGCAGCATCAAAGCCAGCTATCTCCTGACAGGCCGGGCAGTCGTGCGTACTGAACTTTATCAGTGTTCGCATCTGACATCAATGGCGGAGACCTGAAATCAAGCCTGATGGGAAGGTCATTTCAGCGTCGAAAAGAAAGCTGATCTACTGCCGAGATGCAGCGCAACTCGCAGCCACCCCGCGCAAGTCCGTCGTTGAATGGCACGGTGAAGCCAGAAGGAGATGCAATCCCCCCCTACAGCCCGCCGAGCTCCGATGCAACCGCGAAGAGCAGCTTCACGAAACCTCGAGACACAGCATCTCAAGTCGGATTTGCAGCAGATCACAGACGACAACGCAGACACCACAAGCAAAGAATTCATCGCCCCTAGATTTGATGCATAGGCGAGCAGGAGATTTGAACCATGTCATGGAGCTAGCTTGCGGTTGGCTATCTGGTCATTGGCGGCTTTGTCGTTGCCCTGCCAGTGATCTTCTTTTTGATCACGTTTATGCCCGGATTAATGCGGACCAGCGGTGAAGTGATCGGTGCTAAGCAGGAGCTACCAGAGTGGAAGCACCGAGCCCCAAAGGCTGGAGCAACGCGCTCAAGAGACGCTGCTGGCATAGCGAGCAATCGCCCAGGTAGGCCTGCTCACAATTTCGCGAACACTCCATAAGTGCATCACCCCACCATTCATCGAGGCAATGCCAAAACCAATCCGTAATCCAACAACTCGGAGCGCTTCATCATGGCTTTGAAGGATGAAGTCTGTGTTCCATGCCGCGATGGCGGCTCTACCCTGGAGGCAGAGGACATCACGGCCCTACTGGCTGAGCTGACTGACTGGGAGGTGGTGGATGACCATCACCTTCACAGGCGCTTGACATTCACTGATTTCGCATCGGCACTCGCCTGGCTGAATCGAGCCGGCGTGCTCTGTGAAGAGCAGGGCCATCATGGTGATTTTTCTGTGGGCTGGGGTTACGTAGAGATCAACATCCACACCCACAAGACAGGAGGCATCACGCGCGCTGACGTGGTTTTAGCCGCCAAGCTTGATGCGATTCAACCCTCGAACCAGTGAGCAATGCCCAAATAGATTTCACCACACTTAAGCATCAGGACTACGCAATCGAGTTAGCAAGTCTGATCCATGACTGAGTCTTCAATGGACAACGTACAACTTGAAATCACACTGCGAAGAGACGTCTTCCTGCTCGTCGAGTTGTCAGCCTTATCTGACGGACTGGAGCTGAGCCAATGGGTCGAAAATGCTTTGAAGTTTTATCTTGATGATCGCGGCGACTTAAGCAGCATTAACAAGCGCCTGGCAAGGCTTGACGCAAGAGTCGATCTTCTCGACGAAGTCCTCAGCCGCTTGCAACGTATTGAAGACCGGTTAGACATGCTTGATTAAGACTTTCATGTCAGCACGGGCAGCAGCGCTGGTGCTTCCCGATCCGCGTCCGTGATAGCCCATCAAAAACCCCCGAGCAGAGCCCGAGGGTCATGGATCAATCACGAATAGTCCAATGGCTTGAGTTGGTCGAAGCTGCTGGCGTTGGCACCTGGGGCCGAACGTTCCAGGTGTGAGCTGTTGGTTCTCCTGGGGCACCTGAAGCGGTGCAAACGGAGTGTCGACGGTTCAGACGTCCCTAGTCAGTGTCCGAACTGACGACCAGCCCACGGTTGGGTGAAGACTGTTGGAGCAGGGGCCTGCAGTCAGCGGTGCTTCTAGATCTGCTGCTCGGGTGGGGTATCAGCCATCGGTGGCGCCTCCCTGGGTTGTTGATCACAGATTCGCTCCGCCGAGTGCGCTGAGCAATCCGTTCTTTCACGCATTGCCTGGCACGCCAAAGAGCACGAGATTGATTGGTTTGGCACTGCCTCTCACCGCTGAAACACCATCCGCGGCGGTTGCGGTGGCTGCCATTGCGGCACACATGCGGTCCAGCCCTCAGAACGGCGTTGGCGCCACAGCTCAAGGGCCTGCTCACGGCTGAGCTGTTGACGCCGCTTGAGCAACGGCGCCGGCTGATCGCTCAGCCATTCACCGCTCGTCACCTCCAGTTCCTGACGCCACCGGTCCCACACCACCGGCTTGAAGTGCAGCACCTGCCGGCCGTCGCTCAACCAACCCTCCGTCGGACAAGCCGGGACCTTGGTCTCTTGCTTGGCAACGTGCAACGCCTCAGCCTCAACTCACCTCCGGTGCCCAGCCCCGCTGGCGGGCCATGTCATCGGTCCAGCCCTGGCAGCGGCGAATCAGGTGCTCGCCCTGGCCAATCAAGCCCTGGTGTAGCTGGCAGGTGAGCACGGGGATGCATTCAGGCCCGGCGTGATGCCTGAACCAGTGGCAGGTCATGCAGACCTTGCGGCTACGGCTGGGGCGTAGAACGCCCTGATCGAGATAGGGCCAGGCCTCGCAATCGCCCTGGGTCACTGGAATCCCTGAGCGGTTTGCCCTGGCTCGAGACAGCGCCATCACCAACCCTCCATGCGTACACCAGTACTAGCAACGATGGGCCGATGTCGGAACCCTTCAGGGCCTCACGCGATTCCTTTTGCTCGCCTTCTTCCGTTTCTGTCTTCCCTTTTTGCCATCCCTGCTGCCGATGGTCAGCTGGCTCAGACCCACTGCAGCCTCAGGGCTATCCGCGGCGTTGACCTGTCCAACCACCGAGCTCCCGCCGTACCAGCAGGACCACGCCCTCGCGGCCTTTGAGCAGGGCGATTGGCTCGCTGAGCTCGAACTCCTGCAGCTCGCCAACGCCCTCCAGCGCACCGCCATCACCCGCGGCGGCTACGACGGCCATTCCTTTGATCTGATGTTCGCCATCGCCGATGTGCTCGAGAGCGATCACGGCTGGAGCTTTGAGCAATCCGACGCCTGGCTCGAGCGCATGGGGCTCTGGGAGGAAGAGTTCTGATCCCTCTGAACGCCGCCGGTAGCCTCCGGTGCTGCCGGCTCTGGCCGCAGCGTTCTTTGCATCGCTGCCCATGAGCGACAGCCTCTGGCTCACCACCGCCGAGCTCTGCGCGCACCTGGCGATCAGCCGCTCCACGCTGTTCGCCATTCGCCGCTCGGGGCTGCTCAAAGACGGGCGCCACTTGGTGGCCAAGAACCCAGTCAGCTCGCGTTCCCATCTGCTCTGGCACCAGCAGCGTTGTGAGCTGGCCCTCGGGAGGATCAGCTGATGAGCTCCACGAACAGCTCGAACAGCGATTGGCTCACCACCACTGAGCTCTGCCACTCTCTCGCCATCAGCCGCTCCAAGCTCTGCCGCTGGCAGCAGCGCAAGGTGTTCCGACAAGGCGTCCACTGGGTGCGCAAGAACCCATCTGCTCCCCGCTCTGATCAACTCTGGTCGCTGGCGGCCTGCCGCTCTCTCCTCCACAAGCCATGACCACAAGAAAGGGGGCCAACGGCCCCCTTTTTGATTGGTCTGTGCAGAGCCTGAATCAGGCCGCTTCGCTCTGGTCCCCGAGCATCCGCCGCGCCACAGATGCCTTGGTCTGCTCGCCGGTGATCTCACTTAAATACTTGCGGCGGTGCACCTCCGGGCTGTGGCCCATCACTGCGGCCACATCGGCGTAGTTCCAGGTCGTTGTCTCCCGAGCACGGATCGCATAGGCGTGGCGCAGGTCATAGGGCACGCAGCGCTCCTTGCGTTTCTGCGCTTTCTTCTTGCC
Organism: Vulcanococcus sp.; assembly: GCA_019264575.1. Taxonomy (GTDB): domain Bacteria; phylum Cyanobacteriota; class Cyanobacteriia; order PCC-6307; family Cyanobiaceae; genus Vulcanococcus. The sequence continues at coordinate 76,230 of JAHUZV010000024.1, read as the reverse complement.
CTGGGCCGGGGCTGTTTCCACCCAGGCATAGAGCTTGGTTTTCAGCTCAAACTCCGCCTTGGCATCAGAGCTGCGCAGCTTGTGGCAGCACACCGCACCCAGCCGTTCATTGTTATCGCAGCGCTTCACCAGGTCGCGGTCAGGATCAAAGGGCTGGCCGTCTTCGTTGACGAATTTGGGCACGTAGCGGCGGCGCAGTTCTTCCAGCCGTTGCTCGCCATTGGCACCGCCCAGCTGGTAGCGCTCCACCCACTCCGCCGGGAGCGGGAGCGCCACCCGGAAGCCCGTTTTGGTCACCTTGATGTGGCGGGCGGCCACACCGATGCTCACCATTCCCTGCTCATCGGGGAGTTCCGCGATGTGCCACACCTCATGGGGCCTGAGCCCATAGGTGGCCACCATCGCGAACACCCAGCCCCACAGCGGGTCTTCCTCCACCACCTGATCGAGCCACTCCTGGACCGCGGTCGTGCTCGGGATGCGGCGCCTGGATTCACCAGCGGCCACCAGAGCTCCCTTCTTGCGGTTCACCATCCCTTTGAGCTCCTCGCTCAAGCTCTCAGGTGCAATCGCCCCGTAGCCGGCCCGGCGCAGCAGCGACACCACCTCCCGTTTCTGGCGGAAGCCCTGGCGGTGCGTGGCCATCGGGATCAGCGGTGCCGTCGGGTCCTCCAGCCGTGCTTTGAGGCTCTCGCTGCTGTGCAGCGCAAACCGCCGCACGTCCGCCTCCGTGGCCGGGCGGTCGGCCGGCAGCAGGCAGAAGTAGCCCTTGCCCTTGAACGGGCCCACCAGGTTCATGTTCACCCCCTGGCCCCGTTGGAACGCCACTACCGCGGCGCAGATTTCAGGCCAGGTCGGGGCGCTGGAGTCGGTGCTCGCGAGGTCTTCCTGGCCGTCTGGCAACACGGCGGGCTTCCCGCTGCGGGTGGCCTCGATCAACAAGTCCTGCAAGCTCTCGATCGCCTCAGGGTCTGCTGCGGCATAGCCCTTCACCGTGTGCTCGCGGGTCGTGCCGCCCTTGCCCAGCTGGTACACCGTGATCCAGGGGCTTCGCCGGTGCTCTCTCAGCCGGTAGCGGGCGCCGAAGGCGCGCAGCACCGCATTGCAGCGCTGCATGGGGCTCTGAATGGTGGCCATGGGAAACGCATCTCTGTCGTGAGTGTTCCCACTGATCAGGCCCCAGAACCCCACCGAGTCTCATCAAGCGAGACGCAGTGGATTCCTTGGGACAAGTCCCAAGGAAATGACACAACTACGGTTTTCGGCGAATCTCCCCGGACTCATTTCGCCCGGAGTGGAGTGCCTTCAGAAGCCCTGAAATCCCTTGCGCCGCAGGGTCAAACCCTTGCAGTCCAAACGATCTCAAAAAATGGGTCGTCTGAGATTCGAACTCAGGACCAATCGGTTAAAAGCCGAGTGCTCTACCGCTGAGCTAACGACCCGCCCGGAGCTGGATAACCAGGTTCGGTGGTGGCCCTCGCGGGCACCAACTGAACTTATCACCCGGAGGGGCCAGCCTCCAACCGCGCCGAGAATGGCGTTTCCGTGCCGCTGGCCACCTGCTTGCCATGACCGATAAGCCCTGGCCTCAGCCCACGGTCCATCCCGACGCCTGGGTGGCCGACTCAGCCGTGCTGATCGGCGATGTGAGGCTGGCGGCCGGAGCCAGCCTCTGGCCCACGGCCGTGGCCCGCGGCGATGTCTGCTCCATCTGCATCGGTGAAGGCAGCAACGTGCAAGACGGAGCCGTGCTGCACGGCGACCCAGGCCAACCCGTCACCATCGGTGCCGACGTGACCATCGGCCACCGCGCCGTGGTGCATGGCGCCACCCTGGAAGACGGCTGCTTGATCGGCATCGGCGCCATCGTTCTCAATGGCGTCACCGTGGGAGCCGGTGCGCTGGTGGCGGCTGGATCGGTGGTCACCAAAAACGTTCCACCTCGGGCGCTGGTGATGGGTGCACCAGCCCAGATGAAGCGGGAACTGAGCGAGGAGCAGGCGGCCGAGCAACGCGACCACGCCCGCCGCTACCGCCAACTGGCGATGGCTCACGCCGGCCGCTCCAGCGATCCCGGCTTCCGGCTGGAGGGCTGAAGGGCAGGCCCAATTGCTGCGAATTCAGTCAACTGCCCCGGAGCGGGCTCGGGTGCCTGGGGATGGTCCGTAAGATCAGATCAAGCACCTCTGTAACGCCAAGCCATGGACGCCCGGCTTCTGCTCGTTGTGACCCCGATCGCGCTGGCCGCTGGCTGGGCTGTGTTCAACATTGGCCGCGCCGCGGTTGGTCAGCTGCAGATGATGCTGAAGCGCGCCAACGGCTAATTGAGATCAGGGCCCCGTCCTGAATCGAGCGCCAAGCTTTTCAACCGAAGCCCCCGCCAGCCGGGGGCTTTTTCATGGCATGAGCGGCAGGCCCCGGAGTGGCTCACTGCCCGAAGGCCACCTGACAGGCCGCGTTGAGCAACTGCGCCTCATCTGCGTTTTGCGGCGGCACGCCATTGAGGGTGCCTGAGCGGCAATCGGCGTTGAAGTTCACGCTGCTGGAGCCGTCATCCGCCTGAAAACTCACCTGCTCTCCGTTGGCTACCACCGAGCTGTAGTACAGGGAGTAGTCCGAATTGGGCACCACGATGTAATTGGTCTGGTTGCTCACGGCGCTGTCCACCAGGCTGTCGATCACCGCGAAGGTGGCCAGGCTGCCCAGGCCCCAGGCTGCAGCCCGTGCCGGGTACCAGCCCCAGTTGTTCCAGCTGTTGCCGCCATACCAGCCGTAACGCCAGGGGCGGTTGTTGGACCAATTGTTGTTCACCCAGTTGGGGCGATTGCGATCCCAGGTGTTGATCGCTTTGCGGCGGGTTTGGTTGCGGTCGTTCACCCGATCGCTCCGGTTTCCCTGGCGAAGGTCGGTGCGGGAGGTGCGGTTGTCCTGGCGGATCTCAACGCGGTTATCGCGCGAGGCACTACGGCCACTGCCTCCGCTGAAGGAGGCAAAACCAGTGCGGGCGCCACTGCCACGGGCGTGGCCACCTCCGCCCAATCGGGCTCCGCCGCCCTTGCCGCCGCCGCCTTTCCCGCCACCGCGGGCAATCTGAACCCCCTCTTGAAGCTGGGTGGCCGCCTGCAGGGGCAACAACAAACCAGCAACGCTCAGACCCACACACAGGGCCGCACTGATGCGAAGCAGTGTCTTCATCGTCCGATGGCCTCCAGCAAGCGACGGCAGCCGTCGTCAAAACAGGCGATATCCACCCGGCCGCTCGGGCCAAAGGCCAAGCCCACCGTTTGGCGTTCTTCAAAAGCCGGCCCCTCAGCGTCCGCCTTCACATCCGCCAAAAAGGTGGGATTCACCACGCAAAAAGCGCGGTCGTTGAAGCAGAGCTCGTTGGTGCCGAAGTTGATCCAGGCGTTGCGCACACTGCGCCAAGGATCACCGCTGGCCCTGCGCCCCTCGATCCGCACGTAGGGGTCTTCGAGGATGCGGTAGCTGATCGTGCGGGCGCCCAGGCGGTGGCGGTATTCGGTGGCATCCCCCACCTCCAGCGCCTCCACCTGGCAGGGCTGAGGTTTGCCTTGGCCGATGGTGCAGGTGGTGTCGAGGCTGTAAATCAGCTCGGTTTTCGCCCGCAGCGGGGGAGAGGCGGCTAATGCCAGCCCAAAGGCTGAGCCCAGCAGCAGCACCGCAGATCGCTTCATGCGAGGGATGCAGATCCTTCCCCCGCAACCTGATCACGCCCAAGCGGAGCGTCAACTGCTGCCGCAGTTGCCCCGTAGGGTGAAGCCACGGTGCGGCGCAGCGGTGCAGACAAACAGCGCAGAGGTGTTGGTGATCGGCGCTGGCCTGGCCGGCACCGAGGCTGCCTGGCAGATCGCCAGCGCCGGGGTGCCGGTGCGGCTGGTAGAGATGCGCCCGGTTCGGCGTTCACCGGCTCACCACAGCAGCGAATTCGCCGAGCTGGTGTGCAGCAACAGCTTCGGGGCGCTCAGCAGCGACCGCGCCGCCGGCCTCCTGCAGGAAGAACTACGCCGGCTGGGTTCCCTGGTGATCGGCACCGCCGACCACCACGCCGTACCCGCTGGTGGCGCTCTCGCAGTCGACCGCGGCCGCTACAGCGCCGCCCTCACCGAAGCCCTTGAACAGCACCCACTCGTGACGGTGGAACGCCGCGAACACACCGAACTGCCTGGCCCCGGTGAGATCGCCGTGCTCGCCACCGGCCCGCTCACCAGCGAACCGTTGGCGGAGCAGCTACGCGCTTTCACCGGCCGGGCCGACTGCCACTTCTTTGATGCCGCCAGCCCGATCGTGGAGGGCGAGAGCATCGACCTCTCGGTGGCCTTCCGCGCCTCCCGCTACGACAAAGGCGACGCCGACTACATCAACTGCCCCATGAATAAGGAGCAGTTCCTGGCCTTCCGCGAGGCGCTGCTGGAGGCGGAGCAGGCCGAACTCAAAGACTTCGAGAAAGAGAACGCCACCTTCTTCGAGGGCTGCCTGCCGATCGAAGAGCTCGCCCGCCGCGGCGAAGACACGATGCGCTACGGCCCGCTCAAGCCGATCGGCCTCTGGGATCCGCGCTGGGGCGATGTGAACGACCGCGATGTGCGCCGCGCCAACCGCGCCTATGCCGTGGTGCAACTGCGCCAGGAAGACAAGGACGGGCGCCTTTGGAACCTGGTTGGCTTCCAGACCAACCTCAAATGGGGCGAGCAGAAGCGGGTGCTGCGCATGATCCCGGGCCTGGAAAACGCCGAGTTCGTGCGCTTCGGCGTGATGCACCGCAACACCTTTCTGGAGGCCCCGCAGCTGCTCGATCCCACCCTGCAGTTCCGCCAGCGCCCCACGCTGCTAGCCGCCGGCCAGATCACCGGCACCGAGGGCTATGCGGCCGCCGTGGCTGGCGGCTGGCTGGCCGGCACCAACGCCGCCCGCCTGGCCCGAGGGCAGGAGCCGCTGCAACTGCCCGCCACCTCAATGATCGGCGCCCTCACCCACTTCATCGCCGAAGCTCCCAGCGAAAAGTTCCAGCCGATGCCGCCCAACTTCGGACTGCTGCCGGAACTGCCTGAGCGCATTCGCGAGAAACGGCGGCGCTATGGGGCCTACCGCGATCGGGCCCTAGAGGATCTGGCGCCCTTCTACACAGCGCTGGCGGCCGCAGCCTGATCACCACCACCGGCTCCTAGGGTCGCCCCAACCCGCCAGCGCTCCCCGGTGACCACAACCCCTTCCCCCACCTGGGATGTGATCGTGATCGGCTCGGGCATCGGCGGCCTGGTCACTGCCTCGCAGCTGGCCGCCAAGGGGGCCAAAACGCTGGTGTTGGAGCGCTACTTGATCCCGGGAGGCTCGGGAGGAAGCTTCCGGCGCGAGGGATACACCTTTGATGTGGGCGCCTCGATGATCTTCGGCTTCGGGGAAAAGGGGCACACCAACCTGCTCACCCGCGCCCTGGCCGATGTCGGGCAACACTGCGACACGGTGCCCGACCCGGCCCAGCTCGAATACCACCTACCCGGCGGGCTGAACGTGGCCGTAGACCGCGACTACGAAGCCTTCATCGCGCGGCTCTCGGCGCTGTTCCCCCACGAGGCCAAGGGGATCCGGGCCTTCTACGACACCTGCTGGCAGGTGTTCAACTGCCTCGATGCAATGCCGCTGCTCTCGCTCGAGGATCCGGCCTATCTGGCCAAGGTGTTCTTCCGCGCGCCCCTGGCCTGCCTGGGGCTGGCGCGGTGGCTGCCGTTCAACGTGGGCACTGTGGCCCGCCAGCACATCAAGGATGAACAGCTGCTGAAGCTGATCGATATGGAGTGCTTCTGCTGGAGCGTGATGCCAGCGGACCTCACCCCGATGATCAATGCGGGCATGGTGTTCTCCGATCGCCATGCCGGCGGCATCAACTACCCCAAGGGAGGCGTTGGGGTGATCGCCGAGAAGCTGGTGGCCGGATTGGAGAGCCATGGCGGCGCGATCCGCTACAAGGCCCGTGTCACCAAGGTGCTGATCGAGAACGGCCAAGCCGTGGGCGTGCGGCTTGCCGATGGCGAAGAGATTCGCGCCCGCCGCGTGGTGAGCAACGCCACCCGATGGGACACGTTTGAAACCGAGCGGGAAAGCGCCGACGTACAGCGCCCCAGATCCGCCGCGCTCGTGGATGCCGCGCACACCCCCAAAGCCGAGAGCACCTGGCGCCGGCGCTACAAACCCTCGCCTTCGTTCCTCTCATTACACCTGGGTGTGGATGCAGGGTTAATCCCCGAAGGCTTCCACTGCCACCACCTCGTGCTCGAAGACTGGGCCGAGATGGAAGGCGAACAGGGAGTGATCTTCGTGTCGATCCCCACGCTGCTCGATCCCTCCCTGGCACCGGAAGGCCGGCACATCGTGCACACCTTCACCCCCAGCGACATCAAGGTCTGGAATCAGCTCAGCCCATCGGACTACAAGGCCAAAAAAGCCGCCGATGCCGCCCGGCTGGTGCAGCGACTGGAGGCAATCCTGCCCGGGCTCGGCAGCGCGATTCGCCACCAGGAAATCGGCACGCCCCGCACCCACCGGCGCTTCCTCGGCCGCATGGGCGGCAGCTACGGGCCCATCCCAGCCCTGCGGCTTCCGGGGCTCCTGCCGATGCCCTTCAACCGCACCGGACTGCAAAACCTCTACTGCGTGGGCGATTCCTGCTTCCCAGGGCAGGGCCTGAACGCTGTGGCTTTCAGCGGCTTCGCCTGCGCCCATCGCATCGGGGCGGATCTGGGGCTCAACCCCTGGGCGTTGCCGGCCTGATCAACGGCGCTGCCTCCCACACGCCCCACGTTCGGGGTTTGCACGGATGCCGGAACACCCCCGCCGCCATGAGGCTGAAGGTTCGATTGCAGTGGCTACGGTGTTTCCGGGATTCGATCGACAGGGCTGGATCACCGTCATCGCGGCTGTTCTGCTCGCTCTGATCACGCTATTCAGCAGTTACGACAATGTCTCAGACCTAGGAGCCGCTGCCATCGATCTACCGCAGCAAGCAGGAATTCCTTGCATCGCTGCCGCCCTGGCGGCGGCCATAGAACAACAAGTTGGCATCCAACGATCGACAAGAAAGTGCAGCGATACGCGCTGGAGCAGAACATCGAGCAGCTGAGGAGCGAGACCGCGCAACTGAAGAAAGAGAACGCGCGGCTCCCTGCGATCGAGTCCAGGCTCGAGCGCTTCGAGCGGGAGCACTTGTCTGGCTCAACCCAACATCCCTCCACCGGCGATTCCTCAAACTCGTAGCTGCTGAGCTCACCGCAATCGCTCAGCGGCGAGAAGCAGTCGACATCAGCACCAACGCCGTCTGCGGTTCGAGCACAGAGGGCAGTGCCCCGCCCGCCAACGCAGGGGGCCACAGCACAACCCCGGTTGAAGGCGCCAGCTGCAACGTCGACAGGCGGCTTCGGTTCACAACCAGCTCCACGGCCTCAGGAGCGCCTGCCGCACCCCGCCGCAGGCGCAGTCCCTGCTCTGCGTCAGGTCCTGGCAGCAGCTCGATCTCCAGCTCAGGCCCCCGCAAAGCCGGTTGCTCCCGCCGCAACGCCGCCAGTGAGGCAATGAACGGCCGTAGATCGTGCAGCCAATCACCAGGATCCCCCCAGGGGAAGGCCTCTCGACACGCTGGCTCAGCCCCACCACTCAGACCCGCCTCCGTTCCGTAGTACACACACGGCACCCCCGGCAAACAGAACAGCAACACCAACGCCAGCTTCAACGCGGCCACATCGCCCTGAAGCATGTGCAGCGCACGCGGCACGTCGTGGCTGTCGAGCAGGTTGAGCTGGGCCTGATTCACCTGCGGCCGGTACCACTCCAGGGTTTCGCGCAGCACCTGCCGGTAGCGATCGCCGCTGATGCAGCTATAGGGAATCGAGCTGCGGGCATGCCCCTCCTGCAGGCGGCCATCCGCCACCCAGCCCAGGGTGCTCCAGGCCACCCGGTAATTCATCACCCCATCGAAATGCTCGCCGCCCAGCCACTGGCGCGCATCACCCCAGATCTCACCCACGATCCAGGCCTCGGGATTGAGCCTGCGCACCCTCTGGCGAAACTCCACCCAGAAGCCGGCTTCCACTTCATCGGGCACATCCAGCCGCCAGCCATCGATGCCGCGCTGCAGCCAGTGTTCACCCACCGCCAGCAGGTGCTCGCGCACCTGAGGGTTGGCGTGGTTGAACTTGGGCAGCGCCGGATCACTCCACCAGCTGTGATAGCCGCAGGCCTCTCCAGCGGCCGGATACGCCTTCAACGGCCAGCGCTCGGTGATGAACCAATCGGCATACGGCGAGGCGGCACCGTTCTCCAGCAGATGGTGAAACGCCCAGAAGCCGCGCCCGCAGTGGTTGAACACGCCATCGAGGATCAGGCGCATGCCCCGCCGCTTCAGCTCCAACACCAGGGCATCGAAGGCGGCATCGCCGCCGAGCAGCGGATCCACCTGCAGGTAGTCGTAAGCGTGATAGCGGTGATTGGCTGCCGAACTGAAGATCGGGTTGAGGTAGAGGCAGGTAATGCCGAGTTGCTGCAGATGATCGAGCCCGTCGATCACGCCGTAGAGATCGCCCCCCTGAAAACCCTGCCCATCCGGTGGCGTACCCCAGGGCTGCAGCACCAGCCCCCGTTGCTCAGGAACGCGGCCACTGCGTCGAAAGCGATCGGGAAAGATCTGGCACACCACCGCATCGGCCACCCAGGCGGGCGGATCAACCAGGGCTCCGCGGACATCCGAACTCACAACAGCGGCGCACCTCTCCATAGGGTGACGCAACTCTCCGTCCAGAGCTCCATGGCCGCCCCCACTCCCGGCGATGCCAACCTCAGCTCCGTTGAACTGGCCCGCTATCTCGAGCAGCGCGGCGAACTGAGCAAGCCCTGGATGTTGCAGCTGCTGCGGCTCACCAAGCTGAAGGAGGAGCGCGCTTCCATGGACCCGCAGGACTACATGGACAAGCTGCAGGAAGCCCACGCCGACCTGATGCGGCTGGGCGAGTTCTGGAAAGGACGCGAGCAGGAAGTTTTCGGCGGGCGCTACCAACCCTCCGAACTGCTAGAGCCCCTGCCCGGTTCGGCCGAGGATCGATGAGCCTCAGCAGCACGCCCGAAGCAGCGCCGCTGCATCGCTATCCGATGGCGCCGCTGATCCGCTTCACGCTGATCAGCCTTTACCTAGCGCTGGTGCTGCCGCTCCCGGTGCAAGCCCCAACGGAACTCCGCATTTGGCTCTCGGCGGCGCTGCCCCTGGGACTGGCCGTGGTGCTGGCCCTGGTGAGTGAACAGGTGGAGTTGAGCCCCACGGGTATCCGCGTGGGGCATCCCGCCTGGTGCGCCTGGCTGCTGCGCCGGGGCTGGCAGCTGCCTTGGGATCAGATCACCGGCCTCACACCGGTGGCCACCAGCCAGGGCGGGCGCGTGTTTTATGTGCGAACAGAGGACGGCTCGGCCTACCTGCTCCCCCAGCGGGTGCAAGCCTTCGATGATTTTCTGAGCCGCTTCAGCCAAGCAACCGGCCTCGACACAAACTCCATCGGCCGAATCAGCCCACCCTGGACGTATCAGCTCCTAGCAGTGCTTTGCACGCTTGGGCTGGCTGCTGAGGGCGTGGTCGGAGTGGTGATGCTGCAGCGCTGATCAGGGCAGCGCTGGCATGGCAGCTCGGCTGGAGTCGGTCGATCCCGAGTCCGCCGGGATCGTATCCAGGCTGAAGCGATACCCCTGCTGTCGCACGGTTTCAATACCGCCGCCTTCGCCGAGGCCGGCTTGCTCGAGCTTGCGGCGCAGGGTGAGCACCTGCGTATCCACCGAGCGAGGCCCACCGCTGAACGGTGGCCAGGCCATGCGCAGCAGTTCGCTGCGGTTGCGCACCACACCCGGTGGCATGAGCAGGGCACAGAGCAGCGCAAACTCCCGAGGGCTCAGTTCTACGGGCTGATCGCGCAGCGTCACCTGGCGCAGCAACAAGTGCACCTCCAGCGGCCCCACACACACCCGTTCCTGCAGCCCACTGCGGCTGCGGCGCAGCAGTGAGCGGCTGCGAGCGGCCAGCTCCTCCAGGCCGAAGGGCTTGCGCAACACATCGTCGGCGCCGGCATCGAGCAGGGCCACCACGGGCTCTGAGCCGGAGCGGGCGGTGAGCACCATCACCGGGCAGCGCAGCTGAGCGGCCAGCTTCAACGCTGTGGTTTCTTCCAGCAGTTCCGCTGCCACCAGCAGATCGGGCGTGAGGTCGTCGCAGAGGGCCACGGCCTCGGCTGCCGTGGACACGGCTGCGGCCAGGTAGCCGTCTTGACGCAGGCGCTGGGCCAGCACGGTGCGCAGTGTGGGGTGGGGATCAACCACCAACACACGCTTCAGGGTTGTCTCGGCACCGTTGGGTGCAGCAGCGAGGCCGCTGGTTGTGGAGCCGACAGCGGAGGATTCCACCTGGTTCTCCATGGTTCTGCCTACGCTATCCCTGTTTTCCTGGCCAGAGTGGTATCAGGCGATGCCTTGCCAGCTGTCCCATCCGGTCCTGTCATGACCGCTCTGCAACACCCCGACGCCATCCGCCACTTCCAGTCGCTCTGTGACGCTTGCCAGTCGCTGGCGAGCCGCTACCACAGCCCAGCGGAGCTGCGCCTCTACGCCGACGGCTACCTGCACGCCCTGCGCAAAACCGCTGTGCTCGATGCGCTCACCCAACGGCGCCTGGAAGAGCTGGTGGATCGCTGGATCATGGATCCCTCCAGCTTCATCGGCCCCGGCGATGACATGAGCACCCTTTACGAAACAGGCCGGAACTGATCCGGCCCCGCGGGCGGCCTCAGGCCAGAGCCACCGCCAGCTTTTCGCGCAATTCGCCGGAGTTGTACATCTCGATCAGGATGTCGGATCCGCCCATGAACTCCCCGTTGACATACACCTGGGGAATGGTGGGCCAATCGGAAAACTCCTTGATTCCCTGACGCACCTCCGGGTCGGAGAGCACGTCGAAGGTTTCGAACGGCACTGCCAGAGCGTTGAGGATCTGCACCACGTTGTTGCTGAAGCCGCATTGGGGCATCAGCTTGTTGCCCTTCATGAACACGAACACCGGGCTGCTGCCGATCAGCTGTTCGATGCGTTGCTTGGTGGAGGCGTCCATGGATCAGGCGGTGGGAGTGGAGGTCTGAAGGGCCAGGGCGTGAATGGCCTCGCTGGCCAGTTCGCTGCGCAGCGCGCCGTACACCAGCTGGTGCTGCTTGACGCGGCTCAGGCCGTCGAAGGCGGTGGAGACCACCGTCACCTGCAGGTGATCGCCGCCGCCGGTGAGGTCTTCCACCTCAACACGGGCATCCGGCAGGGCCTGGGTGATGGCAGCTCTCACCTGGTCGGGATGGACCATCGCTAAAAGCGTCGGGGAGCGGGCTGATCAGGGAATGTAAGCGCCGCGATCACTGGGCTGCCGGAGCAGCGGTGGCGGCGGTGTAGGGGGTGGCCACAAAGCCGAGCTCTACCAGGCTCTGGTAGGCCTTCTGGCCCTGGGGGCTGGTGGGCGACATGCGCTGCACCACCCGCACCAGCAGGGGAACGGCCACCTGGGGCTGGTTCATGCGGCGCAGCAGCGCGGCGAGACGCAGCTCGATGTTGGCCTGCAGTTCGGTGGCCTCACGCCCCTTTTGATCCATCTCGCGGGGGATGCGGGCATCGAGGCCGCGGAAGGCACCGGAGAGGTTTCGGTAGGCGCTCACCAGATAGGTGGCCGCCTCCAGAGCTTGGTCGTAATCGGTTTTGGCCTGGCTGAGCTTGCCGGCCGCCGCGGCCGCATCACCCTGGGCCACCTTGGCTTGCACCGCCGCCAGGTTCAGGCCGGAGGTGGTGGATTCGAGCACCTTCTCAGGCTCCTGCTGAGCGCGCACGGGCAGCGAAGCCAGGCTGGGGGTGACCAACGCCAGGGCGCTGAGGGCAAGAGCGGCGATCGGCCGACGCACGGCAACAAGTCAGACGTTGGAAAACTCTACGGGCGCTGCAAAGCCACCCTCAGCGGCGCTGCGGCCCACCACCGCCAGCGCCCGAGCTTCAGCGGCCGCCATCGCAGCCGCCAACTGCTGGCTGAAGCGCATCGCTGCCTCGCGGCCGTGGCCCTGCACGTGCAGCGGCGGCCCGAAGGCCAGGGCAGCCGAATCCCCGAAGCGGGGAATGGCCCTGCCGTAGGCAATCCCGATGGGAAGCACCGGCACATCCAGCCCGTGGGCCGCGGCCAGCAGCGCCAACCGCGACAACCCCTGCATCAAGCGAATCGGGCCCGGTTCACGCATGATCCGGCCCTCCGGAAACACCACCAGCTGCTGACCGGCCTCGAGCAGATCCACCGCGTAGCGGAGGGTGGCGGTTTGCGGCTTGAGCTGATTCACCGGGAAACAACCGAGCCGGTGCAGAAACCAACCCTGCAGCCCCTTCATTTCATCGAGGGTGACCATGAAGCGGCAGTCGCGTCCGCTCACCCGCCGGCCGGCGGCGTAGGGAAGCATCAGCGCATCCCAGCGGGCCCGGTGGGTAGGGGCCATCAACACCGGACCGCTCAGGGGCAGATGCTCACGGCCGATCACATGCAGCCGGCGGAAGAAACCTTTGAGGGCCACGTCTTGGGTAGCCACCATCGCCAGCGGCGACAGCCAGGGGCTGATGCCGTTGCAGAGGCTCTGTTCGCGCTTACTCAGCTGACTGGACGCCGTCGCCACCGTCTCGCGGCCTGCTCGGCCAATCCGTTGCATTCAACGTAGGAGCTGAACCCCGCGCCACTCGCCGCGGGCAGGCACTTCCCCCTGCGGCCGCTGCAGCCCCATCCATAGGATCCGGCCAGACGCCCCCGATGCCATGGCCAGCCTTGGCGTGAACATCGATCACATCGCCAACGTGCGCCAAGCCCGCCGCACCGTGGAGCCCGATCCGGTGAGCTACGCGCTGCTGGCGGAACTGGGCGGCGCCGATGGCATCACCGTGCATCTGCGCGAAGACCGCCGCCACATCCAAGACCGAGACGTGGAGCTGCTGCGCCAGACTGTGCGCAGCCGCCTCAATCTTGAGATGGCTGCCACCGCGGAGATGGAGGCGATCGCCCTGCGCATCCGCCCCGACATGGTGACCCTGGTACCGGAGAAGCGTGAGGAGGTGACCACGGAGGGCGGCCTGGATGTGGCCGGCCAGCTGGAGCCCCTCAAGGGCCTGGTGGGTCGCCTGCAGGAAGCTGGAATCGGCGTGAGCCTGTTTGTAGATGCCGAAACCAGCCAGCTCGAGGCCTGCCGCGCCACCGCTGCCCGCTGGGTTGAGCTGCACACCGGCACCTACGCCGAAGCCGATTGGCAGCAACAACCGCTGGAGCTGGCCCGCCTCACCGAAGGCACCTTCATCGCCCGCAGCCTCGGTCTGCGGGTGAATGCCGGCCATGGCCTCACGTATCAGAACGTGGAGCCGGTGGCGGCGATCGAGGGGATGGAAGAGCTCAACATCGGCCACACGATCGTGGCCCGCGCCCTGGCGGTGGGCCTGGAGGAGGCGGTGCGGCAGATGAAGGCTTTAGTTCAGAATCCCCGCCGGGAACCCCTGTTCGGCAGCACCAGTTCATGACCCAGTACCACTTCGTGGCCGCCAGCGAGACCTTCCTCACGGTGGAGGAGCCCCTCGATGAGGTGCTGCGCGAGCGGGTGCGCAACTACGGCGAACAGGGCAAGGAGATCGATTTCTGGCTGGTGAAGCGTCCGGCCTTCCTCAACGCCCCCGAACTGAAGGCGATCGCCGATCAGGTGCCCCAACCGGCGGCTGCGGTGGTGTCTACCGACGCCAAGTTCATCGAGTTCATGAAGCTGCGCCTGGAGTTCGTGGCCAAGGGCAGCTTTGAAGCTCCCAGCGCCTCCATCCCCGACGCCTTGGCCAGCGCGGCCTGAGGCACGGCGCGCTCAGAACAACCCGAGAAACTTCTTGCGCGGCGGCTCACCGGAGCCCTCAGCGTTATCAGCCGGACGCCCCTGATCGCCGTCCTGCTGGTAGCGGGGTTTGGCATCGCCGATGGTGAGCAAGGCCTCCTTGTTCTTCCACCAGATCCAATCGCGGATGGGCGGGGTGCGGGTGAGCTCCGCGCGCGTGAGCCCCAGGCCGAGCTTGCGGGAGGCATCGAGCAGCACCTCCACCATCTGATCGCCGTTGCTGCAATTCGCCAGCGCCTCATTGGTGCGCTTGGCCCCATCGAGCGCTTTCACCAGGATCGAAACCCGCTGCCCTACCGACAGGGTGCGCGGATCCGTGGGCTGGCTATCCATCAGCGCTGGCGTGGTTGCCGGCAGGTTAATGGCGTTGCAGGGGTGACAGAACCACCGCCGAATGGCAAGACTGGATGCAACGCGCCGTCTGCATGACGTCCTCCAATCGCCGCTCTCACCACTGGGTGATCGGTGACGTTCATGGTTGCGCTGACGCCCTCGAGCAGTTGTTGCTGCGGCTTCCCGCTGGCGACCGGCTGATCTTCTGCGGTGATGCGATCAATCGTGGCCCTGGCATCGAAGCCAGCATGGAGCGCATCTGGGGCCTGGTGGAATCGGGCCGCGCGGTGTGGCTGCGGGGCAACCACGAACAAGACCTGATCAGCGGCCTGCAGCGCGGCAGCTGGCAGGCCGAGCGTCGCCTGGCCGGCTGCGACACCTACCGCCAGCTGGGAGAAGAGCGTTGCAGCCAATGGCTGGAGCGGCTGCAGCACCTGCCTTTGGCCTATTGGGGTGAAGGCTGGGTCGCGACCCATGCCGGCTTTGATCCGAGCACCTGGCAGCCGGATCTGCGGGTGCGGCTCGATTTTTGGCAGAACTACGACGGCCGCTTCGGTGATGTGGTGATCGGCCACACCCCCGGCCCCCACGTGCGCCGGCTCCATCACATCGTGATGGTGGACACGGGCGCCTGCTACGGCGGTGATCTGAGCGCCTACTGCCCGGAAACCCAGGCGGTGATTGCTGTTCCCGGTCTGCGGGCCGAGCAGGCCTCGCCACTACCCGGTTTCCGCGCCCGTGCACCGGAGCCGGCTGTAGCCCTGGGCTGAGCCTTGCTCACGCTGTATCGCAGCAATCGCGCCGAACTGCTGGCCCAGGTGTTGGCGGCCCAGTTGGAGCTGGAGCCCCCCGGGCCGCTGGAGCAGGTGCAGGTGGTGGTGAACACCTGGCCCACCAGCCGCTGGCTGGGGGAGCAGATCGCCACGGGCCTGAGCGCCGGCATCGCCGCCAACCTGCGCTTTCCCTTCCCCACCAGTCAGCTGCGCCAACTGGTGGATCAATGGCTCGGCGAAAGCCAGGCCACCGGGCCAGACCCGTGGCGAGCCCAGAACCTGGTGTGGCCGCTGCTGGAGCAGTTGCCCGCCCTGCTTGAGCAGCCAGAGGCCTCACCTCTGCAGCGCTGGCTGCAGCAGCGCCAGGGCCACAGCCCGCTGCGCCAGCTCGATCGCCCCCTCTGGCAGCTGGCCCGCGCCATCGCCGATGCCATCGACGACTACGGCCTCTATCGCCCGGCCATGCTCGAGGCCTGGCTACAGGGCAACGCCGTGGATAGCCGCGGCCAGCCCCTCGCCCCGGCGCTGCTCTGGCAACCACTGCTGGTGCGCAGCCTGGCGGAGGCGCTCCCATGCGAACCCTTTGGACTGAGGGCCCTAGCTCTGATCCGCCGGCTGCAGCAAGGCTGGCGGCCAGAGACCCGCAACGCACAGCCGCTGCGGCTTTTTGGTCTGAGCAGCCTGGCGCCGGTACAGGTGGAGTTGCTCCAGGCGATCTCGGCCTGCCAGGCCGTGGAGCTGTATCTGCTCACTCCCTGCCGCGATCTCTGGCAGCGGCGTGAAGGCGCCGGCAGCCGCGATCCCTTGAGCAGCGACTGGCTGTTGGAGGTGCCTGGGCTGGAGGCGCGATTCGGGCGGCTGGGGGCTGAATTTCAACAGCTGCTCGAAGGCAGTGGCGAGAGCCAGCTGGGGGAATCGCGCGAAGGCGATCTGTTCTTTGCACCCGCCGCCGTGGCCGCCGACCAGGGCCGCCCCGCCTCACTGCTGGAGCAACTGCAGGAGCGGCTGGCAAGCGGTCAGGCTGACGGTGAAGCCCCCGAAGCGCTGCAGGCCCTACCCGGGGACAGCTCGCTGGAGTTCCATGCCTGCCCCGGCCGGCTGCGCCAGCTGCAGGTGCTGCGGGATCGCTTGCTACAGCTGCTCGCGGCCGATCCCAACCTCGAACCGCGCGACATCCTGGTGATGACCCCCCAGGTGGAAGCCTTCGCGCCGCTGGTGGGGGCGGTGTTTGGCGATAGCAGCGCCACCGGCGTGTCCTTGCCCTGGCGCCTCACCGACCGCAGCCAGCAGAGCGAGGCGGGCATCAGCCAGGGGCTGCTCGAGCTGCTGCAGCTGGGGGGAGAGCGCTTCACCGCTTCAGCTCTGGAGCGGCTGCTGGCGTGCACGCCCTTGCTCGAAGCCCAGGGGCTCACCGGAGATGATGCCGCTGCGACCAGCCGGGTGCTGCAGGAGGCCGGCTTCCGCTGGGGGCTCGATGGCGCGGATCGCGGCGGCGGCGACAGCCACAGCCTGGAGTGGGCCCTTGATCGCCTCGTGCTCGGCCTGGTGCTGCCAGAGCAGCCGGGCCTGGCTCCCGGCAACTGTGCCCCGCTGGCGATGGAGGGCAGCCTCGAGCAACAGCAACGCTGGATCGCCTTGCTGCGGGCCCTGTTGCAGCAGCTGCGCTGGCTCGGGAAACCGCGCACACCGGCGGAATGGATCACGGGCCTGCGGCAGCTGCTCAACGCCTTGTTCGCCGAAGGCGGGGAGCGGGCCTGGGAGCTGCAGAGCATTCATGCCGCCCTGGCCGACTGGAAAGCAGTAGCGGAGGCCAGCGCGCTGGAGCTGGCAGCGCCGGTGGTGGCGGAGCTGCTGGGGGAGCGCTTGAGCGAGGGCAGCGGCCGTTTCGGGCATCGCTCCGGCGCCCTCACGATCAGCGCCCTCGAGCCGATGCGCGCCATTCCCCACAAGGTGGTGGTGCTGATGGGCCTGGATGCCGGTGCCTTCCCGCGCCAGCGGCAGCGGCCCGGATTCCACCTGCTCGAGCAACAACGCCAGCTGGGGGATCCGAGCAGCGGTGATCAAGACCGCTACGTGCTGCTCGAGAGCCTGCTGTCGGCGCGGCAGCACCTGCTGGTGAGCTGGAGCAACCGCGATGAGCGCACCGGAGAAGCGCTCGAGGCCTCCACACCGGTGCGGCAATGGCTGGAGTGGCTCAGCCGCGAACTGCCGCAACTGCCCCTGCGGGTGCACTGTGCCAACCCGCTCGAGCGCGCCAATTTCCTGCCCTCCGAGCCCTGGCCGCCCGCCAGCTGCGATCGCCGCCTGCTGCAGGCTCGCCAACAGCTCGAGCAGGGGCTGGCGGCACCGCCCGCGCGGGGGCTCGCCTTCAGCGCCCTGGCTGCGCAGCCTCAGGAGCCCGAGCCGGCGTCGACGCCAGAGCAAGCCTGGAGTGCACTGCGCCAATGGATCGAGCAACCACAGCGCAGCTGGCTGGAAGGCCTGGGCCTGCGCCCCCGCGAGTTCGATCATCCCGTGCTCGATCGCGATGCCCTGGAGCTGGGGGAGCGGGAGCGATCAGCGCTGCTGCGCCAACAGCTCGACCCGTTGCCGCCGGCCCTGCCCGACTGGCCGCAGCTGGAACGGGGCACAGGCCTGCTCCCACAGCTGGCCGCCGGTGAGCTGGAGGTGCAGCAGCTCGAGCAGCGCTGGCTGGCCCTGAGCAGCTGCCTGGAACTGCTCGGAGAGCCGCAGCTGCGCCCAGCCAGCTGGGATGGGCTGGCGGCAGAGCTGCCATGGCGCAGCCGCCAGCTGGTGCTCGTTCACACCGCCAAACCGCGCACACCGCAGCGGCTGGTGCTCTGGCTGGAGCTGCTGCTCGCCTGCGCCGCCGGCCAGGCCCCCACTGGCGCCGCCCTGGTGGGCCGTGATGGCCACCGCTTCCGGGTGCTGGAGCGGCTGGAAGCCCTGCCCGCCGCCGAAGCCGCCGCACAGCTGGAGCAACTGCGCCACTGGCACGGCCCACACCGGCATCAATGCTGGCCTCTGCCTCCAGAAACCGGCTGGGCCTATGCAGCCGCGGCCGAGCACCGCCGCTGGAGCGCAGCCCTGGCCGCCTGGGAGGGCAACGCCATGCAGCGGGGGGAACGGCGCGATCCGGTGCAGGCGGTGTGTTTCGGCGCCGATCTGCCGCTCGAGCAACTGCTCACGCCGGAACTCGAGGCCCTGGCCCTGGCCTTACACGGGCCCCTGCTGGAGCGGCGCCAGGAGGTGAAGGCATGAGCCTGCTCCGCTTCAATGCCAACGCCATGCCCCTCAGCCCGGGCATCCGCTTGCTGGAGGCGAGTGCGGGCACGGGCAAAACCTTCGCTCTCGCTCACCTGGTGCTGCGCCTGCTCAGCGAGGGCAGCGCACCGCTCACGGTGGAGCAACTGCTGGTGGTCACCTTCACCGATGCGGCGGCCGCGGAGCTGCGCGATCGCATCGCCCGCCGGCTGCAGGAGGCCCTGCAGCTGCTCGAGCCCGGCAGTGCCGCCACACCCGGCGATGCCCCCCTGGCGGCATGGCTCGAAGCCCTGGGCCCCAACCCACCCGCACTGCTGCGCGGCCGCTTGCTCCTGGCGCTCGAGCAGCTCGATCGCGCAGACATCACCACCATCCATGGCTTCTGCCGGCGCACCCTGCAGCGCCAGGCGCTTGAGGCGGGCCTGGGGCCGGCGGTGAGCCTGGAGAGCGAAGGCCGCGAGCGCCGCGCCGAGCTGGTGCACGACTACTGGAGCCGCCAGGTGCTGCCCCTTCCAGCAGGCCTGTTGGCGGGTCTGCGCCAGCGGCATGTCACCCCCGAGCAGCTCACCGCGCTGCTGGGCAGCCTCGATGGCGACCCCGCCCTGGCTCTCGATCCCCTGCCACCGGAGCTGAGCAGCGAGGCGCCGCTGGCCCCGCAGCTCGAGGCCCTCTGGCCACAGCTCTGGCAGCGCTTCCACCAGGAATGGCTGGAGCACAGCACCGCCCTGGAAGACGATCTGGCCGCCGCGGCCCGCGAGCTGAAAAGCCTGGGGATCGCTCCTAAGCCCTACCGGCTCAAAGCCAAACCCGACAAGCTCGAGCGGGTGCAGACCTGGCTCGATGGCCGGCCCGATCCCAGCGCAGCCCCGAGCTATCAGGAGGTGCTCAGTCAGAGCGATCTGCTCGGCTACTTCCACCCCGGCAGCTTCTGCAAGGTGGCGGCGCTGGCCCATGGCGATGGGGTGTCACTGCCGCAGCGTCCATTGATGGAGGCGATCGCCGCGTTGGTGGATGGGCCGGCGGAACTGGCGCTGCTGCACTTCGCCCATTGTGGCCGCAGCGAGCTGGCCCGCCGGCGCGAACGCAGCGGCCAGATGGGTTTCGGTCAGCTGCTCGAAGCGCTCGATCCAGGCCCGGATCCCCAGAGCAGTGAGTCGCCGCTGCTGGCGGCCGTGGCCCAGCGCTACCGCGCCGCCCTGATCGATGAATTCCAGGACACCGACCCGATCCAGTGGCGCATCCTGCAGAAGGCCTTCACCGGCGCCGGCTCGCAGCACTTGCTGGTGATGGTGGGCGATCCCAAGCAGGCGATCTACCGCTTCCGCGGCGGCGAACTGGCCACCTATCGCCAGGCGGCGGCGGCGGCCAGCACCAGCTACGGCCTCACCGAAAACCGCCGCTCCAGCGAGGCCCTGGTGGCGGGGCTCAATGCCCTGATGCGGCCCGGCCTGGTGCGCTCCGGCCTGGACGTGCCCGCCGTGGAGGCCAAGGCCCGCAAGGGCGAGCTGCTGCTGGCGGCGGGCGAATCGCCTCTGCAAACCCTGCCCGTGGAGCCAGCCCAGCTCGAAAGCCGCGTGGCGGCCTGGTGCCAGGCCTTGCTGGAGCGGCGCTTGCTGCTGCGGCAGGGCGAGAGCGAGCGGGTGCTGCAACCCGGTGATCTCTGCCTCTTGGTGGGCCGTCACAGCCAGGCCGAGAGCCTGCGCGCCGCCCTGGAGCAGCGGCAGTTGCCCAGCCGGCTGGTGAGCCGCGGCGATGTGTTCGAAACCGTGGGGGCCACTGCTCTGCAGCGGCTGCTCGATGCCCTGTCAAGCCCGGGGGATCCCGGCCGCCAACGGCTGCTGGCGGCCTCAGCCCTGCTGGGCTGGCCAGCGGAGGAGTTGCGCAGCAGCCCACCCGAGCGCTGGGATCAGCTGGCGGCCGATCTGAGCCAATGGGCGCAGCAACTGCCGCGCCTGGGGCTCACCGGCGTACTCGCCGAACTGCTCGCGGCCGATGGGCTGGCCCAGCTCTCCTTGCGGGGCCGCGCCCTGGCGGATCTGCAACAGGCGGCCGAGCTGGTGCAGGAGCAGATGCACAGCCAGGGGCTGGGGGCGGTGGCGGCAGCGGATTGGCTGCGCAACCTGCGGCTGCAGGAGGAGCGCGACCCACCCGATGCCCACCTCTGCCGCAGCGATGCGGCCCAGTCCGCGATTGCGGTGGTGACGGTGCACCGCAGCAAAGGCCTGGAATATCCGGTGGTGGTTTGCCCCTACCTCTGGAAAGCACCAGCTCCGGCCCGCGCCGGCGCCCAGCGGTTGGGGCGGCGCTGGTTGCCGCCCGGCAGCACCGAACCCCGCCTGGATCTGCTCCTCAATCCCTACTGGGGCCCCGGCCGCGCCGCCGCCGCCCAGGACTACGAAGCCCAGCTGCAGGAAGCCGAACGCCTGGCCTACGTGGCCTGCACCCGCGCCCAACACCTGCTGGTGCTCGCCTGGCCTGGAGCCGAACACGCCGAAGCCGGCAATCCGCTCAGCCCCTGGCTGGAGCAACCCGAGCTGCCCGAACTCCACACGATCGATCCCACGCCGCTGCCGCCAGCGGAGCGTCCCTGGCGCCCCGATCCCGAACGGGGAGCGCTGCAGCTGGGCCCCACCCCAAACCGCCCGCTCGATAGCCGCTGGGGCCGCGCCAGCTATTCCGCCTGGGCCCACGCCGAAGCAGCGCTGCCGCCCCAGGCCCAGGACGAAGGCCGTGACAGCGATGCCCTCACCACCCCAGACGACAGCGACGTCGCCGCCGCTCCAGCCGCCAGCTCTCTCTGGCCGGCCCTGGGCCCACTGGCCCACTTCCCCCGCGGCGCCGGTCCTGGTGATGCGCTGCACCGCATGCTCGAGCAGCTCGATTTCGCGCAGCTGGCAGGCGACCCGAAAGCCAGCCAACCGCTACTGGTGCAGGAGCTGGAGCGCGCCGGCCTGGAGGCGGAGCTGCTGGAGCCGCTGCTCGAGGGGCTGGTGCAACTGGTGCACAGTCCGCTGGGGGGTGCACTGGGCGCCTGCCGGCTGATGGATCTGGCCAGCGGCAGCTGGTTGAGCGAACTCAACTTCGATCTGCCCCTGGCCCACGTGGCGTCCGATCGTCTGGTGCGCAGCAGCGGCCTGGCCGCGGCCTTTGAACAGCATCCCGGCGGCCGCTTCGGGGCCGAGTACGGCCGGCACTTGCGCGGCCTGCAGGTGGCCAGCCGCGGCTTCCTCACCGGCTCGATCGATCTGGTGTTCCAGTGGCAGCAGCGCTGGTGGGTAGCCGACTGGAAGAGCAACTGGCTGGGTCGCAAAGGCAGCCAAGGCCAAGTGGTGGCCTGCGGCCCGGCCGACTACCAGCAACCCGCCATGGCCGAGCTGATGGTGCGCAGCCACTACCCCCTGCAGGCCCATCTGTATTCGGTGGCTCTGCACCGCTACCTGCGCTGGCGCCTACCGGGCTACGACCCCGCCGAACACCTGGGCGGCTACGCCTACGTGTTCCTGCGGGGCGTGCCTGGCCCTGTGGCAAATCCGGAAGCAGGCGTTCCGGGCGTGCTGGTGGACACCCCACCTCTGGAGCGCCTGCTCGCCCTGGATGCGCTGCTGCGGGAGGGCCAGCCATGAGCGCGCTCGCCGCTGCCCTGCACGACACACTGTTGCGCCGCCAACCACCAGCGGCCGGCGTGGATCCAGCGCTGCTGCAGCCGCTGATCGGCGCCTTGATCGAGGCGCTGGAGCAAAGCGAGCTGGGGCTCGATCTCCGCCAAGCCGAGCTGCCCGAGGGATGCCTCGAGGCCCTGGCCGCCAGCGGCTGGCTGGTCGAGGCGAAGGAGCTGAGCTGCCCGGCCAGCGACGCCGATCCCTGGCCTGATGAAGCGCTGGTCGTGCGCGATGGCCCCTGGCTGCGCTGGCGGCGCTGGCAGGAGCAGTTGCAGCGCTGCCTCAGCGAGGTGATCGCGCGGGCATCCACACCGCTCAGCCCCGCCCCCAGCGCAAGCGCTCTGAACAAGGCCCTGGCCGCAGCAGCGACGGCCGGCCTCGACGCGCAGCAATTGGCAGCCACCGAGGCCCTGTTGCAACGCCAACTGGTGCTACTGCTCGGCGGACCGGGCACCGGCAAAACCTCCACCGTGGTGCGGATGCTCGAGGCAGCCCTGGCGATCGAGCCTCAGCTCCGCATTCAGCTGGCGGCCCCCACCGGCAAGGCGGCCGCGCGCCTGAGCGCAGCGCTCAGCGGCACACCAACACTGCCTTGCTCCACCCTGCACCGCCTGCTGGAGGCCCGGGGCAGCAACCGCTTTGGCCGCGATGCCCGGCGGCCGCTGGAGCTGGATCTGCTGGTGGTGGATGAGCTCTCGATGGTGGATCTGCCCTTGATGAGCTCCCTGCTCAGCGCACTGCCCCCCACGGCTCGCCTGCTGCTGGTGGGCGATGCGGGCCAACTGCCGCCGGTGGGCACCGGAGCCGTGCTCGAGGAGCTCTGCCGCCCCGCCTGCCGCAAGCAGCTGGGATCCGCCGTGATCGAACTCACAACCACCTACCGCAACAACGGCGCCATCGCCGCCGTGGCTTCCGCCCTGCGCCAACCGCAACCCAACGCCGGCGAGCCGCTCGAAGTCCTGCGGCCGCACTTGGAGCAGCTACCGCCAGACGCCAACCTGCAATGGCTGGAGGCACCTCTTGCCCAGCTGCCACCAGCTGTGCTGCAGCCCTTGCGGGAGCAGCAGCAACGGCTGCGGAAGCTCAGCCAAGCGCTGCGCTGGCAGGGAGAGCAGGTAGATCCTGAAGACAGCGCCGCTCTGCTGGAGGCTTTAGAGGAGCGCATCGCTCTGAGCCCGCTGCGCCAGGGGCCCTGGGGGGTGGAAGCCCTGCACCGCGCCCTGCTTGGTTCTGCATTGGGAGCCCCCGTGGAGCGCTGGCCCCTGGGCACGCCGGTGCTCAACCGTCTCAACCGCCCGGAGCAGGAGCTGGCCAATGGGGATATCGGCGTGTTGGTGGAGCGTGAGGGTCAGCGTCTGGTGTTGATGAGCGCTGGGCGCCTCCTGCATCCGGCCCGGCTGGCGGGGGCCGAACCGGCCCTGGCCCTCACCGTGCACAAAGCCCAAGGCAGCCAGTACGGCGAGGTGTTGCTGCTGCTGCCCCCCAGCCGCCACAGCGATCCGCGCCTGCTCTACACGGGGCTCACCCGGGCCCGGAGGCGAGTGCTGCTGGTCACGCCCGTCCAACCCACCTAGCGTCAGGCCCATGACCAACGTGGTGGAGCGCCCCTGGGGCTGGTTTGAACCGCTGGGCAGCGGCGAGGGCTACCTGGTGAAACGCCTCTGCATTCGCGCCGGCCAGCGCATCAGCCTGCAGCGCCACCACCACCGCAGCGAGCACTGGGTGGTGGTAGCTGGCAACGGCACCCTGCTCTGCGGCACCCAGAGCCACGAAGCCACACCCGGCTGCACCCTGCTCATCCCCTGCGGCGCCCTGCACCGCGCCAGCGCTGGTGATCAAGATCTGCTGATCGTGGAAGTGCAACGGGGCGCGCTGCTCAGTGAAGACGACATCGAACGGATCGCCGATGACTACCAACGGGTTGGCGAAGTCAGTTCAGGTGAAGTGTTAGGTTGAGATCGAGACCCTTTGTGTAAGGGCAAGGCAGTTATTCGAAGCACGTCCGCTTCATTACCAGGGTGTCTGCCGGCCTGTCGACGAAGGACATTTCCAGGCCCAGCCATTCAAAACGTGACCCAGAACCTTTGTGAGAGCCTCGACAGCTCTGTGGATCAACGCGTCCACACAGAGCAGCGCGTGCAGACAGAAGACCACGTCTCTGCGCCATCCGAGCTCGCTCAACAGATCGCCGTCGAGACAGAGTCCACAGACCAGCAGAACGCCGAGAACATTGCGGTGGATCTGAGCGCCCTCGATGTTGCGAGCAGCGTCGCCGCCGCGAGCGATGAACCGGTGGAGGTGAGCACCACCGTGATCCCCGCCAAACCCACGGGCTTCGCCAGCTTTGGCTTCGCGCCTGAGCTGCTCGATGCGCTCACCGCCATCGGCTACGAGGAGCCTTCCCCGATTCAGAAGGCCGCCATCCCCGAGCTGCTGCTCGGCCGCGACCTGGTGGGTCAGGCCCAAACCGGCACCGGCAAAACCGCTGCCTTTGCCCTGCCGATGCTGGCGGCCCTTGATGCCCACCAGCGCACCCCGCAGGTGCTGGTGCTCACCCCCACCCGTGAGCTGGCCATCCAGGTGGCCGACGCCTTCAAGAGCTACGCGGTGAACATGCCGCATCTGCGCGTGCTCCCCCTCTACGGCGGTTCCGATTTCCGCGATCAGATCGTGCGGCTCAAGCGCGGCGTTCAGATCGTGGTGGGCACCCCCGGCCGGGTGATGGACCACATGCGCCAGGGCACCCTCGATCTCAGCGGCCTGCGCAGCCTGGTGCTCGATGAGGCCGACGAGATGCTGCGCATGGGCTTCATCGACGACGTGGAGTGGGTGCTCGAGCAGCTGCCCAGCCAGCGCCAGGTGGTTCTCTTCTCCGCCACGATGCCGCCCGAAATCCGGCGCATCTCGCACAAATACCTCAACGATCCCGCTGAGGTCACGATCAAAACCAAAGGCGCCGATTCCAGCCGGATTCGCCAGCGCTTCATCACGGTGAACGGTCCCCAGAAACTCGAGGCCCTCACCCGGGTGCTGGAGTCGGAAACCAAGGAGGGGGTGATCATCTTTGCCCGCACCAAGGCAATCACCGTCACCGTGGCGGAGGCTCTCGAGGCCAAGGGTTACGACGTGGCTGTGCTCAACGGCGACGTGGCCCAGAGCCAGCGGGAGCGCACGATCGAGCGGCTCAAGAGCGGCACCGTGGACGTGCTGGTGGCCACCGATGTGGCAGCCCGCGGCCTCGATGTGGATCGCATCACCCTGGTGGTGAACTACGACATCCCGTTTGATTCCGAGGCCTACGTGCACCGGGTGGGCCGCACCGGCCGCGCCGGCCGCAGCGGGGACGCGATTCTGTTTGTCACACCGCGGGAGCGCCGCTTCCTCGGCGGCTTGGAGCGGGCGGTGGGCCGGCCGATCGAGCCGATGCCGATCCCCAGCAACGCCACCATCAACCAGAGCCGCCTGGATCGCCTGCGCCAGCGCCTCTGCGACAGCCTCGCCACCGAAGGCCGCGATGAAGAGCGCGCCCTGCTCTCAGAAATCGTGCAGCGCGTGGGGCAGGAAAGCGGCGCCACCCCCGAGCAGTTGGCTCTTGCAGCCCTGCAGATGGTGGTGGGCAACCAACCGCTGCTGGTGCAAGGCGATGAAAGCTGGATTCGCCAGGCCGGCGGCGGCCGCGACGACCGGCGCGAGGGTGGCCGCGATGGGATACGCGACCCTCGCCGTCAGGAGCGTCCTGGTCCCGGCGGCCGCCGCGGGCCCCGCGAGCAATCCGGCCCGCCGGAATCCGGCATGGAGCGCTTCCGCATCGAGGTGGGCTGGCGCGATCGCGTCAAGCCCGGCAACATCGTTGGCGCCATTGCCAACGAGGCTGGTCTGAACGGCCGCAGCATCGGTCGCATTCAGATCTTTGACGCCCACAGCCTGGTCGACCTGCCCCAGGGCATGCCCGAGGACGTATTCCAGGGCCTGAAGCGCCTGAAGGTGATGAATCGCGAACTGCAGATCAGCCGCTCCCGCGACTGATCCGGTTCATGCGGGGCTCAGGCACACAAGCCGGTGAGCCCCTCGGTGGAGAGTTCGCTCGAGAGCAACGTCAGCTGCTGCACACTGAGCCGCTCCACAGCCACCACCAAACTGGGCTGCACGCTCTCGCATTCGCTAGCCACCAGGCTTTGCAAAAGATCAAAGCGATCCTGGGGAGCCAGCTCCCCGTCTTCGCTCCAGGCCAGACTCCAGGGCACGGGTGCCGTCATTGGAGGCGCTCGCTACGAGTGTGGATTTACTGACAATCGGACATTAGTTGGGGATCGGGCCATTTCTTCCGGTTCCCTTCGGGGTTGCTTCAAGCCTCTTCACGTGGCGCAGCACCCTTGCCGCAGGCTTCTGGTGTGCTTACGGCGCCGCTGTAGGGTGACAGAGATTCAAAGGCTTACTGGCTTCCCTTCGGAACCGCGCAGCACCCACGGATCAGTTTTCAGGTTCCGCATCAAGGAATGACCATTTACATCGGCAACCTCTCGTTCCAGGCCGAACAAGAGGATTTGCTTGACCTCTTCAGCCAGTACGGCGAAGTGGCCAAGTGCAGCCTTCCCCTCGACCGTGAGACCGGCCGTAAGCGCGGTTTCGCCTTCGTGGAGATGGCCAACGAGGCCGACGAACAGAAGGCCGTTGACGACCTCCAGAACGTGGAGTGGATGGGTCGCATGATCCGCGTCAACAAGGCCACCCCGCGCCAAGGCGGTGGTGGTGGCGGCGGCGGCGGTGGCCGCGGCGGTTATGGCGGTGGCGGCGGTGGTCGCGGCGGCTATGGCGGCGGCGGTGGCGGCTACGGCGGCGGCGGCGGTGACCGTGGTGGTTACGGCGGCGGCGGTGGCGGCGGCTACGACGGTGGCGGCGGCAACCGCTGGTGATCCACCGGCCTTGAGCCTCGGCTCAAACGAAAGCCCCGGGAACCGGCAGTACTGCCGGCCCGGGGCTTTTTGCTGCGGATCAAATCAATCAGGCGATCGCTTCGCGTTCTTCAAGCTCCGTCAGATCGTGGAGCTGATCGCGTTGCCACTCGCGGCAGCGCACCTCGCTCACGGGATGGGTGGGCTGCAGTTCGCCTTCGCGGGGTTCCGGCAAGGCGCTGCGCAGGCTGCGGCGGCGCAACTTCGCTGTCCAGCGGTGGAAGCGATGGAAGTCTCGGGTCCGTGTCATGAACACCTCCTGGTGGTGACACCACCGGTCTAACGCCGGCGCACCCCACCGCAATGTCCGTGTGCAACAGCTTCACAGACGCATCGCGGGGGCGGCCCTGCCGCGAAGGCCTGCCCTTGAATGCAGCCATGCCTTCTCCTCAACCACCCCTGCAGCGCCTGCTGCGCAGCCTGCGCCCCCATCGCCGCCTGGTGTGGCTGGCGGCGATCTGTTCGGTGCTCAACAAGCTGTTCGATCTGGCGCCGCCGGTGCTGATCGGCCTGGCGGTGGATGTGGTGGTGCAGCAGAACACGTCCTGGCTGGCGGCCTTCGGGATCACCTCGGTGCCCGGGCAGCTGGGGGTGCTGGCCGCGCTCTCCTTTGTGATCTGGAGCGCCGAATCGCTGTTCGAATATCTCTACGCCCTGCTCTGGCGCAACCTGGCGCAAACGGTGCAACACGAGCTGCGGCTTGAGGCCTACAGCCATCTGCAGCAGCTGGAGATGGGCTTCTTTGAAGCCAGCAGCAGCGGGCGCCTTCTCGCAATCCTGAACGACGACATCAACCAGCTCGAGCGCTTTCTCGATCACGGCGCCAACGAGATCCTGCAGCTGATCACCACCGTGCTGGCGGTGGGCGGAGCGATGGTTTGGCTCTCGCCCACGGTGGCGGGGGTGTCGTTCATCCCGATCCCGCTGATCCTGTGGGGATCGCTGAACTTTCAAAAGCGCCTGCAGCCTCGCTACCGCGAGGTGCGCGAGCGGGCCGGGGATCTCGCCAGCCGCCTCGCCAACAACCTCGGCGGCATGCTCACGATCAAGAGCTACGCCGCTGAGCCATGGGAGAACCAACGGCTCGCTGAGCAGAGCCAGGCCTACCGGATCAGCAACGCCAAGGCGATTCGCTTCTCGGCGGCTTTCATCCCCCTGATCCGCTTCGCGATCCTGTTTGCCTTCCTGGCGATCCTGGTGATCGGCGGGCTGCAGGCCTGGAGCGGCGCCATCGCCGTGGGCACCTATTCCTTCTTGGTGTTCATCACCCAGCGGCTGCTCTGGCCGCTCACCAGCCTCGGCCGCACCCTCGACGACTACCAACGCGCCATGGCCTCCAGCCAGCGGGTGCTGGATCTGATCGACACCCCCATCGCCATCCCCAGCGGGGATCGCCCTCTGCCCCTCCAGCACGTGCGCGGTGCCCTGCGCTTCCGCGGCGTGGATTTCGCCTACAGCGGCCGCGAACCGCTGCTGCAGCACTTCAACCTGGAGGTGCCCGCCGGCAGCACGATCGGCATCGTGGGCGCGACCGGCTCGGGCAAGAGCACGATCGTGAAACTGCTGCTGAGGCTCTATGAGCTGCAGGGGGGCGAAATCCTGCTCGATGGCATTCCGATCCACCAGCTGCAGCTGGCCGACCTGCGCCGCGCCATCGGTCTGGTGAGCCAGGAGGTGTTTTTGTTCCACGGCACCGTGGCCGACAACATCGCCTACGGCAGCTTCGAAGCACCCCGCGCGGCGATTGAACGGGCCGCCGAACTGGCGGAAGCAGCCCGCTTCATCGAGGCCTTGCCCCAGGGCTACGACACGGTGGTAGGCGAGCGGGGCCAGCGCCTCTCCGGCGGGCAGCGCCAGCGCATTGCTCTGGCCCGCGCCATCCTCAAAAACCCGCCGGTGCTGATCCTCGATGAGGCCACGGCAGCGGTCGACAACGAAACCGAAGCCGCGATCCAGCGCTCCCTCGATCTGATCACGGCCGAGCGCACCACCCTGGTGATCGCTCACCGCCTGTCCACCGTGCGCCACGCCGATCAGATCGTGGTGATGGACCACGGCCGGATCGTGGAGCGCGGCAGCCACGACGAACTGATCGCCGCCGGCGGGGCCTACGTGAACCTCTGGCGGGTGCAGGCGGGCTTGCGCGCCGAAGAAGCGCTACGCCTCTGAGACAGACCAGAAACTGACCGCTGCTTATGCAACGGTGAAGGGTTGGTCAAGAGGCGTGAAATAAGTTGTGAGAATGAAGAGTCCAGGCCTGAAGAGCATCGGCATGCGCCCCCGCGATGAGCGCGGCCCGATCTTGATGGCCATTGCAGTGGGGCTTGGGGGCGGGCTGCTCCTGGCGCCTCCGCTCACCCAACTGCTGGATGGTCCGCCCGCGGGCAGCAATCACGAAGTGGTGAATCCGTTCAGCAGCTGGGCGGGCATGGGCGAGAAGGAGGTGGTGATCCTCGGCACCGATGTGGGCGGCGGCAACACCGATGTGATGTACACCCTGCGGGTGGACAACGGCGTGACCAAGCTCACCCAAGTGCCGCGGGACACCTACATCGACTCCAGCCGCTTCGGCCCGCTCAAGGCGAACGCCCTCTACGCCTTCGGGGGCCCCGAGGCGGTGAAGCAGGAGCTCACCAAGCACCTCGGCCGGCCCGTGCAACACCACATCCTGGTGAACCTCTCGGTGATCCGCCGCCTCGGCGATGCCCTCGGCGGCCTCGAGGTGGATGTGCCCAAGCGGATGTATTACAACGACAACACCCAGGGCCTGCACATCGATCTCCAGCCCGGCCGCCAAGTGCTTCGCGGCAGCGACATCGAGGGCTTCCTACGCTTCCGCCACGACGAACTCGGCGACATCGGCCGCCTCGATCGCCAGAAGCTGCTGCTCAAAGCGCTCTTCGATCAACTGACCAAGCCGGAAAGCCTCGTGCGCCTGCCCTCCCTGCTGGCCGCGGCCGGGAAGGACATGAAAACCGACCTGGGCCCGATGGAGATTGGCGGCCTAATCACCGCCATGGGCGGCACCAAGCTCGATGCGGAGCGCCTGGGCGGCCGGCCCTTCATGCGCGATGGCATCAGCTACTGGGAAGCCGAGTGGCCCAAACCCAGCACGGAATCCACAACCGCTGGCACCACCGCCGGCAGTAACTCCGACCGCTACGGGTCGGTGTTCTGATCGGAAAGAGCTTCCAGCTCAGCGCGATAGGCGGCAGGCACCGCCACCAGAAACAGCCACCACCAGATCAACACCCCCAAGGCCAGTGGGGCGCTGATCCACCACAAGCGCAGCAACCACCAGCTGCCGCCCACCACCACAACCCCGGTGAGCAGGATCGACCAGGGCTGACACCACCAGGGTTTGTGGCTCCAGAGGCTCTCAGCCATGGGGATGTCCGGGGCGCGACAACACCAGCAGTGCAAGTAGTAGCGCCACAACAGCCAGCAACGGACTGGCCGCCGCCACCGTCACCCCCAGGGCGGCGGTGAACCAGATCGAGGCGGCACTGGTGAGGCCATGCACCTGAGGAGTTGGGTCGTCATGGCCGTTGCCGCGGCGATCCACCAGGATTTCGCCGGCACCCAGGAAGCCCACGCCGGTGGCCACCCCTTGAATCACGCGGCTGCGGGCTTCAAGATCCGGCCCCGCTGCCAGCACCATCAGGCAAGCGCTCAACCCCACCAGCACGTGCATGCGCAGACGGCTGGGCTGGGGATGGCGGAAATGCTGAGCGCGATTGAAGCCCACCGCCAAACCACAGAGCACAGCCAAACCGAGGCGCAGCAACACCTCCAGATCGGGAAACAGCGAAGGGATCCAACTCACAGCACGCAGGCGCGACGCGAAACCCGGCCATAAGCTCCAGCCGAGCGCTCCATGCCGCGGCCAGTGTCGAACCAGTTGCTGCGCAACAGCCTCAAGCTCACGGTTGCGGTCTTTGTCACGGCCACCATCGCGGTGTGGACAGAGCGCATTGAGTTTGTCTGGTATCCGGTTCTGGCCGCGATCATCGTTGTAGACGACAACGATGACCAGACCATCAGCGCCGCCACCGCGCGCATCCTGGGCACGGTGATGGGCGGACTGATCACCTTCCTGGTGCACACCATGCTCTCGGGCTGGATCGGGGTGCTGGTGTCACTGGTGCTGATGATCCCGATCCTGCAGGCCCTGGGTTGGCAGAGCGCTCTGGGCACAGCCGGGATCACCAGCATCATGTTTTTGATGATCCCGAGCCACGTGGCTCTCAACTGGAACTACGTGTTCAACAGGGCGCTCGACACTGTGGTGGGCTGCGTGGTGGCGATCCTGGTGGGGCTGCTGTTCTGGCCTCGCGACAGCTACCGGGAACTGAACGCCGCCGATCAACGCCTACGCAACGCCCTCCTCAACCAGCTCCGGCACTACAGCGCCTGGTTGCACGATCAGCAGCAACGCCCCACTCCCCTCAACCCCGCGCCGCTCACCACCGATCTGCTGCGGATGGAGCAACTGGTGGGGCGTGAGCGCGGCGGTCCGCGCCAGCGCCTACTGCGCCGCAACCAATGGGAACAGCGGCTGAGGCTCTGGCAACTGGCGCAGTTTCACTGGATCTCCTGGGAGCGCCTGCTCCAGAGCCTTCCGGAGCAGGAAGCGCAACAAATTGAGCTGATCCGCCACTCGGTTTTGGCCTTGGAACAACAACTGGCGGCCATCCCCAGCCCCACACCACGCCGCAATCCCCGGCTGTGGCAACAGCTGGCCGAACAGCAGCGGCTACCGCTGTTGCCACTGCTCGCCCTAGGGGAGGAACTGAGGCCTCTGCACGCCTGCCTCGGGGGGCTGAATCGCTTGGCCCCGCAGTGATCAACCGCAACGCCCTGCGCACGGCCCTCACCGCCGGACTCGGCAATGGCTTCGCATTCATCACAGGCCTGGCCGACGGTCAGTACGTGGCCTTGGCGGTGCTCTCGGTGTCTGGCGGCACCTACGGGGGATCCATTGAGCTGGGGCGGCAACGGCTGCTGGGCACGGTGCTCGGCTCGATCTTGCTCTTGATTGGCTACGAATGCCTGAAGAGCCTGCCGCTGGCGGTTGGCCTGGCCATCACCATGGGCTGCCTACGGCTGCTGGGGGGCGCGTTGGGCCTGAAGGTGGGCTACAAGGTGGGCGGGATGATCGTGGTGATGGGGTGGCTGGTGCATGAGGGCAACCTCGCCACCTGGATTCCGCTGCGCTTCTTCTGGACCGCCCTCGGGGTGTTGCTGACCCTGCTCAGCCTGCGTTTGTTCTGGCCGGTGCGGGGGATCAGCCTCTGCTTCAACCGGTATGCAGATCTCTTCCGCGACCTTCACCACACCTACCTGACCCTGGCCGCGCGGCTGAACCCGAGTGAAGCAGTGGCTGCTTCCCCATCCAGCAGCTACCGCCAGCTGCGCGCAACCCTGCAGAACGCCCGCAGCCAAAGGCCGGCAATGCTCCAGGAACTGGGCAATCAACCCAGCCGCCATCCGGCCACCTTGCTGCTGAACAGCCTCGATGCCGCCGCATCGCGGCTGGTAACCATGGTGCGCGGCATGGAGCGGGCCGTGCCCACGGCGCGCGATCCCCAACTGGTGGCCCGCCTGCACCGGGCCGAAGCCGATCTGCTCACCTGCATGGCGCAGCGCTTGCTCCTGTGGGAAGCGCAGTTACGCGTGCCGTTCGGGCAGAGCCGTCCACCGCTGCAGCCCCTGCAAGCACCCCAGAGCTGGGTGGATCTCGGAAGCGAGCTCAACGATCCAGTGGCCAATTCCGCCTCTCTCGATCGGTTGGAGCGGATTGCGGCCCGATTGCTGCTCTGCCGGCAGGCCGAACAGGCCATCCGCGACGGCGAAGCGAGCTGGCAGGCGATCATGGCGCGGAACTGATCAGCCCATGTCCGTCACGCGGGAACTGCTGCTTCAGCGGCACAACTATTACCGCTGGCTGCTGGTCGTGGAAGTACTGGCCCTTTTCGGCTTACGGCCTTTGCAGCAGGCCCCACAGCTGGTGTGCCTGGTTTATCTCACCATCGCCGGGGTGGGCGTGTTGATGGATTCACCGCTGCTCCCCCACAACCGGCTGACGCCGCATCTCAAGAGATCGGTACTGGCTCCAAAGGATCATCAGCGCCTGCAACGGGCCATGCGGCGGCGGCGCTGGCTGAAAAACGGATGGCTGATCGCCGCGGCGGTGGAGCTGCTGTGGCAGGCCTCCCTGCTGGTGGCGCCAATGGTGGCCGTTCAGCTGAGCGTGGTGCACGTCTTTGTGTGGACTGGGCTGATGCTCTATGTGCTCTGGGCCCTCACCAATGCCCTGGCGGAGGAGCCGGTGTTCAACGGCGCCATGTTGATGGGGGCCGCCGCCGGGTATCTGCTGATCGGGTTCACAGGCGGGATTGTGCTCAATTCCCTGCTGGTCTTGGATCCTCAGGCGTTCAACCTGAGCTCCAATGTTTCCAGCGACTGGCCGGTAGCCATCGCCCATGCCCCGCAGATGCTCGGCGCCGCCTTCGGCAGCCTCACCACCCTGGGGAGCTCTGTCTTCAGCGACAACAGCCTCACCAGCGTGAGTGCCAGCGTGGCGATCACGATTGTTGGGCAGTTGTATGTGGCGATCCTGATCGCCGGTGTACTCGGCAAGCCAAGACAGATCGCTGCCGTCCGCAAGGCTGCACACCCGCGCCGACGAAGCCAGGCGCCATCCCCCAGACTGCGACGCATCAGGCGCTGAATCGCATCACCGTGGCCCTGCGACAGCGCATTGTGATGATCAGTGCGCTGCTCACGGCTCCGGCCCTGGCAGCACCAACCATTCCCGCGACCCAGGCACCGGCACCGCTCTCCAATGCGGTGCCCAGACCACTCATCGGTTCCGGCGAAACAGAGCTGCTCGAGCGCAGCTGGCGCAAGCTCGATGCCGAACTGCGGGCCCTCGATCAGCTGCTGCCCGCTGAGCCCGAGCCCGCGGTGCGCGATGTGCTGAGCACACCTGAGCTCCCAAGCAACCTGCTGCGCGTCAACCAACCGCCCCAGGGTCCGATCCAGCCAGAGCAAACCGCTCCTGCTCCGTCCCTCGATCTACCCACACCCCAACAGCTGGAGGCCACGGGCGTCGCCAGCCTCAGCCTCGAGCAGGCCCTTGCCATCGCCTTCGCCAATAGCGCCAGCCTGCAGGCCCAGCGGGAGCAAGTGGCGGCTGCCCTAGCCACATTCCAGGCGGCCATGGGCACCTATTGGCCCACGATCAGCGCCTACGCCGCCGGCGGCTACAGCCGCAGCCGCAGCACCGAAACCTCGCTGCAGGCCAACGACAACCTGGGGTTTGGGCCCCTCTTCTCGAGCACGGGCCTGCTTACCCCGGCCAACCCAGCGCTGCCGCCCACACAACCCCAGACTGGAACCCCAACTGCCGGCGCCTTTTATGCGCCTGAAGGTGGCTGGGTGAAGTCCACCTCCGGCAGCACTGACGCCGAGGGCGGATTGCAGCTCAACTACGCCCTGCTGGATTTCGCCCGTACCCCCACCGTGAAGGCGGCTCGGGCCAGCCTCGAGCAACAACGCAACACCTACGCCAATCAACTGCGCTCGCTGCAGCTGCAGGTGAGCAAGGCCTACTACCAGCTGCAGCAGCAGGATCAGCTGGTGCGCGTCTACGACGCCAACGTGCGCAACGACCTGGTGCTCCTCCAGGACAGCCTGGATCTCAAACAGGCTGGCTTGGTGCCACGCCTGGATGTGCTGCGGCGCCAGGCCATTCAGGCCTCCGATGAAGAAACCCTGATTCAGGCCCTCGCTGATCGCGCCGTGGCACGCCGGCAGCTGGGGGTGCTGCTCAACCTGCCGCCCCAGGTCACCCCCAGCGCCAGCGATCCGATCGCGGTGCAACCGCGCTGGCCGCTGGATCTCGAGCAGAGCCTGCTGGCCGCCTACCGCGGCAACCCCGAGCTGGAGGCGATCCTCGCCACTCGCCAGGCCCTGAGCCAGCAGAAACAAGCCACAGCAGCTGGGCTGCTGCCCAAGCTCTCGCTGTTCGCCAACGCCGGCGGCACCAGCAACCTCTCCAGCCTGGGCAATTTCGAGCTGGGCGGGGGCGGCTGCTGCGGTTCCACGGGCCTGCCGCTCACCTCCACCAATGGCTGGGATTGGTCGGTGGGCCTCACGATGACCTGGCTGCTGTTCGACGCGGGCAACACCGCTGGCCAAGCGCGCGCTCTGGCCAAGCGTGAAGCCGCCGCCGCTCAGCAATACGCCGCCACCCGCAACGACATCCGCCTGCGCCTGGAGCAGGCCTTCTTCAACCACGAAGCCAGCCTGGCCAAGCTCAGCTCCGCGCGGCGCGGGGTGGCCGCGGCGCTGGAGGCCTTCCGCGATGTGCGCCTGCGCTACCTCACCGGCCTCTCGAGCGAACTGGATGTGTCGATCACGCAAGACCGGCTGATCAACAGCCTGGTGCAACGCCTCAACGCCACGGTTGGCGTAAACGTCACCTACGCCCAGTTGCTGCGGGAGTTATTGCCGATGCCACGGGATCCCAACCAGCCGATTCAGCCACAACTGCAGCTGCAGGTGTCCAGCAGCGCGACGCCCTGAGCGGGGCGATCGCCATGACCGCCGCCTTGCCCGCCCTCAGCCCTCTCTGGCGCAACAGCCTGCGCACCTGGCTGGCGGCCACCCTCACCATCGGAATCATGCTGTGGTCGGGGCGCAGCAACGTGATGATGCTCGGCCTGTTGATGGCGGTGCTGTTCATCAACGACAACGACCTCACACCCGTGCGCAACGTTGGCCAGCTGGTGGGCGGGGCCCTGATTGGCATCCTCACGGCTGTGGTGCTGCATCAGTTCTCGAGCGGCTGGCTGGTCACTGCCATCGGGTTGCTAATCACCGGCTGCCTGGTGCGCGGGGTAGGCCTGGTGCGCGGGGTGAGCATGGGCTACATGGGCTGCTGGGCCCTTGAGGTGATTGGCTACGGCAAGCACTTCAACTGGGCGCTGATCTTTGATCTGGCCTTCACCGTGGTGGTGGGCATCGCCATGGCACAGGTCGCCACCTGGGCGTTCTGGCCGCGCCGCCCGCTGCAACAGCTCCCGGCCCTGGAGCGCGGGCTGTGCCAACAGCTCCGTGAGCAGATCGAACGCATGGAGCAATGGCTCGAGCACGGCGGCCCCCCGCCCGCTGCGCTGCGCTCACAAACCCTGCTGCCGCAGATCCTGCAGCTGCAACAACTGCGCGATCAGCGCCGCAACACCCCAACGCCCCAACACGTGCGGAACCTGAGCTCCCGCTGGGCCCAAACCGGAAGCCTGTGGCGCCAGCTGCTGCGCCAATGGCTGCTGCTCGAACCCCTACTGCTTGAACTCACGCCACCCCTGGAGGCCAGCAGCCTGCTCCGCCAAAGACTGAACAGTCTGGATCTGCAGTTGCAACCTGTGGCCGCTACCAGCAGGCAGACCGAGCAGCCCTCGCCTCAGGCCTGGCTTGAGGAGGCCGGGCGCTCCAACATCTCGCCGCCGATGATCCTGGCCATCGCCCAACAACTCGAGCAGCTGCAGCAGCTATTGCACAGCCGCGGCCTCGTGCGCCAAGCGATCGAAGCGCGGCGGATTAGCGCGCCATGAGCAGCCCCGCCCTGCGCGACAACCTCCGCTTGGCTCTCACCGTGGCGGTGGTCAACGGCTTCGCCACCCTCACCGGCTTGGCCTTTGCGATGTATGCCTCGCTGGCGGTGCTCAGCGTCACCGTGGGCAACTACGGCAACACGCTCGAGCTTGGGCGCCAGCGCCTGATCGGCACCACGATCGGAGCGATTGTGGTCTTCTACGGCTACAGGGCCTGGGGGCATCTGCCCCTGCTGGTTGCTCTGCCCCTGGCACTGCTGCTGGCGCGCGTGATCGCCGGTTCGCTTCGCCTCACCGTGGGCTACTCGGTGTGTTGCTTCGTGGTGATCATGGGCTGGCTCACCCATGAACAACAGCTCGACAGCTGGATTCCGCTGCGCCTGTTCTGGACGGCCTTCGGCATCATCATGGCCCTGCTCAGCCTGCGCCTGTTCTGGCCGTCACGAGCGCGGATCGAGCAGCGCCAAGGACTGCTGCAACTGCTGGTGGATCTCGGGGAAACGCTGCAGGAGTTTCTACACAACACACCGGTGGACCAACGACGCAGGGCCCTCACCCACCGCCTTCGCGGCCTGCGCAACAGCCTGCTGAGCCTGCGGGATCAACGCGTGAATGCCCTGCGAGAGCTCGGCCCCCTGGCGACGCAACACCCAGTCGCCCAGCTGTGGGAGCTGCTCGATCAGGCCTGCGAAGCGCTGATGCTTGATCTCGATGAACTGCGCCGCCTGCAGGCCCCTAATTGGCAGGCCTGGGGGCTAGAACCCCAACACGAGGCTGCTTTGACCTACAGCCGTGCCGTAGCCGAACGCCTGCTGCGCTGGCAGAGCGTGTTGCGCCGCTCCCTCACGCTGCAGGCCCCACCACCAGAGCCGCGGCCCGCTTTACCGCTGGAGTGCCTGCGTTCAGCCCAGGCGGATCAGGCCTACGCCCAGCTCACCCCAGAACAGCTGCAGTGTGTGGCCAGCCGCCTGGTGGTGCTCAACCGCATCGACCACACGCTCGAGAGCACCGAACGTCGCTGGCAGGCCTTGCTTCAGTGAGGCCTCAGGCGTTGGGCCGCGACGACCACCAGCGCTCAATCCGATACAGCAACACCACCACCAGCACCACCAGCCAGAACCACAGCTCCGGCGGGTTGGCGTTGAACAGGATCAGCAGCAACACCACCTCGCTCACCAGCCAGGGCAGCTCCTGGCGCAGCAGCTGATTGCGGATGGGCGGCAGGCGCGGAGTCATTGGAGGGTGTTGGGCTGACGCAGGAAAGGCAGGTTCCAGCGCAGGTCGATACCGGGGGTGCGGTAACCGCCGGTGAGGGAGCGCAGGCCGGGGATCACATAGGTGATCGGGGATCGCCATTCCACATAGGCGTGGGTGGAAATGGTGAGGCCTTCGCGGATCGGGAACACACCGCTGCCACCGGAGAGGGTCCAGCGGTATCCATCCACGCTGCTCGGATCGTGCTCCAGCTCGATCTCGCTCCGCATGACCGGGCCGTTCTTGGTGAGTTCCTGGGCCAGCTGCGGGTTGCCGATGGTGGTGGAGATGTCGTCTTCGGTGGCGGGCAGCGTCAGCACCTGATTCACCTTGCCCACGATGCCGCCGAAGCGGCCGCGCTGTTTCCACAGCGGCACCACCTCCACCGGCAGGCCCAGGGGCAGGCGCCGGGCATCGGCCGGAGAGAAGTAGGCCACAGCCTTGAGGGGGCGATCCTTGGAATTGGGCTGCTCCGGCCGGCCGATCGTGCCGAGCCGCTGGCCGGTGCTCACCGTCTGCCCAGGGATCACCTGTAGATCGAGCACGGTGCCGTCGCGCTCGGCGTGCACCTTGCCGTCGTAAGAGATCTTGGCCTGCGTCACCTCGATCTGACGCTTGAGATCGTCGATCTGATAGCGGCGCTGCAGGGCCTGGGTTTCGATGTTGAGCTTCACCTGCTGGTAGCTCGTCACCACGTTGCGCTCGTTGATCTTCACGTC
Organism: Vulcanococcus sp.; assembly: GCA_019264575.1. Classification (GTDB taxonomy): domain Bacteria; phylum Cyanobacteriota; class Cyanobacteriia; order PCC-6307; family Cyanobiaceae; genus Vulcanococcus. The sequence goes on along the minus strand of JAHUZV010000024.1, from coordinate 37,692 downwards.
ATCGAGGTTCACGCTGGTGCTGGTGAACCCCTGCTCGGCCGACACCACCGCCGAGGAGAGCGGTGCCACCACCTCGCGCTTGGCCAACCATTCCAGGCTGCGCAATTTGCTGGAGTACGTCGACTGGAGCTCGCCGTAGCGCCGGCGATCGTCGGAGTATTTGGCCAGGGCGGTATCGAGAGCCCGCTTTTCCGTGAGCAGCCGTTGGGCGTCGCGGTAGTCGAGCTTCTCGTTGTGGCGCTCGAGCTGGCGCAGGTTGCCGCGTTGCTGCTCCAGCTGCCGCTCCAACACCGGCAGATACAGCTGCATCAACACCTGGCCCTTCTTCACCTTCTGACCCACCCGCACAGACACCTCGCGCACCTGACCGCCAGAGCGGGCATTGAGGATGCCGGCGTTATCGGGATAGATGAGTACACCGGTGCCCTTCACCTCGGTGGGCACGGGCCAGAACAGCGCCCACAGCACCACCGAACCGGTCACGCCCGCCAGGCACACACCCACCTGGTTGTGATCGCTCAGCCCCTGCCAGCGCTCACGCAGCTGCTGCGTGCGCCGGCGATACCAAGGCGCGTCGGCGGTGGGGGAGGCCTGGGTCATGGCAGCCAGCTTGCAGGAATCACTGGCCGCTGTCAGCCCCTTGCGGCCACACCCCCAGCTGTTGCAGCTCGCGCTGAGCATGAACTCCCCGCTGGCGGGGTCCGGCCAAGCGCTGGGCCAGCAGAGGCGCCAGCACAGGCACCTGGGCGAAGGCGCCACTGAAACCGGTGAACAACCAAAGCCCCGGTGCGTCCTGCACCGGCCCCACCAGCGGTGCACCGTTGCAGCTGAAAGCCACCGCGGCCTGCCGGAGCACAGCGGAGCCGATCGCCTCATCAAGAGTCCAAGGGGCGCGTGCCGCCAGCTCCTCGCGCAGCTGCTGCTCACAGCGATCCGCCACCGGCGGCCCAGCTGCAGCCCCCTGGGCCGCAATCCAGGTGTGCTGCCCCACCAGAGCGCCGCGGCCCCAGGGCACCAAGCCTGGATCCACCAGCCAGTCGCTCTGCTCGAGGCTCGCGGCGCGGCGCTCGAGGGCCAACCGCGCAAACCCCTGGGGCAGCCAGGCGGCCGGGCGACCCAGAGCAGTCGGAAATGCGCTCAGCTCCAGCACCGCCGCCCAGCTCCTGCGCAAGATCCGGGGCAAACCTGGCCAAAGCTGCCAGCAACCGGCACCAGCCGCCAACACCACTTGATCGCCGGAACATGTGCTGCCATCGCTGAGTTGCAGCGTCCAACCCCCAGCTGCAGGTGTGAGGGCCTCGACCCTGGCGCTGCGCCGCTCCACCCCTGCCTGCTCCAACGCCACAGGCAAGCGCTGGGCGAGCACGGCGGTGTCCACCTGAGCCAGAGGCAACAGACCCAGACGACCCAGCAGAGACAGCCACCGGTTGGGGCCGTGCAAAAGCAGCCCCCGCCGCTGCCAGCCCAGGGGGCCATAACGCTGCTCGAGCGCGCGCCAATGGCGGGAGGCCGAAGCGGATCGGCGCGCCAGCGGGGTGGGCGCCAGCGGCCAGCCCGGGATCACGCCGTAGCTGATGGCAGTAGCCGAAGAGCTGCCATCGGATGGCGCCCCATCGATGAGAGTGACGGCCGCACCAAGGGCGCGGACCTCAAGCGCCAGGAGTGGTCCGGCCAGCCCACCACCGACGATCACGACGCCGGCGGGGGCAACCTGCATCAGATCCGCAGGGTGAAGGAGCTGATCACCTGGTGGAACAGACCTTCCACCTTTGGCCAGCGCACCTCATTGGTGCTGGCGGCAAAGGTGTAAAGGCGGCCGCGATCCACCACCACCGTGGCCAACTCGTGGCGATCGCGATCGTTGAGATGCACCGTGTACTCCAGGTCGTAGAAGGTGCGACCGCCGTCTTCGCGCTCGGACGCCTCCACCAGCTCCGCCTCACGACCGCTGCCTTCCGGTGCGATCACCACCCGGCGCAGCTTCTCGCCCACAGCTACGGCGCTACCCAGGTTTTCAAGGCTGTTGGTGCTGTTCACATCCGACACCACCAGGCTCAAGGTTTCATCGGCATTGATCAGGTCGTGGAACACCACCTGAGGGCCGTCGCTCACCTGCACCCGCGTCCAGCCGGTGGGATAGAGGAAGGCGTAGCGCCCATCTGGGCTTTGGTAAGAATTCAGCCCAGCCGCCGCCGCGCTGCAGGCGCTGAGCACCACCGCCAACAACACCGCCAGCAGGGCCGAGAGCGGTGCCCGGCGGCGGATCGAACGGGTGTTCGGTTGCGACATGCGGCTGGGCGGGGGCTTGCTGGGGCCATTCTGGCCCGCCGGCCCGGCCAGCCCGCCTAGATTCCGCCCAGCTGTTGGCAGCGCCCTGAGCGGCTTCACCCGCCCCCTGGCCCGACTGATCGATCAGTTCGAGCGGCTGCCCGGCATCGGACCGCGCACGGCCCAGCGCCTTGCTTTACACCTGTTGCGCCAGCCAAGCGAGCAGATCCAGGCCTTCGCCGATGCCCTGCTGGCGGCCAAGAGCCAGGTAGGCCAGTGCCAGCGCTGCTATCACCTCTCAGCCGAACCCCTCTGCGAGATCTGCCGCAATCAGGAGCGCAATACCGGCGTGCTCTGCGTGGTGGCCGACTCGCGCGACCTGCTGGCCCTGGAGCGCACCCGTGAATTCAAGGGCGGGTACCACGTGCTCGGCGGCCTGATCTCGCCCATGGATGGGGTGGGCCCGGAGCTGCTGCAGATCCAACCTCTGGTGGAGCGCGTGGATCGCGATGGCATCAGCGAAGTGATCCTGGCGCTCACACCTTCGGTGGAAGGCGACACCACCAGTCTTTATCTGGCGCGATTGCTCAAGCCCTTCACCCAGGTGAGCCGCATCGCCTACGGCCTGCCGGTGGGCAGCGAACTGGAATATGCCGATGAGGTCACCCTGGCGCGCGCCCTGGAAGGGCGGCGGCGGATGGAATAACCCCATGAGTCGCTACAGCGCTACCGCACCCAAGGAACGCCTACCGGAGTGGATCCGATCGCCGATCGGCAATGCCAGTGCCTTGGAGGCGGTGCAAGCGGTGGTGAAGCAACAGCGCCTGCACACCATCTGCGAAGAAGGCCGCTGCCCCAACCGGGGCGAGTGCTACGCCGCCGGCACCGCCACCTTCCTGCTGGGGGGGCCAATCTGCACCCGCAGCTGCGCCTTCTGCCAGGTGGAGAAAGGCCAGGCGCCTGCCCCCTTCGATGCGGGTGAGGCCGAGCGCGTGGCGGAGGCCGTTGAGGCCATGGGGCTGCGCTACGTGGTGCTCACCGCTGTCGCCCGCGACGACCTAGCCGACCACGGCGCCTGCCTCTTCACCAACGCGATGGCCGCCATCCGCCGGCACAATCCTCTGATTGCCATCGAGGTACTCACGCCCGACTTCTGGGGTGGTTACCGCGAGGAAGCCGAGGCGATCACAGCCCAACGCCAACGATTAGCCGCCGTGCTGGAGGCCAGGCCGGTGTGCTTCAACCACAACCTCGAAACCGTGGAGCGCTTGCAGGGCGAAGTGCGCCGCGGCGCCACCTACCGCCGCTCCCTGGGGCTGCTCGCCGCCGCCCGTGAGCTCGCACCCCAGATCCCCACGAAAAGCGGCCTGATGCTGGGGCTGGGCGAAAGCTTCGAGGAGGTAGTGCAGACCCTGAAGGATCTACGCGCTGTCGACTGCCAACGCCTCACCCTGGGCCAGTACCTGCGCCCCTCGCTGGCTCACATCCCGGTGGATCGCTACTGGACGCCCGCCGAATTCGAGCAGCTCGCGCAGATCGCCCGGGAGCTGGGTTTCGCCGATGTGCGCTCAGGCCCGCTGGTGCGCAGCAGCTATCACGCCGGATCCGCCCACTGAGCCGCTCGCCAGGCCCGCTCCAATCCCACCGCGCAATCGCCGCGCATCAGCAGACCTGCCCCTCCCCACACCAAGCGCAGCGGTAGATCGGCCGCCGCTGCTCCCACATCGCGAATCGGATCAAATCCCAGCCGGCGGAAGTAGCGCACCAGCCGGCGATGCTGCGCCTCGTGATCACGGATAGCGAGCAAGCGGGCGCTGCGGCAGGGAGTCGCCTCCAGCGCCCAAGCAAACGTGGCCGCCCAGATCAACGCCCCGACGCCCTGGGTGTGGGATCCCTGAACACGCATCGTGTCGAGCTGGAGACCATCCGGCAGCGGCAGGGTCCAGCCCTTCAGCTCCCCGAGCAGCAGGGGCGGCTGCTCGGGCCGAGGCCTCGCCACCACCACCCGCAAGCTGGTGATCGCCAACCAACGGCGCACCTGAAACCGCAGCAACAGCCCCCGCGCCGCGGCCAGCTGCTCGATTTCAGCGAGGGAAGGGAGCGTCATGCGGTGAAGGGCTGCGCCAACAGCACCGCCTCAAGCGGCAACGCACCATAGAGATGCGGAAACAGCTCACCGGTTCCCGGCGCCGGCTCACGGCGTAGCTCCAGCCCCGCGGCAGCCAACCGCTGGGGAGCAATGCTGAGCAGCACCACCTCGCCTGGTGGGAGGTCGCCATAGAAGCGCTGGGCAGTGGCTTCCACCTGATGGGCAGCGCTGAGATGGATGTAACCCACCTCCTCCAGGGAGCGACCACGGGTGGAGCGGCGATAGGAGCCTTCGCTGCGAGCGCTGTTCCACTCGGCCCGCAGCGCCAGGTGATACAGCCAACGGGGCGATCGCCAGGCGCTGCGCTCCGCCCAGGGAGGATCCATCACCGCAGCCAGAGCAGGGTCTTCCAGAAACCGAGCCAGCCACCGCTGCAGTGGCTCCAGATCGGGTTCCTGATCGAAACCGTCGGGATCGGCCAGGCGGAACTGACGCACAAACGGCAGCAACGCCCAATCCGCCAACGCGGGGCAATCTCCCAACAGCCAGCCGCCGCCCTCCAGGCGAGCACTCCACCCCCGCAGGATGGCGAGGGCCGCGAGCCGATGCTCGGCAGATGCCTCTCCTGGGTAGCGATCCGGGTATTTGAACCGGTCCAGGTGGTGCTTGAAGGGGCCATCGTTTTCTGCCAGCAGGCTCTCGATCAGCGCGTGCTCAGCGCTGCTCCAGCCCTGCAGCCAGCCGCCCGGATCGGCCTGCGCCAGCGCCCAGCGCATGATCGCCAGGCTCTCCTCCAGCACGGCCCCGTCGGGCAACACCAGCACGGGCACGGTGCCTTTGGCGGAGGCGGCTAGCAACTCAGGTGGCTTGGCCTTCAGGGCCACCTCCCGCAGTTCGAGGCACTCACCCGGCAGCAGTCCTGCCGCAGCGCAGGCCAAACGGGCCCGCATCGCGTAGGGGCAGCGGCGAAAGCTGTAGAGAACCGGCAACACCGCAGGGCTCCACACGCTCAGGCCGGCCGGCCGATGTGCTGCTCGCCCCGCTTACGGGCCAACTGCATCTGGCGTTGACGCTCAGCGAAGCGAGCGCGGTCTGCATCGCTGAAACGCTCCAGGCAATGCACGCAGCTCACACCCTCGCGGAAGGAAGGCAGCTCACGATCGGCGGGCGAGAGCGGCAGGCCGCAGGCGTGGCAGAGGCTGTAGCTGCCGGGCTCGAGCTGATGGTTCACACTCACGCGCTGATCGAACACAAAGCATTCGCCCTGCCAACTCGTGCCTTGCTCGGGCATCTCCTCGAGGTAGCGCAGGATGCCCCCTTGCAGGTGATGCACGTTGGTAAAGCCCTGCTGCAGCAGATAGGCCGTGCTCTTCTCGCAGCGGATGCCGCCGGTGCAGAACATGGCGATCGCCTTGGGTTGGCGCTGCTCCACCAGCGGCCGCAACTCGCGCTCCACCCAACCGGGGAACTCGCGGAAGCTCTCGGTGCCGGGATCGATCGCCCCTTCAAACGTGCCCACCGCCACCTCATAGGCGTTGCGGGTATCCACCACCAACGTGCCTGGATCACGGATCAAGGCATCCCACTGCTGCGGCGGCACATAGGTGCCCACCTGCTCGGCGGGCTTCACGGTGGGGCAGCCCATGGTCACGATCTCGCGCTTGATGCGCACCTTGAGCCGATGGAACGCCTGCTCGGGGGCGAGGCTGAATTTCGCCTCCAGTTGCGCCAACCCAGGCAACCGCCGCAGCTTGGCTAACACCGCTTGCACGCCAGGTTCCGGGCCGCTGATGGTGCCGTTCACCCCCTCTTCCGCCAACAGGATCGTGCCGCGCACGCCGCCGGCCTCCGCCAACGCGCGCAGCTCCGCCTGCAATACGGGCAGCTCCGCCATGGCCGTGAAGCCATAGAAGGCCGCCACCTGCACGCTCACGCCGGCACGGCCTCCTGCCAGGGGGTCACACCGGCGGCGGCCAAAAGCTCCTGATCCGCCGCCACATCGGGATTACCGGTGGTGAGCAGCGTGTCGCCGTAGAAGATCGAATCCGCGCCCGCCAGAAGACAGAGCACCTGGGCTTCCTGATTCATCGTTTCGCGGCCTGCGCTGAGGCGCACCCGGCTGTAAGGCATGAGGATGCGCGCCACGGCCACCATCCGCACCAACTCCAGCGGATCCACCGATGGTTGATCTTCAAGCGGAGTGCCCTCCACGGCCACCAGCGCATTAATCGGCACGCTCTCGGGATGGGGGTTCATCGCGGCGAGCACCTGCAGCAGCGAGGCCCGATCGGTGAGGGTTTCGCCCATGCCGATGATCCCGCCGCAGCACATCGAGATGCCCGCCCGGCGCACCCGCTGCAGTGTTTCCAGCCGCTCCTGGAAGGTACGGGTGGTGATGATCCGGTCGTAGTGCTCGGGGCTGGTGTCGAGGTTGTGGTTGTAGGAGGTGAGCCCAGCCTCCGCCAGCCGCTCGGCCTGGCTGTCGGTGAGCATGCCGGCGGTCACGCAGGCCTCCATCCCCAGCTCGCGCACGCCGCGCACCATGGCGAGCATCGCCTCAAAGGGGGCTCCATCGCGGATGTCGCGCCAGGCCCAACCCATGCAGAAGCGATGGGCACCGGCCTCCTTGGCGGCGCGGGCCCTGGCCAGCACCGGCTCCACCTCCAGTTCGGGCCGGCCGGTCACATCGCTGCTGTTGTGCATCGACTGAGGGCAGTAGGCGCAGTCTTCCTCGCAGCCACCGGTCTTCACGCTGAGCAGTGAGGCCAGCTGCACCCGGTAGCCGGGGTTGGCCTGCCGGTGCACCGCCTGAGCGCGCCAGAGCAGATCCATCAGCGGCAGCTCCAGCAGGCTCTGAATCTCAGCTGTGCTCCAGTCATGGCGCAGCTCGAGGGCAGGGAGGGTCAAGGGGCTGGAACTCATCGGGAGGCGTGGGGTTCAACACCGCCAAAGCGGCGCTGACGGCTCTGGTAATCGAGAAGGGCGGCGGTGAGCGCCGCTTCGTTGAAATCAGGCCACAGCACATCGGTGATGTGCAGCTCGGCGTAGGCCAGCTGCCAGAGCAGGAAATTGCTGATGCGCTGCTCGCCGCTGGTGCGGATCAGCAAATCTGGATCCAGCTCACCGGCGGTGAACAACTGATCGGCGAACTGCTGCTCATCGATGGCGGCGGGATCCAGCTCCCCGCGCACCACCTGCTCCGCCAGCAGCCGCGCCGCACGCACCAGTTCACGCCGCCCCCCGTAGTTGGTGCAGACGTTGAAATGAATGCCGGTGTTGGCGGCCGTGCGGCTGGTGGCATCGGCGATCAGCTGCTGCAGCCCCGCCGGCAACTGCTCCAGATCCCCCAGGAAGCGAATCCGCACCTGTTCCTCCTCCAGAGCCTGCAACTCCCGCGCGAGCACCCGCTCAAACAGGGTCATCAGGAAACTCACCTCTTCACCGGGGCGGCTCCAGTTCTCGGTGGAGAAGGCGTAGGCGGTGAGGGCACCGATGCCCCAATCGCTGCAGAGGCGCAGGGTGCGCTTCAGTGCTTCCACACCCTCGCGGTGCCCCATCACGCGGGGCAGTTTGCGCTGATTCGCCCAGCGGCCATTGCCATCCATGATCACCGCCACATGGGCCGGCAATCGAGCAGGGTCCAGGCTGGCGGGCAACAGCGAACGGGAAGGCTGATTCCCCTGGACAGCGGTGGCAGTCGCCAGGGAGCGACTCATGGGCTGGATTCGGCCTTATCCATAGCCACCGTACGCCCAGCACCCTTGGGGGCCTGCTTGCTGCTCTGGGCGAGGGATTCGCCAAGGAGCTCCTGCAAACGGCTGCTGGTGAGCGGCCGCTCCAACCGACCCTGGCGCGCCATCGAGAGCGTTCCGGTCTCCTCAGACACCACGATGCACAGGCAGCGATCGAAGCGCTCAGTGATGCCCAGCGCAGCCAGGTGGCGGGTGCCATAGCGGTTCAGCCCCTGGCGCGAGAGCGGCAGGATCACACCCGCCGACAGGATGCGGTTGCCCTTCACCAGCACCGCGCCATCGTGCAGGGGCGTATCCACAGCAAACAGGTTGAGCAGCAGGTCGGCCGAGAGCTGCGCGTCGAGGGCGATGCCGGGGTTGAGGAAATCCTCGGGGCGTAGGTCGCTGCCCAGATCCACCACGATCAAACCGCCGCGCCGAAGCTGCGAGAGCCGGCCTGCGGCCTCGCTGAGCACTGCGGCCGATCCAGAGGCCAGCTTGTCGCCCCGCTGACTGCCAAACAGAACGTCGAGCCGGCCGGTGCCGAGCAGTTCCATCAGCCGCCGCAGCTCCCCCTGCCAGAGGATCGCCAGTGCCAGGCTGCACGCCATCACCAAGGCGTCGATCAGTTTGCTGGTGAGCGGCAGGTTGGCGTAGCGCTGCACCACCCAGGCCAACGCCACAAGCGTGAGGTAGCCGCGCAGCAACCAAAGGGTGCGCGGTTCATTCACCCGCGCCAGCAGCACCATGCCCAGGGCCGTGGCGAGCAGGAGATCCAGCACAGCACCCAGCTGGATTCCCGCTAACACCCCGAACACCCCCGGCACAGCTTGATCCTGCGGCTCAGGCTACCGGCCGCAGCCGCTCGGGCAAAACGTCGTAGCGCAGCAGATCTTCCGGCTGCTCCCGCCGTTGCACCACATCAGCCATACCGTCGTGCACCATCACCGCCGCCGGGCGGGGAATGCGGTTGTAGTTCGACGACATCGAAGCGTTGTAGGCACCGGTGGCAAATACCGCCAGCACATCACCGCTGGTGGCCGGTGGCAGCGCCAGATCCTTGAGCAGCACGTCGCCGGATTCGCAGTGCTTGCCGGCCAGGGTCACAGTGTCGGAGGCCTCAGCCTCGGGCCGATCCGCCAGCACCGCGGTGTACAGGGATTGATAGGTGATGGGGCGAGGGTTGTCGCTCATGCCGCCATCCACAGAGAGGTAAGTGCGGATGCCGGGGATGTCTTTGCGGCTGCCCACGCTGTAGAGGGTTACTCCAGAGGTGGCCACCAGGGAACGACCGGGCTCACACAGCAAGCGAGGCAGATCAAGGCCGCGCTCCTGGCACGCCGCGGCGACGGCTTCGGCCACCGTGCGCACCCATGCATCGATCGACGGCGGATCGTCGCTCTCCACATAGCGAATCCCCAGACCGCCACCCACGTTGAGATCGCTCACGGGATGGCCCATCTCCCGCGCCAGCTTGAGGGCATCGGCCATCACGGCAGCTAGATCGCGGTGGGGCTGCAGCTCGAAAATCTGCGAACCGATGTGGGCGTGCAGGCCAGTCACTTGCGCCCAGCTGCACTGCTTGAGGTGCAGGAGCACCGCTTCCAGCTGATCGGGGTCGAAACCGAATTTGCTGTCGAGGTGCCCGGTGCGGATGTATTCGTGCGTGTGGCACTCGATCCCAGGCGTGAAGCGCAGCATCAAGCGCACGGGATGGGCCGGCGCCAGGCTGGCCAGCTGCTCGATATCGAGCCAGTTGTCGGCCACTACCGTCACCCCCAGCTCAACCGCCAGGCGCAGCTCCTCGAGGCTTTTGTTGTTGCCGTGGAACACGATCCGCTCCGGCGGCATCCCGCCTTGCACAGCGGTGAGCAGCTCACCAGCTGACACCGCATCGAGCCCCAGACCTTCCGAAGCCACCACCGCCGTGATCGCCAGGCTGCTGTTGGCCTTGGAGGCGTAGAGCGCTAGGGCTGAGCCGGGGTAGTGGGAGGCCAGGGCCTTGCGGTAGGCCTGGGCGGTTCCGCGCAGGGTCGCTTCGTCGATCACATACAACGGTGTGCCGTAGCGGCGCGCCAGATCGCTGAGCACACAGCCGCCCACCAGCAGCCGACCTTCAGGGTCGAGTGCTGTGGTGACGGGGGTGAGGTTGCGATTGGGGCTGGCCACATCGCGATGGGCTTCGTAGGGCCGCTGATCGACGGCCACATCCGCTGCAGGAGCGGCTTCACGGGTACTGGTCATCGGGCGATCCTATGAAGAGCCCCGACGGCGCCTGGTGTCAGCTGAGACAGAGCCCCAAGCCGCAGACCATCCTCAAACCCAGGTTTTGGGAGCAGAGCAGGTGGAGGCCTGCCTGGCTCTCGATCAAGCCAGCCTTGGGGGGCTGTGGACGCGGGAGCAATGGCAGCAGGAACTGAGCCAAAGCGATCGCTTGTGCGTGGGTTTACTTCTTGAGCAGCGCTTGATCGCAGTGGCCTGCGGCTGGCTGGTGGTGGATGAACTGCAGATCGGCGCCGTGGCGGTGGCGCCCGATCAACGCCGCCGAGGCCATGGCCGGCAGGTGCTAATGGCCCTGCTGCAAGAGGCCCGCCGCCGCGGCGCCATGCGCGCCACCTTGGAAGTGAGTTCAGCCAACACCGCTGCCACCGCTCTCTATGGGCGCTGCGGCTTCAGCACCGAGGGCATCCGTCGCGGTTACTACCGCAATGGCGACGATGCCCTGATCCAATGGGTGCAATTACAGGACATGGAAACGGTTCGGATTGCCGCCCATTCCTGATGCGAACAACCGAATAAATGCGGAGCTTGAGTTGTTGAAACAGGCCATGCAGAACCCAGCTACATCAGTGGTTTTGGCCGATTGGAGCTGCACACCACACTCCCCAGGCCAACCCTGATAAGTTGGGAGTACACGCAACAGGCCCCGCCCATGTTCGAGCGGTTTACCGAGAAGGCCATCAAGGTGATCATGCTGGCCCAAGAGGAGGCCCGCCGCCTTGGTCACAACTTCGTGGGCACCGAGCAGATCCTGCTGGGTCTGATCGGGGAAGGCACGGGCGTGGCCGCCAAAGTGCTCAAGTCGATGGGCGTCAACCTCAAGGACGCTCGCGTCGAGGTAGAGAAAATCATCGGCCGCGGCTCCGGTTTCGTGGCCGTTGAGATCCCATTCACGCCAAGAGCCAAACGGGTCTTGGAGTTATCCCTGGAGGAAGCCAGGCAACTCGGCCACAACTACATCGGCACCGAGCACCTGCTGCTCGGCCTGATCCGTGAAGGCGAGGGCGTGGCCGCACGGGTGCTCGAGAACCTCGGTGTCGACCTGGCCAAGGTGCGCACCCAAGTGATCCGCATGCTCGGCGAGACCGCCGAGGTGGCCAGCGGTGGCGGTGGCGGCAAAGGCTCCACGAAAACCCCCACACTCGATGAGTTCGGCAGCAACCTCACCCAACAAGCCGCCGACGGCAAGCTCGACCCCGTGGTGGGCCGTCAGCACGAGATTGAGCGCGTAATCCAGATCCTGGGTCGCCGCACCAAGAACAACCCTGTGCTGATCGGCGAGCCCGGCGTGGGTAAAACCGCCATCGCCGAGGGCCTCGCTCAGCGCATCAACTCGGGCGATATTCCCGACATCCTTGAAGACAAGCGCGTTCTCACTCTCGACATCGGCCTGCTCGTGGCCGGCACCAAATACCGCGGTGAGTTCGAGGAGCGCCTCAAAAAGATCATGGAGGAGATCCGGGGTGCCGGAAACGTGATCCTCGTGATCGACGAGGTGCACACCCTGATCGGTGCCGGCGCTGCCGAAGGCGCCATCGACGCCGCCAACATCCTCAAGCCGGCCCTGGCTCGCGGCGAGCTGCAGTGCATCGGCGCCACCACGCTGGATGAATACAGGAAGCACATCGAACGGGACGCAGCCCTCGAGCGCCGCTTCCAGCCTGTGCAGGTGGGCGAACCCTCCGTCGATGACACCATCGAAATCCTGCGGGGCCTGAAGGAGCGCTACGAAGCGCACCACCGCCTCACCATCGCCGACGAGGCGCTGGTGGCAGCAGCCACCCTGGGTGATCGCTATATCTCCGATCGCTTCCTGCCCGACAAGGCCATCGATCTGATCGATGAAGCAGGCAGCCGCGTGCGCCTGATGAACTCCAAGCTGCCGCCCGCAGCCAAGGAAATCGATAAGCAGCTGCGCGCCATCCAGAAGGAAAAGGAAGACGCTGTTCGCGAGCAGGACTTCACCAAAGCCGGTGAACTTCGCGACAAGGAAGTGGAACTGCGCGATCAGATCCGCTCGATCCTGCAAACCCGCAAGGACGAGCCTGAGGCCAAAGCCGCTGAAGGTGGTTCAAGCGAGGAGGGCGCAGGCACCACGGCTACAGCTGTTGCCGAAGCACCAACTGACGACCGCAGCCCGATGGTGACGGAGGAAGACATTGCTCAAATCGTGGCCTCCTGGACGGGTGTTCCCGTGCAGAAGCTCACCGAGAGCGAGTCGGCCAAGTTGCTCAACATGGAGGAAACCCTCCACCAGCGCCTGATAGGTCAGGACGAGGCTGTGAAGGCCGTGTCGCGCGCCATCCGCCGCGCACGCGTGGGTCTAAAGAACCCCAACCGTCCGATTGCCAGCTTCATCTTCTCCGGCCCCACCGGTGTTGGCAAAACCGAGCTCACCAAGTCGCTCGCGGCTTACTTCTTCGGCAGCGAAGAGGCGATGATCCGCCTCGACATGTCGGAGTTCATGGAGCGCCACACGGTCAGCAAGCTGATCGGTTCGCCTCCGGGCTACGTGGGCTTCAACGAAGGCGGCCAGCTCACTGAAGCTGTGCGCCGCCGCCCTTACACCGTGGTGCTGTTCGACGAGATCGAAAAGGCCCACCCCGATGTGTTCAACCTGCTGCTGCAGCTATTGGAAGACGGTCGTTTGACCGATTCCAAGGGCCGCACGGTGGACTTCAAGAACACCTTGATCATCATGACCTCGAACATCGGTTCGAAGGTGATCGAAAAGGGTGGCGGCGGCCTTGGCTTCGAGTTCTCCGGTGCTGATGCGGAAGAAACCAATTACAACCGCATTCGCTCCCTGGTGAATGAAGAGCTGAAGCAGTACTTCCGCCCTGAGTTCCTGAACCGTCTCGACGAAATCATCGTCTTCCGTCAGCTCAGCCGCGACGAAGTGAAGGAGATCGCCGAGATCATGCTCAAGGAAGTCTTCGGTCGGATGGCAGAGAAGGGCATCCATCTCTCCGTCACCGAGAGCTTCAAGGAGCGCTTGGTGGAAGAGGGCTACAACCCCAGCTACGGCGCCCGCCCGCTGCGCCGCGCTGTGATGCGCCTGCTGGAAGACTCCCTGGCCGAGGAATTCCTCTCCGGCCGCATCGGCGAAGGCGACAGCGCCGTTGTCGATGTGAACGAAGACAAGCAGGTGGTCATCCGCAAGCAAGGCAGCGAGGTTGCGATGCCTGCGCTGGCAGGCGCGAGCGCCTGAAGAAAACCGGTGAGCTGATCTCCGTTGATGCACCCAGCCCGGCCTGAATCAGGCCGGGCTTTTCTTTTGACGTACTTTTTGCCAACCGGCTTTTTGCAGGGCTGACTGTGTTCGCCGTACTGAAAGCACTCACGATTGTTCGGCGCCAAGTTGCTGCTGTAGATCTCCCGCAAGCCATTGGTTGACGGGGAGCAAGTTGACGCAGCACAGCTGAAGCGTTCGGCGCTTGATCGCGTCGATCCTGGTCACACTTGCGAAGGAACGATCCAGTCGGGATGTGGCGCAAGGGCAGAGCAAGGAGTTCGTCTCACAAGTTCCCGGCGCGGTGATCTGGTGGCTGGATGACGACGTGGAGCTCACCCGGCAGATGCGGGAACGTTTGCTGGCAAGCGGCTGGCAGCTGAGAACCTTCCACCGCCCTGAACCCTTAATCGGCGCCCTGCGGACAAGTCACCCCGATTTGTTGGTGCTGGATCAGCGGTTGCCCGCGCAGTTGGGCACCGAGCTTCTCCATCACCTCCGTGAGCAAGGACACCTATTCCCAGTGCTCATGCTTTCGGGGATGGGTTCAGCGGAAGATCGCATCCTGGGCTTGGAGAAGGGTGCGCAGGACTACCTGGTGAAGCCATTCCATGGGCGCGAACTGCTGCTTCGCTGCGAGCAGCTGTTGCGCAGTGATCAACGCAGAGCGATCACACCCATACCGCAGGAGCAACGGATCACGCTGGGTGAGGTGATCTTCCGGCCCCACGAAGGCAGCCTGCAAAGCCCTGGCCATCCTGATGTGATCCTCAGCCGCGGCGAGCGGATCCTTTTGCTGGCACTGTGCAGGGCACCCGGTCGGGTGCTGAGCCGCGAACATCTGGCCCTAGCCAGCGGCAGCTTGGCGCCGGCGAGCCACAGCCGCAGCATCGACATGCGTCTCTCCCGATTGCGCCGCCTGCTGAAACAGGTCTCCGCCGGATCCCTGCGGATCGAAACCGTGCGCACCCACGGCTATGCGCTACACACGGACGCAACGGCACCGGCCAGCGAGGAGTGATCAGCATGAAACGCGCGGCCCTGCTCAGCTCACGGGATCAGATCCATCTCCTCCTGGCTTGTCTGCTTGGTAGTTGCTGCGGGGTGCTGCTGCTGCTCGTGGGACTAGTACTGCTGCCGCTGCAACCGATCCGAACCACACCCGATCTGACCCTGCTACTGCTCAGCGGCGTGATCGGAGCAAGCGCCGGCCTGATTGTGTTCCTGCGACGGGAGCTGTGGGAACCACTCAAACAACTCCTAAAAGCCCTGCCACGGCGCATCTCATCCACAAAGACGCTCGTGATCGATGACGGCGTCGCGCCCTTGCAGCTGCTCGCACACCGGATCAACGTCCTGCTGGCAGAGCTCAAGCGCAACGCCACCGAGCAGCGGGAACAGGTGGAGACGCTGGCCCATGACATCCGGGGACCGCTGACCCGTTTGCTCATGCGGGTGGAGACACTGGGCCAGCAGGAGCAGCACGATCCCGAGCTGGTGGCGGGATTGGAAGCTGACCTGGAGACGTTGATCAGCCTTGATCAGCAACTAGCGGAGCTCAGCGAGCCGAGGCACCGCCCGATCCAGCGAGAACAGATCGCGCTGGATCCGCTCTGCCGGGGCATCGCCCGCAGTTACGAAGCCGGTCTGGTGGTTGTGCAGATCGCGCCAACCCTGATGGCATGGCTGGATCCGCGACTGCTACAGCGCGCACTGCACAACCTGATCGACAACGCCCTGGAGCATGGAGGCCCTCCGGTGCTGATCGGCGCCGAGGTACGAGCGGAGGGGCCGGTGATCCTGGTGGATGACCACGGCCGCCGCGGCAACGGCGGCGAGCCGCCGCCGCAAACCCACCAGGGGCTGGGCTGGGTGATCGTGCGCCGCTTCTGCCAGAGCCATGGCGGTGATCTGACCATCGGCGCCTCCCCCCTAGGGGGGCTGCAGCTGCAGCTTCAGCTGGGCAAGGAATGCCTGGCTGAACCGGCGTGATCCAGCCCACCAACCACCCCAGCGATCCGGCGGAGCTGGAGCCGTGCGTAGCCCACTGGCATCTGCAGGGGGAGAGCTACACCCGCACGCTGCTGCGGCTGGGCCATGAGCAGCCGCAGCAGCGTGCCAAAACGATCACGCTGCTGCTGAAGCTGGGGGCCTGGGCCGAAGCGCGCAGCCTGGTGCTGCCCTGGCTGATGGAGTGGCTGGCCGCGCTTCCCCAGAGGGGGCGCCCGGATCGCGACGCCAGCGTGGAGCTGTGGCGCTGTCTGGCCGCCGTGAGTGAACGCAGCCACGATGACCAGCTGCTGCAGCTGTTCTGGCAGGGCCTCGCTCGGCTGCGGCCGGCCGCCAGCAGCTCGGGCGTGCTGCCGCTGGTGGGGGTGCCGATCCTCAATGGCGTGACCCACCTGCAGCGGCTGCTGGCGAGCCTGGATGTGCCGATCCAAACCCTGGCGCTTGTCGACCAGAGCGGCGGGCGCACGGATCCGGCCTCCCTGAATCTGCGCCGGGAGCTGCAACGGCTGGAAGACGAGGGGTTGCCGGGTGTGGACCAAGTGCGCGTCTCACGCCCTTTCGGCAACGCGGGGGTGGCGGCCGCCTGGAACCAAATCCTGCTCGGATTTCCCCAGGCATCGCTGGTGCTGCTGGTGAACCACGACGTGGCCTTCCCGCCCGGGGTGCTGGCGGAGGCCCTGGCACGCCTGAACCCCGACCAGCCTCAGTACATGGCGCTTTTCCCGGGGGAGAGAGCCTTCTCCGCCTTCCTGCTCACGGCCCTGGCCTGGGATGCGGTGGGGCTGTTCGATGAGCGCTACTACCCCGCCTACTGCGAAGACCTCGACTACCGCGACCGGCTGCTGGCCACTCCCGTGGTGCAGCGGCTCGATGGCAGCTTCGCCCACGCGCGCATGGTGCGCTGGAATCCCCGGCAGAGCAGCACCCTGGCGGATGACCCGGCCCTGGCCAAGGCCAACAGCCGGAGCTTTGAGCTCAATCGGCTCTGGTACTCCTTTCGCGGCCGCGGGCCCGGCAGCGCCTGGGTGACCTCGGGGCAGTGGCGCCAGCGCTGGCTGACGCAATGGGACTGAAACGACGCCGCAGCCCTGCGGCTCCTCAGCTCCGGAGGCCTCTGACCCTCCATAGGGTCGATCTATCCATTCGCTGGAGGTAGGGGCATGAGCGAGGCACCGCCGCCAGTGCGCCGCCTGCTGGAGCCCCCTGAACCGGGAACCGCCGCGGCCCGCGTGCGCCAGGCGCGTCAGGCCCTGCTGGAAGCCAGCAGTTCAGCCGAGCAGATCGAGCACACCGGTCTGGAAAGTGCCGTTCTGGCCCTGGGGCAGGCCCTCACCAACGCCGGGCTCGCACAGGCCGCCAACCAGTGCGTTGAGCTGGCTGGCAGCTTCCACTGGGTTAATAGCAGCAGCCCCGCCCAGCTGGCGGAGCTGAACCAATGGGTGTACCCGCGCTCCCTGCGGCGCTACCAGCTGGTGATCCTGGACGGGCACGTCTTCAGCCTGCAACTGGGCGATGCGCGCTACCAGCTGCAGCGCTGCAACGCCGATCCGGATCGCAACCATCTGCTGCTGCAACGCGAGGGAGATCACTCCCTCTGGTGGCTGCCCTCCGAGGAGTGCTCCGAGGGCTACCGCCTCGAAGCCTCAGCGCTGCGGCCCGCCGATGGCAGCGCAGCGGTGGGCACGAACCCAGCTGTTTCGGCCGTGGTGCGAGCCGGAAACAGCAACTTCGCCCACTTCCTTTGGAATGAGCTCGATCCCCTGCTGCGGCTTGCGGGCACGCAGCGGACGCTCGAGCTGGTGCAGGACACCGACACGGTTCTGGATTTGGGCCAGCTGGAGGGCGTGCGGCGGCTAGGAGGGGCCCCACCGGCCGAGCGCAACAGCGTGCGGCTGGGGGGAACGTTGGTGAGTGAGCAGGCTCGCCGCACCGTGCTGGCGGCTCTGGCGAAGGAGGTGAGCAGCCCGTTGCCAGCGCAGCGGCCCCAGCCCTTGATTCTGCTCGGGGTGCGCGGCCCAGGCCGGCGCGAACTGCGCAACGAGGTGGCGTTTCTGAGTGCCCTAATCGATGCGCTCACCCGCCATTTCCAGCGGCCCCTGATCCTGCTGGATGGGTTCACCTATCAGCACAACAACCAGGACCATCCCCAGGCTCAGGAGCGCGAGAGGACCTGCACCGCCCGCGCGCGGGAGATCATGCAGCGCTGCCCGCAGGCCCAGCTGGAGAACCTCTCGGGGCTGAACTTCGCCAGCTGGCTGCAACGCAGCGAGGGGGTGCGCTTCTACGTGAGCCACGAAGGCACGATGCAGCACAAGCTGGGCTGGTTGCGTCCGGAGATTCCCGGACTGATCTTGGTGGGATCAGCCCGAGCGGAAGCGATTGCCCACTGGCATCGCCTCCAGTGCGAAGGCGCCGGAGCGCTCACAACACTGCCCACCGATCTGATGCGGCAGGAGCCGATCGCCGCCACCGAGCAAGCGCAGGAGCAGGAAAGAAATCAACCCTTCGAGATTCTCAACATCGATCGCGCCGTAGCGCTAACCATGCAGCAGATCACGGCGGAACTGGAACTGCCGGAGCCCGCGCAGACAGCTGCTGCAGATGAAAGCTGAAGGCGCCGTAGCGCCGCCGCCAGCGCCGGCCCCCAGGCGGAAATCTCCCTACGTTGCGCAGAGAACACCAGGCCAAACACGCTGGAGGCAGCATTGATGACGCCCCAACGTTTTTATATCTACGGCTATTACGGCTCCAAGAATGCGGGCGACGAAGCATTCCGCCTCGCCTTTCACAATCTGCTCCCCAGCGGCAGCGAACTGCAGTTCATCCGCCCCTCCGAGCTGGCCGACAATCAGAACCTCGCCAACCAGATTGAGCAGGATTGCAGCAGCAGCCAGGCGAGGCTGATCGTGGGCGGCGGCGCGATCATCGGCGAACCCTATTTCTGGGAGCACCTGCCGCCGCGCACCCCCTTTCACATCGTGAGCGCCGATATCGGCTCCCGCGACAATCTGCTCGGCAAATACATCCCCAGCCTCAAACGGATGCAGGCCTCCTGGATCCGCAGCGAAAGCGACACGGAGGAGCTGCGCAATCTGGCCCCCTGGCAACCCCGGATCCAGCACCTGCCCGACATCGTCTTCTCCCTGGAAGCCGACCGCAACCAAAGGGAGGTCGTGGCGGCCATGCCCCAGGGGGCCCGCAACCGCAAGCTGCTGGAGCTGATGGGGGAGCACTGCGAGAACACGATCCCCGCCAGCCAGCTGCGCAACAAGAACATGGCAATCTTTCTCTCTGACCACTACTACGACTACAAAACAATCCAGAGCTCCTGCGTTCTCGATGGAATCGAACGGGAGGCCAGCGACACAACCTATCTACGCCAGCTCAGGCTCGCCCTCGATGAGATCACCCCCTACTACAACCTCTACCTCTTCAGCCTGAGCTACTGGTACAACTCCATCGATACGTTCGTGGGTTATCGCCTGGCCAGGGCCTCAACGCAGGCACCGCTCTACAACCTCGTGACGCGCTACGTGGAGCCCAGCACCATCATCGATCTGATGCCGTATTTCGATGCCGCTATCTCCACAAAGTTCCACGGCCTAATCCTGCCCATGACCGCAAACGTGCCCGTGATGAACCTGGGCAGCTCGAAGAAGAACCGCGATCTCAGCCAGCAGATGGGCCTGACCTCGATCCAGCCGGATAACTTCAATCTCAGCACATTTCTAGGCGCCCTCAAGCAGGTGGAATCGGTGGAATACGCCACATCCCTGGCCGAAACCCGGCGCCTAGCCCATGAGGCAATCCACACCACCTTTGCCAACCCGGAGCTGTGGGCCTAAGCAACCCTCGTTCCCCAGTAGCGCTACAAGCTCAGCGCACTGAACTGAGCATCGTCATCCACCATGGTCCGCAGATCAGCCAAGGGGAGTGACAGCACACAGGTGCGGCAATCAAACAGATTGAAGTAGAACTGCACTTCTTTATCACAAACCAGCACCGAGCTCACATAACAGACACCTGGATTCTTGCGAAACCCCCTATCCAGGCCCACCGCCTCCACATTCACCGAGAGCACCGGCACCCGGCTGATCCGCAAAGGCTCGAGCGTGACAGCTGACAGCACCAGCAGATATTGGTCGTAGATATACGACTGTTGGCGCCGGCGATGCACCACCAGCCCCCATCGCCCCTGCCCCTCAAGGCCATCCAGCGGGAACGGGTGGGCACTGTTGCGCAGGGGCCCTTGAATCCCAGCCGGCAGCTGTAGGGGGGCATCGTGCACCGGCTGCCAATGCTGCAAGCCGTTCTCACTGGCGAACACCTGCCAGGGCTGAACGCTGTAGAGCAGCGCGAGCCCCTGGCGCCACGGACAGAGCAGCCAGTTCTTTTCAAACCCGCGCGGCCGCTGCACCGCAGCCCCTTCAGGATCCCGGAGGCCATGGAGCACAGGCAGGTGCAGGAAGGAGAGGTCTCCGCGCCATGGATCAAGGCGACCCACTGACTGCACCACCAGCATGTCGTCAATGGTGTTGTTGGCGGCCGCCTCCGCCGAAATCTCCGGCAACCAGCTGCGATAACGCGAGCGCGAAAGGATCAGCGCCCCGATCGCATACACCTCCTCGCCCAGCGCAAATAGCCGCAGATCCTCGATCTTGCATTCACTGGGATAACCGCTGTAGGTCAGCGGGCCGATCCGCAGGCTCCTGGCCGCAGATCCCGCAGCGGAGTCCCGGGGCTCCCAGGCCAGAAAGTTGAGCGAGGGATGACGGGCCACATCAGCGCTGCGCCCCGACCAGCTGTCGAAGTTGCGCTCATAGCGCCAGGTGGAGAGCACCCCTGCCGCGGTAGCGAGCAGCGATTGATTCATCACCCCGGATGGCCCATGACCCGAGAGCCCCTGGGCCCGGGCATAGCGATCCGCAAACTGATGGCAGGGCGTGAGCGCAAACCTGGCGCGGCCGGAGCGCAGCAGCAGTCCTTCCACCAGGCAGCGCTCTCGGCTGGTAGGCAGCAGCGCTGCCGTTCCCCGCTCCACATCCAGCAGCGATCCCGGGCTGCGGCACTCCAGCACCTGATGCCGGAAGGCCGGCTCGCCGAGCTGATAGTCGAGCGGATCGCGAAACACCAGCGACGAGAGGCTGTCGAGCAGCGGCCCAAACCACAAGGGAGCGGATCGAAGCTCGGTGCCATGCACCAGGGGCGACGGGGTGAGCACCAGATAGGGATCCAGGCTTCGGTTCAGGGAGAACGGCACCGACTTGCCCCCATCGAAATAGGTGGAGGAACTGTGCAGACCCTGCTTGGAGAGGGAGACCTTGCGGGTGCCGAGGGGCGCGCAGATCACGGCCTCAGGATCAGGGCAGCAGCTCAACAGCAATGGCAGAAGCTGCGCCACCAGGCCGCAGAGCTGATCGGTGTCCACAACGGCCACATGGGAGGGGGGTGCCAGCAGATACAGATGCCGCTCAGCGCCCGCCGGCTCAGGCGGGTGATCCCGGCGGAAGCGCCAGAGGTGACCCAGCACCAGCTCCAGGCCCGTGAAGCCCATGGCCGCGGCCGGCGGCCGCTGAGCAGCACAGTCGGGCTCCACAGCGAAGTAGTCGGCCAGATGGCGCCCGAAACAAAGCTCTTCGGCCTGAAGGGAGGCCTCCAGGTGCGCCAGTGCATGCAGGGATCTCGACTCCAGCAGCTCCCGATCGAGGCCGTGGCGCCACCAGAAGGTGTGAGCGCGGCGATCGTCCACCCCCTCCAGGGCACAGAGGAAGCGATAGCGCAGCAGCAGATCAGCCACGGCCTGCATCAGGGCCGACCGATTCGGCAAGAGCACGATCGCCTTGTAGTAAGCGATGGCGAGAGCTTCCCCCAGGCCCTCCCGCGCCTCCTGCTCAAGGGCCAGGCGATGGAGGGTGTTGAGTCCGTGGTGCAGCTGAGCGGCAGCCTCGCTGGTGAACCGATCGGAGACATCAATCAGCCCCACCAAATCAAACGCCAGTGGAGCCAGAAGTTCCCCAGATGGATCCATCACTGAGCCGACATCAAGACCAATCGAAAATCCCGCCAAACCCTCAGATGTTCATCCCCGAACCTCAGATCGGGGCGCCGGGGCAGCAGGGTCTGCAAATCTCCATGCTGCTGCCGCTGAAGCGGCAGCAGCTCCAACTGCCGCTGAAGTGCGGCATGCAGATCAGCACTGAATCGAGGCTCCGGCAAACCAGCAATCCGCCAGCGCAACAGATCCACCAGCGCATGCATCGGCACAGGTGGAAGCATCTCAGTGCCGGATGCTTCATTCGCGCTGCGCCGAATAAAGTCGATCAGGATCCGCATCATCTTGCGGCGCTCTTTATCCATACACCGCAACATAGCCGCCACCAACTGAGGCTGGTCGTGGGGGATCGCATCCGGATGCACCAGATCGAACACCCGTAGATCATTGGCCTCGCACAGATCAGGCGCCAACGTCACCAAGACCGCTGCAATCAGGTGAGCTGCAGCGGCCAACACAAGCACCTGATGCTCCAGGGCTTCCGAGTGCGCCAAAAGCAAGGCATGATAGGAGAAATCGAGCCAATCCCGCCGCCGCAATGCAGCAACACTGAGCCAGTAGCGGAACCAGGTATCGCCAGGTTCCAGCGCCAGCGCCCTGGCAAAGGCGGCATAACCGCTCACCCCCTCCAACTCCGCCAGCAGCCCCTGCAGCGCACAGGGCCAGGCCCCCTCGGGCTCCAGCTCCAGCAGGCGCTTCTGAGCCCGCCTGAGCCCCTCAATGTCACCGGCACGGTGGGCCTCCAGCCCCTGCTGCAACACCTGCCTGGGCAGGCTGTCGCGGCCTGCCGGCGACGCGGGGAGCGGCTGCTCAAACAGCCCGTCGAGCTCGGAGAGCATCAGGCCGGCACCCATCGCCTCAATCCGCCCGATCAGCATCTGCCAGCGCCGGGGGTCTCCGGGCTGCTGCAACAGAGCCAACCGAAGAACAGCGAGATCGGAAGAGCGTGCCATGGTCAACGCAAAAAATCCGCCACCAGCACGCCGGGTAGATCAGCGCCGATCACGCCATGCTTCCAGCTGCTGATCAGGTGCATCACCACAGCGGAGAAGCCGATCGTGGATGCCTGATCCAGAATCTGCCAACCCGGAATCACATACACCAGCGAGCCACGGGTGGGCCGGATCGGATCACCGTGATATTCGGGCTCACCGCGAAACAGTACCGGCTGATTCAGCCCACAAAACTCCGCCTTGACGATGTTCTCCTGCTGGCCAAACGCCATGGGAAAGGTGGCCAATAAGCGACCACCGGGCCGCAGCACTCGCCACACCTCCTCCAGCGCCCTGGGGAGGTCGTAAACGTGCTCAAACACGTCGTTGCAGATCACCAGATCAAAGCACTGATCCGCATAGGTGAGATCACAGAGATTCTGATGCCGGCCCGCATCAGCCGGCACGATTTCGGCATCTTGAAGAAAGTCACTGAGTTCCAGATGTCCCGGCAGATGCTGCTGCAGCCAGTGCACAAATCCGGTGGAGGTTTCCGGTAGATAGATGCGCTTTTGGCGCAGCCTGGTGAGATCGTCGCCCAAGTGCTCCAGCACCCGCGTGATGGCCCGGTGGCGCGAGAGGCAGCCGCCAGCCAGCAGGGATTCCCGCAGGTTGTCGCGCTGGATCTGCAGATCCCGGGGCTCGATCTGCGCCCCACTCAGCGGTTCCAGCAGGCCCAGCAGTGCCACGCAGGTGGCGGCCTCCTGCCGCAGACGACCCAGCTCCATCAGCGCGGGCAGCTGGGCGGAGAAGGCCTCAAACCCCGTGAACTGGCGATGGTCGTCGTGCAGCTGCAACAACGCCTGCCGCAACTGCGGCGCAAACGGCCGACCGAGGGGAGCGGCAGAAACAGTGGTGCTGACAGCCATGGATGCAGCCTGAGCAGCCTGAGCAGCCCTGATGCCGCTGCGGCAGCAGCCCTCAGCAGATGCGCCGCCAACGATCGGCGCGGCGCTGCGCAGGGCGCCAGTGCTGGCTGCAGGCCTGATCGATGCCGAAACGGGCGTGAATGGCGGGGCCGATCGCCAAGCAGCTGGCGCCGTAGCGCTCGCCCACGGCCTGAGCGAGCGGCAGGTCGTAGATCCCCGCAGCCAGCAGGCACACCGCGAAGGGGCGCTCCCGGGCCAGGCCCTCGAGCCCTTCCAAACAAGCCGCCAGGCTGGCTTCGAAGCCTTGATGGGGCCGGGCGGGGTAAAGCGAAGCCGGTGGCTCCAGGGTGCGCAGACCGTAGGGAGCGATGGCGAGATCAGCGAACAGCTCAAAGGCCCAGCCGCTGCGGTGCTGCTCCTCCACTTGGGCCGCCAACGGACTGACTAGCACCACCTCCTGGCCGGCCAGCAGGCCGTAGAAGCTGGCATCGTCGGGCCAGCCCACCAGCTCAGGCAGGCCGTTGGGCGCCTGCGCCAGACCCTGCAGCACAGCCCAGCAAGACCCGCTCAGCGGCGCTGGATCCAGCAAAAGCTGGCTCTGGGCCAGCACGCTCAGACTGGTTTGCGCCCAGCGCTGAACACTGGCGAGGGGCGCCGCACTGGCCGCATACAGCCCCTCCTGCAGATGCAAGGCGCAGAGAGTGTCCAGGGCATCGCCGCGATCCTCCGCCGCCCGGGCGGCGCACTGCTGCAGGAACACCGGATCGTGGTGATGCCGGCGGATCTCAGCCAGGGCCTCGGGCTGCTGGGCTCGCTGCTGCAGCCAGAAGCGCAGGCCCGCCAGCTGCAGCGCCGATGGCTGCAGCAAACGACACCCCGGCTCGAGCCGGGCCGGCGGCCAGGCGGCCGGCAGCTGGGTGGCCGTGAGCTGACCCGCCTCACCCCAGTGCTGCCAGCACTCCTGCGCCCGCGCCAGCAGCCGGCATTCGCCGGCGCTGAGCACACCAGCCGCCGCCCAGAACTGGCGCAGCGAGCTGAGCAGGCTGGCGCTGGAGTGCCGCTGCAGCCAGCGCCGGCCCGCACCGGCCTGAACCAGGGGCGCCGCGAACGCCTCGATCACCGCATCCACCCGATCCGGCGGCGCCGCGGCCAGGTTGAGGGCCAGCTGGCCGTGGCCGTGGGGCAGGGCCCGGGCCCCAGGGATCCACACCAGTTCCAGGCTGACGGGAGCCTCGGTGGCGGGATGGTCCTCCAGCCACTCCTGAACCAGCACCCGAATCCGCTCGGGTTCCACGGGCGCCATGGGCTGGAGGCCCAGGGATTCCCGGACCTCCAGCGGTTGATGGGCCGCCGCCGCCAGCTGCAGACACCCCTGCGCCAGCGCCAGCGCTTCCAGCACCACCGCGCAGCGAGAGGCGTCATCCACCAACTCGGGCAGATCCTTGAGCGCCTCCAGCAGGGTCTGCAGGTCGGCGATGGGCTGGCTGCTCTGCAGCAGATCCGCCAGCAGCGACAGCACCGTCTGCTCCAAGCGAGCAGACAACCACGCCGGAAGCGAGGGCTGGAGCGACGCCCAGCGCAGCAGCAGCGTGATCCCCTCGCGGCGGCAGGCACCGCCGCTCTGCTCCAGCAGGGCAAGCCCCCCGCGCCGCAGCAAACCCTCCTCCACCACCGGAAACCAGCTGGGCAAGGGCTGATCAAGCCCGCGAATCTGCAACAGCAGCTCCGCCGCCAGGCCATGGACGCGGGCCCGCTCCAGGGGTGACACCGGCGGCCGCCAGCGGTGATGGGTGAGGGCCTGATCCAGGCGGGCCAGGGCCTGGATCAGGCCCTCCTGCAGCCAATCGAGCCCGGGTTCGGCGGGGCGCAGCGCCTCCAGGCTCTGCTGGTGCTCAAGCGCAGCCCGCCAGTGCAGGCGGCCCTGCCACCAGTCGCCCGCTTCCAGACTGCGACTGGCCTGCAGCAACTCGGCCTCCCCCAGGGCGTCGAGCACGGCGGCCCGGCAAGCGTCGCGGTCCGGGCCGTCGCCGTTACTGAGGCCTTCCAGCACCCCGCCCAGCAGCTGCAGCTGACCCGCCGGCGACAACGGCAGCTCCAGCAGCCCCTCCAGCGAGAGCCAAACGCCGAGCCGAGGCCGGCCATCCGCTGGTCGATGCCGCACCGCTTCTACACCCTTCATCGCGCGCTCCTGCATCAGGAGGGCCCAAGGCGCAGGCCCATCTCCAGTTTGTAAAGGAAGACCCGCCCTGCATGGTCCCCGTGCCGCTCAGCCTGCCGCCGGTCTTGGTTCAACACCGGCGGGGTGCCTGGGCCGGACAGCTGGATGACCTGAGCCGCAGCGCCGCCGTGAGCGGCTGGGCCTGCCCGATCCCGCCCGAGGCCGCCACCGCCCCACTGCAGGTGCGCCTGGTGATCGAAGACCTGCTGCACCCCGACGCCCACTGGCCCCTGGCGGAGCTGCCGGCCCATCTGCAGCGCGATGACCTCATCCGCGAGGGGCTGCACCTGCCCTGCGGCTTCCTGCTGCAGCCTCCCCTGCCGCGGCCCCTGCCGAGCCGCACGAGCGGCAGCGTGCTGCGGGCCTGGATCGACACACCGCAAGGGCCGATTGAACTAAGCGGCAGCCCCCAGCGCCTGAACCGGGAGCGCTACCGGCAGCTGGAGCGCTTGCAGCGCAGCCGGGCGCACGGGCCCTGCGGCGGGCTGCATGGCCTGGAGGGGCCGATGGTTCACGGCTGGGGCGAGGCCGACAGCGATCTGGAGCTGCTGCTCGATGGGCATCCCTGCCTACAGCTGCATAGCGATGGCCTGGGCCGCCTGCAGGGCACCCTGCCCGGCGATGCCTGTGACGGTCGCCCCCATTACCTGGAGCTGCGCAACGACAGCGGCCGCAGCCTCGACGAACGGATCGTCTTCACACCGTTTCAGCTGACGCCTTGGCCAGCCCTGCTGGAGCACGGCCCACCGCCCTTCCCCGACCATCTCCACCCGCTGGTGCTGGAGCAGCACCGCAGCCTGAGCACTTGGCTGCACTGGGCCGCAGCCGGTGAGGCGCCCCTACCGGCGGATCTGCCCCGGCTGCATCGCCTGGTGAGCGAGGGCTATCGCCCCGGCGACGCCGTGGCACCGCTGGAGCCGCCAGTGCAGCTGCCCTGCAGCGACAGCCCCCACGTGTCGGTGGTGATCCCGGCCCACAACCACTGCGGCGTCACGCGGCGCTGCCTGCTGGCGATCGCCTATGCGCCAACCCGGGTGCCGCTGGAGCTGATCGTGGTCGACGACGGCAGCAGCGACGGTACCCGGGAGACCCTGAACCGGGATTTGCGCGGCCACCGGCTGATCCGTCACGACAGCGCCCTGGGGTTCAACCAGGCCTGCCACAGCGGCGTGGCCCAGGCCCGAGGCCCGCTGGTGGTGCTGCTCAACAACGACACCGAGCCCTGCGCCCGCTGGCTGGAGGAATTACTGGCCGCCTTCGAGCTCTGGCCGGATACGGGAATCGTTGGCGCGCAGCTGGTATTCCCCAACGGCCGGCTGCAGGAGTCGGGCGGCCTGGTGTGGGACGACGGCCAGCCCTGGAACTACGGCCGCGGCGGCAACCCCTACGACCCCCGCGTCAGCTACTCCCGCCAGGTGGATTACGTGAGCGCCGCCTGCCTGGCGATCGAGCGGGAGCTCTGGGAAGCGGTTGGGGGCTTCAGCCCCGAATTCGCCCCCGCCTATTTCGAAGACACCGACCTGGCCTTCAAGGTGCAGGCGCGGCAACGGAGCGTGCGCTGCGCCCCCCTGGCCCGGGTGATCCACCACGAGGGCACCACCTGCGGCATCGACACCGGCAACCCCGAGCAGAGCAAGTACCTGCAGCTGGTGCACGCCCCCCTGTTCCGCAACAAGTGGCAGCACACCTTCATCGCCTCAGGCCCGCCATCGCGGGAGGCCGCGGAACAGCACAAGGACCGCGGCGTGCTGGGCCGGGTGCTCGTGCTCGACCAGACCACACCCCGCCCCGACCGCGACGCCGGCAGCCAGGCGGCGCTCACGGAGATGGCGCTGCTGCAGGAGCTGGGCTGGAAGGTGACCTTCCTGCCCACCAACCTGGCTTGGCTTGGGGGCTACACCGAAACCCTGCAGCGCCGGGGCATCGAAGCCATCCATGCGCCCTTCGCGCTCTCGGTGGAGCAGTTCCTGCAGCAGCGGGGCCAGGCCTATGAGCTGATCTATCTGGTGCGCTACGCCACGGTGCGCGACCACATCGGCACCATCCGCGCCCATGCGCCGCGGGCCAAGCTGATGTTCTGCCTCGCCGATCTGCACTACCTGCGGGAACTGCGGCAGCTGCAGGCCGCCGGCCTCCGTGGCGAGGAGCGGGAACGGGCGCTGAACGGCATGGCCATCACCCGCCGGGAGGAGCTGGAGGCGATCGAACGGGTGGATCTCACCCTGAGCTACAGCCGCGTGGAGCGGGCGCTGATTGAGCGCGAAACCGAGGGCCGCGCCGCCACGGCGATCTGCCCCTGGGTGGTGGAGTGCCTGCCGGAGCCGCCCGCAGCAGAGGGTCGCCGGGGCCTGGCCTTTCTCGGCAGCTACGCCCATCCCCCCAACGGCGATGCCGTGGCCTTTCTGCTGGCGGAGATCTGGCCCCGCCTACGGCAACAGGAACCGCAGCTGGAGCTGCACCTCTACGGCAGCGGTCTGGATCCGGAGCAAGCGGAAGCCTGGGGCCGCCAGCCGGGGGTGCAGGTGGAGGGATGGGTGGCGGACACCGCCGCGGTCTACGACCGCCATCGGCTGATGGTGGCGCCCTTGCGGGCCGGCGCCGGCCTCAAGGGAAAGGTGGTGGGTGCCCTGGCCCGCGGCATCCCTCAGGTGCTGAGCCCCATCGCCGCCGAAGGCACCGACCTGCGCCATGGGCAGGAGGTGCTGATCGCCGCGAGCAGCGACGACTGGGTGGACCAGATCAGCCAGCTCCTGCACGACGACGACCTCTGGCAGCGGATCAGCAGTGCAGCTCTGGCCCATGCCCAGCGGCACTACTCCCGCCGGCAGGGGCTGATCCAGATGGGCCAGGCATTGCAGCAGCTGGGGCTCCCCGTGAGGGAGATCGCGCCATGAACCAAGCATCCCTGAGCGGCGTGACCAGCGCACCACGGATCGCCCTCTGCCCAGGCCAGCCCCTGCTCTCGGCGGAGGCAACCAACCGCCTGCTGCTGCGCCATGGCCTCAACCACGAGCTGGCCCGGGCCCTGGTGCACGAGGCCGTCGCTGCCGTGATCCCCCTCAGCGCCGAGGAGGAACTGCCCCTGATCGCCGCCCACGTGCAGGCACTGGGCATCCGCTCGGAGGCGGACCTGGCCCCCTGGCTGGAGGAGCGGCACTGGTCGCGGGACGACCTGCGCGCCGCGGCCACCCTGGCGGAGCGGCTGCGGCGCTGGAGCCACTGGCGCTTCGACCATGAAGTGGAGATCCGCTTCCTCGATCGCAAGCAGGATCTCGACCGGGTGGTCTACGGGCTGCTGCAGGTGCAGGAGCGGGAGCTGGCGGAGGAGCTGCACCAGCGGTTGAAGGCCGCTGAGATGACCTTCGCCGATGCCGTACGCCAGTTCAGCCTCGGCCCTGAGCGCGACACCCAGGGGCTGGTGGGGCCCGTCGCCCTGTCGGCGATCGCGCCTGAACTGAGTGGCCGGCTGCGGGCGGGCCGGGAAGGACAGCTCTGGCCGCCGTTCCTTAGCCAGGAGCACTGGTGCGTGCTGCGGCTCGAGCGTCAGCTGCCCGCCCAGCTGGATGCGGAGATTCGGGAGCGCCTGCTCCACGACCTGTTCAGCACCTGGGTGAACAGCCAGGTGGAAGGGCTACTGCAGGGGGCAGCCCTGGCCGCCGTACCGCGGCCGGAGGAGGCGGACTCCCCATGAGCGCGATGCTGCTGCAGCGCTGGCGCCCCTTCGACCGGCTGACGCCGGAGCGGGCCGCAGCCATGGCTCCCCTGCTGGAGAGCCGCCACTATCAGCTCGGCCAGACCGTGCTGCGGCCGGATCGGCAGACGGATGGCCTGCTGCTGGTGCAGGAGGGACGGCTGCGCTCCCTGGCGATCGACCCGATCAACGGGGAGCTGCACACCCTGGAACTTCTCGAGCCAGGCGATACGGCCGGCTGGAGCAGCCTGCTGCGCCAGGCTCCCTGCGAGCAGCTGCGCGCCGCCAGCGCCACCACGGTGCTGCTGCTGCGGGCGGCCGACTTCCAGCAACTGCTGGAGCAGGAACCCGCCCTGCGGGATTGGTATGCCTGCCATGGCTCCGCAGCCGAATTGCATCTGCTGCTGGAGGCGCTGGGGCAGCCGAGCGTGGAACCGCTGCTGAGCCAGCAGGACTGGCAGCAGCTGCGGCGCGAAACCCAGGTGCGCAGCCTGCCGGCCGGCCATGCCGGAGCCCTCGACCTGAACAGTGATCGCCGCTGGTTCGTGAGCAGTGGCGGCCTGCTGGGCCAGCCATGGCCTCTCGATGCGCTCCCTCAGGCACCGGCAGCGGGAGAACCCTGGTTGCGGCTGCTGGGGCTGCCGCCTGCCATCGCGGCCAGCACCAACGCAGCGCCGCCCCGGGTCACGGCCGACCCGCAGGAGCGGCTGCGGATCGGGCAGCCGCCGCACCGACGCCCCCAGCCGGAGCTGCCGGTTCAGACCCCGATCCCGCCGGGGGCCCTGGTGCTGCGGCCGGCGAGCAGCGCCCGCGCCATCCCGATCGAACTGTGCGTGGCCCTGGCCAATCACTTCAACGTGCCGATCAACCGCGATGCCATTGGCAACCGGGTGGACGCCCTGCTGCGCCAGCAGCCGCGGCTGAACCTGGTGAACCTGGGCCAGCTGCTGGATGCCCTCGGCCTGCGGGTGATGCTCACCGAGCTGCCGAGCGACCGGCTGGCGCGGGTGGCACCGCCGGCCCTGTTGGCCCAAAACGGCCACTTCGCGCTGCTGGAGGGCGTGGATCCGGATGGACGCCTGCGGCTGCTGGAACCGGAACTGGGCCCCATTCGCGTTGCTGCAGCGGAGCTGGGGGAGGCTCGCTCGGGGCTGGTGCCCCTGCTGCTGCTGCAACGCAAACAAGACGCCAAGGAACAGCGCTTCAACTGGGGCTGGTACGGCCCCTTCCTGAAGGAGCACCAACGGGCACTGCTGGAAGTGCTGGCCCTCTCGCTGGTGATCAACGTGCTCACCCTGGCCACACCCCTGGGCCTGCAGCAATTGATCGATCAGGTTGTGCATCAGGACAACATCAATGCCCTGCTGAGCATCTCGCTGGTACTGCTGCTGGCGGCGGCAGCACGGGGCGTAATGAAGTCGCTGCGCAGTTACATCTTCACCGACACAACCAACCGCATCGATCAGGCCACCAAGGCCAGCATTCTCGATCAACTGGTTCGCCTTCCGCAGGTGTTCTTCGACAGCCGGCCCGTGGGCCAGGTGATCCATTACTTCCATCAGCTTGATCGACTGCGGGAGTTTCTGGTGAGCCAGAGCATTACCACGGTCGTGGATTTTCTGTTCAGCTTTCTCTACCTGGCGATCCTGCTGAGCATGAGCATTCCGCTCACACTCGCCTCCCTCGCCACCCTGCCGCTGATGCTGATCCTCGCCATCATCAGCAACCCGCTGATGCGTGCTCAGATCAACCGCAGCATGGGCGAAGCGGTGAAAACCTACTCCTATCTCAATGAATCGATCACCGGCATCCAAACGATTAAATCTCAGAACGCCGAACTGAAAACCCGCTGGGAATTTCAAAACCGCTACGCCCGCTTTATCGGTGAGGATTTCAAGCTCAGGGTGACACGGGAATCCCTGGCCAATGTGGCGGGATTCATCCACGACCTCAACAGCCTTGTGGTGGTGGGTGTAGGCATCTTTCTGGTGATGCGCAACCAGCTCAGCCTGGGCAGTTTCATCGCCTTCCGCATCCTCAGCGGCTACATCACCGGCCCGCTGGTGAAGATGGTGCAGACCTGGCAGCAGTTTGAACAGTCGAGCGCCGCCTTGCGAATGGTGGCCGATGTTGTGGATCGCCCCACGGAACAAAGCGAAGCGGAAGCGCTCAACATCCCGATGCCGCCCCTGATCGGGCGCGTGCAGTTCGTTGATGTGGTGTTCCGCTACAGCGAAGACCAGGATCTGATCCTCAACGGTGTGAATCTGGAGGTGCCCACCGGTTCGTTTGTGGGGCTGGTTGGCGGTTCAGGCAGCGGCAAAAGCACCCTGCTCAAACTGCTACCCCGCTTCTACCGGCCCAGCGAGGGCCGCGTGCTGATCGATGGCCTCGACATCAACAAGGTTGAGCTTTATTCGCTGCGCCGCCAGATCGGCGTAGTGCCGCAGGACACGGTGCTCTTCGACGGCACCATCCGCGACAACCTGCTGCTGGTGAAGCCGGATGCCAGCGCCGCCGAACTGATGGCGGCCGCCCGGATCGCCTGTGCCCACGAGTTCATCATGAACCTGCCCAAGGGCTACAACTCCGATGTGGGCGAACGGGGTGCCGGACTCTCCGGAGGCCAGCGCCAACGGCTAGCCCTGGCCCGGGCCGTGCTTCAGAACCCGAGGCTGCTGATCCTCGATGAGGCCACCAGCGCCCTCGATGCCCGCACGGAACGCCAGGTGTGCCTGAACCTGCTGGAGGCCTTCCGCGGCCGCACGGTGTTCTTCATCACCCACCGCCTCACCACCGTGCAGCCGGCGGACGTGATCGTGCTGATGGACCGGGGCGCCGTGATGGAGGCCGGCACCCACCAGGAGCTGATGGGTCAGCGGGGCTGGTACTTCGCCCTCTATCAAAGCCAGCAACAGGAGCAGGGGGTCTGAGATGGCTCCTGCACCGCGCGAACCGTTCCAGGCCCTGCGGCGTCTCTGGCGCCGCCAGCCGGCCCCGCCGCCCGCAAGCACAGAGGCGGTGGATCTGATCGGTGATGTTGCCAAGCCGGTGGAACCGGTCGCCACCGGCCTGGACACAACCGTGGAGCACTGGTCGTTTCAGCAACCGGTGCTGCTCCGCCCAAGCACCCGGCCGCGCTCCGTGATCGTTTGGAGCTTTGTGGGCGGCACCGCGCTGCTGCTTGTTTGGAGTGTGGTGGCACCCCTTGGGGAAAGCGTGGCGGTGCAGGGGAAGCTGCGGCCAAGCCGTCAGGTGAAGCAGCTGGAGGCCCCCGTGGCCGGCGTCGTGGCCGACCTCCTGGTGAAGGAGGGCCAGGCGGTGGAGGCCGATCAGCTGCTGATGCAATTCGACCTACGCCAGGCCCGCAGTCAGCTGACGGCGGCCGACGCGGTGCGCGCGCGCCTGCTGAGCGAAAACAGGATTTATGCCGCCGCGCTGGAGGAGCGCCCAAGCCCAGGGCTCAGCGCCAATCAGCAGCTCCAACTGCGCAACCAGAGCGAACAACTGCGCAGCAGCCGCCGGGTTGCCCAGGAGGAGCTGAACCAGAGCCGGCAGCGCTTGCAAGGCCTGAGCGACTCCTGGAGCACCGCCGCCGACATCGCCCGCCGCTACAGGAACTTGGCCCGCGCAGGCGCCGTGAGCGCCGTGCAGGAATTGCAGACCCGCGAAACGGCCAACCAGCTGCGCTCGCAGATGCTGGAAGAGCAGCGGGCCATCGCCAAGCTGGAGGCCAATCTGCAACAGGTGCAGGCTGCACCGGCTGCGGAGCTGCGGGGCCGCATCGAGGCCAACCTCCGCCAGATCAGCGATCTCGACGGCCAGATCCGTCAGGCCCGCCTGCAGATTCAGTTCGGGCAGCTGCGGGCACCACTGAGCGGCGTGGTGTTCGACCTGCGGGTGAGCCCCCGCAGCGTGGTGGAGAGCGGCGCAGCCCTGCTGGCCCTGGTTCCCGGCGGAACGCTGGAGGCGCGGGTGCTGGTGCCGAGCAAGGTGATCGGCTTCATTAGCCCGGGCATGGCGGCCAAGCTCTCCCTCGACACCTTCCCCGCCAACGACTACGGCCGCCTACCGGCGGTAGTGCAGCGCATCGGCTCCGATGCCCTTACCCCTGAAGAAATGCGCAGCGCCCTTGGCGCTGAAGCGACGGGCCTCTTCTACCCAGTGGTGCTGCGCCTGCAGCAACAGCACTTGCAGGCGCGGGGGCGGGCGGTGCGGCTCAAGGCCGGGATGACCCTCACCGCCGACATCCAGCTGCGGCAACGACCGTTCATCAGCGTGATCACCTCCCTGTTTGAAGACAAGCTGCGCAACCTGGAGCGGCTCCGCTGACCATGAACTCCGGAGATTGGATCGACCTGCTGCCGGAGCAGGAGCGAGCGCAACGGCGGCGTCAGCGCCGGATCCAACGCCTGCGCAGTCAGTTGCAGCGGCCCCGCACCTGGATTGCACTGCTGCTCGTTAACTACCTGGTGGTTGTGCTGAGCCTCGCCCTGCGAATCGGCAGCATGGTGGCGGTGCTGGCCAGCCTGCCGCTGCTGCTGCCGCCACTGCTGAGCCTGCTGATCTATTGGCTTCTCTGGTCAGAGTTCCACCGCTGAGCCATCAGTCGCTGGTAGCCGGTTGGGCGCCGTGCTGCCGGAGGCTCTCCGACAGCCACGGCGGCAGCAATGCCGGATCCGCCGGCAGGCTCACCTGCTCGATCGGGTAGTAGAG
The DNA here is from genome assembly GCA_019264575.1 of Vulcanococcus sp. Taxonomy (GTDB): domain Bacteria; phylum Cyanobacteriota; class Cyanobacteriia; order PCC-6307; family Cyanobiaceae; genus Vulcanococcus. Next base: position 3,544 of record JAHUZV010000024.1, on the reverse strand, counting down.
CAGGGCCGCGATCAGGGCATTCAGGGCCCGTGGGTGCCGCAGATCCGCCGCCACCTCCGCGAGCTGCTGACGCACGGCCCGCTCGTCCTGACTGAGCGGTTCACGGGCGAAGTTGGAGCGAAGCAGGTTGTCGGTGAGCTGCCCGAATGGCGTTCGATAGAGGCTCTCCAGCTGCTCGGTCTCCACATCCAGCCAGATCTGGGCCAGCTGACGGCGGCCCCGGCTGAGGTCGCTGCAGATCTCCGCATCCGAAGGCTCCAGGCCGTAGAGGTTGATCAGGCCATTGAGCCTGCTTTGGAAATCGGCATCGCCAATCAGCGCCATGCCTGCGTCACCGGTGATCGGAGCGAGCTCCGGCAGGGGCGCAAACGCTGCAGACGGTGGCGCGGAGACCGGTGGCAGCTGACGAAGCGCTTCGCGCGGCTGACTGCCGAGAGCCGGATCACAACGTTCGCTGTAGAGCGGCACCAACCAGGCCGGCACATAGGCCAACGGGTCGTGCAGCTGCATGGCTTCCCGATCCAGATAGGGCAGCAAGGCCAGCAGCACATTGATGCTGCCGTGATGGTCCAGCCCCTGCTGAAGCACATCAGCGAGCTGCCGTTGCCACAGCGCTTCGGCAGGCTCCAGAGGCAGTGCCGGCAGCGCACCAGACAGCAGTTGCCGGTAGACCGCACCAATCGGCCCTGCGAAATACGTCTCCAGCGCATCCACCGGTGCGCTGAGCCAGAAGCGAGAAAGACAGTGGCGTGCGGATTGAGCGGCACGCAGGCTGGCCTGGGAGGGCCGCTCCAGCACCTCCTGGCTGATCGCCTGCAACCGGGCGATCGTCCAGGGCGTGAAGTCGAGCGGCGGCGGGGCACCATCCGCCGATGGGCGGTCTTGCTCCGGGGCTGGATCCCCCTGCAGCTCATGAGCGAAGCGCAACACCGGGGAAGCCGCTCCCTGATGCGACCGGTTGCGTCCCAGCCAGTGGAACAGGGATCGCATCAGGAGTCGCCACGAACCTCAACGGCTGAAGGCTATGGAGAGCGGTCCTGGGCGAAGCGGATCGGTGTGAAGCAGCCCAGCAGCTGATCCAATGCACCATGCCAATCCCCCGGCCGCGGTTGGCGGAACAATCGCAGCCGCGGATACCAGGGGCACCCATCGCCGCGGCGCAACCAGCGGGGATCAGCGCTCCAGGGCAGCAGCACCCAGCAGGAGCGGCCGATCGCACCCATCAGGTGTGCCATCGCGGTGTCAACGCTGATCACCAGATCCAGCCCGGCGGCCTGTCGGGCGGCGGCCGCAAAGCCTGTCAGACCGGGGCCCGAGGGCATGGGCTCAAGACCCAGAGCCTTGTGGCGAGTCGCCTCAGGGCCATATTGGAGATCGTGAATCTGAGCCCCGCGCGCGCGCAGCTCACACACCAGCCGCCAGAGGATCGCCATTGGCAAGCTGCGCTTGTCGAACTCCCTCTGGCAAAAGGGATCAGCAGCAGGACGACCAGCCGCAGACACCACACCAACCCGCAAGAGCCCGCGTGCGGCGCCGAGATCGGGCGGCCGGGAGTTCCAGCGTGGTGAATAAAGATAGGAACCATCCGCGCGAATCTCCGGCAGCTGCTCCAGACCCAGAGCACCAGGCAGCTCCAACAGCGACAACGCATTGCTCGGAACCCGGGCGTGCTCGCTGCCAGTGGCTGAGGGCAGGACCTCGGGGGGATTCACCAGCCAGCTCAAACCCTCCCGCAGCAGATCCACCAAGGCGGGCTCCACCAGCAACTGCACCCCGCCCAGACGGTCCGCGGCTAGGCGCCGTTGATGCAGAGGCAGTAGGAAGCGCGCAAATTGAAGGCTGTCGCCGAAACCCTGCTCTGTGGTCAAGGTGAGCCGCTTGGCCAGTGGATCCCCACTTGGCTCCAGCGGCCCCGTCTTCCAGCTGCGCCGCCAGAGCATCCGTTGAAAAGCCTCGCCATAGCGTTCCAGCCCGATCAGCATCTGGCTGTGGGCCCAGAGGTTGGCGAGTCCGTCCCGAGAAGAGTGCTCGAGCAACCCTTCCAGCTGCTGATGCAGGGTGAGCGCCTCCTCAAACCGATTCAGATCCCGCAGACAACTGGCCAGGCCCCGCCGCGTCACCAGGCAATTGGGATTGAGCTCCGCAGCCTGGAGGTAAACCTCATGGGCTGCAGCTGGCAGATCGGCAAGCCAGAGGGCATTGCCCTGGTTCACTCGGAAGCGGTGGTCCAGTGGATGTTGCTCTGCCAACTCGGCGTAGTGGGCGGCGGCCAACACCCAATCACCTGACTGCTGGTGCTGGTGAGCCTGCCGAAGACGCCGAGAGCTGGAGGGATCGGAGTGGAGTTGCTTCGCCACGGGAAGCGTGCAGAGCCAAACGCAGCCCTGGTTCGCCGCACCAGCGAAGCGAGAGAAAGTAGGCCGTAAACGCTGTTACAGGCGTCTTGCCGCAACTCTGCTTCGGACTTGATGCTGTTTTGACGCAGGGCAGTCCTCTGACGACCTGCTGACCAGCTGTTCCTCCTCGAGCAACATGGCGACTAGTACTCAGCCCATCGGCCAAAGCCTTTTTGACTTTCTCGATGGAAAATCGAACCTCGAAAAACTTGAAGCGCTGCGCAGCGGAGCCCTCGGCCGAGAGATCAATCAGTACGTGCAAAGCAGATTAGATCAGCTACACATTGGCTCCATCCAGGATTCATTACAACATTCGATCTGGGGATCTCAGATCTTGAATCAGCAGCCATTTCCCACACCACCAACCAACCCTGTGGCTTTCCGCTCACAAGGCGGCCTGCACGGCGACGGCCCTGTGGATCTGGTGGGCAATACATTCACCCGTGTGACTGGCCCCGAAGATCTACAGCCGGGGATGGGCGGTATCGACAACAACTTCTCAAGCGGTGAACACCCAACCGAGCCAATTTTCCGCTCCCACCGCAATAGCTGAGTCCTTCACCATCACAACACACATCGATGGCACAGCATTCCGCATGCGCCGCGCTCCAGATCGCGGCCGTTGACCCCACCTCGTATGACGAGGTGGTAACGCGACTTCTGGTGATTCAGGAGCAGCAACAGGCTCTGGCTTTTGAGCGAGAACATCTCCATCACTGGCTGCAGCAAGCTCACGGCCGCGGCGAGCTCCTGCAGCGCTGGTCTACAGACCCAGACGGAGATAGCTACAGCATCAATCGAGAACTGAGCCTGCATCGCCGACCCGGCCATAAGCAGTGGTCCTACAGCCTCCAATGCAAGCGCCTGAAGCGGCAACTGGCCTCGCAGCAGCAACAGGAACAACAAAACGGCACAGCCAGCTATACCCTGGAGCCCAGCACCTGGGAAGTGAAACGCTGCGCCGTGTGAGATGAGCTCTTCTCTACCTCCTCTGGCGCTCCCAAAAGCAACCAACAAAAAAGCCACCCTTTCGGGTGGCTTCTCCGTCTCATCCCTCCAGGCTCGATCAATCAAGCTCTTGGTGGGATGAGTTTGGTGGAGCAAAGAATGTTTTACCTGGCATCGACCTATTTTCTCAGGGGGCTACC
>JAHUZV010000023.1 GCA_019264575.1 Vulcanococcus sp. | reverse complement strand
CCCCCGCGGCGGTGAAGCACCCTTCGCCATCAACCTGGCGGATGGCGACCTGCTGGTGATGGATCCGCCCAGCCAGCGCCACTGGCAGCACGCGCTTCCGCCGCGGGCGCGGGTGCGGCACGAGCGGATCAACCTCACCTTTCGGGTGATTCAGCCGACCTGAATCAGCCGAGCACGGCGATGCAATCGATCTCCACGCGGGCGCCCTTCGGCAGGGCCGCCACTTCCACGCAGACCCGCGCCGGCGACACACCGGCTCCGAACACCTCGGCATAGAGGGCATTCACCTTGGCGAAATCGCCGAGGTCGGCCAGAAACACTGTGGTGCGCACCACCTGTTGGGGGGTGCAGCCTGCTTCGTTCAAGACTGCTTTGAGGTTGCTCAGCACCTGACGGGTTTCGGCCTCCACATCGCCGCTGCCCACCATCGCGCCCGTTGCCGGATCCAGGGCGATCTGGCCGCTGCAATAGAGCACCCCGCCAGCCTTCACGGCCTGGTTGTAAGGACCCACGGGCGCCGGAGCAGCGCTCGTGGTCACGGCTTCGATCGTGGGGCTGGTCATGCTGGAGGGAAGATGGGCGCTGAGCCTATGGCCAGAGCGCCTGATGCGAATCGAGCTGTCCAACCCTGAGTTGCCGCTGCGGCCCCAGGTGGAGCTCGATGGGCTGTGGCACCGCTACCGCGGTGCGGCGTCCACGGGCGACTGGACCCTGCGCGATATCCACTTTCAGCTGCGCCCCGGTGAATTGGTGGGCCTGCTGGGGCCATCCGGTTGCGGCAAAACCACGCTGCTGCGCCTGATTGCAGGCTTTGAACAACCCGATCGCGGTGTGGTGCGCATCGGCGGGCAGGAGGTGGCCGGCCCCCACCGTTGGTTGCCGCCGGAGCGGCGCGGCGTGGGCATGGTGTTTCAGGACTACGCCCTCTTCCCCCACCTCGATGCCTGGCGCAATGCCTGCTTCGGGTTGCGCCGCGGGCAGGACAGCAGCCGCGCCGCCTGGTTGCTGGAGCTGCTGGGCCTCAAAGGGCTCGAGCATCGCTATCCGCACGAGCTCTCCGGCGGCCAGCGCCAGCGCCTGGCCCTAGCCCGGGCCCTCGCACCCGGCTGCTCGCTGGTGTTGCTGGATGAACCCTTCTCCAACCTGGATGTGGAGGTGCGCTTGCGGCTGCGGGCCGAGCTGCCCGGCGTGTTGGCGCGCTGCGGCGCCAGCGGCGTGATCGTGACCCACGATCCGGAAGAGGCCCTGGCCATCTGTGATCGGGTGGCGGTGCTCGAATCCGGCCATCTGCACCAGTGCGCCAGCCCTCAAGACCTGGTGGCAGCGCCGGCCACCTCCTTTGTGGGTCGCTTTGTGCTGCAGAGCAACTTGCTCCCCGCCCGCTGGCAGGGCAGCACTCTCACCACGGCCTTCGGCGCCCTGGAGGCACCGGCCGGCGTGCAGCTTCCCGCTCCGTCGGAGGCTGAGAATCTGGAGGTGTTGGTGAGCCCCCAGGGCATCCTGCTCACCCCAGATGACAACGCCGAGGCTTGGGTGCTGGGCCGTGAATTTCTTGGCCGTGAGTGGCTGTATCAGGTGCAGTGCGGCCAGGGCCGGCTGCGCCTGCGGCTGCCGCTCGAGCACGACTACAACCGCGGCCAGCGCTGCCAGCTGCGCCTGCGGGCGGGTGAGCCGGTGCGGCTGTTCCCTGCTGGTGTGGATCTGGTGGCTGCCGCTGCCACGGCGCCCCTCTGATCGATCAGCCCTTCCAGAGGTCTTTGCTGCCGCGCAGCTGGCGCAGGCTGTCGGCATCCGCCGCCCGCACAAACAGGTTGGTGGCTCGCTCGAGGCCGATGCTGCTGGGAATGGTGGGTTCATGTCTGGCCCTGAGCCCCTCCACAACCGCCAGCCGCTCCTGAATGGCGCCATCACCTGGGCACTGCGCCGCCGCCCAGCGCAGGTTGCCTGCGGTGTATTCGTGGGCGCACCACACCCGCGTGGCTTCCGGCAGGGCTGCTAACGCCTGCAGAGAGGCATGCATCTGTTGCGGTGTGCCTTCAAACAGGCGGCCGCATCCGCCGGCAAACAGCGTGTCGCCGCAGAACAGATGGCCGCCGTCATCCCCGGCTGGCGGCAGGTAGTAGGCGATGTGATGGGCGGTGTGGCCAGGCACTGCCAGCACTTCAATGGAGCGGCCCAGCAGTTCCAGTTGATCACCCCCCTGCACCGCCAGCGTTTGCAGCGGGATGCGGGCTTGATCGGCGCCACTGGCAATCACGGCCGCGGCGGACCAGCGCTGCAGCAAGCCCGGTGTGCCGCCGATGTGGTCGTGGTGGTGATGGGTGTGCAGGATCGCGCTGAGCTCGAGCCCCTGCTGCTCGAGCCAGTCGATCACCGGTTCGGCAACGGCTGGATCCACCACCACCGCTGGCCCGGGGCTGGCGCCATGCAGCACAAACACATAGTTGTCGTTCAGCACCGGGATCAGCGACACCCGCTGGGCGATCGGAGGCGTGGTGAGGGCCTGTTGCATCGTTAAAGTCCCGGTTCAGGCTGCCTCCCATGATCACCGTCGCGCTGGCCAAGGGAGCCCTCCTCAAGGATTCCGTGGCGCGCTTTGCTGCCGCTGGGCTCGACTTCGCCGCCGTGCTGGAGCCGGGCAATCGCCAGCTGATGGTGCCGAGTGCCTGCGGCCGGGCCCGCGCCCTGCTGGTGCGCAATGCCGATGTGCCGGTGTATGTGGCCTACGGCCAGGCCCAGCTTGGTGTGGTGGGCTACGACGTGCTGCGCGAACACCAATTGCCGGTGGCTCATTTGGTGGATCTCGGCTTCGGCGGCTGCCGCATGAGCGTGGCGGTGAAGGCCACCAGCCCCTATCGCCGCGCTGCCGATCTGCCGGCCCATTGCCGCATCGCCAGCAAGTTCACCCGTTGCGCTGAGGAATACTTCGAAGCCCTCGATCTGCCGGTGGAGCTGATCCACCTCGCGGGTTCGGTAGAGCTCGGGCCGATCACCGGCATGAGTGAAGCGATTGTGGATCTGGTGGCCACTGGCCGCACCCTGGTGGAGAACGGTTTGATTGCCATCGAAGACCTGTTCCACTCAACCGCGCGCCTGGTGGGCCACCCCCTCTCGCTGCGCCTCGATGGCGGTGAGCTTCAGGGGATCGTGGATCAGATCGCGGCGGTGTCCAGCCGGCCAGCCGCCTGATGGCTGATCGCGACCGGCAACGCCTCCTGCGCCTGCTGCCCTACCTGGGCCGCGACCGCAAGCGCCTCCTGCTCACCCTGGTGCTGTTGATCCCCGTGGCGGGAGCAGCGGCGGTGCAGCCGCTGCTGGTGGGGCAGGCGATTTCAGCCCTGCGCCAGGAGCCGGTGCTCGCCTGGCTGGAGCCGATGTCTCTGGCGCAGCAGCTGCGCACCTTGGTGTTGCTGCTGCTCGTGGCCGTGCTCGTGCGGCTTGGCTTGCAGGGCCTGCAGAGCTTCAACGTGCAGGCGGTGGGCCAGCGCCTCACCGCCCGCATTCGCAACGACCTCTTCGCCCACGCGCTCGATCTCTCGCTGCGCTTCCACGACCGCACGCCGGTGGGCAAGTTGCTCACCCGCCTCACCAGCGATGTGGATGCCCTGGCGGAGGTGTTCGGAAGCGGCGCGGTGGGCCTGCTGGCGGATCTGGTCACCCTGCTCGTGATCGCCGCCACGATGATCGCGATCGAGCCGCGGCTGGGCGTGTTGCTACTGGCCTCGCAGGTGCCAGTCACGCTCACGATGCTTTGGCTGCAGCGCCGCTACCGCAAGGCCAACTACCGGGTGCGCGAAGAGCTGAGCCAGCTCAACGCCGATCTGCAGGAAAACCTGCAGGGGCTCGAGGTGGTGCAGATGTTCCGCCGCGAGGCCTACAACTCCGCCCGCTTCGGCAAAACCACCGACGCCTACCGCCAGGCGGTCAACGGCACGATCTTCTACGACTCGGCCATCTCCGCCCTGATCGAATGGGTGTCGCTCGGGGCGATTGCCCTGGTGCTCGCCCTGGGGGGCTGGATGGTGACCGCTGGCGCCATGGGCTTGGGCACCCTCACCACTTTCATCCTCTATTCGCAAAGGTTGTTTGATCCGCTGCGCCAGCTGGCGGAGCGCTTCACCCAGATCCAGGGCGGTCTCACCGCAGTGGAGCGCATCGGCGAGCTGATGGAAGAGCCGATCGAAATCCAGGAACTGCCCCAGGAGCAGCGCTCCGCGGCGGCTGTGGTGAGCGGCCGTGAGCGCAGCAGTGCCGGTGAGGTGGTGTTCGACAACGTGTCGTTCGCCTACCGCGCCGACGATCCGATCCTCACCAACCTCTCCTTCCGCATCGCACCGGGGGAGCATGTGGCCCTGGTGGGGCCCACCGGGTCCGGCAAGAGCACGGTGATCCGCCTGCTCTGCCGCCTCTACGAACCGCAGCAGGGCCGGATCCTGCTCGATGGCATCGACATTCGCGAGCTGCCCATCCCCACCCTGCGCCAGCGGCTAGGCGTGGTGTTGCAAGACACCTTCCTGTTCAGCGGCAACGTGGCCGACAACCTGCGCCTCGATGCAGCCATCAGCGACAGCGACTTGCAGCGCCTCTGCCAGGAGCTGGGCCTCGAGCCGCTGCTGCAGCGCCTGCCCCAGGGGCTCGACACAGAACTGCGCGAACGCGGCGGCAACCTCTCCTCCGGCGAACGCCAACTGCTGGCGGTGGCGCGTGTAGCCATCCGCGACCCGTCGGTGCTGGTGATGGATGAGGCCACGGCCTTTATGGACCCCTCCACCGAAGCCACCCTGCAGCGCGATCTCGATCGGTTGCTGCGGGATCGCACCGCCATCGTGATTGCCCACCGCTTGGCCACCGTGGAAGCGGCTGATCGCATCCTGGTGCTCCAGCGGGGCCGGCTGATTGAGCAGGGCAGCCACATCGCCTTGCGGGCTGCCGGTGGTCTTTACGCGCAGCTCGCCGAACTCCAGGAGCGCGGGCTCGCCAGGCTCTGAACCTCAGCTGAGCGGCGCGGCCAGCCCTGCTCCTCCAGCCACGTGCTGAGCAGGGCGGCCGTCGCTACAGGCGCTGTTCGCATTGGTAGGTGCCCTTCTCCCTCCAGCACTTCCACCTGATGCTCGGGGCTGTAGCCCGCCAGATGGCGCACGTAGCGGGGCTCCATCACGGTGTCGCGGCTTCCCACCAGCCAAAGGCTGGGCACCTGCAGCTGGGCCACCAGGCTTGGCAGCTGACGCACTGCCCCGCGCTGCATGCTCGACGCCAGCAACCCTCGGGCTGCCCGCAGTTCCGCCACCAGTGGGCTACGGATGGCTTCGGTGCCGGGTAGCTGCGCCAGCCAGCCCGGCCGCCAGCGCAGGAAGGCGGCGCCTCCGCGGCGCACCATCCGGAAGGGCCGCGGCTGAAACACGCCGCCACCCGAGGCCACCTGCACCACGCCCGCCAATTGGGAGCCGAGATGGGGCGCCGCGTGCACCACCAGGCTCCCGCCCAGGGAATGACCCACCAACACCACGGGGCGATCACCGGCCTGCTCGCGAGCGGCTTCGGCCAACCAACGGCCATAGCTGGCCAGGCTGGGCTGCAGGCCCCGCGGCCGCGGCGCACCACCGAAGCCCGGCAGGTCTGGCGTCCAGCACTCCCAATCAGGGCTGAGCGCTTCGGTGAGGGGCTGCCACAGACGGCCTGAGAGCAGCCAACCGTGCACACACACCAGCAGGGGAGAGCGCTCCAGAGGGCTTCCGGTGGTTGAAGGGTCTCCAGCCTGCATCAGCTTTGGCCAGAGTGGGAGAAGATCATGCCAATGCTTAGCTCTCCCCCCACCGAGCTTGATGTCCTCTACGGGCAGGGCTACCGGCTGTGCCCCACCCCGAACCCCCAGCTGAGCCTGGTGCTGAGCACTCAGCGGGAGATCGATCTCTACGAACTCGAGCAGCTCTGCGATGCGGTGGGCTGGAGCCGCCGCCCCCTGCGGCGTGTGCGCAAGGCCCTGGAGAACAGCCTGCTGGTGGTGGGCCTATGGCGGCACGATCCACGGCTTCCCCGCCTGGTGGGCTTTGCCCGCTGCACCGGTGATGGGGTGATCGAAGCCACCGTGTGGGATGTGGCGGTGCATCCCCTGTATCAGGGGGTGGGGCTGGGCAAGCAGCTGATGACTTACGTGATCGATCTGCTGCGAGCACAGCAGGTGGAGCGGGTGACGTTGTTCGCCGACCCCGGCGTGGTGCAGTTCTACGGGGCCCAGGGCTGGGAGCTCGAGCCACAGCAGCGCCGCTGCGCCTTTTGGTACGCCCCCTGAGCTTCAGCCGGTTGTTTGGTTGCGGAACAGGTAGCCCTGGAACAGCCGCACGCCGCGTTGCTGCCAGTAGCTGAGTTGTGCGTTGGTTTCGATGCCCTCGAGGATCAATCCGCAGTCGTTGAGCTCGCCGTAGCGCACCAGAAAGCTCACCAGGGCATCCACGTTGGCGTCATCCAGCCGTTGGCTGTAGCTGAGGTCGAGTTTGAGAAAGTCGGGCTTGAACTGAAACAGATAGGCGATGGAGGCGTAGCCCACGCCGAAGTCGTCGATGGCGATGCGAACGCCGAAATCCCGGAGCTGTTGCAGGCGCTGCTCCCACAGTTCTGGCCGGTTCACCAGAGCGGTTTCGGTCACTTCCAGCACGAGCCTGCGGCGCAGCGCCTCCGGCAGTGAACGCAACTGGGCGAACAGAGCCTTGATGTGCTGATCCGATCCGAAGCTCACCGCGGAGATGTTCACCCCCAGCCCCTGATCGCTGTGCTCGGGCTCGCGCAGCAGGCCGATGGCGCGCCGCACCATCAGTTGATCGAGCAGGTGGATGTTCTGGTTGCGCTCCAGGGCCAGCACCAGCTCCTGCACGCTGATCGACCCCTCGAGCTCCTGGGGAAGGCGGAACAGCATTTCGTTGTAGGCCGGTTGCCAGCCGTCGCCCACGCGCTCGAGCACAGGCTCCAGCGCATAGCGGTGGTCTTGCAGGGTTTCAAAGGAGCGGTTGAGGTGAAAGTCGCGGCTTTGCTGGCGCCGCAGGTCGCGGGCGGAATCGGCCACGCCCTCCGGCATGTGCCGGATCCCGCCGCTGCTCTCGCTGAGGGAGAGCACCAGGGCTAGATCGGCCAGTTGCTGCGTCACGTCGTTGCTGTCGAGGCGGGTGAGGATCCCGCCCACCGCCAGCTGCATCACATCCGCCATCGCTTGCTGGAGCTCCTGCAGCTGCTGCTCGATCTGGTGGTGTTCCTCGCGGGCTTCGTTGCTCAGTGGCTCGATCACCTGCAGCAGGGTGTTGTTCTCGCCGAGGGCCAGGTGGCGGGTGGGCTCCAGTTGCTGCAGCCGCTCCCCGAGCCAGGCCAGGGCCTGGTTCTGCGCTTCGCTGCGCTGGCGGATCGCATCGCGATACAGCATCACCTTCACCTGCAGCGCCGCGATCCAGAGCTCTTTGCTCAGGCTCTGGGGCTGCTCACCTTGCGCTTGCGCAGCCTGCGCCTGGCTGATGGTTAGTAGCAGTTCGCTGCGGCTGAGCAGGGGCCCCGGCAGCTCCTGGCGCAGCAGGCGCAGCTGGTTTCTCCGGGCCCGCTCCAGCTGAAGATCGCGCTGGCGCAATTGCCGCAGGCTCAGCAGGCTTCCGCCAGCGGCCAAGGCCACCAGGCCATTCACGCCGATCCAGCCCGGGAGCATGCCTTGCACGGCAAACCAGCTTTGCTGCCAGTCCGGCACAGCGGGTTTCAGGGTGAGCACTTGATTGGCGGGCAGCAATTCGCTCACCGCCGGTGCCGCGGTGCCCGCTTGCCCGCGGCCGCTGCTCAAGCTGGCGTTGATGCGGCTGAATGCCTGATTCACCGCCGCGTTGTAGCTGGGGCGCTCGATGCGGCTGAAGTGCAGCAGCCAGCCCCGTTCCGGCCCGGCGCTGCCGCTGCGGCGGATCGCCGTGCCGGCCCCCAGCACGGAGTGCTCGGCAGCTGGGCAATAAAAGCCGAAGGCTTGATCGCCCTGGCCGGCTTTGCTGCGGGCCGCCAGTTGTTGGAGATGGCCCTTCAAGCAGCGGCTCAGGTCCGCCGAGAGGCTCGATCCGATCGCCGTGCCCTTGGCCAGCAAGGTGCGTTGCTGCGCATCCACCAGCAGCAGGCCCTGGCCGTCTTGGATGATCGACGACTGCTCGAGCTCGCGGCTCGCGAAGCTGGGATCTTCGCCTCCGGCGTAGCCATAGAGCGGATCCCAGTGCCCCCAATCGAGCACGGTGATCTTGTGGCTATTCACCCGCAGCTCGAGCAGGCCCTGATCGGTTTGCCCCTGGCGGGCTTGGCGCTGTTGCAGCAGCTGCCACCGCTGCTGGGCCAACACCCCGGCCAGCGAGGCGCTGAACACCACCCAGATCAGCAGCGCGCTCTTGAGACGCCGGGGGTGATCGCGGCGTTGGCACTGCCACTCGCGGCGAATGCTGCGCAGCCAGCGGTTGGGCCTCAGCGGGGACGCCCCCATTGTTTTGCCCAGCTCAGGCTCAGCCGCATTCTGGCGAGATCAGCGGTTTTGCACCAGCGCTGCCGTAATAGCGATCAGCCAGTTGCTGAGGGCTCATGCCCCGCCGCCAGGCTTGCCGCAAGCGGGCATTGCGCCAGGTCGTAGCCAGCACACCCTGGCGTTGCCAGCGGCGGCCATTCACCTGTAAGGAGCATCCCAGCCGGCGGATCGGAGCCAGGCGCTGCAGCCGCTGGATCAACAGCAAATCTTCCATCAACGGCAGCGGTGGGATGCCGCCGGCACGCTCCAGCAGGGCGCGGGGCAGCAGCAATCCCTGATCGCCATAGGGCAGCTGCCGCAGCTGGCTGCGCAGCCGCACCGCGAACTCGAGCAGCCGCAGCGGTAGCCCTGGCCCTTGCACTGCTAAGTCGAAGGCCCAGGCCGCCGCGGGTGCCGCCATCGCTCGCTGCAGCGCCTCGGGCCATCCCGGTTGCAGGCGGGCGTCCACGTGCAACAGCAACAGCCAGGGAGCCGTTGTGGCCGCCACGCCACGCTGCAGTTGCCATCCACGGCTGGCCTGGCTGTGGATCACCTGAGCCCCGCCCAGGCGTGCCAGCTGGGGTGTGCCATCGCGGCTGCCCCCATCCACCACCACCAGCTCCGCCAGCAAACCGGCTGGAGCGGCAGCAAGATCGGCCAGCAGCAGGGGCAGGCGCGCGGCTTCGTTGAAGCAGGGCATCACCACCGCCAGGGGCGCTGCGCTCATGACCAGAGGCTGGGGTCGTTGCTGATCGGCAGCTCGGCCAGGGGGTGGTGGGGATCGAGGAGATCCGCGCTGATCGTGCGGCACACCACATCCATGGGCACGCAGAAACTGCTGCCGTCTTGATCGAAGGGCCCTTCCACATAGGCGCCGATCCGCTCAGCACTGACAAAGCCCAAAAACAGCAGCAGGCCGGTGAAGGCGGAGCCGCGGCTGGAGAAGGTGCCGAACAGCGTGTAGCCGTAGAGCCAGCAGATCAGGCGGATGAACACGTCGTAGGTGGGTGGCAGCGGCGTGTTGCGGATGCGCTGCAACGCCCCCATGGCATTGGTGAACTGCTCCATGCCCCGCAGCAGGGCATCGCGCCCCCAGTCGTTCACGGCCCCCTGCTGATACAGCCGGCCGATCAGATCAGCCCGCAGGGTCATCGTGTCTCGAACGCTCACGCCATCCGGCAGGCCCAGGCTGCGGCAGAGCTCCTGCACCCGCAGGCGGGCATCGCTGCGCCAGAAGCCCCGGAGCTCGAAGTTGAGCAGCCAGCACTGCAGCACCTGCAATCCCACCAGCTGCTGTTGCTGGGGTCGTAGCCGGCTCTCGCCGCCGAGCAGGGTTTGCACGGTGTCACGCCAGTGGCGGCTGCTGTTGGTGATCGAGCCCCAGAGGATGCGGGCCTCCCACCAACGGTTGATCGCCTGGGTGTTGCGGAAGGCCACGAAGATCGACACCGCGATGCCGAGCATCGACAGGCCGGAGTCGTCGATCAGGCGCACCCGGTTGGCACCAGCCAGCTGCTCCACCAGCAGGGCCACGCCGCAGAGGCCTGCCAGCAACAGCAGATCCCAGCGCATGCGCAGCGCCAGTTGGCCTGCCACCCGCAGGGCATTGCGGTGGGCCAGCTTCGGGGGCGGAGAGCTCATCGGCGGGTGGCGCGTGAACGCATCATCGATCGCGCCTCAGCAGCAACCAGGGCTCCAGCGCCGAGCGGCCATCGAGGTCGCTCTGCTGCCGCAGCTGCCCCACGGTGAGCTCTCGCTGGGCTGCCCGCTCCAGGCTGAGGCTCAGCACCTGATCGCTGCTCCAGGGAATGCCGCTGAACAAGGCGGCACTGCTGCGCTGAAAGCCCTGGCGGGTGAGGCCGATCAGCCAGTAGCCGCCATCCGCAGCGGGACCCAACACCAGATCGTGCTGCTCCAGCAGGGCAAAGGCCTGCTCCAGATCGGCGCTGTGCAGATCGGGCAGATCGCTGCCGATCAGCACCACCTGCTCGAACCCCTGGACAAAGCCCTGCTGCAGCTGGCGATGCATGCGGCAGCCCAGGTTGCCGCCCGGTTGCAGAGCCCAGTGCAGCGGAACGGGCAGCGAGCGCTGCAGCTGATCGCCCCAGCGGCGCAGGGCCCGCGGCCCCAGGCCCGAGGCCGACAGCAGCAGCTCCGCGCCGCAGCGCTGGGCGGCAGCGGCCGCCGTGTGCAGGGTGTGCCAGCTGAGTCGCCGCTGCATGGCCGCCGCTAAACGGCTGGAGCCGCAGCTGGCCGCCAGGCGTTGTTTGCAACGGCCTGGTGCGGGCCAGCGCGCCAGCACCACCAGCTGGCCGCGCGCGATCGGCATCAGATCAGTTCTGACGCGGTAGCTCTGCCGGTTTCACCTGCAGGTTGAGCTGCTGCTCCCCGCGCTGCACCTGCAGGCTGAGCGGCTCGCCCACCCGGCCCTGATCCACCGCCACCTGCACCTCAGAAGGGTTGTCCACCTCGGTTCTGCCAACCCGTTCGATCAGGTCGCAAGAGCGCAGGCCGCCCCGCGCCGCGGGACTGCCCGGCATCACTTCCACCACCACCACACCATTGGTTTCCGGCAGGCGGCATTCGGCGTTGGTGGCATTCACCTCGCGGGCGAGCTGTGGGGTGAGCGATTGCAGGCGCACCCCGATGTACGGGTGAGAGGCGCGGCCGCTCTCGAGGATCTGGGCGGCGATCTGGCGGCCGAGATTGATCGGAATGGCGAAGCTCAGGCCGGCGCCGGGGGCCTGGCGGATGGCGGTGTTGATGCCGATCACCTGGCCGCGCTCGTTGATCAAGGGGCCGCCGCTGTTGCCTGGGTTCACGGCGGCATCGGTCTGCAGGTAGGGCACCCGCTGGCCTTCGCCCACGGCGTTGGTGCGCTGCACGGCGCTGATGATGCCGGCGGTCACGGTGTTGTCGAGGCCCAGGGGGTTGCCGATGGCGATCGCCCATTCACCGGGGCGCACCTTGGCGGAATCGCCCAGCGGGGCCACCGGCAAACCGGCCGCCGCCACCTTCACCACGGCCACGTCGGTGACGGCATCGCTGCCCAGCACCTTGCCCCGGAAGCTGCGGCCATCCGGCAATGTCACCCCCACTTCGCTGGCCCCTTCCACCACGTGGGCATTGGTGAGGATCACCCCATCGGAGCGGGTGATGAAGCCTGATCCCTGGCCCTGTTGCTGCTGAATCGAGGGGCCGCCGCCGAACAGGCCGCCGAGGGGATTCACCACCCGCCGCACCGTGTCGATGCGCACCACCGCCGGGCCCACCTTGTCGACGGCGTTGACGATGAAGTTGTTGCCCGGCTGCAGCGCTGCACTGGGGGGCGCGTCGCTCACGCGGGTGGGGTCGCCGCCGCGCCGGCCCGGCAGCCCTCCGCTGCAGGCGCTGAGCAGGCCTGCCAGCAGGAGTGCGCTGAGCAGGGATGGGCGGCTTGTGAGGCGCATCATCGGCGACGGTCCCGTCTGGGAGCTGCCCCTATATTCGTGGCCCGGCGGGGTTCAGTGGCGGTGCAGCAAGGGGAAACGCTGTGGCGTCAGGTTCAGGAAGCGCTCCAGGGCAACCTTTCCAAACCCACCTTCGAAACCTGGATCCGGCCAGCCCGCTGCGCCGGCTTCAACGGCGCTGAGCTGCAGCTGATCGCGCCGAATGCCTTTGCCTGCGGCTGGCTGCGCAAGAACTACCTGGTCACGATTGCGGCTGTGGCGAGCGAGATCGCCGGGCGCACCATCAGCGTGCAGGTGGAAGCCGGCACCGATCCCGATCTGGCGCAGGGGCTCAACGGCAATGGCTTTCAGGCGGCTGTCGCCCCAGGTGATGCCAGCCCGGTGGGGGAGTCGTCGTTGCCGCGAGCGGGCGCTTCTGCCGCTCAGCGGCTGCCCACCGGTGAGGCCCCGCGCAAGCTCGCCCCCGGCCTCAACCCCCGCTACGTGTTCAACCGTTTCGTGGTGGGGCCCAACAGCCGCATGGCCCATGCAGCGGCCCTGGCGGTGGCCGAGGCGCCTGGCCGGGAGTTCAATCCGCTGTTCATCTGCGGTGGCGTGGGTTTGGGCAAGACCCACCTGATGCAGGCGATCGGCCACTACCGGCTTGAGATCGACCCCGAGGCCCGCGTGGCCTACGTGAGCACCGAAACCTTCACCAACGATCTGATCCAGGCCATCCGCAAGGACGGCATGCAGAAATTCCGCGACCGCTACCGCGCCGCCGATCTGATCCTGGTGGACGACATTCAGTTCATCGAAGGCAAGGAATACACCCAGGAAGAGTTCTTCCACACCTTCAACGCGCTGCATGAAGCGGGGCGCCAGATCGTGATCGCCAGCGACCGGCCACCCTCCCAGATCCCGAGGTTGCAGGAGCGCCTGATCTCCCGCTTCTCGATGGGCTTGATCGCCGACATCCAGGCGCCGGATCTGGAAACCCGCATGGCGATCCTGCACAAGAAAGCAGAACACGAGCGGGTGAACCTGCCACGCGATCTGATCCAGTACCTGGCGGGCCGCTTCACCTCCAACATTCGTGAACTCGAGGGTGCGCTGACGCGGGCGGTGGCCTTTGCCTCAATCACCGGCCTGCCGATGACGGTGGAATCGGTGGCGCCGATGCTTGACCCCGCTGGCGTGGAAGTGGAGGTGACCCCGGCCCAGGTGCTCAGCAAGGTGGCGGAGGTGTTTGGCGTGAGCGTGGAGGAGATGAAGAGCCCCAGCCGTAAGCGCGCCGTGAGCCAGGCCCGCCAGGTGGGCATGTATCTGATGCGCCAGGGCACCAATCTTTCGCTGCCCCGCATCGGTGATGAATTCGGCGGCAAGGATCACTCCACCGTGATGTACGCCGTGGAGCAGATCGATAAGAAGCTCAATGCCGATCCGCAGCTGGGGCGGCAGGTGCAGCAGGTGCGCGATCTGCTGCAGATCGATTCACGCCGCCGCACCAAATAAGCGTCAGCCGGTGATCGGTTCGCTGGGATCGAGCCCTTCCACCTGACCGGAGAACACGCGGCTGGCGGTGATGTCGTCTGCTTCGATCGTCATCAGATCCAGCTTGGTGAGGCCGCTGCTGTTCATGCGGTTGAACAGGCGGTTGGCCTGGCGCATGCGGGCGCGATCGATGGCGTTGCGGATCGAGCGGGCGTTGGCGAAGAAGGGCAGCTGCATCCGCCGCTGGATGTAGTCGGCGAAGGCGGCCAGGGCCTCCTCGCTGAAGCGGTAGTTCTCCTCCGCCAGGATCAGGCGCGCGATCGACAGCAGCTCTTCAGCGCTGTAATCGGGGAAATCAATGTGGTTGGCCACCCGCGAGGAGAGGCCTGGATTGCTCTGATAGAACACATCCATCCGTTCCTTGTAACCGGCGAAGATCACTACGAGATCGTCGCGGTTGTTCTCCATCACCTGCAGCAGGATCTCAATCGCTTCGGCGCCGTAATCGCGCTCGTTTTCCGGGCGATAGAGGTAGTAGGCCTCATCGATGAACAGCACCCCGCCCATGGCTTTTTTGAGCATTTCCCGGGTTTTGGGAGCGGTGTGGCCGATGTATTGCCCCACCAGATCGTCGCGGGTGGCGGTCACCACATGGCCTTTGCGCACGTAGCCGAGGCGATGCAGGATCTGCGACATCCGTGCTGCCACGGTGGTTTTGCCGGTGCCGGGCCGCCCGGTGAACGACATGTGCAGGCTGGGCGCCGTGGTGGAGAGCCCCACCTGTTTGCGGGCCCGATCCACCACCAACAGCGCCGCGATCTCACGGATGCGCGTTTTCACCGGCCGCAGACCGATCAACTCCTGATCGAGTTGCTCGAGCACATCCTGCACCTGGGCCCCTTCATAGGCGGCCTGCAGGTTCACAGGGGTGTCGTCGGGAGCGGAGCCGGTGGGCTGTTGCTCAGACGAGGCCATCGATCGCGGCGGCGAAGGCGTGGTCAGCCTCGCCGATCGCCGCTGCTTCTCCCTCAGCCCGCAGGGTGATGTTCACGTATGTACGCCCGAAGCTGATGTCGGGATAGCGGCCTTGCGCCTCACAGAAGTCGTTGAGGCGATCGAGGAAGGCGCGATTGCTGGCGTAATCCTCGAATTCAACGCGGCGCTCCAGCCACTCCACGCGATCGGGCTTGGGCCGGGGGTTCCACTGGTGATCCATGGGCTCGAATTTACGCGGACAGGCAATCTGTGCGGGCGATGCCAAGGCGCTGGGCCCAGGCTTCCGCGTAGGCGCCGTTGGCGGCCTGGGCGGCGGGATTGCTGCTGGAGAGAGGGTGGGGCATGGTGCCGTTGATGGCGGCGTTGGTGACGCAGAACATCGACTTCTGGAAGCTCATGCAGATCTTCACGCGCACATCGCCCTCACCCCGGGTGCGCTCCAGATACCACTGGTGCAGCTTCTCGGGCAGATGGCGGTACATGTCCTGCATCAGCAGGCTGGGGGGGATGCCGGCACCCATGCTCGGCAGCGGATCGGCATACAGGGCCCCATAGGTGAACTGGGCCTGATCGGGGGAGATCTGCTGGGCCTGGGCGTTGAAGCTCACGGTGCCCAGGAACGGCATGCCCCGCAGAAACACCGCCTCCACATAGGGCACAGCTACATCCACCAGGAAGGTGAGGCCCGCCTCCGGCGGCAGCACCCAGAAGCGCTCACCGTGGATGTCCACGCTGTATTCGATTGGATTGGCCGCGGCGGCCACCAGGCCGTCTTTGATGAAGTCCACCACCTGGGGAATGCTGCGCACCCGGCCTTCGCGCTCGGCGGCGGCTAGATCGAGGAACAGATCGCTCATCACCCGCCAGAACTGGCCAAGGGCGTGGGTGGTGGCGGCTGAACGGATCAGCTCCGGCAGGAAGCCGGGGAAGAGGGGGTTGAGCAGCGCCAGCAGCGGATCTCGGCGCCGCTTGGCGGCGATGATCCGGCGGCAGTTCTCGGCGAATTCTGGCGAATCGAGATAGGCGTCCATCCCGCCAGTGGCATGCCAGAACATCGCCTTCTGGCAGTACTCGGCGTATTCGAAATTGATGCGGTCGTGGTTGAGATGGCGCCAGATCTTCGCCGGGTTGAGATCGCCGTCGAGGAACTTGAAGATCGGGAACGGATTAAGGAACTGCTCTTCCGCTTGGTAGATCAGGTTGATGCTGTAGGCATCGAGCACCTCGCCGTAGCTCTCGAGCACGCCCACCACTTCCAGCACGTGATCGGGCGTGTCGGCCAGCAGGGTTTCACCGGAAAGCAGCCGGCGCTTCACTTCCGCCTGATCAATGGCGAGGTTGGAGCGAACCAGATCCTGGGAAACAACTGGCATCTCAGCCCACTCCTGCCGTGAGGTTGGCCAGGGCCGTGCTGGCCACTTCGCTCAGGTTGCCCAGGCTGCTGGGCACCAGGCCGATGAACACGATGCTGGCAGCAAGGGCCAGGGCGGGAATCGTTTCGCGGGGAGCCACGGAGTTCAGCTGCACATCCAGGCGGGCATCGGAGGTGGCATCACCACTGGGCGGCGTGATCGCCAGCCGGCCGAAGAAGGCGCGGTTCACGAGCAGCAGGAAATACACCGCCGTGAGGCCTGAGCCCACCATCGACAGCAGCGTGGCCAGAGGGAAGGCGGTGATGCTGCCGCGGAACACCAGAAACTCGGAGATGAAGCCGGCCATGCCCGGGAGTCCGGCGCTGGCCATCACGGCCACGATCATCAGTGAACCGGTGAGGGGAAGGCCCCGCTCCGGGTTGAGCAAGCCCCGCAGCACCTCGAGATCGCGGGTGCCGGTTTTGCGGTAAACGATGCCGACAAGCAGGAATAGCAGGGCCGAGATCAGGCCATGGCTCACCATCTGGAACACCGCACCCAGCAGGCTCACCGGCGTGTTGGCGGCGGCGGCCAGCAGCACATAGCCCATGTGACCCACGGAGCTGTAGGCCACCATCCGCTTCATATCGGTTTGGGCGATGGCGGCAAGGGAGCCGTACAGCACCGACACCGCAGCCCAGATCGCCAGGGCGGGCGCCAAGCGCGCCCACGCTTCGGGAAACAGCTGCAGGCCAAAGCGCAACAGGCCATAGGTGCCCAGCTTGAGCAACACACCGGCCAGCAGCACCGACACCGGCGTGGAGGCCTGGGTGTGGGCATCGGGCAGCCAGTTGTGCAGCGGCACCAACGGGATCTTGATGCCGAAGCCGATCAAAATCGCCCCCAGCAGCCAGAGCTGCCCGCCCATGGCGAGGCGCTCGCTGAGCACGGGTGTGAGGCTGAAATCCACTGTGCCGGTGAGCAACGCCAGCCCTAAAAAGGCACCCAGGATCAGCATCCCGGAGACGGCGGTGAAGATCAGAAATTTGGTGGCGGCATAGGCGCGGTTCACGCCACCCCACACCGAGATCAACAGCCAGAGCGGGATCAGCTCCAGCTCATAGAAGAGGAAGAACAGCAGCAGGTTGTCGGCCAGAAAGGCGCCATTCACAGCCCCGCTGATCAGCAGCAGCATCGCGAAGTAGAGCCGCGGGCGCTTGCTGATATCGCGGGTGATCACCGCCGACACCAAGGTGAGTGCGCCGTTGATCAACACCAGCGGCAGGGAGAGGCCGTCGACCCCCAGGGCGTAATCAAGGCCGATGCCAGGCACCCAGCTGTGGTGTTCCTGCAGCTGTAGCCCCGGCGCCATGGGATCGAATTGGGCTGCAGTGACCAGGCTCAGGATCAACTGCGCCACCAGCATCACGATCGTGATCTGGCGCAGCCGCCCCGGTGTTGGGCTACCCGGCCACACCAAGAGAGCCAGGCACCCCAAGAAGGGAATCAGCAGGAGAGAGGAGAGCAGCATGGCGTTAGATCGCTCCCCTCACCGCTTGCAGGGCCGTGATGCACAGCACCACCGCCACCAGCACCGTGAGCAGATAGCTCTGCAACTGCCCGCTCACGGTGAGCTTGAGGCTGTTGGCGCTGGCCATCGACAGCCGGCCGATGCCATCCACGCCGCCTTTGATCACCTGAATGTCGAACCAGCGAGTGAGGCGCGCCACCGAGGCCACCAGATTCACGATCGTGCGGCGGTAGATCTCAGGGGTATAGAAGTCGTAGGCGAGTAGGTCTTGCACCACGCGCACCACGGGTTGGCGTGAGCGCGACCAGAAGGCATCCAGCGGTGTGAGCGAACCGAGCAGAACGCCCACCAGGCCGCTGCCCACCACCGCCGCGGCAACCGGAAGGGAAAACGCGCCAATCCCCGGCACTGGATCAATGCGTTGCATGATCGCCGGCAGCAGCAGCACGATCACCGTGAGGCTCACCATCGGCAGGGCCATCAGCCAGTTGGCCTCAGGTGTGCGCTTGGTTTTGGGCAGTGCAGGCCCCAGGAACACCGATCGAAACACCCGGGCCACATTGGCGGCAGCCAGCAGGTTGGTGATCAAGAAGATGGCGGCAAACAGCGGCGCCAGCTGCCGCAGGTTTTCCACTAGCAGGCCGTAGCACCAGAAGCCGCCCAAGGGCAGCACACCCACAACCCCAGCGCTGCCCACCAGGAAAGCCGTGGCGGTGGCGGGCATGCGGGTGCCAATGCCGCCCAGCTCGGTGAGGTCTTGGCAATTGGTGGTGGCAATCACGCTGCCCACACTCATGAATTGCAGGGCCCGCGCCAGACCGTGGGCGAACAGCAGCAGCAGGGCAAGGCCGGGTTGTTGCAGGGCGATCGCGATGAACACCAGCCCCAGATACGAGGTGGTGGAGTAGCTGAAGGCTCGCTTCAGATCCACCTGGGCGATGGCCACCAAGCCACCACCAATGGCACTGATGCTGCCCACCACCAGCAGCACATCGGTGGCCACCGGCGAGAGAGCCACTACAGGCATCAGCTTCATCAGCACGATCGCGCCGCAGGTCACCACTACGGAGTTACGCAGGATCGAGGCTGGATTGGGCCCCTCCATCGCTTCATCGAGCCAGAGGTGCATCGGAAACTGGGCGCACTTACCCATCGGGCCCGCAATCAGGCCAAGCCCCAGCAGGGTTCCAGCCAGAGGGGTGATCAGGTTTTGCTCGCGAGCCTGTGCTGCCCAGGCGTAAAGGTCGGCGAATTCCATCGAGCCGGCCCAGGCCGACACGGCCACCACACCCATCAGCAGCAGCACATCCCCAACGCGCTTGGTGAGGAAGGCATCGCGTGCGGCGGTTACCACCAGGGGCTGGGCGTACCAGAAACCCACCAGCAGATAGGTGGAGAGGGTGAGCATTTCCAACAGGAAATAGCTCATGAACAAATTGCTGCTCAGCACCACGCCACTCATGGCGCCTTCAAAAAAGCCCACCAGGGCGTAGAAGCGCGCCAGCGACCACTCCTTATCGAGATAGCCGAGGGCAAACACCTGGCACACCAGGCTCATGGTGGTCACCAACTCCAGCGCCGCCAGGTTGGTGAGCGACAGATCAAAGCCGATCCGCAGGTTCAGATCGGCCGCTTGAAACCAGGGAAAGTCGAGATGCTGCGGGCCGAGGGTCACCACCTCGGAGATAGCCAGGCTGCCGTGCAGCACAGCCAGCAGGGTCACCAGCAGGTTGAGATACGCCGCAGGCCGAGGCCCGTTGCGTTTGATCCAGCCGGTGGCCCACGGCAGCGACAGGAGCATGCCGCTGAAGCCGTAGAGCGGCACCAGCCAGATCAGTTGCAGCGGAAGCGGGAGAGCGTCGCTCAAAAAGCGGTGACCTGTGGGGGGCGGACTCTAAACAGGGTTCAGAAGCTGGCCCGGGCGCGGGGATCGCGGCGGGGGGCGGCAGGGCTGGCGCCGTAGCGGGCGTAGCCGCGGCGGCGGCGACCGCCGAGCTGTTGCAGCCAGGCTTCCAGATCGCTGCTGTGATGCTGTTCGTCCTCCAGCAGAGCCTGGAAGAAGGCACCGTTGGCGTCGTCGTTGATCACCCGGCAGAAGCGCGTGGCTTCGTCGTAGTGATCCACGAGCTGCTGTTCCAGATCCGCGTTCTGCTCCAGCAGCCCCACGAGGTCGGGGGCGTGGGTCACTGGTTGCAGCTGGGAAGCGGCCGGAGCCACCCCCAGTTGCAGCATGTGCTGCACGATCCGTTCGGCGTGCTGCATCTCCTCCACCGTTTCCTCGCGGAAGCGTTCGGCGGAGGCTTCATCACCCCAGAGCCCCACGAGGGAGGCCTGGGTCATGTACTGCTGCACGGCAGTGAGCTCAAGGCTCAGGGCGCGGCCCAGATAGCCCAGGACGCGCGGATGAACGGCGTCCATGCTCATCAGGCGCGACGGTTGTTGGAGCTGGCCAGAGCGGGCTCCACTTCGCTGTGGGGGCGGGCAATGATGTGGGCTGCCACCAGGCCGTCGCCCACGCGCTCACAGGCATCGGCACCAGCGCGCACGGCGGCATTCACGGCACCGGTTTCACCGCGCACCATCACGGTCACGTAGCCGCCACCCACGAACTCACGGGCGATCAGGCTCACTTCGGCGGCCTTGGTCATGGCGTCAGCAGCCTCGATGGCCGGCACCAGACCGCGGGTTTCGATCATGCCGAGGGCGATGCCCTGAACGGAAGAGGCCATGGGAGAGAGGCTGCTGGAGGAAGACGAACGGTTGTTGCCACCACCGCCGGAGCTGGAGGCAGAACCACCACCACCACCACGGCGGGTGGTGGCGGCGGGCTTGCTGGCGGCCGTCCTCGCGGGGGTCGAGGAGCGGGTGGTGGTGGCGGCTTTGCTGCTGGCTACCGCGGTGGTGGCCACGGTTTGAGCGGTGACGGTGACCGCCGGGCTGGCGGCTGCCGCGGGTTGGGCGGCGGGAGCAGGCGTGGAGGCCGGTGCCGCCGGGATGGCCGTCACCGGCGTGGTCGTGCTGGCAGCGGGTTTGGCAGCTGCCGGCTTACCGGAGGCCGAGGTGGAGGTGGCTCGGGATCTGGGAGTGGCCATGGCGGTGATGGGCGGTGCCCGTGAACGGTCGCGGTGAAACGGAATGGGCCCGTGCGGTTCGAAGAACAGCAGCGGGAGGAACGGGGAGGTTCCTTAGCCGTCGGGCGACCAGTGATCGATGATTCCGCCGATCGTCAGATCGGTGAACAGGTCGGCATTGCCGGTGGCGTGCCGTGCGGCGGAGCCGCTGGCGGTGAACACCCAGTTGCCTGGAGAAGCGCCAACCGGATCGCAGGCAACGCTGAGCTTGCCCTTGGGGGTGCGCAGGATGCGCAGGTTTTGGTGGGCGAAGCCCTCCACACGGTTGGTGCAGACCAGCGACCCCATCACCTGCATGATTTCCATTACTTCGCCCCTCCGCTGCCGCTTGGAGCACCGGGATTGGCAGGCTTGCCGGCCGCCATCTCCTTGGCGGCATCGGGATCCCAGTGGTCGATGATCCCCACGATCGTGAGATCGCTGGGGTACGACTTGCTGCCGGCAGCTTCACGGGCAGCGGAACTGCCCACGCAGATCACCCAGTCGCCAGGAATGGCGCCCACGGCATCCACAGCCACCTTCTGGGTGCTGCCATCGAGCACCACCTGCAGGTGCTTGTGCTGGAAATCGGCGATGCGGTTGGTGGACACCAACGGCTTCACCACCTTGCAGATCAACATCTCAGTGCCCCCCTCCGGTGTTGAACGTGATTGAGGAACTTACGGTTTCGGCCGGCACGTGCCGGTCGCGGTCCCGCACGGTGAGCAGGGTGTGCAGCAGACCCTGCGCGCAGAGGTCGCTGTAGCGCGCCTCGATGGCGCTCTTCACCCGCTCGCAATGGGTGATGGCCCGCTCGCGGGCACCGGGAACGGCACCGTGGTAGTCGAAGCGGAGCACCACCGGAATCGGCAACCCGCGCGAGACATTCAGACCTTTGAAGATCTTCACGCCCACATCGAGATCAGGAGCACCTTCTTCCACCGTGTCCATGTAGGCGAAATAGGTGAGGTTGCGCAGGTGCACTTCCTTGAAGCCGATACCCACGCCGATGAAGCGTTCGGCATGGCCGAAATCGCTGTAGCTGCCGCCGTGGTACTGGCGCACGTAGTCGATCTGAGAGATGTTGTGCTCGATGAGGCGAGCGATTAGCTGCACCATGCCTGCATCCGGGGTGGCGGCAGCGGCGGCTTCCACCAGCTCCACGATCCGCCCGCGGGCCTGATCAGCCGTGAGGTTGCGGGTGGCGTCGTACACCATGTGGGCATCGAGCCATTGCTCGAGGTTGGTGCTGCCATCACGGCCGGGAACGTGCACCCGGATCGCGTCGGTGTCGGTGTCCATCCCCACCAAAAGCAGATCCACCGAGGCACCACAGCAGAAGCTGTTTTCAACCGCTTGCTGGAAATCCTTGAGCCGTTGCAGGCCCTGGGCTGCTGCGGCCTTGTCGTCGCTGCCGTGGGCGGCGCAGCCCTCGTGGCAGGGGTCTTTGGAGCTGAAGTGATATACCACCACCTTGAGGTAGCGGGTGTCGTTGTGGGCGGGGTTGGGCAGGCCCTCGCGGTAGCGGCGGTGCTCGGTTTTCACCCAGCGATCCACCGTGTTCTCCACATCGAACATGGCGCCGGCATGGGAGCGGCGACGCACGGAGCTGAAGGGCAGCCGCAGCGCATAGGCGATGGCATGGGCCAGGCGGCCATCGGCGCAGGGGGTGATGTCGAGAAGGTGGAAGCCGCACTCCAGCAGGAAGCTGTCGAACGCTTCAGCATCTGCGCTGCCGGATTGGGCCGCTATCGGATCGTCGTTGAAGAAGGAGAGGCTGGTTTGCTCGTAGGCCTCGAACACGCACCACGCGAAGAGGGTGCGCATGTCCAGCTGGCTGGTCCACGCGGTTTCGAGCACCGGTTGCGGCAGCTCGTGGCCCAGTTCTGCCAGGGCCAGGCGTTGAGCTTGGGCGATGAAATCCGGTTCGTGCTGTAGAGCGGAGATGCGCTTGAGCACCGGCACCACCCGATCGAAGGCCCCGAGGGTGCGCTCTTCGTAGGCGCGCAGGGCTGCGTTGGCTTGGCCGTTGCTGAGCGGATGCAAACCGCCGCCCAACGAGCGTGGGGTGGAGTGAGTGCTAGCTGGCTTGATCACCACCTGTGTGGCCACAGGCCGGACCCGGCGCGCTGAGCTGCGCACGGGCTGAACGGCGTTGGCGGATTCCGCAGCCCTGCGGCTGCTGCGGGAGTTACCCACGCGGGCCGCGTTGGCCAGCTCGCGCTGGCGCAGCACCTTGCTCAGAGCTGAGGTGGGGTTCAGCTCGGCCAGCGGCTGATCCGCTGCTTCTGCACCCCCGTTGCTGCCGAAGCGGCGTCGGGGAGCCGTTGGGCTCAGGGCCCGCTCGTTAGTGGCGGTTCTCCGACGCATCTGCTCTTACCCCTCAGCCGCGGGCGCCGCCAGACACCGTGATCAGAGAACCCTGATCGGTGCTGCCGCTGGAGCCGGTGATCTTGTTGTTGGGAGGAGGAACTTCCTGGTTGCGCTTGTTCTGTTGACCAGGCATGGCGCTCATCGGACCGACGCGGGTGGGGTTGCGGCGGCGTGCCGAGCTGCCTTCGGTGCCGGTCACGCGCTCACCACGATCCCAGTCGTCGCCGGTGACCTTGGTGCCCGAACCCTCTCCGGTGACCCGGGAGGTGGGGCGCTGATCCTCATCCATGCTCACGGGAGCGGCTGCTGCTGCGGCCAGGCGCTGGCTGGCGCGGCGGTCGAAGCGGAACTGTTCGGTTCCGGTGACCTTGCCACCGGCCATATCAAAAGGGCCGGTGATTCTCCCGCCTTGCTCGTAGGTGCTGCCGGTGACGGCACCGGTGCGCTCACGCTCTACTTGGGCAGCGCGGGCGGGCGATTGCACGCTGAACTGCTGCCAGGCGGCCTGGTTCAGGGGCTGGGGGAAGTCGGCATCGTTGCGGGGTGAGGTGCCACAGGCGGCGGCCTGTTGGTCTGCGCCCACGTAAGGGGTGCCGGTCACGTCTTCACAAGCGCCGCGCTCGGCGCCGGTCATCACACCGCCGATGCCGGGCTGGATGCCGGTCATGCGGTTGGCGTTGCGAACGGCGGTGCGCTCGCGGGTGGCGCGCACGGCCTGGGCGTTGCAGAAATCGCCGGCCTGCTCAAGACCTGCGTAGGGGGTGCCGGTTACCACCTTGCAGGTGCCGGGCTCATCGCCGGTCACGTTGGTGGACCGGCCGGTGCGGGTGCCGCTCACCACCTGATTGCGGTTGGTGACGCTGAAGCCCACCTTGGGTGCTTCAGGGGCAGGACGGCTGCCGCAGAACCCTTCAAATTGCTGGCTGCCGATGTACTCGTCGCCAGTCACGTTGCGGCAGCTGCCGGGCTCATCACCGGTGACGCGCTCGCTGCGGCCCACAGCGGTGCCGGTGATGCCGGTGCCGCGCAGGGTGTTGAAGGTGTTCACCTTGGTGGGTGCACGACCGGGAGCAGGAGCTTCAGCGCCAAGGTATTGATCACCGGTGAGCTGACGGC
The DNA here is from genome assembly GCA_019264575.1 of Vulcanococcus sp. GTDB lineage: Bacteria > Cyanobacteriota > Cyanobacteriia > PCC-6307 > Cyanobiaceae > Vulcanococcus. The sequence continues at coordinate 28,471 of JAHUZV010000023.1, read as the reverse complement.
CGGAGCCGGGCTCATCGCCGGTGACCTTCTCGCTGCGGCCCACCAGCACACCGCTCACGGCCTGGCCGCCGAGGGTCTGGCTGCGGCCCACTTTGCGGACGGAGGGTGTCGTTGTGCCGCAGTAGGAGGCGGACTGGTTGGCTGAGATGTATTCGGTGCCAGTCACGGTCTTGCAGGTCCCGGGTTCATCGCCGGTCACCTTTTCGCTGCGACCCACTTCGTTGCCGGTGACCCGGTTGCCGTGGCTGGTGTTGGTCACACGCACCTTGGCGGGTTGGATCGGTGCTGCCGGCTGGGTGCCACAGAAGGTCTGGAACACCTCTGCCCCGAGGTATTCGGTGCCGGTGATGGTGCGGCAGGTGGCGGATTCGTTGCCGGTGGTCTTCACCGAGCGGTTGGCCTGGGTGCCGGTGATGGTTTGGCCGGCGAGGGTTTCGCTCACGCCCACCTTCCAAGAGGCATCAGCAGCGGCGGCTTGCTTGGAGCCGTGGCGGTTCGGGCCGCTGGGGCGAGTGCCGCTGTTGCGGGCAGTGCCGGCGGAACCGGTCTTGCTCTTGAGTTCTCGCACTTTCTGGGAGAGTTCGCGGGCACTCAGATCGGGGTTGATCTGGCGGGCCACGGCAGCCGGGCCGGTTTTGCTGGTGCTGCTGGCTGACTTGCCACGCTTGGAGAGGGCCTCACGGCGTGCCAGCACCAGCGCACGGCTGGGGTTGTGCTGAGCGGTTGCCTTACGGGCTACAGGGCGATTGCTGCTGTTGTTAGCGCTTGATGTGGCGCGGCTGCTCAGTGACAGGCTGGCGGTTCCGCCGCGCGAGCTGGTCTCGGGAGCATGCTCCTGGCACTTGCACTTGTGCTCGGGTGCTGCCGGAGCGGAAGCCGCAACCTTGGGAGCGTCTTTCGCGATATCGGTGCGGGTGCGATCTTTCGAGTGAGAAGCGCGTTTGCCGTTGCGGCTGAGGGCTTCGCGGCGGGCCAGCACCAGATCACGGCTGGGGTTGCTCACTCGCTTGGGGGCGCTGGTGCTGCGCGCTGCGGCAGCACTGGGGGTACCCAGGCTGCGGGCCGGGGTGGGGGCGGGTGACGCTGCGGTCGTGGCCACGGGTGCCGGGGGAGCGGCTTGAGTGCGGCTGGGGCGTGCATCGGCTGCTGTTCGCACGCGTCCACCGCTCGCGTTCATGCGGCTGGCGGCCTTTTTGCCTCCATCGGTGAGGGCCTTACGGCGCTCCAGGGCTGCTTCGCGACTCGATTTAGTGGCCATGTCCGCCCGGCGTATGGAATGACTGGGTTTGCGGCACTCCTGCCCTGTGGATGCACAGGCCTGCAGGGAGTTGCACAAAAGAATCCGATCGTTGTGTCAACGATCAGTTCGAAAAAGGTGTGGTCCCGGATGAACCGGGACCAACGTTGTTAGGCGCTGAAGAAATCAGCGACCTTCGAACACCACGAAGCAGGAGCCTTGGCTCTGGGTGTAGGCGTCGTAGCCCACGAGGCGCACGTGATGGTCGGGGTAAGCGCGGTGGCAAGCTTCGAGCTCGCTCACAATCACGCTCAGATCCTTCTCACCGAAGAAGGGCAGTTTCCAATAGGACCAGTAGGTGGCCATGGAACGGCTGGGGTGGACGTGCTCAACGAGCGGGCTCCAACCCTGGGCAATGATGTACGCGATCTGGTCGTAGATCTCGTCCTGGGTCATCGGCGGGAGGAAGCCGAAGGTCTCCAGGGTGGCGACTGTTTGGTAGTCACCCACGGTGCTCTTGAAAGGCATGGGGTTCCTTGAGATGGATGGAATGAAAGCTCGGGTGGGAAACAACGAGCTGTTGTTTCCCGAATCCCGTTAGCGATTGGCTCAGTTGACGTCGAGCTTGTCGACGGTGTCGAACTCGAACTTGATTTCCTTCCAGGTCTCGAGAGCGATGGCCAGCTCGGGGCTGTGCTTCGCGGCTTCCAGAAGGATGTCGCGACCTTCGCGCTCGATTTCGCGACCGGCATTGCGGGCCTTCACGCAGGCTTCGAGAGCCACGCGGTTAGCAGCAGCACCAGCAGCAGAACCCCAGGGGTGACCGTGGGTACCACCACCGAACTGGAGCACCGAGTCGTCGCCGAAGATGCTCACCAGCGCGGGCATGTGCCACACGTGGATACCGCCGGAGGCCACGGCGAACACGCCGCCCATCGAGCCCCAATCCTGGTCGAAGAAGTTACCGCGGCTGCGATCTTCGGGAACGAAGGATTCACGCAGCTGGTCGATGTAGCCCAGGGTGGACTGACGATCACCTTCCAGCTTGCCCACCACGGTACCGGTGTGGAGCTGGTCACCACCGGAGAGACGCAGGCACTTAGCCAGCACACGGAAGTGAATACCGTGCTTGGGGTGACGGTCGATCACCGCGTGCATGGCGCGGTGAATGTGCAGCAGCATGCCGTTCTTGCGGCACCACTTAGCAAGACCGGTGTTGGCGGTGAAGCCGCCGGTGATGTAGTCGTGCATGATGATGGGCTGGCCCAGTTCCTTAGCGAACTCGGCGCGCTCATACATCTCCTCGGGGGTCGCTGCCGTGCAGTTGAGGTAGTGACCTTTCTTCTCGCCGGTTTCTTGTTCGGCGAGCTTCACAGCTTCAGCAACGAACTCGAAACGGTTCTGCCAGCGCTGGAAGGGCTGCGAGTTGATGTTCTCGTCGTCCTTGGTGAAGTCGAGACCGCCGCGGAGGCACTCGTACACCACACGGCCGTAGTTCTTGCCGCTCAGGCCGAGCTTCGGCTTGATGGTGCAACCCAGCAGGGGACGGCCGTACTTGTTCATCCGGTCGCGCTCGACCTGGATGCCGTTCGGCGGACCCATGCAGGTCTTGATGAACGCCAGGGGGAAGCGGATGTCTTCCAGACGCAGGTGACGCAGCGCCTTGAAGCCGAAAACGTTGCCAACCAGAGAGGTCAGAACATTGGTGATGGAGCCTTCCTCGAACAGATCGAGGGGGTAGGCGATGAATGCATAGAAGGATTCCTTGTCGCCAGGAACGTCTTCGATGCGGTAGCAACGGCCCTTGTAGAAGTCGAGGTCGGTGAGGAGCTCGGACCACACAGTGGACCAGGTGCCGGTGGAGGATTCAGCAGCCACAGCAGCGGCCACTTCCTCGCGGGGAACGCCTTCCTGGCCGGTGCACTTAAAGCACGCGAGCAGGTCGGAATCGAGGGGAACGTAATCAGGAGTCCAATACGTGTCGCGGTACTCCTTAACCCCAGCGTCGTACTTCTTAGCCATGGAGGATCTCCGGGTGGGTCGAGGGAAATAAGTCAGAGGATGGAGCGGCCACTACGGGCGCTGCTCAGTCCTCAGTCCTTCGAACCAACGAAGCCGGCGCTGCTGTTCAGAGCAGGCTCCACTTCACGGTGGGGACGAGCAATGATGTGAGCGGCAACCAGGCCATCACCCACGCGCTCGCAGGCATCGGCGCCGGCGCGCACAGCAGCGTTGACAGCGCCGGTTTCGCCACGGACGAGCACGGTCACATAACCGCCGCCCACGAATTCACGGCCGATCAGGCGCACTTCGGCGGCCTTGGTCATGGCGTCAGCAGCTTCGATCGCGGGGACCAGACCCCGGGTCTCGATCATGCCGAGGGCGATGCCCATGGTTTCGTTTGCCATTACCTGCTCCTGGAGGAGGGGTGGAATGTTCGCCTGCAACCATGCTCGGCAGCTGAACCTCCCGTCAAGCCATTTGGGTTGTTGTCACGATCACCGTCTTCATTGCTACTGATAAGGGCGTCTGATCAGTGCATCACAAAACTTTGGAGATGCTTCTCGCCTCGCTGGGGGGTGCAAGGCAAATCGTCGTTCTGCACACGGTTTTTCCCGTTCTCGCTCTCCCGCAATCGTGATCTGCCGAGAGGGGGTTTCAGAGAGGTTCCGCGTCGGACACAAAGCCAACGCCCCCGTAGTACCGCAGCAGTGGCCGTAGGGAGCTTCGCAACGGTTCCAGCAATTCCGGCGCGCAGAACACGATCACGTGGGCATTCGCCCCCAGGCCGCTGAATTCCATGTTTTCGGAAACGGCTCCCCGCGGGCCCCGGCCCGTCACGTGGCGCATCACCGTGTATCCACTGCAACCGGCCTGATCGATGGCCTGGAGCACCGGATCCAGTTCGCGTTCGCTCAGGATCAGATCTACCCGCTTCATGGCAGCAGCCGATTCACCAGGGCCATATAGAGAGGTATACCCACCACGATGTTGAACGGGAAGGTGAGCCCCAAGGCTGTGGAGATGTAAAAGCTGGGGTTGGCCTCCGGCACGGTCATGCGCATCGCTGCGGGCACGGCGATGTAAGAGGCGCTGGCGCAGAGCACCACAAACAACAGGGCGTTGCCGGCCTCGAGCCCGAGGCCCCGTGCGATCAGGCTCCCCAGCACCGCGTTGAACAGGGGCATCCCCAGAGAGAAGCCGATCAGGAAGGCACCGGCCTGGCGCAGATCCCGCAGCCGCTGCGCGGCCACGATGCCCATATCCAGGAGAAAGAAACTCAGCGCGCCATAAAAGAGCTTGTCGGTGAAGGGCAGCATCTTTTCGGCCCCCAGCGGGTTGTTGGCTGCTGTGAGCACGCCCACCAGCAGGCTTCCCACCAGCAGAAACACCGATCCGTTGAGCAGGGCTTCCTTGAGCACCGCTCCCCAGCGCATCCCCTGACCCGCTTCGGCCCCGGATGGAGCAGCCAGCTTCACCAGCAGCAGGCCCACGATGATCGCGGGCGATTCCATCAAGGCCAGCGCAGCCACCATGAAGCCGTCGTGGTGCAGCCCCAGGGTGTCGAGAAAGCTCTCCGCCGTGATGAAGGTCACGGCGCTGATGGAGCCGTAGGTGGCTGCGATTGCGGCAGCGTTGAACCCATCGAGCTTCCAGCGCAGCAGCGCAAAGCTGTAGACGGGCACCAGCAGCGACATCAGCACCGCCGCGGTGATCGTGAGCAGCACGGGGCCGCCCACGCCCGAGTGCTGCAGCTCGAGCCCGCCTTTGAAGCCGATGGCCAGCAGCAGATACAGGGAGAACAGCTTGGGCAGCGGCGCTGGAATCTCCAAGTCGGAGCCCAGCAGCACGGCCAGCACCCCCAGGAAAAAGAACAGAACCGGTGGGGTGAGCAGGTTCTGCAGGATCAGGCTCGTGTCCACCGCCGCGCTGCTGCAGAGCTTCACGCTAGGCGGCGGGTCAGCAACTGTTCGCGCACGCACACACGCTGGTGGCGGCCGGTTGTGGCAGGCAGAAACCCTTCTTACGGTTGAGGGGAGGCAGGAACCCCTGGAGTTTTTTCGGGGGGTGGAATGTTCAACCCGTCCCTGCCTCCCCCAATCCGCAGCGGCCTCGCCGGGTCACAATGGCCCCCACTTCCGGCTCAGGCCTTGATGCGCCCCTCTTCCACCCGGCCGTTGCTGGTGATTGCCAGTGGCAACGCCTACAAGGTGGCTGAGATCAGCGCAATGCTGGATGCCGTGGATCTGGAGGTCTGCCGCCAGCCCGAGGGCCTGGAGATCGAGGAAACCGGCAGCACCTATCTCGAGAACGCCCGGCTGAAAGCCACGGAGGTGGCCCGGATCACGGGGCAGTGGTCGTTGGCGGATGATTCCGGCCTGGAGGTGGATGCCCTGGGCGGCGCTCCCGGGCTCTATTCGGCCCGCTACGCCCCCACCGATCACGAGCGCATCCACCGGCTGCTGCAGGAACTGGGCAGTACTCCGTATCGCAGCGCCAGTTTCAACAGCGCCATGGTGCTGGCTGATCCCAACGGCGATGTGGTGCTGGAGGCCCAAGGCATCTGCCGCGGCGAAATCCTCACCGTGCCCGAAGGCCATGGCGGCGGCTACGACCCGATCTTTTGGGTGCGTGAAGCCGGCATGACCTACGCCCAGATGGGCCAGCACCTCAAGGACAAGCTCGGCTCCCGCGGCAAGGCTGCCCGCGCCCTCGCCCCCGGGCTCAAGCAGCTGCTGGCCCTGGCCTGATCAGCGAGCGCGGCGGTTGATCTGCTCCACCGAGCGCATGGCGGCAGCGGCCGCTTCGTTCACATCGCCTTCCCAGCCGGCCAGGGTGAGGCGGCCGAAGGCACCCACGGCCTTCACATCCACCACGGTGATGTTGCTGGATTTTTCAGCTTCGTTGGCCGCCAGCAGCACATAACCGGCGGGCTCGGTTTCCAGGATGTACATGCTCATCCCCGCCTGAATCATCGAACCGCGGCGGTTCTGGCGGTTGATCAGCACCGCATGGTCGGGGGTGATGGCGCGGATCACCTCAGTCCAGGTGACGCTGCAGCGGCTGCGCTGCTCCACGCTGCTGCCAATCGCCTCGAGCACCACATCGCCGGAGTGGAGCACGTTGCTCTGATCGTGGTGATAGAGCGCCAGCGAGCCGAAGGCCCGTTCCACGATCATCTGGCCCAGGCGCACGGTGCTGGCCTTGAGGGCGATGTCTGTCACGCGGTGCACCGCCATGCCAGGCGACACCTCCAGCCACAGGCAGGCATCGCCGGGGATCGGCAGGAAGCCCTGGCTCACCGTTCCCATGTAGGCCGCCAGCTGCGGCTGCAGGGAATCGAGAAACACATAGGTGCGCAGCTCGATCGACTCGACAGCGCTGGCCTGGCTCACCAGCCGCGCCTCGCTGTCGGTGGTGATCACACAGCTGGCGGCTGAGGGATGCAGCTCATCCAATGGTGTGCCGCTGCCGCTGAAGCCCAGGTTGGTGCCGGTGATTTGCACACCAGAGGAGCGTCGCCTTGGGGTCCGCTGCGGCAAGGCGAAGGCTGCTCTCAAATGCGGCGCGATCTTACCGCCTTGAATCAACACCAACCCTGCTCACTTGCGCGCCGCGTTGCAGCCGGTACCGTCCGGCCATATCCGCAGAAGAGCCCGTGGCCGCTAAGCGTTCCGCCTCCGCCGCTTCCGCCAAGCCGATGCACGACGGCACCGACCTCAACGCTGAGCAGGCCCTTGCCCTGGTGGGAATGGGACTGATGCAGAAGATGGCTGCCAGCGGTGAGCTGCCTTGGATGTGGAACGAGGCAGAGGATGGCGGCAACTGCGATGTGGCAGCCCTGCGCCAGCGTTTGGAGCTCACCCAGCTGGCTCTGCACACTGGTGCTCCGCTGAGCACTGCGGAAGTTACCTATCTGATGGGGGCCCGCCCCGGCAGCGCCCAGGTGGAGCGCGGCGGTCTGCGCGCCCACCGGGTGAGCCGCAATGTGTGGAAGCTGAGTGAGGCCCGTGGCAGCGAGCGCCGCGGTGAAGTGGCTCAATTCAGCAGCTTCAACGACGGCCGCCGCCGCTTTGCCTGAAGCCTTCAGGGCAGCTCGCCGCCTGTACTGATCTCTCGGTCCCAGGCGGCGATCAGGTGCTCTTTGAGCAGGGTGGCTTGCCCCAGGGCCAGATCGAGCCCGCCCCACCAGTTCACCAGGGCCACCGGGATTGGCATGGCATTGCAGTCGAGCTCGAACGACTGAATCGTGTCGTCGCCGTCGACGAGCACGGTGATCGAAAACTCCAGCAGGCCCTGCGGCCAGGGGTGCAGCGTCACCGTGGTGACATCGCCCAGGGCAAAGCAGCCCACCTCGATCGTCCACCACGGGCCACCCGGCGTCTCTCGCGGGTAGCGCTCGGGGTGATCGATCTTCGGCCAGCCCCGCAGCACCAATTGCTGAAGCAGCTCGTGAAGGGTGGCGCGCATCGGCCCTCCCTCCGCAGCGTTGGTTCCGTCATGGCACCGGCACCGGGTCGCCGGCAAGGGGCCAACTCCAGCGCATCGGTGCATCCTGGGTGCAGATCTCACCCATCCGTTGCTGTTCAACGTTGCCAGGCGGCTGCTGGGCAAACCCCTGCCCCGCAGCCAGTCGGATTCGGAAAAGCTGCCCAGCTACGAGGCGCTGCCGATCCTGAGCTCCGATGCGCTCTCCTCGGTGGCTTACGCCACGGAAGCGGCCCTCGGTGTGCTGATCCTGGCGGGCAGCAGCGCACTGGAGCTCTCGCTGCCGATCACCGGCGCCATCGTGCTGCTGATCGGCATCGTGGTGCTCTCTTACCGACAGACGATCGAGGCCTATCCGCAGGGGGGCGGCTCCTATGTGGTGGCCCGGGAGAACCTCGGCACCTGGCCCAGCCTGATTGCGGCAGCCTCGCTGCTGGTGGATTACACCCTCACTGCGGCGGTGAGCCTGATGGCCGGCACCCAGGCCCTCTCCTCGCTGCTGCCGGCTCTGCTGCCCTACGAAACGCCGATCGCCCTGGTGCTGTTGGTGCTGGTGGGCTGGGCCAACCTGCGCGGCGTGAAGGAGGCCGGCCGCGCCTTCGCCATTCCCACCTATGCCTTTGTGGTGATGGTGGTGCTGCTGGCGCTGTTCGGCCTGCAGAACCTGGTGTTCGCCCATGGCTTCACGCCAGATCCGCCGCCGATGGTGCGGGCGATGGAGCCCCTGGGGCTGTTTTTGATCCTGCGGGCTTTCAGCTCTGGCTGCTCGGCCATGACCGGCATTGAGGCGATCGCCAACGGCGTGAAGGTGTTCCGCGAGCCGGCGGCCAAGCGCGCCCAGCGCACGATGCTCGTGATGGGCGTGATGCTCAGCCTGATGTTCCTTGTGGTGAGCGGGCTGGGCTGGCTGTATGGGGTGGCCCCTAATCCCGATCGCACCGTTCTGGCCCAGATCGGCATCCGCGTGTTCGGTGATGGCAGCCCGCTGTTTTGGGCGCTGCAGATCAGCACCCTGTTGATCCTGGCCCTGGCGGCCAACACCGCATTTGCCGGCTTCCCTCGCCTGGCGGCGATGTTGGCCCAAGACCGCTTCCTGCCGCGCCAGATGGCCTGGATCGGCGATCGGCTGGTGTTCCAGAACGGCATCGCCGTGCTGGTGGTGGCGGCGGCGCTGGTGATCCTGGTGTGCCGCGGCGACACCACCGTGGCGGTGAATCTCTACGCCCTGGGTGTGTTCAGCGCCTTCACCCTCTCGCAGGCAGGGATGGTGGTGCGCTGGTGGCGGCTGCGCGGCCAGGGCTGGCAGGGCCGCCTGCTGATGAATGCGCTCGGATCCCTCACCACCTTTGTGGTGCTGGTGGTGATCGTCGTGAGCAAATTCGATGAGGGGGCCTGGACGGTGGTGATCGCCATCCCCCTGCTGGTGTGGATGCTCGCTCGCATCCGCCACCGCTACGACAACGTGTATCGGGCGATAAGCCTGAATCCCGGCGACGACCGCAGCCTGCGCCTGCCGCGGCGCCGTGATCCGGTGGGCAACACCAGCGTGGTGTGGGTGCCCTCGCTCAGTCGCCCCAGCCTGGAAGCGCTCCGCTATGCCGCCACCGTGTCGGATCGGGTGGTGGCGGTGTGGGTGTTGGCGGAGGGTGATGACCCGGCGCTGATCCGCCAGCAGTGGCAGCTGTGTGTGGGTGATCCTGAGCCCCAGGGCCTGGAGCTGGTGCTGCTGGAGAGCCCCTTTGCCTCGCTGGTGGATCCCTTTGCCGAGTTTGTGGCCCAGGAAGAGCAGCGCCACCCCGGCAGCACGTTCACGATCGTGATGCCGATGGCCATTCCCCGCTATCGCTTCGATGGCCTGCTGCTCAATCAGCGGGGGCTGAACATGCGCCGCTCGCTCGATGCGCGCCGCAATCGCGTGTTCACCCTGGTGCGCTACTACCTGCCGGTTTGACCCATCGGGCGGTTCAGGCGACTACCTTTCCGCCACCTTTTACGTCCCTCCAGTGTCCTGGCTTGGAACGGTCTGGCTGGTACCCCTCTATCCCTTGGTGGGGGCTCTGTTCAGCCTGCTGTGGTCACCCGGGTTGATCTCCCGTACGGGCCCGCGCCCCTCGGGTTACGTGAACCTGCTGATGGTGTCGATCGCCTTCGGCCACAGCCTGATGGCCTTGCTCGGCCTCAGCGGCAATTCGGCGGCTGGTCAGGCGGCGATCTATGCCCCCCCGAGCTTTCACTGGACCTGGCTGCAAACCGCCGGCCTGACCATCGGGTTTGACGGCCTGGTGACCGAACCCGGTCTGATCGCCATGACGGTGATCACAGGCCTCCACGTGCTGGTGCAGATCTTCTCGATCGGCTATCTGGAGATGGACTGGGGCTGGCCCCGCTTCTTCGGTGCCCTCAGCTTTTTTGAAGCCGGTCTGTGCGGCCTGGTGCTCACCGATTCGGTGTTCTTCAGCTACGTGCTGCTGGAGCTGCTCACGGTGGGCACCTACGTGATCGTGGGCACCTGGTACAACCAGTCCCTGGTGGTGAAGGGGGCCCGCGATGCCTTCCTCACCAAGCGCATCGGCGACCTGATCCTGCTGGCGGGCGTGATTGCCCTGTTGCCCCTCACCGGCACCTGGAATTTCCACGGCCTGCAGGGCTGGGCGGCTGATCTCACCAACAACGCTCAGCCGCTGCCCCCTGGCTTTCAGCTGATCCTGCTGGCCCTGATTGCCGGCCCGATGGGCAAGTGCGCCCAAATTCCGCTCCACCTTTGGCTCGATGAAGCCATGGAGAGCCCATTGCCCTCCACGGTGCTGCGTAACTCCGTGGTGGTTATCGGCGGTGCCTGGGTGCTGCTGCGCCTGGAGCCGCTGATTGCCCTGAGCCCCCTGGTGCAGGGCGTGCTGGTGGTGGTGGGTGGCACCACGGCGCTGGTGGCCTCGCTGATTGCCCTGGGCCAGATCGATGTGAAGCGCGCCCTCAGCTTCTTGGTGAGCAGCTGGCTGGGGCTGCTGTTTGTGGCGGTGGGCCTTGGCGGCATCGGCGTGGCCGATCACCTGCTGCTGGTGTATCCGCTGCCGATGGCCTTGATGCTGATGTCGATCGGCACGATCGTGATCAGCAACGTCACCCAAGACCTCACGCAGCTGGGCGGGCTTTGGAGTCGCCGCCCGCTGGTGGGCATTGCTTTTCTTGCCGGTGCCGCCGGCTTGATGGGGCTGCCGCCCTTCGGCGGTTTTGCTGCCCTGCGGGAACTGCTGGAGCTGGCAGCCCATAGCCAACTGCCGCTGGTGCTCGGCGGCCTGGTGCTGATCACCAACACCTTGATCAGCGCGGCGCTGATGCGGGTGTTTGGCCTGATCTGGGGCGGCCGTCCCACGCCGTTCACGGCCCGCTCACCGGAGGTGTTGTGGTTGATGGTGCTGCCCGTGATGGTGCTGCTGGGCCTGGTGCTGCATATCCCCCAGCTGCTGGTGCACCTGGGCGTCTACAAGCTCACCCCCGTGCCGGGTTGGGGGCCGATGGGCTGGCCGCTGGTGATCTCCACCCTCTTGGGTGCTGGCAGCTCCGCCTGGTTCTATTTGCGCCCCCACCCCTTGGCCGAGCTGCCCTCCGGCCTGGGTGGCCTGCAGCACTGGCTGGCGGAAGACATGCACACCGAGGCCTTCTATCACCGCACCGTGGTGGCGCTGGTGGTGGGCCTGGCGCGACTCAGCGCCTGGAGCGATCGCCAGCTGGTGGATGGCTTCTCGAGCGGTACCGGCGGTGTGGCGATGGAGGGAGCCCGCCGCCTCAGCTACACCACCAGCGGCCGCTCCCAGACCTATGCCCTCTCGCTCGTGCTTGGCGTGCTGCTGATGGCCGCCTGGCTCCTGTCCCGCTGACGTGAACGCCATGGACCTGTTGCTTCTGCTGTTGATCCCCCTGCTGGCAGGCCTGCTGCTGCCGCTGTTGCCCGCTGGCTCCCCCTGGGTGCGCCGGGGTGCCCTGGCCGCAGCCCTGCTGCAGCTGCTCGATGGCCTCTGGCTCTGGCAGCACCCGCCGGCTGCGATCTCGGCTGGCTGGTTGCCGCAGCTGGGCTTGCGGCTTGAGCTGGGGCTCGATGGGCTCACCCTGCCGTTGGTGCTGCTGGCCGCCCTGCTCACCGCCATGGCTGTGATGGCGAGCCCGGTGGATCAAAGCCGCCCGCGCCTGTTTTTTGCCTTGATGCTGGCCACGAACGTGGGCCTGATCGGCGCCTTCCTAGCCCGCAACGCTCTGCTCTTCCTGCTGGCCTACGAGCTGATCTTGATCCCCACCACCTTGCTGGTGGCCACCTGGGGCGGTGAGCGCCGCGCCGGCGCGGCAATCCGTTTTCTCACCTACGGCGCTGTGTCGGGCGTTGCCCTCCTGGCAGCAGTGCTGGCCCTCGGCTGGCTGCAGCCCGGTGGCTTGAACTTCAGCTACGCCGCCCTAGCGGATCACAACCTCACGGCTGAGCAGCAGCGCTGGATCCTGGCGCTGGTGCTACTGGCCTTCGGCCTGAAGCTGCCGGTGGTGCCCCTGCATGGCTGGCAGCCGATCACCTACAGCCAGGCGCCTACGCCGGTGGCGATGTTGATGAGCGGTGTGGTGTCGAAGCTGGGTGCCTACGGCCTGCTGCGCTTTGGCCTGGAGTTTCTGCCGGATGCCTGGGTGGCCTGGTCGCCCTGGCTGGCAGCGGTGGGAGCGATCAGCGCCATCTACGGCGCGCTGAATGCTGTTGTGCAGCTCGATATGCGCCGGCTGGTGGCCTACAGCTCTCTGGGCCACATGGGCATGCTGCTGCTGGCTTTGGCGGCGGCCACACCGCTGAGCCTGCAGGGCGTGATCGCCCAGATGCTGGCCCACGGTTTGATCATTGCGCTGCTGTTCTGCCTGGTGGGCCTGATCGAGCTGCGCACCGGCACCTGTGCCATCCCCGAGCTGTCCGGTTTGCTCAATCCCCAGCGGGGTTTGCCCTTCACCTTGGGCCTGATGCTGCTGGCGCTGCTCGCTGCCGCTGGTGTGCCTGGTTTGGCGGGCTTTGTGGCGGAACTGCTGGTGTTCGAAGGCAGCTGGGTGGCTTTCCCCTGGCCCACCTTGGTGTGTCTGCTGGCTTCGGGCCTCACGGCCGTGTATGCCATCCGCCTGTTCAACCGCGTGGGCTTTGGCCGCCTCGATAACGACCGCGCCGATTGGGTGAGCACCAGCTGGGGTGAGCGCACCCCGGCTTTGGTGCTCACGGCCCTGGTGCTGGTGGCCGGCCTTTGGCCTTCCCTGCTCACCGGCTTCAGCGAAACGGCCACTGCACCGTTGGCCCTGCGCTCCAGTGACGCCGTCACCGTGATCGCCATGGCTCCCGCCAACCTCAACTCCGCCCAGCTCCCCGCATGACTGCCACCGTCGCCTCGGAGCGCATCAAGGCTCCGTTGATTCCACCCTCCACCCACCGCTACGCCGATGTGATCCATCGGCTCGAGGCTGGCGGCTCGATGCTGCCCGATACGCCGGAGAACCTCAAACAGATCATCGGTATCTACAAGGCTTACGCCGTGCCGATGGACTTCTATTGGCGCGACCTGCTCTACATCGCTGAGCGGGTGTTCCTCAATCCGCTGCCGGCTTTCAAATACTTCATCTCCCAGGAGTATCTGGATCGCCCCAACAGCTATGCGGGCGATCAATCACAGCTGCGCATCTGGCGCGGCGGTGAGAAGGCGCATCCGGAACTGCTGGAGTTCATGGAGCGCGGCGAAGCCGGCCGCATGCCCAAGCTGCTGCATCACCTCTGGCACGACCGGGTGAATATGGAGTTTGCCGAGGCCTGCATGCAGGCCATGCTCTGGCACCAGGGCATGGGCGGCCGCTTCAACGACTACCTCGAAAGCGACGCCTACAAGGCCAACGCCGATCGGGCGATCAAGGCCTACTTCAAGGGCAACCCCCTGATGCTTGGGCTGTATGCACTGTTCCCGGACATGTTCCTGGAACAGGTGCGCCAGCTCAGCACCACCGCCAACCTCGGCCTCTTCTGGGAGGTGATGGCGCCGGTGTTCTTCGAGATGAGTGATATCTACGACGAGGGTGGCTTCAAGGGCGTGCCCGATGCGATGGATTTCCTCGTGAACGGCATCTTCGCCGTGGCTGGTCGCCCCATCTACCACCACGTTTATATCGGCGACGAGTGCTACGAAATTATCCCTAAGAGCGAGGGTTTCAACTGGCTCTATGAGGCTGCTCTGCCTTACGTGGAGGCGGTGTTTTACCGCACCGCACCCTTCCGCGGCACCAAGAGCTACAACGCCCAGGCCGGCCAGGTGCCAGCGGATCAGGCGGATTTCCACTACGGCATCCTTTATGCCGATGTGTTCCCCGTGGGTTCAGCCGGCATACCTCCCACCCTGCTGATGCAGGACATGCTGCATTTCCTGCCTCCTTATCTCAAGGAGATCTATAGGGAGCACAAACGCGGCGAGGAGGATGAGCTTGTGCAGCTGGGGATCACCTTCCAGCGCTCGATGTACAACGTCACCTCAGCGGTGATTCAGGCCCTGCGCTGCGCACTGCTGTATCCGCTGGATGACACCAACCCCGAGCACCTGATGGCGAATCGGCGCTTCTTTGAAGCGCAGATGGATCGCTTCCTGCGGCCGGAGGCCCGCCTAGCCGATATTCAATCCCAGGACTACCGCTGATGGCTTCGATTCTCAAAACCGCCGCTTCCGTGGGGGTGTTCAACACCCTGCTGGCTGCCGTGGATGCCGCCGGTCTGCGCGAGGCGCTGGAGGGCCCTGGCCCCTTCACGGTGTTTGCCCCGGTGGACGACGCCTTTGCAGCCTTGCCGCCAGGCACGGTGCAAACCCTGGTGGATAACCCGCCGCAGTTGGCGCGGATCCTCAAATATCACGTGCTCTCGGGTGCTCATAGCCGCGAGCAGCTGGTGGCTGCAGACAACTGGGACAGCCTGGAAGGTGCTCCGATTCCAATCCGCAGCAAAGATCCCTTTGAGGTGAAAAACGCCACCGTGGTGACCGCCGATGTGGTGTGCGACAACGGCGTGGTGCACGTGATTGATCGGGTGATCTTGCCAGGCTGAACTCAGGCAGCGCGCTGATTTTTGCCTTCGAGGTAGTGATCCCAGCTGCCGCGCCCGCGGTTGGGCTGGCGCTCCACTTGATTGTGCAAACGCCGCACCCGCAGGATCCGTTCGCGCTCGAGCTTGCGGTAGTGCTCGATCGTGCGTTGGCGGCCCCGGGCCTCATCAAACAGGATGGCGCTGGCGAGGGCCACCGAGGTGCCGATGATGCCGGCGGCCAGCAGCAGGGCGAAGGTGTCAGGCATGGCCAGATCGCAGGCGTCCGTGAGGCTTTTGTATCGGATGGCGTGGCGGCGTCAAGCCTTTGTTTCAGGGGCTGAGGGCCTCAATTCCCGATCGGATCGCGGCGTAGCACTGTTCCAATTGCGCGTCGCTGATCGAGAGCGGCGGCAGCAGATACACCACGTTGCCCAGGGGCCGTAGATACACCCCGTGATCGAGGCAATGGCGCTGCAGTTGTTTGCCGATCGGATTGAGATAACTGGTGCTGCCGGCCTCGAGTTCAAAGGCGGCCACGGTTCCCTGGCAGCGGATTCGCTTTACCAGCGGCAGCTGCGCTAACTCTTCCAGCAGCGGAATGTGGCGCGTATTGAACTGCTGGTAGCGCACGGGGTCGTGCTGCAGCAGATCAAGGCTGGCGAGGGCGGCGGCGCAGCCCAGGGGGTTGGCGGTGAAGCTGTGGCCGTGGAAGAAGGTTTGTTCCGGCGTTTCGCTGATGAAGCCGCGGTACAAGCGCTCGCTCGCCATGGTCGCTCCCATGGGCAGGAAGCCACCGGTGAGCCCTTTGGAGAGGGCCATCAGATCGGGCTTCAGCCCTGCGCGCTGGCAGCCGAATAAGGCGCCGGTGCGCCCGAAACCGGTCATCACCTCATCGGCGATCAGCAATGCACCGTGAGCCTGCGCCCGTTCTTGCACCGCCCGCAGAAAGCTGGGCCGCACCATGTGCATGCCGGCGGCTCCCTGAATCAGGGGCTCCAGGATCACGGCCGCGGTGGGCACCGCGAGAGCTTGTTCCAGCTGCTGCAGCGCTTGAGCTTCCCGCTCCTCCACCGTGGCATCACCCCAGTGGGTGTGCGGCCAGCTGATGCGGGCCACATCAAAGAGCAGGTCGTTGAAGGGGGCGGTGAACACCGACCGATCCCCCACGGCCATCGCCCCGAAGGTGTCGCCGTGATACGCCCCCTCAAAGGCAATCAATTGGCGACGATCACTGCCCTGGTTGCGCCACCACTGCCAGGCGATCTTGAGGGCCACCTCCACGGCGGTGGAGCCGTTGTCGGAGAAAAACAACCGCTCAAGCCCGGTGAGGGCGGCAAGCCGTGTGGCGAGCTGTTCAGCCGGCTGGTGGCTGAAGTTGGCAAAGATCACCTGCTCCAGCTGCAGGGCCTGGCGGCCGATGGCGGCAGCGATCGAGGGTTCGGCGTGGCCGTGCAGGGTGACCCACCAGCTGCTGATCGCATCGATGAGCTGGCGCCCATCCTGCAGTTCGAGCACGCAACCGCGGGCGCGCGCCACTTGCAGGGGAACTGGGCTGGTGGCCACCTGGGTGGTGGGATGCCAAAGGTGGGGGTGCCAGCTCATGGGGTGATGCCTTAGGCCTCTAGGTAGTCGATCACGCGATCGGAGAGGCGGCGGATCGCTGCATTGGCGCGCCGTTCCATGCCGCGGGCCTGGTCGCGGCTGAGCCCCATCTGCCGGGCCACGGCACTGAGGTTCATTGGGCTGGGCTGATCGATGCCGTAGCGCAGCCGCAGCAACTCAGCCTCCTGCTCCGGCAGCTCATCGAGCAGGGCGACAAGGTCGGTTTGCAGATGGGCGGCGGTGAGTTGATCGCTGGGGAGCTGGGCGTCGCAGCGCAGGGAGTCGAGCAGGCGTAGGTCGTCTTCCGGGCCGTGGCTGCTATCGAGGCTCAGGGGTTCCTGGGCGCGGAACAGGGCTTCGCGGATATCGAGCGGTTTGAGCTCGGTGGCTTCAGCCAGCTCCTCGAGGTTGGGTTCACGGCCGAGCATCTGGCGCAGCTCTTGCTGGCAGCGGCGCAAGCGCTGCAGGCGATCCTGCATATGTGCTGGCAGGCGGATGCTGCGGCTCTGCTGTTGCAGGGCACGGCCCATGCCCTCCCGAATCCACCAGGTGGCGTAGGTGGAGAACTTGTAGCCGCGGGTGGGGTCAAAACGCTGCACGGCCCGGATCAGGCCGAGGGTGCCCTCCTGGATCAGATCTTCCAGATCGAGGCGCCGGTGGCTGATGCGGCGAGCCAGGCTCACCACCAGCCGCAGGTTTGCGGTGACCATGCGCTCACTGGCGCGTTCCGCCAGCTTCAGTTCGCGCTGCAGCTGGCGTGGCGTGAGCTGCACGTTGCTGGCCCAAGCCTCCAGGCTGGGTGCTTGGCCGCCGGAGCGGAGTTTCATTTCCTCGGCCGCTTCGAGCAAGCGCCGTCCGTTTTGCACGGCGCGGCCCAGGCTGATTTCCTCTTCAGCGGAGAGGAGCGGAATACGGCCGATGGCACGCAGGTGCCGGCTGATTGCGTCGCAGTCTCCTTTGCGGAGCTTCTGTGGCGCAGGCATCGAGAGAGATGTCTGTGGGGTGGCGAAACGTTAAGGACATCTGCGCCGGGCTGGGTGGGTTTCGGCGTTGATGCAGCAACTGCAATCGCCTCGATCAGTGCAGCTGATCAATCCTGCAGACCCCTTGCGCGCCTTGAGATCTCTCCTTGGGCTGGATCTGCTTTGCTTGCATCACGCCAACACTTAACGCATTCCTAATCCGGTTGGTGTTGATGTTCATCAACCCGCCTAATTCCGGCGATTAAGAGGGTTGGGCGGGCTGATGATCACGGCGTGCCTGCCGCACCAGCCAGTAGGCGGCCGCTAGCCCCACCACGATCACCCCGAAGCCCGCCATCAGGGCCGGCTTGTTTTCGGTGCCGGGCGGCAGCACGATCACCTTTCGGGCCACGGCCGTGAGGGCGGTGAGCAGCACCAGTTCGATCTGCACCACCTGATCGCGCAGGTAGGCGGTCACGTTCTGGAGCACTTCCAGGGCGATGAAGATGAGCAGCAGCCGATCGAGCAGCTTGATCAGGCTGCCGTCAAACCAATTGGTCTGCCGCTGTACGACCGTCACGCCGGTTTCCACCAGCAGCTCCAGCGCAGCAATCCCCACCACCACCGCCAGCAGCAAGGCCAACAGCTTGGCCAGTTGCCGCTCATAGCCATGGATGGCGCTGAGGAACTGCTTGTCGTCGAAGAGCTTCATCGGCAGGTGAGGGCAGAACGTTGCATGAAAAAAGGGCATCCAGCGAATGGATGCCCTGGGGTCGGGGTGGCTTGGGTTTAGGCCAAGGCGCCCACGGCCTGTTGCAGAGCCTCGCGGCGGCTGACGCTGGTGCGCTCAGTGGGCAGCTTCTGGAAGAGCCCAAGTTTTTCGAGGCGGCGCTGGGTGGTGCCATTGGCTCCCACCACATACACCTCGCGGCCCTTTTCAATCGCCTCTTCCACAGCGTTCTCCACCGCCAGAGCGGCGGTCACGCCCAGGTGCGACACCTCGGTGAGATCAAACACCACCGCTTTGCACTCGCCAATGGCGTTGTGCTCGCGGCCGATCGCCTTCGCCACGCCAAAGATCATGGCGCCGTTCAATTGGAACAGCAGCACCTGGCCGCGGCCCTGATCGAGCAGGCGGCGCTCCTCATCGCTGATGTCGAGGTCACCGTCGCCGGTGCTGATCGACTTCACGCTTTTGCTTTGCAGAGCGCTCATCTTGTCGATCGTGAGGATGTTGGCGATGAACACGCCGATGCCCACGGCGGCGATCAGATCCACCAGCACGGTGAGGGCGATCACCAGATACATGATCAGCGCGCCGCTGATCGAGATGCGGTGGGCCCGCTTGATGAAGCCCCAGTCGACGATGTCGACACCCACCTTCAGGGCGATACCGGCCAGCACGGCCTGGGGAATCTGCGCCGCCACGCCGGTGAAGGCCAGAATCACCACCATCAGGATCACGGCGCGGCTGATGCCTGAGAGGGCGCTGCGCCCGCCGGCCTGAATGTTCACCACGGTGCCCATGGTGGCGCCGGCACCGGCGATGCCACCGAACAGGCCGGAAGCGATGTTGCCCAGGCCTTGGCCGATCAGCTCCTTGTTGGAGTCGTGCTCGGTGCGGGTGATGCTGTCAGCGACCACGGCGGTGAGCAGCGCATCGATGCAGCCGAGCATGCCCAACACGGCTGCATCAATCAGCATGCGGCTGAGGTGCGGCAGATCGAAATAGGGCGTGCGCAGCTGCGGGAAGCCCGAGGCGATCTCGCCGATGCGGCGGATTTCTTCACCACCTCCGCTCAGCAGTGTGAGCGACAGGATCGTGCCGACCACCAGGGCGATCAGCTGGGGCGGGGCGATCTTCTTCACCTTGCCGGGGGTGAGCCAGAGAATCGCCAGGGTGATCACGGCCAGCACCACTTCGCCTGGTCGCGCGCTGCTGATCAGCTGAGGCAGGGCTTGCAGGGTGCCAATCACCCCACCCTTGGGGATGGCCTGCCCCAGGAAGGGCCCAAGCTGAAGAATGATCAGGATGAAGCCAATCCCGCTCATGAAGCCCGAGATCACCGTGTACGGCATCTGGGTGATGTAGCGGCCCAGCTTGAGGAAGCCGAAGGCGATCTGGAACAGGCCGGCCAGCATCACCACGGTGAAGGCCATAGCCAGCCCGTTTTCGGGGTCGCTGGCGGTGAGGCTGGCGATGACGGCCGTCATCACCACGGTCATCGGCCCTGTGGGCTCGGAGATCAGGGTGGGGGTACCGCCGAACAGGGCGGCGAACAGACCCACCAGCACGGCGCCCCAGAGACCGGCAGCAGCGCCGGCACCCGAGGCCACACCGAAGGCGAGGGCCATGGGCAGGGCGATCACAGCGGCGGTCACGCCGCCGAACAGATCACCTTTGATGTTGTTGGTGCTGATGTGATTCAGCACCCGCAGCGGTGAACGCCCGGGTGGGGCCGAGGCGGATGTCATCGCAACAGAACAGGGTTGGCGCGGAACCTTAGGGAGTGCGCGCGGAATATGGGTGGGGTTCTGCCGTTACAGGGTTCGGTGATCAGAGCAGGCCTCGGTGTCGCACCAGCCGTTGCACCATCGCCCAGGAGCCGAGCGTCACCTTGACGGCCACCAACACATTCAGCAACGGAATCCAGCCGCCGCTCAGCAGGCTGCCGAAGCGGCCCGACGCTGGATCCAGGCCCACCAGGCTGATCAACGCCACAAGCAGGAAGCCCACCACCGCCGCCTTTTCCCAGAGATCAGCGCGGTAGAGCTTGTAGAGCCGTTCACTGCGATCCGCGCCGCCACTGATCAGTAGTAGGCCGATGGCAGAGCCCCCGGCCACTCCAGCCGCAAAACCACCGCCTGGGCTGAGATGTCCGCGCAGCGCCAGCTCCACAGCCACCAGCGCGGCGATGATGGACCCCAGTTCACACAGCACTTGCGAGGGCGCGTCGTCGAGTGAACGAATGCGTTTGCGCTCCGGATCACCCGCCAGAACGATGCGCACCCCGATGGCCGCCAGGGTGAACACCACCACTTCCGCCACCGTGTCGAACAGGCGCGTGTGCAGGATCACGCCCGAAACGAGGTTGGGAACCTGGGTTTGCGCCGTGAGCGCTTCGATCAACGGCGCGATTCCTGTGGAATCCGGCAGGGGGCTGGCCAGTGGAGCCGCAAACAGGGCGATGGCCGCCAGCAGATACAGCCAGGTCATGGTTGGGATTCAGAAGCCAGGTGCAGTTCGCCGCCGCTGGCGCGCCATGCGGCGTAGCCCGGGCAGTGCTGCAGTTGCCGGCGCAGGGGCGGTTGCAGCAGCACCAGTTGGCCGTTGTCGTTCAGCCAGCCATGGCTGGCGTTCTGGCCCGCTTCATCGCTGCGCTGCCAGCGCAGCCGCAGATGCAACGGTGTGATCCAAGCCAAAAGCAATGCATCACGGCTGGGATCGGGCTGGGAGCGGCGATCTTCAAGCCGCAGGGCCATTGAAGACCGCAGGGCCACGGCGTAAAGCGTGGTGGAGAGCAATGTGCCCACCAAGGCCTCGGTGAGTGCCACATCCGGTGCCCCAAGCAAGGCGTAGAGCAGCGTGGCTACAGATCCCAGAATTCCCCGCAGCACCAGGGTTTGGTAAGGGTTGCTCTGGCTCACCAGCAACAGTGCGGTGACCGGCAACAGAGCGGTGATCGGCAGCAACAGATCGAGCTCGCCGCCCAAGCTGAGAGAAGCGTTCATCGCTGGTTCACCTCCGCGGGTTGCGAGCAGCGGGCCAGCACGTAGCCAAAGATCGTGTTCCACACCACCAACCCCAGCAAGGCCAACGCCAGCAGGGGCCATTGGCTCGGGATGCGTAGCAGTAGGCCCAACAGCATCAAGCCGGAACCGAGCGTGTCGGACACCGAGAGCTTGTGCAGCTTGCTCAGATAGCTGCGTTGCTCCAGCAGCGGCCAGGTTCCCCAGAACCACAACGCCAGCCCAGCCCCCAGAAACAGCAAGCTCATCGCTCCACCTCCCGCAGCAGATTGGCCAGTAGCAGCATCCCGGCGTTGCCGGCGCTGAGGCTGATCGCTCCCACCAGGCCGAGCATCCAGTCGCCCCGCAACACCGCCACCACCATCGTGATCAGGGCCACCTTGGAGGCGATGCTGCCGAACGCGGCCATGCGGTCCCACACGCTGCAGGGCCGGCACACCACGGCAATCGGGATCAACAGGGCGAGCACCATGCCCCAGAGCAGCAATGTCATGGCTGCACCTCCTCGGGCTTGCCGCGGCGCGGCCGCAGCTGATGAATCGTGTAGTGCGGGCCGCGTGGGCCGTTGCTGAGGCCGAGCACGATCGTGAACGGTGTGAGTGTGATGGCAAGCACCTCCAGGAAAATCAGCAGGCGATGGCGTGGATCACCGGCGGGTCGCTCGATCCAGCTCTCCTCCTCGCGATCGCCGGAGCCGATCAAGGCGAGAGCTTCGCCGTAGGCCAGCGGCACGGCGATCAGGCTGCGCCATAACGCCCGCAACGCCGGAGCCATGGGTTGTCTGGGTCCACGAGCGTGGGGCAGGAGCAGGGCCAGACCAACGCCAATGGCCAGGTTCACTCCGCTGAGATCAGCGGTGAGCAACGTCCACAGCAGCAGCCGAAACAGGCAGCTCAGCAAGAACACCATCAGCCCAGCTCCGCACCAATCGAGAGCAGCAGGCCGGCGCCCACCAAACCCAGGCCTCCCACCAGATCCGGCAGGCGATCCAGGGAGGGCAAGCCGTGGCCAACGTGCTGCCGCCGCCGCTCCAGCAGCTGATCGAGGCCCAGCCCCAAGCCCAGCAGCACCAGGCTCACCAGCCAGCCACGCTTCACTTCGGCGAGCAGCAGTACACCGCCGCCCACCAGAGGAAGCATCAGCAACCAGGCGCCCCAAGGGAGAGCGGCGCTGGCCGCTTGCGAACCCGATGCGGCAGCCAGTGGCGCACGGCAGAGCCGGCAGTACACCGCCACGCTGCCCACCGACAACACCAGGAGCGCCGCGGCGATCGCCGGCGGCATCGCACTCTCCAGTTGCTTTTTGGCGGCGTAGCCCAGCAGCGGCGCCAGACCAGCGATGGAACAGGAGCCCATCAGCAGCGTGATCAGCAGTGGAGCCGCCAGGGGCTGTTGCCGCCAAGTTTCGAGAGAACGGCTCGGCCATTGGCGCGCGGTGAGAAACAAACCGCTTTTGGCCACGCCGTGGGAGAACGCCATCAAGCCACCGGCCGCTGGCGCCAGCAGCACCAGCCCCATCTGGGCCAGGGTGCTCCAGGCCAGCAGGCGCTTGGCGTCTGTGACACCCAGGGCGTAGATCAGGCCGAGAACGGCGCTGGCCAGGGCGATCGGCAGCAGCAGCTCGCCGATGGCTGGGTTGAGTTGCTCGAGCCTCAGCAGCGGTAGAGCGCCGCCACCCACCACCACGCCCGAGAGGAGGGCCGACACCTCCGCCGGCGCTTCGGCATGGGTGCGGGGAAGCCAGAGGCCATTGAGAAACACCCCTGCTTTGGTGAGCAAGCCCACCAGCACCAGCACGAGCGGCGCGCCCAGCGGTAGCTGGGCCAGGGCCGCAAACGCAAAACTGCCGGCCTGGGCGTACACGAGCCCTGCGCCAATCAAATAGATGGCCATGGTTGTGTTGCCGATCAGCAGATAGCGCAGGGCAATCCACGTGGCGTTGGCGCTTCTGCCTTTGAGGATCAGCAGAAAGGCGGTGATGCCAACCACCTCCAAGGCCACGTAGAGGCTGATCAGATCTGTGGTGAGAAAGCTGGTGTTCAGCGACCCCAGCAGCACCAGCAGCAGCATCCAGCCGGTGCGATCCCAGCCCTGCCGCCGCGCTTCGATCCACACCGCCAGGCACACCAGCCCATTCAGCAGCACAAACCAGCCGGCCAGGGGCTCGAGGCTCAGCGGCACCCCGAACTCACCAAGCAGTTGCAAAGGCCGGGTCGTGCCGGTGATCAACGCTGCAGCGCCTACCCAGGCGGTGGCGCCGCAGCACAGCACCACCAGGGCGTGGCTCAGCGAAGGCAACAGCACTGCCAGAAAGGCAGCGAGGTAGGGCACCAACAGCCAGGCGATCAGCAGGCTGTCCGGGCTGATCCAGCTCGGTGTCATGGCTGATCGGTGGCTTCAAAGCTGGCCTCGTTGAGGCTGGGATCGATCCGCGCCATCTGGGTGATCACCACCAGCAGCAGGGCCTGGATCGATAGGCCGATCACGATCGCCGTGAGGATCACGGCTTGGGGAATGGGATCGGCGTAGTCGCCGGCGAGGAGCTCGCCAGAGCGGGGCAGGATCGGGCTGCGCAGGCCTGAACGCGCCGCCAGCAGTACGAACAAAGCCACCACGGCGCTGCCCATCACATCCATGGAGAGCACCTTCAGAAACAAGTTGCGGCGCAGCAGCAACCCTGCAAAGCCGGCTAACACCGCCAGCAGGATCAGCAGCTCCAGCAGTCGAATCGGTGCCATGCAGGCGGAGCGGTGGCGGGAACTTAGGCACCACAACACCCAGCCTGGGTGGATCCGGCCCAAGCTCAGATCACTATTTGGTCATTCGGGATGACCCTGCTGCTGTTTGTGGGCCTGAGCTGGCTGGCGCTACGCACCGTGATGGTGCTGGCTCAGGTGAATCGCCACACACCGGAAGCGCAACTGGGCCGCGAGTTCCAGTCGGAGCTCAAGCAACGCGGTTTGCTCGCGGACCCACCCAGAACCCCATGAAGCATCCCTATAACCAGCTGCCCGTTTCAGGCCGTTCATGCTTCCCCCTTTGGCGTTGATCGCTGAGATCAGCCCTCATCAGCTGGAAGTGGCGGAAACCCTCCTACAGGTGGGTCGCTTCCTGGTGATCTTTATCGCTGCCCGTGCCATCGCGGAGGTGATGGTTCGGCTTCAGCTGCCCACGATCCTGGGTGAGCTTGTGGCCGGTGTGTTGATCGGGGTGTCCGGTCTGCATCTGATCGTGCCGCCGGAAACCCAGGCCCAGATCAGCAATGCGCTGCTGTCGTTGCTGGGTTCCCTTGCTGACATCCGGCCCGACGAAGTCGCCGAGCTCTACAACGAAACATTCCCGAGCCTGCAATCGGTTTCTCAGATCGGCTTGTTTGCCCTGCTGTTTCTGACAGGGCTCGAAAGCGAACTCGACGAACTGGTTGCTGTGGGCGTTCAGGCCACAACGGTGGCAGTGGCTGGTGTGGTGTTGCCCTTTGCCCTTGGCACTGCGGGCCTCTATTTCCTCTTCCACGTGCCGTTGATTCCGGCGGTGTTTGCCGGTGCAGCGATGACAGCCACCTCCATCGGCATCACGGCCAGCGTGTTTGGTGAGCTCAAGTGGCTCAAGCGCACCGAAGGCCAGATCGTGATCGGCGCTGCCGTGCTCGACGACATCCTCGGCATCGTGATCCTGGCTGTTGTGGTGGCGATCGTGGGTGGCGGCAGCTTCAGCATCGGCCCGGTGATCAAGCTCGGCCTGGCTGCCGTGGCGTTTGTGGCGGTGGCTTTGGTGTTGAGCCGCAAAGCGGCCCCGGCTTTCGATTGGGTGGTGGATCAGCTCAAGGCACCTGGCGATGTGGCCGTGGCCAGCTTTGTGGTGCTCACCCTCTGCTGTTTTGCGGCACAAGCCATCGGCTTGGAGGCAGCGCTTGGAGCCTTCGCCGCGGGCCTGATCCTGAGCGCGTCTAAGCACACTCACGACATCGACGCTGCTGTAAAGCCGCTGGTGGCCTTGTTCGCCACCGTGTTCTTCGTGTTGATCGGTACCGGTATGGATCTCTCGGTGCTGAATCCCTTCGATCCCGCCAACCGTGAGGGATTGATTGTGGCCGCCTTCCTTCTGGTGGTGGCCATGCTCGGCAAAGTGGCTGCAGGTTGGTGTTATGCCAGTGCAAGTCCAACCAACCGTCTGGTTGTAGGACTTGGCATGATGCCCCGTGGAGAAGTGGGTCTGATCTTCCTTGGCCTAGGAAGTCAGGCTGGGATCCTCACTCCCGCACTTGAAGCGGCCATTCTGCTGATGGTGATTGGAACAACCTTCTTGGCACCGATTCTGCTCAGACTGGTGATTCCTTCGACACCCGAAGTCGCCGCTGAACCAGCCTGACAAGGCGGATCAAAGCATGGCACCTCTCCTTCGGAGGGGTGCTTTTTTATGGGGAAATATAGTCTCTCATGTGTGACGAAGACTTTGCGATTGACTGACCAGCTCTTCGTTCAATTCCTCTGGCGGAATCTCGTGTGATTCCCATTATGCGTGCTGCCGCACTGAGTGAAAGTTCATCTGGGCATTCGATTCCGTGGCGCATCATGAGCAAGTCTTTCTCGGGCTTGGTTAATTGATTAAGGGCTTTGTGAACGTCTCTTTTCATGAGCTCCAGGATAGTTGGTGCGTCAGTTGGATCTAGATCGCTAGCGATGAGCTCCAAGAGCTGTTGGTCGTCGTTTTCTCCTGTTTTGGAGTCAAAGCTGATTGGTGCTTGTGCGCTCTGTAGTACCTCACGCACTTCTGTGAGGCTGCAGCCTGTCTCCTCTGCGATCTCGTGAAGGGTTGGATTTCGCCTTAGTTTTTGGTGAAGAAGCCGCTGTGACTTTTGTAGTTTGATCAGTATCTCGATGATATGTGCTGGTAGGCGAATCGTGCGCCCGTGTTTGGCTATGCCTCGAGTGATGCTTTCTCGGATCCACCAGTATGCATAGGTAGAGAGTTTATAGCCTCTCGTTGGGTCGTAACGCTCAACTGCCTTAATCAAACCGAGATTGCCCTCCTGGATTAAATCATCCAGTTCAAGAAGGCTGTTGCCATAGCGTTTCGCGATCGTCACCACGAGCCTCAGATTGGCATTGATCATGCGCTCTTTCGCTCGTTTCGCAGCTTTTAGCTGTCGTTTAAGTTCCTTTATTGTGATACCAGCCTTCAGTGCCAAGGCTTCTGTTGGGTTTGGGCCCTGAGCAGTGCGCGCCTCAAGTGTTTCTGAGAGTGCTTCAAGTGCTCGTCCACGTTGAACCATGCGCGCGAGGCTAATCTCCTCAGCGGCAGTTAGCAGTGGAATTTTGCCAATCGATCGAAGATGCTGGCCGAGTAAGTCGTGTTTCCTGTGATCAGCTTGATGTTGTCTACCCATGGATATTGCGTATCTCTGACTCCGTGGAATAGACTGTGTTGGAGGTTGTTTCTACTGTTTCAGCGTTAGCATCAGTGATTTGCAGAGTTGACTTGGTTGTTCCGTCTTGCCATCAGAACAAGCCAGTACGCTGCGGCAATGCCCACCACAATCAGCCCAAAGCCTGCCATGAGTGCAGGCTTGTTCTCGGTTCCGGGTGGAAGAACAATCACTTTCCTTGCAACAGCCGTTAGCGCTGTAAGCAGCACCAATTCAATCTGGACGACTTGATCTCGCAGATAAGCGGTCACGTTCTGGAGTACCTCCAGTGCGATAAAGATCAACAACAGTCGATCCAAAAGCTTGATCAAGCTGCCATCAAACCAATTTGTTTGTAGGCTAACCGTTTTTGATATTGTCTCGATCAGCAATTCAAGTGTGCCAACACCGATGACAACTGCAAGAAGTAAGGCGAGCAGCTTGGCTAACAATCTTTCGTAGCCATGGATTCCTGAGAGAAAATTGTCATCATTGAGGAACCGCATCGGTTTGCTTGATTTAGGTGGCGTTGGGAAAGGTTGAAGTTGTCATTAAGCTGCTGCGCCTGTGCTTGGCACAGGCGCAGCAGCCGGTTAGCTGGCTGACCGACACATCTCAGGCATGAGATTCATGCGATAGCCAACAGCATCGTGTGATCAGCCGCTGATCGCGTTCTCGGTGGCAGTTCAACCTTGGAGAACCAAGCTTGGGCCTGCCTTCTCCTGGCTTTACGGCTGGGGACGCAGGGCTCCAGCTCCTGGAGTGGGATCGGCAGCCAATCCATCAACCTGGCTGCCGCATCGGCCCCTGCCATCTGTAGTGCGGCCAGACCGATCCGCAGAAAGCTCATGCCGCGCTTCCAGTGAGGATCCACCTGCCGGCGCAGGCCCGCCAGGCTGAGGGCGTAGCCCTGCAAACTGCCCGCCAGGACAGCGATCGCGATCACCAGCAGCAGCCGATCGATCCGCTGCGGATCCCGCAGCCCGCTGCTCGCCAGCTGGAACACTCCCGATTTCTGATCCCGGAACAGCTGCTCACAACAGAAGCGCTGGGCGTAGCTCCACACCAGATCCAGCGAGGGCTCGGCGTTGCTGATCAGGTGCCAGGGCTCCTCCACCGGCAGGCCGGTGGGATGGGCGATCACCAGGTTCACGCTCTGGCTGCCATCGGCCCAGAGCCGCACGCCACGGAAGCCCCGACACTGCCCGCGGTGTAAGTGCAGCCGGCGCACCTGACAACCGAGAGGTGCTGCGGTGCCGTGGATCTCGGTGTCACCACGCAGTCGCATGACGTAGCTCCAACGGGGCTTGCCGCCGAACCAGGCGATCAGCTCATCACAAGGAAAGGCACGATCCGCCAGCAGCGTGATCGACCCGAAACCACTCAAGAGCCGATCGGCTTTCTCGAGCAAAGCGATCGAAACCGAGGCACTGACGCTGGCACTTGGATGCTCCAGGGTCTGCCACAGCAGCGGAATGGCCCGGTTGTGGGCCACCACCGACACCACCACCACGCAAAAGCGGTTCCAGAGCATGGTGGTGTCCAGAGCCAGATGCAAGGCCTGGCCTGAGTTTTGCCAATGCTGGATCGCCCAGAGAATCAACGGGCCATACAGCGTCTCCACATCAATGCGGCCGTTGGCCAGCCAGCGTTGACAGCGGCGCTGCCAGCTCGCGGCCAGGCAATGGGCTAAGGGCAGTCTGGCTTTCCAGCGATCGAAACAGACCGTCTCGCTCAGCAGCAGCCCGGCCACCATCCAGGCGAGGAGCACCAGATGACGCTGGTCACGGACAGGACAGTGTTGACGCAGGAAGCCGATCAGCTCAGCATGCAGCTGGGCAAGGGATGCCACGAGGACTTGGTTTGGTTTCGCAGCCCCACGCTCTCATGGCTACCTGCCCACCCAATCAGCTGAGACTCGTTCTGTTGCAACGGGTCTCGCAGTTGTGTCGGTCAGCCAGG